>JAIEOV010000025.1 GCA_019750135.1 Reyranella sp. | reverse complement strand
CGTGCCCGAAGGCTGGTCACCGGGGAGGTTGGGCCTGGGGAGCCGGTCCTCGACCCACAGGAGCGCGAAGCGATCCTCGCGCGTGCCCGAAGGCTGATCAGGGAGGAGGCCGGCGGAGCCGCCGAAGAGACGATCCCCAGCCCGCAGCAGCGCAAAGCCTTGCTTGCCAGCGCGCAACAGCTTCTCGCCGCAGTGACGCCCGGTGAGCCCAAGGCCACTCACGATTTGCAGAAGCAGGCGAAAGCGCTGGTGCTGGCGCGCCGCCTCGCTGTGGCTGCGGCGGATGGGCTCGCGGGTAGCCAGACCGAGGAGCCGATGGTGCCGGCTGCCCTCGTGGATGCTGAGCTGCCGGACGCCGCACCCAAGCCAAAATCTACCGAGCAGCTGCTTCAGGCGGCCCGCTCCGCCTACAACGACGGCAGGCTTGATGAAGCCGAGCCTCTCTATCGGCAGATCCTAGACCGTTTTGGCGGCCACACTGGCGCTCTTTCCAGCCTGTCGCGCTTGTACCTGCGTCAACGGAGATGGGCCGACGCCATCGATGTCCTGGTTCGCCTGAATATCCTCCTGCCGCAGTCGTCCGAACCTAAGCGCTTGCTGGCACGGGCGCTCATGGAGGATGGGCAACTTGCGGCAGCGGCGCGTGCTTTTGCCGACTTGGGAGTCCTGGAGCCTGACAACCAGGACGTTTGGCAATCGCTTGGCCAGGTCCAGAAACGACTGGGGAACTGGACTGCCGCGCGTGGCGCCTGGACCCGGCTTGTCGAGATGGCTCCGGATCGGTTGGAGGCTCGTTTCGAGCTGGCATCGGCCTGCCACCAGGCCGGGGACGGTGCCGCGGCGCGGGCAGAGCTACAGGCAATCTTGGCTCGCAATCCCGACCATCGAGCCGCGTTGGCGCTGCTCGGCCGCATCCTGCTTAACGGCAACCCCGAGGGGGCGCTGGCGTGCTGGTCGAGACTGGCCGACCTCGACCCCGCCTCGGTTGCGCCCCGTCTCCAGATGGCTCGCATTCACGCCCGACGGCACCGGCCAGAGAAGGCCGAGGCGGAATTTCGCGCCGTTCTCGAGCGAGATCCGGTTCATGGGGAGGCCTTGCCCGCGCTTGCTCGTATGCTTGCGACCAGCCAGCCGGAGGAGGCGGTGCGCCTGTACAAGCGCTGGTCCGATCACGATCCAGGGTTGGCAGCGCCCTGGCTCGCCATTGGTCGGTTGCGCGCCCGCGCCAAGTCTCATGCCGAGGCAGAAGAGGCCTTTCGCGAAGCGATTGCCCGTGCTGCGTCGAATGTGGAGGCGCTGACCGGGCTTGCGCGTGTTTGCTCCGTTGACCGCCGCCACGACGAGGCTATGGCGTTGTGGCTGAAATTGGCGGAGCTCACGCCGGACGCCATAGAGCCGCGACTGCAAATCGCCCGGATCCTGCATGCCCGCAACGATCCAGGAACCGAGGAAGCGCTGCAGGCGATCTTGCGGATCGACCCGCAAAGCCGCGAGGCTCTGCGGCGTCTCGCCCAGCTTCTGGCGCGCCGGCGCGATACCAGGGAGCGCTCTCTCGAGATCTGGCAGGAGCTCGCTGATCTCGATGCGGAAGCGGTATTCCCTTTGGCGCAGCGCGGTCGTCTGTTGGAGCGCATGGGCCGGCTGCCTGAAGCCGAGAGCGACTACCGCCGGGCCATCGAGCGCAATCCGCACAGCACGGCGGCGCTCGGCGATCTGGCGCGCTTCTACGGCGCGCGCCAGCAATGGGAAAAGGCCGCGCAGGTCTATCGCGACCATCTGGTTGTGGCGCCTGACCGCATCGACGCGGTCGTCGGCTTGGGCAGGTCGCTCGATCGCCTCGATCGACTCGACGAAGCCGAGAAGCACTACGATCGCGCCCTCCAGCTCGACCCGGACAATGTCGCGGCCTTGGGCTATCGCGGCCGGCTGTCGCGCACCAGGGGCCGGGTGGATGCGGCGATCGTCGACTTCCGCAGGATCTGCGAGCTCGAGCCGCTGAATGCTGAAGCCTGGCACGAGCTGATCTTCTATCTCGCCGGTGCGGAACGGGAAGCCGAGGCCCTCGACGCGGTTGCCCAGGCAGAGGCGGCGCTGGGCGCCACGCCCGAGGCTTGGGTCGTGTTGGCGCGGGCCTGCGCGGCGGCGTTATTCGACGATCGGGCGATCGACTACTACCAGCGGGCCATCGCCGCCCAGCCGGACAACGCCGCGTTCCACGCGCAGCTCGGGCTCTACTATTTCCGGCAGGGCATCCTCGACGGCGCGCTGCACCATCTGCTTGACAGCCGCGACATCACGCCAGGCAACGTCCGCGATCTCACCGCGGCCGATATCGAGGTGGCGCGGCGCCTGTTCGAGACGACTCGGGCGTTGCGCGAGCTCGGCTACGATCATATGGCGCTCCGGCACGGGCCGCGGACCGTCGGCGAGATCGTGATCCCGGAGCGTCTGTTCGCCCATGTGCGGCAGCTCGCCGACAGCATCGTCCCCTACGAACCCAAGCCGCGCAGCATCGTCGCGATCAGCGCAACGCTGGCGCCCGGTGGCGCCGAGCGCCAGCTCGCCAACATGCTGCGTGGGCTGAGCAACCCATCCTTCGAGCTCGACCTGTCGCTCTTCTGCATTTCGCTGGCCTCGCGCGTGCGGCGCGACTTCTTCCTGCCGGTGCTGGAGGGCACCGGAGTGGACATCGTGGTGCCCGATCCGGCGGCGACTGAGGACTACCTCCAGGATCCTGAGGTTGCTCCCTTTGCCGGCGTAATTCGCCATTTTCCGCCTGACATGGTCGCGCCCATGGCATTCTGGCTGCGAGAGTTCCGCCGCCGGCGGCCGCAGGCCGTTCATGCCTGGCAGGACTCGACCAACCTCACCGCGGTGGTGGCCGCGTTGCTGGCCGGTGTGCCGCGCATCATCCTCTGCTGCCGCAGTGTCCGGCCGGACAATCCACGTCGCCGTCTGAGAAGGTTCATGAAGGTCGCCTATCAGACCGTGCTCGACCACCCATCGGTGATCATGAGCAACAATTCGCGCGCCGGAGCCGACGACTATGCCGAATGGCTGGACCTCGAGCCGGCCCGGGTCGAGGTCGTCTACAACGGCATCGACTTCGACCGGCTCGACAGCAGCGCCAATTCCGATGAGACTGCCCAGGCTCGGGCGGAACTGGGAATTCCACCGAACGTGCCGGTCCTTGGGGGCGTCTTTCGGATGAGCGAGGAGAAGCGGCCGCTTTTGTGGCTCGACGTTGCTGCAGCCGTAGCGCGCGCCAATGACGCCGTGCAGTTCGTCGTGTGCGGCGACGGGCCGATGCGTGATGAGATGCGAAGCCACGCGGCAAATCTCGGCATCGCGGATCGTTTGCATCTGCCGGGCGCCCGATCCAACATCGGCGCCTGGTTCAAGATGATGGACGTGGTGATGCTGACCTCGCGCCACGAGGGGCTACCGAACGTCCTCCTGGAGGCACAATCGCTCGGCATTCCGGTGGTCGCGCCCGATGTCGGCGGCATGAGCGAAGTCGTGGAACAGGGGGTGACCGGCTGGACGATCCGCAACGCCGACGCCGAAAGCCTGGCGGAGCGCGTCGTGTTCTGCCTTTCCGACACGGAATGGCGACAGGTGGCGACGGCGCGGGCACCGCGTTTCGTGCGCGAGCGCTTCGGCATCGAGACGATGCTGCGCCGCAATCTGGAAGTCTATGGAATACCTGTTATCGCGGTGAGCGCATGAGCGCTCGCTGCATCCGTCTCGGCATCAACCCTCAGGAATAGGGCGCAACCACATGTGCGGTCTTGCTGGCGCATTGCTGAAGGAGCCGGGGAGCGTCCCGGTCGGGGAATTGCGTCGCCGGGCGACGGCGATGGCTGCGATCTTGCATCATCGCGGCCCGGACGGTTACGGCGTCTGGGCCGATAGCCATGTCGCGCTTGCCCACACGCGACTGGCCATCATCGACACCACCAATGCCGCCTCTCAGCCGATGCATGACGTGACGCACACCGTCCACATCGTGTTCAACGGCGAGATCTACAATTTCATGGATCTCCGCGCTGAACTGAAGGCCGACGGCTATCAGTTCCAGAACCGCAGCGACACCGAAGTTCTGGTCAATGGCTATCGCAAGTGGGGCACCGATCTTTTCTCGAAGCTGGTCGGGATGTTCGCGATAGCGATCTGGGATTCCCAAAGGCACCGTCTGGTGCTGGCGCGGGATCGCTTCGGCGAGAAGCCGCTCTACTATGCGGATCGTCCCGACGCGATGGTCTTCGGCTCCGAGATCAAGGCGCTCCTGACCTGGCCGAACATGCCGCGTCGGCCGGACATGGCGGCACTGCACGACTATCTGACCTTCGGCTTCACCATGGGGCCGGGGACGGCATTCGAAGGCATCGGCCGTCTGCAGCCGGCGCATTTCCTGGTATACGACCCGGGCAAGAAGCCGGTGATCGAGCGATATTGGCAGATGCCGCTGCCCGGCGACCGTCCGGTGAGCGGGTCGGACGAAGATCTTAAGCAGGAACTGATCGAGCGCCTGCGTCACGCGGTTCGCAGCTGCCTCGTCTCGGATGTTCCCCTCGGCGCATTCCTGTCCGGTGGCGTCGATTCCAGCGCGGTCGTTGCCATGATGTCGGCATCGCATGGCGCGGGCATCAAGACCTTCTCTTCCGGCTTTGGCTTCGGCGACTACGATGAAACGCGCTATGCGACAATGGTTGCCGAGCGCTACGGCACGGACCACCGGGTCTTCACCTTCGACAGCAATCTTCTCCGCAGTATGGGCGATCTCGCCTGGCACTACGGCGAGCCGTTTTCCGACTCGTCTGCTCTCGTCACCTACGCCTTGTCGCGCGAGACCCGCCGCTCGGTCACGGTCGCGCTGACCGGTGACGGCGCCGACGAGACGCTTCTTGGCTACGCCAGATACTTCGCCTACGGCGACATGCGGCGCAGTAACCCGCCGCGGGGCACGCGGATACTGGAAGGCCTGTACATGGCGCCGCCGCGAGGCATCGAGGCGCGGGTGGCGGGCACCGACGCCTATGGCTTCCTGCTGGAACGCTATCGCGAAGCCCAGAAAGTCGTCGGCTACGGCGACGCGATGCTGCCCTATCTTGGCCACTGCTCGTATGAGCGGCTGCTGCCCTATTTCGCCGAAGGGGTGATGCCGGAAGAAGCGGCGGCTCGTTTCGACCAGGCGACCTACCTGCCGGACGACCTGCTGATCAAGGTGGACATCGCCGCCATGGCCCATGGCCTGGAAACCCGTGCACCGTTTCTCAACCACGAGCTGGCCGAGTGGGTGGCGACGATTCCGCCCGATCGGAAGATCTGGGGACGCGAGGGCAAGGCGCTCCTCAAGTCGGCCCTGGAACCGCATCTGCCGCACGAGTGCATGTACCGGACGAAGGTCGGCTTCCGGGTCCCCGTCGCGAAGTTCATGAAGGACGAGATCCGCAGCCAAACCGACGAGATCCTCCTCGGCGACCGGTTCCTCGACCGCGGGATCATCCGCGCCGACTTCATCAAGGAGATGCTGACGTCGCATCGTAGCGGGGCAATGGAGCACGGCACGAGGCTCTGGTCATTGCTTTGCCTCGAGATGTGGTACCGCACCTGGATTGACAGCGACAGCAACCGGCGTCTCGAAGGCGATGATGATCCTTTCGCTACGTTTTCGGATGGCGGGAGTTCGAAGGTTCACCAGTCCGCTTCCGTCCACGGCTCCGAGTCGGCGGGCATGGTTTCGATGGATTCCGACTGACCATTGGTCGCTCTATCTCGTCGAACTTCACGGTCTTGCCGACTCATTAAGGGTATCGTAGGAGTCGGCCGCGCGCCGAATGCGGCGTATCCGACTTGCGAGGGGCAAAAGGCATGGGCGAGGCCAAAGACAACAAACCGCCATGGTCGGATCGCCTGCAAGAGTTGCTGGTTCCAGTGCTGCGCCATCAGATCGAGCGGCATGGCATCAAGGATACCGGCGCTGCCAACTTCTATAATATTCGGGTGCAGGAAGGTTATATATACCGAAACTTCGAGATTGAGCTGACACGCAAGTTGCTGGCGTGTGGTCTCGACATTCGGCGCATCGACGAGATCGGTAGTGGCTTTGGCCACTTGATGTTTCTGCTGGGGTGGAACGGCTTCAAGACGGTCGGATACGAGTCTCTTGGACCACGGGCGCGTACGGCGGCGATGCTCCGGGAAGTCTTGAATCTCGTCGAGCCGGAGCTGACCGGCAATATTCAACTCTTCCAAGAGGAGTTTCCGTCGAGCAAGACACCCCCACCCGAACCCGGCTCGCTTGTGCTCACCACCAACCTCGTGTCGACGCGCAGCGAGGCGCAGGTACTCGAGGTTCTGAAGGCAATGCGGCGGTATCCGTTCGTCCTATCCGATGTGTTACGCTTCTTCGAGGAGCGGTCCGATCCGGAGGAAGGGTTGGCCCTGTTTGCAAAAGCGGGCCTAAAAAATCACGAGCTGTTTTATGACGCAGGCGTGTTCGGACGGTTTTACCTCTTCGTCAATGCTGACTAGGGTCGGCGTAAGTCCATGTGGGCCCGCTAATGCATGCAAGCAACGGTCTGGAATCGGTTGAAGTAGTCGAGACTGATCCGCCAACGCCATCTTTTCTTGGACTCGAGTACGACGGTGCCGGAGTCTTCCTGAGAAGCTCGGGGCGGGGAAGCCGGCTGGAGCGGGAAGCCGTACTTGCCAATCGCAGTTCGTCGATAGTGTATCCCGGCCCGGCTTACGACGGTGCGCTATGGCTGGCTCGACCACGCTTGCGTGCTGATGGGAACATCGATGCCCTGGTTTGCTGGGATCGCCGCGGCCGGGACTGGGAGAAAATCACCATTGGCCCCGACGGCGTCCTGCTGACATCGGCTTTCGCTGCTGGCGTAATGGCGATGTGCGTCACGTATGGGCAGTCGCTCGGCAAGGGCAGCACGCCGCTTTCCGATGCGGCTGCCTACACTACGTCCCCGGTCGATCCCGGCAATGCCCTGATGTTCGACCAGGACCCGTTCTTCAATCCTTATGTTGGTGATGGCCGAACGTTACGGGCGTTTATCGACCTTAAGCACGTGCTCCACGACCAGTACGGCGAGACTCACATCGGCTCGTTTGCGCTGCAGATGCTCGCATTGATGAATGCGGCCGGCGCCAAGATCCCGGGAATCTATTGGAGCAAGGGGAACGGCGGCCAGTCAATGCGGGATCTCGGGGACGACGTTGAAGGCTACGTTCCAAAGGGCAAGATCGGTGGTCTCTGGCAGGATCTGATCAGGTCTGTTCACTGCGCACGTCGCGAAATCGTCAATACCTTCCGCAAGAAGCCGGCAATGTTGCCGATGATCTTCGTGCATGGCGAGGAGGACTCCTACTATCCTGGACTGAATGCCGTGGAATACTGCTCTGGGCTCAGGCGTGTGGCCGATCTCTGGAATGCGGACCTGCGCCGCGGTCACGAGTGGGCAAGCGCGGCGCCAGATCTGCCAATTGTTATCACGCAAACAAAGCGTACGCCTCCCTGGATGTACTCGAGTGGAAATCGCATCTACAAGCGCGGCGTTGACGGCCCAAGGCTGGCACAATGGGCGGCACCGTACCTCGATTCCCGGCTAGTCTTGGCCGGGCCCAATCATCACCTGCCGGCCGCCAAGGACGGTTCGCACCTGACGCCGGCCGGCTACTTCCGGTTGGGGGAGCAAATTGCTCGACAGTACTGGGCGTGCACCTTCGGCACGGGGCCGAGGCGCTTCAACCCATTCGCCGTCATTCGACAATCACCGACCGAATTCGACATCCTGTTCCAGATGCCGTCGGGGTCGCTCGCTTTGGACACCGTCAATGTGACCGACGCCCTCGATGGTCAGAAGGGCTTCGTATGCTGGGATAATGCGACCAATTCCGGTGTTGCGATTTCGAACGTCACCATCGCCTCAGCGAACAGCGTACGCGTGGTCATGTCCGCGGATCCGCGTACTACTGAGCTCTGGTGCGATTATGCATTGTGGGGAGACAGCTCGTCGCTCTTGTCTCAGCCTGCCACTGGGCCGCGCGGCAATCTTCGGACAGACACCGCCTACGCCTCCCTTCTCGGTAGCTTTGGTGGCCCCGAGACGACCGATCACGACTGGTGTCCCGCATTCCGCATTCCGGTACCCTTCTGGTCAGGTTCGCCCACGGTCTGGATGATGGACGGCAGGCTGTAGGCATTGAATCGAGTCGCTGCGAAACCCGCTTTCGCGGAGAGGGCCAAGCATGAAACGGTTGGAATGGTACCGGCGGCATCTTGCATGGCGGCAGGCCGGCGTATTGCTTGCTGTGTGCATTGCGGGCCTCTTTGTGGTGTCAGGTTGGGGCCGCGACTCCGATGTGTGCGCTCGGCCCACGTTGGAATGCCCGGCGGTTGTTGAGCTGCTCAAGCAACGTGAGGGCTACGGTCGCTCCGCGACGGGCGGTCTTGATGGAAAATTCGTCATCGTAACCTCCAGTGCCGACTCCGGACCTGGCACGCTCCGTGATGCTGTCGAGCGTGCGCGACAACCGGTGTGGGTGACGTTCGCGTCCGACATGACGATCGAACTGCAATCTCAAATTGGCGTCGCTCCCAACGTCACCATCGACGGCCGCAACCGTTCGATAACGTTGCACGATTGGGGACTAACGCTGGCGAACACGCGCAACATAATCGTCACGCATGTCGAGATCGATGGGCGTTTCCGACAGGATTCGCAGGCGGTAAACGTCGTGGCCGCCCGTGATATCTGGCTCGACCATCTCTCGCTGGCCCGCACCCAGGATCGCCTGATCAACGTCAAGACGGGCAGCACAGACGTGACGCTATCGTGGATCCGCTTCGAGGACCACAACAAGGTCATGCTGTTCAACAATCTGGTTAGCGAGAATCTGTTCGAGTTCTACAATCGAGATTCGCAATTGAGGGTCTCGCTGCATCACTCCTATTTCCTCAACACCGTGCAGCGCAATCCTCGGGCGCAGATCGGCACCTCGCACATTTACAACAACCTGCTGGAGAACTGGGATTTCTATGGGATGAGCTTCAGCCTCGAGCACCGGTCGCTCATCGAGGGAAACATCTTCAGCAACACGGCAAAGCGACCTTGCACGATACCGAAGGAGATCGGCGAGATCTATTGCAAGAGCATCAGCACCGCTCCGGCGGCCACGGCGTTGCCCAATGGTGCGGCCGATCGGGAGGAATATGAAAGATCGAACGTCAAGTATCATTATGCGCAGGATTGGCGGGCCTTCCTTAAAGTGTCGGACAATCTCTATTGGGGTGATGCAAAAGCGGTGTTGACCGACTTCAGGCCGGAGAATGTCCCTGTTCCGCCATACTGCTACTCGTATGAGCGACCCGATTCGATGCTCGCCGACCGCATCCGGGCGGGCGCCGGCAGCCGTGGCAAGCCGACGGCGGCGAGACCACGAACCTGCCCGCCGGGAGTGTCTGCAATGCCATAATTCCGCATCGATCTGTTAGACTTCGATAGTCCAGTCCGAATAGTTCACGGTTCGCAACGGCTCCGGGACTGGCTCAGCTAGCCGTAGAGACGCCGAGGCTCCTTCGCGGCGCACCACTTCGGCCACCGTGAACGTGTACCGTTCCCTCAGTTTCGTAACCACGATGGTGTCGCCGGCTTTCAGCCTGTCGAACACCCGCAAGCCGGCAAAGTTGTTCGTGCTGTGACTTCCGACTTCACCCGTATTGGAGAAGAACACACGATTGTCCAAATCGAACGGCGTCATGTCCTCGTTCAGATAGTCCCGATCCGATTGGTAACTCTCGTCAGGGTGATGAAATTGTCGGTCCTTGAAATCAATGTCCAATGGGACATCCCGGCGCCGTCCTACTATGACAACGGTTTGGGTGAGCAATTCGGCAAGCGAATACTTCCTCCATTTCGTGCGAATTTCAGGCGTCATTCGCGAAACTGCCTCATAGGAGCATCGCCAGCCTTCGATTTCAAAGTATTTGGCCACGATCAGCCGCAGGTCTTCGAGGCGGACGCGGTTGAAATTGGGATCGTTGTACGACGGGTGTGCCGGTTCTAGATGTTTCCAATCGACAACCGCATTCTCAGCCGGGTTGTCTCGCCTCCACGAAGCAACATTGCGCGGCAGTTGATGATGTCCGGTCCAGGAATAGTAATTGTGATGATCGGCCCATACGACTCCGTCTCGGTCCAGCAGTTCCCAAATCGCCTTGAATACCAGATCCGGCCGGCGCAGGTGCTCGGTCACGGCGTTCAACATTGCCAGGTTGGGGCGATGCTCTTTGGCTTTGTGCGCCACATCCTCCAGCAAACCGGAATGGAGGCGCACATTAGGATAAAGTCGCTCGATGTCCTTCACGGAGAAAGGGAAAGAGTGATAGTCTGGAATTGAGGGATCGCTCCAACTGCGGAAATCGCGAACCTTGTCGGATCCCACATGCGGGTCGACGCCGACATAGCTCGCGGCACCGCTTTCCACGTACGCAACGGCATGAGGCCCTGCCCCCATGCCGACATCGAGAATGCGCCGTCCATGAAACATCGGCGCCTTGGCGGCAACGCCGGCGCTGAAATAGCCCCACTCTCGAGCAGCATCGATCAACGCACGTCGCTCGGCGGCGACGTCGTTGGTCGTGGACATCCCTGACGTCGGCATACGATCGAGTCCCATAGGTGAAGCTTTTGTGCTGGCCGGATTATGCCCGCAAACGGCGGCGGTATACTAGCCAACCACGGATAATTGCCACGTCGGGCCGACTCGCGCTCGTTCGTCTAGGCGACGCGGTATTCGGCTGTAGCTTGACCAGCCGGCGCTTGGGCGGGTGTCACGGCCGGCGTGCTTGAAGACACACCGGCAACACCGGCCGCAAACTCCCAAAGCGGCTCCGCCAACGCTGCGGAGAACTCAGGCTGATAGTGGACTCGATCTGGCATCAACGCCCGGGTCGCACCATAGGATCTTACGTAATTGCTGGGATGGAAGACTGGGAGTGCGAGTTGTTGCGCAGCGGCCATGGTCTGCTCGATGAAGTCGGCCGGCCAAGGCAGGGGACGACCATCCGGCATATACTGGTGCGTGTACGTCACCACGCCCAGCGGGGCACGGAAGGCGTCGCGTAATTCGGCCAGTCCTTCAGCCAGTTCGGCAACATCGCGGCGAGAAGGGCGCGAGTCGATGAGCACTGCACGCGCGAGGTCGGGATCAGGCATGGTGTCGGGAACCGCCCGCACCAGCTTCTGCGCCGTCTCTTCTCTCACCTCGGCATTATCGGCCATGATTCCCTGGTGGTACCAGGCGTTGCCCGCGCGCGCCAATTCGTCGGACGTCTTGACGTAGTTGAGGACAAGGCTGATCAACTGCGACCGGCAAAGAGCGTAGCGGCTGTATCGGATCGCTACCGGCGAGTTGATCTCGACAAGGACGACGTCTGCGGTGTCGAGGGCGCCCTTCAAGGGCGGACCTTCCTCGCTACGATCCAGACGGCAGAGTTCGCGGAACAGGGGAGGGATGTCAAAATCGCCACGCATGAAGCGCACGAGTTGGAGTGCTTCGTCGAGCGTATAGACCGCAGGTGTTATGTGCTTGCTGTAACGGTTCCAGCTGTTGGTTGCACGGTTACTGCTGATTAGTTCGGTGACAGGAGCGCTGAGGAGGCAAGCGCCAACGCTGAATATTTCAAGGCTCATCGCTTTGCTCCCTGGCCGCCGACCCTGCGTCGCCCCAACTTTGCACCCAATTGGTCGACCAAAAGTTTAGACTATCGCTGCAGAAGCGGAAAGGGCAGGGAGATCCCCCGGGTTCTGCTCGATCTCGGCAAGGGTCATCGCCCCCGAATTCCGGATCGTGGGCCTGATGCGGGTCGCGACGGCGTGGCCGAACTCATAGCTGTAGTAGGCAAGATCGACAAATCCGCGCTCTATGACAACGTCGTGATAGTGCCGTTCGTTGATGAGCCGCTTGTTTACCAAGTGCTGCGGCTTCCAAGTGAACTGACCCGTGAATGAGGTCGGGAAATTCACGTCGATGGCCGAGTAGCGCTTGTTCGTGAGCTCGACGAGTTCGATCTCGCCGGTCTTTCCCTCGGCGCGCAGCCGCACTGCGTCCATTGCCGAAAGAAGGGTTCCTTCGTGCCTCAGCATTACGCCGAAATCCGGATCAACCATCAGCCACCGGCGGCAAGTCGGAAAATAGACCTCGAGAAAGACGTGGCCGACGTTGTTGGGGTTCTTTAGCGAGAGCTTGCGACACGCAAATTTCGAAGAATGCAGAAGAAACGCAAGGACATCCGCGATGTCGCCACACCACAGAGCAAGCGGCTGGTCGCTGTAGAAGAGCTTGCGCATCAACGTGGTGGGATAGCTCGGATAGCGCGATGTACCCTCGTATACGAGATGCGTATCGGCGCCGGAGTGATAAACGGCGCGTGCAACGAACTCGCTCATGGCTACGATGCGATCGTCGTCGGTCGACGTGGGGTCGAGCAGCAGAATCTTGGCGACGCCGAACGGTCCGGCCACATAATAGGTGCCGTACGCGGGAAAAGTGAGGCCGTCCGGCCTGACCGTGACCGCGCTCAGGTCCTGCGGGACCGGGGAGCCCGGCAGCGGGAAGCTGCGCAGGGTCCATTTGTACTTGTTATTGGGCTGCCACTCGAACGCATATGGCTGGTCCAGCTTGAGATCATCCCATGTCAGGGACAGGCGCTGGAACACCAAAGGACGAACGTTGTCCCACTCCGTGCCATCGCCCAGGCTGGAGTGGCGCGTCGGCATGCGCGCGCAGGTCGCCGGCTTCGCGAAATAGGCAAGGCTCAGCTGCGGAAATTGCTGTACCGACGTGAAGCCCAACGCACGAAGCCGATCGATGACGGCTTCCCGATCGGATTTCGTCGCGCGCTCGCCGAGGAAACCGGCCGGCTCGACGAGCACCGCGCCATATCCCGCCAGCTGAGAAAAGATTTTCTCTTCCTCCACCGGCGATGCCGGACGCAAGGCGCGTGTGACGATGGCAAGCGCATTGGGTTCGCTGGCGCCCGCCTCGAGGTCCCTGGTCTGGAGCTTCGTCGCTTCGAGCAGACCTTCGTCGGCGAGCTTGGCCGCTGCTTCGGTAAGGGCATTCAGCCGGTCCCAGCTAGTCTCGAAAGCCACGGTGGGTTGACCGAAACGGGCCAATAGGAACGCCAACTGGCCGAGATCCGCGCCAAGGACGTGGCAAGCCTCGAACCTTGGCAATGCGCGCAGTACCAGATTGGCGATGTCCGCGTCGCGCAGGCTCACGATCTCATGGCGTTGGAGAAGCGTGGCGAGCCTCGAATTCAGCGTGTGGACGGCCTCTTCGAGAGAGGTTGCTGCGGGCAAAGCATCAAGACCATCGTTCATCGACGATCGGCCATTTCCCGACCGAAGCACCTCCGACTGGTCGCAATAGACTAGACCTGCAGCGGGAAATTCGCGCACCCAGCGGAAGCCATGCTCGCGCAGCCTTTTTAGGAATGCCTCGGACGCTTGCGGGTTTTTGTCCGCCCGCAGCAGTACTGCGGGGCTGTAAAGCACGGCATCGAACCGGGCATAAGTCGATAGGGCGACTTCCTGATCTTCGCGTGACGCACCCAGAATCATCTCGGTTAAAATGAGCAACGTCCGGGATTCTGGTTCGAACTCATCCTCGGATGGCGGCATGTTTCCAAAGAGGTAAGTGATCCGGCCCGGCGGAAGCGCACCCTGTTCGATGAGGAATGCCGTCCCGGCCTCGATCGCCTCAAGACGCTTGGGATTGTTTTCAAGCGCAACCGTGTCCTGGCCCACGGCGGCAAGCATGAATGCCGTTTCACCCAGCCCAGCCCGTGGGATGTAGCAGCGATCGAAAGGCGGCAGTTGCTGAGTTACCAGGCCGGCGATGCGGATCGCCTCGGCTTTGATGAGATTTCCCTGCTTGAGCAGCGCGTGATAGTGCGCATAGAGCCCGCTGCCGTCCTCGCCGAGCTCGTTCACGCGGCGGGCATGCAGCTCAACAAGCAGTTGGTTCAGCCGCTGCGCCACCTTTTCCGGTATCGGACCAACGGCAAACGGAGGCGCGCTGGTCCCCGGCGTCCCACTCTCGAGTTGGTTGCGCTCGATCAGCGAAAGGATTGACTCCCCGATAGTCGCCCTCAGTTCGGGCGCGTACGAATTCAGGTTGAGGCGAGCGGGACCGGGTGCCGTATCGCGCGCCTCTTGAGCAACCAAGTTGGTCGGGTCAAACATCTGGATGTCTGCGCGCTTTGACGCTTCGGTCAAAGTATTGATCAGGCGGCGTCGGTCGTCCATCAACGGGCCTTCCAGGCCTGGGACTAGTCCCGGCGGCACGAGGATCCACTGCGCCGTCCCGTCAAATTTGATGGTCTTGATAAGAGCCTCAGCTCGGCTCGAGTCGACCCTTTCAAGATGGGTGTCGTGGAGGATCCTCGTTTCGATAATGCGTCTGGCGGCGTCGCCGCCTAGCGTGGCGATCGCGGGTTCAAGCAAGTCGCTGGTCGGCTCTCCCGTCAACAGCGCCTGGTACCAGGGCATCAATCCTTCGCGAGAAGCGACGAAGCGGCTCAAGAATGCCTCACGAAGGAAATAGAACTCGCCGCACCGGATCTGGTCCAATTCGGAAACCTCGATGACGAACGTATCGATATCTTCGAAGAGTCGTTGCGTGCGAGGATCGAACGCGTCGAGACCTTCCGTACGGTTGCACATATAGGGAAGAAGGTCGCGCGGAACGTCAATTTTCCCGAGGGCGCGGTTCAGAAGCTGCTGGATTTCGCCAAGCGTGCGCGGCAAGGCGGCGTCATCAGACCAGACGTGGGTAAGCCTGCCGTTGGAGGCGAGCTCGTCGAAGACCTCGAGAATCCGCCAAGTGCCCGCGACCGCGATGCGCCGTGATCGCCCTGCATCTGAGCGGCCCCGCGGCAAGTCGAACACGCGCATTTGTCGGACATTCTCCAAGATGAGTGAGCGACCAATTAATAGGGCCGCGGCTGCCCAAAAGCCAGCCCGGTACGCTCGGACTGCCGTCGAAAAGCCGTCGCTACCCAGCACATTTCGTACGTCTTTACGGCGCAACCTCGATAGCGTATGACCGGCCCATTGGGGAGGGCGGCTACTGGCTGAAAGTGCTGTAGTATCGAGTGGATTGGCTCGTCACGAAGCGTCGTCGAAGGCGGTTGGTGTGACGCTGACTGCGGCCAAGGCTGCCGAACGGGTCGACGGCATCCTTATGCCGCTGCATGGTCGGCGGGTTATGGAGCTGGGTGTCGATCCGAGCGGGCTTTTTGATCACTACAAAGCGATTCTGGATGGCGGCCACATTGCCAATCGGCGTGGCGTCAGCGACCTGGCTCATGTGATCGGCCAGTCGCTGCCCCGGTTCGACGCCTATCATGTCTTGCGGTCGGGACTCGGGGAGCTGGCCTTCGTGCTATCGGCCATGGGTTTGAGGGTCCTGGCCTGCGAAGCCAATACCCAGCGCTTTGCCGCAGTCGAAGCGGGTGTTCAGGCACTGGAGCGCGAGGCTCCCGAGATCGCGCAACAGATCGCGGCCCTGCACGAGGCGGTTCCCTCGGCGCCGCCCGGCGACAATGTACTGTGCATTGCTCACCATCTGATGGGATTTTCCGCAGATCAGGAGGACGCCGTCCTCGCTCTGCTGTCTCGCTATGACGCAGTGTTGATTGAGCCGCGCCTCTTCCTGCACTTGCGTCCGACGATTGCGGAGCAGGATGAGGCGGTCGAGGCGATTCGGCGCCGCGGGTTCACGTTCATTCGTGAATTTTCAGGCCTCGGCGTCGTCTATTGCGCCAAACCGACCGTGGCGCCGATGCCGACCATGACGGTGCGGTCGGAACTCCCGGCTGTGACCAACATCGTCGACGCGCTCACCGCCATGCCGATCGAGGAGACCGGCCACCACCACGTTCGATTGGGAGCAGTAAGTATCCGCGACTATCCCTTTCCGTTCGCAGGGGCGCTGGCGATTGCATGCGGGGTCGCTTGGCAATCCCGCGCTCACTTTCAACAATTGCGGGATTTTCTGTGCGGCGATGGGGAGACTCCTTTTGGTCACGGCTTGGGGCTGGAGGTCGGCGGCGCATTTACCTTTTCCCGTGACAGCGGCAGGGTAGCTTGCTTTGGGGTTGGTGTTGCCGCGGCACCTGCCGCTGCCGGCAGCGACGAAGCACTACTGGTCGAGCTGGGGCGCGCGGGGTGGGTCGATACACTGCGCGACGTCGTTATAGACGATGCTGTCAGGCGCAAGCTCGAAGCGCTCGCATCGGCTGGCTTCGAGCCCACGGTAGGCGTCGATGTCGGCGGTGATCTCGCGTCGCTGCGCTTTACGTCCGATAGGCAATTGCTCGAACGCACCAAATTCGGTGAACACGTCAACTTTGGTTCGGAGCCGCGCCTGGTGGAAGCCATACAATCCTATCCTTGGGAGCAGTGGCAGCACGTCTTCCCGGCGAGCCAGGAACGCTTGATCCGATGCTTCAACTCGGTACTTCAATCGGACAGGTTCGGGGAGGATGCCCGACCATTCAAGCGCTTTAGCGGGTCGATGCGTCCGACGTGGACGAATTTTCCACCGGAATTCCGGACCGATCGGCTCGATGCGCTGACGAACCAGCGTGCGGCAATGATCGTGGAACTCGAGGCATCTGCATGGTCGCTGATAGGTGCTGCGCCATTTTATGATGGCCGCCGCCAACTGGAATTGCGCGAGATGTTTGACGAGCATGCAGTTCCGTGCTGGCAAGACATCGCGACCCGGTGGCGCGATCGGAAACTGTTGCTGGCGACTGCTGGGCGTTTGCTGCAATGGTTGTGGTTGCGCGAGTGCCTCCGCCTACGCACCATCCGCGGTGCGGACAAATGGGTTGTCACGGTTTCAGCAGCCGACGAACGACCGATTGGCGCGGCGGAACTGCACGGTCTGGCGCTGGTCGTGCCCGAGGAGGCTCCCGAGATCGTCGTTGAGCTCGAGGGGACTTCCTCGCCGCTACCCGTTCGACGCGCGCCCGATCCAGCAGTTGCCCAGCACGATGCCGTCTATCTGCCGTGGTCGGCGCTCACTTGGCCCCAGCGGTGATGTGATGGCGGTTCCGGTCAGGCCTCTTGATCCTTTCGCCCTGCTGACCGATTTGCCGGTGGAGCAGGGTGGCGCCCATCAGTTGCGAACGGACGGCGTCAGCGTACGCGCATATCCCTATCCGTACATCGCGGCGCTCTCCATCAGCAACGACCTGGACGGCATGCACCAGGAATGCTTCGACGGCTGGCATGCTTTCGTCAACGGTCACGGGCCGACGCCTGACGGTGACGGTCTGGGGCTCGAGGTCGGTGACAGCTTCTGGATATGGACCTACCCGGGGCCGGAGCTGCTATCGCTGCATTTGCACTACGCCCACGTCGAACCCCGCCAGGACTCCTCGCGCGCGGGACAGATTGTCGAGCTCGGACGCCTCGGCTGGCTCGATACGCTGCATTCGATGGGCAACTGGCCTTTTGAGGAAGGTTCGGATCGCTGCTTGCATGCGCTTCGCGACCAAGCGGCCTATGCGCTGGACCGCCTGGACAGGCTCGGCGTGAAGCCTTCTGTCTATGTCAATCATTCCAGTTCGGTCAGCAACGTCGGCGGCCCATGGGGTTGGTACCAGCACGCGGACGACCCTGAGCACCCTTTTTACTGCATGGATCTCATAAAGGCCTTTGGGTTCAAGTATTTCTGGATCGACGAGTGCGTCAATTTCGGAAAGTTCGGCGACCACCTGCAGTACCCTACCCAGCACCATCTCGATCGGGCGATCCGCCAATTTCCCTGGGCAGCATGGTTGCGTCGCCGCGACTATGAGGGGGTGACCTACAATGCAGAATTCCCTGGCGACAGCGACGCTCACCGACAGCTGCTGACGTCGTTCTTCAACAAGACGCTCATCCGCGTCAATGGACGCGACGGCAAGCCACTCCTGGCGTTCAAACGCCATCGTGGCTTCGACCAGCCAATCATGAGCACATTCTGCAACCAGGTCACTGACGCCGACCTCGATGCCTTGGAGGAGATGCGAGGGGTCGTGATCGTGTATCAGCATTTCGGCAGGAAGGGTCCGCGCGGCCGGGCTCCCGCATTGTCGAGAAAGCTGCGATCCACAGTGACGTCGCCTGCCTTCGACGAGCATGCTCGCGCGCGCTTCCACAGCATTGCCGAGCGCTTCCATGCCGGCCGGCTGTGGGTCGCCTTGCAGAGTCGCTTGCTCAATTATCTGTGGCTGCGCGACACGTTGCGCTTTGGGGTGCAGCAGGCTGAAGCGAAATGGCTGGTGACAATCGAGGAGGAGATAGGCTGCGATGCGACTGCTTGGCGGCGTGTAGATGACGGTGATTTGAACGGGTTGAGCTTTTCGGTTCCGAGCCACGCCCCGGAGGTCGTTGTGACCATCGCAGGCCGCAATGGCACCTTGCCGGTGCTTCGCGCTCCCGACCCGGGTTGGCCGGGCCGCGACGCTGTCTATTTGCCTTGGCGGCAGCTCGAATGGCCGACCTGAAGCCGTCGGCGATCCAGGGCGTCGAAGGAGGGCTGACATGGCTCCGAACGCGGCGAACATGGTACTTGCCCAAGATATGAAATCCGGGGTAATTCCCCCGCTTGTGACAGCCACGGACAGGGCCGCGAACGGCTTCCTTTCAGCCGTGCTCGGCCATTTCAAGGCCAAGCCGGACGAGATTTTCTGTCGGTTCCTGCGCGGCGGCCAGGTCGAGGAGCTGCGCTGGCGTGACATAGAGGGCAGCGCCGCCGCGTTTGTTGGCGCCTACCGCGCGCTCGACCTTCCGGCCGGCGCACTGATCCTCATCTTCCTGCGGCATGTTCCGCAGCTCTACGGCAGTTTCCTGGGCGCCATGCTGGGCGGGTTCCGGCCATCCTTCATGCCATGCAGCTCTCCCAAGCAGGATCCGCGCCTCTATTGGTCCTCTCATTCGACGCTTTTCGAGCGCATCCGGCCGGCTGTCGTCGTGGCCGACCGCGCCACCCTCGATGAGATGCAGACCAATGGGCTCGACCTCAGCCGCTCGCGGCTTGTGGCGATCGAGGACGTCGTGCCGGCGCAGCCTGCCTGGTCCATCCCGGGCGAAGGCGACATTGGCCTTCTGCAGCACAGCTCAGGAACCACCGGTCTGAAGAAGGGCGTGGCTCTCAGCTACCGAGCGATTGCCGCGCAGCTCGATAGCTACGCTGCTTCGCTCGAAGTGCAGGACAACGACGTGATTGTGTCGTGGCTGCCGCTCTACCATGACATGGGGCTAATCGCCTGCTTCATGCTCCCGGTGTATCGCGGCATTCCGGTGGTTCACCTCGATCCGTTCGAATGGCTCGCTCGTCCGGGGTCGCTGTTCGATTGCATAACCCGTTGGCGTGGAACCCTGGCATGGTTGCCGAACTTCGCGTTCGAATACCTGGCGGCGATGGCTGGCCGTGACGCGGCCAAGTACCAATTGTCGACCATGCGCGCCTTCATCAACTGTTCGGAAACCTGTCGGCCGGAGTCATTCGACCGATTTGCCGCCGCCTTCGCCGCCTCCGGACTGGCAGTCGAGGCGCTCCAGTGCTGTTACGCCATGGCTGAGACCGTATACGCAGTCACGCAAACCCGCATTGGTCGGAGCCCTCGGCGCATCTGGTGCAGGCGCGAGAGTCTCGAGCGAGGCTGCCATGTCGACGTGGGCAGCAAGGGCGAGGGTTATCGCGAGCTTGTCGAGTGCGGCGGCCCGATCGCTGGGCTCACCGTCGGAATTGTCGATCAGGATCGCAAGCCGCTGCCCGACGGCCAAGTCGGCGAGATCGCGGTCTCCGGCGATTTCCTGTTCTCGAACTACAATGAGGAACCGGAACGCACGCGCGGGCAGCTTCGCGACGGGCTTTTCTTCACCCGGGACCTGGGCTTCGTGCAGGACGGTGCCGTCTACGTGCTCGGGCGGATCGACGATCTGATCATCGTCAACGGCCGGAACATCTACGCGCATGAGATCGAGGACCTGATGGGCAAGATCGGCGGGCTGAAGCCCGGCCGATCGGTGGCCGTGCCGCTGCTCGATGAACGCAATGGCACACAGGGGCTGGTCGTCATCGCCGAGAAACTGCCGGACACGACCCGATCCGAAGCCGAACTGCGCACGGAGGTCCTCAACCGGATTTTCTCGGTGGTGAATGTGATGCCGAAATCGGTGCATCTCGTCGATGAAGGATGGCTGGTCAAGACCACGAGTGGCAAGATCAGCCGCGAGATGAACGCCAAGAAGATCGCCAGCCAACTTGCAACCAACCGTTGAGATCGCCATGACCGACGCCGAACTTCTCGAGGCAATCCAGCGCGCGGTCCGCAGCGAGACCGGAGACGGGTCGGTTGTCGTTACGGTCGAGACCACGGCTTCGGACGTGGCGGGCTGGGATTCGCTCGCCCACGGCCGCATCATGCTGACGCTCGAGGTCGAGCTTGGTGGTCGCATCGACATCGAGAAGACCTACTCGGCGACCAAGGTGGGCGAGTTGATTCCGATTCTTCGCTCGGCGATCGGCGGCTGACGGTCGCTGATCCTGTCGATCCCAGAAAAACGATGGGTGGAATGAGATGAGGGTGTTCGATCTGGTCGGCGACGCGCATGGGCAGCGCGGCGGCACCCGGATTGCGGTGATCGGAAGCTGCCGCGTTCATGAGCCTTTCGAGACGCTCGCCAATCTCGGCCGTGCCGTCCGCGTCTGGGCGAATGCCAGCTCGGCCACCCACACTTTCAGTGAGGCCCGCCAGATCATCCGCTATACGCGGGGGGAATTCGACATTCCCGAAGCGTTGCGGCCGTTCATCTTTTTTCCGCCTCAGTTGCCGCCGCGTACCGCGACCGACAAGCGTATCCTGGAAACCGCCGATGTCGTGTTCGTCGAGGTCTCCGAGCTGTGGCAGATCTCGCACGAGCCATATTCCTTCCAGGTCAACTTCTTCTACAAGGAATTCGTATCGAAGTACGGCGGTCCTCTGCTTCCATGGTATCGTGCGTTTTCGCTTCGTCAGCCCATCGGGGACGACATCATCAACGACGCGCTGGGAAAGCTGGCCGATCGTGGTGCCGACGAACTCGCCCTGATCGAGCGCGTCCTGCGGCAAACGCGACTGAACAGCCCCGACGTGGACACGGCCACCACAATTCTCGATGACATCATGTTCGACCGCACCAAGAAGTGGGTGTTCGTGTCGCACTTCGTCGTGCCGGGGCTGGCGGGCACGCAGATGAAGGATCGCGCGCAGCTGATCGATATCGTGCGTCAGGCCGCCGAGCGCCGCGGCGCGGTAATGTTCGACCCCTCCATCATCCTGGAGGAGCGGGGACGCGAGGCGGCACTCGCGAGCGGCGGTCGCGACATCTACCACTACAATCCGGATATCTACGAGCCGGTCGCCGACCTGCTGCTGACAGCCGGCGGACTCATCACTTCGGAATCGGCGGCGGCGGCGCTTCACCGGCCTAAGAAGACCTCGGTTGCCACCGCAACCGAGTGGGTCAACAATACGCTGATAGCGCTGCACGAACAGCGTGTCGCGACCCTGGGTGTCGACGACAGCGGTCTTTACGCGCACTACAAGGGATTGATGGATTCGCGCCAAATCGCTGGCTCGACCGTCGGTGACTTGGCCAATCTCATCGTCAATCTGCTGCCGCGCTTCGATCGGTATGATGTATTGCGTGCAGGCTTGGGCGAACTAGCCTTCATCCTCGCAGCCTCGGGACTGCGTGCCACGGCCTTCGAGCCGAATCCACGACGATTCGGCGCTCTCGTCGCGGGCCTGGACAAAATGGCGAACGACGATCCCGAAGCCACGCGTCGCCTTGCGGTGGGCCTGACATCCGTGCCCGACGCACCGCCGAACGGGCGGACGCTCGCTGTCGCTCATCATTTGATCGGCTTGAAGCCGGAGCAGCAGGAGCAGGTACTCGCTCAACTGTCTTCTTACGACGCACTGCTGATCGATCCTCGCATATTCATCTTCTCGCGAAGTACGGAAGCAGAGAGAGAGGCGATCGTGGAGGCCGTACGGTCTCTCGGTTTTACCCAAATCCGCGAATTTCCGAAGCTCGGTATCGTGTTCTGCAGCAAGCCCATTGAAGGCTCGGCGACAGCGGCGACGAAGCCCGTGTCGGATGCGGCCGAGCCGTCGGTCGAGGCGCCACCGGCCGAGGTGCGTGCCTGGACACTCAAGGGCCCCTTCGAAAACGAGGGAGGTAGTGCCTGGGTCCTCTCGCTCCCCGTAGGGCTGCGCGAGAAAATGGACAACGAGCAAAGGCCCTACCAGTCTCACTTGCGACTTTTCGAGAATGGGCAGGAGTTGGGCCCGGGCCACGCCCGGCACGATACGATCCGCAAGTCGGGTGGCGGCCACTACTCGTTCTGGAGCGGCCTCCTCTATTTTTCGGCGTCGGATGGCAGCGACCCCAACACGAATGGCCGATCTTATACGGTATCGCTGGTAGACTAGCATCCTGAGCGGTGGACCTGCCTCAGCGCTTTCGGAAGATGCTATTTAATTGGACGTGCAAGAATGTATGACACTGAGATGGAGGGCCGGGTCGATCGCGAAATCGCAGCGTTTCTGGAGGAGGAATATGCTGCGAAGGGTGACCAACTCTACGGCTGGTATCGCCATAGGTTTCTTGCCGCCAACAACAAGTACCTGAGCGCGACTATCGGGCTCGCGCACTATGACAAGGCGATCGCGCGCTTCGTCATCGAAAACTGTCCGTTTGCCAGGCGTTTCGTGGAGGTCGGGGCCGGGCTCGCACAAGAATCGATGTTGCTGGCGGCATTGGGGATGTCGACCTGCGCCATCGAGACGAACCTGACCAATTTCGACATGATGAAGCGCCTGCTCGAGCGCCTCTCGCAGCGCCTCGCTCCGGATCTGCCCAAGCGCATGACGCCGATCAACGACTTCTTCCCGACCCGCGCCGCCGATTATGTGGATTCCCATACCATCGTGGCGTTCCCCACGTTGAGCTGGACGATCAGTGCCGCCGAGGAGGAAGCGATATTCGCTTCGCTGCGAATGGCAGGGGGCGTAATCCTGAGTGTCTACGATTTCTTTCGCCACCGCGCCGAGGAGGGCGAGCGCGAGGCCTTAATTGCTCAGATCCGGGCTCGTGGCTTCGATGCGCCGGTCGTCGTGCATGCCTGGGACGGGTGGGTGGCTGGATTTCGTCACGACCGAATCGTGTTCATGAGGCGCTCGGCCTCTTGAGGCCGAGCGCCTCTCTCATTCGAAATCCTCAGGGGGCCGACAGAGCCAGCTCCTGCTCGGCCGGTGCCAGGGGCGCAAAGTAGGCTGCAACGGTCGCGTCGTCGATCAGGTCGAGGCGATCCGGTTGCCAGCGCGGAGCGTTGTCCTTGTCGATCAAGGCAGCGCGGACGCCTTCACGAAAATCGTGCCCGCCGGTAATGCGCATGCAGATGCGGTATTCGCGGCGCAGCGCTTCGTCGATCGGCATGTTCCTGCCCTCGCGCAACATGCGCAGCGACACCTTGAGGCTGATCGGGGAGGCGTGCTGGAGAACGCCCAGGGCGGCTTCGGCCCAACTCTCCTTGGCTCCGGCCAGCGTCTCAGAGATGGCCTCCACCGTCGCACCGGCGAACAGTTCATCGACTCGCGCTTGCCGTGCGGCGGCCGTCGACGGAGCGGGCTTTCCGGCGAAGTCGGCCAGGATGTCGTTCACGACCTTGCGGTCGAGGCGTGCCGCCGCGGTCAGCGCCTTGACCACGCCAGCAATGGCGCTGGACTGGATGAACTGGCTTGCCAGGCCCATCGCGACGACGTCGCCCGAGCTCAACCTCAGGCCGCGCAAGCCGGCGTAGACTCCCATCTCGCCCGGAAGGCGGTTGAGGAACCAAGTGGCGCCGGCGTCGGGAAAATGTCCGATCGCCGTTTCCGGCATCGCGAGCAGGGTGCGTTCGGTGGCAACGACGTGGCTGCCATGCAGGGAGATGCCGCATCCGCCGCCCATCGTCAGGCCGTCGATCAGCGCGATATAGGGCTTCGGGAAGGTGTGAATGCGGTAGTTCAGGGCGTATTCGGTAGCGAAGTACTCGCGCCGACGTCGTTCGAATGCCGGCCCTGCCGGCTGCGCCAGGATCTCGAGCAGGTCGCCGCCCGAGCAGAAGGCGCGGCCTTCGTTGCGGACCAGGACCGCATCGATGGACGGATTCCGGGCAAAATCCTCGAGCGCCGCCGTGAGGCCACGCAGCATCTCGAACGAGAGCGCGTTGGTGGCCTGCGGCCTGTTGAGCGTCAGGATGCCGAGCCGGCCTCGTGCCTCGACGAGGAGTTCGGACGTTGTAGCGACCACGGGAATGACCGGAGCCGGGCGATCAGGCCGCCCGCTTGCGGTCTACGAGGTCCTTGATCGCCCCGACGCTCGTCAGACGGCCGAGTTCGCTCGGCGTGAACTCGATGTCGAACTGCCTTTCGATCTCGAGGACCAGCCCGACATGCGCCGTCGAATCCCACTTCTCGATTTCCGCCGGCGACGTCGCTTCGCCGAAGCCGTCGAACTTCTGCTCGAAAAACGTGTCGAAGATGTCCCTGAGACGGGCGATCGTGTCCATTCAAGTCCCCCAATTGGCGTCGACGAAACTAGCCTGCGGCCGGCAGTGCCTGATGGCGATAGAGCGCCTTGTAGTCGGTCTTGCCGTTGGCGTTAAGTGGCAACTCGTCGACTGCGAAAACCTCGCTCGGGACCATATAGACCGGCAACGCTTCGCGGCACAGGCGGCGTATCGCCGCCATGTCGCGCTGGGGGCCGACGACGAAGGCCACGCAGCCTTCGGCGATCCCCTCGGCCGTCAGCGGCCATGCGATGACGGCTACCTGCTCGGAACCCGATGCCTTGCGTAGCGCTCCCTCGATCTCCTGCAACTCGACCCGGTAGCCGCGGATCTTGACCTGGCGATCGGCACGGCCGCCGAAAATGATCCCGAATTCGTCGACATAGCGGCCGAGATCGCCTGTCCGGTACCAGCGCGTGCCGTCGATTTCCGTGAACTTCTCGGCATCGAGGGCCGGCGCCCGCCAATAGCCGGGCGTCATCTGCGGTCCGGTGAGGTAGATCTCACCCGTCTCGCCGGCCGGAACCGGTTTGCCGGCGTCGAACAGTTCCATGCGCTGGTCGCCGACCGGCCAACCGATCGGTACCACCGGCATCTTGAGCTCGCGGCTCGGGTCGATCTTGTACCAGCTCGTATGGATCGTGCCTTCGGTCGGCCCATAAAGGTTGAACACCGCGCTGGCGGGAGCCGAGCTGCGCCAAGCCTCGACGATTGACACAGGCAGCGCTTCGCCTGCGAACAGGCTGTAGCGAAGGGTGGGCATCTTCCCCGGCCCGAGCAGGCCTTCCTGCAGGGCGCGCGCCGCTGTGGAGGGGACGAGCAGGCAGGCCGTCAATTCGTGTCGTGCAATCAAGCGCGGCGCGAAGATGCTGCTGTTCTCCGGTGCGCTGTAGAGCGTGCCGCCGTTGAGCCATGTCAGGAACATGTCGTGGACCGAAAGGTCGAAGGTCAGGTCCACGCATTGCAGCACACGGTCCGAGGGCCCGATCGGGACCAGCTTGTGGATGGCCGGGAGGTAGGAGCCCAGATTGCCGTGCGTGATCGGCACACCCTTCGGGGCGCCGGTCGTGCCGGACGTAAACAGCAGGTAGCACGGTTGGTCGGGTTCGACGCGGATCGGCTGGATGTCTTCCAGGCGCATCCCGCCCGCGGCCGGGCGAAGCAGGTCGATGGTCGTTTGTGCCCCGGCGGCGGCATCGGGGGTTACCGCCACGATGGAAGGGTCGATCTCGCCGAGCAGGCCGTCAAGTTCCTCCGCAACGCGATTGTCGAGCACCAATGCCCGAGCGCCGGAGCCGCGCAGGATCGCCATGTTCCGTTCGGGCGGAAACCGCGTGTTCAAGGGAACGTACGTGCAGCCGGCAAGCAATGCAGCGAGGACGCCGACATAAGCGGCTGACGAACGGTAGGAAAGAATGGCTACCCGCTCTCCCGGCGGAATGCCTCGGTCGGCAAGAAGAGCTGCCAATGCGCCGGCCCGCTCGAAGAATGTCCGGTAGCTGAGCATCTCTTCGCCCGCCCACAAGGCAGGCTGGGAGGCATACTGTCTCGCAGAAACCAGCAATGCCGATCCCAACCCATCTTCCAACATCACAGCCCCCTCTCGCGACCCGCGCGCCCCACAGTTGCGCGGCTATTTCTCCAGCATCACATAGTACCGCATGTTGCTCGTGGTCACCTGCTTGACACGGCAGCCAAGTCGGGCAGGCAACTGCTCGATGAGCTTTTGCCCGACATAGAGGTGCTCGCTCGGACGCACCGGACCGCTGGCGTCCTTACCATAGCGCTGGGCGGTGAAGAACAATCGTCCGGCAGGGCGCAGAACCTTGAGCAGCTTCTTGAGCACCTCGAGCGGGCGCTCCATCTGATCGAATGCCTCGCAGAATGTGATGAAGTCCACGCTGCCGGGCTTGGCCACGGCGCCCAGATCGTCACGGTCGAGGTCGATCCCTCGGCCGTCGATATCGTGCTTCTGCATGTCCTTGACGTATGCTTCGGACAGGTCGAGTCCGACGAGACGCTCCCATTTCCGGTCGGCGCGCCGTTGCGCGATTCGCAGGTACTGCCCGATGCCGCACGCCGCATCGAGCATGACCTTGGCGTTGGCCGGAATGGCTGGCGCAAACAGGTCGTAGAGGTCCTCGTAGCCGCGCCACTCTTCCGGTTTCGCCATCTTGGCGATGTAGTAGTCGTCCTTTCGGTAGCGTTGCTTGACCGACTGCGGCACCGGGTTCATGAACACCGTGTCACACGACCGGCAGAAATCGTAGCAAAAGATCGGCGCTGGAACGTGCCTGGTCGGGGCCTGCTGCATCGATCCGCCGAAAAGGCTGATCGGTTCCTCCAGCCGGGTCATCGGGATGCGCCACAGCCCCACCGTATCGCTGCCGTTGCAGACGGGACAGGCGGCGACCTTCTGCTCGCCGTAGATCGTGAACAGCACGCCGTGCCCGTCGCGCAGGGGGAAGTCCGTCGCGAGTTGAGCAGGAGGCGGCGCTTCGGCGGCGGCGGCCGTCGCCGGCGGCACGGACTTCTGGAGGGCAGCCCGCCGGGCATCGGCCGGATTGGCCGTCCTGCGTGCCCGCAAGCGCCAGTATTCATAGGCCCCGTGCTCGTAAAGCAGCTCGACAGCTTCGTAGTGGGAGTTGACCAGCCCGCGCAGCAGCCGGTCGCGTTCTTCCTGGCTGTCGCGGTTCACGCCAAATCGACCGAGATCGACGATGAGCTCGTCGAAGACCGAGGCCGTCCGGAGGATCAGGTCCTCGTTCTTGGCGGTGTAGGAATGAGTGAGGTTTGTCGCGATGCAGACACTCTTGCGCTTGGCGCGGCACTGTCCGAGTGAGAATACGTCGGGGAAGAAGCCCGCGATGAACTCGACCCTCTGGTCTAGCCCGGGGTGCAGCCGGCTCAGCTCGGCAAGGTGTGACTGGGACGCGGGATGGCGCCTGCGATCTCCTTCGAAGCCCAGAACATGGAAGCCATGTCGGGCGAGGAGCAGGGCGAGGGCGCCACACCCGCTGCCAATTTCGACGATGTTGGTCGCTTCCCTATCGTAAATCTCAGCGACAGCGCTCGCTATAGCGCGCTCATGCGCCTGAAGAATGGCGTTGCGCTCCACCTTCACGGCGTATCCGTCATCGTGTGGCAATTTCTTGCCAGCGCCCGCCATCCAGGCACGCTGCATGCCGACCAGTTCGGCATCGAACGTCGCCAGGTCGAGCGGCATTGGGGCAGCCGCTCGCGCCGTCGCCTTGGCCGGAAGGGCCATGGCGTCCGGAGCACTGGCGGCTTCATTCTTGGTCACGCGTCGTGGCCGAAGATGCAGGACATCGTTCGACGGAGAGGTCCACACCCGTTCGATCGCCTCATGGATGTGAGGGATCCGCGTGTGCAGATCGCTGTCAGGCGCGACGCAGACAATGACGTCGTCAAAAATGGCGAGACTCGCCAGGACCAGCTCTCGCTGCGGTCCGGCGCTGGCGTCGGCCATCTCCGAGGCAACAAAAAGGCTGCGCGGGACGCCGGAGAGAACGCCGACCGTGAACGCCTCCGGATACTGGCCGTGCACAGGCTGCAGCTTCTCCTGAAGCGCAGGCAGGAGAGGGCCGGGCGCCTCCATTGCCTGTTTCAACGCGCCGACGGCCGACGGATCGGGCTCGTAGACCACCACGTCGAAGCCTGCGCCCGCCAGCTGCACCGCCAAGGGGCCATTGTTCTGCCCGCCCTGGACGATCCGTGTCTGGTCGGAGGCGAACTTGTCTTTCACGTATCGCAAAATGGCGCGCGCCGGGTCGGATAGGCGATCATCGCCGACGAGTGACGTGGCTGTGCTGTCGCCCTGCGGCACCGCGGCCACAGGCCGTTCGATGGCCGGGGGCGATGGCAGGACCGGCTGTTCCACCGCGCCGGCAGCCGCCGCCGGCGCCGCAGTTGCGACGGGCTGCGCCTGGGCGGTTGCCTTGACAGTTGTCGTGACACCTTTCATGGCCGGTATGGCCTTGTGGGCGGGAGCCTCATCGGCACGTGACGGCGCCGTGGTGCCGTCGACCGCATGCAACAGGTCCATGACCTCATTGACCGTGGCAAATTGCAGTTCCACGCCGGCATTGTCGCACGCTCGCGCCAGGCGGTCGAAGACCGCCACGATGTCGGGATATCGATGGGGAACCAGAGAATCAGGATCGGCCATCTTGTAGTAGCCGTACATCGAATGGGCATGCGTCTTGACGAAGAGGCAGTCGCCAATGACCACCGAGTTCGTCAACCAGTTGTCGACCATCGCGTCGGTCTGCTGGAAGCGGTCTCGATTGGGCCCATAGTAGTAGTCGAGCGAGGAGTAGTTGGCCTTGATCTTCGAGTTCCAGATGAAGAACCGGTCGGGGCTCATGACCTTCGTGTTGCGCGAAACAGGCTGCGCATCGGCCTCCGGAAGGTCGTAGGCACGCTCGAGATCGAGCGGCAGGCAGGTGAACGGCGTCTCGATGCGAGGGTCGCAGATGCTGCGGCCGGCCGGGAAGGAAAAGTCCCCGAACCCGCCGTGCTTCATGATCATGCTGAGTTCGTTCTTGATTTGGCAGATGCGGCGATCGGAGCCGGCAAGAGCCCAGTTGCCGTGGACGAACCCCCATCGCGAAAATGGCTCACCCGTCTCGCGGGCGATCACGTCTGTCGCCAGCGAAAAGAAGAGATCGAGCCGCAACTGGTCGAGTTCACCGGTGCTGTGAGCGTTCACCCAGTTGGAAATCGGACTGTCGAAATGAGAATCGTTGCGCGTCCACCACTCGTGGTGAACGTGCAAGTGCATTTCGTGCTCATCCTCGGTGCAGAGCGGTCGGATGACCTTCGTGATCATCGCTTCCTGTTGCGGCGACCGCTGCGCAAAGATCACCTTGTCGCCGGGCGCACGGTGTCCGTCGGTCGGGCCGCTTGCATCGAGATCCAGCCGATGCGGCACGTAGGTGCTGTAGAACAGGCTGAGCTTGGAAGCGTACGGCGAGGTGCGCGTTTGCTGTGCAAAGTGCTCTACTGCCCGGACTGCGTCGTCGTTGAGGCCGCTGCCCCAAGGTTCGAAATGGTCGGCGTGGAAATAGCAGACCTTGGCAACCCCACGGCGTTTCAGCACCTCGGCGAAAACGTCTGATTGCATGACCGATGTTCCGCCTTCTTTTTTGGCAGGGAGACGCCCGACAGCTTTGCTTGGCGTTGGTTCGACGTGGTTGGAGGGTGAGTTGACAGCCCTAGATTTGCGCTTACCCAGATTGCGCTCCATAGCGATATGACTTCGCGAGGCGCGGCGACTACCCGCCGACTGCGCCGATATCTTCGGCTGGTCTGTGCTCCCTTCGTGAATCTGCACGACCGCATGAGAGGCCGCAAGCAGAGTTGCACATCGGCGCCTCGCGCCGTCAACGTCCCTGAGGCGCCTCGACTGGAAGCAAGGCTGGCTGGGGGACCAGGATTCGAACCTAGACTAACCGGGTCAGAGCCGGTTGTTCTACCGTTAAACTATCCCCCAATCGGCGCCAGAGCGGCCGAATCGGCAAGCGCGCTGGATTTAGCGACGGAAGGATCACTTGGCAAGCGCCCTCCCGGACGCGTAGGCGGCAGACCTGTGCCCCCTAAAATGCGGCATGCGGCCGCGCCCGCCCTGCATGGGGCGTTGGGTCACCGGTGCCGTGAACTATCCGCAGGTTCGTATGCCACCATGCTTCAAATCCCGCAGGCGGGGCGGTAGGTTCGCATCTGGACCCGGGTCTGCGTGGGGAAGGGGCTTTCTGCCGCGAGATGGCTGCACGGATCGATTGGCGAGGCCGATCGGCGTTGTAGGTCCCTTTGTTGGTCGGGACGATGGTTCGTAGGAGCGGCAAATTCGGGGCACTCTTCTGCAGGATCGCCGGCGTGGATCCGGCGGTGCTGGAGGATTGTCCGGCGACCGACCGGATCTGGGCAGCCCAGCTTGGATTTTCGCTGATCCTGAATTTCATAGTCGTGTTCGGCCTGACCTACTATTCGGTCGGCTATTTTCTCGGCGAGTTCCATGTCCGCTTGTTCGTGGCGCTGGTCGTCGCCGCGGTGTTGATGACCTTCGATCGCGCCCTGTTCCAGTTCGACTGGTTCACGGTCGCGTTGCTTCACGAGGCGCGCGACGTCGATCGCGAGCATTCCGCATCCTTGCGGCGCGTCATCGCCTTCGCGCGCCCCTTCTGGCGGCTATCGCTGCGCCTGCTGATCTCTCTTGCCATCGCCTACACTCTCTCGGTCTTCGCCGAGCTGGCGGCATTCGACGAAGCCATACGCGAGAAGATCGTTGCCACGAACACCGTGGAGAATGAGCCATACCGACAGAAGGTGTCCGGCTTCGAAAAGGGGCTGGATGAAAAACTGGCCGAGCGCCGCGCCGCGATCGGCCGTCTCGAGCGCGACATCGCCTCGCTGCAAAGAGGCTTCGTCTCGCAAGCCGAGCAGGATGAATACGATCTGTTGCGACGGAATGCGGCGGACGCTCGCGCCCGCATCACGACCGTCGAAGCCGCGGTGGCGGACAACGAAAAGCGCATACGAGAGCTCAACGAAGACATCTATGCCGAGCGTTACGGCTTGAAGGACAAGCCGCACCGCACCGGTCGGCCCGGCTGCGATGCGCCCAGCCTTTGCTACAGCTTGGTCGTCACGGTCCGGGAGATGCGGGAAGCCAACGACAAGCTGATCAAGGAGATCGAGGCCCTTGGCGCCCGGGCCGTCGAACTGGACGGCAAAGCGAGCGATCTCGCCAAGCGGCGGAATGCATCGGAAAGCGATGTCGTCGTGTCGATGCGCAAGGACCTGGAGGCGCTTCGCACGGAGACAGCGGCATTCGAAGCACAGAGACCCGCCCTGCTCGCCGGTTTCGAGACCCAACTCAAGCAGGACGGCACATACCGGCCGCTGAGGGATGATCCGATCATTCGCCTCGGCGCCCTGGACGAGCTTCGACGCGATCCGGTCAGAGGCGCATCGTTTACCCAGATGTCATGGCTGATCAAGGCATTCATTGCGTTCCTCGAGCTGGCCCCGGTTTTGGCCAAGCTCTTTTTTGCACCCCCCACTGTCTATTCGGCCAGGATAAGGGCAGCCGTCGTCGTTGGACAAAGCCGCTCCTTGCAAGAGATGAAGGACAATTTCGCACCGGCTCCGCTGAGCGTCATAGACATGGTCGGCATCAAGGAGCAGCGCACGGCCGGCGTGATCGCAGGCCCATCCGGCGTGCAGGCTCCGAAGCTCGCTGCGCCGCAACCGGCGGCCGCGATGCCGGTGCAGGGACCGACATTTGAGCCTTTGCCGCGCTCCGCTTTTGGCGCGTTTGAGAAGGCGGCGGTGTCGTGGCTGACGGATTGGCTCGAGACCGACCCTGACCACAAGCGTGCCGCCGGCGACTATTACATCGGCAGACTGGCGCAGGATCACCTGTTCGTCGATGCTGACCTCGCGATCGTCGACTACAGTCGTGCCCGCTTCTTCAGGCAGGCGTGTTTCTTCGAGCTCGGGGTCGGATTCGGCGAGCTCAGCCTGTGCCTGGCGATGAGCGGCTTTCGCACCGTTGGCTTCGAATCCGATGCCGCCCGCTACGAAGCAGCCTCTGCGCTGGCGACTGCTTTGCTGCAGCAAGGCTTTGATACCAGAAACCTGTCCCTGGTATACGGCACCTTCCCGGACGTCCTGCGCATCGACTGGTCCGATCTGGGCGGTGAATCGGTCTTTGTTTCGACCAACGTCACCAGCAGCCTGATGATGCAGATGATCGATCACGTCATCTGGTCACTGCGGCTGTTCAACCATCTGATCATCGACCTGTCGCGGTTCGGCGAAGTGCGCGACTCGGCGTCCCAACTGGCTTTGATCGCCAGGCTCAATGAACTTGGCTTTCAGGAGGTCGCCCGGATCTATACCCTCGGCGACACGGACATCCGGCATTTTGCCCATAAGCAGCGGCCCGGCGGGAGCTTCCGGCCACACGAGCCAGTCTAGGGTTTTATGGGCGGGTGTTTTCCTGCTTCCAGTCTGAGCGTCTATCGGTTTGCGTCCAACACAAGGGGAGGCGCTTGATGTGCGACAAGGACCCTGAGTTGCGCGTGGAAAAGGGAAGTCGCCGAATTTCTCGAAGAGGATATGCGGTACATGCCGAAACTCCGGATCAGTGGTATAGCCTGAAGTTACTTACGGCCAACAAGAAGCCGACATCGACTCTGGATGTCCTTTGGCAGCTCACCGCGCGCAGTTCTGCCTCAACCTGCCGTGTTGTATTTGCCAATCACTAAATGCGCCTTGGCCCACTCCTTACGTGACAGTGTGAAGGTCCTTCCCGGATTGTACTGCTTCACCGTCCAGTTCTGCGCGTTCACCTTTACCAGACGCTTGATCAGGACATAGCGCTGGCCGTCCTTGTCTTCCCGCATGAAGACGACGTCGTCGCCGGGCTCGGGCTGTACCGACGGATTGACCAGCAGGATGTTGCCCTTTTCATAGGCAGGCTCCATCGACTCGCCCGACACGAAGCACCCATAGGCGTCGGTTACGCCCTCCAGGCGCGGATCGCGCGGTAGCCATGAGACCGGCTCGTTGCTGAGCACGATGGCACCTTCTTTGCCGCCCTGCGCTGAGGCGAAGACCTGAAGTCTCTGCCGCCCGCCGGGCGCTGCGCTGCTCGCACCTGCACCGCGGCCGGAACGTCCGGCGGGCAGAATGCTGAGCTGCTCACTGTCACCCGCGGCAATGCCCGCAGTCTTGTCGCCGCGGCTGCTCTGCAGCCAGTGCACCGAGACGCCCAGCGCCTGGGCCAGCTGGACGATGGATTTCGGCTCGGTCTCGCCGCGTCGCTCGATCTGGGCGATGCCGCCCTGCGTCATCTGGTACCCGGCATTGCTGACCCTGCGGGCCAGTTCGGCCTGCGACCAGCCCTTGGCCCTGCGCTCCTCCCTGACCCGTTCGCCCAGTGTCGTCATTGGCAGCTCCATCGATGACTGCACTGCTGTCAATGCAGTGCATAACTTAGATTATTGACCGATGACACTTGTCGTGTCAAGTTATCGCCATGACCGCAAGCTACCCACCGATGCTGTCGGCCCCTGTGCCCGGCGCCATTCCCTGCTTCAGGCTGCCGGAGTTCGACTTGGAAGGGCAGAACCACATACCTTCCATGGATGCCGTGATTGCTTCATGGCCTGCTGGCACTGCTGTCATGCCTCTAGAAGAGCGGCGACCATCGCTGCCCCTGTTCGACACGCGGCCTGCCCGCAAGCCGCGAGTGAAGTGGACGCCGCACTGTACGCAAATCCTTGTGGCCAAGGCGACCGAATGCACCAATGCCGAGCTCGTCGAGCTGATCGCTGCTGAAACGGGCCTGCGCTTCAGCCTGGATACGGTGAACACACGCCGCTGCCTGCTCGGCCTCGACACGCCGGGTCGTAACGAGTGGACGGCGCCGCTGCGTCGTTGGCGACCATGGCAGGGCGGAAGGCGCTGATGACAGACCCCAGGCAAAGCGCTTGATTTGCTAACCCGATTTCGTGGCCTGTCCCCGCCGGCTCTCATCTCATTCGAACAGAGGGATCGGCATCATGGGAAAGCGCGGACCGGCCAGCGGCTTCAAGCCCGAAAACTGCAAGCTTGCGCGCAAGTTCTGCATCCTCGGCGCCACCAACGAGCAACTGGCCGATTTCTTCGAGGTCAGCGTCTCGACCATCGGGGCCTGGCTCGTCCAGTTCCCCGAATTCAAGCAGGCCGTGCACCAGGGCCGCGCCGTCGCCGACGCCGACGTGGCCGAAAGTCTCTACAGCCGCGCCACCGGGTATGACCGCAAGGTGGAGAAGATCGTGGCGACGCCGGACGGTCCCGACGTGATGAGCTATACCCGGCACTACGAAGCCGACACCGCCGCCTGCATGTTCTGGCTACGCAACCGCCGGCGCGACCTGTGGCGCGAACGCATCGAGCACGAGCATCGCGCCTCGCCCGACATGCTGGCGTTGCTCGAGGCGGCGGGCGAGCGCGCCCGCGGCGTCCGTCGCGGCTGAGGACGGCCGATGTCCGCCGCTATCGAGATGGAAAGCCGCCTGCACCGCGAGATCGGCGGCTTTCGCTTCGACCCCCTGGGTTACGTCATGTACGCCTTTCCCTGGGGCGTCGAAGGCACGGCATTGGCCGGCGAAAAAGGACCGGAGCCCTGGCAGGAAGACATCCTGGTCGCCCTCGGCAACGGCGTGCATGACGGCGGCGAGGCGGTGCGCAGCGCTACTGCCTCGGGCCACGGCGTCGGCAAGTCGGCACTGGTTGCTTGGATCATCCTTTGGGCGTTGTCGACCTTGCGCGACACCCGCGGCGTCGTAAGCGCCAACACCGAGGGCCAGCTGCGCACCAAGACCTGGCCGGAACTCGCCAAGTGGCACGGCCTCTGTCTCAACGGCGACTGGTTCGAGTACAGCGCGACCTCGCTGCACTCGGTGCTGCCCGGCCACGGCCGCACCTGGCGTGTCGATGCCATCACCTGGTCCGAGAACAATACCGAGGCCATTGCTGGCCTGCACAACAAGGGCCGCCGCGCCTTCGTGCTGCTCGACGAGGCCTCGGCCATACCGGATCCCGTATGGGACACCATCGAGGGCGCCCTGACCGACGCCGAGACCGAGCTGCTGTGGTGTGTCTTCGGCAATCCCACGCGCAACACCGGCCGCTTCCGTGAATGCTTCGCCGGTGGCCGCTTCGCCCATCGTTGGCAGCCCCGCCAGATCGATTCTCGCTCGGTCGCCATGACCAACAAGCGCCAGATCGATTCCTGGGTGAAGGATTGGGGCGAGGAGTCCGACTTCGTCCGCGTCCGCATCCGCGGCGAGTTCCCGCGTGCCGGCAGCCTTCAGTTCATCGACTCCGAACGCGTCGAGGACGCCGTGCGGCGCGACCTGGTGGACGATTCCGCGTCACCGCTCCTCATGGGCGTCGACATCGCCCGGCACGGCAACGATCAGACCGTCATCCGTTTTCGCCGCGGCCTGGACGCCCGGTCGATCCCGCCGGTCAAGCTGCGTCTTCCCGACCTGATGCTGATCGCCGGACGCGTCATGGAGCTGGTGGCCGAGCACAAGCCCGACGCGGTGTTCGTCGACTGCACCGGCATCGGCTGGGGCGTGCAGGATCGCCTCAGTCAGCTGGGTTGTCGCAACCTGTTCGGTATCGACTTCGGCGGCAAGGCCGACCGGCATGACGCGACCGCCCGCTACGCCAATAAACGTGCCGAGATGTGGGGGTTCATGAAGGACTGGTGCGCCCATGGCTGCCTGCCCAACGACCGCGACCTCACTGCCGACCTCACCGGCGTGGAATATGGCTACGACGCCGCCAACGCCCTGCTGCTGGAGCGCAAGCAGGACATGCGCCGTCGCGGCCTGGCCTCACCCGATGACGGTGATGCCCTCGCGCTCACCTTCGCCTATCCGGTCCTGAAGCGGGACTGGGCCACTGAGCGCCGCATCGAAGAGAAGCTCGCCAAGCTCAGGCGATGGGTCGTCTGACGTGCCCTCCATGGCCCCGCAGGGGCGAAGGAAGGTGGCCAACGAGCGACGCTCGTAAGGAACCCGTGAACCCGAAGCGATGGATCATCACATGTCCAACACAGCCTTGCAGATGAAGGGGACCGCGCCGACCGCCGAGCGAACCATCTCCATGGACATCTTCAAATGGATCGTCAGCGGCCTGCTCGGCGCGTTGATGGTCGGTGTGGGCTGGTTCCTCGCCGGCATCCAGACCGACCTGCGCGATGTCCGCAAGGAGATGACAGCCGTGCGCGTCCAGTCGGCTGTCACCAACACGAAGCTTGACGAGCTGGTCGCCGAGTTTCGCCGGCGCAACCCCTACTGATGGCCGATCGCCGGACGCCGACCGTCGACGATCGATCGCTGTCCGACAGCGATCTGCTCGACCTGCTGCGCCGCGAGGAGCAGGCTGCCGCCGATTTACAGGAGGGTGTGCTCTCTGCGCTTCGGCGCGAGGCGATTGCCTATTACGATCGCGAGCCTTTCGGCGACGAGCAGGAGGGTGCCTCGCAGATCGTGACGTCGGAGTTCGCCGACGTCGTCGAATCGCTGATGCCGGGGCTGATGCGGGTCTTCACCGCTGCCGACGACCTGGTGCGCTTCTCGCCCGGCCGGCCTGGTGAGGAGAAGTGGGCGGCGGAGGCCAGCCGCTACGTGCCTCACGTGTTGATGCAGCAGAACGAAGGCTTCCGCATCCTCTCGGACCTCCTCAAGGACGCGTTGATGTTTCGTCTCGGCGGTGTCACGGTCGATCTCGAGGAGGTCGACGACGCCAACACCATCGCGGTGCAGGGCCTGCCGCTCGATGCCGTTCGGCTGCTGGCCGCCGGCCAGGCGGAAGAAGGCGCCACGGTCGTCCTCGATCTCACCGCCGACAAGGTTAAGGAACCGGTTGCGACCATCGCCCTGGCGCATGAGCTGCCGGACGTGCCTCTCCCCTTGCCGGCCGAAGAGCACCTGTCGGGCACGATGACCATCACGCATCGGCGCCGGCGTGTCGTGATCGAAGGAATCGCCCCGGAGGATATCCGCTTCAGTCCCGGCGCGCGCCACGAGGACAAGGCCTCCTTCCTGGGGTACGTCAAGCGCACCACGGCGTCGGAACTCGCGAAGCTGGGGCTCGACGAGGAGGAGATCGAGGCCTTGGAGGGCCATCGCCCGGTGTCGACGGAAGAGAACGACCGCCAGGAAGGTTTCGTTGCGGGTCAGGAGCGCAAGGATAGCCACGACAGCGAGCGCCCGCTTTGGCTTTGTGTGGCCTATATCCGCGCCGACGACGACGGGGACGGCGTCTCCGAGCTCCTGCGCGTGGTCTATGCCCATGGTGCCGGAACCGGCGGCGCGGCGGCGGCTGGCCGCATCATCGAGCGCATGCGGTGGGATGGCCCGGCCGCGGTCGCGCTCGCGACTCCCATATTGATGCCGCACGCCTTGGTGGGCCGCGCCCTGTTCGACCAGGTGCAGGACCTTCAGCAGCTGGGCTCGGTGATAACGCGCGGCTTGCTCGACAATCTCTACCTGGTGAACCGGCCGCGGCCGGTGATCTCCGATCACGTGGACTTCGACAGCCTGATCGACTGGACGCCGGGTGCGCCCATCCGGCTCCGCGCCGGTGCCCGTCCCGGCGACAACCATGTGGCCTGGCTGCAGGTGCCCAACGTCACCGCAGGGGCTCTGACGGCCCTGGAGCACTTCGCCGGCGTGCGCGAGAACCGCACCGGCGTCAGCCGCTACAACCAGGGCCTCGATGCCGACAGCCTGAACAAGACGCTGGGCGGCCTCGACCGCATCATGTCGGCCAGCCAGCAGCGCCAGGACCTGATCGCCCGCGTCTTCGCCGAGACCGCCATCAAACGGCTGTACCGGCTGATTTATCGCGCCATCCGGCAGGCGGCGACGGGCCCGGTTCGGTACTGGCCGGGTGGGGCCAGCGCCTTTGCCGATTGCGATCCCACCCAGTGGCCCGACGATATGGACCTTTCCGTCGATGTCGTGGGCATCGGCAACCGCGAGCAGTCCTTGGGCCATCTCGCGATGATTGGCAGCCTGCAGGAAAAGCTGATTGCGCTGCAAGGCGGCCGAACGGACGGGCCGTTCGTGACCGCAGGGAATATTGCGAGCGGTGCTCAGAAGTTGGCGGAGACGCTGGGCTATCGGACGCCGGGGCTCTTCTTCCAGACCACGGAGCAGGTAACCGCGGGCACACCGCCAGCGCCGCCGACGATTCCGATCGATCCCGGCGTGATGCTCGCGAACGCCGAGATCGAACGCTTGCGCGAACAGACGGCGGCCGAAATCCGCATCAAGGAACAGAAAGCGGCGGCGGAGATCGAGATTGCAAGGTTCAAGGCGCGACACTGGGTTGAGATCCAGCGGCTGAAGAGCGGAATGCAGTCGACGCTCCATGTCGATGGACGTCAAAAGTTGGATTGACTTCCTTACCCAGTTTTGTGGCCTATCCCTGCCGACGCTCATCACGAGGGATCGGCATCATGGCCAACAACGGCCCCTTCTTTTGCAACGAACTTGAGACGACGGCAACGCAGGCGCGCGACCGCAAGGTGCAGCAGGCTCGCGAGCTGCTGGCCGGCGCCGGCTGGCTGTTCGACGATTTCGTCAACGCCGAGATGCGCCGTGTGCTCACCAGCGATCCAGACGACATGACCACCCGCGAGATCGCGTACAACCGCGCTCGTATCGCCACCGAGCTCAAGGCCGGCCTCGCAGCGCTGGTCAAGGAGCACGAAGCGGGTGCCCATCGAAATGAACGTCGCGACAGCCTGAGGGAGGCGATCCATGGCCGCCGATAACGACATGGGTGCGCCCGATTCGGTCGACGTTCAGGAGGCCGTTGCCCTGATGGCGGAGGCTGACGCCGAGCCGGGCCCGCAGCAGGAATCCGAAGCCGACTCGCGCGATACGCCGGAACAGGAAGCCGCCGAGGCGGGCGCGGAGATTGCCGGAAACGAAGAGCTGGAGCCAGCCGTTGTCGACGATGCACCGGATTACTGGACCATCGATGACAAGGCGCGCTGGAGCGAAGTGCCGGAAGACCTGCGCCCTGTGCTGCGCAAGTACGAGCAGCAGCGCGTCGCCTTCTTGCATCAAAAGACGCGTGAAGCCGCGAAGGCCCGTGACGATGCCGCCAAGGCCTCGCAGGCCGCGGGCAAGCTTGTTGAGCAGGCCGCCGCATGGTGGGAACAGAATGGACCGGCTCTCCGCAAGGCTTTTGCCGACAAGTGGTCTGGCGTCGACTGGAAAGCCCTTGCAGAGAAGGATCCGGAAGGTGTTCAGCGCCTGATCCAGCAGCGCCAGGAAGAGGAGGCGCTGCTGGCCGAGGCCGATCGCCGGGGCGAGGCCGACAGGGCGGCGGCACAGCAGAAAGCTGAGCAGGAGCAGCTGACGGCGCGCCGGGACGAGCACGCCAAGCTGGCCGAGAAGCTGCCCGAATTCTTCGGTCCCGACCGTGCGCGTCAGACCTACGATGCGCTCAGCCGCTTCCTGTTCGAGAAGGGCATCCCGGCCGATCGCATCGCCGCGATCTACGAAGCCCCTGTCATAGAGCTTGCGCTGGCCGCCATGCGCTGGGAGCGCGCGCAACTCGCCCTCCGAAGCCGCGAGCGCGGTGAAGGAGCGGCCACTCCTGTGAGGAATCCCGCGAAGGCGACACCGACCCGCATCGCGCCCGGACCTGCCGCAAGGCTCGACAACCGGGAAGGCGCTGCGGTTCGCCAAGTCGGTGAGCGGTTCAGGCGAAGCGGAGGAACCTCGATCGCCGATGCGGCCGAGCTCATCCGCCTCAATGGTCTCTAAGCACGAGGAGGAGCGCAGCGCATGGCTGCACCGGTCAACACCTTCATCACCAACAGCGCCGTGGGTAACCGCGAATCGCTGCACAATATCATCACGATCCTGAACCGGGACGAGACGCCGTTCATCAGCATGATCGGATCCGGCCAGGCCGACGCAACCTATGAGGAATGGCAGCTCGACACGCTGGGCAACGCCGACACCAACAACTCCAATCTCGAGGGCGACGAGAGCACGGCCTCGCCAGTGGTGCCGACGGTGCGCGCGGGCAACCGCACGCAGATCCTGAAGAAGCCCTTCACCATCTCCAACACCCAGGAGGCGATTAAGAAGGCAGGGCGCGACAGCGAGATCAGCTACCAGACCGCGCTGGCCGGCCGTCGCGTCAAGATGGATCTCGAAGCCATCGCTTGCCAGAACCAGCCTTCGATGGCGCAGTCGGGTGCGGTGACGCGCAAGATGGGCGGCTTCGAGAGCTGGGTAGCCACCAATGTCTCACGAGGGGCCGGCGGTGCATCTGGCGGTTTCACTGGCGGCAACACGGTGGCGCCGACCGACGGGACACAGCGCGTTTCGACCGAACCGCTGCTCAAGACGGTGATCAAGTCGGTGTGGACGGCAGGAGGCAAGCCGACGCTGCTCTTGATGGGCGGCACGCAGAAGCAGGCGTTCTCCGCCTTTACCGGCATCGCCACGCAATATCAGGAACCCAAGGGCAAGGCCGCGACCGTGATCGGCGCCGTCGATCGCTATGTCAGCGACTTCGGCACCTTCAATGCGATGGCCAGCCGTTTCGTACGCGGGCGCGAGATCGAGGTCATCGATCCGACGCTGTGGCGCCTCCTGTGGCTGCGCGAGTGGAAGAAGGAGGAGCTCGCCAAGACCGGAGACGCCCGCAAGTTCCACATCATCGGCGAGGTCACCCTCGAAAGCCGCAACGAAGCCGGCAACGGCATCGTCGCCGATCTTACCTAGCCGTCATCCCGCGCGAAGCGAGGGACTATCCATGACCAACACAAAGCCCAAATCGGCGCGTTCTCGCAAATCGGCAGGCGCCTGCATGGCAGAGGCGGCGGTCGCCGTCGTGATCACGGTCGACCACGTCTACCTCCCGGTCGACGCTTCGGGAAACGTCGGAGGCCCTTGGGCGGCATCCGATGTTTCGACATCCAGAGTTTTGAAGCGCACCCGACTTACGGTACCGGCCGACCTTGCGCGCTTCCTCTCCGATCGCAACCAGGCGGAGATACTTTCGGCTCCGCTCGAGGGAGGTCTGTCGTGACGGCGCGTCTTCTCGGCTTCGATCCCGCATCCGGCCTGGCGCAATGGTGGCTGGAGAACGGGGAAGGCGACTGGGCGCAGAAATCGTCGCAGCAGGTGGAGGCATTGCTTGATCTGAACCGGGAGGCGCGGAACCACTGCGACTCTTACAACACGGCCCGCGACGTCCGCATGGTCGCGCGCATTCCGCTGATCGTCATTGCCAAGTGGCGCAACGAGCTCGGCGTCGACTACTGGAACCCCGACCATCAACAGAAGGTCGACGCCCTGCTGGACGATGCCGACTGGCGCTGGCTGCGGACCGATACTCCTTCGCCGCGATGCGGCTTCGGCGCACGAGTGCTCTGGACCAACAACGACGAAGTAGGCCCTGTCCCACGAGGCTCCGGCATGTCCGCCGAAACCTCGGCCAAGGCGGAAAGAGCCAAGTAGGAAAAATGTCTGCGCAGATCTCCACCTACACAGGCTTGAGAGCGGGTGTTCTCGCCTGGCTGGCCCGCACGGGCGACACGTTGCTCGACTCACGCTTCGACGATTTTTTGCACGGCTGCGAGCGACGCATGTACTACGGCCACGCAACGGAGGATGCGGGCAATCCGCTGCGGTCCGATCCATTGCGCATCGTCGAGATGGAGGCGACGGACTCCACGTTCGTCTTACAGGCGACGGTGGCGCAGCCTGAAAGCTTCATCGAGCTCATCAGCATCCTGCTCAACAGTCCCCAGACCCTGCTGGACATCGTGAGCCAGCGCACCCTTGACGCCTACGGTGCTCAACGCCTGGGTGGCGTCGCCAAGATCGCTGTTTCCGGCACGAGTTTCCGCGTGAAAGACGATCCGGCCGGTGCGACGGCGACGCTCCGCTACTATCGAAAGCTCGAGACGCCCACGGGCGCTACTGCCAACGACATCCTGACCAGATATCCGGACGTGTACCTTTTCGGCTGCCTGATCGAGGCGGCAGTCTTCACGCAGGACGAATTTGGCGCCCAGCGCTACCTGCAGCTCTACAACGCCAGCGTCGCCGGCCTCAATGCACGCACCCAGCGCATCACCGCGTCGGCTGCGCCCGTGATCCGCTTGCGAGCGGGGATGCTTCCATGACCCTCATTCCGTTTGCCGAATGGCGCCCTGACATGCCTGCGCTTGGCCAGTGGGCGCGGGAGGCGCTCAATGTCGTACCGGCAGAGGAGAGCTACCGGCCACTCAACAGTCTCGCGGGCGTGTCGGATCCGATCGCGTTGCGTGCCCAAGGCGCGGCATGGTTCCGCGGCATAGCCGGCGCTACAAAGATGTTCGCTGGCGATGCCAGCAAGCTCTACATGCTGACGGACACGACCTGGAATGACGTGTCGCGCACGGCGGGTGGGCCCTATGCGCCGGGCGGCGACAACCTGTGGCGCTTCGCGCAGTTCGGCGCGCTCGCCATTGCCGTCAACGGTGTCGATGCCCCGCAGAAGTTCGACCTCGGCACCGGAACCAACTGGATGGCGCTCGGCGGCACGCCGCCGGTTGGCACGTTCGTGACAACGGTCCGCGATTTCGTCCTGATAGGGAAGATTGGCAACGCGCCGCAGCGTGTCCAGTGGTCCGGGTTCAACAATTGCGAAATCTGGGGCACCTCGCTCAGCGCGCAGGCCGACCTGCAGGACCTCCCTGACGGCGGTAACGTCACGGGTCTGGTCGGCGGCGAATACGGTCTGATCTTCCAGGAAACCAGTGTGCGCCGCATGACCTACGAAGGTCCGCCGGTGGTCTTCCGCATCGATAAGATCGCCAACGACATCGGCGCGAGCGTGCCCGGCAGTGTCGCCGGCCTGCTCGATATGGCGTTCTTCCTGCACAAGTCGGGCTTCTACATGGTGCGCAGCGGCCAGGCCATCGCACCGATCGGCCGCGGCAAGGTCGATCGCACCTTCTGGGCTGAGTTCGACGAGACCAAGCAGTTTTTCAGCTCGTCGGCCATCGATCCCGTGCGCGGGCTGTACGTCTACGCCTATCCCGCTGACGGCGGCGGCGTCGGCGGCATCCCCAACCGCCTGTTGATTTACAACTGGCACACCGAGCGTTGGAGCCGGGCGATCGTCGAGTGCGAGCTGGTGTTCGGGGGGGTGAGCCAGCAGGCCTATACCCTGGAAGACCTCGATGACTTTGGCGACGGCGACCTCGACTCCCTCCCGTATTCGCTCGATTCGTCCTTCTGGACCGGCACCCTGTCGCTGCTGCTGTTCGCCTTCGACACGTCGCATTGCAGCGGCTCGTTCTCCGGTCCGTCGCTGGCGGCCACGGTGGAGACGGGGGAATTCAATCCCGGCAAGGCCGGGATGCGATCAGTGGTCCGCGCTCTTCGGCCCTTGATCGATGGTGGTAGCCCGCAGATCCAACTCGGAGCGCGCGAGACGCAGCAGTCCACCGTCGCCTACGGCCCTCCGGCGAGCCTCACGCCCGCCGGCATGGCGCCAGTCTACGGCAGTGGCAGGTACTTCAGGGTGCGCGCCACCATGCCGGCGGGCGAGACGCCTGGCGGGACGTGGCAGAACATGCAGGGCATCGATGACCTCGATGTCCGGCCGGCAGGTGCGCAATGACTCTTCCTGCGCTGCCCTTGACTGCCGACACGCGCTCGATCACCGAGCGGGTGAACGTGCTGATCCGCGACTACAACACGCTGCTGGGCGTGCCGGCGGGCTGCATCATGTTTTATGCCGGCGCGACGGCGCCCGACGGTTGGCTGCTCTGCCATGGCCAGGCGGTCTCGCGCGCGACCTACGCCGATCTCTTTACCGCGATCGGCACGGCCTACGGCCCGGGTGACTGGTCGACGACCTTCAACCTGCCCGACCTTCGCGGCCGCGTGGCGGCGGGCAAGGACGACATGGGCGGCAGCGATGCCGGCCGCCTCAACGGCGGCGTCGCCAACCGCACGAGCCTCGGCGGTACCGGCGGCGCGGCCACCCATACGCTCGTCACGGGCGAGATGCCCGTACACAGCCATGGCGTTACCGATCCCGGCCATTCGCATACGACGCCGGCGGGCAATCCCGCCAGCACCTTCACGGGGCGCGCTTCGTGGGGCGACGGCAACAATCTCAACGTCGCCGGCAGCAATGCGTCGAACACCGGCATCAGCGTCCAGAACGCCGGCAGCGGCGGCGCGCACAACAACACGCAGCCGACCCTCATCCTCAACTACGTGATTGCCACATGATGCTCATGGGCATACCGCGCCGCGATCTTGGCTTGTTCTGGCCAGAGGCCTGGCCGCTGCTCGAGCGCGCTGCCGCGCGCACGAACGGCGGCACCGAGCAAGAAGTCCTCGGAGTATTGCTGCACGGACAGGCGCAGTTGTGGGCTGTCCTCGACGATCCTCCTTCGCCTTCGGCTTCGGAGGACTTGTCCTCCGAAGCGCCGAAGGCGCGAAGGAGGGTGATCGCCGCCGTCACCACGCAGATCACGCTGATCGGGGAGAAGGGCTGCCGGCTCTGGCTGGTGGGAGGATCGCGGATGGCCGAATGGACCGCCAACTTCCTGGCCACTGTCGAGCCGTGGGCGCGTTCACTGGGCTGCACGCATGTCTGGGGCACGCAAAGCCGCGGCGGCTGGCAACGCATCGTTCGGCTGTCCGGCGGCGAGCCGGTCATCGTCGACGGCAAGGCTTCATGGATGAGGAGGCTTTGATGGGCGGTCAGGCAACACCAGGCACGCAGCTGCAGAGCACGAGCAATCAGAGCAGGTCGGAGCCGCATCCCTATGTGCAGGAAGATCTGCTTCGACAGCTGGCCGGACTGCGCAGGTGGGAAGATCTGAATCCCAATGCGCCGCTCGCCCAAATTGCCGGCGCGTCGCCGGCACAGCAGTCGGCGCGTGATGCGACCTGGGGATGGGCGACGGGCGGTCTTAACACCCTGGCCGACAAATTCAGCCCGGCGGTCGACTATCTTGGCGATGCCGCAAGCGGCAAATACCTCGACGCAGGCAATCCCTACATGGCGCGCTCTCTCGAGGCCATGTTTCGGCCCCAGAACGAGCAATTCGCCGACCGCGTTCTTCCGTCGTTGGAGGCGACCTTCGGCAGCGCGGGCCGGCCCGGCGGCGGGCTGCAGTGGGAGTCTTTGCGCGACAAGTTCCAGAGCGACGTTGCTCGAGCGCAGGCAGACGCATCTGCCAAAGCCGCTTCCGATATCTATGGCATGGAGCGCGGGCTTCAATCATCTGCGGCTTCAATGCTTCCCGGTGCCCTCGGTCAGATGAGCAACCAAGCGGGCGGCTGGCTTGACATGCTCCAACGCATCGGCGCGAGCGACACGGCGAACAATCAGGCACGCCTCGACGCCGGTCGCTCCAATTTCTATGCCCAGCCCGACTACCTGACCGGAATGGCGCAGCGCTACCTCGGCATGTTCCCCGGAGGGCAGACGCTTGGGAGCGGCACCACGATGGGATGGAACACCGGCGGTGGCGGTGGCGGCGGCTTGGGAAGCATCCTGGGTCCACTCGCATCCATCGTCGGCACGGGTATCGAAAGCTTGCCGTATCTCGGGATCGCCAGCGATCGGCGAATGAAGACCGACATCGAAAAGCTGGGCGTCGATCCGCTCACCGGTCTGCCGATGTACGCCTATCGCTACAAGGATGATCCGAAGACCTATCCCAAGGTCGTCGGCCCCATGGCTCAGGACGTCGAGGCGCGCGGCGGGCCAACGCGTGAGATCGGCGGGCGCCACGTCATCATGGGGCGCGCAGCGACCCCGCGGGGGCTGATGTAATGGACATCACCGCGGCCAGCTGGAACGAGGACGACAACGCCAACACGGCGAGCGCACCCGATGGCGCCCCCGAAGGAATGGCGCCGAGCGGCGTCAACAACGTTCTGCGGGCTCATCAGGGCGCCTTGAAGCGGTTCTACGGTTGGACGATCCCCAGGCTCACGAGCGGCTCCGCGACAGCTTACGTGCTGAATTACGCGGTGGCCCCGAGCGGCCGGGTCGACGGCATGACGCACCTCATGCAGTTCCATGCGGCCAATGGAATCGACGCCACGATCAACGTGAACAATCTGGGAGCAACGCCGCTGCACTACTATGCGGCAGAGGCTTGGCGGATCGCTCCGCCGGGCCTGGTTGGCGTCAATCAGGTGTTCCGCGTTGCCTTCCACGGTGACAGCGGCGCTTATCGGCTCCTTGACTACCCGAACAGGACAGGTGAGGTCCTGCCGTTTGCTGGGCGGACGGCGCCGTCGGGTTCGCTATTATGCTACGGACAGATCGTGTCGCGGACGACCTATGCTGGTCTGTTCGCTGCCATCGACACGGCTTACGGCGCCGGAGATGGGAGCACCACTTTCCAGCTGCCTGACCTGAGGGGCCGCGTTCCCGCCGGCAAAAGCGACATGGGCGGGTCCGAGTCCGGCAATCTTGCAGGCGCAGGTCTGCTCAATGCTGCACTTGGCAGCCAAACGAACACGGCAAGCACGACCGTCAGCGGCTCCGGCGCGGCGATTGGTACCGCGATAACGGATGGTGCCGGGCAAGCGGAGTTCCGTAGCTCAGCCGGACCACAGGAGCAGCAGGTTACGCTCAATCATACACACGCCGTTCACATCAACATTCCCGTGGTCGTGACGGCATCCGGTACCTCGGGCGCCTTCAGCATCGTCCAGCCGACCCGAGTCCTCAATTACCTAATCCGCATTTGAGAGGCAGTAACCCATGGGCAACGTTCCAACCACGCTCGGCAATGACCGCTATGTCGGCACCGAGCAGATCACGTCGCTGTCGACAGCGAAAAGCCTCGCGCTGCCCGACAATGCGCGTTCCGCCGTGCTGATCCCGGAGACGCAGGGAGTCCGGATCGCCTTCGACGGCACCACGCCGACGTCGGCCGATCCGCTGCTCTACGCAGGCCAGGACCTGACGGTCACCACTCGCGAGGATCTGGCGAACGTCCGCCTGATCGAAGAGGCGGCGAGCGCCACCGTCAAAGTCCTCTACTTCGGTTAGGGAGAACGGGAATGATCCGATTCGGGGCCCCGCCGGTCAGCTCCGCGACCATCGTCGCCGCACTCACCGCAAAACCATCCGTATGGCCGGATGGCACGACCAACGCACCCGGAGCGGCCTTTGCGGCGGAGCCGAGCACCGGCTTTCGACGGCTCGGATCCGGCCAGACGGCGTACTGCGTGGGCGGCGCCGACCGTCTGAATTTCGCGGCCAACACTATCGTCAATCAGGGGTCCTATGGATGGTCCAGCGGGGCTGTGTCGAGTTTCGACACTGCGATATTCAGAGACGCGGCCGGCACGTTGGCGCAGCGGAATGGGGTAAACGCCCAGGCGTTTCGCATCTACAATACCTTCACGGACTCGTCGAACTACGAGCGCGCCGCTCTCAAGTGGAGCAGCAACGTCTTCGTATTGGACTCGCAGGAAATAGCGGGGACAGGAGTGGCGCGGGCTCTGCGCCTGCAGGCAGCAGGCACCGTCATTGGTGTGGAGGACGGCGCTTACACGCCGGCAAACGGCCCTGTCGCCCCGGTGTCGGTTCGTCGTGACGGGACATCCGCTCAGGCACAATTCGGTGTGTATGGCATCGGTCTGACCAGCACCAATCAGCTTCATACTCGACTTGCGCCATCGATCAATCAGGCGTCCGGGACCTATACCATCCTCGACATCAACCCAACCGAGACGTCGATCGGCGCCGGGCCGCACTATCTGGTGCGTGGGCGCATCGGCGCTGGCGGCAATGTGTTCTCAGTCGATCGCACCGGCATCATCAGTACAGCAGCGGGGTTCGCAAGCGGGCTTCGTTTCGCAGGCTCGACGCAATTGCTGGACATCGGCGATGGTCTGCTTGGCATCAGCGACAGCGGTTTGAACGGTGCCGCCATCCGCCTCACTGAGCGTACTGATCCGTCCGCGCCTTCCGGCAACAACGCTTACTTTTATTGTCGCGACGATGGCGGCGGCAAGACGCAGCTCGTGGTGCGCTTTCCAACCGGCGCCATCCAAGTCATCGCCACTGAGCCCTGAAGGAGGAAACTGTCATGGCTGTCTTCAGCGTTACCATCACCGAACCAGCAAAGCTCGCCGGCATCACCGCCGCGCGCGAAGCCTACAACAAGAGCAAAGGCGCGGACGATCCAGGGCCGTGGACGACGGATGACGAATACGTCCAGTTCGTCATGGAGCGCGCCGTTGCGAGCTACGCGGGCCAGTACGGCAGATGAGCGCTGGTCCCTTCCATAAGGGCGCGGAGTTCCTGGGCCAGCGCATCGGGCAGGACGCGCTCACGATCGCCCAGCTGATCGCGGAGGGTGAAACCAAAGACGCTCGCATTGCCGAGCTCGAGGCTCTGCTGACGGTGGAGCAGCGCGAACGCGTAAAGGCCAAGGAGCGAAAGGAATAGGGGACGGGAGCGGTGTTGCAAGACCAGCAAATCGAGGAGCTGCAGCGACGGCTGTGGCAGCTAGCGCCAATAGGAGGTCGATGATGACACGCGAAATCAGCGCAGAGGGCCGTGCCCTCATCCAGCAGTTTGAAGGGCTGTCGCTGACCGCTTACCTCTGCCCGGCAGGGAAGTGGACGATCGGCTATGGCCACACCGACGGTGTCCAGCCTGGCGACAAGGTTACCGAGGGGCGTGCCGATACCCTGCTCAAGGCCGACCTGGACGCCTACGGACGAGCAGTCGACGATGCGCTGGGCGGTTGTGACGCCAGCCAGCATGAATTCGACGCCATGGTCTCGCTGGCCTTCAACATCGGTGTCGCGGGCTTTAATGGGTCGACAGTCCTGCGGCTGCATCGCCTGGGTGATCACCAAGGTGCTGCACGAGCCTTCGGCATGTGGAACAAGGCGATGGTGAATGGCCGGCTGCAAGAGATGCCTGGGCTGACCCGTCGCCGTGCTGCCGAGACGGCGTTCTATCTGACTCCGGAAAGCTCGGTTGAGAGAGACATGCCGCAGGTAGTCGCTCCACCGACGCCTGCCACGAGCAGCAGGACCGTTATCGCCGGCGGCGTGACGGTTGCCGCTGGCATCGGCTCTGTGGCGGATCAGGTTACGCCCGTGCTGAACGCGATCGCCACAACAGGCGCATCGCTTCGGAATGTGATGGCCCTTGGGGGCGCGGCGTTGTCGGTGATCGCGTTGGCGGCCGCAGCGTACATGCTTTGGCGCTACCTTCAGAAGCGGCGGCGCGGGGAGGTGCTGTCAACATGACGGGCAGGCTCTGGCTTATTGCAGGCGCGGTGGTGGCCGCGCTCGCAGTCGCCGGCGGTATTTACCTGGAAGGCCGATCTGCCGGCGGGAACGCTGAGCGCGCCGACCAGCTCGGCAAGACCATCGCAACTCAACGGAGCATCACCGATGCGGACGCTAATGGCCCTCGTACTCCTGACGACGTCGACCGCCGGCTGCGCGACGGCAGTTTCTAGCGCTTGCCCGCGAGAGGTCGAGTACTCGGCCGAACAACAGCGCGGCGCAGCGGGCGAACTCGCGACTCTCCCTCGCGATGGCATAATACGCGGCGTGATGATGCCGGATTATGGTCGGTTGCGGGACCAATCGCGCGCTTGCAGAGGTGAGGGCCGATGACCTGCGCCTCAAAATGTCTAGCCGCGGTGATGCCCGAGGAAGAAGGAAGTGCGCGGACGGGCGCGGCGCGTAGCTCTCAATTCGCGCAGCGTCGCGCCCGTCCGGCCCCAGGGAGGCTCGAGAGTAGGGAGCGACTTCGGCGGGTGGCCGGTAACCCAAGCAGAACGTGCTTGGCCGGCGTGCAGAATGGACCTCTCGGCACGTGGCGTTCCCGAGACGCCTGTTCTGAGGTCTCGCCCCGGCCTCTTCCCTGGGTTACCATCGGCCCAAGGAAAGAGTTCCAGATGGCCGGGGAATCCACTCCCCAAGCAGGGGGGAACAAAGGAGGCTGGCACAGCGGTCGTTTTGCGCACACTTTCGCCGCCATCGATCTCGGCACCAACAATTGCCGGCTCCTGGTGGCCCGGGCGTCGGTCGACGGCTACGAAGTCATCGACGCCTACTCCCGGCCGGTCCGGCTGGGTGAGGGAGTGGCGCTGAACGGGTCGCTGTGCGGCGAAGCGATCGAGCGCACCTTGCATGCGCTGGGCGTCTGCGCGTCCAAGATCGAGCGCCATCGGGTCAGCCGTGCCCGCCACATCGCCACCGAGGCCTGCCGCCGCGCCTGCAATGGCGAGGACTTCCTGGCCCTGGTGAAAGAGCGCACCGGCCTCTGCTTCGAGGTCATCCCGCCTGCCGAGGAGGCGCGGCTCGCCCTGGCAAGCTGCGAGAACCTGCTCGATCCCGAAATCCCCTACGGCCTGCTGATCGACATCGGCGGCGGCTCGACCGAAGTGAGCTGGATCAAGGTCTTCCGCCGCGCCGATCGCCTGGGCGGCGTCGCCACCGAGCTTCTGGACATGACCTCCGTGCCGTGGGGCGTCGTCACCCTCACCGAATCCTGCGTCAAGGGCCAGCCGCGCGAGCAGCCCGTCACGCGCGCCTGCTACGACGACATGGTCGAGCGCATCCGCGCCGACCTGCGGCCGTTCTGCGCCAAGCACGGCATCGGCGGCGCCATCGCCCGCGGCGAGGTCCAGATGGTCGGCGCCTCGGGCACCGTCACGACGGTCAGCGCCCATCATCTCGGCCTGAAGCGCTACAACCGCACCCTGGTCGACGGCTCGCGCATCGGCCGCGATTCCATCCTGCGCATCTGCGACCAGCTGTCGGAGAAATCCGTCATCGAGTTGACCGACATGCCCTGCATCGGCAACGAGCGCGCCGATCTCGCCCTGGCCGGCGGCGCCATCCTTGAAGCGGTGTGCCGCCAGTGGCAGGCGCCGATGGTGCGCGTGGCCGATCGCGGCCTGCGCGAGGGCGTGCTAATGGACCTCATGCGCCAGGCCGACCGAGAGGCAGATCCGTTCCGCTGCCGTGACGAAGAATAAATCGAGCAAGCCCACCGGACGCCGAGCCACCGTGCGCGTGAAGACCGCACGCGGCCGCACCGTGTCGTCTCAGCGCTGGCTGCAGCGCCAGCTCAACGACCCCTACGTCGCCGAGGCCAAGAAGCGCGGCTATCGCTCGCGCGCCGCCTTCAAGCTGCTGCAGCTCGACGACCAGTTCCGTTTCCTGAAGCCCGGCGCCCGCGTCGTCGATCTCGGTGCTGCGCCTGGCGGCTGGACCCAGGTCGCCGTCGAGCGCGTGCGGCCGCTGCAGACCGGCGGCGTCGTGGCCGGCCTCGACTTGACGCCGATCGAGCCGGTCGCCGGCGCCACCGTGCTGGCCAAGGATTTTTATGACGACGATGCGCCCGCCGTGCTCGAGGAGCTGCTGGGCGGGCCAGCCGACGTCGTGTTGAGCGACATGGCGGCTGCCGCCACCGGCGAGACCCAGGTCGACCATCTGCGCATCATGGGGCTCGCCGAGGCGGCGCACGATTTCGCCCGCCAGGTGCTGAAGCCGGGCGGCAGCTTCGTCGCCAAGGTCCTGCGCGGCGGCACCGAGCGCACCTTGCTCGACCGCTTGAAACGCGACTTCGCCAAGGTACGCCACGTGAAGCCCGAGGCCAGCCGCGCCGATTCGGCGGAGATGTACGTCGTGGGGACCGGCTTCCGAGGATGACCGCCATGGGTCGCGCCACCTGTGGCCAGCGCCCCGGTGGGCGACCGGCGCGAGCGCTGCGGCCTGTCCGGAAGTTGCTCGGCGACTGAGCACACGGACAGTTTCGTGCGGCCAGGGGGCGTTTTCCCGAGAGGCTCTATCCACCGCCCACAACCCCTTGCGTTCAGCACGCCTTAGTGTACAAAGCGCCGCCAACCCGGCGGCCGCCTTCTCTGGAGGGACGGGCCGCCTTTTTTGTTTCTCCTCACGGAGGTTGGCATGCAGTTTCAGGAAGCGCTCACTTTCGATGACGTCCTCCTGAAGCCCGCCGCCTCGGCGGTGCTGCCCAATCAAACCGACACGAGGACGAGGCTTACCCGGACCGTCGAATTGCGCATCCCGCTTATGTCGGCGGCGATGGACACGGTCACCGAGGCCCCCATGGCCATCGCCATGGCCCAGGCCGGCGGCATCGGCGTCATCCACAAGAACCTCGATGCCGAGGCGCAGGCCAACGAGGTGCGCAAGGTCAAGAAGTTCGAATCCGGCATGGTGGTAAATCCCGTCACTATCCATCCCGAACAGAGCTTGGCCGACGCCTTGGGGCTGATGACGCGTCACGGCATTTCGGGCATCCCCGTCGTCGAGAAGAGCGGCAAGCTGGTCGGCATCCTGACCAACCGCGACGTCCGCTTCGCCACGGACGACAAGATGCCGGTGAGCGCGCTGATGACCAAGGAGCGCCTGGTCACCGTGCGCGAAGGCGCCACCACTGACGAGGCCAAGCGGCTGCTGCATCAATACCGCATCGAGAAGCTTCTGGTCGTCGACAAGGACTACCGCTGCATCGGCCTGATCACGGTGAAGGACATCGAGAAGGCCAACAAGTTCCCAGGCGCCAGCAAGGACGAGAAGGGCCGCCTGCGCACCGCCGCCGCGACCGGCGTCGGCGAGGACGGCCTGCGCCGCGCCCAGCTGCTGATCGACGCCGAGGTCGACGTGATCGTGGTCGACACCGCGCACGGCCATTCCAAGGGCGTGCTCGAGGCGGTGACGCGCGTGAAGAAGCTCAGCAACTACACCCAGATCATGGCGGGCAACGTCGCCACCGCCGAGGGCGCCAAGGCGCTGATCGATGCCGGCGCCGACGCCGTCAAGATCGGCATCGGCCCGGGCTCGATCTGCACCACCCGCATGGTGGCGGGCGTGGGCGTGCCGCAGCTCACGGCGATCCTCGAAGCCTCCGAGGTCTGCCATGCCGCGGGCGTGCCGGCGATCGGCGACGGCGGCATCAAGTATTCGGGCGACCTCGCCAAGGCGATCGCGGCCGGCGCCGACTGCGCCATGATCGGCTCGTTGCTGGCCGGCACCGACGAGGCGCCCGGCGAGGTGATCCTCTACCAGGGCCGCTCCTACAAGTCGTACCGCGGCATGGGCTCGATCGGCGCCATGGCGCGCGGCTCGGCCGACCGCTACTTCCAGCAGGAGGTCGAGAGCTCGCTGAAGCTGGTGCCGGAAGGCATCGAAGGCCGCGTGCCCTACAAGGGCCCGGTCGGCAACATCGTCCACCAGCTGGTCGGCGGCCTGAAGGCGGCCATGGGCTACACCGGCAACGGCACCATCAAGGACATGCAGCGGAACTGCCAGTTCCTGCGCATCACGGGTTCGGGTTTGCGCGAGAGCCACGTCCACGACGTCGAGATCATGCGCGAAGCACCGAACTACCGGGGTGGGATGTAGTCTTTGCTGGGAGCGCGCCACTCCGTGGCGCGTTTTCTTCGCGAACCACTTGCCCATGAGCGGCACGGAGTGCCGCGCTCCCAGCGATGAAGTCTTTGCTGGAAGCGCGCCACTTCTGTAACGGGCCTTGAGAAGTCAATCCCTCTTGAGGTCGGGTCCAGTCGCCGGGCACGTGCTTCTGTCCGTGGTCGGCGCTGCGGCCGCCACATGATGAGATTCGTAAGAACCAAGTCGGTCCATCTCCGTGGCGCAGTCAGTCTTCGCAGACTGCTGCTGCGCGCTCCTCGGCCTGACCTGATTGCCGTCCCAGCGACGGGACCTCGCCTCGAGCGGTTGATGGCAGGCCCGCTCGAACTGTCGAATGGCTCCTTCGTATCAGGCTGTGGCGCTGCCGACGGCCTTGGTTGGATCGAACGGCATCCAGTCCATCCACATGCGATGCAGGATGACCGCCAGCTTGCGTGCCAGGGCGACCTTGGCCTTCTTCTTGCCGGCTCGCTTGGCGATGGCGAGGGCCCAGCGCTTGAGAGCGCCGGCATCCTTGACCGGCCTGGTCAGAATGATGTGGGCAGCCTCGTACAAGGCGCTGCGGACCGTGCCATCGCCGATCTTGGAGATGCGGCCGCTGATGTCGATCTGCCCCGACTGGTATCGCTTGGGTGTCATGCCGAAGTGCGGTCCCAGGCTGCTCGACGAGCGGAACCGCTCAGGCGCATCGATCGCCGCCACGTAGGTCAGGCCGACGATGCTGCCCACGCCAGGGGCCGTCATCATGAGCTTGACCCGATCGTCGTGGCGCGAGGTCGACCGCACGCGCTTCTCCAGCGTTGCCAGCTCGCGGGCCAACGTCGTACGCGCCGCCAGCAGGCCATCGGCTATCGTCTGAAGCGTCGGTTGACCGTCGACCAACGTGCGCACCCGACCTTCGAAGCTTCGCGCCGTCGTCTGACCAACCTTGGCCCCGAAGTTCCTCAGGATCCCGCGCAGGCTCATCTCAACGGCGTGCAGCTTCTCCTGCAGCAGCTTGCGCGCCACCAGCAGCGCTCGCATCTCCTGCGCCGGCAGCGACTTGCAATGCACCGGTCGATACCAGCCCAGGCGCATCAACTGCGCGATCCCGCGCGCATCCTTGCGGTCGGTCTTCACCGGCATCGCTTTGAAAGCGGCGCGAACGTGCCGGGTCTCCAGCAGTTCCACCGTCAGGCCGGCCTGGCTCAACCCAGCATGAAGCCACTGCGACAAGGGGCCGGCCTCCAGACCGATCAGCGCCACCTTGGCACCAGACTTGACCAGCCACCCGATCAACGCCTCAGGGTCACTGGCAACCTTGCCCTCGCGTACGATCAGCCCGCGCTCATCTACAATGCAGACACTGGCGCTTTCCAAAGACACGTCGATCCCGGCATAGTGCTTCATGGTCGTCCTTCCTTGATGCTTTGGAGCAGGCGAAAGCCCGACTCCGTTCACACCATCACTGTGAGGGACGACCACCTCTCTAGGCCAGCTGGCACGCCCGTTACCCCATCTCCGTGGCGCGTCTTCATCGCAACCGCGCGCTGCCCCATGGCCATAGGTGAGCTTCTGCAACCAGTCCGGCCTTGACTGGATTGAGATCGATGTAGCTCTCCGTTGCCGAGAAGTGCTCCTCGTTTCGTATGAATCGGTCCCAATAGTCGGCTTGCCAGAACTCGCCCGTGCGGCCGAGAGCGATGTTCGCTTCGCGCGCCGTGAATCGCTTCCAGGAACTGACGACCGTTCCAAGTGGCCGTCCTGGCATGATGCTGAGCAGCACGTGAACGTGGTTCGGCATGATGCTCCAGGCATGCAAGCGATATCGCTCGCCGTCGAAGATCATCAAGGCCTGTTCGACAAGCTGCGCGACGCGGTCATTTCCCAGCCAGCAGGCACCCCAGCCTCGATCGAGGAATTCGTCTCGCAGGCTTTCCGGTTGAGCTGCACTGCGCAGTCGGAGCGCCGCCTCTTTTGGCAGGCTGTCGGTGAGCCGAAACGTCACGAACTGGACGACATCCTGCGAATCAAAGTGCGGGAGATAGCCGCGGGAGTGCCATCCCTTGTGCTCCATGCCCCGACGTTAGCGGGCGACGCGAAGACGCGCCACGGAGTGGCGCGCTCCCAGCTAAGAACTCACCTCAGCTTCTCCGCCACCAGCCCGGCGATGAGGCGGTTGCCGGGCTCGTTCATGTGCCAGGTGGCGTAGAGCTTTCTCGGCGCACCGGTGGCCGCCATGGCGTTGAAGCTGTCGATGGTCGCCATACCGTTCTTCGTCGCGCAGGCGAGCAGCCCTTGCGTCATGTGCCGCTGCGTGGCGGCGAAGGCGGGGTCGTCCCACACCACGGGATCGTACTCGGCCATGACGATGACCTTGGCGCCGCTCTGCTTCTGCAGCTCGGCCAGCCGCGCGGTCAGCAGGCAGGAGAGGTACTCGCCGGTGCCCGGCGCCAGCACGCGCTGGTGGTCGCCGTACCAGTCGTGCAGCAGGTCGAGCCGCCGCAGAATGAAGTCGAACAGATGACTGTAGCCCAGCGTCCACTGCCAGAAGGTGAGCGTGCTCGCCGGATCCGCACGTGGCGGCACGGGCACGCCGCGCAGTAAAAGCTTGCCGTCCTCGATCACGAAGTAGGGCTTGTCGGCGCTCCACAGGCGCCGCATCTCGGTGCGCCTTATGTCGTCCGCGATGAAGCTCACGACGATGACGGCCGGCTTGTACTTGGCTGCCGTCTGCTCGGCCCGCAGCACGATCTGGTCGAAGCCGTAGCCGCTCACGCCCGCGTTCAGCACCCGCCGCCCGGTCAGCTGCTGCAGCTGCGCCGGCCAGGTCTGGCCGTCATTGACCTCGTCGCCGTAGGTGAACGAATCGCCGACCGCCAGGATTGGCGCCCCGGCGACCTGCTCACCCGTGCGTCGAAGCCCGTCGGCCTCGATCGTCGTGCCGGGGGCGGCATAGCCGGCGCGCGGCACGTGACCCAGCTCGCGGTCATGCACATAACGGCCGGCGTCGCGCTCGGCGAGAACGCTGCGCGCCGTGAGCACAAAGTTGGGATAGGCGAAGAGATATCCCCAGGTCGACGCCCGGACTGCAAATTCCAGCGACACCAGGCCCATAAGGATGGCGCAAAGCACCAGCACGGTGCGCCTGAACCACTCGCTGTCGGAGGAGGGACGTTGCGCGCGAGGCTTATTCATCGTAGCGGCAGGGACGGAAAGGAAAAATCGACGTGACGCCGGGCGCGCGGGTTGCCGCCACCATAGAACTTCTGGACGAGATCGTCAGCCACGCCGAGCGGCCGGCCGACCTCGTCGCCAACGCCTACTTCCGCGCGCGCCGCTACATCGGCGGCGGCGACCGCCGGGCCGTGTCCGATCGGGTGTGGGGCATCCTGCGCCGCTGGGGCCAGCTGCGCTGGTGGCTGAAGCGCACGGGCCATCCCGCCGACAAGACCAGCGCCTTGCCGCGCGGCATCGTCACCGCCGACCTGATGGTGGTCGAAGGTCTGGCGCTCGGCGACGTCGAGGCGATGTTCGACGGCGGCCGCTATCGGCCCGCGCCGCTCGACGAGGCCGAACATCGCGCGCTCCGCCAGATGGAGGGCCATTCGCTCAGCCATCCCGAGCAGCCCGACTGGGTGCGCCTCAACGTCCAGGAATGGGTGGCGCCGCATCTTCAGGAGGCCTACGGCGAGGCCTGGGGTCGCGAGGTCGCCGCGCTCGAGACGCCGCCGCCCGTCGACCTGCGCGTCAACCGGCTGAAGGCCACCGTCGCCGAGGCCCAGGCGGCGCTGGCGCGCGAGGGTATCGAGACCGAGCCCATGCGCTATGCCCCCGACGGCCTGCGGCTGAAGCGCCGCCTGTCGGTGGTGGCGGGCGAGGCCTTCCAGAACGGCCTGGTCGAAGTCCAGGACGAGGGCTCGCAGCTGGTCGCTGGCCTGGTCGATGCGCGGCCCGGCATGCAGATCGCCGACTACTGCGCCGGCGCTGGCGGCAAGACGCTGGCCATCGCCGCCGGCATGAACAACAAGGGCCGCGTCGTCGCCATGGACGTGCTGGAGAGCCGGCTCGACCGCTCGGCGCAGCGCCTGCGCCGCGCCGGCGCCCACAATGTCGAGCGCCGCGCCCTGGACGGCGACAACCGCAAATGGCTGAAGCGCCAGGCCGGCGCCTTCGACCGCGTGCTGGTCGACGCGCCCTGCACCGGCACCGGCACCTGGCGCCGCAATCCCGACGGCCGCTGGACGCTCCGGCCCGAGGACCTGGCCGAGCTGACGGTGAAGCAGGCCGCCATCCTCGACGCCGCGGCGCGCCTGGTGAAGCCCGGCGGCGGCCTGGTCTACGCCACCTGCTCGGTGCTGCCGGCCGAGAACGAGCGCCAGATCGAAGCCTTCCTCGAACGCCATCCCGAGTTCGCGGCCGTGCCCGTCGGCGACGTATGGCGCGACGCCATGGGCGTCGAGCCGCCGTCGGAGATCGGCGGACCCTACCTCCGCCTGTCGCCGCTGCGTCATGGCACGGACGGCTTCTTCGCCGCGACGCTGCTGCGCAAGCCGAAGGAGCAGCCCGAGCAGGCAGAGCCAGAGCCGCCGGAGCAGGCGGAGGAAGGGACGTGATCCGCATCCGCCGCGCCCGCAAGAACGACTCCGCCGCCATCGGCCGCGTCCATGTCGAGACCTGGCAGGCGACCTATGCCGGGCTGCTGCCCGACGCGATGCTGGCCGGCATGTCGGACGTGCGCCAGTCGGCCTACTGGTCGCGCGTGCTGGCTGATCCGCGCGAATCGCGCGGCGTCTTCGTGGCCGACGATGAGGACATGGGCGTGGTCGGCTTCGGCAGCTGCGGGCCGGTGCGCGATCCGCCGGAGGGACTGAGCGGCCGCGAGATCCGCGTCGGCGAGGTCTTCACGCTCTACGTCGAGCCCGATTTCCAGAATCGCGGTCTCGGCCGCCGCCTGCTCGACGCCCTGTTCCGCCAGCTGCGCGCCGACGGCTGCGACACCGCCGTATTGTGGATGCTGGCCGAGAATCCGACGCGCTTCTTCTACGAGGGGCTAGGCGGCGAGCGCGTGGGCGAGCGCGTCGACACCTTGGGTGGCGTCGATGTCGAGGAAATGGCCTTCGCCTGGTACGACCTCGAGGCGCCGCTGATACGCCGCAAGCTCGCGACGGAGGAGTGAGGGATGTCGCCTTTTTCCGATCCCTCGGTTCTCGACAGCCTGGGCATTCTGCTGATGGCCGTCGGTGGCGCCGGGCTGGTCGCCCTGTTCGTCTCCCAGCCGCTTCGGCCCTTCATGAAGCGTTCCGTGGCCGTGCTCTGCCCCGTCATGGCGGTTGCAGGCGTGCTGCTCACGGTGCGGGCGGCGACCCTGCGGGACTCCGATCGCGACCTTACCCCGGCGCAGCAGGCCGACCTTGCCAAGGCGATGAGCCAGTTTCCCAACGTCAAGTTCGAGGTGTACACGGCGAACGCCGACAATGAAACGCAGGCCCTGGCGTCGAAGGTGGTGGAAGCGGTGAAGGCGGGGACAGGGAACGCGCCGGCAATCGGTACGGCGCCGCCACCCTCATCGTCGGCGCCGTGGCCGTTCAAGGGCGTGGTGCTGGTGATGAGGAACAAGGACGCCGATCTCGGCCGTGCCGTCGCCACCAAGATCGGCCGCGTCTTGATGGCGGCCCGCGTCGCTGTCATCACCGACGACGAGACCAGCCTGGACGCCCGCACGGTGCGGATCATCGTGGCGGAGAAGCCCTGATCCGCACCTTGGTCCAGGTCTAGCGGCCGGCGTCGCTGATCGCCGGCCCGGCCGACGAGTGGGAGCCCTCGGCCAACGGACGCAGGCCGGGTTCGGCGCCGGCCACGACGAACGTGAACAGGAACGGCATCGACAGCGGCTGCACGACGGCGACGCAGTTCGGCCTTGCCGTACAGCTCAGCGGCGAACGCGATGGCGCGGTTACCCGACATCCCACGCGGCGCGCCAGAGGCTCGAGCAAATTGAATCCAACTGTTGCCGACTCGGCACAGTAGGGACCGACTGCTCTTCATGCGACAATGATGGCCTGTTCCCCACGAGGTGTCCGCATGCGTCGCCTGTTGCTTGCAGCTCTCGTCGCCGGCGCGGCCGTCGCGCCAGCCAGCGCCGACTCCTACAACGACGCGACCACGGGGATTTCCGTGGCGACGCCGGATGACTTCACCATCACGCGCGGCATGCGCGAGGGCTACGACCTCGCGCTGCATATCAATCCCGTCGGCAGCTATCCGAGCCGCGTCGAAGGGGAGTCTCGTCTTTGCGGCATCTACTTCAAGGCGGTGCCGTCGGGGGAGACGCAGCAATGGCTGAATTCCCGATGGAAAGATGAGGCGATGCTGGCGCAACTTCGGCGTCTCTTCGATCGCATCATGCAGGTGAAGTCGGAGGAGACGTTCACCCTGGGCGATGTCGTGGGCATCGAACTGCTTGGCCCGTCGCGCCAGGACCCGTCGGCCGTGGTGATGACGTCCCTGGCCAACACCACGCGCGGTCAATTGCAGATGAGCTGCCTGCTGCGGTCGGACCAGGCTCCGAAGGCGGCGTTTGCCCTGCGCGCCATCCGGGACACGATCAAGATGCCGAAGTGACCGGCGGCGAGCGTATCATGCACCGTCTTGCTGCCTTGGCATCGATGCTGTTCGCCCTGGCCGTCGCTTTGCCGGCCGCGGCTGAGAACGAGGCAAAGTTCCGAGCCCGGTGCTTCGAGCGATCCAGCAATGAGCAGATGATCGAGGGCTGCAGGGCCGTCATCGTGGCCGGTCGCGAACCCGCGGAGAAATTGGCCCAGGCCTACTACACCCGCGCCAGCGCCTATCTCATGAGCGGCGACAACAAGCGCGCCATCGCCGCCAAGGCGCTCAGGCCCGATGTCGCCGACCTGCCGGCCGGGTGGGGCGTGAGCGCTCCATAGAGCCCGTGCTTCAGGGCAATTGCCCGTCGAGCTCGCCAAGCGCCTTGATCGGGCGCGGCGCAAGGCGCGCCTTGGTGTTCCACAGCAGGACGGCGAACAGGAGGGCGGGCGCCGCCGCGGGGGCGAACCGCTGCCACCAGACGTGATCGGCGAGGACGAACAGCCCGACGCCCAGGCCGGCGAGAAGCAGCAGCCCCATCAGCGCGGGCCCCAGCCAAGCCCAGAAGGCCGACGTTCCACGCTCGATCCGATCGAAGCCGCCGGCCTCGGCGAGCGCCGCCGCCAGGGCGCGGATGGTGGCGCTGTAGTTCCGATCGTCGGAGAGTGGGCTGAGAACGAGGAGCGTTGGCTGGCTCTTCCGCACGATGTTGGTGTGGAAGTACTTCCGGTATTTGCTCTCGTCGTAGCCGACGCGGATCGACGCGATGTCGGCCAGATCGATCGAGAGCGCGCCGCCTTCCTCGCCCGCGATCTCCAGCCAGCCGTTGTGCAGGGTCACGGCGGCCCGCTTGCCCATCACGCCGTCGCGCTTCAGCGCGCGGGTGCAGACGGCTTGGAAGCCGGATCCGGCGGTGGTCACGGGGGGCAGCCTAGCATTGCCCGGAGGGCGGAAGAGGCGGCAAAGATTCCCCCGTTGAACCCCGCCGCGACGTTCCGTATATCCCCCCATGGCCGACCGTTTGCTGATCGTCGATTTTGGTTCCCAGGTCACCCAGCTGATTGCCCGGCGCCTGCGCGAAGCCGGGGTCTACTGCGAAATCCACCCCTTCCAGTCGGTCGACCAGGCCAAGCTGAAACAGTTCGACCCCAAGGCCATCGTGCTGTCGGGCGGGCCCGCCTCGGTGATCGAGGGCGAGGCGCCCTCCGCCGATCCCGCCATCTTCGCCGCCAAGGTGCCCGTCCTGGGCATCTGCTACGGCGAGCAGACCATGGCCAAGGAGCTGGGCGGCTCGGTCGAATCCGGCCATCACCGCGAATTCGGCCGCGCCGAGCTCGAGGTCAAGCAGCCGTCGGCCCTGTTCGACGGCGTGTGGCAGCCGGGCGACAAGAAGCAGGTCTGGATGAGCCACGGCGATCGCGTCACGAAGCTGCCGGCGGGCTTCAGCGTCATCGCCACCTCGGAGAACGCGCCCTTCGCCGCCATCGCCGACGAGGCGCGCAAGTACTACGGCGTGCAGTTCCATCCCGAGGTGATGCACACGCCCGACGGCGCCAAGCTGCTGCGCAACTTCGCCCTCAAGATCGCGGGCTTCAAGGGCGACTGGACGATGGCCGCCTTCAAGGACCGCGCCATCGCCCAGGTCCGCCAGCAGGTCGGCAAGGGCAAGGTGATCTGCGGCCTGTCGGGCGGCGTCGACTCCTCTGTCGTGGCCGTGCTTCTGCACGAGGCGATCGGCGACCAGCTGCAGTGTGTGTTCGTCGACCACGGCCTGCTCAGGCTCGACGAGGGCGAGCAGGTGGTGCGGCTGTTCCGCGACCACTACAACATCCCGCTGATCCACGCCGACGCGTCCGAGCAGTTCCTGAAGGCGCTCGACGGCGTCACCGATCCCGAGACCAAGCGCAAGACGATCGGCGCTCTGTTCATCGACGTGTTCGAAGCCGAAGCCAAGAAGATCGGCGGCGCACAGTTCCTCGCGCAGGGCACGCTCTATCCCGACGTGATCGAATCGGTCTCCTTCACCGGCGGCCCGAGTGTCACGATCAAGAGCCATCACAATGTCGGCGGGCTGCCGGCCCGCATGAACATGAAGCTGGTCGAGCCTCTGCGCGAGCTCTTCAAGGACGAGGTGAGGGACCTCGGCCGGGAGCTCGGCCTGCCGGCCGACCTGGTGAACCGCCATCCTTTCCCGGGCCCGGGCCTCGCCATCCGCATCCCGGGCACCATCACCAAGGAGAAGCTCGACCTCCTGCGGAAGGTCGACGCCGTCTATCTCGACGAGATCCGCAAGGCCGGCCTCTACGACGAGATCTGGCAGGCCTTCGCCGTGCTGCTGCCGGTGCGGACGGTAGGCGTGATGGGCGACGGCCGGACCTACGACCAGGCCTGTGCGCTGCGCGCCGTGACCTCGACCGACGGCATGACGGCTGACTATTACCCGTTCGACCATGCGTTCCTGGGCCGCGTCGCCAACCGCATCATCAACGAGGTGCGCGGAATCAATCGGGTGACCTACGACATCACGTCGAAGCCGCCAGGGACGATCGAGTGGGAATAGGCCTCATTGCCGGGAGCGCGCCACTCCGTGGCGCTCATGGGGTGTCGAGACCGTAGACGAGCGCCATGGTCGCGGTTTACCGCGACCTGAGTGGCGCGCTCCCGGCAATGATCTAGCTCGCGCACTCACGCAGCAGTGCGGTGACCTTCGCGTCGAGAGCGCGGGCGACGGCGAGCGCCGCGGCGCTGCCGTAGGGCAGCAGATGACTCTCCATCGTGTCGTAGGAGAGATGGACGCCGTCGGGCCGCTCGTCGACGAGGACGGTGACCGGCGCGTACGAACCGGCATCGGGCACGTGCTTGACCATCTCCTTCATGATCAGGGGATTGCCCATCACGAACCGCACGATCCTGGGCGTGGCGGCGCCGGATTCGAGGCGCAGGACGGCGCCCAGGTCGAACTCGGCGAACATCATGAAACCCGTGCGACCGAGTCCGCCCTTCACGATGCGCTCCAGCTCCGCGAAGGAGGTCGCCTCCCTAGTCGTCCTGAAGTAGCCGGCCATGTCGGGCTGGCCGACCGCGGACTTGAGCGTTGCCACCACCGCGTCGAACGGTTTCGAGCTGGTGACGCTGAAACGGTCGATCTCGGCTTTTGCGATTGTCATGTCGTCCTCCGCAACAAGGTCTCAGGCCGCCGTCGGCGGCGCGTCCAGGAAGGTCCGGACGTGGCTGACGAACGTCTCGTGGTGCTGGAACAGGGCGCCGTGCCCCGAATCGGGATAGAGGATCAGCTGGGCGTTGCCGAGTTCCTTGAACAGGGCGTTGGCGTTGCTGGTGGGCAGCATCGTGTCGTGGCTGCCGCTGATCACCAGCGCGGGCTGGCGGATGGCATGCAGGAGGGCGTTCCCGGGATCGGGCGTGGTGCACCAGCCGATCAGCGCCCGGGCTTGCGGGTCGGTGACCGCGGCGCCGTTTTCGGTATCGCGATCCTCCTGGCGCACCTTCGTCCGCTGCAGGAACGCGAGGCCAGCCGACCGGCTTGCGGCTGACCTGGTGAAGAACAGCGGCAGGCGAGGGTCCGGCGCATCGGTCTGGGAAAACGCCTCCTGGAGAACCACCAGCAGGTGCTGCTCGCCGCCCGGCGGCGCGGTGTCGACAAGGACGAGCTTGCGGACCAGCCGTCCGCGCTCGGCCGCGATCTGCTGGGCGATGCAGCCGCCGAGGGAAAAGCCCAGCAGGTCGACCTCGGCAAGGCCGAGCGCGTCGATGAAGGCGACCGCATCCCGTGCCATCGCGGCGACGGTGTCGGGTGTCCGGCCGGTCGAGCGGCCGACGCCCGCATTGTCGAAGGCGATGACGGGGCGGTCGGCGGCGAGGGCGTTCACGACCGCGGGATCCCAGGCGTCGATGTTGCCCGAGAAGTGCTGCAGGAGCACGAGCGGCGTTCCTGTGGACGCTCGAGAGGGCGGGCCGAGCCGCCGATAGGCGAAGCGGATGCCGCCGCCTTCGATGTAGCGGGTAGGGGCCGCTTCGAGCGTCGCGGCGTCGCTGTGTGGGGCGTCGAGGTCGATCATGTCATCTCCGGATGCCTGGCAGGGTAACAACGGGGACGCGCTCCCGGCACGACGGTGCCGGGAGCGCTCCTGTCACTTCGCCAGCGCGGCCTTCTCGATCACCGCGGCGACGTCCTTCGCGTGGACGACCAGCGAGGCATGGCTGCCGGCGACGTCGGTCGTCTGCGCCTTCATCCGGGTGGCGAAGAACTTCTGGGCCTCCGGCGCGATCACCTTGTCCTGGGTGCTGACCACGTAGAACGTCGGCTTGTCGCGCCACGCGGCGGTATCGACCGCAGCCTCGAACGCCTTGACGTTCAGCGGCAGCTGATGGCTGGCCAGCGACTCCGCGATCTGCGGCGGCAGGTCGGCCGCGACCGCCGACGGGAACGCCTTGGGATCGATATAGAGGTTGCCCTTCTCGTCGGGATGGATGGCGGCGGCCCCGGCGGTTGGCGGACCGCTCTTGGCGAGGGCCGCCAGGGATTGTCCGACGTCGGGCGCGAAGGCGGAGACGTAGACCAGCGCCGAGACCTTGGGGTCGTTGCCGGCCTGCGTGATCACCACGCCGCCCCAGGAATGGCCGACCAGGACGGTCCTGCCGTCCTGCTTAGCCAGCGCCTGCCGGGTGGCGGCGACATCGTCAGGCAGCGAGGTGAGGGGATTTTCGACCAGCGTGACGCTGTAGCCCTTGCTGGTGAGGATGTCGGCGACCGGCTTCCAGCTGGTCTGGTCGACGAAGGCGCCATGGACGAGCACGATGTTGTGCGCCGCCCCCTTTGGGAGGCCGGCCGGCTGGGCGAGGGCGGCGGATGCCGCGCCAGCCGCGAGGGCGGCGGCGGTCGAAAGCAGAAGAGTGCGCATGATGGCTCCTGTTGGCTGACGGACGAGCGGCACTTGCAGGCGTTCGCTCGCGTCGGCAGGACCTGGTGTCGAGGTTCCCCGGACGGTAGAGCCTGATCGTCCAAGTATTGTGTCGGATCGTCCGCGGCCTTAGCATCGGCGCCATGGATATCCTCGCCGCAGTGCTGGACCGCGTTCGCCTCGGCGGCACGCTGCTCTACCACTTCGAGCTCGGCCATCCGTGGAACCTGGCGTTGCCGCAGCGGCCGTACGCCCTGTTCCACTATCTCTCCACCGGCTCGGCGACTCTCGCTCTGGAAGACGGGCGCGAGATCCCGATGGCCGCGGGCGACCTCGTCGTCGTCTCGCGCGGCGAGCCGCACCGGCTCTATTCCGATCGCCGCACGAGGCCGTTTTCCGTGCTCGACCTCGATCGATCCTCGGCGCGCCATGGCGTCGTTCGTCACGGCGGCCGCGCGCAGCCCGGGTGCACGATGATCTGCGGCAAGTTCACGGTGGCGCGTCCCTCGCGCGGCAGCGTGCTGGAATTGCTGCCGCCCGTGCTTCTCCTGAAGCCGGCGGAGGACGGCGCGTGGCTCGAGGCGATCCTGCGGCGCATGGTGGCTGAGTCGGCAGGCGCTCGTCCCGGCCAGGACGTCGCGCTGTCACGGCTGACCGACGTGCTGTTCGTCGAGGTGCTGCGGAGCTGGATCAAGTCGCTCGCGCCGGGAGAGGGCGGATGGCTGGGCGCGATGGCCGACCCGCACATCGGACCGGCGCTTCAGTTGATCCACGAACGGCCGGACCGGCCGTGGACCCTCGACGAGCTCGGGCAGCGCGTCGGGCTCGGCCGCTCGGCGTTCTCGGCCCGCTTCACCCGGCTGGTCGGCCAGTCGATGTACCGTTACCTGATCGCGCGCCGGATGTCGGAGGCCGCATTCCTGCTCGAGACGAGCGACGAGGCGATTGCGCGGATTGCGACGCGCGTCGGCTACGAGACCTCTGCCGCGTTTTCGAAGCTGTTCCATCGGCATCACGGCCTGTCGCCCGGCCGCTACCGGGCGACCCGTCGCGCCGACGGTGAACAGAGGCAGGGCGACGCTCTGGAAGCGGAAGCTGCCGATTGATTCCGGGGGACGGAAGGTCGCGCGATCGAGCGGCCTGTCGCCCGACCCGACGAAACGCCTCCCGTTCCCGGGATCGGGTTTCGCCATCCGCTGTCCGGGCAAACATCGCGAAGGAAAGGCTCGGCCTCCTCTTGACGAGATCTGGCAGGCCTTAGCCCTGCTGCGCTGCTGCCGGTGCGCACTGTCCGGGTGATGGGCGACGGCCAGAGCTACGACCAGGCCTGTGCGCTGCGCGCCGTCACCTCGACCGACCGGCATGACGGCTGACTACTACCGGTTCGACCGCGCCTTCCGGAGCAGAGTCACCAACCGAAACGTCAACGAGGTGCGGGGGGATCAACCGAGTGACCTGCGACATCACCACGAAGCGGCCCGGGGACGATCGAGTGGGAACGAGGCCAGCGGAGGCCTTCAAGCAGCGCAGAGAAACAACCTGAAGGTCGCTCTGACGGATCGGGAGCGTGCGCGGACCGCGATTTTGCGGACTCTGATTGCCGCGATCGACAATGCCGAGGCGACGCTGGCCGGCTACCCTCTCGACGCCGGCGAATGACTGTTTGTCGACGACCGTGCGGACAGCGTGAACGTCACGGCATGCACCGTCGCACACCAAGCCCATTCCACTTGCGGGCGCCACGCCTCCTCTGAAGGCGTGGCGCATGTCGATCAGGGATTCGGCGCGTCACTCGGATCGAGGGGAGGCCCGAGGAACTGGACATGCCACTTGGCGCCGAAGGCGTTCAGCGCCGCCGTGGTCGGCTGGCAGCTCTGGGTCTACTATATGGATACGCCGTGGACGCGCGACGGTCGGGTGCGCGCCGACATCGTGCAGGTGACGCCGGACGTCTCCGGGCTGGTCGCCGAGATCTCCGTCCGAAACAACCAGGCGGTGAAGAAGGGCGACGTCCTGTTCCGCATCGACCCGATACGCTTCGAGCTCGCGCTGCGCGAAGCCGAGGCGATGCTCGCCGCGAAGGACGCGGCGGCGCAGGAAGCGGTGCGCGAGATGAACCGCTATCTCGCCCTGACGAACCTCGAGATATCCATCGAGAAGCAGCAGCAGCGCAGCTCCACGGCGGCGGAGGCGCGCGCGGCCTACCAGAAGGCTCTCGCCGACCGGGACGTCGCCAGGCTCAATCTGGAACGAGCGACGGTCCGCGCGTCGGTGAACGGCATCGTTTCCAATTTCAGCGTGCGGCCCGGCGACTATGCCACGGCCGGCAATTCGGTCTTCGCCCTGGTCGACACGGACAGCATCTATGTCGCGGGTTACTTTCAGGAAACGAAGCTGCGCGACATCCGGGTGGGCGATCGCGTCGAGGTGCACCTGATGGGCGAGGTGGCAGCGATCGAGGGCCATGTCGAAAGCATCGCTGGCGGCATTGCCGATCGCGAGCTCTCCGACGGTCCTTCCCGGTTGGCCAACGTGAACCCGACGTTCTCCTGGGTTCGCCTTGCGCAACGCGTCCCAGTGCGGGTCGCCCTCGACCATGTGCCGGACGGCATGAGGCTCATCGCCGGACGTACCGCGACGGTCGTGATCCTTCCGGCCGGCCATCGTTGAAGGCCGCGCGCAATTCCTGGCCCAGGGCACGCTCTATCCCGACGTGATCGAATCGGTCTCCTTCACCGGCGGCCCCAGCGTCACCATCAAGAGCCATCACAATGTCGGCGGGCTGCCGGCCCGCATGAACATGAAGCTGGTGAACCGCCATCCTTTCCCGGGCCCGGGCCTCGCCATCCGCATCCCGGGCAACATCACCAAGGAGAAGCTCGACCTCCTGCGCCAGGTCGACGCCGTCTATCTCGACGAGATCCGCAAGGCCGGCCTCTACGATGAGATCTGGCAGGCCTTCGCCGTACTGCTGCCCGTGCGCACCGTCGGCGTGATGGGCGATGGCCGCACCTACGACCAGGCCTGCGCCCTGCGCGCCGTCACCTCGACCGACGGCATGACCGCAGACTATTACCCGTTCGACCACGCCTTCCTGGGCCGTGTCGCCAACCGCATCATCAACGAGGTGCGCGGGATCAACCGGGTGACGTATGACATCACGTCGAAGCCGCCGGGGACGATCGAGTGGGAGTGAGTGCCCGGCCGGCATCCAATGTTTTTACGTCCAAGGTTTTGCTTGTCAGCGTTTTGCTTCTGATCGCGTAAGCGTTGAAGTATCGGTGCCTTCGCGCGTGGCTTCGCCGGGCTCCGGATGAACCGCTATGCACCCAACGCCGTTCTCGCGGCGGAGTTCAAGCGGCTCGCGTCCTGCACGCCGTTCGCGGAGCCCGGCTGACGGGCGACGCTTCACCCCGCCTTGCCGCTGAACGCGGCGGGAAGCGTGGCGAGGAACGACATGACGCGCTGCGTGCGCAGGGGCGGGCGGCGGTCGGAGGTGCGCAGCATCCAGAGCGGCTCCGCCGGGGCGCGCCAGGGCGCCAGCACTTCGACAAGACGGCCGGCGCGCAGGTCGTCGTGGACGAGCCACGCCGGCCCCCAGCCGACGCCGAACCCGTTCGCGATCAAGGCGAGCGCAGCGTGGGCGTCATCGCAGATGTGCCTGGGCTTGGGCGCGATGCGAACGGCTCCTTTGCCGCGCGGGTCGGCGAAGCGCCAGGCCAGGATCTGGCCGCTCGCCGGATTGCGGAATCCGACATGATCGTGCGCGGAAAGCTCGTATGGCGTCGCCGGCGCGCCGCGCGCCTTCAGGTAGGCGGGCGAGGCGCAGGCAATCCAGGAGAACGTGCAAAGCCGCCGCGCCCGATGGCCGGGTGCGCGGTCGAGCGGGCCTGAGCGGATCGCGACGTCGACGCCTTCCGCCGCGAGATCGAGAATCTCGTTGCGGAACTTGACCTCGATCTCGATTTCCGGCCTCTCCCGGAGGAACGCGGGCAGTCGCGGCAGGATGCAGGCGCGCGCGAACGAGGCCGGGGCGGTCACGCGCACCCGTCCGCCGCCGTCGAGGGCGACCTCGCCCAGCGCGGATTGGACACGGGCTAGGCTTTCGGCCAGCGCGCGTCCCGCCGTCATCAGCCGGTCGCCCTCTTCGGTCAACGCCAGCGAATGGGTGGAGCGATGGAGAAGCCGCATCCCGCGCGACCGTTCGAAGCGGGCGACCGCCTTGGACATCGCCGAGGTGGTCGTTCCCGCCCGCCGCGCGGCTTCGGCGAAGGAGCCCGCCTCGACGACGCGGACGAAGGCGAGGAGACGCGAGAGGTCGGGAGGCAAGGCTGTTGTGGACATCCAGTCCACATAGTCATGGCGAGGCGGTCGCTACAAGAGCTGGTCTCGAGGGGCCACATGGGGAGCGTCGGCGCGCAAGCCTGCGCCGCCGGAAACCGCGGGAAGCCCCATGAACCCCATCGAAATCACCCTGCAAGCCCTCGACGCCGCCGAGCGCGCGATTCCCGTCGGCCAGCCGGTCTATATGCTCAATCTGCTGCGCTACCGCGCGCAGGCGCGTTACGAGGACGGCTTCGATGCCGCGCCCTGCTCGGGCCGCGAAGCTTTTCATGAACGCTACAGGCCGGCCTTCCGGCGTCTCGCGGCCGGCAAGCCGCTCGTGCGGCTGTTCTCCGGGCCGGTCCTGGCGAGCCTCGTCGGCCCGCAAGGCGAACGCTGGGACGAAGCGGCGCTCAATGAATACGGCGATTTCGCCGTCTTCCGCTCGATCGTCGACACCGAGACGTACCGCCGCGAAGCCGCCCCGCATCGGCACGCGGCGCTCGAGGATTTCCGGCTGTTCGCGCTCGCCAAGGCGATGTGAACGCATCGAGGCGCCGCCGCATTCGCTTCAAAGAAGCTTTGTCGCGATCTATGGAGTGAGGTTGTTGCGCGGCGTTGCCGCGTCCCCGCTCTATCCATCGTCGATCCGAGACCCCAGGCGCGCCGCACACACTGCGCTCGTCCCGTCCGGCTGCTTGCCTCCGGACGGGGACGGACCCGGCTCCGGCGCCGCGATATCGCGCTTCCAACATCTAAACTTGCCTAACTATCCAAGTGCGGAAGGCATCGCCATGGCTGACGGCTTCGATGTGGAGAGCGTCCTTTAAGACGAAGCACGATCATCGGCACCTGTCTCGACTGCCGCACGCCGCCTCTCGGTCGCGCCCATACGCGGCTGAAATCGAAACGGCGTTTCGAAGCGCCGGAGGCAGCCATGGAGCCCGCCCGCGAAATGGCGCACTCTGCCGATCAACGATGAATTGGAGAGGGCAGGATGCGAATGCAAGGCAAGGGTGCGCTGCTGAAACGTCGATCTGTTACGAAGGGCCTCGCGGCACTTCCCCTGATGCTGTCCGGCGCGATCGCGCAGGCCCAACCCCGCTGGACGCCCGACAAGCCCATCCGCATCGTCGTCCCCTTCGCGGCGGGCGGCAGCACCGACGTCACCGCACGCCTGTTGGCGAGTGCGCTGGCTGAGCGGCTCGGCCAGTCCGTCATCGTCGACAATCGCGCCGGCGCCGGCGGTAACATCGGCGCCGAGGCCGTGGCGCGGGCCGAGCCCGACGGCTATACGCTGCTTCTGGCGACGAGCTCGACGAACGCCACCAACGCGGCGCTCTACAAGCGGCTTCCGTTCGATCCGGTTCGCGACTTCACGCCGATCTCGCAGATCGCCTTCATCCCGAACCTGCTCGTCGTCAATCCCGACCTGCCGGTGAACATCGTCGCCGAGCTGGTGGCCTATGCGAAGGCGCGGCCGGGCCAGTTGAACTACGGCTCGGGTGGCGCCGGCACGTCCTTGCATCTGGCGGCCGCCGTCTTCGCCTACCGGGCCGGCATCGACATGGTGCATGTGCCCTATCGCGGCGGCGCGCCGGTCGCACTCGACCTCGTTGCCGGCAAGATCCAGCTGAGCTTCAGCCCGCTGATCGAGGTTCTGCAGCAGGTGAGGGCAGGCAAGCTGCGCGCGCTCGGCGTCACCACGGCGCGGCGTTCGGCGCTGCTGCCAGACGTGCCGGCCATCGCGGAAGTGATCCCGGGCTACGAAGTGGCGCTGTGGAACGGCATCATGGGCCCGGCGGGGCTGCCGGCACCGGTGACGGCGCGTCTCGCCTCGGAGATCGTCGCCATCGTCGCCAGCCCGGACATGCGGTCGCGTCTTGCCGAGCAGGGCTCGGATCCCGTCGGCAGCACGCCCCAGGAATTCGCCGCTTTCGTTGCCGCCGAACAGCCGAAATGGGCGGAATTGGTGCGGATTTCGGGCGCGACGGTCGATTGAACGTGCGTCCTGACGCCGGGTGACAGCCGGTTTGGGCTGTGGTTATTGGCGCTCCCTCGCGCCAGCACCGCCAGCACGGACCTCATGATTCGCCTCGACAACATCAGCAAGCAGCACGGCCATCAGATCCTGTTCATCGACGCGTCGATGGGCATCCAGAAGGGCGAGAAGGTGGGGCTTGTCGGACCGAACGGCGCCGGCAAGACGACGCTTTTCCGCATGATCGCCGGCGAAGAGCAGCCCGATGACGGCCAGGTGACGGTCGAGGCCGGCATGACGATCGGCTATTTCAGCCAGGACGTCGGCGAGATGTCGGGCAAGAGCGCGGTCGCCGCGGTGATGGACGGCGTCGGGCCCGTGAGCGAACTCGCCAACGAAATGGCCAGGCTCGAGGCCGCGATGGCCGATCCGGACCAGGCGGGCGACATGGACGCCCTCGTCGAGCGCTATGGCGAAGTACAAGGGCGCTTCGACGAGCTTGACGGCTATGCGCTGGACGCCCGGGCGCGCGAGGTGCTGGCGGGCCTGAGCTTCAGCCAGGAACGCATGGACGGCGACGTCGGGCTGCTGTCCGGCGGCTGGAAGATGCGCGTGGCTCTCGCTCGCATCCTGCTGATGCGGCCCGACGCCATGCTCCTCGACGAGCCCTCCAACCATCTCGACCTCGAAAGCCTGATCTGGCTCGAGGATTTCCTCAAGAAGTACGACGGCGCCTTGCTGATGACGTCGCACGACCGCGAGTTCATGAACCGCATCATCGGCAAGGTCGTGGAGATCGACGGCGGCTCGCTCACCACCTACTCGGGCAACTTCGACTTCTACGAGCAGCAGCGCGCGCTGTCGGAGCGGCAGCGCCAGGCACAGTTCGAGCGCCAGCAGGCGATGCTCGCCAAGGAGATGAAGTTCATCGAGCGCTTCAAGGCACGCGCGTCGCACGCCGCTCAGGTCCAGAGCCGGGTGAAAAAGCTCGACAAGATCGAGAAGGTGGAACCACCCCGGCGCCGCCAGTCCGTCCAATTCGAGTTCCGCAGCCCGCCGCGTTCGGGCGACGACGTGGCGAGCTTCAGGAACGTCCACAAGGGCTATGGCAGCCAGCCGATCTACGAGGGCCTCGATCTCCGGGTGCGCCGCAAGGAACGCTGGTGCGTGCTGGGCGCCAACGGCGCGGGCAAGTCCACGCTGCTGAAGCTGGTGGCGGGCGCGACCGAGCCGGACGAGGGCACCGTGACCCTGGGCGCCAGCGTCCGGATGGGCTATTTCGCCCAGCACTCCATGGACCTGCTGGACGGCGACGACACGGTCTTCGAATCGCTCGACGGATCATTCCCGCAGGCCGGTACGGGCGCGCTGAAGTCCCTGGCCGGCTGCTTCGGCTTCTCCGGCGACGACGTCGAGAAGCCCTGCCGCGTGCTGTCGGGCGGCGAGAAGGCCCGCCTGGTCATGGCCAAGATGCTGTTCGACCCGCCGAACTTCCTGGTGCTCGACGAACCGACGAACCATCTCGACATGGCCACCAAGGAGATGCTGGTTGCCGCCCTCGCGGACTTCGAAGGCACGATGCTGTTCGTCAGCCACGATCGCCACTTCCTGGCCGCGCTCTCGAACCGCGTGCTGGAACTGACGCCCGACGGCGTTCATCAGTACGGCGGGGGCTACACGGAATACGTCGAGCGGACGGGCCAGGAGGCGCCGGGTCTTCATCCCGGCGCTTAGGCGCTGTCCGGCTTATGCCGATTTCGCAAGGATGAGCGCGCGCACGCGATCGGCAACCGCCGGTGTCCCTGGATTGTAGACGATCATGCCCAGCTCAGGCCGCCCTTCGACGGCAAAGGAGGAGAACTCCAGGTCGAGGGGACCTGCCTCCGGATGATGGATGCATTTCACCCCCTCACCGTGCGCGACGACGTCGTTGTCCTGCCACAACGCACTGAATTCCGGGCTCGCCCGGCATAGCTCCTCCACGAGCCGGGAAACCTCGTCGCTGGCGCCGGCGCCTGCGCGCGCGACGTCGGCGCGAAACGCCCCGACCAGGAAGCGCGCGACGCTGCTCCAATCCTCCCGCCGGGTGCGTTTGCGGGACCGGCTGAACATCAGCCGGAGGATGTTGCGCTCTTCGCGCGGGAGCTTGGAATAGTCGGTCAGCAGCGCCGCCGCCGCCTTGTTCCATCCGACCACGTCCCAGGTCGCGGTCTTGATGATGGCCGGGCTGAGCTCCATCGCGTCGAGAACCCGCTGCAGGCGCGGCGTGATGCCGTCGGCCGGCCGGTAGCGCACCTCGGGTGGCGGACCGAGGCCCAGCATGAACAGGTGCTCGCGCTCGGGCTCGGTCAGCATCAAGCCCTTGGCCAGACGGTCCAGCACCGCTGCGGACGGGGCGCCGCCGCGGCCCTGCTCGAGCCACGTGTACCAGGTGGGGCTGATGTTGGCGCGCTGCGCGACCTCCTCCCGCCGAAGTCCGGGCGTGCGCCGCCGGCCGGCCGCGAGCCCGAAGGCGGCGGGATCGAGTCGGCTTCGGCGGTTGCGCAGGAACGAACCGAGCGAATCCTTTTTCCGGGCCACGGGCGATCCTGTTGGCAATTATACTACGATAAGGTCACTGCTTTAACAGGGTCAGGTCTAGCGCCATCTTCGCCGTCCAACAACTCGGCGGTGTCTCATGCGTGTTTTTCTCACCGGTGCAACCGGCTTCATCGGTTCTCGCGTCTTGCAGGAGCTTCTCGGCGCCGGCCACCAGGTGCTGGGGCTGACCCGTTCCGCCGCGGGTGAGCGCTGGCTGCAGGAGGCGGGAGCGGCTGCCCATCGCGGCACGCTCGAAGATCCCGCCAGCCTCGCGCGCGGAGCGGCCCAGGCGGACGCCGTGATCCACACGGCTTTCGACCACGACTTCTCGCGCTTCGCGGAGAATTGCGAGAAGGACCGCCGCGCCATCGCCGCGATGGCGGCGATGCTCGCGGGCTCGGATCGGCCGCTTGTCATCACCTCGAGCACGGGCATCGGCAATACCAGTCCGGGGCAGCCGGCGATGGAGCATGCGGTCGACTGGAGCCACCCTTTGCCGCGCATCGCGGGAGAACAGGCAGGTGTCGAGGCCGCGAACAACGGCGTGTCGGTCGCCGTGGTTCGCCTTCCCCAGGTGCATGACACCAAGAAGCAGGGGCTCATCTCGCCTTTCATCGAGGTCAGCCGAGCCAAGGGCCTGGCGGCGTATGTCCACGACGGCGCCAACCGATGGCCGGCAGTCCACGTCGACGATGCTGCGCGGCTCTACCGCCTGGCGGTCGAGCGTCACGAGGCCGGCGCCCGGTACCACGCGGTCGCAGAGGAGGGCGTCAGCGTGCGTCGCATCGCCGAGATCGTCGGAGCCGGCCTGGGCGTGCCGGTCGCATCGTTGACGACCGAGGACGCCGCCGGGCATTTCGGCTGGCTTGCGAGTTTCATGGGAAGGGACATGCCGGCATCGAGCACCTGGACCCAGGCGCGTCTCAGTTGGACGCCGACGGGCCCGGACCTGATCGCCGACCTGAGAGCCATGGATTATTGAAGCGGACTTGGCTCTGGATCTTGTAAGTATAATGTTATGATGATCTAAGGAATCATGATCTGGGCGATGTGAGTTGGGAACGGCAACATTCTCGAAAGCCGGAAGGCGCGCTTTCGAGTTGCCGCTGGCGACACGCAACGCGACGTCAGGGGTGTGCTCCCGATGTAGCGGGAGCGGCTCGACAAGAATGAAGATCCAGGAGGAAACATGCGAAGCCTGAAACTCATGCTAGCCGCGCTCTGCGCCGTTCTCGCGTCGGCGGGAAGTGGCGCCTTCGCGCAGGGCGGCTGGCCTGCGAAGCCGATCACGATGATCGTGCCCTATCTCGCGGGCGGCGGCGCCGATCCCGCGGCGCGGCTGTTGGCCGAGGGCATGAGCAAGCGCCTCGGGCGCCAGATCGTCGTCGACTTCAAGGCCGGCGCGAACGGCACGATCGGCACCCAGATGGTCGCCAACGCGGCCCCGGACGGATACACGATCTTGTTCACGCCGCCGGCGCCGATCGTGAACAGCAAGTTCCTTATCCCCAACCTTCCCTATGATCCGGACAAGGACCTGGTGCCGATCGTCGAGGTGACGACCTCGCCGATGGCCATCATGGCCAATGCGGAATTCGGCCCGAAGACGCTGAAGGAACTCCTCGCCTACGCCAAGGCCAATCCCGACAAGGTGCTGGCTGGAACGCCGGGCCAGGGCGGGTCGGGGCACCTGATCTGCGCCATGGTCGAGGTGCGGGAAGGGGTCAAGTTCAACATGATCCCCTATCGCGGCACCGGCGGGCTGCTGCCCGACATGCTGGGCGGCAGGCTCAACATCTCCTTCGATCTTCCGGCGGCGTACGTTTCCTACGTCAACTCGGGGAAGGTCCGCATCATCGCCGTGATGGGTGACAAGCGGCTCCCGTCGTTTCCCGATGCGCCGACCTCCGTCGAGAGCGGCTATCCGCAATTGCAGCTGAGCGTGTGGTACGCGCTGTTTGCGCCGAAGGGCACGCCGCCGGATATCTTGCGCAAGATCAATGCGGCGGCGAACGACGCGCTGAAAGAGCCCGAGATCAAGGCCAGGATCGAGCAACTCGGCTACCAGACCGGCGGCGGCACACCTGAACAGATGGCGGAGAACATCAAGAAGGAGATGGCGATCGTCGGCGAGATCGTCCGCCTGGGCAACGTCAAGATGGAGTGATCGTCCTCAGTCCTGCCGGGCCTCGAAGATCGCAGTCCCCTTGGTCGGCAGCATGTCGACCGAGAACCGGTAACGCTCCGGGTGATAGCGCAGGATCAGGTAGTGGAGCGGCAGGCCGTCGGACGCATAGACGATGCGGCGCGCTTCCATCATCGGCCGGCCCGCCGGGTATCCGAGATACTTCTCGGAGAGCGCGTCGGAAAGGGTGGGAATCAGCTCCTGTTCCGCGCGCGCGACGCGCCGGCTGGGCGGCAGCGCGGACTTGCCGTTGCGCTTCCGGTCCGGCGGCGGCTCGGCCTCGGCTTCATAGGCGTCCGTCAGCGTGAAGGGTTCGTTCTTGTGAAGCGCAATGTAGCGCTGATGCTGGACCAGCGTGCCTTCGCCGATGCGCAGCGCCTTCGCCACGTCGGCCGACGCGCTTTCGGTCGTGCTGCCGATCTTCTTGACCCGGAAGCCCGAGCCCTGGCCGAAGAAGCCGCTCAGGCGAAACACCCGTCGGCCGGTCGCGCGATTCATCACGACGGTGCCGATGCCGCGCCGCGGGCTGACCAGCATCTGGGCCGTCAACTCGGAGATGGCGCGCCGGACGGTGATGCGGCTGACACCGTATTCCTGGCAGAGCTGTTCTTCGGTCGGAAGCTTGTCGCCGGCCTTGAACTCGCCACCCGTGATGCGACCGAGCAGGCTGTCTCTCACTTGCTCGTAGAGATTGTCAGGCACCGAGTGGACCTTTGCGTGAATGCTTCCGCTGCGTGAGTGCGGGCAATATAGGGCGATCGGCGCGATTTCGAAATCACATTTCATCCTCAACTCGGCATTCTTTGACGACTTCATTATAATGTTATAGTCAATGTTTCTGTCGCTGGGGAGGAAACGTAAATGACCAGAGCGCTGGCTCTCGTGGCTGCGGTGGTGTCCGCAGCCATTTCCGTTCAGGCCGCTTTCGCCCAGTCGGCGACGCCGCTGGCGGAGATCTGCGGCGACTGCAAGGTCGAGAAGGTGGCGAGCTGCGGCGCCGGGAAGTTCCTCGAAGGACCGAACTTCGACAAGGACGGGGTCCTGTGGATGGTCGGCCTGATGGCGGGCGAGGTCCTGAAGGTCGCGAAGGACGGGCAATGCACGGTGGCCAAGACCGGGCTGAACTTCCCCGGCGGGACGCGCTTCGACAAGGACGGCAAGCTCATCATCACCACGCGGTCGGCGCTGGTGTCGTTCGATCCGCAGAGCTTGGAGATCAGCGCGCTGCGCAGCCTCTACGGTACCCAGGGCTTCCGCGGCCTGAACGAAGTCATCGTCGACAAGCAGGGCGGCATCTATTTCACCGAGCCCAACGGATCGAGCGTGCTGCGTCCCATCGGCCGCGTCTACTACATGTCGCCGTCGCGGTCCGGCGAACTGCAGCTGATCGGCGACACGTTCGCCTTTCCCAACGGCATCGTGCTGTCGCCCGACGAGACCGTCCTCTATGTCGGTGAGTATGCGATGAACCGCATCACCGGCGTGCCGCTCAGCAGCGCCGGCGTGGTGCATCCGGGCCGCGTGCCGTGGGTGTTCGCGACCATGGCCGGCGGCATCGGACCGGACGGCATGCTCGTCGACAGCAAGGGCAACGTCTACACGGCGCACTACATGGCCGGCGAGGTGGTGGTGCACGATCGCTTCGGCTTCCAGATCGGCGTGATCAAGCTGCCGTCGGAGGCCGGCATGGGCTCGACCAACATCGTCTTCCGCGACGGCTACCTCTACATCACCGAGGCGCTGAAGAACGACGTGTGGCGTGTGCCGGCGAAGATTCCGCCGATGTGAGGGGAGGGAACATGCTCGCGATCAATCGGCGTTCGCTTCTGTCTGGCTCGGCAGCGGCGACCTTCACCGCGGCCGGCGCCAGGCTGGCCCACGCCCAGGACACGCCCGGCGTCACGGCCACCGAGCTTCGCATCGGCAGCACCACGGCGCTGAGCGGCCCCCTGTCGGCCGTCGGGGTGCAGGCCCGCTGCCACGAGGCGTTCTTCAAGATGGTCAACGCGCAAGGCGGCGTCGGCGGCCGCCAGGTGACGTTCATCTACTACGACGACGGTTTCAGCCCGCCCAAGACCGTCGAGGCGGTGCGCCGCCTGATCGAGGTCGACAAGGTCGCCTTCCTGTTCAACATGCTGGGCACCGCGCCCAACTCGGCGGTGGTGAAGTACATCAACCAGAAGCAGGTCCCGCACCTGTTCCTGTCGGTGAACGGCGACAAGTGGGGCGACTACAAGACCCATCCCTGGACCATGGGGTTCGCGCCCTCGGCGCGCATCGAGACGCAGATCTACGCCAAGCAGGCACTGGCGCAGAAGCCCGATGCGCGTTTTGCGATTCTCTACCAGAACGATGATCTGGGTAAGGATTACGTCGCCGGCATCCGTGATGTCCTGGGCGACGGCTTCGCCAGCCGGGTGCAGACGGCCTCGTATGAGATCACCGACCCCACGGTCGAGTCGCAGATCATCGCGCTCCGCGCCACCGACGCCGACGTCCTGCTGTCCGGCGCCAGCGCCAAGTTCGTCGTCCAGTCGATCCGCAAGGTGACGGAGCTGGACTGGAAGCCGATGCACTTCATCGCCTACGGCGCCACGTCGGTGGCCGGCGTGATCGAGCCGGTCGGGCGCGACCGCGCCGTCGGCGTCATGTCGTCGGCAGTCATGAAGGATCCCAACGACCCGACCTGGGCCAGCGACGCCGGCGTCATGGAATACCGCGCCTTCATGCAGAAGTACTTCCCGGACGGCAACGCGCTCGATCACTACAACCTGCTCGCCTACACGACGGCGCTCGTGATGATGCAGGTCCTGCGCCAGTGTGACGGCAAGTTCACGCGCGAGAACATCATGCGCCAGGCCACCAGCCTGAAGGACGTCGAGGTCGGCACCCTGCTGCCGGGCATCAAGGTCAACACCAGCCCGACCAACTACCATCCCCTGCGCCAGGTCCAGCTCGTCCGCTGGAACGGCCAGATATGGGAGCGCTTCGGCAAGCTCATCACCGGCTCGGAGATGTCGTCCAATTGAATGCCCAGGAGCTTGGAGCAGTAAAGATGGAAAGCGGTAAGGCGGTTGTCCTTCGGGACACGGATGACATGGCGCTGCTGCGCGATGCCGCGCGCAGGTCGCTGGCGCGCCATTGGCCGGCCGACAAGGCGGTGGCGTTCGCCGAGGATCCGGCCGAGCTCCGGCGCTTCTGGGAGGAAGCGGCTGGGCAGGGGTGGACCGGCATTGGCCTTGCGGCCGGCGAAGAGGAGCTGGCGCTGGCGGTCGTCCTGATGGACGAGCTCGGCAGGGGCGGCTGCCCGATCCCGCTCGCCGACGCGCTGCTGCTGCGCGACATCGCTGGATCATCTCTCGTTCAGGGCATCGAGAACGGCAGCGTCATCCCGACCTGGATCTTCGGACCTGCCAGTGGGGAAGAGGGCGGCGCCGGGTTTCGCGTCGAGGGCAACGGCGAGAACCTGACGCTGCATGGCCCGGCCGCCTACGTCGAGAACGCCTCGCTCGCCACCCACTTCGCCGTCCTGACCGGGCGTCCCGGCGAGGTCGCCATCGTGCCGACGGGCGCTTCAGGCCTCACCGTCACGCGCACACCGGGGCTCTCCCGCCCCGCGCTGTCGAGCGTCCGCTTCGACGGCGTCAAGCCGCAGCTCGTGCTCCAGGTCGCTGCCGAGAAGACCGACGCGATCCCCTCGCTCGCGCGCCTCCTGCTGATGGCGCGTTCTCTGGGCGCCGCCGCCCGGGGCCTCGACCTGCTCGTCGCCTATGCCCGCGAGCGCGTCCAGTTCGGCAAGAAGATCGGCCAGTTCCAGGCCATCCAGCACAAGCTCGCCAACTGCCTGCTCGGGATCGAGACCACGCGGCTCGCGATCTATCGGGCGGCGTCGGAGACCGGCGATGCCCGGGACTATGCCCGCGCCGCCGCCGCCGCGGTCGCCGGGCAGACGCTGCGGACCGTCGTCATGGAGCTGCACCATGGTTTTGGCGGCATCTCGTTCTGGGAAAACCACGAGATGCCTCGCCACTTCCGGCGCATCCACAGCGACCTCACCCGGCTGGGCGGACCGTATGCTGCCCGGCGCGAGGTCGCCGGCTTTCTGTTCGATGGCGCGACCGGACGGCTGCCCGACATCGATTTCGGCCCGCATGTGAATGCCTTCAGGCTCGAGGTGCGCGCGTGGCTGGCCGAGAACTGGAAGGGCTGGAAGATCTCTTCGGAGGAGACCCGCTACAATCACATCCGCGCCGATCGCTCGTTCAGCCTGAAGCTCGCGGCGAAGGGCTGGCTCACGCTCCATTGGCCGAAGGACTACGGCGGGCAGGAGAGGCCGGCCCTCGAGCGCCTCGTGCTCGAGGAAGAACTCGCCTATGTCGACGCCCCGATCAAATTCCACGACACGGCCGTCAACATGTTGGGGCCGGCCCTGCTCCGGTACGGTTCCGAGGAGCACCGCGATCTCGTCATGGCGGTAGGACGCGGCGAGGTCTCCTTCGCGCTGGGCTACAGTGAGCCGGCGAACGGCTCGGACCTTGCGGGCATGAAGACGACCGCGACCCGCACCAACGAGGGATGGACAATCCGCGGCCAGAAGACCTTCACCTCGGCGGCGGGCTTTGCCGACTATTGCTGGCTGGCCGCGCGGACCGGGCCTCCGGAGTCGCAGCAGGGCGGTATCAGCGTCTTCATCGTCCCCCTGCGGGGAACGCCCGGCCTGACGATCCAGCCGATGTACGGACTGAACGGCCACGACTCCAACACGGTCTTCTATGACGACGTGAAGCTGCCTCCGGAAGCGATCGTGGGCGGGGTCAACCAGGGCTGGCAGGTCATCACCGCAGCCCTTGCCCACGAGCGGGTATCGCTCGGCGCCATCGGCGCGCGAGCGCGCGGCTACTTCGACCGGCTGGTCCAGCATGTAAACGCGACCAGCCGCAACGGCCGGCCGATGCGCGAGGACCCGGTGCTGCGTGATCGCCTGGCCTCGCTCGCCGCCGACGTGCAGGGCACGCAGCTGCTCGCCGCCCAGAGCGCGCTGGTGACGGAGAGCGGCAAGGTGCCCCTGGTCGAGGCGGCATTGCTCAAGGTCCATGCCAGCGAGCTGCTGGAACGGCTCGCCAGCGAGGCGCTCGACATCCTGGGACCGGGCGCGATGCTCTCGTCGACCGTCGACGGGACCCTGCTCGAGGGGGAGTTCGAATACAGCCTGCGCGACTCGCTGCTCTACACGATCGGCGGCGGCACCAACGAAATCCAGCGCAACCTGATCGCGATCAGGGGCCTCGGCCTGCCGCGCTGAAGGGAGAAAGCAATGAACGATCCTGCAAGGAACCCCGTCATCGTCGGGGTCGGCCAGGTCACCGACAAGGACACAGGCCCCGACACGGCGCGTTCGCCGCTCGGGCTCATGGTCGATGCGACCCGGCTGGCGGCGCGCGATACCGGCGCAACGCCTGAGGCCGTTCTCTCCGGGCTCGACTCGATCACGGCCATTCGCACGTTCAACGACACCGTGCCGGCGTTCAAGTCGCCGTTCGGCAGGCTCGCGAACGCCCCGTGGTCGATCGCCGAGCGCATCGGGGCGAAGCCGCGCGAGTTCCTCTATCCGCCGTCGGGCGGCGACGTTCCACAGCGGATGGTCACCCGCGTCTGCGAGCAGATCGCCGCCGGCGCAATCTCGTCGGCCCTGGTCGTGGGATCGGAGGCGCAGAGGACGGAGCGTAACGCCAAGCGCGCGGGACTCGCGCTCGACTGGAGCGAGGACGCGCCCTTCGCGCCCGACGAGCTCGGCGGGATGGAAGTTCTCTATTCGCCGACGGAAGTGGCGCACGGCATGCGCGTGCCGGCCGTCATCTACGCCCTGTTCGAGCAGGCCTTGCGGGCGCGCAAGCGGCTGACGCCGGCGCAGAGGGCGGTCGAGCTCGGGCGGCTGTGCGCCGGCCTCGCCCAGGTCGCCCACGCCAATCCGCTGGCCGCCCGCAACGAGGGCTATGCGGCCGAGGACATCGCCATCGCCTCGCCCAAGAACCGCTATGTCGGCTTTCCCTACACCCGCCTGATGACGGCGAACGTCTATGTCGACCAGGGCGCCGCCATCATCGTCTGCTCCGAGGCCAGGGCGGAAGAATGGGGCGTGCCGCACGACAGACGCGTCTATCTGCACGGCAGCGCGCACGGCCACGACGAGTGGTTCGCCACGGAGCGCAGCCGCCTCGATCGCTCGCCGGCCATCCATCGCGTCGTGCAGGCGACCCTCGACGGCGCGGGGATCGGCATCGACCAGGTCTCCCGGTTCGACCTCTACAGTTGCTTCGTCTCGGCCATCGAGGTGGCGTGCGACGAGATCGGCATCGCCACCGACGACCCGCGCGGCCTCACGGTCACCGGCGGCCTGTCGTTCTTCGGCGGGCCCGGCAACAACTATGTCAGCCATTCGATCACCGAGATGGTCGACCGGGTGCGCGCGAAACCCGGCAGCTACGGTCTCGTCACGGCGAATGGCGGCCTGCTGACCAAGCATGCGGCCGGGCTCTATTCGACCAAGCGACCGGCGATACCGTGGCAGTCGCCGGACGACACGCGGCTGCAGGCCGAGATCGACCTCGCGTCGGGCCCGAAGGTCCCGCTCAATCCCGAGCCGGCGGGAGCGGCCAGGATCGAGAGCTACACGGTGCTGAACGGTCCCGCCGGCCCCGAGCGCGGCGTCATCCTGGGCAGGCTGGTGGAGGGCGGCAGCCGCTTCGTCGCCAATACGCCGACCGATCGCGCAACGCTGCTCAGGCTTCAGGAGATCGACGCGCTCGGCCTTGGGGGCCGGGTGATCGCGGGCGGGACGGTGAACATCTTCACGCCGGATGTGTGACCAACGCGGGAGTGAGACGTGAAGCTCGAAGCCAACCGACGGACGGTGCTCGCCGGAGCGCTGGGCAGCGCCGCCCTGATCGGCACGAAGGACGCGGATGCGCAGGCCTGGCCGTCGAAGCTGATCACCATTGTCATGCCCTATGCCGCGGGCGGCTCGACGGACGTGATCGCGCGCGCGATTGCCGACAAGCTGCGCGCGTCGCTGGGCGTCCCCCTCATCGTGGAGAACAAGCCGGGCGGCGGCGGCGCCATCGGTTCCGCCTTCGTCGCACGCGCCGAGCCGACGGGATATACGCTGCTGCTGACGCCGTCGGGCGCGATCGCCATCGCGCCGCTGGCGATGAAGCCCAGTCCCTTCGACGCGATCAAGGATTTCACGCCGGTGGCGGCGCTGCACAAGTACCAGCTGTTCCTCTATGCCCGCAGCGACGGCGGCTACAAGTCGATGGAGGAACTGATCGCCGCGCACAAGGCCGGCAAGTCGATAAGCATGGCCATCACCGGCGTCGGCAACTCGACCCACTACTGCGCCTTCTGGCTGGGCAAGGAACTGGGCATCGACTTCGTCAACGTGCCGTACAGCAGCGGCTCGCAGGTCGCCATGAGCATCGTCAAGGGCGAGGTCGATGTCGGCTTCTTGCCGGCCGCCGACCTGCAGCCGCAGATCAACAGCGGCGCGGTGAAGATGCTTCTGGTCGCCTCCAAGAACCCGTCGGCGGCGTTCCCCGACGTGCCCACGGTGTCGAAGTTCGGTCTCAAGGAGCCCGAGATCGACGTCTGGATCGCCCTGTTCGGCCCGCGCGGCCTGCCCGACGAGATCGTCGCCAAGCTGAGCGCCGCCGTGTCGGAGGTCTACAAGAGCGGTGCCGTCGACAAGTACCTCGACTCCTCGGAGAAGATGTCTGGCACCCCCACGGAGCTCGCCCAGGTCCTCGCCACGGATGTCGTGAAGTATCGCCGTTTCATCGACGCCGCGGGGTTCCTGCGCGACCAGAAATGATGTGCGCGCCGCGCTCCCAGCCGTGAGCTGCCATGCTTGCTTTGCCCCTTGTCGCCGGGTCGCGACGCGGGCGACATAGCCGGGCAGACAAAGGTCGGGGGAAGGTCAAGCGTATGGCGGGTTCTTATCTTCACGGCGTCCGGGTGCTCGAGCTTGCCGACGAAACCGGAGAATATGCCGGCCGGGTGCTCGCCGGCCTGGGCGCCGACGTCGTGAAGGTCGAACCGCCGGAAGGCGAAGCGACGCGGCGCATCGGACCGTTCCGGGGGGATGTGCCGTCGCCGGAGGAGAGCCTGCATTTCTGGCACTACAACTTCGGCAAGCGCAGCATCGTCGTCGATCTCGACAAGCCGGACGGGCAGGAGACGTTCCTGCAGCTCGCGTCCGCCGCCGACATCGTGCTGGATGCGCGCCCGCGCGGGTATCTTGCCGACCGGAACCTCGCCTTCGACCGGTTGCGTTCGGCCAATCCACGGCTGATCTGTCTGCGGATCAGCCCGTTCGGCGATACCGGCCCGTGGGCCGACTTCAAGGGCAGCGATCTCGTTCATCTGGCGTTGGGCGGCGTCATGATGAACTGTGGCTACGACGCCGATTCGTCGGGCCGCTACGACACGCCGCCCATCGCGCCGCAGATGTGGCAGGCCTACCACATTGCCGGCGAGATGAGCGTGATCGCGCTGCTCGGCGCGCTCGCGCACCGGCTGCGGACAGGCGAGGGGCAGACGCTGTCCCTCAGCATCCACGAGGCGGTCAGCATGAATACCGAGGTCGACCTGCCGAACTGGATCTTCCTGCGCCAGCGCCACTTCCGGCAGACATGCCGGCATTCGATGCCGTCGACCAGCCTGCCGGCGCTCGCGCAGACCCGGGACGGACGGTATCTCCTGCCGTACAAGACCTATCTCCGCGCCACGGCCACCTATTCCTCGGACGCTCTTCGCGGAACCATCGCGGTTCTCGCCAAGCACGGCATGGACGAGGGCCTCGGCAAGCTCGACCAACTGGACGCAGAGGCGGAAGGCAAGGTCGCCACGCTGGTGGATCGCGCCGCGGCCAGCCTGGATTTCGACGCGGATCTGTGGCGCGACGGCCAGGACAACGGGCTGCCGTGGGCGCCCGTGCGGCGGCCCGAGGAGAATGCCCGCGATCCGCACTACATTCAGCGCGGAAGCTTCGCCGAGGTGCCGCACCCCGAGAGCGGGACGTCGTACACCTATATTGCGGCGCGCTGGTACAGCCCCGATGCGCCCTGGACGGTATCGACGCAACGGCCGCCCAGGCTCGGTGACCACACGCGCTCGGTCGTCGAGGAGTGGTCGGCGCCCAGAAAGCTGCCGCCGCTGTCGCCCGACTGCGGCCTCGCCCGAGGGCCTGCCAAGGCGGGTCCGACGGGCAAGCCCTACGCCCTGTCCGGCGTGCGCGTCGTCGATCTCGGCTGGATGCTGGCCAGCGCCGGCGCGGGACGCTTCCTCGCGGCGCTGGGTGCCGAGGTGATCAAGGTCGAGCACGAATCGCGCGCCGACGGCATGCGCTTCGGTGCAGCCGCCTGTCCGCTCGGCGGGCGCGCCGAGCGGGAGGCGGCCACGGGGACGATGCCGACGCCGCCCAAGGAGGGGCTCAATCGCAGCGGCTCCTTCATGGAGATCAACGCCGGCAAGCTCGGGATATCGCTCGACCTGAAGAAGCCCGAGGGCAAGCGCATCCTGGAGGATCTCATCCGCAACGCCGACATCGTGCTCGAGGGTTATTCGCCGGGAACGATGGATCGCATGGGACTGGGCTACGATCGCCTGCGCGAACTCAACCCCGGCATCATCTATCTGCAGCAGTCGGGCTTCGGCCAGTATGGCGTCTACGGCCGGGCGCGTGCCTTTGGTCCGACCGCGCAGGCGTTCAGCGGCATCAGCGATATGTCCGGCTTGCCCGAGCCGCGGCCGCCGGCCGGCATCGGCTATTCGTACCTCGACTGGTTCGGCGCCTACAATTTGGCGACCGCGGCGCTCGCCGCCCTCTACCGGCGGGCCACGACGGGCCAAGGCTGTCACGTCGATGCCTCGCAGGCCGAGGTCGGCATCTTCCTGACCGGAACCGCGGTGCTCGATCACTCGGTCAACCGGCGCCGCTGGTCGCGCTACGGCAATCGTTCGCCCTGGCGACCCGCCGCACCGCATGGCGCGTACCCGACGCGCGGCGAGGACACCTGGATCGCCATCGCTGCCTTCACCGACGAACAATGGCAGGCGGTCGCCGCCGGGCTCGGCCATCCCGAGTGGCTCGCCGATCCGCGGTTCGACGGATTGTCGAACCGGCGCGCGAACGAGGACGCGCTCGACGACCTGATGTCCCGCGCCACCGCCTCCTTCGACGGAGCGGACCTCATGAACCGTCTGCAGGCCGCAGGCGTCCCGGCCGGACTCTGCCAGACCGCCGAGGACCGCTACGAACGGGATCCCCAGCTTCGCCATCTCGAATGGCTGGTCGAGTTGCCGCAATCCGAGCTCGGCACCTGGCCGGTCAAGGGCTTCCCGGCGCGCCTCGACGCCAGCCCGGCCTACGCCGGCGGCATCCTCGGCCGCTCCGGTCCCAGCTACGGCGAGGATACCGAGCGCGTCCTGACCTCGGTCCTCGGCATGACGGCCGAGCAGGTGGCCGAGCTGCGCGCGGCGCGCGTGGTGTGAGGGCTTTGTCAGCCGGTTCTCTGTAACGCCTGTCTCTCTTAGTACGTCACCTGTCTATCAAATGGAGGCTGATAGGCATGAATCGGGAAGATGCGCCGGCGGGACCAGGGGGTAGTCCGCCAGCCGACAGAATCACTGATCTTTTCAAGGAACTCCGGGGGGCCGCTCCCGAACTTCCAGCGCAGGTGGCGCGCTTCGTGATTGAAGGGGACAACCCTTCGATCCTTTCGACGCTTCACGGCAATGCAGCGCGTAGTGCCTGGCAAACCAGTGCGTACGTCTATACGCCGTTGGAAGAAGTGCAAGTCTTCACCAATCCGGCCGACTGGCGTGTCGACCAGATGCGGCGTCTGGGCGAAGCGATAGCGGCGGTTGAGCCGATCGCTTCCGATTACTTATATCTCGGCACCCGGAGGTCACCCGACTGGTTACGCCACGTCGTCACGATGTGGCTCGGTCGCGGCCGAGAGGCGAAGCCGGCCGCAACGCTGGCGGCATTGGCGGAGGAAACGGGCCGAAGCGCGCAATCGATGCTCGACATCCTTTTCTGCGGAAAACCGACGACCTACGGCTTCAGCAACAGCGTAAACCGATTTACGGGAGTGGGGGAATGGCTCGCCGGCGCCTGCGACGCGGTTCTCGCTGCACTATCGGAGCTCGCCACCGATGAGTGCGGAGAGCTCGCGGTCACGATCGGTCACTTCAAGCTGCACCATGTCTATCTCGAGCTGTTGCTGGATATGGCGACGGGACCGTCCAAGAACCTGCGCACCACGGCCCGCCAGGTGCTGGCCGGCGCCGACGAAGCGTTGCTCATCGGCGCCCTCCGCGCGCGTTTCCTGACTGCAGCGCGCGGCCGTAAGGCTGAGCTGGCCGAAGTTGCGGCCGCGGCATTGGGCGAGAGGGCGGCTTCGCTCCTGGCAGAGTGGCGTTGCGGCGAAAGCGCGCCCAAGGTACTGGCTGCACTCGATCGGGTGTCCATGGCGGTGACGCCAGCCGTGCCTTCACACGACGCGGAGGAACCCGCGCCGTGCCGCGTCGACGGCCCGCAGGGCTACACGGCGGTCGATGGCAGCTGGGTCGAGCTGGCACCTGAGTCCCTGCCTGAACCGAGCCCGGTACCGCCAGAGATGCTGCGCCTTCTCGAACCGGCGATGGCGGAGTTCAATCGCCTGTTGGCGGCCGGGAAGGCCGAGGCGACAGAGGACAAAGACTGGCATTGGAGCAGTCGGTATAGTGCCAAGGACTCGCACGACCTGGAGCGGCTGGCGCTTCTGCTCGAAGGGACGCAGCCGATCCAATTCCAACGCGATCGGGAGGCAGTCGACTGGTTGCTCTTCCATGACCTGAAGCATCCGGCCGTGAGCGAGTTCCTGAATGATCCGCGCCTCACGCTCCATCACCTCGTTCGCCTGGCCGCGGTCATGAGCGACGGGTACATCCAGGGTGTTCTCGGCGACTGGAGCGGGCCGATCGGCGCCGCCATCCATCATCGCCTCGCGAATGGGGCCGATATCCGCGTGATCCTTGCCCTTTGGGTGGGCGCGGGCGGGCGCGACCACATCAGAGAGCATCTCACGCGCCAGTGGTATGCGCCGCTGCCCGAACCGGAGATGCCGATCTGGCCTGTCCTTTGTCACCGTTTCGCCGAGCTCGACGAGGCGCTGGGCATGGCGCCGCGGAGCGGCGGCGAGGCCATGCTGCTGATGCCGGCGCTCGAGCTGCTGGGCATGTTCCCCAAATTGCCCGATCGCTATCGCGGACGGCTGATGCTGCTGGCTGACGACAGCTCCGCCCGGCTGCGGCAGGCGGCGCGGGCGCTGCTCCAGCAAGCGCCGGGACTAGGGAGTGCAATTGCGCTGCGGCTCCAGGATGGGAGGCAGGACACGCGCGCGAAGGCTGCGGAGTGGCTGGCGGATCGCGGCGAACGCGAGCAGGCGCCGGCGATCCGCAAGGCCTTGGCGAAGGAGCGCAGCGATACTGCTCGCGCCGCGATGATCACGGCGCTCGAACGCCTGGGCGAGGACGTCGCCGAATATTTCGATCACACCATGTTGGTGAAGGAGGCGAAGGAAGGTCTGGCCAAGCTGCGTCCGAAGGGGCTGGGGTGGCTGCCCTTCGATCGCCTGCCCTTGCTCGAGTGGAAGGATGGCACGGCGGTCGATCCGGCGCTCCCGCAATGGTGGGCAGTGCTGGCGGTCAAGCTCAGGCAACCGGGCGGCAACGCGCTGATCAATCTGTGGCTCGACCGGCTGCGGCCCGAGGACGCCCACCGGCTGGGCTGGATCATCCTGACCGGCTGGATTGACGAGGACACGCGCATGCCGACCGACGAGGAGGCGAATGCCTATGCCCTCCAGCATGTCGATGTGACGCTACAACGGAATCTGGGCTGGGCGAAGCAATATCCGAAATTCGTGGACCAATGGCCGATCGACAAGGACCTGGTGTTCGCACAGCTCAAGCAGGCGAAGGCCGCGACCTGTCTGGGCAGCGGGGCGGAGACCAAGGGCGTGCTGGCGCTGGCGACGCGCGTGAACGGGGCCGACGTCGCCCAGCGCGTGCGGGCGTTCCTCAAGGATCATGGGTCGCGCGTCTCCCAGGCCAAGGGGCTGCTGGAGCTGCTTGCGGCCATCGGCACCGGTTCCGCACTTCAACTGTTGCTCTCGGCGGCCAATCGATCGAAGCAGCGCAGTGTGCAGGCGCATGCTGCGGCGCTCGTCGAAGCGGTTGCCGAGCGCAACGGCTGGAGCGCGGTCCAGCTCGCCGACCGCACGGTTCCGACCGGCGGCTTCGACACCGATGGCACGCAGGAGCTCGACTGTGGCGAGGGCCGTCGCTATCGCTTCCAGCTCGATGCGCGGGACGCGGTGATCATCCTCAATGCCGAGGGGCGCGAGGTGAAAGCCCTGCCGGCCCCGCGGACCGACGAGGAGCGTCCCACGGTGGAGGCGGCGAAAAAGCGGCTCACCGCCGCGCGCAAGGAAGTGAAGCAGGTGCTCGCCGCACAGACCGAGCGGCTGCAGGAGGCGATGTGCCTGCAGCGGAGCTGGACGCGCACCGAATGGGTGAGCTTCGTCGCCGGCCATCCTATCGTCGGTCGGTTGGCCGCCCGGCTGGTGTGGCAGGGACTCGATGCCGAAGGGCGGCCAGGCGCCACGTTCCGTCCACTGGGTGACGGCAGCTACACCGATGCGGCGGACAGCGAGGTTGATCTCGCGACCCTTGCAGATATCCGGCTGGCGCATTCCTCGCTGCTCGATAACGGGAAGGCTGCGGCGTGGCGCACCCACCTTGGCGACTATGCGGTGGAACCGCCCTTCGACCAGCTCGGCCGCGACCCACCGCAACTCGAGGAGGGGCAGGGCAAGGCGCGCGCGATCACCGACCGCGAGGGCTGGATGATCGAGAGCTTCAAGCTGCGCGGCGCGGCGACCAAGCTGGGCTACCAGCGCGGTCAGGCGCAGGACGGCGGCTGGTTCGTGACCTATGAGAAGACCTGGCGCGGAACCGGCCTGGTGGCGGAGATCGAATTCACCGGCAGCCCGCTGCCGGAGGACAACCGGACGATCGCGCTGCAGGCCTTGAGCTTTCGCAAGCTGCAGGGCGGCAAGGCCGGTGGGGGCCAAGTGGCTCTTTCCGACGTGCCGCCAGTCCTGCTCGTCGAGTGCTGGCGCGACCTGCACGATATCGCCGCCAAGGGGACGGGCTTCGACCCCGAGTGGCAGAAAAAGGCTGGTTTGTGATGTCCCAGATGCAGTCGATCCGTCCTCCTGCGGAACAACGTTATGCCGCCGAGCTGGCGGCGCTGGCCACGGACGACCGTTTTCCGCGCCCCGCCGGATGGCGGCTGTCGCCGCGTGCGGTGCGCCGCTTCCTGTTGGGCGATCCGAAGGCGGGCGTCTCGCGCAAGTTCTACGGCGACGACCCGCTGGTCGACCGCGCGATCGTCAGCCTGATGAGCCACCAGGGGCTGATGCTGGTCGGCGAGCCGGGCACGGCCAAGTCCCTGCTTTCCGAGCTGCTCGCCGCCGCGATCTGCGGCACCTCCGCGCTGGTGGTGCAGGGATCGGCCGGGACCACCGAGGACCATATCCGCTATGGCTGGAACTATGCGCTGCTGCTGGCCGAGGGGCCGAGCGAGCGAGCGCTGGTTCCCTCGCCGGTGCTCAACGCGATGCGCAGCGGCCGGATCGTCCGCTTCGAGGAGATCACCCGTTGTCCGCCCGAGGTGCAGGACGCGCTGATCTCGATCCTGTCGGAAAAGGCGCTCGCGCTTCCCGAGCTCGGCGCGGACGCCGTCGCCGCTGCGGCGCCGGGCTTCAATGTGATCGCCACTGCCAATCTGCGCGACCGTGGCGTCCATGAGATGTCGAGCGCGCTCAAGCGGCGTTTCAATTTCGAGACGGTCCACCCGATCGCCGACCCCGAGTTCGAGCGCGAGCTGGTGCTGAAGCAGCTTGGCGAGCGGTTGGGGCCTGCGGGCGTGAGCGTCTCAGGCGAGCGCGACGTGGCCGAGGTGCTGGTGCGGACATTCCAGGATCTGCGCACCGGCCGCACCGCCGAGGGTGCCAGCCTCAATCGGCCCGATGCGGTCATGTCCACCGCTGAGGCGGTCAACGTGCTCCATGCCGCCGCGCTCGAGGCGGCCTATCTCGACGACGGCACGCTCTCGGCGGCGCATGTCGCGCGGCAGATCCAGGGCGTGGTGCTCAAGGATTCGCCCGAGGACGGCAAGCGCCTGCGGGCCTATGTCGACCACATCGTCAAGGAGCGCGCCGGCCGCTCGGGCGCGTGGAAGGAGTTCTACCAGGCGGCGCGGTCGCTGAAGCTTGGCTGACCAAGATGGAGGACGTCCGGCTCCACGATCCGGCACGGGACCTCTGGGTGGCGCCGATCCGCCATCACAGCCCGGCCTGCGCGGCGCAGCTCGAGCGGCTGATCGCGGCGGTCAAGCCTGCCGCGATCCTGGTCGAAGGGCCGTGCGACTTCGATCTGCTGATCGAGCAGTTGTGCGATCCGCGCACCCGCGCACCGGTTGCCATCGTCGCGCTGCGCGAGGCGGAGGCGGACCAGGCAGCGAAGGCGACGCGGCGTGTGGCCAGCTATTTCCCCTTCTGCGCGCACAGCCCCGAACTGATCGCGCTGCAGGCGGCCGCGGCGGCGCGGCTGCCTGTGCGATTCATCGACCTGCCGTCGACCTCGCGTGAGATGCTGTTCAACGAGATGGGTGAGCCTGCACGGTCGCTGGTCGGCGACGAGCGGCCGTTCGACGTCGGCGCCTATGTCACTGCGCTGGCGCGCGAGCTGGGCTGCCGCGACGGCAACGAGGTGTGGGACCAGCTCTTCGAAGCGCGCATTGCCGACGATCACTGGCAGGGCTTCTTCGCCGATGTCGCGCGCTATTGCGGGTGCATCCGCGCCGCGACCGATCCGGTGCGGATCGAGCAGGACGGCACGCTCGCGCGCGAGGCGCAGATGCGTGCGATCCTTGCCGAGATGCGCGCTGCCGTGTCCGGTCCGATCATCGTGGTGGTCGGCGGCTTTCACGCGCCGGCGCTGTTCGAGACGGCCGGCGAGAAGCCGGTCACGGCCAGCGCGGGCGAGGGACGTGCCTACATGATCCGCTATGGCATGCGGCAGTTGGATGCCTTGCGCGGCTATGGTGCCGGACTGCCGCTGCCGGGCTTCTACGGTCGGCTCTGGCAGGCCCGCGCGGGCGGCGGGCAGGGCCTGGCAATGGCGTTGATCGGCGGGTTCGCGGCGTATCTTCGCGCCGCCGGCGGAATCGAAGCGCCGTCCTTCCCGGTGATCGCCAATGCCGTGGAGCAGGCCGAGCGCCTCGCCATGCTGCGCGGCCGGCCCTTTCCGGCGCGAGACGACATTGTCGACGCGATCCGCTCGAGTTTCATCAAGGGCGAGATTCCGGGCGAGCAGGTGCCTCTGCTCAGTGAGCTGCGCGCCTGGCTGACCGGCTCGGCGATCGGCGAGGTACCCCCGTCCGCCGAGTCGCCGCCGCTGGTGGAGGCCGTGCGTACGCAGGCACGGTCGCTGGGCTTTACCGTCGCTGACGGCGAGCGCCGCACTCGCCAGCTCGACATCTACCGCAAGCCGCGCCACCGCGCGGCGAGCCGCTTCTGCCACTCCATGGCGCTGATCGACGCGCCGTTCAGCCGGCGCACCGCCGGTCCGGACTTTCGCAACGACATCGCGCTCGATCGGCTGCATGAGGTCTGGTCGGTCTGCTGGTCGCCGCTCGTCGAATCGCGCCTGATCGAGCTTTCCGAGGTAGCGGATACACTCGCCGAGGCGCTGGCTTTCGTGATCGCGCAGAAGCTGGCGACGCTTTCGGAGCAGGGCAAGGGACGAAGCGCGCTGGCGGCGATCGACCTGTTCGCGGCCGCCTGCCGTGCCGGTCTCGGCGAGCAGGCGAGTGCCATTCTCGCGCTGGTCGAAGCCGAGGTCATCGAGGATCCGCAGCTCGGTTCGGTGGTGGCTGCGCTGACCGACCTGGTGCTGCTGCGTCGCGGGCGCGAGGCGCTGGGGATCGCCGACGTTGCCCCGCTCGACCACCTGATCGGCGCCGCCTGGCGTCGCGTGCTGATCCTGCTGCCCGAGCTGGCCGATTGCGGCGAGGAGCGGCTCCGCGACGCCGTGGGCGCGCTTTCCGACCTGCGCGGGCTGATCGAGCTGGCGCGCTCGTCCGGAGCGTCAATCGAGATCGGCCTGTTCGACGAGGCGCTCGCCCGGCTGCAGGCGCGGCCGCTGGCGCCGATGCTGGCGGGTGCGCTGGCCGCCTTCGCGCTGATCGACGGCCAGGACGATCCGGGCACGCTGGGCGAGCGGCTGCGCGGCGAGTTGGCGAGCGGCTACGTCGATGCGGGCGAGCGCCTGGCATTCCTCGGCGGCGTGATCGCCATCGCGCGCGAACTGCTGTGGACGCTGGCGGAGATCGTCACGGCGCTGAACGATGTCGTCGCGGACGGCGACGACGCGACATTCCACGCGCTGCTGCCGCATCTCCGCCTCGCGCTGATGCCGCTCGACCCGCGCGAGGTCGACCGGCTGGCCGAGGAAGTGGCGAGCCGCATCGGCGCGCGCCCTGAGCAGGTCGCCGTGCGCGTCGGGATCTCGGAAGCCGAGCTAGCGCTCAATCTCCAGCTCGACCGCGAGCTGGTCGAGGTGCTGGTGCGGGACGGTGTGACATGAGCGACCTCGTCCTGCTGCGGCGCTGGCGGCTGGCGCTCGGGCGCTACGCCGAGCGCTCGCTGCCCGCGGACGGAATGAGCGACGCGGAGCGGCGCGCCGACCGCGCGCTCGACTATCTCTACGCCCGCGAGATGGAGCGGCGCGGCCTCAGGCGCCGCGAGGAGGCGATGGGCCGCACGGGTTCGCTCGATGCCACTCAGCTGACGCCGCTCGGCTGGCTCGGCGAGCTGCGCGACCTGTTCCCTCAGTCGGTCTGCGAGACGGTGCAGGCGCACGCGATCGACAATCTCGGCATGCGCGAGCTGTTGTCCGATCCCGCGGTGCTCGACGCACTGGAGCCCAGCAAGGACCTGCTCAAGTCGCTGATCGCCTTCAAGGGCGCGGCCAACCCGGCGATGCGCGAGAAGATCCGGGAGGTGACGCGCAAGGTCGTCGAGGACATCGTCCGCCGGCTGCGTCCTCGCGTCGACGCGGCGCTGGCCGGGCGGCCGAACCGCTTCCGGCGCAGCCAATTGAAGTCGATCCAGAATTTCGACTGGCGTGCCACGATCCGCGACAACCTCAGGAACTGGGACGCGGAGCGCGGCGTGATCGTTGCAGATCGCCTGCGCTTCCATGGCCGCAGCCGGCGGCGCCTGCCCTGGACGATCATCCTGTGCGTCGATCAGTCCGGATCGATGCTGGCCTCGACCATCTATGCGGCGGTCATGGCCTCGATCCTCACCACGTTGCCCGCCGTCGAGGTGAGGCTGATCGTCTTCGACACCTCGATCGTCGATCTCAGCAGCGAGGCGCACGACCCGGTCGAGGTGCTGATGTCGGTTCAGCTCGGCGGTGGCACGAACATCGCTGCGGCGATGGAATATTGCGAGACGCTGATCACCCAGCCGACGCGCACCGTTTTCGCCCTGGTCAGCGACTTCGAGGAAGGCGGATCGGTGCCGCACATGCTGGCGGCCACGCGGCGGATGGCCTCGGCGCGTGTCACGCTGCTGGGGCTGGGCGCGCTCAGCGACGATGCCGCGCCCGTCTACGACCGGCGCATGGCCGAGCGGCTGGCCGCGTGCGGCATGCACGTCGCGGCGCTGACGCCGGACCGGTTCGCCGAATGGATCGGGGACGTGATCGCGTGATCGACGCCGCGCTTCGCGCCAGCCTGGCGGCGTTCGACGACGCCGCGCTCGTGGCCCTCGCCAACCCGGGCCTGATCCGGCGCGCGCATCGCGACGTCGAGGACGGCAAGCTGCGCCTGGTGTCCGCAGGGGACGGCAGGGCGGTGGTCGAGGCGGACGGAAAGCTGGTCACGCTCGACACGAGCGGCCCTCGCGCGGCGGACTGCACGTGCAAGTCGGTCGCGGTCTGCCGCCACCGTATCGCCGCGGTGCTGTTCCTGCGCAAATCGGCTGAGGCGTGTGCCACCGAAGGCGACGCCAGGGGCGGGGCGGAGGAGATCGTCGCAGCGATCGATGTGGCCGCCCTCGAGCGCTGGTCGGGCAAGGCCAGTTGGCGCGCCGCGCTGGAGCTGATGGACGCAGCTACAAATGTCGAGCTGTCGGCCAACGCCGTTGCGGTCAGCTTCGCCGAACTCGAGGAGCCCGTCCGTATCCTGCGCGGCCAAGGGTTCGACGGCATCGTCTCCAAGGCGGCGGGAACCCGGGCCAAGGCCTATCACGCGGCGGCGGTGCTCGCCGCGCGGCGGCGTTTCGGGGCCGCGCCGCCAGAAATTGCTGGAGGCGACAGGGACGACACGCCGGACGCGGTGGAAGTCGACCGCGCGTTCCTCGACCGGGTCGCTGCCAGCCTTTGCGAAGTGGCCGCGATCGGTTTCAGTCTCGCGCCGCTTCCGCTCGAGGAATCGCTGTTCGAGCTGTCGGTCTCCTCGCGCGCCGACAGCCTGCCGCGGCTGGCCGCGATGTTGCGGGCGATCGTGGCGCAGGTGCGGCTGCGGCGACAACGCGCCCTCGGCTTCGACCCCGACCGGATGCTGGAGCTCGCCGCCACCGCCTTCGCGCTTACGCGCGCACTGGCAGGCGGCGATCCGGAGCGGCTGCTGGGACTCGCGGGCAAGGTGAGGCGCGACTTCGCACCCGCCGCCGCGCCGCTCCAGCTGATCGGCTGCGGCGGTGAGCGCTGGCGAACCGATGCCGGTGCGCGCGGCGTGACGGCGTGGTTCATCGAGCCGGCGACCGGCCGTTGGCTTTCGACCACGCTCGCTCGCGGCGCCGGCCAGGATCCGGCCTTCAGGTCCACCGAGGCGTGGCGCGTGCAGCCGATGTGGCAAGCCGAGCCGCTGGCGGTGCTGGCGCACGCCCAGATCGCGCTCGAGGGAGCACGCCGCTCCATCGACGACCGGCTTTCCGCTCCCGCGAGCGTACGCGCGACCATCAGCATGCGGGACGTGCGCCCCGATCCGGCCTGGCCTTGTGTCGTCCGCGAATGGCGCGATCTGCGTACGGCTTGGTTCAGGCAGACAGGTCTCGGCCTCGAGGCGGTCGAGACGCCGGTCGCCTGCCTGATCGCCCCTTCGGCGATCGCACTGCCGTATTTCGACGACCTCGCGCAGCAGCTCGTCTGGCCGGTGCGCGATGCCGCCGGCGAATGGCTTGCCCTGACGCTCGATCACGAGGAGCCGGCGGCTGCCGCGATCGAGGCCCTCGAGGCGAACGTCCGCGGCGCCTGGCAGGGCATGGTGCTGGTCCGGTTGACGCGCGCGGGCGACGCGCTGGAAGTGTGCCCGGTGACGCTCTTCGGGAGCGGCGAAGCAATCGACCTGACCCTCTGGCACCGCTCCGATTCCCACCGGTCCGGCGAAGGCGCGGCGTACCTGCAGGATTGGCTCGCGCGGCTCCGGGGAAACGGCCGCCGGCGATTCGTACGGGTTCCACGCAGTGGCACCGACGCCGTGCTGGCAGCGGCTTGGCGACAGATCCTCGACTGTGCCGAGACTGGCCCTGCGCTGGCCCAGTCGCTTCGTGACGGAGCGGGACGCGGCATCGCGGTCCATGCGGAGCGTCTCGACAACCATGGGCTGGCAACGCTCGGCGCGCTCGTGAGGCGGGCAGTGAATCCCGCGGGGATGCTCGCTGCGGCCTATGGTCTTCTGGTAGCCCGTCAGCAGCGCTGCGAGGCGCCGCTCCTGCGATAGTCGTGTCACGGCGGCGTCGAGATCCCAGGTGGGCTTCGGCGCTTCAGCGCAGCTCAATTGTCGTGCTCGGGCTCTTCGGGACCCGGCGGCTGCACGGTGAACTTCTTGGCGCGCAGCAGCTTCTCGATGGTCGAGATGCCTTCGGCATAGCGGTCCTTGCGGCATTCGATGCCCGCTGCCATGCGCGTGTGATTGCGCCGGCCGTCGGAGTTCGTGCTGCCGACGCCATAGCGATCGTAGTAGGCCACGAGCTGGGCGCAGCGCGCGGCGGAAGGTTCCGCCTGCGCCAGGGCGGGCACGGCGATCGCGGCGTCGAGCAGGACCGCGACGAGACCGAGCAGGCGGGCAGGCACGCACATGCGTGCGCCCTCAATCCGGACAGGGTTGCCCGGCTGCTCCCCACAGAGCCATGTCCCTGACGTGATCTTCGAAGGTCCCCGGTGGCGTCGTGCGGCCTGTTCCGGGTGCCCAGGCCCTCGGAATGAAGCCGCTCAGCGACGCGTCGTGCTTCAGGTGCTCGACGAGGCCGGCTGCGTCGCGACCGCCATTCCGTTTCGAATCCTTGAGCTGGGCACAGATCTCGGACCCGCTCTTGCCGAACCAGATGAAGGCCACCGGTGCGAGCTGCCAGTCGATGCCCGCATGCAGCGGCGCCGGCGCCGGCGGGTTCGGCAATGTCGACGTGACGTGGCACGTCGAACACGGGACGGTTTCCGCGCCGATGCGGCTCTCGCCGCCCCGGATGTTCATGCCGTGGATTCGGGATTTGCCTTCGCCGGCCGGCGTCCAGATCGGAATGGCCCTCGCATCGACATGGCAGTTGGCACAGCGTGGATGCGTCACCACCGCTTCGATTCTCTTCCAGGCCTGCAGCCCCTCGGCCCGGCTGATGCTGCCCATCGGCAACGCATCCTTCGGCTCGTCCTTGGCCAGGACGAGTCCCGTCAGGGTGACGACCGACGAACCGGCAAGGGTGAGCGCGATCAGAATTGTCTTCCTCATGGCCCGCCCTCAGACGAAATCGATGAACTTGTTGAAAGGCATTTCCCGGATGCGCTTGCCGGTGGCGGCGAAGATGGCATTGGCCAGCGCCGGCGCCGCCGGGGGGACCGGCGGCTCGCCGATGCCCCTGACCGTATAGTCGTTCTCCAGGCCGCGCACCTCGATCGTCGGGCACTGGTACATGCGCATGGCTTCGTGGTGATTGTAGTTGGTCTGCTGCACGCCCCCCTTGGCGTAGGTGAGCTCGCAGTTCATGGCATGGCCCAGGCCCCAGACCACGCCGCCCTGGACGAGGTTCTCGAAATTGACCGGATCGACGACCGTGCCGACATCGGCCGCCACCCAGACCTTGTCGATCTTGATGCCGGCGTCGGTCATGGTCACCTCGACGATCTCGGCGACGGCCGTCCCGAACGATTCGACGAACGCAACGCCGCGGCCTTTTCCGCGTCCCAGAGGTCCCTTCCAGTCCGCCATCTCACCGACGGTCTCCAGGAGCTTCCGGTAGATCGGGATCTTGCACATCTCGATGCGCGCCCTGAGCGGGTCCAGTCCCGCGGCATGGATCAGCTCGTCGATGAAGCCCTCGGTGAAGAAGCCGTTGGCGGAAGCGCCGACGGACCGCCAGGTCGTGGACGGCGACAGTCCCTGTATCTCGAAGCTTTTCGCGCGGTAGTTGGGGATGTCGTAGTACAGGTTCCAGATTCCGACCGCGAGCTGGCCATCGGGCTCCTTTGTCGGCGCACCCATTCTCCCCAGGAGTTCCTTGAAGGGCGGCGTTGACGCCACCTGGAAATCGGCGGCGACGATCCTTCCCTCCTTGACGCTTCCCCGGTACTTGCCCATCGCGATCTGCCGGGGAATGTCCTGCCGGAAATCCTCCTCTCGCGACAAGATGAGCTTCACCGGAGTGCCGCGCATCTGGTTCGCGATCTCCGCAAGCACCCTGACATTCTCGAACTCGAGGCGATGGCCGAAGCTCCCGCCCATCCACTCGTTGTGGAACGTCACCTGTTCCGGCTTCAGGCCGATTGCCCGCGCCGCGATGTCCTGTACCGATTGCGGCGTCTGATGCCCGACCCAGATTTCCATGCCCTTGTCGGTGACGATGCCGATGCCGTTGAGGGGCTCCAGCGGTTGATGCCCGACATAGGGCGCGCGATATTCCGCTTCGACCAGCGTCCCTTCCTTCAATCCGGCGTCGACATCGCCGTCATGCCGCCATTCCTTGGCGAGGAACTGCGGAACGAAGGACGAGGCCGCGACCTTCCAGTGCTCGGCCTGTTCGGCCGGGTATTTGCTCGGCGCCCAGGTGCAGTCGATGCGCTCGGCCGCCTGCATCGCGTACCAGCTGTTGGTCGCGATCACCGCGACGCCGTTCGATATCTTGAGGATCGTCCGGACCCCCGGCATCGATTGGGCCTTGCTCGCGTCGAACGACACGATCGGCTGCCCCTTGTTGGGGTTCAGCTTGACGGCGGCGTACACCATGCCGTCCGTCTTCCGGTCGATGCCGAACTTCATTTCGCCGGTGACTTTCGGCCGGATGTCGAGCCGCTCCATCGGCTTGCCGATGAATCGCCATTGTGACGGCTCGCGGAGCCTGGTGACCGCGACCGGCGTGATCTTCGCCGCATCGGCCGCCAGCGCGACGTAGGGAATCTTCGTCCCGTCCGGCAGGATCACGTTTCCGGCCTGGGTGCGCAGGGCGGCGACCGCGACTCCGGTGCGCCGGGCTGCCGTCGCCTTCAGCGTCTCCCGCGCGACCGCGCCGGCCATGCGCAGCTTGTCGAACGTGTCGGGGATCACGCTGGAGCCCCCGGTCATCTGCAGGCCGGCCTTCCTCAGCCATTCCAGCGCGGCCGCGCGCGCCTTCTCGGCTTCCGGGCTTCGGTCCGGCGCCATGAACGGCGCCAGCTCGTGGGAAAAGCCGGTGTTGAAATAGGCGGGACTGGGACCGGCGAAACGGATCTCGAACTGGCCCGGTTCGACGTCCAGCTCCTCGGCGATCATCAGGGGCTGGATGGAGCCGACGCCCTGGCCCTTGTCGGCATGCTGGGCAATCAGCGTGATCTTCTGCGGACTGATCTCGACCCACGGATTGAACGTCACCGAGTTCGGGCCGAGCTCCGCCGTCAGCGGATTCGTCGCGGCGGCGGACGCAGGGGACTGTTGCGCCTGGGCATAATGCCCGAAAGCCACGCCGCCGGCGGCCGCGACGGAGCCGAAAGCAAAGGCTCTCCGGGAAAGAGTCGGCCTGTCGCCCATGTCACTTCCCTCCCATCTTCCGGGCGGCCGCGTGGATCGCGACACGGATGCGCTCGTAGGTTCCGCAGCGGCAGAGGTTGCCCGACATCACGACGTCGATGTCCCGGTCGCTCGGCTTCGGAATGGCCTTGAGAAGGGAGATGGCCTGGATGATCTGGCCGGCCTGGCAGTAGCCGCATTGCGGCACCTGATGCTCTATCCAGGCTTCCTGCACAGGATGCAGCTTTCCGTTGCCGACCGCTTCGAGAGTCGTGATCGCCTTGCCGGCAACATCGGCCATGCGGGCCTGGCAGGAGCGAACGGCCGCTCCGTCGATCTGCACCGTGCAGGCGCCGCACTGGGCGATGCCGCACCCGTATTTGGGACTCGTGATGCCAAGCTCGTCGCGCAAGACCCAGAGCAGGGGCATCTCCGGAACGACGTCTACCTGGTGCCTGGTTCCATTGACGGTCAGCTCGAACATGTCGACGCCTTCTTTCTGTAGCGGTTGCACTTGGTCGCGGCCTAGAGCGGTATGAGATGATTCCGAATCGGAAGGGGATTCCCAAGAGGGCCGAGAAGTGATTCAAGATGCTGGCTG
>JAIEOV010000055.1 GCA_019750135.1 Reyranella sp. | reverse complement strand
CATTAGCGATCAGATCGATCGCACCCCACCATAACCGCTCAAGGCCAACCTGCCGGCGGTCTCCCTCGGATGCTTACTACAAGTCCGAGATGGCGAGAGATACTTTGACGCGATTCTAGTCGATACTCGAGGCGGCATTCGGTTCACTGAAGCCGGGCTTGAACTGCTCCGTACCGGCCGTCTGCTGCTGAAGTTTCCATCAGACAAGCGGTGGGACGACCTAGCTGACTTTGAAAACGATATTTCGTCTGCCTAGGTGCGGGACGTTGGGGGCAGAGGCAATTCGAACGCGATCCCCTCACTGGGATAGGGGTTGCCTTTTTGTTCGGAAGCCCAAGCCGGCAGTCCCCTTCTATCGCCCATTGTTAACGATATCGATTGTATCAATCGTCTCAAATTAGACCTGTCAGCCTCTCTGAAGTAAAATCCTTCCACCCTCGCATCCTTGGAGTCTTTCGATGCCGCGTTCCTCGTGGAAGGGCTACCTCAAGCTGTCGTTGGTCTCGTGCGCCGTCGCGCTCTACAACGCCTCGTCGTCGTCGGACCGGGTGTCGTTCAACAACCTGAACCGCAAGACCGGCAACCGGCTGAAGCAGAACCTGGTCGACAGCGTGACCGGCGAGCCGGTCGACACGGCCGACCGCGTCAAGGGCTACCAGGTCTCCAAGGGCCAGTACGTCATGGTCGAGGACGAGGAGATCGAGGCGCTCAAGCTCGAGAGCACCAAGACGATCGAGATCGAGACCTTCGTGCCGGCGTCGGAGATCGACGAGATCTATATCGACAGCCCCTACTACCTCGCGCCCGACGACAAGGTCGCCGAGGAGGCGTTCGCGGTCATCCGCGAGGCCATGACCAAGAAGAAGATGGTCGGCATCGGCCGTATCGTGCTGGCGCGCCGCGAGCGCATGCTGATGCTGCAGCCGCGCGACAAGGGCATGCTGGCGACGACCTTGCGTTATCCGTACGAGGTGCGCTCGGGGGCCGAGATCTTCGACGAGATCGGCGACACCAGGCTGCCGGCCGAGATGCTCGACATCGCCCAGGAGATCATCAACCGCATGTCGGGCCACTTCGAGCCCGACACCTTCACCGACCGCTACGAGGAGGCCGTCGTCGCCATGCTGCGCGCCAAGCAGCAGGGCCAGACCTTCACCGTGCCCGAGCCGTCGCAGCCGGCCAACGTCGTCAACATCATGGACGCGCTGAAGAAGAGCCTCGAGGCCGCGGGCGGCGACGGCGCCGTGCGCCGGCCGCGCGCGCCCAGCAAGACGGCCGCCGATGCGCCTGCCGCGACCGCCAAGACGGCGGCGCGCAAGCCGGCGGCGAAGAAACCCGCGGCGCGCAAGGCGGCGCGCGGGTAGCGGGCGGAGCCCGTGCCTATCGCCGGTGAGACAGTTTTCCTCGTCGGCCGCATCCAGGGATTGACGCGCCGGCGCCTCGACACGCTCGTGCGCCTGCGCGAGGGCAAGCTCGCGACGCGGCCGGGACGCACCGTCAGCCTGATCGCCTTCGGCCATTCGGCGGTGGCGCGCGCGCTGGACGACGGCCGCGTCTCGCTGCCGCCGGGACTGCCGGCGACGGCGGCACTGATCAGCGAGAACGTGCTGCGCCGCGAACTCGGCCTGCTGGCGGCACCGGCAGAGATCGACCGCAGCATGGGCCGCGCCGAGATCGAGCGGCTGAGCGGGCTCACGCCCAATCTCGTCTCCTGCCTGATCCTGTTCGACGTGCTCGAGCCGGTCGACGAGCGCTTCGCCTGGGGCGACCTGGTAGCGGCGCGCGAGGCGGCGCGTCTCCTGAAGCAGGGTGTCGCGATCGGCGACGTGCTCGAAGCGTCGGTCGCCTTGCGCCGGCGCGGCGGCACCTTGGCCGAGGCGCGGCTGACCGAAGGGCCAGCCGGCGAGCTGTTGCGCCAGGTCGGCGGCCAGCTCGCCGAGCTCTCGGGCCAGCTCACGATGTTCGGCAGACAGGACCAGCAGAAGCCGCGCAGCATCGACGATCTTTTGGGCGAGGCCGAGGACGCGGAGGCCGCGGGCGACCACGCCACGGCCGAGAGCCTCTACACGACGGCGATGCGCGCCGACACCGCCGATCCCGTGCTGCCCTTCAACCTCGGCAACGTCTTCCGGGCGCAGGGCCGCGGCGCCGAGGCCAAGGTGGCGTGGCAGATCGCGGTGGCCCGCGATCCGGCGTTCGCCGAGGCCTGGTACAACCTGGCCCAGGAGGCCGAGGACGAGGCGCAGACCGACCTCGCCATCGCCGAGTACCGGCGTGCGGTGAAGGCGCAGCCCGACTGGGGCGATGCCCACTTCAACCTGGCGCTGCTGCTGACCAGGGTCGAGCGCTGCGACGAGGCGCTGGCGGCATGGCAGCGCTTCCTCGAGGTCGAGCCCTCGGGCAAGCACGCGGCGATGGCGCAGAAGGCGATCGCGCTCTGCCGCATGAAGATCCAGCAGGACAAGTCCGCCGCCTCCGCACCGTAGGAGCGAAGGCGGCAAGCCTGTGTGCTACTGCGACATGCGCCGCTTCTCGCCGTGGGGCTTGAGCGGAGGCACCGGCTCGGCGATCGCGGTCGGCACGGGCGGCACGTCCAGCGCCTTGTTCTTCAGGAGCGTCTCCATGGCGGCGATGCCCCTCTCGTACTGGCCGCGCTGGCAGTCGAGGCCGGCGCCGATCCGCGTGTGGTTGCGCGCGCCGTCGGAGGTCTCGCCGCGTCCCGCGCCGTAGCGGTCGTAGTAGGAGACGAGCTGGTCGCAGCGCGTCTTGGGATCGGACGGCGACTGGGCAAAGGCGGGATGTGCCACGCCCGCGGCCAGCACGAGGGCACAGGCGAAGGTCGAACGACGGAGGGCTGAGGGCATGTGTTTGCTCGCAATGTGAGACGATCGATTCGATGGCCGGATCATCATCGGCACCATGGCCATGAGGCCACGCGTTGTGGGCGAGCGAAGGGCGAATGACGGCGCGCCGTGCGATGGCGGCAAGAAGCGGCATTTCTGCAACGCGTTTCCTCACCGAAAACGCAGAGTCATTTTGGGACGTCTCATGCTCTTCCGGACCGCGCGTCTCCGCGCGCTCAGTGCTGGGGGCGCGCCACTCCAGTGGCGCGGTCTTTGTCGGCCTCGACGAAGACGCGCGACTGGAGTCGCGCGCCCCCAGCGAAGAGGGTCAGCGGAAATCGACGCGGTGGATGGCGGTGAGGATCGGGTCTTCGCCGCTGCTCTTGGCGATGTCGAAGCGGCCGTCCTGCCAGGTGAGGTTTTTGACGTCGTCGGGGCCGAGGGTGACGAAATCGAAAGGCAGGTGCTTGCCCCGGTCTTCCTCGACGTGGCGGATGAAGTCGTCGGTGACGTAGATCTGTCCCGATTCGACGTGAGGCTCCAGGCGCGCCGCGTTCTGCAGCGCCATGCCGTACGGTTCCCGCTGCCGCGGGCCGTCGGCGATCTCGACGAAGCCGGCATCGCCGCCGAACCGCAGCTGCGCGCCGAACTCCGAGCGGCCGAGCTCGCGCTGGATGTTGCGCGCCGCCTGGAGCAGCTTGACCGGATTGGCGTCGATCAAGGTGAGCGAATCGCCTTGGCTGCGCTCGGCATGATCGAGCTTGGCAGCGAACTCCGACACGATCGCGTCGAAGACCGTGGCGAAGGCCCGCGTGCGGAGGCCGTCGCGCATGGTCGCCGAATGGCCCTTCACGTCGCCCTGCAGGACATAGCGGATCTCGCGCTCGCGCGACCAGCGGCGCCCGCGGCCGATGATGTTGCGGTCGTTCAGGTTCTCGAAATAGGCCGGGTTGCGTTCGGCGATCAGGTCGTCGAGCGCGGGATGGACGAGATAGGTCCGCGCCGGCGGCAAGACCCGGACGTTGTCGAGCGGATGCTCGCCGGGCAGGCGGAAGATCTGGACATCGTCGCCGCTCTCGGCGTCGCGGCCGACATAGCCCAGCAGGCCGAGCTTGTAGAGGGCGCAGAATGGGTGCTCGGTATGAAGCGCCGCCATGCCGGACGCCTCCAGGCAGTCGGCCGAGTAGGTCGCGGCGATGCGCGCGAGATCGTCGGGCGCGAGCACGTTGCGGTCGATCAGGCGCAGCAGCCGGTCGGCGTCGAAGCCGTCGAGGTGCGGCGCCATCTCTGCGAAATAGGCCGTCGTGATGGTCTTGGCCTCCGAGCGCACCGCCTCGCGGACCCGGCGTTCGCTGCGCCCGGCCGGCGGAATGCTGGCGAGCGCCTTGCCGATCGAGACGACGTCGCGCGGCCGCCCCAGGGTGTGGCGCAGCCAGAAGCCCAGCACCTCCTCCTCCTCTCCGGTCACCGGATGGGTGACGCGCTCGAGCGGCCCGAAGAACGCGGTGACCGCATCCTTCGCGCGGGGGTCGGCCAGGTCCTGGTCGTCGGAGTGGGCGATGTTCTTGTGGATGATCTCCAGCAGGTCGTCGTCGGTGTAGCTGATGATCAGCGACTTGCTGCGCAGCTGCTGGCCGAAGTAGGTGTCGCCGATGATGCCCTGCAGGACCTCCTTGCGGATCGACACGTAGATCTTGGCGTGCGTGTTGATGTGGCTGAGCTCGCGCGCGGCGGCGGCGATGCCGGACTGCGCGAGATGCCAGAAGCTCCGCTTGATCCTGCCGCCGGGCGCGCTCGCCGCCGCCGGACGGTCGCGCCCGGCCGCCATCTCGCGCAGGACGCCTTCGTAGTACTCGTCGATATTGTCGACGAAGATGGCCGTCGATTCGTGCACGCGGCGGAAGGCCGGCAGCAGGGCGTCGTTGTAGTCGTTGTTGAGCTGGTGATAGGTGGTCAACGACGCCGACAGGATGTGGTCGAAGATCTCCCAGACCGAAGCGAGATTGTCGTCCTCGAAGATCGCCTTGAGCGAGCGGCTGCAGCGGCCGGGCTCATGCTTCATGGCCTTCAGCACGGCAACGGTGAAGGACAGCAGCCACACCGACCGCCAGTAGCCCTCGCTGTCGCGCAGGTCGCCGTAGTCGCTGGTCGGGATGACGCTGGGCAGGCCGCCCGGCTTCTCGACCAAGGCGCCGCTCGGCAGGATGTGGGCGTACTTGTCCTGGATCGAGAGCCGCTTGGCCTTGAGCAGCAGCGTCTTGCCGAAGCCCTTCGGTGCAATGACGATGGTGGTGCTCTTCTCGTCCGGCCTGAGGAAGGACCTTATCTCGGGGTTGGGATGGAGCAGGTTCGAGCGAAAATTGAGGATGTCCTCGGCATCCATCTCGCTCGCATCGATGATCCAGGCCTGCATCGCTGACACCAATCCGGTTCATTGTGGCGCGTCGGGCCCGACCGGCCTGCGGCTTCGGCGAGAGGCAGGCGCTTTGCGCCGAGCGCCATTGCGCCGCGCACGCTGAGCGGCGCCGGCCGGGCCTGCGCGATCAGCATGGGCCGGACCTCTCGGGACAGTCAATGCCGTCCCGAAATGTCGCGGCGCCTCAGGACGCCTTCAGCGCCATGGTCACCACGATGCGGCTGAACGGCACGGAACGATCGATCGCGATCGCGGCGCCCGGCGCCGGGCCGGCCATTGCCGTCACGATCTTGAAGCCGAGGCCGTTCCTGGCCGCCGGGTCGAAACCCGCGGGAAAGCCGGCACCTTCGTCGGAAACGGCGATGGTCAGGCAGTCACCGGCGCGCCTTACCGCCACCTCGACGCTGCCGCGGCCATGCTTCAGGGCATTGGTGATCAGCTCGACGGCGATCAGGCCGAGATGGGCGAGATTGTCGGCCGACAGCGCGAACGCCTCCATGTCGAGGCTCAGCCGGCGATCACCGATCGACGGCAGCAACGCCTTCATGTCGTCGAGCAGCCCGCTCATGTGCTTGCGCGCGTCGGCCTCGCCCGCCGATCCGTCCTGGTAGAGCCGGCGATGGACGGCGGCGATGGCCAACACCCGCGAAGCCGCTTCGGCGACCTGGGTGCGGGCCTCCTCGTTGGCCAGCATGCGGAGCTGGATCGACAGGGTGGAATGCACCAGCTGCAGCGAATTCGTCACGCGATGATGGATCTCCCGCGCCAGCAGGTCCTTTTCGCGCAGCAGCCGCTCGTTGTCGACCAGCAGCGCCTCCTTCTCGCGCAGCATCTCGGCCTTGGCGTCCTCGCGTTGCTGGGCGCGGATTGCCACGCCCAGCGTGTTCGCCAGGGTCTGCAGGAAGGCGATATCGGAGTCGCTGAACTCGCCGCGGTTGGTGCTGTCGACCTCGAGCACGCCGAAGGCCTGACCGTCGGTGCGGATCAGCACGTTGATGGCGCTGCGGATGCCGTGCTCGGCCAGCAGACGGGGCGTGCGGAAGCGCGGTTCCGACGCGAGATCGTTGGAGAGCACGGGTTCGCCGGTGCGGAAGGCGTAGCCCGCCGGGCTCTGCAGGTCATTGCCGACCCGGGCATGGCCGACGACGCCGGGCTTCCAGCCGACGCCCGAGCGGACGAGGAACGCCTGCTCGTCGGGCAGGCACTGCAGGACCTTCGCGCACCTCACCTCGAGGCCCAAGGCCGCCAGTCGGCTCGCCTCGTCGAGGATGGCCTGCAGATCGTCCGTCTCCAGGGCGAAGCAGCCGAACCCGGCGACCACTTCCTGCTGGCGAAGACGCAGGCGCAATTCGGCCGCAGAAAGGTCCGCGGGCATGTTGCGGGACGGCATGTCGGCATTCCCCAGCTCTACTTCACGCAACAGGTAGCACCCTGGGTGGGAGGGTCCGGCATGATAAATTTCTTCGCCGGTCGGCAACTTGGGGCAACCTTCGGACGTTTAACCGTACCCGGCACCTTTGCCTGCGCTACCGCGTCAATCCTCGGTGCCCGGCTTTCGCCTGCTCTCGATGCGGTCGGCCTTCGCCTCGAGCTCGGCGGCGAATTGCAGCAACTTATCGCGATCGGCCGTGGCCGTGAGTTGCGAGGCGAGCCGGCGCGCAGTGCCGGCACGGGTACGCAACTGGCTGACGGATTCCTGCGGCTCGGACGACATACTCAACACCTGTCGTCCTCAACAGCGACGGGGCGGCGCCGGTTGCCCCAAAGACTGAATGTGAGATCAGGTCGCGTAGTCGGGACTCTCGCGGTCGAGACGGCGCTTCAGCGCGGCCCATGGACGCCTGCCCTTGCTTTCGAAGCTCTCGAACTGCTGCGCCGCTCGCTCGGCCACCGCATCCGGCGGCACCGTGATCTTCTGGCCGCCCTGCGTGGCGGCGACCTGCAGGCGGCAGGCCTGCTCGAGATAGTACATTTCGTAGAAGGCGTCGCCGACGGTGCGGCCCGTGGTCAGCAGGCCGTGATGGCGCAGGATCATGGCGTTGTTGTCGCCGAGGTCGCGCACCAGCCGCTCGCGCTCGTCGAGATCGAGGGCGATGCCTTCGTAGTCGTGGTAGCTGGTGCGGCCGAAGAACTGCATCGACATCTGGTTCAGCGGCAGCAGGCCCTGCTCCTGAGCCGCCACCGCCATGCCTGCCGTGGTGTGGCTGTGCATGACGCACTGCGCGTCGTCGCGCGCCATGTGGACCGCCGAATGGATGGTGAAGCCGGCGTTGTTGATCTTCGCCTCTTCGAGCGGCTCGATGGCGTGGCCTTCGGGATCGACGGCGATCAGGCTCGACGCCGTGATCTCGTCGAACAGATGGCCGAACGGGTTGAGCAGGAAGCGATGGTCCTTGCCCGGCAGGCGCACCGACAGGTGCGTGAAGATCAGGTCGTCCATGCCGAAATGGGCGAACAGGCGATAGGCGGCGGCGAGGTCGCAGCGCAGTTCCCACTCCTGGGGGTCGATGTTGGGTCGGTCGGTCATTTGCCCTCACCACCGGTCGGTCGGGCGCATGATAGACAGCCGGCCGCCCGGTCGCCACGGGCCTTCTCCTGTCACTTCAATGACGCCAGCTCCCCGCCCTTCGTCCGGCGATCGCCCAATAGAGCAGGCCGGAGCAGACGCCCGAAAGCCCGAACACCGCGGCCCGCGGGCAGGACCCAATAGCCGAGCGAGTCGGGCAGCAGCGACGCAACGCCGAACAGGAGCGCAAGGGCCACGCAGAATCCCAGTACGCCGGCCAGGTACGCTCCGGCCATCACGAGGATTCGCTTCAGGACACGCACGTCGCTATCTGCGCGGCCCGCCCGTCGCCGGCCGACTGGGGCCGCTGCCAGCCTTCTCCAGCCGCTCCAGGCGCGCCTCGATGCTGGTCCTCGTTTCTTCCAGCCGCTGCTGAAGCTGCTGATCCTGCCTCTTGAGCTGCTCGAGGCGAGCGGAAAGCTCGGCAAGCTGCTGCTGAAGCCCGGCCAGCCTGCCCTGGATATTGGCTGGATCGTTTCTCTGTTGCGCGGCCAGACCGGCAGGCAACAACAGAATCGCCGCCGCAACGACGCAAAGGCTGCCAGCCGTTCGCCGTCTCATTCGATCACCTCATCGGTGCGACCAAAGATAGACGACAGCAACGAAAAAGGGCAGCGTGCGCTGCCCTTTTCCTTGTCTGCGACGTCGCGCCGACGATCAGAGATCGGCGGCCTTCTTCACGGCATCCTTGGCATTGCCGACGGCCTTCTGCAGGTCGCCCTTGGCTTCCTGCAACTTGCCCTCGCCCTTCAGCGCGGGATCGTCGGTCGCCTCGCCGACGCCCTGCTTTACCTTGCCGATGGCCTGGTTGGCCGTGCCTTTAACCTTATCGGTCGTGCTGCTCATTGGGTCGCTCCTTTGTCGTGAATTCGAGGAGTCAACGCGCGGGGCACGACCGCGTTGCGGCCGCTGGCAGCGACAAATAATCCCGGATTGAGTACGGAACCTCTTCCGGACTACTTCAGCGCCGCGCCCGCCGGCGGCCCGCCCTCGAGGTACTGCGTCGCCAGGTGTGCGCCCTGCCGCGGCAGGAAAGCGATGAAGCGCGCGCCCTCGGGACTGACCACAGTGAAGGCGTGCGGCGTGCGGGCGGGAATGGAGATCGTCTGGTCCTTACCGACCAGGAAACGGTCCTCGCCGATCCTGAGGTCGAGCGTGCCCTCGAGCACGACGATCACCTCGTCGACCTCCTCATGGAAATGCAAGGGCGCGCCGGCACCCTTCTCCAGGACGCCGAGGCTCGAGCTCACCGAGACGCCTTCGGCCTCGCCGGCCAGGACGTAATTTCGATAGCCGGGACGCCATGGGATTTCTCGCGCCTCGGCATTCTTCACCACCGGCATGTCGACCTCCTGTGATGTCATCGTCAGTATAGCCGGCAAACAAGGAGACGCCCATGACGTCGCGAGTCGATCCCGAACTGGAAAAAATCCTGCCCCTGCTGCCGTTGCGCGATACAGCGGGACTGACGCCCGAGCGGGCGCGCGCCGAGCTGGTGGCACTGGCCGAATCGCGCAAGGACGTGCCGATGCCCGAGCTGGCGACGGCCAAGGACATCACGGTCGACGGCGCCGCCGGCCCGATCGCGGCGCGGCTGTTCGCTACCAGAAAGACGCCGGCGCCGACGATCGTCTATTTCCACGGCGGCGGCTGGGTCGCGGGCGACCTCGTCACGCACGAGCGCCAGGCGCGGACCCTGGCGCTGGAGGCGGAGGCCGTGGTCGTGAGCGTCGACTACCGCCGGCCGCCCGAGACACCGTTTCCCGGCGCCTTCGAGGATTGCCTGGCGGCGACACGTTGGGCGGCGGCGAACATCGCCAAGCTGGGCGGCGATGCGGCGCGGCTCGCCGTGGCGGGCGACAGCGCCGGCGGCAACCTCGCCGCCGCCGTGGCGCAAGCCAGTCGCAACGGCGGGCCTCAGCTCGCGGCGCAGCTGCTGATCTATCCGGCCGTCGATCTCGCGGGCAATTACGGCTCGGCCGCGGAGAATGCCCGGTTCCCGTCGCGCCAGCAGAACGCCAAGGGCTACTTCCTGACCGACGACGCCATGCGCTTCTTCGCCGGCCATTACCTCCCAGAGGTAAAGGACAGCGAGGATCCCCGCGCCTCGCCCCTGCGCAGCCGCGATCTCTCGGGCCTGCCGCGCGCCGTCGTCACCACCGCCGAGTTCGACCCGCTGCGCGACGAGGGCGAGGCCTATGCTGAGGCCCTGAAGAAGGCCGGCGTCGACGTCGCCTATTTCCGCGAGGCCGGCATGGTGCACGGCTATTTCGGCATGGGTGCGGCCTCGAAGGCGGCGGACGCCGCGCGCCGGCGGGCCACCGCGGCGTTCAAGGCGATGCTGGGATAGGGGGAACCGTCGCGGCCCCTGGTCATTGGAGAAGCACCAGAACAGGAGGCCGCCATGTACCTGGCCCGCTTTTCGTACGACGTGCTGCCGGTGAACCGGGAGCGCGCCGTCAACTTCATCCTGCGCGAGGTCAAGGCTGCGCGCGGTCGCGGTCTCAATGCCCGCATGCTGGTGCCGTTGACGCGCGGCATGGGCTGCGCGGCGCTGCAGTTCGAGATCGAATTGGCCCAGCTCGACCAGCTCGACCAGTTCCGCGAGCGCGGCGTCGGCACGAGCGAGGAGACCGGCAACTGGATGCATGCGTTCAGCGAGATCCTCACCGCGCCGCCCATGGTCGAGATCCTGCGCGTGGACGACGCGCAGTAGCCGCCTCCACTAGGGACGGGCGAAGCGCAGCGCCGAGCGGGCGCGCGCCTTCTCGGCCTCGATCTCGCGATCGCGCGGTTCCGCCGTCGTGACCAGCGAATCGATCAGATGGCGCGCGGCGTGCGCCACCTCGGCGACGGCGCGGTTGAAGGCCTCCTCGTTGGCCTTGGACGGGCGGTTGAAGCCCGAGAGCTTGCGCACGAATTGCAGCGAGGAGGCATGGATCTCCTCGTCGGTGGCAGGCGGCTTGAAGTTGTAGAGGTTCTTGATGTTGCGGCACATGGGAGGCCTCCTGGGCGGCTCGGCTCGGGTCGCATCGTGCTACCCTGCCATCGTGGCAAAGTCCCTCGACACCTACAATGCCAAGCGCGACTTCTCCAAGACGCCGGAGCCGCCGGGCAAGCGCGCGGCCAGGCCGGGAAACAGCTACGTCATCCAGAAGCATGCGGCGCGACGGCTGCATTACGACTTCCGGCTCGAGCTCGATGGCGTGCTGAAGAGCTGGGCGGTGCCCGAGGGTCCGAGCCTGGTCGCCGGCAAGAAGCGGCTGGCCGTCGCCACGGAAGATCATCCGCTCGAGTATGGCGGGTTCGAGGGCGTGATCCCGGAAGGCCAGTACGGCAGCGGCACGGTGATGATCTGGGACCAGGGCACCTGGTCGCCCGACTTCGATCCCGAGTTCGGCTACAAGAAGGGCCATCTGAAATTCCATCTCGACGGCAAGAAGCTCAAGGGCCAGTGGCACCTCGTGCGCATGAAGCCGAAGCCGCGCGAGAAGAGCGAGAACTGGCTGCTCTTCAAGTCCGACGACGACGCGGCGCGGCCGACCGGCGATCCGGACATCACCCAGGAGAAGCCCAACTCGGCCGCGACGGGCCGCAGCATCGAGGCGATCGCCCGCGAGAAGGATCGGCAATGGGCCTCTGGCCAGGGTGAAATCACCGAAGCGAAGAAGAAGCGCCGGCGCAAAGCTGTCGTCGATGCCGCGGCGATCATCAAGGCGAAGGCCGCACCGATGCCGGGCTACATCGAGCCGTCGCTGGCGACCGCGACCGAGACCGCGCCGTCGGGCAAGGACTGGCTGCACGAGATCAAGCATGACGGCTATCGCCTGCAGGCGCATCTCGAGAACGGCCGGATAAAACTGTTCAGCCGGCAAGGACTCGACTGGACCGAGCGCTTTCCCGTCGTCGCCCGTGCGCTCGCCGACGTGCCGGCGAAGCTCGCCATCATCGACGGCGAAGTGGTGGTGCAGACCGCGACCGGCGTGGCGAGCTTCCCCATGCTGGTCGACGCGCTGAAGAACGGCAGCGGCGACATGCTGTTCTACGGCTTCGACCTGCTCTACCTCGACGGCCACGACCTGCGCGACGCGCCGCTGGTCGCGCGCAAGCAGGCGCTGGCGGCGTTGTTGGCCGGGACCGGCTCGGATCGCCTCCGCTACAGCGACCACATCGCGGGCGACGGCGATGCCGTGTTCAGGCATGCGAGCCGCCTCGGCCTCGAAGGCATCATCTCCAAGCAGGCGACGGCGCCTTATCGTTCGGGGCGGGTGAAGACGTGGCTGAAGGTGAAATCGAGCCAGAGCGATCCCTTCGTGATCGCGGGCTACGTGCCCTCGACGGTGGATCCGAAGGCGGTGGGGGCGCTGGTGCTGGGCGAGTATGCCGGCGGCCGACTGGTGCCGGTCGGCCATTGCGGCTCGGGCTTCACGGCGGCGAGCGCGCGCGAGCTGTGGCAGCGGCTCGATCCGCTGCGCACGACCAAGCCGCCCTTGAAGGACGAGACCGCACCGCCCAAGGGCGTGCGATGGGTCGAGCCGGTGCTGTCGGCCGAGATCGAATATCGCGGCCGCACGGGTGGTGGCTTGATAAGGCACGCCGTGTTTCGCGAGCTCGTGGAATCTTCCGGACCGCCGGCGTCCCGCCGGCCTCATGAGCCGGCGGGACGCCGGCGGTCCGGAAGACAAGACGCCGAGCTTCCCGTCCGGCTCACAAACCCCGGCCGCCTGCTATGGCCCGACCAGGGCATCACCAAGCAGGGGCTGGCGGAGTTCTATGGCGAGATTGCCGACTGGATCCTGCCGCATCTCGTCGGCCGGCCGCTCAGCCTGTTGCGGCATCCCGAAGGCATCACCGAAAAGGGCTTCTTCCAGAAGCACGCGTGGGCCGGGCTCAATGATCGCGTGCGCCGCGTGCCGGTGCCTGGCGATGACCAGCCGATGCTGGTGATCGACGATCTTTCCGGCCTGCTCGAGCTCGTCCAGGCGAGCGTGCTGGAGATCCATCCCTGGGGCGCCAAGGCCGATCGGCCGGAGCTACCCGATCGCGTCACCATCGATCTCGACCCCGGCGACAACGTGCCATGGCAGCGCGTGATCGACGCCGCGCACGACGTGCGGCGGCGCCTGGCGGCGCTGAAGCTGGAAAGCTTCGTCAAGACCACGGGCGGCAAGGGCCTGCATGTGGTCTTTCCGCTGACGCCGCAATCAGACTGGGACACGGTAAAAGGCTTCGCCCAGTCGATCGCCTCGACGATGGCGGCCGACCGGCCCGACCTCTACACCGACAACATGGCCAAGAGCGGCCGGCGCGGCCGCATCTTCGTCGACTACCTGCGCAACGGCATGGGCGCCACCGCCATCGGCGCCTACTCGACGCGCGCCCGCGACGGCGCGCCGGTGTCGGTGCCGCTGGCCTGGGACGAGCTCGGCGAGAACATCCGCTCGAACCATTTCACGCTGCTCAATCTACCCAAGCGGCTGGCGTTCCTCGACCACGATCCGTGGGAGGGTCTCGCCTCGCTGAAGCAGACCTTGCCGGGCGCAACGGTGAACGTGCCGGCGAAGGCCGAACTCGCCGCCTACTGGAAGAAGGTGGCCAAGCAGGCGCTGGTCCATCTCGCGCGTCGGCCGCTGAAGCTGGTGGGCGGCACGCCGGGCAAGCCACCGAAGGCCGTGCACAAGGCGGGCGACGACCGCTTCTGGATCGACAGCGTCGAGGGGCTTCTGGGCCTGGTCGAGATGGGCGCCGTCGAGCTTCTAGCCGCCAACGTCACGATCGACGACCCCGAGCGGCCGGACATGCTGGTGTTCAGCGTCACCACCGCCGACGCCGCGTTGCGCCTGCATACGCTGCTCAAGGCCGAAGGGCTGGAGAGCTGGCCCAAGCTCACTGGCGGCCGCGAGCTGCATGTCATGGCGCCGATCGAGCCCGATCTCGATCAGCAGGAGGCGCTGCGCTACAGCGAGCAGCTCGCCGCCCGGCTCGCCAAGGCCAATATCGATTGCCGCTACAACAAGCCGGGTACGGTCGCGATCGCCGCCTTCTCACCGCGCGCGCTGCCGGGCTTTCCGATCGCGGCGCCCGTCGAGTGGGCGCAGGTGCAGAAGGGAGCCAAACCGGACTCCTTCACGATCTTCCGTCACAACGGCGCGTGATGATGCTCGAACAGCGAGTGCGCCGCGCGCCAGCCGTCGGCGTAGGCGCCGACGATCTGGTCGTTGCTGTAGGCCTGCCGCAGCATCGTGCCGTCGGGCAGGTTGACGTACGACCATGGCGCGCTGTGCGGCCCGAGCAGTCCCTGCACCGAGTCCGGATTGTGGGCGGAGACCTGCCAGTCGAGCGAGATGCCGTGCTCGCTGACGGTGATGACCTCGCCCGAGGTCCACGTCACCCGCCAGGTGTCGGGCGATAGCGGCGTCAGCGTTCCGCCGGCCAGCGCGTGCGGTTCAGCAGGCCGTTGTTGGTCCATTCGCCGCCATTGACGATGACGCTGCCCTGCGCCGGCGGCGCCGACGATAAGGATCACCTCATCCGGCAGGCGATGGCAACCGCCTCCCCTAACGCCGGCAACTGCCGAGCGGCGCCGGCGTTGAATCGCAAGAGGATACGCATGATCGGTTGTTTCCGAGCCCTCCTGATCCTGGCCATCATCGCCGCTCTCGCCGGCTGCGGCGTCGTCGCGGCGCCGGTCCGCGGCACCAGCGCCGTCGTCAAGGTCGTGCCCGTGGCGGGCGACGTCGTCGCCGCACCGCTCGACGTCACCGCCGATGTGATCGATTGAGGATCGCGACGCCGCTCAGTGCGGCAGGAATCTGATGAGGGCCACGGTGAGGGCGACCTGACCGAAGGCCATGCCGACCATCCAGCGCAACATGTCGTGCTTCGTGGCTGCAATATCGCCTTTGAGTTCGGTCCTCAGCGTTACGAGCTCGGTCCTGACCGATGCGATATCGGCCGAGAGCTCCGTTTTGACCGCTGTAAGATCGGTCCTGGTGGCAACTTCTTCGCGCAAGGCTTGATCCAAACCATCGGCCAGAGCCCGCGCCTCGCGCTCGCCCACGCCGGCAGCCGAAGGTCAGCGTGGCCACGTCGAGCCTAGTGGAGGCACCCCACGGCATCAACATACCGTCGGATGCACAGACTGCCTTGCGCATGCCCCGTTAGATAGCGACTCAGATCACAAACACAACCAACTGTCGGTTGAGGCTACACCAGGCGCACCGTCACCACTTCGCCATGAATTGGCGGATCGGCTCGGCGCCGGGATTCGTGTAGCGGCGGTCGAGCACGATCGCCTTCGTGTTGGCGCCGTTGCCGTAATAGAGCGCGTTCCAGTCGTTGTCGGGATCCAGGTACGAGCCCTCCAACGATGCCCCGGCGAACAGGCCCTGCGAGCTTGCGAAGGCGATGATGTCGGCGCCGCCCGCCGTGGTCGAGCCGCCCTCGACGCCGATGCCGACCACCGCCAGCGCGACGCCCGCTTCGGCGCCGAACTTGAACTTGTGGTCGAGGATCGCCTGCAAGCCCTTCTCGGTCTTGATGATGAACACGACCTCGGAGACCTTGGCGCCGATCTGCAGGCCGACACTGCCCGAGCCCATGGCGTAGAAGGCGGGCGGGCTCCAGTCCCTGGGCTGCGATCGCGCCATCAAGGTGCCGCGGCCGCCGGCCAAGCCGAAGATCAGGCCGCCCTGCACCAGCTCGGGCACGATCAGCACGCCGCGCGCGCCCTGGATGTACTTGGCGGCGTCGGGAGTGTCCTTGCCGGTCAGGATCTTGCGCGCGGATTCGAGGCTGGAATCGACCAGGGCCTGGCGCTTGGCGTCGGCGCGCGCCGGCATGGCGGAAATCAGGGGGGCGGCAAACGCGGCCGCGGTGCTCGCAAGCACGGTTCGACGGTCGAGCTTCATTTCCTATGCTCCTTGGTCCTGTGGCCGACGCCGGGGAAGCGCCAGATGGCCACGACAGCGCCTAGCCTATCACATTTCGTGACTATTTTCAGGCACCTAGGGGTTTTGCCTCAGAAAGGACTCAAGTTCGGACCGGGCGATCCTTCATGAGCAGCGGCAGGCCGGCCGCCATCAGGATCACCCGGTCGGCCCGCTCGGCCATGCGCATGTTGAGCCGGCCCTGGGCGTCGCGGAAGGCGCGGCCCAGCGGGGTCTCGGGCACCAGGCCCAACCCGACCTCGTTGCTGACAAACACGACCGGCGCGCCGTAGCGGTCGAGCGTCATGACCAGCTCGTCGGTCGCCTCGTCGAGGTCGGCCTCGGCGTGCATCAGGTTGGAGAGCCAGAGCGTCAGGCAGTCGACCAGCACCGGCTGGCCGTGCGCCGCGGCGGCCTGCAAGGCCTCGGCAAGCTTCAGCGGCTCCTCGATGGTGGTCCAGGCGGCGCCGCGGCGCGTGCGATGGGCCATGATGCGCGTCGCCATCTCGACATCGCCCGCTTCGGCCGTGGCGATGTAGACCGCAGGCCGCGGCACGGCGCCGAACAGGCTGCCGGTCGTCAGCTTCTCAGCGTGCGTGCTCTTGCCCGAGCGTGCGCCGCCCAGCACGAGCGTCACCGGCGGCAGCGGGAAGGTCGAGGTGTGTTCCATCAGGTCGTCTTCAGGAGAGAGCGCCGGAGGCCCGCGCTCCCATCAATTCGCATTCGCCTCGACCAGCCAGCACGCGCCGGGCAACCGCACGCCATCAGGACCTTCGTGCGGCGCCAGCACCTCGGCGATCGCCTGCTTGGCCTTGTCGATGGCCGCGGGCTCGGCGTTGGCGAAGGCCCGCGCCAGCGGACCGAAGCGGCCGGCGCCGGCCACGACGTCGGCGACGCTGTCGCCCATCCAGATCAGCCGGTCGATCGGCTCGAGGCGCAGCTTGTGGAAGCCCGCCTCGCTCAGGATGCGCTCGACGCGCGCCCGATCACCGAACGCGAACTGGCCGGGATCCTCCGGGCCGGGACGCGGTTGCGGCGGCAGGAAAGGCAGCGCCGCGCGCGTCGGCGTCGTGCCCCAGGGATTCTCCTGCGGCGTCCGCCAGGCGATGAAGGCGAGACGGCCCGACAGCTTCAGCGCCCGCCGGATGTTGCGGAACGCCGCGACCGGATCGGCGAAGAACATCACGCCGAAGCGAGAGAAGACGAGGTCGTAGTGGCCGGCCTGGAACGGATGCGTGGCCGCGTCGCCGACGACGAAGGTGGCGTTCTCCAGTCGATGCGAACGCGCCGCGTCGATCAAGGTCCCGGAAATATCGACGCCCAGCACGTGGCCCGTGAGGCCGACAGCGCGCGCCAGCGCCGCCGTCGTGTCGCCGGTGCCGCAGCCGATGTCGACGGCGCGCTCGCCCGGCTGCGGCGCGGCCGCCGCCAGGCCGATATCGCCAATGTCGCCGATCGCGCGCTTGATGCGCTGGTCGTAGGCGGCGAGCCAGCCGTCGCCGCCCGGACCGTTCCAGTAGGCCGCCTGCTCGGCGGCAAGCTCGCTCTTGGTCTTCACGCCAGCGCCGCCGCCTTGGCCCCGCTTGGCTGATGAGCTGCCAATGCGCGCGGCATGTAGTTCACGAAGGCGACGCGCCAGGCATGCGCCGGATCGGCCTGCTCGAAATGCTCGATCAGGGTGACCGAGACATTGTCGATCTCGAAGCGCACGGCGGCCTCGGGATGCAGGTCGAAGGCGTGCGCCAGGGCGGCGCGGATGGTGCCGCCATGCGCCGTCGCCACGATGTCGCGGCCACGATGCTCCTCGGTCAGGCGATCGATGCTGCGCACCGCGCGGTCGCGCAGGTCGACGAAGCTCTCGCCGCCCGGCGGCCGGTACTCGGGCGGTCCCAGCCAGAACAGATGGTTGTTGGCGTGCTTCTCGGCGATCTCGACATAGGTCAAGCCCTGCCAGTCGCCGAAATGCTGCTCGGCGAGATTGGGGTCGATCAGCAACTCGCCCATGTCGGCGCCGTGGCTGGCCAGCGTCTCCGCCGTCTTGCGCGCACGCAGCAGGTTCGAGGCGTACCAGACCGCGCCCTTGGGCAGCAGCTTCGCCTGGTGCACGAACAGGTCATGGTTGCCGACGTCGCAGTCCTTGTCGGTCTGGCCGTAGCAGCGCGCCTCCGGATTGGGCACCGGCGCATGCCGCACCCACCACCAACGCGTCACCAGTCCCGTGATCTTGGCGCCCGTCGCCATCGTGCTTCTCCTGTCCTCGCCGACTAGGGCCGTCATATGCCACGATTGCGCCGTCCTTCCTACCTCACTGGCAACCTCACAGGCAGCGCAGTGGCACATGGCTTGCTGCATGTTGCACGGTCCCCAGCAGGGAGCGCGCAATGGTTCCGGCCGCAGTGCCCGTCCTCGACATATCACCCTACCGTCACGGCCGTGCGGCCGAGCGGAAGGCGCTCGCCGCCGAGGTCGATCGCACGTGTCGCGAGATCGGCTTCATGGTGATCGGCGGCCACGGCATCGATCCTGGACTTGTCGACGCCGTCGAAGCCACCAGTCGGGCCTTCTTCGACCTGCCGGTGGAGGAGAAGATGCGGATCGTGCGGCCCGCGCCCGACGTGACGCGCGGCTACCAGCCCTTCAAGGCAGAGGTGCTGGTGCGCAGCCGCGGCGGCAGCGCGGCCGGCGACCTCAACGAAAGCCTGATGATCGGGCCGGTCGATGTCGACGGCACGGACTACTACACGACGCCGGCAGCCGGCCGGCACTTCGCGCCCAACCTCTGGCCGGACCGGCCGGATGGCCTGCGCGAGGCCTACGAGCGCTATTACCGAGTCATGGATGAGCTCGCGATCGATCTCATGCGCTTGTTCGCGCTCGCCCTCGAGCTGCCGGAGACCTATTTCGACGCCAGCGTCGATCGCAGCATCAGCCGCCTGCGCGTGCGCAACTATCCCGCGCCGGACGCCCTGCCCGAGCCGGGCCAGCTGCGGGCCAGCGCGCACAGCGACTATGGCAGCCTCACCATCCTCAAGACCGAGGACCGGCCAGGCGGGCTTCAGGTCCAGGGAAAGGACGGGCAGTGGCTCGACGTGCCGCACTTGCCCGGCACCTTCGTCGTCAATATCGGCGACATGCTGGCGCGCTGGACCAACGACCGCTGGGTTTCGACGCTGCATCGCGTCGTGAACCCGCCGCTCGAGCGCGCGGCGGAGAGCCGGCGCCAGTCGGTGGTGTTCTTCCAGAACCCCAACTACGACGCTCTGGTGTCGTGCCTCCCGAGTTGCACCGACGCCGGCCACCCGCCCAAATATCCGCCGACCACGGCGGGCGGTCATCTGCGCGAGAAGTTCCTGGCCACGCAGGAAGCCATTCCCTACGTCGACTGATCAGCGGCTGATGAACAGCGCCGCCACGATGAGGAAACTGATCTCGGCCGCCTGCTGCACGGCGCCCAGCGTGTCGCCGGTGTAGCCGCCGATGCGCTCGGCGATCCAGCGCGAGGCGAACCAGGCGGCGGCCATGGCGGCGATGGGCGCCAGCAGGGCCACGAAGAAGCCCTTGCCCAGCAGCAGCAGGAAAGCCAGTACGGCGCCGAGGCCGATGGCGAGCCAGACGTCGTTGTCGGTCGGCTTGCCGACCTGCGAGCCCAGACCGTTGGCATGCACCGGCGAATAGGCGAGCAGCGGATAGGCGATCGTCGCGCGCGACAGCGCATGGGCCGCGATCAACACGACCAGGCCGGTGGCGCCGCTGAACGAGGCCAGGCAGGCGACCTTGACCAGCACGGAGAGTGCAAGCGCCAGCACGCCGAACGTGCCGTTGCGGCTGTCGCGCATGATCTCGAGCCGCCGCTCGGCATCGAGGCCGTGCGGGCCCAGCCCATCGGCGGTGTCGGCCAAACCATCTTCATGCAGCGCGCGGGTGAACAGGATGGCCGCACCCACGGCCACGACGGCGGCCAGCCAGCCCGGGCCCAGGCCGTGCATGATCGCGAACACCAGTCCGGCCAAAAGGCCGACGCCGGCGCCGACGACGGGCAGCACCGGCAGCACGTCGGCGAGCTGCCAGCGCGGCGCGCCGACATCGAGCTTGAGGCCGGTGAAGAACGTGGCCTGCTCCTTGAAGGCCTGCAGCCATTCGTCGAAGGAGGACGGCCGGGCGACCGGTGGCTCGGTGGGACTGGTCATGATGGGGCAAATATAGGATGGTCCGCGCCCGCTATGAACGCCCCCACACCTCCTTCTTTCGACGAAATGCGCAGGATCCTGCGCGACCTGCCCGGCCCCGACCAGGAGGCGCAGACCAAGGTCGTGCAACGCCAGACCGAGCTCACCAAGCCGCCGGGTTCGCTCGGCCGGCTGGAGGAGATCGCCGAATGGCTGGCCGCTTGGCAGGGCCGCGCCAGCCCACGCGTCGAGCGGCCGCGCATCGCGGTGTTCGCCGGTACCCACGGCGTGGCGGCGCGCGGCGTGTCGGCCTATCCGCCGGAAGTCACCGGCCAGATGGTGAAGAATTTTTTGAGCGGCGGCGCGGCGATCAACCAGCTCGCCGGCAGCATCGATGCCGATTTGCGCATCTACGAGCTCGACCTCGAGCATCCGACGGACGACTTCACCAAAGGCGTGGCGATGAGCGAAACGCGCACGGCCAACGCCATGGCCTACGGCATGATGGCAGCCGAGCCCGGCATCGACGTGCTGTGCCTCGGGGAGATGGGCATTGCCAACACCACGACGGCGGCGACGCTCTGCGCCGCGCTGTTCGGCGGCGCCGGCGCCGACTGGGCGGGACCGGGCACCGGCGTGCAGGGCAAGGCGCTCGCCCACAAGATCACTGTCATCGACGAGGCGCTGGCGCATCATCGCGCGCTGATTGCCCAGCGCGATCCGCTGGCCTTGCTGGCGGCGGTCGGCGGCGAGGAACTCGCCGCCATCGCCGGCGCGGTCCTGGCCGCCCGCATGGGCCGCATTCCCGTGCTGCTGGACGGCTATGCGTGCACGGCGTCGGCTGCCGTCCTGTACGCCATCGATCGACACGCCCTCGACCACTGCTTGGTGGCGCATCGTTCGGCCGAGCCCGGCCATACGCGCCTGCTCGAGGCGATCGGCCAGCGCCCCCTGCTCGACTTCGGCATGCGTTTGGGCGAGGCCTCGGCCGCGGCCCTGGCGGTGCCGCTCCTGAAAGCGGCGGCCGCCTGCCACAACGGCATGGCGACCTTCGCCCAGGCGGGCGTAAGCTCGAAGAATGCTTAGGCGTTCGCTCACCGCGACCTTATCGCTGCTGCCTCTGCCTGTGCTCGCCCATCCGCCGCGCCAGCCCGATAAAGCCGAATCGGCGAGCATCGTCGAAGAGATCAAGGTTGTCCGCGACAAGCTTGCCAAGGCGGTGACGGCCAAGGACGCGCGGACACTCCGCTCGATCTACGCTGATGCGTTCACGCACACGCACGAGTCGGGGAAGATGGACGACAAGGAGGCGCGCATCGCCTCGGCGCTGGCGGGCGAACCGATGATCGAGAACGCGCCGGCCACCGACTTGAGCTACCGCGTCTTCGCCGGCCCGACCGCTATCGTTACCGGCAAGACGACCCTACCGAATGCCGGGGACCCGTCGCGTCGTGATGTCCGCTGGGTCGCCGTGTACGTCACGGGCCGCGACGGCTGGCTGCTCGCGGTTAGCCAGGCGACAAGATTACCTGCTTAGTCTCTTCCGGACCGCCGGCGTCTCGCCGGCTCATGCGCGTAACCGCGCCGAACTCCAACGCATTTGACAGACTCAGCAACGAGCCCAGCTTTCACTGGATTGCTCTCGACATAATCAATCGTGCGATTGAGATGGCCTTCGTTCCGCACGTATCGGTCGAAGTAATCGCGATGCCAGAACATCCCGCTGTGACCGAGCATGCGGTTGGCTTGATTCGCTGTGTAGGACTTCCAAGACTGGACGATCCGATCGAGCGGATTGTCGGCGCCGGGCTCAACAACCACGTGCACATGATTGGGCATGATGCACCACGCCAGAAGGCGATAACGCTCGCCATCGAAATGAAGCAACGCCGTCTCGACAAGCCCTGCGATGTCCGTTCTGCCGAGCCAACACGCACCTCGTCCGGCATCAAGCTCTTTGTCCGTTTGGGCAAGATTGTCGGAGAGCGCAGCGAGGGCTTGGGCGACAGCAGCAGGGAGGCTGTCGCACAAGCGGAAGGTCACGAACTGGACGGTCTCCGGTGAGTCGAAGTGCGGTAGGTAGCCGCGCGAGTACCAGCCTTTTGGACTCATCGTTCAGTCATGAGCCGGCCAGAGGCCGGCGGTCCGGAAGACTATGAGGTCACCTCGATGACGCCGGGCTTGTCGGCGGCGGTGACACTGCCGATGACGGCCTGGGCCAAGGTGCCGCGCTTCTTGAGATCGGCGAGCAGGCCCGCGAGCTTGTCCTGTGGCACCGCGATCAGCAGGCCGCCCGATGTCTGGGCGTCGGCGAGCAGGAGGCGCTGCGGCTCGGCGAGCTCGTCGGCGAAGCGCGCGTTGGGCGCGGCGTATTCGAGGTTGCGCTTGGTGCCGCCGGGGCAGAGGCCCTCTTTCAGGAAGCCGGTCACGCGATCGAACACGGGCACGGCGCTGTAGGAAAGCTTCGCGCCGATCGGCGTGCCGGCATCCTTCGACGCCGCGCGCAGCATGTTGCCGAGATGGCCCAGGAGGCCGAAGCCCGTGATGTCCGTCGCGGCCGTCGCGCCCGCAGCGTTCATTGCCTCGGCGGCGTGACGGTTCAGCGTCGTCATCGACTTGATCGCGTCGGCGAGCACGCTCTCCGGTGCCGCGTTGCGCTTCACCGCCGTGGTCAGCACGCCGGTGCCGATCGGCTTGGTCAGCACCAGTGCATCGCCCGGCCGCGCGCCGGCATTGGAAACGATCTTGCGCGGATCGATGGTGCCGGTGACGAACAGGCCGAACTTGGGCTCCTCGTCGACGATCGAATGGCCGCCGGAGATGGCGATGCCCGCCTCCTTGCAGATTGCGGCGGCGCCGTCGAGCACCTGTCGCAGGGGCACGGTGCCCAGCGTATCGACCGGCCAGGCGACGAAGCTCAGCGCGTTGAGCGGCGTACCGCCCATGGCGTAGATGTCTGAAAGCGCGTTGGTGGCGGCGATGCGGCCATAGTCGTAGGCGTCGTCGACGATCGGCGGAAAGATGTCGACCGTCTCGACCAGGGCGAGGTCATCGCGCAGCTTGATGATGGCGGCATCGTCCGACGTGTCGTGGCCGACCAGGACGCGCGGATCGGCGGCCACGGGAAGGCCGGCCAGCGCCTGGTGCAGGTCGGCCTGGCTGATCTTGGCAGCGCAGCCGGCGAAGCGGGCCAGCTCGGTGAGGCGCGGCGCGGCGCTTTCGGCGGACGCCGGTTTCGGCGGGGTCGTGATGTTCATGGGATCCTCCGGGTGTTGGGCCGGATGATCGGACTCGCCGCCCGTCGGGGCAAGGTCATTTGCCGTTGCGTCGTATGATGCTGATGCAGCCGTCGGCCTCCATGTAGGCCGCTTTCACGTCGCTGCAGTGCTCGATGCCGTTCTCGCGCAGCTGGGCCATCAGTTCCTCGACGGTGATGAACTCCTCGCGCATGTTCCGGCGCAGCATGCGGCCGTTCTCGATCAGCTTCAGCTTGCGATCGCGCACCAGCCGCTCGAAGGCCGGGAACCGCGACTGCGCCCATTCGATCAGGGTGCTCCAGAACAGCACGGTGAGGACCAGCACCAGGCTCTCGCCGATCGACTGGAAGTTCTCGGAGATGCCGTTGCCGGTGACCTCGGCGATCAGCACGATCACCAGGATGTCGGTCATGCCGATGCCGCCCAGGTGACGGCGCACGACCACGCGCAGCAGCACGAAGATCGCCAGATACATGATGGTGCCGCGCAGGAAGAGCTCAAGCAGCCCGTGCTTCGGCTCGAAGACGCCCGCCCAGTCGACTTTCCAGAGCCATTCCATGGCGGCGCCAACGATTCAGTGAGCCTGAGGTTCCAATTTTTGATAATGACTATCACTTGCATAATATGGCTGCCGGACCGATATTGGCGAAATGGACAATGTGATCGCTCCTCCTGCGGCCCAGCGCGATGAGCGCCTGCGCGCCGTCGAACTACTGCTGTCGCGGCAGTCCGCGAACCTCCTGCAGGAGCCGGCGCCGGCCGGCGCCGAGCTCGACCTCATCCTCGATGCCGGCCTGCGCGCGCCCGACCACGGGCGGCTCAGGCCCTGGCGCTTCGTGCTGATCCGCGGCGCGCAGCGCCAAGCCTGGGCCGACCGCCTCGCCGCGGCGGCGATGGCGCGCGATCCGGCGAACGGACCGGCGATGGCCGAGAAGTCGCGCGGCTGGGTGGCGCGCACGCCGCTCATCATCGCCGTCGGCGTCGACGTGAAGGAAGGCAAGATCCCCGAGGTTGAGCAGATGCTGTCGGCGGGCGCCGCCGCCATGAACATGCTGAATGCCATCCACCTGCTGGGCTACGGCGGCATGTGGGTGACGGGGGCCAACAGCTACGACCCGCAGGTCAACAAGGCCCTGGGCTTCGAGGCGCCGAGCCGCCTGGTCGGCTTTTTAGGCGTCGGGACGCCGAAGCCGATGCCGGCGGACGCGCCGAAGTTCGTTCGTCCCTCGCGCGATCGGCACACCACCGAGTGGATGGGCTAGTCTTGCCGGAGCGCGGACCTCCAGGTCCGCTCATGGTCTTCGTCTTCCGGACCGCCGGTCCGGAAGAATATGAGCGGACCTGGAGGTCCGCGGTCCGGCAAGAGCCTCAGGCGGTCTTGATCCAGACCGCCTTGACGTTGAGATACTCCTCGACGTGCTGCAGGCCGCTCTCGCGACCGTAGCCGCTCATCTTGTAGCCGCCGAACGGCACGGCCGGGTCCATCGCCTGGTAGCAATTGATCCAGACCGAGCCGGCGCGGATTGCGCGTGCGAGCTTGTGCGCCTTGCTGACGTCGCGCGTCCACACGCCGCTGCCCAGGCCAAAGGACGTGGCATTGCCGCGCTGGACCACCTCCTCGATGTCGGTGAAGGGAATGGCCGAGATCACCGGCCCGAAGATCTCCTCCTGGGCAATGCGCATCTCGTCCTTCACGTCTGCGAACACCGTCGGCGGCACGAAGTAGCCCTTCTTGTAGTCGCCCTCGGTCAGCTGCTCGCCGCCGCTGAGGCGACGCGCGCCCTCCTGACGGCCGATGCTGAGATAGGTGGTGACGCGATCGAGCTGCTCCGACGAGACCAGCGGCCCGACCTGGGTCTCGGGATGGGCGCCGTCGCCGACGCGCAACGCCTTGGCAAACGCCGCCACCTTATGGGTGAACTCCTCATAGACCTTCTGCTCGACGAACAGGCGCGTGCCGGCGCTGCAGATCTGACCGGAGTTGGCGAACACCGCCATGCTGGCGCCTGGGACCGCGGCGTCGAGATCGGCATCGGCGAAGACGATGTCGGGCGACTTGCCGCCGAGCTCGAGCGACACGCGCTTGAGGTTGCCGGCCGAGGCCTGGACGATCTTCTGGCCCGTCAGGTGCGAGCCGGTGAAGGCCACCTTGTCGACATCGGGATGCGAGGAGAGCGCCGCACCCGCGGTCTCGCCATAGCCCGGCACGACGTTGACCACGCCCGGCGGCACGCCCGCCTCAAGGCAGAGCTCGCCCAGCCGCAACGGCGTCAGCGGCGCTTCCTCGGCGGGCTTCAGCACGACGGTGCAGCCGGTCGCCAACACCGGCCCGATCTTCCAGATCGTCGCCGTCAGCGGGCCGTTCCACGGGATGATGGCGCCGACCACGCCGATCGGCTCCTTGAGCGTGAAGGAGAAGATCTCGCCGGGTAGCGAGTTGTCGATGGTCTCGCCGTGGATCGAGGTCGCCATGCCGGCGTAGTAGCGCAGCATGCCGACGGCGCGCTGGCGGTTGTTGCGCGTGCGACTGATGGGAGCGCCCATGTCGTAGGTGTCGAGCGCCGCCAGCTCCTCGATATGCTGCTCGACCAGGTCGGCGAGTTTCAGCAGCACGGCCTGCCGCTCGGCCGGCTTCCACTTGCTCCACGGACCGGTGAAGGCTTTGCGCGCAGCGGCGACGGCGCGGTTGATGTCCTCGCGATCGCCCTCCGCGACATGCGCTAATAGCTCGCCGGTCGCAGGATTGCGGCTCTCGAACGTCTTGCCCGACGCCGCCGCGACCCAGCGGCCGTCGATCAGCATCAGCTTGGTCTTGCCATCGGCATAGGCCGGACGCTCGGCCGGACCTTTTTCCATCACCGTCATGGTTGCTCTCCTTGCGAATGGGGGAAGCGGCAGGTGCGATGCGGCCGCCGCGGAGGCAGGCGCGCGGGGTGGGCACGCCGTCGGGAAACTGTCACTCGATATATTCAATCATATATAACGACTCGCAAGCGCGTCAAACCCGCCAGATCACCTGCCAGGTCGCCGCTATTTCGCTCGCACCGTCAGGATCCTGCCCTGCTTCACGAGATCCCGGCAGACCTCCTTCAGCGCCGCGACGGCTTCGCGCGTGGCGCGGCTGGTCGGACGGCCGCGCGGCAGCGCGAGCACCCGATCGGCGCTCAGCCACGGCAGCCGGGCCGCCGAGAGCGTGCCGTCGGCGACCTCCTGGTGGATTCCCGAGAAAGGCAGCAGGCCATAGCCGAGCCCCGACGCCACCATCTGCTTGAGCGGCGTCATGCTTTCAACCCGGAACGAGGAGCGAACGCCCGAGGGAAAGGCGCTGCGGCTGAGCGGCAGCACCGCCGCCGGCAGCTGGCGTAAGTCCTTGCGCGTCAGCGGGCCGCGACCGAGCAGCGGATCGCGCGGCGGACCGATCAGGAAGACCTGCTCGACCACGAGGGTTTCGTAGTCGAGATGATCGTTGGGCTGCGGGGCGGTGACGACGGCGAGATCGAGCTCGCCCTTCAACAGGCGGTCGGTCATCTCCTCGGTCAGCCCGTCGCTCAACTCGAGGCGCACCCGCGGAAAGCGGCGGGCGAACAGGCGCGCCAGCGGCGCATAGAAATTGTCGGCCAGGCTCGACGGCGCACCCAGCCGCACCGTGCCGCCGGGCTCGCGGTTCTCGGTCAGGACCTCGGCCTTGATGTCGTCGATGACACTTAGAAGCCAGCGGCCGCGCGCCAGCAGGACCTTGCCCGCCTCCGTCACCGCCACGCCGCGCGCGCCGCGTTCGAGCAACGCGCCGCCCAACTCGTGCTCCAGCAGCTTGATGTGCCGGCTGAGCGCGGACTGGGCGACGTTCAGCGCGCTCGCCGCCGCACCGAAGCCGCCGCGCTCGGCGACGGCCACGAAGTAGCGCAGCTGGCGCAAGTCCATCGACGCCTCCCATCTCGAATAGAGATCAAGATCATATCAAACATATTCTTGTGAGATAGGCAGCGGCGCGCAAACTCCCGCGAACAACGAGGAGGAAACCAGATGGGCGATGTTTCGCCGGCACCGCGCCGCACGTCGGTCTTCATCGTCGGCGGCGGGCCGGTCGGCCTGGCGATGGGTCTGCTGCTCGACCGCTTCGGCATCGATGCCGTGATCGTCGAGAAGAGCCCGACGACGACCGACCATCCGAAGTCGCGCGGCTGCTGGGTGCGCACCATGGAGATCTTCCGCCAGTGGGGCATCGAGCAGGCGATCCGCGATCGCGGCCTGCAGGACAACTCCGACATGTTCGTCCAGGTCGAGAGCATCGCCGGCCGCGAGATCGGCCGCTCGCGGCCCGAGCCCAATCTCGGCCAGACGCCCGCCTGGAAATGCCTGGTGGCGCAGGACGCGGTCGAAGAGGAGATCTACCGCGTCATCGAGCATTCCAATCTCGTGCAGGTGCGCTTCTCCACCGAGTTCGTGGGCTTCGAAGAGGGGGAGGAAGGCGTCGTCTGCGAGATCCGCGACGTCGCGACGGGACAGAGCGAGCGCTGGCAGGCGCGCTACCTGCTCGCCTGCGACGGCGCCGGCAGCCAGACCCGCCGCGCCGCCGGCATCGACATGGCGGGACCGGCGACGCTCGCGGTGCTGCTGAACGAATACTGGCGCGCCGACCTCTCCCGCTTCCCGCTGGCGCGCGAAGCGGCAGGCTACCAGGTCTATTCCAAGACACCCGGCGTGCCGCGCGCCAGCATCCTCAACACCAACGGCCGCGACCGCTGGCTCAGCATCATCCAGATCGGCGAGCAGAAGGACGAGCGGCCGCGGCCGTGGAGCGATACCGAGATGATCGAGATCATCCGCGCCCATGTCGGCGTATCCGATCTCGACGTCACGCTGCTCAACCGCTCGGTCTGGCGCATGAGCAAGCAGGTCGCGGCCTCCTTCCGCCGCGGCCGCGTCCTGCTGGTCGGCGACGCCGCCCATCGCTTCCCGCCGACCGGCGGCTTCGGCCTGAACTCGGGCGTCCAGGACGCCCACAACCTCGCCTGGAAGCTCGCCTATGTGCTGCGCGGCTGGGCATCCGAACGGCTGCTCGACAGCTACGACGTCGAGCGAAGGCCGGTGGCGCAATCCAACGCCGATTTCAGCTTCGGCAACCGCACCCGCTTCCTGCGCATGGACCAGGCGATCCGCTCCGGCAACGCAGACCACATCCGCTTCTGGATCAACGACCTCGACAACCATCTGCACAGCATCGGCCAGGCGCTGGGCTTCACCTACGAAGAGGGCGCCGTGATCCCCGACGGCACGCCCAAGGGCGGCCACCTGACCCGCGTCTATGCGCCGTCCGACCGGCCGGGCGGGCGCTTCCCGCACCTGTGGCTCGATCCGGCACGCAAGCAGTCGACGCTCGACTGGTTCGACCAGGATTTCACCCTGGTCGCGGGACCGATGGGCGAGGCCTGGATGGAGGCCGGCCGCGACGTCGCCGCCAAGCTCGGCCTGCCGCTCGGCCTCAAGCAGCTGCCCAACGCCCATCCGGCCGACGGCATCCAGATGGGCTTGCGCGGCGCGGCGCTGGTGCGGCCCGACGGCCATGTCGCCTGGCGCATGCCCTATGTCCCGAACGATCCGGCGCGAGAGCTCTCCGGCGCGCTCGGCACGCTGCTGCACTGACCATGCCCACGGTGCAGGCCAACGGGACGACGATCGCCTTCTCGCGCCACGGCAGCGGCGCGCCGCTGCTGCTGATCCACGGCGCCGAGGCCGATCATTCGATGTTCGACGCCCTCGGCGCGCTGCTGGCCGAGCACTTCACGGCGATCGCCTACGATCAGCGCGACTCCGGCGCCACGCGCAATCCCGACACGCCCTACGGTCTCACGGAGCTTGCCGACGACGCGGCGGCCTTGATCGAGGCGCTGGGTTTCGAGCGGGCCCATGTCTTCGGCACGTCGCTGGGCGGCGTCATCGCCCAAGCACTGGCTTGGCGCCATCCGCAGAAGATCGACCGGCTGGTGCTGTCCAGCACCTTCCGCGCCGGCGTGGCGCCGGCTTCGATCAATCCCGAAGTCTTCACGAGGCTTGCCGGCTTGCGCGCGGGCCTGCCCGGCAGCGCATCGGAGATCGCCCGCTACTTCTTCACGGATCGATACCTCGCGGCACATCCGGAGGCCGCGGCCCTCTTCGCCGGCAACCGTCGTGACGCCGGGCAGAAGCAACGGCGCGCCGCCATCCTGGCCCGACCCGCCGCTGTCGATCTCGGCGCAATTTCATGCCCGACCTTGGTGCTGGCCGCCGCCGATGACCGGCTGATCCCGCCCGCCCATACGCTTTCGCTCGCCAGCGAGCTGCCCGACGCGCGCACGGCGACGATCGCCGACGTCGGCCATGTCGCCGCCATCCAGGATCCGAAGGCCGTCGCCCGAGAGGTGCTGGCCTTCCTGCAAGCAAGAACAACGATCGGAGGAAATCGCGATGACCATAGGGGCCCGCAGCCTTAGGCGCCGACCGCTGCTCGGCAGGCTCGTCGGTTCGGCCGGCCTCGTCCTGGCGGGCGCCGCGCCGGCGCGCGCGACCGACTGGCCGACCAAGCCGGTGCGCGTCGTGTCGCCGTCGACCGGCGGCATCACCGACACTCATGCCCGCATCGTCTTCGACGCCTTGTCGGAACGACTCGGCCAGCGCTTCTACATCGACGGCAAGCCGGGGGCGGGCGGCGGCATCTCGGCCCAGGTCGCCGCGCGCGCGCCGGCCGACGGCTATACGCTCCTCTTCTGCATCGCCAGCCTCATCGTCACCAACCCGTTCGTCTACGAGAACCAGCTCTACGACGTCGATCGCGACTTCGATCCGGTCGCCATGCTGGCCAAGGCGCCGTTTGCCATCCTGGTGCGCGAGAGCCTCGCAGTGCGCTCCATGGCCGAGCTCGCTGACCATATTCGCGCGCGGCCCGGCAAGGTCGCTTTCGCCAACGTCTCGCCGGGCAGCCTGGCCCATCTGGTGGGCGAGCTCTACCTGCAGCGCATCGACGGCAAGGCCGAGATGATCCCGTACCGCAGCGTGCCGCAGACCATCCTGGCGCTGTCGAGCGGCGAGATGGACGTGTTCGTGTCGCCGATCGGCGAGGCGAAAGCGGGTATCGCCGGCGGCAAGATCCGCGGTTTGGCCGTGACGACGCCGACGCGGCTTGCGACCTTGCCCGAGGTGCCGACCATGGCCGAGCAAGGCTTCGAGGGCTTCGACATCGCCGGCTGGTACGGCGTGCTGACGCCCAAGGGCACGCCGCGTGCGATCGTCGACAAGGCGAATCGCGAGCTCAATGCCGTCACCCAGAGCAAGACCTATCGGGCGCGCATTGCCGAGCTCGGCGCCTACATGGGGCCACCGCTCAGCCCCGAGGCCTTCCGCGACGAGTGGCGGGCCGAGGCCGCGCAATGGGGCGCCTTGATCCGCAAGATCGGCCTCAAGCTCGACTAACGTAAGCTCGACTAACGTTCGGCGTCCACGACGCGCCATTCGGCCGTGAGCTCATCGAGCGTCGCCTTGAGATCCTTGGGCAGCGGCCCCTGCTCGGCGGCCGCCAGGCTGTCGGCCAGCTGCTCCGGCCGGCTGGCGCCGATGATGGGCGCGGTGATGGCCGGGTTCGACAGGATCCAGCGCATGGCGAGCGTTGCCATGTTCATCCCGGCCTCGGCCGCGACCTTGCGCAGTGCCTCGATGGTCGCGAATTCCTGCTCGTGCCAGTAGCGCTCGCGGTAGCGCGGTCCGGCGCTGCCGAGCTGGAAGCGCGAACCCTCGGGCGCCGCGGCCTTGGGATCGTGCTTGCCGGTCAGCAGGCCGCCGGCCAGCGGATTGTAGGGGATGACCGCGATCGCCTCCTCGCCGCACAGTTCCAACAGATCGCGCTCGAAGCTGCGGAAGAGGAGGTTGTAGCGCGGCTGCACCGAATCGATGCGCACGAGGTTCTTGAGCTCACTGCGGCCCAGCGCGCGCGCCACCTTGTAGGCCGGCCAATTGGAGACCCCGACATAGCGCGCCTTGCCCGAACGCACGACCGTATCGAGCGCCTCCAGGGCCTCGTCGATCGGCGTGTTCGGGTCGTAGCTGTGCAGCTGGTAGAGGTCGATGTAATCGGTGCCGAGCCGCTTCAGCGAGGTCTCGACCGCATCGAGGATGTGCTTGCGCGACATGCCGAGGTCCCATGGCTTGGGTCCCATCTGGCCGACGCACTTGGTGGCGAGGATGAAGTCATGGCGCTTGCCCTTCAGCCAGTCGCCGACGATCTGCTCGGTGCGGCCCTTGGTGTTGTGGCCACCGCCCAACGGGTAGACGTCGGCGGAATCGAGGAAGTCGACGCCGCCCGCCGCCGCTGCATCGAGGATGGCGTTGCTCTGCGCCGCGTCGCACTGCAAGCCGAAGGTCATGGTGCCGAGGCAGAGCCGGGAGACGCGCAGGCCGGTGCGGCCGAGCTTTACGTGTTGCATGGTCGTTCGTACTCCTTTGCATTGGCTCGGAAAAGCGACGTGGGCCGGACGGCCCACGTGCGGTCGCCATCGCCGCCGACCATCCGCCGGCGAGCTGGGGCGCATTTCATCAGGAGCGAAAAACGGTCGGGGATACCCCTCGGAAGGGTTGCGGTTGCCGGGCAGACTTGCTGAGCTTTCAACTCGGCGTGCGGGAGGATGATCATGAATGACGCGATGTACAAGCAGATGTCTGCCAAGCCAGGCTTCGTCGCTGCACTTGACCAGAGCGGCGGCTCGACGCCGGGCGCACTGCGCGCCTATGGCATCCCGGACGACGCCTGGCACGGCGACGAAGCCGAGATGTTCAAGCTGATGCACGAGATGCGGGTGCGCATCATGACGTCGCCGTCCTTCACCGGTGCCAAGGTGATTGCCGCCATCCTGTTCGAACGCACCATGGACGGCGAAACGAAAGGCAAGCCGGTGCCGGCCTTCCTGTGGGAGGAGCGCGGCGTAGTGCCATTCCTCAAGGTCGACAAGGGGCTCGAGGCCGAGAAGGACGGCGTTTCCCTGATGAAGCCGATATCAGGCCTCGACCCCCTGCTCGAGCGCGCCGCCAAGCTTGGCGTCTTCGGCACCAAGATGCGCTCGGTGATCAACCACGCCTCGGAGCCGGGCATCGCCGCGATCGTCGACCAGCAGTTCGACGTTGCCCATCAGATTTCGGCGCACGGATTGATGCCGATCATCGAGCCGGAGATTTCGATCAAGAGCCCCGACAAGGCGGCCTGCGAAACGCTTCTGCGTGACGCACTGCTCGGCCGGCTCGACGCTCTGCCGAAAGGGACACAGGTAATGCTGAAGCTCACCCTGCCCGAGACTCCCGACTACTATATGCCGTTGATCAAGCATGCCGGTGTCGTGCGCGTCGTCGCGTTGTCCGGCGGCTACACGCGCGCCGAAGCCTGCCGCCGCCTGGCCACCAATCACGGCATGATCGCGAGCTTTTCGCGCGCCCTGACAGAAGGCCTCACGCACTCGATGAGCGACTCTGCGTTCGATGCTGCGGAGGCTGCGTCGATCGATGAGATCTACGGCGCGTCCACCGCCAAGGTTTGATCCTTCTGCTCCGACCCGGCCCGGCACCCGTCAGGCTGCGACGCTCGCCATCCGGACGAGCGTGGGCCGGTCTCACCCTGCCGCCGCGCTACCAAGCGGCCTGACGACATCTGGCGTCCCCTCGCCTAGCGACGCATAATCCCGGCAAGACAATTGCGGGGATGGGGTGATGGGAAAGGTCACCGTCAAAAAGACGGCCAAGGCCACCGGAAAGACGTCGCTGCATCTGCGCATCGATTTCGGCGGCGAACGCTCCATCGGACCAGGCAAGATCCGCCTGCTCGAGCTCATCAACGAGACCGGATCGATTTCGGCGGCCGGCCGGGCGCTCGCCATGTCCTATCGCCAGGCGTGGCTGCTGATCGACGAGCTGAACCACATGTTCCGCGAGCCGGTTGTCACCGCCCAGACTGGCGGCGGCGGAGGCGGCGGCGCCGTCGTCACCGAAACCGGCAACGACATCGTGCGCCTGTACCGCGAGATGGAGCGCCGCGCCTATGGCGCCTCCACCCCGGAGATGCGTTCGCTGGCCCGGCTGCTGACCCCGGGCGCGTCGACGAAAGTCCACTGATCGCGGCCGACGACCTCAGGCTGGCGGCCTAGATTTCATTGTCGTTCCACAATCGCATCGGCGTGCGCCCCTGCGCGATCTCCTGCTGGTCGGAGATGGCCGCCATGTAGAGGTCCCAGTTGAGCACGCGATTGGGACAGCTCGAATGCGTCGTGCCGGGATCGACTTCCGAGTGTCCGGATATGTGATACCGGTCCGGCGCAAAGCCCAGCATCCGGCACAGCCACAGCACCAGCTCCGCCGACTTCATGTATTGCGCGGCGGTGAGCTTGGTGTCCCTGTTGTTCTTGCTGCTGCGCGTGTTGTGCTCGATGCCGATCGTCCAGTCGTTCGCGGTGCCCGCGTGAAAGGCGATGTCCTTGTGGCGCACGCACTGCACGACGGTGCCGTCACGGCCGACGATGTAGTGGGCGGCCTGCTGCATCCATACCCCGCCCTGGAGATACCTCGGGCCGCCGAAGGCGTTGTGGGCCGTTATCTCGGCGTTGTCCGTTCCGCCTTCGGTGATGTGAAGGACGATCTCGTCGATCGTACGCGAGTCTCGGCGGGACCAGCGGTCGGTGTGGGCAGGAATCCAGATCGCTCCGGGAAAACCGTCAGTGGCCATGGCTCATCCTCATCGGTTGCGAGAGAAGTGCCCCAGGCCATTTGGCAGTGCTGGCGCCGCCACGACTGTGGCGTTTCCCACGCATGAGGAGGCATCCCGCTCCGGGGATCGAGTCCTGGGCAGAAAGTGATCGGACGGCACATGCGATCACAGCATGTGCACTTCCGGAAGCCCGTTCCGCGCCCTGTGAGGATCACAGGGCGCCTGTCAGCTTCCGCGGCTCTCGAGGATCGGAGCCTGGGCTTTTGACGACGCGGCTGGTTAGCCGCGGACGCGCGCCGGCGGCGGGGGCGGGGGCGGCGGCGGAGCAGCGGCCGGTTGCGGCGGCGGCGGCGGCGGAGCCGGCTGCGAGCAAGCGGCGAGCAGCGCCACCGGGATCAAGGCGGCAAGCGCCGCGGCCATACGCAAGCGAGCCATTTTGTCGGACATCCGTCCCTCCACAGTTGAAGTACTCACGTACAGTACAACAATCGAAAACAATCGGTAAGTGACTGTCAGTAACGCCGAAGAGGGGTTCCGGTTCCCGCGCAATACTCGAAAATGTCGGTCTAGATCGCCGCAACTCCCCCACGCAGGCCCCCCGGCGGCGGGCGGCCCAAGTGAAAATCTTGCTTTTCCTGCGACTTAAAGCAAGCTGGTTCTCGCGGACTCGATTGTTCTAGGGGTCATGGCGTGAAAGCTTTGTATCAGCGAGGCCTTCTGGCTCGCATCGGAGCGATTGCGGTTGGCGCGATGGCGCTCGCCGCCTGCTCATCGACCGAGCCGGCAAAACCCAAGGTTGGCAAGGAGCCCCCCGTCGCCCTGGTGGCGGGCCCCCAGCGCCCGACGCTGGCGCAGGGCGACACCAAGCTCAGCGAACTGATCGAGAACGCGCCCACGTCGGTCATCGCGGGTGAACGGCTGAATGTAGAATTGCTCCGACGCTTCTATGCCCGCCACGGCTTTGCGCCCGTCTGGACGACCCGGCAGGGCCAGGCGAATTCACTGATCGATGCGGTGTCGCGCGCCGGCGAGCATGGCCTCTCCCCCGAGCTGTTCCACGCAAGCCTGCTGCAGTCGCCGACCGTGTCGGAGCTCGATCGCGAGCTGTTGCTGTCCGACGCCTTCCTTTCCTATGCCGACGCGCTGGCGCGCGGATACATGCCGCTCGAGCGTCGACGAGACGACCACGCCCTGACCCCCGATTCGATTGATATCGCGGTCGTTCTCGATACCGCGATGGGCAGTCCCGATCCCGCCTTGGTGATCGAAGCGTTGGCACCGACGACGCCGACCTACCGCCTGCTGCGCCAGGCCTTGAAGGATGGCCGTGCCGGCGGCACGACCGCCCGCTTGCGCGAGATTGCGGTAAACCTCGAACGCGAACGCTGGCTGCCGCGGCACCTGCCGGCGGACCGCGTCTGGGTCAATGCTGCCGATGAGCGGCTGGTCCTGTACCGCGACGACCGGCCGGTCTTCACCACCCGGGTCATTGTCGGCCAGGACGACGTCCGCAACCAGAGCCCGGAATTCGAAGTCCCGATCACGGCCGTCTGGTTCAATCCGCCCTGGAACATCCCGAACGACATCGCCACCAACGAGCTCCTGCCGAAGGCCCGCCTCGACCCGACTTACCTGGCCAAGCGCAACATCGTCATGCTGCCCGACGGCAGCCTGCAGCAGAAGGCGGGGGCCGGCTCCGGGCTCGGGCAATTGATCTTCGAAATGACCAACCGGTTCGACGTCTACCTGCACGACACGCCGGGCAAGCATCTGTTCAGCCTCAACGGCCGCCGCATCAGCCATGGCTGCATCCGGGTCGAGAATCCGCAGCAGCTGGCGGCGCTGCTGATGCGGCAGCCGATCGACGACATCAATGAAACGATAAAGACCGGCGACACCCTCCGGCGCACCCTGCCGCAGCCCGTGCCGGTATTCGTGGTGTACGAGACCGCCTTCGCGGACGCCGACGGCAAGCTGCAGTATCGGCCGGATTCATATCGGCGCGACGCCGCAATCTGGAAGTACCTGGATCCGAAGTCGCGAGCGGTGACGGTGGCGGAACGCTGAGTCCCGCCTGCCCTGTTAGTGCGTCGCCAGCTTGACGACGGCTCTTTGGATTACCTCGCTCCAGCGCGCCACTTCCGACTTGATCATGGCATCGACGATGTCGGGCGACCCGCCGGCTGGACGGATTGCCAGCTCGTCGTAGCCTTTCATGAGGTCGGGCGCGGCCAGGGCCTTCACCACCTCGGCGTTCAACCCGCGCACGATGTCGCGCGGCGTGGCCTTGGGCGCGGTGAGCGCGAACCAGGTCTCGACCTCGACATCGGGCACGCCCGCTTCGGCCATCGTCGGCACGTCGGGCAGCAGCTCCAGCCGCTTCGGCGAGGTCACGGCGAGGGCGCGTAAGGCGCCCGACTTCACGTGGCCGGCCACGACCGCGACGTTGTTGAACGTGAGGGCGATCTGCCGGGCCAGCACATCCGCCACCGCGGGGGCCTCGCCACGATAGGGCACATGCACGAGCTTGATGCCGGCATTGAGCTGCAGCAGCTCGACGACCATGTGCGGCGCGCTGCCGACGCCACCCGAGCCGTAATTGAGGGTTCCAGGCTTGGCCCGGGCCAGGTCGAGCAGCTCCTGGAGCGTCTTCGCCTCGAACGAGGGATGGACGACGAGAACGAACGGGTTGAAGCCCAGCATGGCCACCCCCGTCACGTCGCGTTGCGCGTCGAAGCCGACGTTCTTGTAGAGCTGCGGGGCGACCGCATAGGCTGTCTGCGTGGCCGACATCAGCGTCGTTCCGTCGGCCGGCGCCTTCGCCAGCAGGTCGGCGGCGATCATGCCGCTGGCGCCGGGCTTGTTGTCGACGATGACCGCGCCGATCGGACCTCCGTTGAGCTTCTCCGCGACCATGCGGGCGACCATGTCCTGGCCGCCGCCGGGCGACGAGCCGACCAGGATGCGGGTCGGGCCCGCCTGGGCACGCGCCGAGAGGGGTAGAGCGGCAAGCGCGGCAGCGCCGCCGAGAAAATCTCGACGTCGGGTTGTATTCATCCAACTACTCTACCGGACAGTTCAGCCTAAGGCCCGCTTTTCGGCAAAAAATCGTCGAGCGGCACACCAAAGCTATTCAGCGCCCACGACACCAGATTGTACTGGCCGACGGTGAAGACCGCGTCCATCAGCTGCTCGGTCGAATACTTCTTCGAGAGTGTTGCCCAGGTCGCGTCGGAGACGACGGAGTTCTCGTGGAGATCGTCGGCGACCTGCAGCAGCGCCGATTCATGCTCGCTCCAGCCCTTGGCCTTGGGTCCTTCCTTGAGACGCGCGATGTCCTCGTCGGAGACGCCGCCGCGCCTGGCGATGAGCTCGTGCTGGGCGAACTCGTACTCGGCCTGGTTCAGCCAGCCGATGCGCAGGATCAGGAGCTCGCGGTCGCGGAACGGCAGGGTTTGCTTGCTGAGGATATGACCGGCGAACGGCGTCCAACGCTTCACGAGCTGCGGATGATGCGCCAGCACCTTGAAGATGTTGAAGACCTCGCCGTTCATGGCGTTCTTCTCGACATTAGCGCGGTCCTCCGCGGGCATGGTCGAGAGATCGCGCATGGGAATGCGCTGCTTGCGCTTGATCACCGGTGTCCTCCATCGATACAGAACCGATAATCTAGCGCGTCGAGCGGCGGAGGCGACTCCTCGCCTTCCGCATCACGGCTTGAGCTCGACCACCATCTCGATCTCGATCGCCATGCCGCCGCTCAAGGTCGACATGCCGACGGCGGCACGCGCGCCACGCCCAGCCTCGCCAAAGACCTCGACCATGAGATCCGAGAAGCCGTTGATCACCTTGGGCTGCTCGATGAAGTCGGGCGCCGCGTTGACCATGCCCAGCACTTTGATGACACGGGCCACGCGATCGAGCGAGCCCGCGAGCTGGCGGATGCGCGAGAGCATGGCGAGGCCTGCGACGCGCGCCGCATCATAGCCCTGCGCGACATCGAGGTCGGCGCCGAGCCTGCCCCGCACATAGCTGCCGTCGGTGCGCTGCGGGCCGCAGCCCGAGAGAAACAGGAGATCGCCGGTCTGCACGCCGGCCACGTAGTTGCCGGCGGCTGGGGGGGGGGCGGTGGCAGGTCGAGGCCGAGCTCCTTCACACGTTGCTCGGCAGTCATCGCGGCCTCTCCCAGGTTGCCAGTAGATCACCGACCACGGCCGCAAGCACGATGGCGCCGCCGATGCCGGTCATGACGGCCGGTACCTCGCCCAGAACGATCCAGACGATGGCCGGCGCCAGCGGCGTCTCGAGCGCGCCGATCAGGGCCGAGCGCGTCGCCGACACCGAGCGCAGACCGATGGTGAGCAGGAGCTGGCCGAGCCCGAACTGCGTCGTGCCGAACAGGACCAGCCAGCCGAAGTCCGTAACGGTCACCCCCAGGGGCGATGCCCACGGCCACACGACCAGGGCGCACAGGAAGGCCGACAGCGACGCCGCCGGCAGCATGTCGACATCGCGGTGATGCCGCATCACCACCATCATGCCCGAGATCAGGACGGTCATGGCGAAGGCCAGCAGGTTGCCCAGCAGCCGGCCGGTTCCGAGCGTGGGCACGACCATGACGACGACGCCCAGCAGCGCCACGGCGCTCGCCAGCAAGGTGGTGCGCCGCTCGCGCGCGCCGGTCCACGCCCACGCCATGGCCGCAGTGGTGAACGGCGCGGTGGCGTTGATCACCAGCACGTCGGCCACCGAGGTCTCGCGCAAGGCGTTGATGAAGCAGATGGTGGCCGCGGTCGAGCAGCCGGCCGCGACCAGGCCGGGCCGGCCGATGCGACGGATCGCGGCCACCGTGCCGGCGCCGTCGCGCCACAGGACATAGGCCGCGATCAGCAGTCCGCCGAACAGGCCGCGCCAGAACAGCATGGTCCAGACGTCGGTCTCGACCAGGCGGGTGAACAGGCCGGCAGTGCTGAAGGCGAAGGCCGACAGCAGCACCACGACCGTGCCGTGCCATGGGGGCGCCGCCTCGCGCCGCGTCATGACGCCATCCGCTGCTATGCTCATGGCGAAGACCCTAGCGGAGCGCTCCTGACAGCGTTATGTCAGGAGCAGCATGCGCCGCGCCGATCGCCTGTTCGACGTCATCCAGGTCCTCCGCACCGCCAGGAAGCCGGTGACCGCGGCGGCGCTTGCCGAGGAACTGGAAGTCACGGTGCGCACGATCTATCGCGACGTGGCGACCCTGCAGGCGCGGCGCGTGCCGATCGAGGGGGCGCCCGGCCTGGGCTACGTGCTGCGCAAGGGCTTCGACCTGCCGCCCCTGATGTTCACCATCGACGAGATCGAGGCGATCGCGGTGGGTGCGCGCATGGTGCAGCGCGTGCGCGACTCCGAATTGCAACATGCGGCGGCACGCGTACTCGACAAGGTGACCGTGGTCTTGCCGGAAAGCCTGCGCGGCCATGTCGCCGATGCGCCGGTCTATGTGTCGCGCGGCGATGCTGTTGCACCGAAGGTCGAAATGGCGCACATGCGTGCCGCAATCCGCGACCGGCGCAAGCTGCGCATCGTCTATGTCGACGAGAAACGCCGTCGCACGCGGCGCACGATCTGGCCGCTGGCCATGGCCTATTACGTCGATGTCAGCCTGGTGGGCGCCTGGTGCGAGCTGAGAAAGGACCTGCGCAACTTCCGCGTCGAGCGCATCGCCAGCTCACGCCTGCTGGCGGCGCACTTCCAGGATCACAACGGCAAGCTGCTGGCCGAATGGCTGGCGCTGCCCAAGGAACGACCGCCATCGAGGGTATGAGGGTCACGCGTATGAGGATCGAGCCGCGCCGCAGCCAGCCGGGCAAAGCCGGGGATGGAGAACTCCGCGCCATCGAGCTCGCGGAACGGCGGAGCGACGGCATGGAAGCGGAACGCACCGCCCTCTTTCAGGACGACGCCGGCGAGCTTGCCCCACACTTCAACGACGAATGGTTCGGCGATGGGCTGCATCATAGGCTGAACCTCCTGCTCGATCTCTACATGGTCATGATGCGACGATCAGGCAATGGCGAAGGCTGCCGAATCTCTCGGTACAGCGAGCAAATAACGCTCGTACGGCATCAATATGGCGGCTGGATTTTTTACGCTCTGGCGCTGTCGTCGACATGACGAAACAATGAACATGAGATGACCCTTCGACTGACCCGGGCAATGTTCCTGCGCACTGCCGCTGCAGCAGGTGCGAGCGCCCTGCCGTCGTCAGTGCAAGCACGCGGCGAGGACCTGTTCGATATCACTGACAGCGAGACCGCGACCATCGATGGACGCGACTGGGATACGCCGATCATGGGCGGTCGCACCGTCGATGCCGTGCATCGCTCGGTGCTGCTGCGCTTTCCCGGCGCAGCCGACGCCATCGCCATCCTGCTGCGCAAGGGAAAGGTCCTGCTCAAGGCGGAACTGGCCTTGCAGTACGACGGCTATGAGATCGTACCGACCGGCTACACTTGTCGTGACGGGTTGGGCAAGAAGCTATGGACCGAGGACCCGCCCACTTGGCATGTCCGCGCCTGGCCCCTGCGGCGGCCGTGGATGGCCGACAAGGCGACGGGCCCCACCTTCAATGCCAGCGTCAACGGCCGCCGCTACTGGGCACGCTATGGTGCGACCGATCCCGAGCGCGACCGCCATGGCGACCTGCTGGAGCCGCAGGAGCTGTCAGTGTCGGCGCGAGAGGCGCGCTTCGACATCACCCGCCTGCTGGCATCCGACGTTTTGGCCAAGGAGGCCGGTGCTCGCTTGCTGTCGCTCGAACAGTGCGGGTTCCTGCTGCGCAAGGTCGAGACCTACGATTCGCGCTATCGCCAGGCCGATGCCTACGAATGGGCCATGCCGACCGGCGGCCATGGGCTTCGCTTCACCAATCCGCGCCTGGTCCTGACGTGCCGGCCGATCACGGGCGGCGGCACCGTCGCCGCCACCGTGCCGGCGCGGCTCGACCGCAAGGCGCTGCTGACGGCCGACGGTTCGCGACCGACCGCGCTGATGTTCACGCCGCAGGAGATCGTCGAGCGGGCGACACGCGTCCTCGCACCCGGCCTGCAGGGACGGGCCGACTCGCAGCTCGCATGGCAGCGCGCACGCGTCGGCGAACTGCAGAAGGTCGGCGGCGATCAGGTCAGCAACTGGTCCAATGTCGCGGGCGAAGAAGGATACAAGGCCTACCAAAGCCGGCTGCGCGAGGTGCTGGCGATGCCGCCGCGCTACTGGGTGGGCTGGAGCATCGCCGACGAGCTCCTGGTCTGGCACATCTACCGCGACCTGCTGCCGGCGCCGGTCCAGGACCACATGAAGAACTACTGGCGGGCCTGGCTGCAGCCCGACCTCGAGACCAGCGCCTTCGTCCATCCGCAGAGCCCCGACGCCATCGATTACTGGCGGCGCAATCACGACTGGCGCGGCCGCGCGTCGTTCTTCCGCGACGGCTACAACTTCGCGGTCAGCACCCAGAACTTCAACCACACTGCCGCCATGGGCGCTCTGCTTGGCGGCGCCATAATCGACGGCGCCCATCCGATGGCCGACGGACGGCATGGGCTGGAGATGCTGCCGCTGCGCTTCTGGGCGTTCCTGGACGGCACGTCGCAGGAGATGCTCGACCACTACTATCTCTCGATCACACTCAGCGCGCAGAAGATGTTCGCCGACTACGCGCCGCTGCCGATCGACCGGCTGATGGGCCGCATCCTGGTCGACCGCACCATGGAGATGCTTGTCAGCGTCCATCATCCCAAGCTGCGCCGCTTCGTCTCCTCGTCGGGCCGCTCGCGCATCAGCGGCGTGCTGGTCGAGCAGGACGGCGTCTACGGCGCGGTGCATGCCTCGTCGCGCAAGGGAACGGCGAACTACCTCGACAAGGCGGCGAACGCGACGGTCGAGGGCATGCCGGTCTGGGGCTACGACTTCCCGCCGGGACGCACAGCCATCCAGACCCTGCATTCGCCGTGGACGCCGGACTGGGCGGCGGGGCTGATCGACGACAAGCCGGTGCCGTTCGAGGAGACATCGGCCGAGACCATCCGCGGCTACTTCAAGCCGCCGCTGTGGCGACGCGCCTGGCTCGGCGCCTGGCACGGTCTCGCCAGCACCGACATCCGCAGCCACACCGTCCCTGTCTTGGGCCAGTGGGTGCGCGAGCCCAAGGCTGCGACGCGTCTGGAGGATCTCGGCACATTCACGGTGCGTTATGTGGCCAACGGCCCCGACCTCACGACGACAAGCGGCGGCGTCCCCAATGCGGCCGGCCTGACCCTCACCTTCCAGAGCCGCAACCGCGCCATCATCTTCGCCAAGCCGTACACCAACCTCGAGAAGTTCTTGGCAACACTGGGCGACCAGGCCGTCACCCGGCTTGCGACCGTCGTCGGGCTCTGGAACTTCTCGCAGCCCAGGACCTGGACGCTGTATGCCGACGGCAAGAAGATCGAGGCCTTCCCGCATCGCCTGAAAGCGGGTCAGCGCATGCTGATACATGACGGCGTGAGCTACCTCGCGATCCTGCCGTTGCCCGCGTCCGATCTCGGCCGCGACGTCGAGATCGAGATCGCGGCCGGCATCGCCGGCAAGGCCGAGCCGACCGGTGCGATGGTGGCGCCCGCGCTCACGATCTCGATATTCAATCTCAGGCGCGGGCAGCCGATCGCGCCCAGGAACCTCGACCTCAGGGCGATCACCACGCGCACTTATGGCGGGCTGGTGCTGGAGATGGGCGACGCGGAGCAGCATGGCAGCTTCGAGGGCTTCGTACGTCACATCGAGGCGGCCACGCTCAACGCCGACTGGAACGACGGCAAGCGCCAGCTCGACGTCGTCTATCGCAGCGGCGGCGACCTTCTGGAAGCGGGCTTCACGACCGATTTCAGGCAGACCAGCCTCGAGCATTTCCCGATCGATCCCGGCGCCCAGCAGCGCGCCATCCCCTACCGGCGGCTGAACGGCGCCTGGCCGTACCTGGCGGCCGGGCTCGAGCGCGACACGAGCTGGGCACAGCAGGGCACCAGCGGACGGCTGGAGAAGGCAGGCGCCGTGCTGGTCACCGAGCCCGGCCGCAAGGCCTATCTGATCGCCGATCCGCTGAGCGGCGCGGTGGTGGGCTACAACCCGCTGCCCGACCTGCAGGTCTTCCACCTCACGGCCCGCGACGGTGCGGTGCTGCAGGCCGATGGCAAGGTCGGGCTGCTGCGCGTCGAGTACCGGCCTTGGGAGAAAGCTTGCGACATCAGCCATGTCCTGAAGCGCGGGCAGGAGGGCGAGGCCGCCCGATCCTTCACGATCTCGGGACTTGCAGAGGCGCCGCGCGTGACACTGAATGGGCGTCCCGCTGATGTCCGGGTCGCCGGACAGGCCTATCAGATCTCACTGGCGTGACATGACCTTGACGCGCTCCGCCCTGCTCGGACTTGCCGGCGCCACCGTTCTGGCCGCCGGCCGCGCGAACGCGCAAACGGGAGCCCGCATGCATCAACGCAAGATCCCCTCTTCCGGCGAGATGCTGCCCGTCGTCGGCTGCGGCACCTGGCGGACCTTCGATGTCGGCCGCCGGGCCGAGGAGCGCGCGCCGCTCGCCGAGGTGCTGAGCGTCCTGTTCGAGGCGGGCGGCTCGGTGATCGACACCTCGCCGATGTACGGCGCGGCCGAAGGCGTGGTCGGCGACCTGCTGGCCGCCCCTAGTGGCCGAGATGGGGGCACGCGGAACAAGGCCTTCATCGCCACCAAGGTGTGGACGTCGGGCCGCGACAGCGGCATCGAGCAGATGACGCGCTCGCTGTCGCTGCTCAAGACCGACCATGTCGAGCTGATGCAGATCCACAATCTGCTCGACTGGCGCGCCCATCTGCCGACCTTGCGGGCCTGGAAGGCCGACAAGCGCATCCGTTATCTCGGCATCACGCATTACACGCAGAGCGCCCACGATGAGCTGGAAGCTGTGATGCGCGCCGAGAAGTGGGACTTCGTGCAATTGAACTACGCGCTCGACGACCGTGCCGTCGAACGCCGCCTGCTGCCGCTCGCGGCCGAGCGCGGCATCGCCGTGCTCGTCAACCAGCCGTTCGGCGGTGGTGGCCTTTTGCGCAAGCTTCTGTCGCGCAAGCTGCCGGACTGGGCCGGCGAGATCGGCTGCACGAGTTGGGCGCAGCTGTTGCTGAAGTTCGTCTTGGCCAATCCCGCCGTAACCTGCGTCATCCCCGGCACCGGCAAGCCCGAGCACATGCGCGACAACGTGCAGGCCGGGCTGGGCGCATATCCCGATGCCGCGCTGCTGAAGAAGATGGTGGCCGAGGTCGGGGTTTAGGTCGCACTGCGGTAGACACGACGACGTTGTCATCCCGAGCGTAGCGAGGGACCTTTCGGACCAGTCAGGTCAGCCCAAGTCGGATTCGACGCTTCAACAAGCGCATTCTTCTTTGATCGGCGCCAGCCTTTGATTTCCTTCTCGCGAGCAATCGCCTCGTCGACGTATTGAAACTCTTCAACGTGAACGAGCGTGTTGACGCGGTATTTTCGCGTGAAGGCACCACCTCTGCCATCACAGTGGTCGGCGACGCGATTCTCAAGATCATTGGTCACGCCGACATACATCACGTTCCGCTTCACGTTAGTGAGAATGTAGACGTAGTAGGCATGCATTGGGCTGAAAGGTCCCTCGCCACGCTCGGGATGACAGGGTGCGTGGATCGACGCCCACCTAAAACTCCAACGTCATCTGCGGTTCGGTCACGGGCTCGCCGCGCGGTGCGAGGTTGTGCAGCGAGACGCCGAGCAGACGCACGTTCTTTTGCAGCGGGTAGATCGAGCGCACGAGACCGATGCTGGTCTGTTCGAGCACGGCGCGGCTCGCCACCGGCTCGTTCAGAGTGCGGCTGCGGGTCACGATCTGGAAGTCGGCATACTTGATCTTCACCGTCACGGTACGACCGAGGATGCCGGTGCGCTCGCAGTATGACCACACGTCGTCGAGCACCGACGCCACGCCGTGCTCGATGTCGCTCGGTCGGCCGAGGTCCTCCATGAACGTCGTCTCCGAGCCGACGGACTTGCGCGGCCGGTTGGGCACCACTCGGCGATCGTCCTGGCCGCGGGCAATGGCGAAGTACCAGGTGCCGGCTTTGCCGAAATACTGCTCCAGGAACTCCAGCGACTGCGCCCTGAGATCGGCGCCGGTATGGATGCCCAGGCGATTCATCTTTTCTGCCGTCTTGGGGCCGATGCCGTGGAACTTGCCCACGGCCAGGTCCTCGACGAAGGCCGGGCCCTTGTCAGGCGGGATCACCGTCTGGCCGTTGGGCTTGCGATGGTCGGAGGCGAGCTTGGCCAGAAACTTGTTGTAGGAGATGCCGGCCGAGGCGGTGAGGCCGGTACGCTCCAGGATGCGGGCGCGGATCTCGCGGGCGATATCGCTGGCCAGCGGCATGTTCTTGAGGTTCGTCGTGACGTCGAGATAGGCCTCATCGAGCGACAGCGGTTCGACCAGCGGGGTGTATTCCAGGAAGATCTCGCGGATCTGGCGCGACACCTCCTTGTAGACGTCGAAGCGTGGCTTCACGAGCAGGAGCTCGGCACAGAGCCGCCGGGCCGTCGCGGTCGGCATGGCCGAGCGCACGCCGAACTTGCGCGCCTCGTACGACGCGGCCATGACCACGCCGCGCTGGCGGCCGCCGACGGCCACCGGCTTGCCGCGCAAGGCCGGGTCGTCACGCTGCTCCACGGACGCATAGAAGGCGTCCATGTCGATATGGATGATCTTGCGGATCTCCTCCGCCATGCCGGCGATCTTAGATCGCCGTCAGCCGTTGCAGAAGATGAGCGCGGACGTTGTCGATGTGGCTCTGCATGGCCGCGCGCGCCGTCTCGCCGTCGCCGCTCTGCAGGGCATCGACGATGGCGAGGTGCTCGTCGCAGACCTGGTCGAGGCGCTCGGGCAGGCGGCCGAGGCGGAACATGGCGGTGCGCTTGCGCAGGTCGGCGATCGTGGTCGCCAGCACGGGATTGCCCGAGGCCTGGGCGATGGCGGCATGGAAGTCGCGGTCGTCCTGCCGGCCGCCGTCGCCCAGCCCCTCGCGGCGCAGGCGCTCGATGCGCTCGCGCAACGCGGCGAGCACGGCCGGGGCAATCTTGCCCGCCGCCAGGCGCGCGGTCTCTCCTTCCAGCAGGCGCCGCACCGCCAGGGCGTGCAGGAACGTCTCCATGGAATAGGGCTGCACCACCAGCGCGCCGTTGCGCTGGCGCAGCAACGTGCCCTCCCCTTCCAGGCGGCGCACGGCTTCGCGCACGGGCGTGCGAGACATGCCGAGGCGCGCCGCGATCAGCCGTTCCGTCACCGGTTCGCCCGCACCGATGGCGCCGCGCAGGATCATGTCGAGCAGCGCACCATAGGCCACGACCGAAAGCTTCTGGCCCTCGCCCGGCTCCAGATCGTCGGGGGCTAGCGTGTCCATTGTGCCAATGGTATACCACCGGCATTCCACCAGACGAAGTCCGGAAAATGGCCGCCAGCAACGACGAAATCCGCATCCTCACGCCGTCGGGGATGCTGGGCTACGGTTTCCCGGTCGATCACTTCAAGCTCGGGCTGGCGCAGAAGCCGCACGCCATCACCATCGATTCGGGCTCGACCGATTCGGGCCCGCAGAAGCTCGGGCTGGGCGAGATGACCTGCAGCCGCGAGGCCTATGTGAAGGACATCGAGGTCCTGCTCGAGGGCCAGCGCGCCGCCAAGGTGCCGCTCTTGATCTCGTCGGCCGGCGGCGACGGCACCAATCTGCATGTCGACGTCTTCCGCGACATCATCGTCGAGATCGCGAAGAAGCGCGGCTGGAACTTCAAGCTCGCCTCGATCTACGCCGACATCGACAAGGGCCATATCAAGAAGGAGATGCAGGCCGGCCGCGTCGAGCCGCTCGGCCCGGTGCCGCCGCTCGATCCGCGCGAGGTCGATGCCGCGACCGTCGTCGTGGCGCAGATGGGCGCCGAGCCGTTCCTCAAGGCGCTCGACGAGAGTGAAGGCGTCGACGTCGTGGTGAGCGGCCGCTCCTACGACCCCTCGCCCACCGCGGCGATGGCGATCCGCGCCGGCTTCGATCCGGCGCTGGCCTGGCACATGGGCAAGATCATGGAATGCGGAGCCCTCTGCGCCGAGCCGGTCGGACGCAACGTCATGGGCTGGCTCAGGCGCGATCACTTCGAGATCGAGCCGCTCAATCCCAACGAGCGCTGCACGACGGCCTCGGTGGCGGCCCACACGCTCTACGAAAAGACCCATCCTTTCCTGCTGGCGGGACCGGGCGGCACGCTCGACCTGTCGCAATGCAAGTACGAGCAGGTCACCGACCGCCGCGTGCGCGTCTCGGGCAGCCGCTTCGAGCCGTCGAAGCACTACACGGTGAAGCTCGAGGGGGCGCGAACCTCGGGCTATCGCAGCATCTTCATCGCCGGCGCCCGCGATCCGATCTTCATCGGCCAGATCGACGAGATCCTGGCCAAGGTGATCGCCGCCACGCGCGCCTACTTCGCCGAGGTGCCCGAGGAGAGCTACCGCATCATCCCCCACATCTACGGCAAGAACGGCGTGATGGGCGAGCTCGAGCCGGTGAAGACGCCGGCGCACGAGCTTTGCATCATCGTCGAGGTCGCCGCGGCGACCCAGTCGCTCGCCACCGCGATCTGCGGCAAGACCCGCACCAGCCTGATGCATGCGCCTTATCCCGGTCGAATCGCCACCGCGGGCAATCTCGCCTCGCCCTTCACGCCGCTGGAGATCCCGTTGGGCGAGGCCTGCGCGTTCAACGTCTATCACCTGATGCAGGTCGACAGCCCGACGGCGCTGTTCCCCATCAAGGTCGAGGAGATCTGAGGCATGGCCGTCGACACACCCCTGCGCGAGATCGCCAAGGTGATCCGCAGCAAGAACGCGGGCCCCTTCGAGATCACCCTCGATATCGTGTTCAAGACCCGCGAGGACTTCGACGCCGTGAAGAAGAGCGGCGTCATCACCAAGGAGCTGGTGTCCGAGCTCTACAACGTGCCGACGCAGGCCATCATCACCTTCGGCTTCTTCGAGCTGGTGAACGCGGTGAAGATCACTTTGCCGCGGCCGCGCGCCCAGGGCGGCATCGGCGAGACCGACATGCATGCGGCCCAGCAGCACGTGCCGCTGCAGGAGATCCGCGTGCCGTGGCCTGAATCATGAGGGCCCGCATCATGATCGGCCGGCGCACGCTGCTGGCCGGCGCGACGCTGGCGCTCGCCGGACGCGCCGAGGCGCAGGCCTGGCCGTCGCGGCCGATCAAGCTGATTGCGCCCTTCGCGCCGGGCGGCGGCTCGGACTTCACCAGCCGGCTGATCGCGGAAAAGCTCACGGCGCGGCTCGGCCAGACCATGCTGGTCGAGAACAAACCCGGCGCCGGCGGCAACCTCGGCGCCGAGGCTGCCATCAAGTCGCCGCCCGACGGCTACACCTACCTCACCATCTCGGGCAGCTACGCCATCAACTCGCTCCTGCACAAGCCGTCGTTCGATTCGCTGGGCGACATCGTAGCGATCGGCCAGTTCACCGAGGAGCCGAGCGTGCTCTGCGTCGGCGCCGCGTCGCCGATGAAGACACTGGGCGACCTGGTGGCGCTCGCCAGGCGCGAACCGGGCAAGCTCAGCTACGGCTCGAGCGGCGCGGGCGGGCTGGTGCATCTCGCCACCGAGTTCTTCCTCGATGCCGCGGGCATCAAGGCGACCCATGTGCCCTATCGCGGCACTGCGCCCGCCCTCGCCGATCTGCTGGCGGGCAACGTCGACATGCTGAGCGGCGGCACGACCACCATGCTGCCCTACATCAAGAGCGGCAAGCTGCGCGGCCTCGCCATCAGCACGACCACGCGACTCGCCGCTGCGCCCGACATTCCGTCGTACACCGAGCAGGGCTACCCGACGGTCAACTTCGGGCTCTGGCACGGCATGATCGGGCCCAAGGGCATTCCCGCCGAGATCGTAAGCCGCCTGAACGGCGAACTCGACGCCGTGCTCAAAAGCCCGGAAGTCTCGGGCCGCCTCGCCGACGACGGCGTTGTCCCCGTCGGCGGCAGCTCGGAGGCCTTCATGGCCACCATCCGCGCCGAGGTCGACCGCTGGCAGGCCTTCATCAAGCGCACCGGCATCAAATTGGAATAGCGCCTAAAAGGACGATGATCGTTCCTCGGCGGGCGAGATGATTTTCCGGCATTGTCGGCATTTCCGAGACATTTCCGCTATTATCGCTACCGATTTTCGCTCGGCCGGACAGGCCGGCCCGGCTGCGGTCGGGCGCGATGGGTAGCGAATGAACGATGCATAGAGCGGAGCCGCTGCGAAACGACACGCGATGCAATATAACTGAGGTGCTCTTCAGAACCAACTGAGGTTCGAGTTTTTGCGCGCCATAAGAGGTTAAAGGGCGCAAAAATGTTCGGGTCGAGCACCGGTGCCAGCGGTGCTGGCAGCCCCCTCGGCCTCGCTCCGACTCGGCAACCTCTGTGCAAAGCTACGAGCGGCCCCAGAACCTCCACCACGGCTTTCCCGGCTCGAGGCTCTGCGGCGTCGGCATCGGCGGCTGCGGCTTCTGGTCGAGGCCGCCGACCGGATAGGGCGACGGCAGGTCGGTGTCGCGCCAGCCGCCGCCCAGCGCCAGGACGAGATTGGCACTGGCCGTGAGCCGGTTGAGACGAATGGAGAGCAGCGTCTGCTCTGCCGTCAGCGCCGCGGTCTGGGTCTGCACCACCGTCGTATAGGGGACCGTGCCCAGAAGGTACTGGTTGAGCGACAGGCGCTCGGCCTCACGCGAGGCGGCGACCGCGGCGCGCTGCACCTTCTCCTGCTCGATCAGCACGCGCTGCTGGACCAGCGCGTCCTCGACCTGCTGGAAGGCGACCAGAATTGTCTGGCGATAAGCCGCGACCTGCGAATCGTAGCGAGCGCGAGCGCCCTCGACCTGCGCCTTGAGCGCGCCGCCGTCGAACAGCGTCCCGCTGAAGGCCGGGCCGACCGACCACACCGCATTGGAGAGCATGGCCAGCGCATTGAGGCTGCTCGCCACCAGGGTGACGGTGCTGGCAAGCGAGATGTTGGGGTAGTAGGCGGCCTGCGCCACGCCGATCTGGGCGTTGGCCGAGGCCATCAGCCGCTCGGCCGCAGCGATGTCAGGCCGCCGCTCGAGCAGCGTCGAGGGAAGTCCGGGCTCGACCGTCGGCACGTCGTTGGGCAGCGGCGCCGGCTCGACGCTGAACTCGGCCGGCGCCTTGCCGACGAGGATGGCCACGGCATGCTCGAATTGGGCGCGCGTGATGTTCTCGGCGACCAGCGTGGCGCGCGTCTGCTCGAGCTGGGCTTGCGCCTGCGCAAGGTCGACGCGGCTCACCACGCCGGCATCGAGCTGGTTCTGCACGATCACGACCGAGCGCGTGAAGGCCGCCACCGACGCCTGGAAGACCTTGATGCGCTGCTCGGAGATGCGCATCGAGAAGTAGTTGATGGCGAGGTTGGCCTGTGCCGACAGCCGGGCATTGGCCAGGTCGGCGGCGCTGGCCTGGGCGGCGGCCGAATCGCTTTCGATCTGGCGACGGATGCGGCCCCACACGTCGAGCTGCCAGGAGAGCGACGGCCCGAGATTGTACTGGCCGACGCTGCCCGTGCTGGCATTGACCACGGTGCCCTGCACGGCACGGGCGCTGCCGCTGCCCGAACCGCTCTGCGTGTAGCCGCCGCTGCCCGTGACCGTGGGATAGAGGCCGGACGCATCCTGCCGCACCAGCGCCTGGGCCTGGCGATACGATGCCTCCGCCTGGATCAGCGTCTGGTTGGAGATGTCGATCTGCGACGCCAGGCCATTGAGCGTCGCATCGTCGTACATCGACCACCACGGTCCACGATCGATGGCATCGCGCGGCTGCGCCGGCTGGAAATTGGCCGCCACGCCGACGACCGGCCCCGTCGTCTCCTTGAAGGCGACCGACGGCGGATCGGCCGGCGGCGGCCGCTTGTAGTCGGGGCCGACCATGCAGCCGCTGGCGGCCAGGGCCGCGGTAAAGGCCAGAACGTTACGCGATGACATCATGCTGTTGCCGGACCGGTCGCCCCCCCCGACGTCCCCATGGCACGGGCGACGCGGCTGGGCCTGTCGCGGTCGCGCTTACGGAAGCGGTCGAGATAAAGGTAGATCACCGGCGTCGTATAGAGCGTCAGGATCTGGCTGACGAACAGGCCGCCGATGATCGAGATGCCGAGCGGCTGGCGCAACTCGGCGCCGTCGCCGAAGCCGATGGCGAGCGGCAGGGCGCCCAGCATCGCGGCCATGGTCGTCATCAGGATGGGTCGGAAGCGCAGCACGGCGGCCTGATGAATCGCCTCGGCAGGAACCAGTCCTTCGCTGCGTTCGCGATCGAGCGCCACGTCGATCATCATGATGGCGTTCTTCTTGACGATGCCGATCAGCAGCAGCACGCCGATCATGGCGATCAGGCTGAACTCCACATTGGTGATCTTGAGCGCCAGCAGCGCACCGATGCCGGCCGACGGCAGGGTCGACAGGATGGTGATGGGATGGATGTAGCTCTCGTAGAGGATGCCGAGCACGATATAGACGGCGGCGAGCGCCGCCAGCACCAGCAGGAGCTGGCTGCTGAGATTCTGCTGGAACGCGCGCGCCGTGCCTTGGAACGATCCATGGATTGTGGCCGGCATGCCGATCTCGTGCATGGTCGCGTTCACATAGGCGACGGCATCGGAGAGCGTCTTGCCCGGCACCAGGTTGAAGGAGACCGTGCTGGCGACGAACAGGCCCTGGTGGTTCACGGCGAGCGGAGTCGTGCCGTACTCGTACTTCACGAGCTGCGACAGCGGGACCATCGTCTCGGCCGTGGTGCTGACCGCCGCCCCCGTCGAGGCCGAGCCGCGGCCTGACACGGCGATCGCGTTGGTGCGCTGGTTGCGCACCGCCGCCGTCGGATCGGCGGCGCCTGTCGCCAGTGGCGTGGTGGAGACAGTCGCGGCCGTCGCCTGGGCGCCGCTGATCGCGCCGCCCGTGGTGCTGACATAGATGTCCTTCAGCCGCTCGGGATTCTCCCAGTACTCGGGCGCCACCTCCATGACGACGTGATACTGGTTCAGCGCGTTGTAGATGGTCGAGACCTGGCGCTGGCCGAAGGCGTCGTACAAGGTCGAGGAGATCGAGCGCGTCGACACGCCGAGCCGCGCCGCCGCGTCGCGGTCGATGGTGAGGTTGACCTGCAGGCCGCGTTGCTGCTGGTCGGAATCGACGTCGGTGATGACCGACTGGTCCTGGCGCAACGCCTCGGTGAGCTTGGGCGCCCAGGTGTAGAGGTCGGGCAGCGAATCGGCCTGCAGGGTGAATTGGTACTGCGCGTTGCCCTGGCGGCCACCGACCCGGATATCCTGCACCGCCGCCATGAACAGGTTGGCGCCTGGCACCTGGGCGAGCTTGGGACGCAGGCGGGCGATCACCTGGTCGGCCGAGATCTTGCGCTCGTTCAGGGGCTTCAGCGTCGCGAACACGAAACCCGAGTTGGTCGAGAAGCCGCCGGTGAAGCCCGCCACGCTTTCGATCGCCGGATCCTGGCGCACGATCTCCATGAACTGGCGGAACTTCCGGCGCATCGCCTGGAAGGAGATGCTCTGGTCGGCGCGGATGCCGCCGACGATTCGGCCGGTGTCCTGCTGCGGGAAGAAGCCCTTGGGGATGGTGACGTAGAGGTCGATGTTCAGGATCACCGTCGCCAGGAACACCAGCATGGTCGCCAGCGGATGACGCAGCACGAAGCGCAGGCTGCCGCCGTACCAGCGCTGCAGGGCGGCGAAGCCGCGTTCGCTCCAGCGGAAGAAACGGCCCTCCGGCCGCGTGCTGTCGTGCGGCTGCAGCACATAGGCGCACATCATCGGCGTGGTGGTGAGCGACACCACCATCGAGATCACGATGGCGATCGACAGCGTGACGGCGAACTCGCGGAACAGGCGGCCCACGATGCCTTGCATCAGCAGGATGGGGATGAACACCGCAATCAGCGACACGCTCATCGACACCACGGTGAAGCCGACCTCGCGAGCACCCTGCAGGGCGGCGTCGACGCGCGACATGCCGGCCTCGATGTGCCGCGAGACATTCTCAAGCACGATGATGGCGTCGTCGACCACGAAGCCCGCGGCGATCGCCATGGCCATCAGCGACAGGTTGTTGATGCTGTAACCCAGCAGGTACATGCCGCCGAAGGTGGTGATCAGCGATACCGGAACGGCGACGGCGGCGACGAAGCCGGCCCGGGCCGAGCGCAGGAAGGCGAAGGTCACCAGCACGACCAGGATGATGCTGATCAGCAGCGCATGCTCGACCTCTTTCAGCGAGCCGCGGATGGTGACGGTGCGGTCGCTGACGACCTGCAGGTCGACGTCGTTCGGCAGGGCCGCCTGCAGTTCGGGCAGCAGGCTCCTCACCTCGTCGACCGACTCGATGACGTTGGCATTGGGCTGCAGGTAGATGATCACCAGCACTGAACGCTTGCCGTTGGCCTGGCCCTCGTTGCGGATGTTCTCGGTGGCGTCGATGACCTCGGCGACCTCGGACAGGCGGACCGGCGCGCCGTTGCGCCAGGCGATGATCAGCGGCCGATACTCCTCTGCCGTGCGTGCCTGGTCGTTGGAATAGATCTGGAAGCGCCGGTCGCCATCCTCGAGCGCGCCCTTGGGCGAGTTGGCATTGGCGGCGGCCAGGGCGGCGCGCACGCTCTCGAGGCCGATCTGGTACTTGTTCAGCGCCGTCGGATTGATTTCCACGCGTACTGCCGGCAACGAGCTGCCGCCCAACACCACCTGGCCGACACCCGTCACCTGGCTCAGCTTCTGCTGCAGGATATTGGAGGCGGCGTCGAACAGGCGGCCCTGCCCAAGCGTGTCCGATGTGACGGCCAGGACGACGGCCGGCGCGTCGGCCGGATTGATCTTGCGATACTGCGGATTGCTCGGCAGGTCGCTCGGCATCTCCATGCGCGCGGCGTTGATGGCCGCCTGCACGTCGCGTGCCGCGCCGTCGATGCTGCGCGAGAGGTCGAACTGCAGCGTGATGCGCGCATTGCCGACCGTGCTCATCGAAGTGATCTCGGTGACGCCGGCAATGGCGCCCAATGCGCGCTCAAGCGGCGTGGTCAGGCTGGTCGCCACGGTCTCGGGCGACGCGCCCGGCAGGCTGGCCGAGACCTGGATGGTCGGGAAATCGACCTTGGGCAGCGGCGACACCGGCAGCTTCAGGAAGGCGACCAGTCCCGCCAGCGCAATTCCGATGGTCAAGAGCGTCGTCGCCACCGGTCGGGCGATGAAGGGCGCCGACAGGTTCATGTCAGCGGCCTCTCAGCCGTCGGGTCCGGGCCTGTCCGCGGCACCGGATTGGCCGGCGTGTCGAGCGGCACGCCGCGCAGGCGGCGGCCCAGGCGATCGAAGGCGAGGTAGATCACCGGCGTGGTGAAGAGCGTCAGCACCTGGCTGACGATCAGGCCGCCGACGATGGTGATGCCGAGCGGCGAGCGCAGCTCGGAGCCGGTGCCGCTGCCCAGCATCAGCGGCAACGCGCCCACCAGGGCGGCCACGGTGGTCATGAGGATCGGCCGGAAGCGCAGCAGGCAGGCCTGGTGGATGGCCTCCTGCGGCGTCTTGCCTTCATTGCGCTCCGCGTCCAGCGCGAAGTCGATCATCATGATGGCGTTCTTCTTGACGATGCCGATCAGCAGCACGATGCCGATGATGGCGACGACGCTGAGATCGGCGCCGGCCAGCATCAGCGCCAGCAGCGCGCCGATGCCGGCCGACGGCAGGGTCGACAGGATCGTGATGGGATGGATGTAGCTCTCATAGAGCACGCCCAGCACGATATAGACCGTGACGATGGCGGCCAGGATCAACAGCAGCTGGCTGTCGAGCGACTTCTGGAAGGCGAGCGCGGCGCCCTGGAAGTGCGTGGTCATCGACAGCGGCATGCCGATCTCGCGCTGCGCCGCCTGGATGGCATCGACGGCCTGGCCCAGCGCATAGCCCGGCGCCAGGTTGAAGGAGATGGTGGTGGCCGGGAACTGGCCCAGCCGGTCCTGGCGCAAGGGCGCGGTGCGTTCCTCGAAGGTGGCGATGGACGACATCGGCACCTGCTTGCCGCCGGCGCCGGGCAGATAGAGATTGGCGAGCGAATCGATGGAGCGGCCCATCGACGGCTCGACCTCGTAGATCACGCGGTACTGGTTGGACTGGCCGTAGACCGTCGAGACGATGCGCTGGCCGAAGGCGTCGTACAGCACGTTGTTGACCGAGGCGGCAGTGATGCCGAAGCGCGCCGCGGCATCGCGGTCGAGCTTGATGAACAGCGACAGGCCCTTGGCCTGCATGTCGGTGGTGACGTCGACGATCTCGGGCAGGCGCTGCAGGCGATCCATCAGGCGCGGCACCCAGGTGTCGAAATCCTCGAGCTTGGGGCTCTGCAGGACGAACTGGTACTGGGTGCGGCTCACCGTCGAATCGATGGTGAGATCCTGGGCAGGCTGCATGTAGAGCGAGATGCCCTGTACCGACGCCGTGTCACGCTGGATGCGGCGGATGATCTGGCTGGCCGTCAGGCTGCGCTCGCTGCGCGGCTTGAGGTTGATCAGCATGCGGCCCGAATTCAGCGTCGCATTGGTGCCGTCGACGCCGATGAAGGAGCTGAGGCTCTCGACGTCAGGATCCTCCAGGATGGCCGCCGCCAGCGCGTTCTGGCGCTTGGCCATGGCCTCGAAGGAAATGGACTGCGGCGCCTCGGTCACGGCCTGGATCAGGCCGGTGTCCTGCACCGGGAAGAAGCCTTTCGGGATGACGACATAAAGCATCACGGTCAGCACGATCGTGCCGACAGCGATCAGCAGGGTCAGCGGCTGGTGGCGAAACACCACGACCAGACAGCGGTCGTACAGGCCGATCAGGCGGCCGAACCAGCCGGCACCCAACGCTTCTGCTTCCGGATGCGGATGCGCCGTCGTCTGCTCGGCGTGCCCCGGCCGCTGGCGCAGGAGCTGAGCGCACATCATCGGCACCAGCGTCAGCGACACGACGGCCGAGATCAGGATGGTGACCGAGAGCGTGACCGCGAACTCGCTGAACAGGCGGCCGACCACGTCGCTCATGAACAGCAGCGGGATCAGCACGGCGATCAGCGACACGGTCAGCGAAACCACGGTGAAGGCGATCTGCTTGCTGCCCCGCAGCGAGGCCTCCTTGGGATCCTCGCCGCGTTCTATGTAGCGGGCGATGTTCTCGATCATGACGATGGCGTCGTCGACCACGAAGCCGGTGGCGATGGTCAACGCCATGATCGACAGATTGTTGAGGCTGAAGCCCGCGAGATACATCACCGCCAGCGTGCCGACCAGCGACAGGGGCACCGACAGGCTGGGGATCAGGGTCGCCCGCCAGTCGCCCAGGAACAGGAAGATCACGGCGACGACCAGGATCACGGCGAAGGTGAGCTCGATCTGCACGTCGCGCACCGAGGCGCGGATGGTGGTCGTGCGGTCGGTCAGGACGGCGATGTCGACCGAGGCGGGTATCGTTTCGCGCAGCTGCGGCAGCAGCTTCTTGATGCTGTCGACCACCTCGATGACGTTGGCGCCGGGCTGGCGGCGGACGTTGATGATCACGGCCTGGGTGGTGTTCGTCCAGGCAGCCAGCCGGTTGTTCTCCTGTGCCTCCTCGACCGTGGCAACGTCCGACAAGCGCACCGGGGCGCCGTTGCGGTAGGCCACGACGACGTCCTTGAACTGCTTGGGATCGAGGATCTGGTCGTTGGCGTTGATGGTATAGGCGCGCGCCGGGCCGTCGAAATTGCCCTTGGGCGTGTTGACGTTGGCATTGGCGATGGTGGTGCGCAGGTCGTCGACGTTCAGGCCATAGGCCGCGAGCGCCGTCGGGTTGGCGCGGATGCGCACGCCGGGCTTCTGGCCGCCGTCCAGGCTGACCAGGCCGACGCCGGGCAGCTGTGAGATCTTCTGCGCCAGCCGCGTGTCGACGTAGTCGTAAACCTTGGTCAGAGGCTCGGTCTTCGACGTGACGGCGAGCGTCAGCACCGGCGCGTCGGCGGGATTGATCTTGGCGTAGACCGGCGGCGACGGCAGGTCGGACGGGAGGAGGTTGCTGGCGGCGTTGATGGCGGCCTGCACCTGCTGCTCGGCGACGTCCAGGCCGAGCTTGAGCTCGAACTGCAGAACGATCGACGACGCGCCGGCCGAGCTGGTCGACGTCATCTGGTTCAGGCCCGGCATCTGGCCGAACTGGCGCTCGAGCGGCGCGGTGATCGACGAGGTCATGACCTCGGGGCTGGCGCCGGGATAGAGCGTCAGCACGCGGATGGTCGGGTAGTCGACCTGCGGCAACGCCGACAAGGGCAAGAACCGGTAGGCGATCGCGCCCACGAGCATGATTGCGACCATCAGCAGCGAGGTCGCCACCGGACGTTCGATGAAGATCCGCGACGGATTCATGTCGCGGGCGGGATTACTGGTTGGGCTGAGCGGCGGCCGCGCCGCCAGGGCTGCTGGCAGGACTGCTGCCAGTCCCGCCGCCATTGGCCTGGCGTCGCCTCTGCTGCTGCTGGCCACCTCCTTGGGCGGCAGGATCCGGCGCGTTGGCGATCGGCGGGCCCGACGCGGCGCGCGGCGGACCGCCACCGGGGCGGCGGATCTTGGCGCCGTCGCGCAGGCGGTCGGTGCCGTCGATCACGACCTGGTCGCCCACCTGCAGGCCCTTCACGATCTGCACCTTGTCGCCGTCGGTGGCGCCGAGCTCGACGACGCGGATCTCGACCGTATCGTCGGCCTTCACCAGGTAGACGAAGGTGCCGGGCTGGCCGCGCTGGATGGCGGCCACCGGCACGACCGTCGCGTCCTTCACCGTGTCGACCAGCAGGCGGACATTGACGAACTGGTTGGGGAACAGCGCGTCGTCCTTGTTGTCGAACACCGCGCGCAGCTTCACGGTGCCGGTCGTGAGATCGATGATGTTGTCGTGCGTGTCGAGCTTGCCGATCGCGAGCTCGTTCTTCTGCGCGCGGTCGAGCACGCGCACCTCGAGCTTGGCGCCGGCCTTCAGGCGCTCGCGCACCTGCGGCAGCGTGTCCTCCGGGATGGTGAACAGCACGGAAATAGGCTGGATCTGGATGATGATGCAGATCGAGGTGGCGTCGCCCATCGTCACGTAGTTGCCGGGATCGACGGTGCGCAGGCCGATGCGGCCGGTGATCGGCGCCACGATCCGCGTGTAGGTGACGTTGAGCTTGGCGGCGTCGACCGCGGCCTGGTCGATCACCAGGGCGGCCTCGTACTGGCGGACCAGCGACTGCTGGGTGTCGAGCTGCTGGCGCGCGATCGAATCCTGGGCGACCAGCTTGCGATAGCGCTCGAGGTCGACCTGGGCGTTCTTGAGCAGCGCCTCGTCCTTCTGCTGCGCGCCGATCGCCTGCTGCAGGGCGACGTCGTAGGGCCGCGGATCGACCAGCGCGAGCATGTCGCCCTGCTTCACCATCTGGCCTTCCTTGAAGTCGACCTTGAGGAGCTGGCCGGTGATCTGCGTCTTCACGTTGACGGTCTGCAGCGGCGCCACGGTGCCGAGCGCGCGGATCACCACCGGGACTTCGCCCTTGGCGGCAGTCGCTATGCCGACCGGCGTCGGCACGCCGGCGCCGAACCGGGCGGCTTGGCGCGGCGGCGAAGTTCCGTTCTGCGAAATATACCAGCCGGCGCCCGCCACAATGGCGAGCCCCAAGCCGATCCCGAGCAGGGTCCGCAGCCTTTTCATCGTGTCCCTATGCCCCAAACGCGCGCTAACTGCTTACCAATACGGACCGTTTCGCCAAAATCTCCCCCGCGGGTCCGATAGGCGCAAGGTAGTCGCCGATAGCGGCCATTCGATGAAACGCGCAGCCGCCCACAAAGGTCGCATGGCGAGGAACAGCCGTCGCGAGCGTTTGATATGATAACTTTGGTTATCGCCTGTTGCAAGTCCCGGATGCCTAATTCTTTCGTGCCATACGGGCACCAAAATACACCGTAGGCCACAACATATGGGGTCGATGACGGTCCGATGCACGCTACGACCCGTCACCCGCTGGGAATTGTTTCCGAAGGGCCTGCGCTGAGTGCGCCTCAAGGCGTCGGGCCTACAAGTCGTTTGCCGGACTTCCAGGGCGAGCCTAGTACCTCGCCATGACGATGGATACCGACGCCCAACGCGACCTCGCCCGCCTGCTCGCCACCCTGCGCCGCGACAGTCGCCAGCAGAGCGGCCTCGAGGCACGCCTGGTGCCGGCCGACAAGCAGAGCGCCTATCGCATCGCCCGCATGGTCGAAGAGGAGCTGGGCTGGACGGTCGCAGGCTGGAAGATTGCCGCCGCGAAGGAAGAGATGCAGAAGGCGCTGCGGACCGACTCTCCGATCTACGGCCGCGTCTTCGCTGGCCACGTCAGGCCCTCGCCGACCAGTGTCGAGCATGCCCGGCAATGCAGCCCGATCCCCGAGGTCGAGTACATGGCGCGGCTCGGCGCCGACCTGCCGCCGCGGGCGAAACCTTACACGGTCGAAGAAGTGACCGAGGCGGTCGCCTCGTTGCATCCCGGCATCGAGCTCGCCGAATGCCGGTTCGTCCATGACGCGGCCTTCCCGGCTCTGCCGGCGATCCTGGCCGACGGCGCGGGCGGCGGCACGATCTGCTACGGCCCGGCGATCGACGACTGGAAGATGCGCGACATCGCGAACCAGGAGGTCGTGCTCTCGTGCAACGGCGTCGAGCGGCGCAAGGGCACGGCGGCAGCCGCGCTCGATCATCCCATGGCGCCCGTCACGTGGCTCGCCAACGAGCTCTCGCGCACCGGTATCGGGCTCAAGGCGGGGCAGATAATCAGCACCGGCACGCTGACCGGCATGCTGCAGCCCAAGGCCGGCGAGACCTACGTCGCCGACTTCGGACCGTTCGGCACGGTGACGGCGACGTATGGCTGAGCCTCACTCGAACGGAAGATAGCGGAAGTTGAACATGAACAGGTTCTCGGTGGCGCTGGGGGTGCCGCCGGTGCCGTGGTAGGCGGTGCGGACGATGTTGCCGTACTGCAGTCCGCTGCGCAGCGTTCCGTAGCGGCCGCGCAGCATGTTCCAGTTCACGCCGACGGTCAGTTCGCTGAGCATCTGGTTGTTGCCGGCACAGGCAGAGCCGCCGGCGTTGGGATTGAAGCAGCCGGTGTTGTCGAAGGTCGGGTTGCCGTAGCCGCCGCCCGGGAAGTAGCTGGCGCCGATCCAGTTCCAGCCCCAGAAGCCGTAGAGGTCTAAAACGTCGGGCACGGCGTGGACGACGCCGCCGACCATGCCAGATGCCTGCGGCAGCGGCGTCACGCCGCCGTTCGAGAGATAGGTGACGTCCGGCAGCTGCGCGGCGCCATACCGGCCGACGCCGCTGCCGTACATGAAGTTGCCCATCAGGTCGACCCATCGCCCGAGGGGGACGAAGGCGCTGCCGCCGACGCCACCGCCGAAGGCGTCGTAGTTCACGCTGTTGGTGCCGAACGAGACCTGGTCACGAAACCAGCGCGCCACGCCGAAGACGTCGAAGTGCCCGAACCTGGTATCGAGCGCCAGCTTGGCGACGATATCCGGCGCGGTGTTGACGCTGTAGTTGACCTGAGGATTGAGGCCGGTGGCGCCCGGATAGCCCGTGAACACCGTCTCGCCGGTCGGCACCGCGGCCGTACCGCCGAAGATCGTCTGCGGCGTGTTGGCCTCGATGCCCATCCAGAAGTCGCCGAAGCCTTTCACCGCTCGCACCATCGGCACGCGCAGGTAGTTGTAGCCGACCATGTAGTTGTGATCGACGGTCGGCGGCTGCCACACGGTGAAGGGATCGAGGCCCTTCTTGAAGGGGCTCGCCAGGGTCCAGGCCTGGCCCGCCAGGAAGTAGGCCTGCCATGAGTCGTCCACGTACTGGGCGAAGGCCTGGCGCAGGCGCGGCGTGTAGCTGCTCGTCTCGGTGTTGTTGGCGCCGCCCGCGCCGTTGTTGAAGTCGATCTCGCCGTAGCCGATGAGGCGCGAGTCCGTACCGATCGGGGTCTCCGCCTTCAGCGACAGGCGGGTCTGCTGGGCGCTCAAGCCGAACTCGCCGGAGTTGCCCTGCGGGTTCGGTCCGTAGAACGGGATGGTGGCGTAGCCGGTGCCCGTGCCGCGATTCTCGTTGCGGCTGCGATAGTAGCCGGTGAGATCGATGAAGCCGCCCAGGGTCAGCTTCACCGAGCCCAGCGTGAAGGTGCCGTTGGGCTTGTCCGATTCCGGTGGTGGTGCTGGTGCAGCGTCGGCCGATGTCGTTGCCGATGGCGTTTGTGGCGGCTGCGTTGCCGCCTCCACTTTCACCGGCTTCGGCGACGGCGCGGGTTGTTGGGCGGCCGCACGCACCTTCGAGTCGGTCGCCTGCCGCTGCTTCTCGGCCGCTTCGAGCTGCTCGATGCGTTTCTGAAGCAGGCGGATCTGGTCGAGCAGTTCCTGGGTCGACGGTGATTGTTGGGCAAAAGCCGGGCTCGCTAGAACCAGCACGACGACAGCAGTGACCGCCGGCAAGACCGCACGGCGCGCCGAGACTTCGAACGACATGTAACGAACCCCTCCGGCCGCAGTGTTCGGTCCGATGGCTGAGGAATCGCTACAGGCTGGCGAAGGTTTGTTTACAGCGCGCGACGCAGCGTGAGCGCGCCCTCCGCCTCATGTTCCTCTCCCCCTTGGGGGAGAGGAGAATGAAGGGAGATGAACAGGAGTAGATGAGCAGGAGAAGATAATGTTCATGCGCGGGCCGAAAGCCCGCGCTCGTCGATATCAATCAGCCGCCTTGTCCGGCACGTAGAGCGCGTTGCCGCCAGCTTTGAACTTGGCGCTCATCTCGTCCATGCCCTTCTTGGCGTAGTCGCGGATGTCCTGGGTGATGCGCATGGAACAGAACTTCGGCCCGCACATCGAGCAGAAGTGCGCCGTCTTGTGCGCCTCCTTGGGCATCGTCTCGTCGTGGAATTTTTCAGCCGTCGCCGGATCGAGCGACAGGTTGAACTGGTCCTTCCAGCGGAACTCGAAGCGCGCCTTGCTGAGCGCATCGTCGCGCAGCCGTGCCGCGGGATGGCCCTTGGCGAGATCGGCGGCGTGGGCGGCGATCTTGTAGGTGATGACGCCCACCTTCACGTCGTCGCGGTCGGGCAGACCCAGATGCTCCTTGGGCGTGACGTAGCAGAGCATCGCCGTGCCGAACCAGCCGATCATGGCGGCGCCGATGCCCGAGGTGATGTGGTCGTAGCCCGGCGCGATGTCGGTGACGAGCGGTCCCAGCGTATAGAACGGCGCCTCGCCGCATTCGCGCAGCTGCTTGTCCATGTTGGCCTTGATCTTGTGCATGGGCACATGGCCCGGGCCTTCAATCATGACCTGGCAGCCCTTGTCCCAGGCGATCTTGGTGAGCTCGCCCAAGGTCTCGAGCTCGGCGAACTGCGCGGCATCGTTGGCATCGGCGTTGCAGCCAGGCCTGAGCCCGTCGCCCAGCGAGAACGACACGTCGTACTTGCGCATGATGTCGCAAATGTCGCCGAAGTGCTCGTAGAGGAAGCTCTCGCGATGCTCGGTCAGGCACCACTGCGCCATCATCGAGCCGCCACGGCTCACGATGCCGGTGACGCGCCTGGCCGTCAGCGGCACATGCGCCAGCCGCACGCCGGCATGGATGGTGAAGTAGTCGACGCCCTGCTCGCACTGCTCGATCAAGGTATCGCGATAGACTTCCCACGACAGCTTCGTGGGATCGCCGCCGACCTTCTCCAGCGCCTGGTAGATCGGCACCGTGCCGATCGGCACCGGCGAATTGCGCACGATCCATTCGCGCGTGTCGTGGATGTTGCGGCCGGTCGAGAGGTCCATGACCGTGTCGGCGCCCCAGCGGATCGCCCACACCATCTTCTCGACCTCTTCCTCCATCGAGGAAGACACCGCCGAGTTGCCGATGTTGGCGTTGATCTTGACCAGGAAGTTGCGGCCGATCGCCATCGGCTCGAGCTCGCCGTGGTTGATGTTGGCCGGGATGATGGCGCGGCCCAGCGCCACCTCGTTGCGCACGAACTCGGGCGTGATGAAGTCGGGCAGCGCGGCGCCGAAGCTCTCGCCGTCGGCCAGGCGTTCCTTCGCCACATCGAGCGCGACCTTGCGGCCGAGGTTCTCGCGCTCGGCGACGTAGATCATCTCCTTGGTGATGACGCCGGCGCGCGCCCATTCGAACTGGGTGATCGGCGCGGCTCCGACGCCGCGCAGCGGCCGCGGCGTGTTGGGAAACGGCTGCAGCGCCGCACTCTTCACGTTGCCGTTGTCGATCGCCGTGATCGGCCGGCCGTCATATTCCTCGACGCCGCCGCGCTCGAGCACCCAGGCGCGGCGCACGCGCGCCAGGCCCTGGCGGACATCGATGATGGCATTGGGATCGGTGTAGGGGCCGGTCGTGTCGTAGACGCGGATGCGCGGTTCGGTGGGCTCCGACTGCTCGATCTCGCGCAGGGGCACGCGCAGGTCGGACGCCGAGTCGGGCGTTACATAGACCTTGCCGGACGCCGGCAGTGGTCCCGTGGTGACCTTGGGGGTCGGGGTGATGATGTTGTCCATGACGAGGATCTCCCGTGGCAGATGGCTGACGGAGATCCGGCGTGTTTGTCGTGCAAAGGAGGCATATCCAGTCCCTTCGCCGGCATGACCCGGATCAGGTTCAAAGGGTCACCGCGCTGCCGTGAAGGCCGTCGGTATCTCAGCCCCTTGTCGGGACCCCCCTTGGACGGAAGCGACTTTATACCTGCGGGCTCACGAGGCAACGATGAAGCGCTTCAGATCAACTGCGTTTCGCTGCCTCGCGACGCCGCTCAGTGAACTGCCGCGGCGGCTCGCCGTAGCGCGCCCGGAAGGCGTTCACGAAATTGGGGACGTTGCTGTAGCCCACCCGCCAGGCGATCTCCTTCAACGACAGGGAGCCGGCTTCCAGCGCCTGGCGCGCATGGTCCAGCCGGTGATTGCGCAGGGTCTCGAAGATCGTCGTGCCAAAGGCTTTGCGGAAGCAGGCATTGAGCCGCTTCTCGCTCATGCCCGTCGCCTCGGCGAGCTCGCCGAGCGACGGCGGCCGGCGCATGTCCGCCAGCAGCCGTTCGAGCGCCTCGTCCACCAGCGACCGTTCGCGGCGGCTCAACGTCTCGTCCGAACGGACGGATGACGAGGCCGCCACCTGCAGGGCGAAAAGCTGCAGCGCGAGACCTTCAAGCATGATGTTGCGCAGCACGCCGGTCAGTGATCGGTCGAACATGCCGAGGGCGGACGCCCGCAGGGCGCGTCGCATGCGCGTCATGACGTGCCCGCCCGAAGGCTGCGCGTCGTCGACCAGGGACCGCAGCACCGAAGGCACATTGCCGTCGAGCAGCCGCTCGGCCCTCTGCACCGAGAGCGCATAGCCGACCGAGCGATAGCGAATGTCGGCGTGGAAGCCATGGACCGCCGGCGCCACCGGGCGATAGAGCACGGCCGACTGCGGCGTCGCCCTCACTATTTCGCCATCACCGAAGCGCAGGTCGAGCCGGCCCTCCAGGGGAACCTGGCCCACGAGCACCGGCATGCCGAGCGTCATCGGCTCGACCCGAAAATCGCGCCGTGCCTCGACGTCGTTGAGATAAACCTGGAGGTTGGGCGCCAGCGCCACGCGTTCGACGGAGCAACGCCAGTTGTCGTCGTCGGCCTCGAACAGGGTGCCGGGCGGCATCGCGAAATCCGGCGACCTTTCCGACAGCAACCAATCCAGGTCGGCTACGCCCCTGCCCGTCACGACCTCGACCACCGGCTCACAAGAAAAACGCGCACGCCCGACACCACACTCTCCCACCCGTCCTGCCGCACCCGTCTTATCGCCGGAAGCAGGCGAGGTGCAATCGCGCACAATATCGGCCGCCCCCCACAACCCGGCGAGATTGCCGCCGCCACGTCGTTCGACTTCAATTCCAAATTGGAAATCAACCAAAGTGCAAATGGGAAGCGTACGAGGTACCAGCTGCGGTGATCTACACCGGCAAGTCGGTGCTTTGCTGGTAAGATTTGCGCACCGTCCTTATAGTTGCATAGCGTTGCAGGGTCGGGGGAGCCTTCGGGGGGATGGCGTTCATCAGCGTGACGCGGCAGCCGGGACGGCTGGCCGCTTTTTTGTTGGCCGGCACCTGCCTGTCGCCGGTGACCGCCTGGGCCGTCAACGTCAGCACCGAAACCCAGCTGCGCGACGCGATCTTCGCGGCCAATAGCGGCGGCGACAGCACCATCAACATCACGGGCAACATCACGTTGACCCAGTCGCTGCCGATGATCACGGCCAGCGTGACCGTCACCGGCAACAACAACACCATCGACGCCAACAACGCGGGCCGCGCCTTCTTCGTGCAGGCCGGAACCGTGTCGATCTCGAACCTCACCATCAACAACGCCGTCGCCCAGGGCGGCGATGGCGGCAACGGCGCCCGGCTTCCCAGCGCTGCTCAAGGCGGCGGCGGCGGCGGCGGGTTGGGTGCGGGTGCCGCGGTGTTCGTCAATCAGGGAGCGGCGGCGGCCCTGACCAACGTTACGGTCGGCAATGCCTCTGCAACCGGCGGTGCTGGCGGCAATGGCGGCAATGCCCAGGCCGGGTTCGGCGGCACGGGAGGCGGCGGCGGCGGCGGCCTCGGCGGCAATGGCGGCAGTGCAGGCGCCACAGCCGGCGGCGGCGGCGGCGGCTATCAAGGCAACGGCGGTAGCACCACCTCCGGCGGCGGCGGCGGCGGCGGCGGCGAATTCGGTGCCGGTGGAAACTCTAATGTCCTCAATAATGGTGCTGGCGGTGGAGGCGGTGGCCAGCAGGGCAACGGCGGGGACGGGGCCCTGGTCGTTGGTGCAGCCGCAGGCGGTGGCGGCGGCGGCGGTGCCGCACTCGGCGCAAACGGCGGCAATGGCACCGGCGCGACTGGCGGCGCAGGCGGTGGTGCCCAGGGAGGCACCGGCGGCAATGACGGGTCGGGCGGCACCGCCGCGGCGGGCGTGGGCGGCGGCGGCGGCGGCAGCGGCTTCAACGGCGCAGGGGGCGGTGGCAGCGGCCAGTTTTCCGGCGGCGGCGGCGGCGGCAGCAGTCAGGGAGTCGTCGCGTCGGCCGGCGGTGCGGGTGGTGTCGGCGGCGGCGGCGGTGGCGGGAAAACGACTTCCGGCGGCGCCGGCGGAGATTTCGGCGGTGGTGGGGGCTCCGGCAACAGCTTGTCCGCTCCCGGGGGCGCCGGCGGCTTCGGCGGCGGCGGCGGCGGAACTCGCGTTAACAGCGGCGTAAGTGGAGGTGCCGGCGGCTTCGGCGGCGGCGGGGGCGGGGGCGCCGGGTCGAATGCGCCCAGCGGAGGTCTCGGAGGCCAGGGCGGCACCGGCACCGATGCCGATGGCGGCGGCGGCGCGGCGCTGGGCGGCGCCTTCTTCGTGCGCGACGGCGGCAGCCTGACCATCAATGGCGGCAACCTTGCCGGCACCTACGGCGTGACCGGCGGCACGACCGGCGGCACCGGCGGCGCGACGGCGGGCCAGGCGCAGGGCACGGTGATGTACCTGCACGGCACCGGCACGACCGCCATGAACATCGCCAGCGGCACGCAGACGCTGGCCGGCAACAACGCCGTGGCCGGCACCGGCGGGCTTTCCAAGAGCGGGGCCGGCACCCTCGCCCTGAACGGCAGCAACGCCAACTTCAGCGGCGCGGTCTCGGCGACCGCGGGCACGATCGCCATCTCGGCCAACGACAGCCTGGGCACCGGGACCGTCACGCTGAACGGCGGCACGCTGCAGGCCGCCGCCAATAACCTGAATGTCGCCAATGCCGTGACGCTGGCGGGACCGGGCACGGTCGACACCCAGGCCAACACGCTGACGATGAGCGGCGTGATCGGCAGCACCGGCTCGCTGACCAAGATCGGCACGGGCACCCTGGCGCTCACCGGCGCCAACACCTACAGCGGCGCCACCACCATCAGCGCCGGCATGCTCGAGCTCGGCGCCGGCGGCACACTCGGCAATGGCGCCGGCGGTGTCACCAACAACGCCATCCTGTCGTTCAACAGCACCGGCGCGCTGGCGGTCGGCAACGCGATCACCGGCGCGGGCCAGGTGCGGCAGATCGGCAGCGGCACCACGACCCTTACCGGCACCAACACCCTGACCGGCAGCACCCTCGTCAGCGCCGGCACACTGCGGCTCGGCGCCGGCTCCTCGATCGGGACCGGCACGCTTGCCGTCAATGGCGGCACCCTGGACCTCAATGGCAACACCCAGACGGTCTCCGAGCTCTCCGGTATCGGCGGCACGATCAACCTGGGAAGCGGCGGCAGCCTGACCACGGGAACGGTCTCGGCCGGCGCCGGCACCGACACCGTCATCACCGGCAACGGCAGCTTCACCCTGGACAGTACCCAGTCGTTCACGCTGCGGGGCAACAACACCTATACCGGCACTACGACCATCACGGCCGGCAACCTGATCGTCGGCAACGGCGGCACGAGCGGCACGCTCGGCACCGGCAACGTCGTCAACAACGACCGGCTCACCTTCAACCGCAGCGACACGGTCACGGTCGCTAGCGCGATCAGCGGCAGCGGCTCGGTCGTCAATGCCGGCGGTACCACCATCCTCACCGGCACCAACACCTACAGCGACACCACCATCATCGGCGCCGGCACCCTGCAGATCGGCGACGGCGGCGCGACCGGCACGCTGGGCAGCGGCAGCGTGACCAACAACGGCACGCTGGCGTTCAATCGCACCGGCTCGCTCACCGTGAGCAACGTCATCGGGGGCACCGGCGGCCTCGCCAAGTCGGGCTCCGGCACGGTGACGCTCTCCGGCACCAACACCTACCAGGGCGGCACGGCACTCAACGCCGGCACGCTGGCCGTTGGCAGCAACAGTGCGTTGGGCACCGGCTCGCTCACCTTCGCGACCGGCACGACGCTGCAGGCGGCCGCCAACGGGCTCAACGTCGCCAACAGCATGACGCTGAACGGCACCAGCACGGTCGACACCCAGGCCAATGGGCTGACGCTCAGCGGCGGCCTCGGAGGCACCGGCGGGCTGGCCAAGACCGGAACCGGCACGTTGACGCTGAGCGGCAACAACACCTATCAGGGCGGCACCGCGCTCAACGAAGGCACCTTGGCGGTACGCAACAACGCTGCCCTGGGCGCCGGTGCGCTCACCTTTGCCAACGGCACGACGCTGCAGGCGGCCACGCCTGGTCTGTCGATCGCCAATGACGTGACGCTCGCGGCCAGCAGCACGATCGACACCCAGGCGAACATCCTCACCCTGAGCGGCACCCTGTCGGGCGGCGCCTTCACCAAGATCGGCAGCGGTACGCTGGTGCTGAACGGCACCAACACCTACACCGGCGGCGTGACGGTATCGGCCGGCACGCTGGAGGGCACGGCGGACAGCCTGCGCGGCAACATTCTCAACAATGCGGCGGTGATGTTCGCCGGCGGCGGCACCTATGCCGGCGACATGTCGGGCAGCGGCAGCCTGACGAAGGTCGGTCCGGGCACGCTGATCCTCTCGGGCACCAACAGCTACACCGGCGGCACGACGCTGACCGGCGGCGTCCTGCAGGGCACGACCGGCAGCCTGCAGGGCAACATCGTCAACGACGCCAACGTCACCTTCGACCAGAACACCAACGGCACCTATGCCGGCAACATGTCGGGCAGCGGCAGCCTGACCAAGTCGGGTACCGGCGTCGTTACGCTGACTGGCAGCAACAGCTACAGCGGCGGCACGACGGTGTCGGGCGGCACGCTGGTCGGTACGACGACCAGCCTGCAGGGCGCCATCGTCAACAACGCCGCCGTCACCTTCGACCAGAGCACCAACGGGTCCTACACCGGCAACATGTCGGGCAACGGCAGCCTGACCAAGTCGGGCACCGGCACGGTGACGCTCACTGGCGCCAACAGCTACACGGGCGGCACGACAGTGTCGGGCGGCGCGCTGGTGGGCACGACGTCGAGCCTGCAGGGCGCCATCGTCAACAACGCCGCCGTCACCTTCGACCAGAGCAGCAACGGCACCTACACCGGCGCAATGTCGGGCAGCGGCAGCCTGACCAAGTCGGGCACCGGCACGGTGACGCTCACTGGCGCCAACACCTACACGGGCGGCACGACGGTGTCGGGCGGCACGCTGGCCGGCACGACCACGAGCCTGCAGGGCAACATCGTCAACAACGCCAACGTCACCTTCGACCAGAGCACCAACGGCACCTATGCCGGCACCATGTCGGGCAGCGGCAGCCTGACCAAGTCGGGCACCGGCACCGTCACGCTCACCGGCGCCAACACCTACAGCGGCGGCACGACCGTGTCGGCCGGCACGCTGGCCGGCACGACCACGAGCCTGCAAGGCGCCATCGTCAACAACGCCGCCGTGATCTTCGTCCAGAGCACCAACGGCACCTATGCCGGCGTGATGTCCGGCGGCGGCAGCCTGACGAAGTCGGGCACTGGTACGGTCACGCTCACCGGCGTCAACACCTACACGGGCGGCACGATAGTGTCGGACGGCACGCTAGCCGGCACGACGACCAGCCTGCAGGGCACCATCGTCAACAACGCCGCTGTCTCCTTCGACCAGAGCACCAATGGCACCTATGCCGGCACCATGTCGGGCAGCGGCAGCCTGACCAAGTCGGGCACCGGCACAGTGACGATGACCGGAACCAACAGCTACAGCGGCGGCACGACGGTGTCGGGCGGCACGCTGGTGGGAACGACCTCGAGCCTGCAAGGCAACATCGTCAACAACGCGGCTGTGTCCTTCGACCAGAACACCAACGGCACCTACGCCGGCAACATGTCGGGCAACGGCAGCTTCACCAAGTCCGGCACCGGCACCGTGACGCTCACTGGCACCAACAGCTACAGCGGCGGCACGACGGTGAGCGACGGCAGGCTGGTGGGCACGACCTCGAGCCTGCAAGGCAACATCGCCAACAACGCCGCCGTCACCTTCGACCAGAACACCAACGGCACGTATGTCGGCGCGATGTCGGGCAGCGGCAGCCTGACCAAGTCGGGCACCGGTACCGTGACCCTGACCGGCGCCAACAGCTACGCCGGCGGCACGACGATCTCCGGCGGCATCCTGCAGGTCGGCAACGGCGGCACGACCGGCTCGATCGCCGGCAACGTGCTGAACAACGGTACGCTCGCCTTCAACCGCTCCGACAATGTCACCTTCGGCGGCACGATCTCGGGCAACGGCGCGCTCGACAAGCTCGGCGCCGGCACGCTGATCTTCACCGCCGACAACAGCTACTCGGGCCTCACCACCATCGCGGCCGGTACGCTGCAACTCGGCAATGGCGGCACGACCGGCATGATCGCGGGCAACGTGCTGAACAACGGCATCCTCGCCTTCAACCGCTCGGACGACATCACCTTCGGCGGCAACGTCGACGGCTCGGGCGCGATCGCCTACATGGGCCCGGGCAAGGTGACCCTGACCGGAACGATCAGCAACACCGGCGGCACGGTCCTGGCCGGTGGCATCGTGCAAGCCGGGTCGGATGCGGCGCTGGGCGCGGCGGGTGCGACGCTGACCTTTGCCGGCGGCACCCTGCAGGCGACGGCGAGCTTCTCGGTCGACCGGCCGGTCAACCTGATCACCGGCGGCGGCACGATCGACACGGCCGGCAACACGCTCACGGTCACCGGCAATCTCTCCGGCGCCGGCGGGCTCACCAAGGACGGCCTCGGCACGCTGATCCTGAGCGGCGCCAGCAGTTACACCGGCGGCACGACAGTGTCGGGCGGCGTGCTGCAGGGCACGACGGCGAGCCTGCAGGGGGCCATCGTCAACAACGCGTCGGTGGTGTTCGACCAGGCGACGAACGGCACCTATGCCGGCGCCATGTCGGGCACCGGCAGCTTCACCAAGAGCGGCACCGGCACGGTGATCCTGAGCGGCGCCAACACCTACACGGGCGGCACGACGGTGTCGGGGGGCATCCTGCAGGGCACGACGTCGAGCCTGCAGGGCGCCATCGTCAACAATGCGTCGGTGGCGTTCGACCAGGCGACGAATGGGACCTATGCCGGCGTCATGTCGGGCACCGGCAGCTTCACCAAGAGCGGCACCGGCACGGTGACGCTCACCGGTGCCAACAGCTACACCGGCGGCACGACAGTGTCGGCCGGCGTGCTCCAGGGCACGACGACCAGCCTGCAGGGCAACATCCTGAACAACGCCTCCGTGGTGTTCGGCCAGAGCGGCAGCGGCATCTACGCCGGCGCGATGTCGGGCACGGGCGGGCTCACCATCCAGGGCGGCGGCACAGTCACGCTCACCGGCACCAACACCTACACCGGCGGCACGACGGTGTCGGGCGGCATCCTGCAGGGCACGACGACCAGCCTGCAGGGCAACATCCTCAACAACGCGCAGGTGACGTTCAACCAGGCTTTCGGCGGCACCTACGCCGGCAACATGTCGGGCACGGGCGGCCTCCTGGTGAGCGGCACCGGCATCGTGCTTCTGACCGGCAACAACAGCTACTCGGGCGGCACGGCGGTGACGGGCGGCAGCCTCGTCGGCACAACGCAGAGCCTGCAGGGCAACATCCTCAACAACGCGTCGGTGACCTTCAACCAGGCGGGCAACGGCACCTACGCCGGCAACATGTCGGGCACGGGTGCGCTGACCTTGGGCGGCGGCGGGACGTTCACCTTGAGCGGCGCCAACAGCTACACCGGCGGCACCACCGTGACCGGCGGCAGCAGCTTGGTCGGCAGCACGTCGAGCCTGCAGGGCAACATCCTGATCAACACCGGCACGGTGTCGTTCGTCCAGTCGACCAACGGGACCTACGCCGGCAGCATGTCCGGCACTGGCGGCGTCGGCATCCAGGGCGGCGGCACGGTCACCTTCACCGGGACCAACACCTACACCGGCGCCACTACGGTCAATGGCAGCACGCTGGTGGTGAACGGTACCTTGGCGAGCCCGGTCTCGCTCAGCAACGGCGGTACCCTGGGCGGCACCGGCAACATCGGCACGCTCATCATCAACGGCGGCATCCTGGCGCCGGGCAACTCGATCGGCACCATGACGGTGAACGGCAACCTGGTGCACAACGGCGGCACCTACCAGGTCGAGGTCAATGCCCAGGGGCAGAACGATCGCGTCAACGTCGCCGGCACCGCCACCATCAACGGCGCCAGCGTCCAGGTGCTGGCCGCACCGGGCAACTACGGCGCCAGCACGACCTACACGATCCTCAACGCCGTCGGCGGCGTCAGCGGCGTCTACGCCGGTGTCACGAGCAACTTCGCCTTCCTGACGCCGAGCCTCAGCTACAACGCCAACAACGTGTTCCTGACGCTCGCCCTGCAGGGCGCGGCGTTCTCGGGCTTTGGCGGCAACACGGTGAACCAGCGTGCGGTCGGCGGTGCGCTCGACCAGTCTTACGCCAGCGCGACCGGCGACTTCGCGACCGTGATCGGCGCCTTGGCTGGCCTCAACACTCAGCAGGGTCCGTACACGCTGAACCAGATCAGCGGGCAGCCCTATGCCGACTTCGGCACGGCGAACCTCGCGTCGAACACGCTGTTCATGAATGCGCTCGGTCAGCAGATGGCGATCGCGCGTGGCGTAGCCGGCAGCGGCCAACGCCAGGCGTTGGCCCAGGCCTGCGAGGTCGAGGCCTGCGATGCGGCGAGTCCGTTCAGCGTGTGGGGCAGTGCGCTCGGCGGCTTCGGCTCGGTGCAGGGTGACGGCAACTCGAACACCTTCACCTACAACATGGGCGGCGCGGCCGCCGGCATCGACTATCGCGTGCTGCCAAGCCTGCTCTTGGGCATCGGCGCCGGCTACACCAGCGGCACGCAGTGGGCCGACACCTTCCAAGGCAAGGGCTGGACCAATGCCGTGAGCGTCGCCGCATACGCGAGCTTCACCCAGTCAGGCTTCTATGCCGACCTGCTGGCGGGCTACGCCTACTCCAACAACCAGCTGCAGCGGCAGATCTCGATCCCTGGCCTGCAGCCGCGCACCGCCAACGGCTCGACAGGCGCCAATCAGTTCCTCGGCCAGGCCGAGATCGGCTACCAGGTGCCGGTCTATGCCCCGGCGGCGGCGAGCATCACGCCGTTCGCGCGCCTGCAGGTGATGAGCGTGAACCAGTCGGCGTTCAACGAGTGGGGCGCCGACAGCCTGAGCCTCAACGTGCAGCAGCAGACGACCAACTCGGTGCGCTCGACCCTGGGGGCACAGCTTAACGGCGCCATCGGACTGGGCGACACGCGCACCCTGGACATGGCCCTGCGGCTGGGCTGGCTGCATGAGTATGCCTATACCGGCCGGCCGATCACGGCGGCCTTCGCCGGCGCGCCGGCCAACGCCTTCACGGTCTACGGCGCGACACCACAGCGCGACGCGGCGGCGATCGGCTTCCAGGCCGCCACCGCCGTCGCTGCCGGGACGCAGATCTACTTCCGCTACGACGGCGACATCGGCTCGGGCACCGACAACCACGCGCTGAATGTCGGCCTGCGGCTCAGCTGGTGAGACGCCCGAAGCGGCGGCAATGTGGTATATCCGGACCGCATGCCGGTTTCGGGTCGTTTCGTCGTCCAGACATCCATCGCTCTGCTGGGTGTCGGCCTCTTCGCGCTGTTCGTCATCGTCGGTATGACGATCTGGCTGAACGAACGATCGCAGGCCCACTTCCGCGAGGTCATCGAAGCCCGTGACATCAGGGGCGCGGCCGTGGAACTGCGGTCGGCCCTGCAAGCCGTCGAGTCCAGCCAGCGCGGCTTCCTGCTCTCCGGCAACGAGATATACCTGTCGCCTTACGACAGCGCGAAGGCGCAGGCCGAGCGCCAGCTCGACACGCTGCGGCAAGCCCTGGCCGGAGACAACGACATCCAGCCGATGCTGCAACGCCTGGCGGCCATCACCCGCGAAAAACTCGACGAACTGGATCAGACGATCGCCTTGAAGGCCGACCGACGCGACTCCGAGGCTGAGGCCATCGTTCGCACCAACCGCGGCAAGGCACTGATGGACGAGGCCAATGTCTTTCTCTCCGGCATCGTGCGAACGGCCGACCGGCGCCTCACCGAGGGTGTCGAGGAGCAGCGGGCCAATGCCGCCATGCTGCGTATCACGTCGATCGTGGGCGCACTCGTCATCATGCTGGTGGTGGGCGGCGTGATCATCACGGCCTCGCGCTACGCTCGCGACATCGCCCAGGCGCGTGACGAGGTCCGCGCCCTCAATGCCGGCCTCGAGGAGCGTGTCGCCCGGCGTACGGCCGACCTCGCCCAGGCGCGCGATCGTGCCGAGGTCCTGCTCGCCGAGGTCAACCATCGCGTCGCCAATAGCCTGACCCTGATCGCCTCCCTGGTGCGCCTGCAGGCCAATGCGCTCGGTGACCAGGCCGCGAAGGATGCGCTCGAGGAGACGCAAGGGCGCATCCTGGCGATTTCCCTGGTCCACAAGCGCCTCTACACCTCGGGCGACGTGCGCTTCGTCGAGCTGGACGAATACTTGGCGAGCCTGCTCGATCATCTCGAGACCTCGATGCGGGCCGAGGGCCACGGCGGCACGTCGCTCAGCCACGAACTCGAGCCGTTGAAGCTGCGTACCGACGCCAGCGTCAATCTTGGCGTTGTCGTGACGGAATGGGTCACCAATGCCTTCAAATACGCCTATCCCGACCGCACCGGCAGTGTGCGCGTGCGGCTGTGCCGGCTGCCCGACGGACGCGCCGAGCTGCTGGTCGAGGATGACGGCGTCGGCCGCCGGGAGGACGCACCGGTCAAGGGCACGGGCCTCGGCACCAGGATCGTCAAGGGCATTGCCGCGGCCATGCGGGCGGAGGTCGAGTACCTTCGACGCCAGCCGGGCACTGCCGCGCGGCTGGTCTTCCCCTTGCCGGTCGATTGAGGCCGATCGATTGAGGCCGATCGATTGAGGCCGGCCCATTGAGCAGTCGACTTCCCGACGCCGAGCGGCTGTAATGCAGGTTCATCGGACAGCCCACCGGTGTCGGCAAAGGGTTGGGGGAACCACGCGGCATGAGGCTGGCAACGATAGGACGCGCTCTGGCGCCGTATGCTTGGGCGCTGGCTTGCTTGGTGATGGCCTGCGGCCCGTCAATGGCGCAGCAGGGCCCCCCCGGTCTCACCGTACCCCGCGTCCTGCCGCCCTTCGACGCCAATGCGGCAGCCTGCGCGCCGCCGAGCGGACTGAGCAAGGTGCTGGCCTTTGCCCAGGACAACGAGCGGGAGTTCATGAACGGCGTGGCGCGCGGTCTCGCCGCAGCCGCCAGCGACCGCCGCCTGGAGTTCCGCCTCGCCCAGGCGCGCAATGACGGCGCGCGCCAGATCGAGCAGGTCCGGCAGCTTCGCGCCGCCGGCGTGGGAGCGCTGGTCTCCGCTCCGGTCGATGCCATCGCCCTGGCGCCGCATCTGCAACAGGTCATCTGGTCCGGTGCCTTCGTCGGCAGCGTCGTGCCCCCGCCCGCGACCGAGATCCTGAATGCCCCTCAGTACCTGACCGGCAAGGTGCTGGGCGACGCCGCGGCCGCCTATATCCGCGATCGCCTGCGCGGCCGGGCCAGCGTGGTGCTGCTGACGCACGACAGCCTGCAGTTCCTGGCGCCCCGCTTTGCCGCCATGCGCGATTCGCTGAAGGCGGTTCCGGGCGCCACGATCGTGGCCGACATTTCACCGGCGACGGTCAACAAGGAAGGCGGCGAGGCCGCGATGCGCACCATCCTGCTGGCGCATCCCAATGTCGACGTCGTGCTCGGCGCCGACACGGTGGTGCTGGGCGCGCTGGCCGCCCTGCGCGCCGCCGGCAAGGCGCGCCCCGACCAGTTTCTCGGCGGCATCGACGGCGAGCCCGAGGCGGTGGCCGAGATCAAGCGCGGCGGGCCTTACAAGGCAACCATCAGCCTGAACTCGCCCGTCTTCGCTTATGCCCTGGGACAGCATGCCGCCGACTGGCTGGAAGGCCGCAGCGTCCCGCAGGCCATGGACATCCTGCCCAGCGCGATCTCGGCCGCCAACGTCGCTCAATACGAGGCCGACCTCGCCGACCCCGCGGCCGTGTGGCGCGACGCAACACGTCGCGCTTCCTATCTCAGGATGTACGGCAACATCTGCTACGACACGCGCGACCAGTACCTCAACTTTCCCTGGTCGTCCGAGCGACGCCCGACTGCGCCGGTGCGGTGACCGCGAGCGGCAACTTCGTCGACCCGAACACTTGGTGACCGCGACCACCATCAATCAGTCCGGCGGCAGCATCGAGGCAACAGCACCACGATCGCCCGGGCCTGCAACCATGCGCTGAACGTCGGCCTGCGGCTCAGCTGGCAGCGTCGATGTCCTCAGACAGCGTCTTCAGCTTGCGGATCGCCACCTTGACCGACATGCCGCGGTAGTCGCCGGCGCTGCCGAACCACGAGCCCTGCAGAGGGATCGCCTGTCCCGGATGGCGGGCGATGGCGACCGGGATCAGGTCGGTGCCGCCGGAAATACGGTTGGTCGGGTCGTAGTGCAGCCAGCCGGCGCCCGGCAGGTAGACCTGGACCCAGGCATGGGTCGCGCCCGATCCCGCCATGCCTGCCGTTTCGCCCTTGTCGAGCGCGGCATCGTAGATGTAGCCGGTGATGAACCGGCAGGCGAAGCCGATGCGGCGCAGGGCCTCGATCATCAGCCAGGCGTAATCGCGGCAGGTGCCCGATTTCGAGCGCAACGTCTCGCCCGGCGGTTGGGTCCCCTCGCTCTCGCGGGCCTGGTAGTTGAACGTCGCGCCGATCGTGTCGAGCATACGCCGGATGACGTCGGTGGCATGGTTCTGCTCGGCGACGACGAAGGATTTCGCCCACGACGCCACCGCGCCATCGGGATCCTCGGCATGCGGCCGAAGATAGCCGCTGAGGTCGTTCCATTCGTCGGGCGTGAACTGCACCGGCACCGCCTCGGCGCGCTGATCCACGGGGAAAGCCTCGGCCTCGGCGACGCCGTAATGAATCCCGCGCAGCTTGAAGGTGAAGGTGAGCTCGGTGCCCGGCTCGTCGATGTCGATCAGGGTCACGACATTCGACAGGGCGTCGATGATCCAGCGCACGCGCGAGCGCAGGCTAGTCGTCGCCGAGTAGCTCAGCATGCGACCGTAGGGGCCCGACCTCGGCAGGAACATGGCACGGTGGGCGCCGAAGGTGACGGGAGCGGCGTAACGATAGGTCGTGACGTGCTCGACTTCGTAGAGGATCGCCAAGCTCACGCGACCTTGTCGGCGCGCATGCTGGCGATGTCGGCGTCCGAGTAGCCCGCCTCGCGCAGGATCTCGTCGGTGTGCTGGCCGAGCGTTGCCGGCGGGCGGTCGACCGAGCCGCCGCCATGCTCCAGGCGGAAGCCCGAGCCCACGACCTTGATCGGGCCGTGCGGCGTGTCGACGGTCTGCAGGATCTGGCGACGGTCGAAGTGGTCGAGCTGCACGGTCTCGGGGATCGAGAGCACGCGGCCGGCCGGCACGTCGGCCTTGGCGAAACGCTCGGCCCAGGCGGCCGACGTCTCCTTCACCAGCTCGGCCTCGATGATCTCGTGCAATGCCTTGTCGTTGGCGATGCGCGTCGGCCAGTCGACGAAGCGCGGATCGGCAGCCGCGTCGGCGCGGCCGATATCCTTCATCAGGCGCTGGAACTGCGGCTCGGTCATGACCGCCAGCACCATCCAGCCGTCCTTGGTCTTGTAGAGATCGCCGGTGGGCTTGCGCGTCACCGAGCGGTTGGCCGCCTGCTCGTGCACGCGGCCGGTCATCAGGTGCTCGGTGAACTGCTGGGCGAGATAGCCCATCACCGCGTCGATCATGGCGACATCGACCAGCTGGCCCTTGCCGGTATGGGTGCGCTGGAACAGCGCCGAGGCGACGCCCAGCGCCGCCGTGGCGCCCGACATGACGTCGGCGCCGGCGAAGCCCACGCGTGTCGGGCCATTCGTCGGGAAGCCGGTGATCGACATCAGGCCGGACATCGCCTGGATCATGCCGTCGAACGCGGCGGTCTCGCGGTCGGGGCCGACCTGGCCGAAGCCCGAGACAGCGCAGTAGATCAGGCGCGGATTGATCTGCTTCAGCACGTCGTAGCCGATGCCGAGCTTGTCCATGACGCCGGGACGGAAGTTCTCCATCACCACGTCGGCCTGGGCGGCGAGCTTCTTCACGACCTCGATCGCCTTGGGCTTCTTGAGGTCGAGGGTGATCGAGCGCTTGTTCGAGTTGACCGCGACCCAGGGAGCGGCAAGCCCGCGCTTCTCCCAGTCGTTGGCGCGGCTGCCGAAGCGCATGTCGTCGCCTTCGCGGCTTTCGACCTTGATGACGTCGGCGCCGAGCAGCGCCAACTGATAGGAGCCGTAGGGCCCGGCGAGGACGCGCGTGAAGTCGAGAACCTTAACGCCTGTAAATGGTTTGCTCATGGCTGGGGGCGCGCCACTCCAGTGGCGCGTTCTTTGTTGTTGAAGGAGAAGATCGCACCACTGGAGTGGCGCGCCCCCAGCAAAGACATCAGGCGACGCCCGACTTCTGTCGCTGCTGCAACGCGACCTGCTTCACCTTGTCGAACTCGGCGCGGCGCTTGGCGACTTCCTCGGGCGGCATGCGCTCGAGGTTGTTGTAGTCGTTCTTCCAGTCGCCATCCTCGGTCCAGCGCAACGGCGACTGCACCGTGGTGCGCGGGCCCACCGCGCTCTCCAGCACCTTCAGCGCGAGGTCGAGCGTGAAGCGCTGCGTGTTGGGTTCGTGCGGCTTGCCGCAGGAATTGCCCAGCGGGAAGTCGCTGAACAGAAAGCGCGGCACGCCGACATGTTCGACGATGTCCTTGGCGGCCCCCATGATCACCGTGGGGATGCCGTTCCTCTCCAGATATCGGGCGACCAGACCCACGGTCTGGTGGCAGACGGGTCAAGTCGGCACCAGGAGCGCGGCATCGACCTGGTCCTGCCGGCAACGCGCCAGGATCTCCGGCGCGTCGGTCTCGAGCGTCACCCGCTGGCTGCGGTTGGTCGGCGCGCCATGGAAACGCCTGGCGAGCTTGAAACGGCCCTGGCTGGCGAACTCGCGCATCAGCGGCAAGGGGAACCAGGTATTGGAATCCTTGGCCGTGGTGTGCTTGCGATCGTAGCCGATGTGGCTGATGCGCGTGTCGTGGTCGACCGCGGTGTCGCCGGAATAGACGGTGTAGAACTTGGCGCCGGCGTTGTAGGCCGCCCCCGGCCCCTGGTCGCCCTTGTCGGGCTGGTAGGGCGCGGCCGTCGAGATCAGCGCCAGCGTCGAGTCCTTGAGCGGCTTCTTCAGCGGCTGGAAGGGCGCATCGACATAGTGCGCCCAGCGATAGGGATTGTCGTAACCCAGCGCGAGGTAGTACTCGCGGGTGCGGCGCATGTATTCGATCGGAGCGTCGAAATCCGGCGCGAATTGAGCGGTATCGGCCATGGCGCCAAACTGCGACTGCCCTGCCGCGATGTCAATTTTGCCCAGGATGACAATTTCGCAGGTACCCCTTAGCTTTTGGCAAAGACAGGGGGCGGAGGAAAAATGAACGACATCACCCGCCGAAGCGCCATCGGCGCGATCGGCAGCACCGCCGCGTGGCTGGCGGCGTCGGGCGCGCAGGCGCAGGCCTTTCCCGGCAAGCCGATGCGCATCCTGGTGCCCTTCCCGGTGGGCGGCATCGTCGACATCGTGACCCGGGCGGTGGTCGAACCCATGCAGGCCGACCTCGGCCAGCCGGTGGTGGTCGAGCCCAAGCCCGGCGCCAACGGCACGCTTGCGACGGCGATGATCCCGCAGGCGCCGGCCGACGGATACAACTGGGTGATGGCCACGATCAGCCACGTCGTGGTGCCGCATCTGCAGCCCGTCTCGTACGATGCGCTGGCCGACTTCCAGCCCGTCGCCCTGGTGGCGGTGGCGACCTCGGTGGCAACGGTCAACCCCGCCTTGCCGGTGAAGACGCTGAAGGAGCTGATCGACTATGCGCGGGCCAATCCCGGCAAGCTCAACTACCTGAACCCGGGCAACGGCACGTCGCTCCATCTCGCGACCGAGCTGCTCAAGAACCAGTACAAGATCGACATGACCGGCGTCCCCTATCGCGGCGTACCGCCGGGCATCCCCGATCTGCTGGAGGGCCGACTGCAGGTCGGCTTCCTGCCCGGACCGCTCAGCATTCAACACGTCCAGAGCGGCAAACTGCGCGCGCTGGCCGTGCTGGCCGACAAGCGACTGGCAACCCTGCCCGACGTGCCGACGTTCGCCGAGGCGGGATTCGCCGACGCCAACGTGGTGAGCTGGTACGTGATCGCCGTGCGGGCCGGCACACCGCCGCCGATCGTCCAACGCATTCATGCGTCGGCCATGAAGGCGCTGCAGGAGCCGGAGACCCGCGACCGATTGACCAAGGCAGGATGCGAGGTGCCGGCACCCCGGTCGCCGGCCGAGGTGATGGCGATGTGGAAGGCCGATTTCGAGCGCTACGGCAAGCTCGTGAAAGAAGCGGGGATCAAGGGCGAAACCTGACACCGAGTTGACCCGGCGGCCATAGTGCGGCCCAACTCGGGCGCGCTATATATGAAGTGAAAGGCTTGCTTCGGGGACCAGCATGGCGATCAAACGGCGCGGCTTGTTGTTGGGCAGCACAGCTCTGTGGCTGGGCGCCCCGGCCATCGTGCGGGCGCAGACCCCGGCAGCCGGGCAGAAGATCAACGTCAGCCATGGCTTTGCCATGCACGGCACGCCGAAATACCCGGCCGACGCCGGCCCGCCGGACTATCTCAATCCCAACGCCCCGAAGGGCGGCTCGGTGCGCCTGGGCGCCCGCGGCACTTTCGATTCGCTGCATCCCTTCATCATCAAGAGCGTGCCGGCCGCCGGCATCTCGGCGATCTGGGACACGCTCTGCTGGAATTCGCGCGACGAGGCCTCGACCGAGTACGGCCTGATCGCCGAGAGCATCGAATGGCCGGAGGACCGCTCGTGGGCGGCCTTCACGCTGCGGCCGCAGGCGCGCTTTCATGACGGCTCGCCGATCAGCGTCGAGGACGTGATCTGGACCTTCGACACGCTCAAGGCCAAGGGCCTGCCCAACTACGCCTTCTACTACGGCGACGTGCTGAAGGCCGAGAAGGTCGGCGACCGCAAGGTGCTGTTCACCTTCCGCGACAACACCAACAAGGAGCTGCCGCTGATCATCGGCCAGCTGCCGGTCCTGCCGTCCAAATGGTGGGCGAACCGCGACTTCGAGAAGGTGTCGCTCGAGATCCCGCTGGGCAGCAGCGCCTACAAGGTCGATTCCTTCGATGTCGGCCGCTCGATCAGCTATCGCCGCGTCGACGACTGGTGGGCCAAGGACCTCTGGATGAATCGCGGGCGCAACAACTTCGAGGTCATGCGCTACGAATACTACCGCGACGTGACCGTGCAGTTCGAGGCCTTCAAGGCCGGCGACATCGACATCCGCCAGGAGAACATCGCGCGCAACTGGGCGACCGCCTACGACATCCCGGCGGTGCGCGACGGCCGCATCCAGCGCGCCGAGATCCCGCACGAGCTGCCGACCGGCATGCAGTGCTTCGCTTTCAACACGCGGCGCGACTTCTTCAAGGACAGGCGGGTGCGCGAGGCGATCGGCACCATGTTCGACTTCGCCTGGACCAACAAGAACCTGTTCTACGGGATGTACAAGCGCAACATTTCGTTCTTCGGCAACTCCGAGCTTGCCTCGTCGGGCCTGCCGACGGCGGCCGAGCTGAAGTACCTCGAGCCGCTGCGCGGCAAGATCCCCGAAGAGGTTTTCACCAAGGAGTTCAAGCTGCCGGAGAGCGATGGCACCGGCAACGCTCGCGACCTCGCCCGGCGCGCGCTGGCGCTCCTCAAGGAGGCCGGCTGGGAGGTCAAGGACGGCAAGATGACCGAGACCAAGACGGGCAAGAAGCTCGCCTTCGAGATGCTGCTGAACGACGCCAGCTTCGAGCGCGTCGTGCTGCCCTACAAGCAGAACCTCGAGCGCATCGGCATCGACATGAACGTGCGCACCATCGACACCGCTCAGTTCAAGCGGCGCGAGGACGAGTTCGACTACGACATGATGGTCGAAGGCTTCGGCCAGTCGCTGTCGCCGGGCAACGAGCAGCGCGATTTCTGGGGCTCCAAGGCGGCCGACACCAAGGGCAGCCGCAATTCCATCGGCATCAAGGACGCCGCCATCGACAGCCTGATCGAGACGCTGATCGGCGCGCCCGACCGCGAGAGCCTGATCAACGTCACCCGCGCGCTCGACCGCGTGCTGCTGTGGAGCCACTTCGTGGTGCCCAACTGGCACAGCAACACCGCCTACGTCGCCTACTGGAACCGCTTCGCCCGGCCGGCCAAGGCCGCCAAGTACTCGCCCGTCGCCTTCGACACCTGGTGGATCGACGAGGCCAAGGACAAGGCCCTCGGGGAGCGCAAGTGATCATTGGAGCGCGGACCTCCAGGTCCGCTCATTGCTGGGAGCGCGCCACTCCAGTGGCGCGTCTTCGGAGCGCGGACCTCCAGGTCCGCATCATGAGTCATGAGCGGACCTGGAGGTCCGCGCTCCGGCAGGACCATGAGCGCCACTGGAGTGGCGCGCTCCCAGCAAAGACCTGATGCTAGCCTACATCCTGCGACGCCTGATGCTGGTGGTGCCGACCCTGCTCGGCATCATGGTCATCAACTTCTTCGTCATCCAGGCGGCGCCCGGCGGGCCGGTCGAGCAGATGATCTCACAGATCCAGGGGACCGCCGTCGATGCCACCGAGCGCTTCTCGGGCAGCTCGAGCGGCGGCGAGACGGTGCGCAGCGCCTCGAGCGACAGCAGCGGCGGCGGCTCGGCCTATCGCGGCGCGCGCGGACTCCCGAGGGAGCTGATCGAGCGCATCGAGAAGATGTACGGCTTCGACAAGCCGATCGGCGAACGCTTCCTGCTGATGATGAAGAACTACCTGGTGTTCGACTTCGGCGAGAGCTTCTTCCGCAACAAGAAGGTCGTCGACCTGGTGATCGAGAAGATGCCGGTGTCGATCTCGCTCGGCCTGTGGACGACGCTGCTGGTCTACTTCATCTCGATCCCGCTCGGCATCGCCAAGGCGGTGCGTGACGGCTCGCGCTTCGACGTCGCAAGCTCGACGACGCTGATCGTGCTGAACGCCATCCCGGGGTTCCTGTTCGCCCTGCTGCTGGTCGTGCTGTTCGCAGGCGGCAGCTATTTCAAGTGGTTTCCCCTGCGCGGCCTGGTCTCGGACGACTGGTCCGAGCTCAACCTCATCGACAAGCTGCTCGACTATTTCTGGCACATGGCCCTGCCGATCGGCGCCATGGTTATCGGCGGCTTCGCCACGCTCACCTTTCTCACCAAGAACTCCTTCCTCGAGGAGATCCACAAGCAGTACGTGCTGACCGCCCGCGCCAAGGGGCTGGAGGAGCGGCGCGTGCTCTATGGGCACATCTTCCGCAACGCCATGCTGATCGTGATCGCGGGCTTCCCGGCCGCCTTCATCGGCGTGCTGTTCACGGGTTCGCTCTTGATCGAGGTCATCTTCTCGCTCGACGGCATCGGCCTGCTGGGCTTCGAGGCCGCGCTCAACCGCGACTACCCGATCATGTTCGGCACGCTCTACTTCTTCGGCCTGATCGGCCTGGTCATGGGGATCCTGGGCGACATCATGTACACGATCGTCGATCCGCGCATCGACTTCGAGGCCCGCGGCTGATGACTCCCCTCAATCGCCGCCGGCTGGCCGCCTTCCGCTCGAGCAAGCGCGGCATGTACTCGCTGGTGGTCTTCGGGTTGCTGTTCTTCCTGTCGCTGTTCGCCGAACTCCTGGCCAACGACAAGCCGATCCTCATCTACTACGACGGCAGCTTCTATTCGCCCCTGGTGCGCGACTATCCCGAGACGACCTTCGGCGGCGATTTCCCGACCAACACCGTCTACACCGACCAGGAGGTGCAGAAGCTGATCGAGGCCAAGGGCTGGATCGTGTGGCCGCCGATTCCCTACAGCTACAACACGGTGCTGAAGGGCGAGGACCGCAAGGCGCTGCAGCCGCCGTCGTGGCGCCATCCGCTCGGCACCGACGACCAGGCGCGCGACGTCCTGGCCCGCCTGATCTACGGCTTCCGCATCTCCGTGCTGTTCGGCCTGGCGCTCACGCTTTTGAGCTCGATCATCGGCATCGTCGCCGGCGCCGTGCAGGGCTATTTCGGCGGCCTGACCGACCTTTCGATCCAGCGCTTCATGGAGATCTGGTCGAGCATGCCGACCCTCTATCTCCTGATCATCCTGGCGAGCTTCATCCAACCGGGCTTCTGGGTGCTCTTAGGCATCATGCTGCTGTTCAGCTGGATGGCCCTGGTCGGGCTGGTACGGGCCGAGTTCCTGCGCGGGCGCAATTTCGACTATGTCCGGGCCGCCCGGGCGCTGGGTATGATGGACGCCCGCATCATGTTCCGGCACATCCTTCCCAACGCCATGACCGCCAGCCTCACCTACCTGCCCTTCATCCTGGCCGGCTCCGTCACCACCCTGACGTCGCTCGACTTCCTGGGGTTCGGCCTGCCTGTCGGCTCGCCGTCGCTGGGCGAGCTCCTGCTGCAGGGCAAGAACAACCTCAACGCGCCGTGGCTCGCCTTCACCGGCTTCATCATCATCGCCCTCATGCTGTCCCTGCTGGTATTCATCGGCGAGGCCGTGCGCGACGCCTTCAATCCGCGCAAGGTGCTGGTATGAGCGACGCCCAAAGCTCAGCCGCCCTGCTCGAGGTCAAGAACCTCTCGGTCAATTTCGGCAGCGGCGACAATGCCGTGCGTGCCGTGAAGAACGTCAGCTTCGACATCAAGCGCGGCGAGACCCTGGCCGTGGTGGGTGAATCGGGCTCGGGCAAGTCGGTCACGGCGCTGTCGATCCTGCAGCTGCTGCCCTACCCGATGGCCAGCCATCCCAACGGCAGCATCCGCTTCCAGGGCCGCGAGCTGGTCGGCGCCCCGCCGCGCGACCTGTTGGACGTGCGCGGCAACCGCATTTCCATGATCTTCCAGGAGCCGATGACCTCGCTCAACCCGCTGCACACGATCGAGCGGCAGGTGAACGAGGTCCTGATCCTGCACAAGGGGCTGACTCGCTCGGCCGCGCGCCGCCGCACGCTCGAGCTCCTGGAGCAGGTCGGCATCCCCGAGGCGGCGACCCGCCTCGACGCCTTCCCGCACCAGCTCTCGGGCGGCCAGCGCCAGCGCGTCATGATCGCCATGGCTCTGGCCAACGAGCCCGACCTGCTGATCGCCGACGAGCCGACGACGGCGCTCGACGTCACGATCCAGGCGCAGATCCTGAAGCTCCTGAAGACTCTGCAGGCCAAGTACGGCATGGCGCTGCTGTTCATCACCCACGACCTCGGCATCGTCCGCAAGATGGCCGACCGCGTCTGCGTCATGACCAAGGGCCTCGTCGTCGAGCAGGGCCCGGTCGCCCAGGTGTTCGACAATCCGCAGCATTCCTACACCCAGCACCTGCTGTCGGCCGAGCCCAAGGGCCGGCCCGCGCCGGTCGATCCCGCGGCAGCGGAGATCCTCGCTCTCGACGACGTGAAGGTGCACTTCCCGATCAAGCGCGGCGTGCTGCGCCGGACGGTGGGCTACATCAAGGCGGTCGACGGCGTCAGCCTGACCCTGCGCGAGGGCCACACGATCGGCCTGGTGGGCGAATCGGGCTCCGGCAAGACGACGCTCGGCCTCGCCCTGCTGCGCCTCGAAGGCAGCAAGGGCGGCATCCGGTTCGACAAGCGGGATCTGCAGGCGTTGAGCCAGCGCGAGCTCAGGCCGCTGCGCCGGCAGATGCAGATCGTCTTCCAGGATCCCTTCAGCTCGCTCAGCCCCCGCATGTCGGTGGGCGAGATCGTCGGCGAGGGCCTGCAGGTCCACAAGATCGGCAGCGAGGCCGAACGCAGCCGCATGATCGACCAGGCGCTGAGCGAGGTGGGGCTCGATCCCGCCGCGCGCGAGCGCTATCCGCACGAATTCTCCGGCGGCCAGCGCCAGCGCATCGCCATCGCCCGCGCGCTGGTGCTGAAGCCGCGCCTGATCGTGCTCGACGAGCCGACCTCGGCGCTCGACATGAGCGTGCAGGCGCAGATCGTCGATCTGCTGAGAGACCTGCAAACGAGGCACAAACTCGCCTATTTGTTCATCAGCCATGATCTCAAGGTCGTGCGTGCGCTGGCCGACGAGGTGCTGGTGCTGCGCCACGGCAAGGTGGTCGAACGCGGCTCGGCGCAGCAGATCTTCGAGCGGCCGCAGACGCCCTACACGCAGGCACTCATTGCAGCGGCCTTCAATCTCGAGGCCATCGGCGCCGACAAGGGTGCGGTCGCAACCTGATCTGCATTCGCGGCTGTGGACTTGGGCCGGGTTTCCGGCGAATCTGAAATCGATAAGAACCACGCCGCTTGACGAGAGTGGAATTCAGGGATGGGCGCCGTTCGCCTCGCTACGACCTTCATCGCGGCCACGCTGCTTTGCGTCACAACCGCTTTCGCCCAATCGACCACGCTGACCCTGGGCACCGCGTCGGGCGGCGGCACCTACTTCGTCGTCGGCGAAGCGATGGCCAGGATCCTGACGGAAAAGGCCAAGCTGCAGGTCGTGCCCCAGCAGACCCAGGGGCCGAACCAGAACATGATCATGATCGACGACGGGAAGATCGCGCTCGGCATGGTGACCATGGGCGTGGCGCTGCAGGGCCTGACCGGCACCGGCGCCTGGACCCGCGGCAAGAAATACGAGAACGTGCGCGCGCTCTTTCCGATGTACGACACGCCGCTGCAGTGCGTGGCGCTGAAGAAATCGGGTATCGCGAGCTTCAAGCAGCTCGACGGCAAGACGGTCGGCACCGGCCCCAAGGCCGGCACCGCCGGCACCTATTTCCCGCTGATCTTCGAGGCGTTGGGCCTCAAGGTGCAGACGCGCAACGGCCAGAGCGCCGACATGGCCAACCTGTTGAACGACGGCGTCATCGACGCCTTCTGCTTCGGCGCCGGCATTCCCGTGCCGACCTTCAGCGAGCTCGACGCCGCCCAGCAGGTCGTCTTCTTCGCGTGGACCGATCCCGAGATCGCTGCCATCCGCAAGAGCCTGCCGGAATTCACCGAGGCGGTCATTCCCAAGGGGACCTACAAGCAGCAACCGACCGATCAGAAGACAGTGGGCCTGTTCAACTTCTCGATCACCAACAAGGACATGAGCGACAACCTCGCCTACACGATCACCAAGACGATCCTGGAGAATAACGCCGCCATGGTGCGCGCCCATCCGGCCGCAAAAGAGACGATAGCGGCCAATGCCAGCCGCAATTCCTTCCTGCCGTTCCATCCCGGCGCGGTGAAGTACTACAAGGAAAAGGGCATCAAGCTCGACCCGGGGGCGCTGCCGAAGTAATGTGAGGCGTGTCACACGCAATCGCTTACATCAGCCGCGATACCGACGGCCTGCACTGGAAAAAAGTTCTCGAAGAGGCGCTCGGGCCCATCGATTACCGCACCCTCGACAAGCTCGGGAACACGGACGACATCGAGATCGCCCTGGCCTGGAAGCCCGACCGTGGGCTGATCGCCTCGTTCAGGAACATCAAGCTGATCGTGTCGCTGGGCATGGGCGTCGACCATCTGCTGGCCGACGACAAATTGCCCGCCGACATACCGATCGTGCGCATCATGGACGACGGGCTGGTCGGCCAGATGAGCGAATACGCGATCTTCTGGGCGCTGCGCCATCATCGCGACATCGACAAGTACGCCGCGAGCCAGCGCGCCAGGGAGTGGAAGCAGCTCGACTTCGTCGACACCATCCATCGTCGCGTCGGCGTCATGGGGCTGGGCACGATCGGCCAGGACACGGCCAAGAAATTCGCGGCGCTGGGCTTTCCGACGGCAGGCTGGAGCCGCACGGCCCGGGCGCTGCCCAACATAGAAACCTTCCACGGCAAGGACGGCTTCGAGAAGTTCCTGGCGCGCACGGACATCCTGGTCGATGTCCTGCCGCTCACGCGCGACACCCGCGGCATTCTCGATGCCGCGGCCTTCGCCCGGCTGCCCAAGGATGCCTATTTCATCAACATGGCGCGCGGCGGCCACGTCGTCGACGAGGCGCTGCTGGCGGCGCTCGATTCGGGCCATCTCGCCGGTGCGGCGCTCGACGTCTTCAACACCGAGCCGCTGCCGGCCGACCATCGCTACTGGACCCATCCCAAGGTCCATGTGACGCCGCACATCGCCGGCGCCACCAACCCGCGCACCGCCTCGCCGGGGATCATCGAGAACATCAAGCGCCTGCGCTCGGGACAGGCGCTGATCAACACGGTCGACCCGAAGACGGGCTACTGAGCTGGACCTGCTCGACCCCGCCCTGCTCTTGCTGACGGGCGCGACCGTGATGCTGTCAGGGGTCGTGCATGGCTACTCGGGCTTCGGCGGCGCGCTCTTGATGGTGCCCTTGCTGGGCCTGTTCCTCAGCCCGGTCGAGGCGGTCGCCGTGACCAATGTGGCTGCCGTGTTCGGTCAACTGTCGGTCGCGCGCCAGGCCGTGCGGAACGCCGTGTGGGCCGAGTGCCTGCCCTTCATCGTCGCCATCGCCGTGGCGATGCCCCTCGGCGTCATGGTGCTGGTGAAGAGCGAGGCCGAGTTGCTGCGGCGCATCGTCGGCGCGAGCACGCTCACGGCGGCAGCCATCCTGGGGCTGGGTTGGACCTACAAGGGCGCGCGCACCGTGCTGACCAGCAGCTTCTTCGGCGGGCTCTGCGGCTTTCTTGCCGGCGCCACCGGGCAGGGCGGCCCGCCGGCCGTTGTCTACTTCATGGCCGCTCCGGTCGAAGCCAAGCGGCAACGCGGATCGCTGATCGCGGCGATCACGGGCATGGTGTTCGTGACCCTGGCCTTCCTCGCCGTCGGCGGCGCCCTGTCGTGGCGCTCGCTGCTGCTGGGATGCCTGGTCGGCCTGCCCTACATCGTGGCCGTTCGCACCGGCAACCGCCTGTTCGAGATCCTGCCGAAGCAGAATTATCGCCGGGCGACCCTGTTGCTGCTGTTCGCGGCCGGGCTGGCGGCGCTGCTCAGGTGACGGCAGCGCCGACCCGCATCTCGATCGCGGCAAAGATCGCGCGGGCGGCCTGGGCCTCGCCGCCTTCCGGCCGGCCCGGGCGGTTCATGTTGTTCCAGGCCATCATGTCGAAATGCGCCCACGGCACGTCGTCGGGCACGAACTCCTGCAGGTAGAGCGCCGCCGTGATGGCGCCGCCGAAGGCGACACTTGGCGCGTTGTTGATGTCGGCGACCTTGCTGTCGAGCAGACGTCGGTAGCCCGCGAACAGCGGCATGCGCCACATCGGGTCGGTCACGGCCTTGCCCGCCGCCACAAGATCGTCGGCCAGCGCATCGTCGTTGCAGAACAGCGCCGGCAGGTCGGTGCCCAGCGCCACGCGCGCCGCGCCCGTCAGCGTGGCGCAATCGACCATCATGGTGGGCTTCTCCGACGCACCCTCGTGGAGGGCGTCGCACAGGATCAGGCGGCCCTCGGCGTCGGTGTTGCCGATCTCGACGGTGATGCCCTTGCGCGTCGGCACCACGTCCATCGGCCGGAAGGCGTTGCCCGACACGCTGTTCTCGACCGCCGGCACCAGCAGCCTGAGGCGTACCGGCAGCTTGGCCGCCATGACCATCGACGCGACCGCCATCACCGTGGCGGCGCCGCCCATGTCCTTCTTCATCATCAGCATGCCGCTGGCCGGCTTGAGGTCGAGGCCGCCGGTGTCGAAGCACACGCCCTTGCCGACCAGCGTCACCTTGGGATCGCTGTCCTTGCCCCAGGTCAGGTCGATCAGCCGCGGCGCGCGCGTGCTGGCGCGGCCGACCGCATGCACCATGGGATAGTTCTGCTTCAGGAGATCGTCGCCCACGATCACCTTGATCCTGGCCTTGTGCGTCTTGGCGAGCTCCTGCGCCGCGGCCGCGAGCTCGGCCGGCCCCATATCGGATGACGGCGTGGTGATGAGATCGCGCGCCATCGAGATCGCCTCGATCATCGCCGTGGCGCGCGCCTTGTCGACGCCCTGTGGCCACAGGATCTTGACCGTGCCCGACTTGCCCTTGTTGGTCCGATAGCGTTCGAAGCGCCAGGTGCCAAGACCGATCGCCACGGCAGCATCGGTCGCCGAGACCGGCGCGGTATCGGAAGCGAGCCGCCAGGTGCCGGCCGGCAGCCGGGTCGCGAGCGCGCCGAAGTCCCAGAGGCTGGGCCTGGCCGAGAGCACAAGCACTGCACCGGCGGCCTTGCCGTCGCGGCCGGGCAGCACGGCGAGATCGCCGGCCTTGCCGATGACGCCGGTCGATTCGAGCCAGCCGCGGCGCGCCGCGCTCTGCTCCTTGAGCCACTTACGCCACGACGATTGTCCGACAATCTGTATGGGCAATGAAGAAGATGACCGGTCGACGAAGGGCAGCGCCATGGACATGCTCACAAATCTGTAGTGCAACGGTTAACATTGCCGGCCAAAGTACGGCGCTGGCAAGGAGGGCGTATGGCCGACTTCACGCTGGTGATCGGCAACAAGAACTATTCTTCATGGTCGCTGCGCGGCTGGCTGATGGCCAAGGCCGCCGGCATCGAGTTCGAGGAGATCGTGGTCCCGCTCGATCTGCCGGAGACGCAGCCGACCATCCGCAAGCATTCGCCCTCTGGGCGCGTGCCGGTGCTGTTGCATCGCGGCTTGGCGGTGTGGGAATCGCTCGCGATCGGCGAATACCTCAACGACCTGAAGCCCGAGGCGCTGCTGTGGCCGGCCGCCGTGGCGGCGCGCGCCCATGCCCGCTCGCTCTCGACCGAGATGCATGCGGGCTTCCTCGAGCTGCGCAACAACATGCCGATGAACATCCGCGCATCGTATCCGGGCAAGGGCATGACGCCCGCGGTACGCGCCGAGATCGAGCGCATCACCTCGATGTGGCGCGATTGCCGCAAGCGCTTTGCCGGCGCCGCCCCCAAGGATGACGGTTTCCTGTTCGGCCATTTCACCGCTGCCGATGCGATGTATGCGCCGGTGGTGACGCGGCTCAGGACCTACGCCGTACAGATGGATTCCGATACCGATGCCTACTGCAAGGCGGTGCTGGCCTATCCGCCGATGAAGGAATGGGTCGATGCCGCCAAGAACGAGCCCTGGCTGATCGAAAGCTACGAGATGAAATAGCGCTGCCACGGCATGATGGCAGATATCGTCCGCCCGCTGGCGCTGGCCGGCAGCCTGCTCGGTCGCTTCTGGCCGCAATTGCTGCTGATCGGCGCCCTGGGCTTCATCGTGCGCGACCTTCTCCTCATGGGGGCGGTCGCCGTCGGCCAGCAGAACGCCCTCGGCGGCATGGTCGTGCTGTCGCTGGTGGTGCTGACCAAGCTCATGGTCGTGGTCATGATGTTCGCCGCGCTGCGGCCGGGCATGCCGGCGCTGGCGGCCCTGCGACAGCAGGCGACCGTGGCCACGACCGAGGACCGCCCGGCGGCGGGCGACCACATGCTGGCCGTGACGGCGGCAGCGATCCTGCCGTTCTTCGCCTACTACGCGGCATGGGGCTTCCTGGGCGACACGGTGCGGGAATATTCGCGGCTGGCGCTGCAGCGCGTGTCGTTCGGCGAGAAGCTCAACATCTTCAACTTCGCGCAGTCGCAGGCCATGGTCGCCGCGATCGCCGCCTGCTGGGCGGTCCGCTGGTTCGCCAAACGCATGAACGCCCGCGCCCGCCGGCCCTACTGGCGCTTGCTGGTCGTCGCCGCCGACGCGACCTGGATCTTCATCGGCCTCTATGCGCTCGGCGTGTGGAAGAACGAGTTCATCACCTGGATCGGCGCCGGCGCGATCCTGCAGAGCCTCGGCGAGTCGCTGAGCCTGACCGCCCACGCCGCCGGCGGCTTCACGCCGGTCGAGTTCCGCCCTGCCCCCTTGTTCGACCAGCTGCAGCGCCTCTTCTTCTATGCGTTGCTGCCCCTGGTCTGGCTGGTGATGGCGGCCATCATCAACGGTTACGAGCTGTCCGCCGCCACCGCGCCGCTGCCGGCGGGCACGTCTCGCGCCGATACCTGGCGCAAGTGGTTCAAGGACTTCGTTAAGCATTTCGTCGGCGGCTACCGCTCGCGCTACCAGCCGATCTGGACCTGCCTCAGGCTGACCTTGAGCAGCGGGCTCGCCACCCTGATCGCCTTCGTCGTCGCCTATCGCGCGCTGAGCTGGCTCGGCGCCTGGCTGTGGTACGGCGCGACGCGCACGATCGGTGTCGACGACCTCGCGACCTGGCAGGTGATCGCCAACGTGCTCGACGTGTTCATCGGCAGCCCGAGCGATCTCGACGGCGGCATCCTGCTCGACGCCGCGCGCATCGCGCTGCTGGCGGCGGTCCTGGAACATGCGGTCGCGACCCAGCGCACCCGCACCGAGGCGCTGGCTACTTGAACAGCAGATAGGCGGGCATTGCGCCGCCGATGCCGATCGCGAGCGCCAGTCCCGCGGCGCCCTCGGGAACGGTGAAGCTCTCGGCCATGGCGATCGTCTTCCCCTTCTCCGCTTGCGTCAGCCCGTAGCAGCGCGGCTTGTCGGCGGCGGCGGGACGGCCGCGACGCAGCGCGCGCCCCGCCGCGAAGGTCGGCAGCCAGCGGCGGCCTTTGTCGTCGGTGATGGCGACGGTGCAACGTCCCGCCTGGAGTAGCACGGGATCGTCGACGGTGGCGTCGAACTCGGCGACGATCAGCGCCGTATCCGGCGTCTCACCCGGCAGGCGCGTCAGGCCGGTCAGGCGCCACTCGGCGCCGGCGTAGGACTGCGCCGTGCCAGACGCGACGGCGATCGGCTGGTGCCATTGGCTGCGGCGCCATTCCGTCAGGCTTTGCCACGAATTGACGGCGATGGCCGCCGGCAGGACGACGGCCAGGGCCGCGAGGCTGAGCCAATAGCGACGTCGCTCGCCGGTCATTGCACGGTCAAGGTCCAGGGCACGCGACCTTGCGCGCGCGCGAGGACGAGGCTCGCATGGATGTCGACCGGCTTCACGCCCGTCATCTCGATCCGCGCCTGCTCGGCGAGCGGCGCCCAGGCCGAGCGCGCGATCAGCAGGGTGCCTCCGGCCACCTGGCTTTCCGGAAGCTCGAAGGCCATCAGCACGGGCGTCGGCAGGCCGGGCTCCAACCGCTGGCCCGGCAACATGCCGGGTAACGACGACAGGCGCTGGCTCATGGCATAGCGCACGCCGTTGGCGCCGAGCCATTCGGCCGACAGCAGCGTCAGGCTCTCGTTCAGCGCTTCCGCCGTGCCCTCGGCCACGACCCACACGCCCGATGTGGTGAACGTGCTGTCGCGCGATCCGCTCCTGGTGACGATCGTTCGCGCCAGCTGCACCTTGACGACGTCGATGGCAAAAGTGCGCCCTTCCAGACGATGGCCGAGCGTCCCCGAGAGCGGACGCGGCGCGGTGATGTCGCCATAGCCGGGCGTCGTGCGCTGCATGCCGTAGAGCACGGCGGCCGCCAGCGCCACGCCGCCAAGGCCTTTGAGGAAAGCATTCACGGGCTGCCGCCGACGGCGAGCGTAACGAAAGCCGCCGGATCGCGATCGAACCAGCCCGGCGCGGCATAGAGATTGTCGCGCTGCTTGTGGATCTGGCTCATGACCTTGAGGCGGAGCTGCTCCGGCACGGGCACGGCCGCCGGCCATTCCCAGACGGCGATCATGCGCTCCGGCATGTCGGGCTGCAGACTGCCGGCCACAGATTTGTCACGCGCGAGATAGAAGGTGGGCGACGGCAGATTCGCGATCGGCAGCTCGATCGTGAACACGCGGGAGTACACATTGCTGCTCGTGGCCGAGCGGTTGTCGAGATCGAACTCGACCATCACCAGCTTCTTCGGCGTCGATGGCTTAAAGCCGGTCGGCGGGATCGAGCCGATGCGCGCACCGCGGAAGGTGATGGTCCAACGGCCCGTATCGATCGGCTGGCCCGGCGCCGCGATCGGCACGGGCTTGGGATGCGCCGCCTCGTAGACCGTCATGGCGAACGAGATCGCCGTCGCAGCCGCCGCGCCGACACTCGCGACCACGAACGCAAACAGACGACGGCGCCATGTCAGGCGTTGCTCGGCGGGCATGGCCCCTCAGATGGGGCCGATGCCGCCGGGCATCAATAGTCAGCGGCGAGAGTCGAAGGCGAGCCTCACGGCGAGGCCGGCGAATACCGTTGCCAGCACCATCTGCGGCAGGCGCCGCCAGCGGCCGCTGCCGGCGAACAGGCGGCCGAGTCGGCTCGCCGTCAGGATGACGATGCCGTTCACCACGATGCCGATGGCGTTCAGCACCGTGGCCAGCACCATGATCTGCAACGCGACCGAGCCCGCCTCGGGGCGGACGAACTGCGGGAACAGCGCCAGGACGAACAGCGCCATCTTGGGGTTCAGCAGGTTGGTGAACAGGCCCTGCCGGAACATGACGCCGATCGGGTGATGGCGCAGGCCGGCGGTCGGCGCGAGCATCGTGCCGTTCGAGCGGAAGGTCTTCCAGGCGAGCCACAGCAGATAGGCCGCGCCGGCGTAGCGCACGATGTCGTAGGCGACCGGCACGATCAGGAACAGTTGCGACAGGCCGAGCGCCGCGGCCAGCGCGTGACAATAGGTGCCGGCCTGGATACCGGCCAAGGTGGCGAAGCCCGCGATGCGGCCCTGGCTGGCGCTGCGCGAGGCGATCAGCAGCATGTCGGGGCCCGGGCTCGCTGTCAGCGCCAGGGCGGCGAGGCTGAACAGCGCGAGCGTCGCGAGATCGACCACGCGCCTAAAAGGCCTTGTCGGTCAGAAATTTCAGGAAGGTCGTGAGATCAGGCCTGGCCTTGGTCTTCTCGCAGTATGCAGTGAACTCGGCCGGCGTCACGTCGACCATCTTCACCGCATGCCGGCGCGCCTTCCAGTCGGCCATCTTCTTGGCCTCGCGGAAGTGCCATTCCTCGAAGGTGCAGGACGGATAGTGCCTGACGATCTTCTGGAACTGTTCGTGGTCCGAAGCGGATTTCACGCGTGCAAAATACTGAACCGTCATGGCGCCTTTCTGCCCGCTGAAGCTGGAACCGGCAAGGGGTCAGAATCGCCAGCCCAGCCGTAGGCTGGCGGTCTGGCTGAGGATGGAATAGCCGGCCGCGAGCTTGTACTCGGCGCGAAGGTCGAGGCCTTGGGCATCGTAGAGCTGCAGCCCGGCCTCGACCGTGGCAAGAACGCTCGGACCGACAAAGGTCTGCGAGAAGCTGCCGATATACGAGAGCGGTCCGGTGAAGCTCGCCACGACTTTCCAAGTGTTGTCCGGCACGAACTGGGGACCGGCGGCAAGGTAGGGCCGCAGGATCGTCCGTTCGCCGAGATCGATCCGGCCACCGAGTTCCACGATGGGCGCCAGCATGGCGCCGATCTTGTTCTGCGCTGCATAGGAGAACACGCCGCCGGCCGGGCCGGTCTCCGTGAAGCCCGGCATCCAGGTATAGCTCGCCGCAACATCCAGACGCGGCCGCACATACCAGCCGTCGAAGGCGAAGTCGTAGGCGCCGCGCAGACGGAGGCCGGCGAACGACGCATTGATGTCGGCTTGGACCATCTGCCCGTTCGCGAGCCCGACGCCCTGACGGGTCATGCGATTCCAGGTCGTGGAAAAACCCAGCGCGCCCGCCAACAGCCAAGGGCCCTGCACACGCTTCACGGCCACGCTGCCGCCGGCCGACTGGCCGCGAGCCGTGGTGTTCGTCCCTTCCGCCTGCTGCCAGGAAGTGCCGGTCGACAAGGTACCGCCGAGGAACCAACCCGGCGCCAGCTCCGCCTGCCCGCCGATGCGCAGGCCGACGCTGTCGGTATCAGTCGAGAACTGGTTGGTGCGTTGGCCGGTCACCTTGCTCCACAGGCACGTATCCTCACCTAGGAGCGTGCCTGTCCCGACGAAGACGGGACAGCTCATCGCCTCGCTGCTCTCGTTGATGCCGGCGACGTTCATCGCCGTCCCGGCGACGGTGCTCAGGGTCGGGTTGAGGGCCTGCAGCTGAAGCGCCGCAAGTGCCAGCAGCAGCCTCTCGTCCTGACGCCGAGCCAGAAACAGCTGGTAGTTGATCTCGGCCAGCAGGTAGAGCAACTCCCGCTGCAGGACAACAGGCGACTGGGCCCGCGCCGTCGGCACCGCAGAGGCCAAGCCCGCGGCCAAGAATGCCGCGGCCGCCGCGCCTCGTCGCAAACCTCCCCCGGTCGGCAACGGCTCAGTTCAGCCCGTACAGCCTCGTCACGTTGTCGTGCACGATCTTCTTCTGCACGCTGTCGGAGAAGCCGGCCAGGTTCTCGGTCAAGGTCTCGCGCGACTTCGGCCAGATGCAATCGGGATGCGGGTAGTCGGCGCCCCAGATGATGTTGTCCTCGCCGATCAAGGGCACGATCGGCTCGAGGTACTTGTCCTGCTGATAAGTGACGTAGCCCTGGCGGCGGAAGTAATCCGACGGCTTCATCTTGAAGCCGAGCGCGCGGGCGCGGTCGTGATACTCGGTGTCGAGGCGATCGAACACATAAGGAAGCCAGGTCACGCCCGATTCGCCCAGCACGAAGTTGAAGTCGGGATACTTCTCGCAGGCGCCCGAGGCGAGCAGCGAGACCAGCACTTCCATCGTGTCGAGCTGGAACAGCGCCGAGCGCACCAGCCGGTGCTGCACGGCGTATTCCTTCTCCATCTCCGGCGTGTCGGGCGCGCGCACCGCCTTGAAGCCGGTCGAATGGAAGGAGATCGGGAACTTGCATTCCGCCGCCGCCTCCCACAGCGCGTACCAGGCGTGGTGATAGAGCGGCAGGCCCATGCGCTTGAAGGCGAGGTCGCCACCCTTCAGGCCCATCTTGGCGCAGCGCCGCACCTCGGCCGCGGCGGCCACCGGATCGGTGTTGGGAATGATGGCGAGCGGGAAGACGCGGTTAGGATCGGAGCGCTTGGCGAAGTCGGCGGCCCAGTCGTTGTAGCGGGCATTGGCCCAGACGCGCAGCTCGGCATCGTCGATCAGGTCGTTGATCATCAGGCAGCCGTAGATGATCTCCTTCTCGAGGCCGTCACGATCGAGGTCGGCGATGCGTAGCTCGGGCGTCGTCGGGCGCGGCTTGGCGCCGGGATAGCTGTCCCATTCGAAGCCGGCGTCCTTCATCTCGTCGACATGCCCGAACGAGCCCTTGGTGTAGGGCAGGAAGCCCGGTCCGACGCCGTTCCACATGCCGCGGTCCTTGTCGTCGACGAACCAGTGCTGGCCGTCGTTGCGCTCCTCGACGCGCGGTGCGTTCTGCTTCCACTTGGCGGGCGCCTGCGACGACCAAAGGTCGGCCGGGCAATAGGTGAGGTCGATGTGGTTGTCGCCGGAAATCAACTTGTGGTGCATGGCGCGCGCTCCGTCGGTTCGGAAGACGTTCTTAGGGCTTGCACAGACTTCCGGCATGGTACGGGCGGCCCCTGGGCGACGCCACGGCGATTTTCCGCTGAGCGGGCCGGCCTTTCACCATTTGCCGTCGTCCGCCTGGCGCACGGTCTCATAGATCAGCCGGTTGCCGGCCGCAGTGAAGTGCACGTCGCCTTCGATGTAGTAGCGGTGCAGCGTCGCCTGGACGGGTTCCTTGAAGAACGGTGCGAAGCCGTCGACGAAGCGCACGCCGCGCGCCGCCGACCAGTCGCGCCAGTGGCGCACCTGCAGGCTGTCGCGGTCGCCCTCCTTGACGTTGTCGGGCCACGGATGGACCACCAGGGGTCACCCGGCATTGCCATTCGCGACAGAGCCCGACGAGCTTGTCGAGATTGGCGCCGGCGATCTCGAGCCCCTGCCTGCCCCACTTCTCCAGCAGTTTCTGGTCGAACGGACCAGCCACTGCCCGGGATCGACGTCCCAGTTCTCGCGCGAGGGCTCGGGCTTCGACTTGAAATAGACTTTGCCGTCCGCTCCCTCGCGATAGACGTTGGCTTCGTCGTCGATGTCGGAGAGATCGAGGAAGACGTAGACCTCGCTGGGCTTGCGGCCGATCTTTTCCGCCGCTGCCTTCACCTTTCGCCAGTAGATGATCGGGCTATAGGACGACACGCCGAGGTTCCACACCGCCTTCTGCTGCCTGGCGGCGTCGCAGGCCATCAGGGGCCGGGGAAGATGTCGTGGTGATGGTCGGCGTGGATATAGGCCCGCCGGTTGCCGGCTTCGGCCGCGTCGCGATCGGTATTGACCACCCCGGGCAGAAGCGTGGCGGTGACGATGCCGTCGAGGAAAAGCGTGACGGCGGCGATCGACAGCACCGCGCCGACGATGCGAAAGGCCTTCCTCATGACGGATTTTGCCGCCTGAGCTTCATCGCGTTCTCTCCCCCGCTCGGTCTATCCTAGCGTCGGAAAACCGAGAGGGTAGCCGTGACCTTGCCGCTGGAAGGCGTACGCGTGATCGAAGTGGGCCAGGCCCTGGCCGGGCCGCTGGCCGGCGTCCTGATGGCCGACATGGGCGCCGACGTGATCAAGATCGAGAAGCCCGACGGCGGCGACGATGCCCGCATCTGGGGCCCTCCGTTCGGGCCGGACGGCGTGACCTCGCTCTACTTCTACAGCCAGAACCGCAACAAGCGCTCGGTCGCGCTCGACCTCAAGTCGGCGGCTGACATCGACAAGCTCCACAAGCTCTGCGAGACGGCCGACATCCTGATCCAGAACCTGCGGCCGGGCGTGGTCGACGAGATCGGCATCGGGCCGGAGGCGATGCTGAAGCGCCATCCGCGGCTGATCTACTGCTCGATCTGGGCGTTCGGCTACCAGGGGCCGCTCAAGATGAAGCCGGGTTTCGACCCGCTGCTCCAGGCCTATGGCGGCATGATGTCGGTCACCGGCCGGGCCGAGGACCCGCCGACCTTCGCTGGCGCCTCGATCAACGACAAGGCGACCGGCATGTTCTGCACCATCGGCGCGCTGGCCGCGCTCCGCATGCGCGACAAGACGGGCAAGGGCTGCCTGGTCGACACCTCACTGTTCGATTCGGCGGTCCACTGGGTCGAGGGCCAAGTCAACAACTACATCGCCAACGGCGCCGTCCCCAAGCGCCACGGCACTGGCGGCGCAGTGATCGTGCCCTACCAGACCTTCGACACCGCCGACGGCAAGCCGTTGTGCCTGGCGCCGGGCAACGACCGCCTGTGGGCCCGTTGCGCCCGGGTACTGGGCCATCCCGAATGGGAGACCGATCCCAAGTACGCCAAGAGCGCGGCGCGCGTGAAAAACAAGGACGAGCTCCTGCCGATGATCGCCCAGGCGATGGAGCGCAAGTCGCGCGCCGACTGGATCGAGGCCTTCGAGAAAGCGGGCGTGCCCTGCGCGCCGGTCAACGACATCGGCGAGCTCGCCAACACCGCGCAGTTCGCCGCGTCCGAGATCGTGCAGGAGCTGCCCGGCGGCGGGCCGACGGTGGTCGGGTTGCCGATCACCTTCGACCGCGTGCGCCCGAAATCGGCGCGCCCGTCGCCGAAGCTGGGCGAGCATACGGACGAGGTGCTGCGCGACCTGCCGTAGCGGCCCGACGGATAAACGGATGAACGATGAGATAGAGTGAAGACGACGCCTGAAGTTATCACAGAAAACCACCGTTATCAATAGTGGGTATTTTTGCGTGCCAGATAGGGGTACTTGACGCAATAACTAGGCGCAAAGTGCAAGCAGTGCTGTCATTCTTGCCGGAGCGCGGGCGTTCCAGACCCCACTCATGCTCTTCCGGACCGCGAGCCTCCGGCTCGCCCATGATTCCTGAGCGGACCTGGAGGTCCGCGCTCCGGCAAGATTACGCCGCCATCACCGGTTCGCGCCCCACAATCGTCGTACGATGCATCACTCGCCGCTCGGTGGGATCGTGCGGCGTCACGGCGTGGACGGTGCAGCGGTTGTCCCACATCAGCACGTCGTGCGGCTC
>JAIEOV010000011.1 GCA_019750135.1 Reyranella sp. | reverse complement strand
TCGTGACTCCAGCCGAGGCGAAGCTGCGCAAAAAGCTTCTCGCGCCAGCCGAGGTCCATCGAGCCGCCGAGCTGCGCCCCGAGCACCGAGCGTAGCGAGTTGGTCTGCTGCTGGGCGATCGACAGGTTCAGCGACTGCGCGCCCGTCTCGGTGAAGGCGTTCTGGTTCGCCGTGTAGGCCTGCAGCCTGGCGAACGGCGTCACGAAGGCGTTGGCATTCGTGCCAATGTCGAAGCGGTAGCCGGTCTCGAGCTGGCCGTACCACTGGTTGGCGCCGGTGTTGCCGTAGGCGGTGCGTGGCTGCAGGCCGGGGATGGGAATGTTCCGCCACATCTGGTTCTGGGTGTAGGCGTAGCCGATCAGGCCGTCGGCATAGAGCTTGTCCTGAGCGAAGCCGCCATAGAGGCCGACCTGGAAGGTGTTGGAGCGGCCGAGGCCGTCGAACCCGCCGACCCACTGCGTGCCGGTCGAATAGCCCGCGGTCACGCCCATGCGGAAGGTGTCCGTCACCAGGCGATCCAATCCGGCCGCGAAGCCGCCGGCATTGTAGGTGACGGTACCGACGGGCTGGCCGGCGCCGACGGTGCCGAGACCACCCAGCGCGCCGCCCCAGGCGCCCCACTTCGGCGGGTTCGTCGTATCGCAGGCGACGTCGCAGGCCTCAGCCAGGGCCACGCGGTTGCTCATCGGTGAACCGCCGCCGCCGGTCTGGTTCGCAAAATTGTTCATGAACAGCTGCATGCCCTGGACCATCGAGGTCGAGAAGCCCGCGTAGTTGTTGCCGCTGATCGCCTGCAGGGTCGCCTGCGCCTGGGCGTTCGACGTCGTGTTGAACGCCATCGCACCCAGCACGGTGGCGAAGTCGCCGCTGGCATTGTTGACGTTGGCGTCGAGCACGGTGCCGACGGCGATCTGCGTCGGCGTCGCGGCCGCCGCCGCGAAACCGCCGATTGCCAGGGTGAGATAGGCGTTGTTGGCGTCGTAGCTGAGGCTCGACTGCAGGAACGGGTAGAGCTCGTTCACCGAGGCGAAGGTGCCGCTCACGCCGCCCGTCGCATTGAGGATCGTGTAGGTCGTGCTGGGGGCGAAGCTCATGCCGGGCAACGCCGTCACGACCACCTGCCCGCCGAGTGTCGCCGTGCCACCGACATTGATGCGGTCGCTGAGGCCCGCGCCCGCGACCTCGGTCTGGTAGATGCCGCTCGCCAATTGGCTGAAGTTGCCGCCGACCGTCATCGTGCCGATCGAGTTGCCCGGCGCAATCATGCCCGTGCTGGTGAGATTGCCGACGATGACGCCGTTGCCGCCGATCGAGCCGCTGTTGCTCACGTTGCCGAAGATGGCGCCGTTGTTGGCGAGCGTGCCGCCGTTGCTGACGGTGCCGACGATCGAGCCGAGGTTGGTGAACGTGCCGGTGTTGCCGACGGAGCCCAGGATGGTGCCGCTGTTGTTGGTCGTGCCGGCGTTGCCGACGTTGCCCAGGATGGTGCTGACCGCACTGTTGTTCAGCACCGCCGGCGCCGCCACCGTAACCTGCGTGGCGTTGAGGCCTGCGCCGATGTTGGCCGTGCCCTGCTGGACGCTGAGGTTGCCGCCACCGAGATCGACGGTGCCGTTGAAGGCGATGGTGCCGCCGCCAAGGGTCAGGTTGTTGCCGAAGCCCAGCAGCGATCCGTTGAACGTCGCCGTTCCGCCGTTGGTGGCCGACAGGGTGCTGGAGCCGAAAAGCGCGACGGGAAAGCTGGTGGTGAAGCCGCCCGGCACGTTGATCGTGCTCTGCAGGATCAGCAGGGGAATGACCTGCGTGTCGGGCGACAGGCCGGAGTTCGACGGGGAGTAGCCGACGAAGCCGTTGACCGGGTCGAACAGGTAGTTGAAGCCCGAGAAGAACTCGCGCCCGGTGTTGAGGAAGGGCGAGGTCGATGCGGCGGCCAGCGCCACGGTGCAGGGCGTGAGGCTGGTCGAGCTGATGCAGTCGAAACCCGTCTGAGGAGGCTGGCCGAGCCGCGGCACGATGAAGCTGTACAAGGCGCCCAGCGAAGGTGGGACGCCCGGCATCGAAACGGAGACCGTGTCGTTCACATTGGTGATGGGCTTGAGGAAGGCGTAGCCGATGCCCGTGTCGTGCAGGACCGTGGCCGACAGGGGGCCGCTCGATCCGCTTGCCAATGTGATCGGAATCGCGTCCCACAGGTTGGTGCCGGGGTTGGCGAACTGCGAGAGCTTGACGAAGGAATAATTGTTGTTCGCTGCCGTCAGCCCGACCACGATCTGGTTGTTCATCACCACGTAGCCCTGGTTGGGCAGGAGCGCGCCGTTCAGCGAGACGTTGATCAGGGGATTGAAGCCAGCGGCCGAGAACTGCTTGATGTTCTTCGCGGCCAGGTTTTGCGCGAAGCTGAGGGTGCTGTCGTAGTTGCAGCAGTAGATGTTGTTGCGGTTGTTGCCGACGCCGAAATAGGACGTCGGGTTCTCGGCGGTGTCGCTCGTGACCACCAGGACCGTGACCGTCGTCGACCCGGTGGCCGCCTGGCCGTTCGCGAGGCCCAGCAGGCTGACGGGAAGATTGTAGAACACACCCGACGGGTTCTTGTTGTCGCTGTCGTAGTTGTAGGCGCCGTAGCCGACCGGCGTCAGGCTGCTATAGACGCTGGCCGGGATCAGGTGCTGCGATATGGCGATGCCGGTCGAGCCGGTGTCGAGCGTGGGCCTCACCGTCGTGTTGCCGATCTTGATCTGGACGTCGACCGACTGGTTGCTGAATCGGTCCCCCACGCGGTAGTTCAGCTGGATGTTGCTGGTGCCGAACGTATCGACGTAGGGAAGCACCAGGCTGGTGTTGCCCTGGTACAGGTTCCACTGGGCGTGCGCCGGGATGCCGGCGCAGGCGAAGAAGACCGCGCACAAGAGGCGTGCCGCACGGCCGGACAGGAATTCAACCACGTTCGCCTTCCCCCCAGATGAGACGCGGCCCTGGGCTCCCCGGCCGCGCGGTCTCGGATCTTGCAAGGCTGATCCGATCGGTTGTCGCACCTGGCCCGGCCGGCCTCAACCGCGGGACTACCCAAAATGGCGCACGCCGCACGCTCGGTCGCGGCGCAGCGCGCAGTAGGTGATGCGTCGCCGTCGCAAGGTGCGCTGCGGTCACCAGGTCATGCGGACGCCGGCGGTGATGGCATGGGCGCTGTCCTGGCCCGAGATGTCGCCCTCGTAGCGGAGGTAGATCGAGGTCGCCTCGGCGATCGCCGTGTTGGCCGACAGGCCGATGACGACGCCATCGCGCTGCGGGGAGACGCCCCAAGTCGTGAACGGCATCGCCGGCGCGCCGGCGAGCGTGGCCGTCACCGGGCGGCCGACATCGGCATATTCGTGGCTCCAGCCCAGGCGAAGCTGCATCGCCAGTCGCTCGCGCCAGCCGAGATCCATCGAGCCGCCGAGCTGCGCACCGAGCACCGAGCGCAGCGAGTTGGTCTGTTGCTGGGCGATCGACAGGTTCAGCGACTGCGCGCCCGTCTCGGTGAAGGCGTTCTGGTTCGCTGTGTAGGCCTGCAGCCGCGCGAACGGCGTGACGAACGCGTTGGCATTCGTCCCGAGGTCGAAGCGATAACCCGTCTCGAGCTGGCCGTACCACTGGTTGGCGCCGGTGTTGCCGTAGGCGGTGCGTTGCTGCAGGCCGGGGATCGGGATGTTCCGCCACATCTGGTTCTGGGTGTAGGCGTAGCCGATCAGGCCGTCGGCATAGATCTTGTCCTGGGCGAAGCCGCCGTAGAGGCCGACCTGGAAGGTGTTGGAGCGGCCGAGGCCGTCGAAACCGCCGACCCATTGGGTGCCGGTGCTGTAACCGGCGGTCACGCCCATGCGGAAATTGTCCGTCACCAAGCGATCGATGCCCGCAGCGAAGCCACCGGCATTATAGGTGACGCTGCCGACGGGTTGGTTGGCACCGATGGTGCCGAGGCCCCCCAGCGCACCGCCCCAGGCGCCCCACTTCGGCGGGCTCGTCGTATCGCAGGCCACGTCGCAGGCTTCGGCCAGGGCGACGCGATTGGACATGGGCGAGCCGCCGCCACCGCTCTGGTTGGCGAAGTTGTTCATGAAGAGCTGCATGCCCTGGACCATCGACGTCGAGAAGCCCGCGTAGTTGTTGCCCGAGATCGCCTGCAGGGTTGCCTGCGCCTGGGCGTTGCTGAACGTGTTGACCGCCATGCTGCTCAGCACGTTGGCGAAGTCGCCGCTGGCGGTGTTGACGTTTGCGTCGAGCACGGTGCCGACCGCGATCTGCGTCGGCGTCGCGGCTGCCGCGGCAAAGCCGCCCATTTGCACGTTGAGATAGACGTTGTTCGCGTCGTAGCTCAGGCTCGACTGCAGCAAGGGATAAGGATCGTTGAGCGACGCGAAGGTACCCGAAATTCCGCCGGCGGCATTGAGAATGCGGTAGGTCGCACGCGGCGCGTAGGTCGAGCCCGGCAGCGCGAAGAGGTTCACCGATCCGGCCAACGCGGCCGTGCCGCCGACGGCGATCAGATCGCTCTGGCCCGCACCGTTGATCTCCGCGCTGTAGGCGCCGCTGGTGTTGAGAGTGCCGGAGACGGTCATCGTGCCGACCGAATTGCCGGGGGCGACGACGCCGGTGTTGACGAGGCTGCCGCCGATCGTACCCGTGCCGCTCAGCACCCCCATGTTGGCGAAGCCGCCGGTGATCGTGCCGGTGTTGCTGAACGTGCCTGTCGAGGTGTTGATCACCGAGCCTGTGAGCGTGCCGGTGTTGCTGGCTGTGCCGGTGTTGGCGAGGCTGCCGTTGAAGGCGCCGTTGTTGGTGAAGCTGCCCTGGTTCAGCTGCCATTGACTCGGCGTGTTGACAGTGCCGTTGTTCACGAAGGCGGCCCCACTGTTGACGGTGAGCAGGTTGTTACCGCCGATCGTGCCGTTGTTGGTCAGGCCGCCGCCATTGACCGTGACATTACCGATGATCGAGCCGCTGTTGCCGATGGTGAGCATGCCGCCGTTCACCACGGTGCCGCCCGTATAGGATCCTGCGCCGCCCAGCGTGACGTTGCCGCTCTGCAAGGTCAGGCCGCCCGGCCCGGTGATCGCGCCGCCCAGCGTGCCCGAGCCGGTCTGGTTCACCGTCAGGTTGCTCATCAGGAAGGTCGGGAAGGTCGATGAGAATTTGTCCGGCAGCGCCAGGGTCCCCTGCAGCGCCAGCATCGGGATGATGTACGCCGTCGTGCCGTTGGTGCCGGCGGCCTGGTAGCCGACGAAGCCGTTGATCGGGTCGTAGAGATAGTTGAGGTTGTTGAAGAAGGTGCGCCCGAGGTTGCTGGGCGGCACGCCCTGCGCGACCTGCACGCCGAACGGCGTGCTGGGATTGGCCTTGTCGCCCAGGGTGAAGGTGTAGGCCGGGGTGGTCTGGCCCGGCAGATAGACCGACACCGAGCCGTTTTGCAGGCAGTTCGACGGCGGAGTCGGCTGGTCGCTGCAGGAGGGAAAGGGCATGGTGCCGACAGGGACGGTGTTGCCCGGCGCGTTGACGATCACATACGAGATGCCGCTGTCGGGCAGCTGACTCGCCTGGCCGAGATTGTAGGTCTGGCCGTTGGTCGTGATCGAGATCGACCCGCTCTGTGCGTTCCAGCTGAGCGGGCAGCCCATGCCGGCAGCAGTACAGCCGGGTGGCAAGCCACCGTTCGACGTCAATTGCTGGAACGAGAAGCCGGCGGTGTTCTGGCTGTTGAGGCCGAGCGTAACGCCCGGGTTCGACCCGTTCAGGCTGATGATGTAGCCCGGCTGCATGGTGCTGACGCCGGGGCCGCTTACCAGCGCGAGGAACGGGTTCATCTGGTAGCTGCTATTGGCCGGCGTGAGGGAGTTCGCGTTCGGCCCGATCAGGATGCCACCGCGATCGAAGCCGACACCGAGCTGATGGTACGACAGGGGTGAATTGTTGGTGTCCGCCAGGATTGGCACCCGCGCGGTCACCGACTGGCCGTTGGCACCGTTGATCTGCACGTTCGTGAGGTAAAGTGCGCCCGTCGGATTGTTGCTGCTGGTCGTGTAGGTAATGGTCGCGTAGGGCGAGAGCTGCGGGTCGGTGCAGCCTTGTGCTGGATTGCAGCTGTAATAGGCCGAGGTCGCAACGAGGCCGAGCGAGCCTGTATCCAGGATGAAGTTGTTGGTGTTGTTGCCGTTGAGCGTCAGCGAGACGTAATAGGTCGGGGGCCCGCCTCGAGGCGAGTTGGGCGTGCTGCTGATCGGCACGAAGAACGAGCCGCCATTGCCGTAGAGGTTCCAGCTCTGGCCATGCGCCGGAACCCCCGCCAGCGTGAACACGACGGCGCCCGCGAGACGCGCGAGATGTCTCGACGAAAATTTGAGCACGTCCCCGAACTCCCCCAAAGTCACGGCGCTCAGGACTGGAAGCGTCGCCTACTCGGCGTTGTGCCTGAGTTTCAGGGAAATTGCACTGCTAATGTTATTATTGCATGAAATGGCTTTTTGCAGGCAACAAACCGCACGCGTCGCACATCAGCGGGTCAGCGGACGGCCATCTCCGATTCGATGAAACGGACCGCCTCACCCACCGTGGTCAGCCGTGTCGCGACGCGGTTGGGGATTGCAATGGCGAACCGCTCCTCGCACGACATGACGATCTCGACGACGTCGAGGCTGTCTGCGCCGAGGTCCTCGGCCAGTCGCGCATTGTCGGTCAGACGCCGTTCGTCGGCGCCGAGATGGAAGACGAGGATATCCCTGACCTCTGTGGCTACGTCGCTCATCGCACACTCCCAAGCACACCCACCTACACGGGTGCTAACGCCGGACGCCGCGCGCGGCTCTGTGTCCAAGATGGAGCCGATGCCAAGCCGCAGATGCCGTGACGATTCTGCCACACAAGGCCTGGCGGCCGCCGACCGTCTTCGCTACCCAGTCGTCATACGACTCGGCTCATGGCGACTCTGTGGCAAATCCCACGCCGCGGAGTGCGGCGGCGCTCAGCGCCTCGTCGGATCGTCCGAGACCTGCACCAGCAGCTTGCCGAAGTTCCTGCCCTTGAGCAGGCCGATGAAGGCTTCGGGGGCGTTGTCGATGCCCTTCACGATGTCCTCGCGGTACTTGAGCTTGCCGGATTTCACCAGCGCGGGGACTTCCTTCCAGAAGCCTTCCATGTCGGCGAAATGGTCGGAGACGATGAAGCCGGTGACGGTGGCGCGCTTGATCAGCAGCAGGCGCCAGTCGGGACCGGGGCTGGGCTGCATCTCGTTGTAGTGGGCGATCAGTCCACACAGGGGCACGCGCGCGAAGTCGTTGAGCTGCGGCACGACCGCCGCCTGCACCGCGCCGCCGACATTCTCGAAGTAGACGTCGATGCCCTTGGGCGCCGCCTCCCGGACCGCTTTGAACAGGTTGCCGCCGGCCGCGCGGTAGTCGACGCAGGCATCGAAGCCCAGCTCGTTCACGACATAGTCGCACTTGTCCTTGCCGCCGGCGATGCCGACGGCGCGGCAGCCATGCGCCTTGGCGAGCTGGCCGACCACCGAGCCGACCGCTCCCGAGGCCGCCGACACCACCACCGTCTCGCCTGCCTTGGGCTTGCCGATCTTCATCAGCCCCCACCAGGCGGTCATGCCCGGCATGCCCAGCACGGACAGCGCGGCCGACAAGGGCGCGGCATCGGGATCGAGCTTCATCGACATGGCGCCGTTGGACACGGCGTGGCTCTGCCAGCCTGCATATTCGACGACATAGTCGCCTTCCTTGAACTTAGGGTTCCTGGACTTGAGCACCTGCCCGACCGTGCCGCCGACCATGGCGTCGCCGAGGTTGACGTTGGCGGCATAGCCCTTGGTCTCGGCCATGCGGCCGCGCATGTAGGGATCGAGCGACAGCCAGATGGTGCGCGACAGATACTCGCCGTCCTTGGGCTCGGGGATGGCGGCATCGACGATGTCGAAGTTGGCCGGCGTCGGCTCGCCCTGCGGCCTAGACTTCAGGAGCACGCGTCGATTGGTGTTCGTCATTGTCAGTCTCCAATGGTCTGGCGGCGGAACCTCTGCGGCCGTCCGAGCGTTATTGCATGGCGCCAGGAGGCCTGTCTTGAAACTCTCTGCCCTTCTCATCGCCCTTATCATCGCGGCCTTCGCCCAGCCCGCGTTGGCGCAGAAGGACAAGGACGACAAACCCGGCCGCGGAGGCGGCCAAGGGCAAGGACATGGCCAAGGTCAGGCACAAGGCCAGGGTCAAGGACAAGGTCAGGGCGCCCGCGGCAACCAGCCGGGGCCACCCGGCAACTTCGTCGTCGCCGATCGCGACCGCAATGCCGTCTACACCTATTACCGCAACGATTTCGCGGCCGGAAACTGCCCGCCCGGCCTGGCCAAGAAGAACAATGGCTGCCTGCCGCCGGGCCAGGCCAAGAAGCTGTGGGCCGTCGGCCAGCCATTGCCCGGCTCGGTGGTGTTCTATCCGCTGCCCGGGCCGTTGCTGATGCAGCTCACGCCGGCGCCCTCGGGCTACCAGTACGTGCGGGTCGCCAACGACGTCCTGATGATGGCTGTCGGCACGCGACTGATCACGGCGGCGATCGCCGATCTCAGCGCGATGTAGCGCAGGCTGTCAGGAAGAGCTCCGTCATGGCGTCGATCGTGAAGGTCGACGCGACACGCTCGCGGCCCGCGGCCCCCAGGCGGCGGCGCAGCTCGGCATCGCGCACGAGGCGCTCGAGATTGCGCGCCAGGTCGGCCGCATCGCCCGGTGCGAACAACAGGCCGGTGCGGCCGTCCTCGACGATCTCGGGAAAGGCGCCGGAACGCGCCGCGACGACCGGCAGGCCATAGGCGCCCGCTTCCGCGACCGTCAGGCCGAACGGCTCCCCGACGGCCGGCGCGACCAGGATGTCGACGTCGCGGTACAGCAGGTCGCGGTCGGCGACAAAACCGGTCCAGCGTACCAGCTCGACGAGGCCGAGGGCCGCGATGCGCGCTTCGACAGCGTCGGAGAAGTCGCCACCCTTGGTGCCGACGATGTCGAGCCGGCAGTCGACACCGCGCTGTTTCAGGAGGGCGCAGGCCTCGAGTAGCACCATGTGCTGCTTCTGCCCGACGAGGCGGCCGACGATGGCAAGGCGCGGCGGCGTCCGGTCGACAATGGGCGCCGCGGAAGACATCGGCACGCCGTTGTAGACGACGGCGAGCTTGGCGGGATCGACTGGGGTGCTGCGGGCCCACTCGGCGATGAACCGCGAGCAGCAGAGCACGCGATCGAGCCGCCGGTCGAGCAGGCGGCCGACCCAGCGATGCTGCATCAGGCGCTCAGGCGGCGATTGCAGAAAGAGCGCGCGCCGCGTCCGCAGGATCGAGGCCGACAGCAGCAGAGGCTGCACGTCGGGCGAAATCACCCAGTCGGGCCGTACGTCGGCAGCAATGGCGCGAAGCTGGCGCCGCGCCTCGGGCATGCGCCGTATGGCGTGCCAGGTGAAGAGCGCATTGCTGATATAGAACCGGCCGAGCCGCACTTCGTGATGCGAGATACCGGCCTCGTCGAGGAGACGCGGTACCTCGCCGTCGGTCCAGCCGCTGACGATCGCCGTGGGCTGATGACCGCGTGCAACAAGGCCCTTCATCAGCGACAGGTACGCGGTTTCCATGCCGCCGACGGTGAAACCGCCGCTGAAGAACAGGAACCTCATGACGGTTCGTCGATCAGCTGGCCCAAGAGCTCGCCGAGCGTCGCCGCCTGCTTGCCCGACAGGCGCTGGCCAACCGCGGCCTCGATGGCACGCGCATAGACCGGCCACATGCGCCGGCGCATCGCCCGGCCGGCGTCGGTGATGGCGATGAGATGGCCGCGGCCGTCGTCGGCGCACGGCCGCCGCTCGACGTAACCGGCAGTTTCGATGCGGTCGACCAGGCGCGAGAGGTTGTATTGCGCCAGCAGCATGGCCTGCTCGAGCTCGAAAGGCCGCAGGCCGTCCCTGCCGGCACGCTCGGTCTCCAGCAGCACGTCGTACCAGGCGAGCGGCGGCAGCCCCGCCGCCTTCAACGCGCTCTCCACCGAGCCCAGCGCCCGGTGCTGCGCCTTCATCAGGCGCGCCCATGCCCGGATCGTCGCCTCGGCCGGCTTGTCGCTCATGATGGCACCATACCGGGCCTTGACAGTACATGCAACTGCATCCATATCAATGCAAGTGCATCTATTTGAAATGGCTCATGCCTCCCTCCCTCACCCTCGTCAGCCATCACCTCTGCCCCTACGTCCAGCGGGCCGCCATCTCGCTGGCCGAGAAGATGGTGCCGTTCGAGCGCGTCTACGTCGACCTCGCCGACAAGCCGGCTTGGTTCCTCGACCTGTCGCCGCTCGGCAAGACGCCGGTGCTCAAGGTCGACGACCGCGCCATCTTCGAGAGCGCGGTGATCCTGGAGTATCTCGAGGAGACGCGGCCGCATCCCTTGCATCCCGCCGATCCCCTGCGGCGCGCCGAACACCGCGCCTGGATCGAGTTCGGCTCGGCCGTCCTGAACGACATCGCCGGGCTCTATTCGGCCAAGGATCCCACGGCCTTTGCGACGAAGGCCGAGGCGCTGGCGGCGAAGTTCGCCCGGCTGGAGAACCATCTGGGAGAGGGTCCGTGGTTCGACGGCGCCTTCTCGCTGGTCGACGCGGTGTTCGGCCCGGTATTCCGATACTTCGATGTCTTCGATCGCATCGGCGCGCTCGGCATCCTGGCCGGCAAGCCCAAGGTGGCCGCTTGGCGCAAGGTGCTCGCCGGGAGACCGTCGATCGCCCAGGCGGTAGGCGCCGACTACGAGGCCCGGCTGGAGCGCTTTCTCCGCGCACGCAATTCGCACCTCTCGACCTTGGTGAACTAGCCGGCTAAGACCGGCTCAATGAAACGGACATATCTCTGCCTGCCCGGCGCCTGGATGGGCGCCTGGTCCTGGCAATTCGTGCTGGAACGCCTGCGTGCCGCGGGCCATGACGCCCAAGCCCTGCCCTTTCGCGGCGTCGGCGAGCGCGCGGCCGAGCTGTCGCCCGAGCTCGACAACGACGTGTTCGTGGCCGACACGGTGGCGGCGCTGGAGCGGGACGATCTTTCCGACATCGTGCTGGTCGGCCACAGCTTCGGCAGCCTGATCGCCAGCCTGGTGACCGACCGCGTCCCCGAGCGCATCGCCCATCTCGTGATCATCGACGGTGGCATCGCCCAGGACGGCCAGTCGATCTTCGGCCGCATTCCGGCTGCGATCGTCGCCAAGCGCCGGAAGCTGGTGCAGGTGGTGAACGGCACCGAGGTGCTGCCCTTCGCGCCGGTCGGCAGCCTGATCATCGACGACCCTGAGCTGGCGGCGTGGACGCACGGCCAGCTCACGCCGCATCCGGTGGCCTGCTACACCAAGCCCATCCGCATGAGCCACCCCGCCGGCAACGGCCGGCCGATGACCTACATCGCCTGCACCAAGCCGCGTTACCCCGTGTCGGCCGGCATGCATGAGAAGGTCCAGGCCATGCCGCACATCCGCTACCGGCCGATCGCGGCCGGCCACAACTGCATCATCTCCGCGCCCGACCTGGTGGCGCAGGAACTGCTGGAGATCCCGCGATGAGTGAGCAGCTCATGATCCTGATCGCCGGGCCCTACCGCTCCGGCACCAACGACGATCCCGTGCTGATCCGGCGCAACGTCGATGCCATGGAGGACATGGCGCTGAAAGTGTTCCGGCGCGGCCATCTGCCGGTACTGGGCGAATGGTTCGCCCTGCCCTTGCTGAAGCATGCCGGCTCGAAGAAGACCGGCGATGCGGTGTTCGACGAGATCTTCCATCCGGTGGCGCGCGAGCTGGTCGGCAAGTGCGATGCCGTGCTGCGCATCGGCGGGCCGTCGGCCGGCGCCGACGACATGATCGCGACCGGCGAGCGCTTCGGCAAACGCATCTTCCGCGACCTGTCGGAAATCCCCGAGTGCAAGCGCTGATGCGCAGCCCCTTCGCCATCGCAGTCAACGCGCTCGGCATCACCCAGATCACGGCGTGGGGCACCAGCTTCTATTGCCTGGGCGTGCTGGCCAAACCGATCGCGGCCGAGACCGGCTGGGCCATCAGCACGATCTTCCTGGGCTTCAGCGTGGCGCTGGTGACGATGGGCGTGATCTCGACGTCGGTCGGCCGCCTGATCGACCGCATCGGCGCGCGCATCGTCATGTCGGCCGGCACGGTGATCGTGTCGCTGGGCCTGTTCGCCCTGGCCCAGGTCCAGGGCGTCGTCCCCTACTTCGCGGCCTGGATCGTGATGGGCATCGGCATGCGCTGCTGCCTCTACGACGCCGCCTTCGCCGCCCTGGTGCAGGTCGTGCCGAGCCGCGGCCGGCTGGCGATCTCCTATCTCACGCTCTACGGCGCCTATGCCTCGACGGTCTTCTGGGTGATCGGCCATTACCTCAACGAGGCCTATGGCTGGCGCGGCACGCTGATGCTGTTCGCGACGATTAACCTCGTGATCTGCCTGCCGCTGAATTGGATTGGCCTGTCCTGGCGCGAGACAGGCGCTGCGGCGACGACGGCAGCCAAGCCCACGACGTCATCTCCCGAAGGACCGGCCCTGCAAGGCCGGCAACGCACCATCGGAATGGTGCTGTTCGCCCTGATCATGTCGCTGAACGGCTTCGTGTTCGGCGTGATCTCGCTGCAGCTCGTACCCTTGCTCGAGGCGGCCGGGTTGGTCGGAGCAGTCGCCGTTTGGGTCGCCTCCCTCAAGGGCCACGGCCAGTTCGGCGGTCGATTGATAGAAATATTCTTCGCCAAGAACCTCAAGGCCATGACGGTCGCCCGCATCGCCATCGGCGTGCTGCCGCCCTGCCTGGTGCTGCTGATGGTGGCGCGCGGCGAGCTCTGGCTGTTGGTCGCCTTCACGCTGCTGCTGGGCGCCTCGCAGGGCGTCATCACCATCGTGCGCGGCGCCGTGCCCTTGGCGCTGTTCGGCGCCGAGGGCTACGGTGCGGTGCTTGGGCTGATCGCCACGCCGATCCTGTTGGTCAACGCCTTCTCGCCGACGCTGTTCGCCCTGATCGTCGACCAGATCGGTTGGCACAATGGACTCTACGTACTGCTGGCCTGCTCGGTCCTGACCTGGATCGCCATCGAACTAATGTCACGCTGGTACGAAGGCGCACGGAATGCGACAGTGCCTGCCGGGGACAGGACAAGATGAACGGGGGAGGACGCGATGAGCCGTCTCTCGCGCAGGGATGTGGTCGCCGCAACGGGCGCCGTTGCAGCGGCACTGGCAACACCGCCTGAAGCGGCGTCGCAACAGGCTCGGCCCGCGGCACAGCCGACCACCTATCTCTTCTTCAACACCGACGAGGTCGCCTTCATCGAAGCCGCCGTATCGCGGCTGATCCCGGCCGACGACAAATGGCCCGGCGCGCTGGAAGCGGGCGTCGCCAACTTCCTCGACAAGGAGCTGAACGGCGCCTGGGGCGCCGGCGAGCGGCTCTATCGCAGCGGCCCCTGGCAGCCCGGCACGCCGAGCCAGGGCTACCAGCTCCCCTTCACGCCCGCCGAGCTGTTCCGGACGGCACTGGCCGCCATCAACAAAGACCTGGCGCGCGCCGGCACGCCGTTCGCCAAGATGAGCGGCGAGCAGCAGGACGCCTATCTGCGCAGCCTCGAAGCCGGGGCCGCGGATCTCGGCGGCGTGCCATCGCACGTCTTTTTCGCCCATCTGTGGAACGCCACGGTCGAAGGCTTCTTCAGCGATCCGGTCTATGGCGGCAATCGCGACATGGTCGCGTGGAAGATGATCGGTTTCCCCGGCGCCTATGCCTCGTACTACGAGCTGGTCGACCAGCACGGGCTGAAGCTCGACCGCAAGCCGACCAGCCTTGCCGAGGACAGTCATGGCCACGTCCATGTGCAGCCAGGCATTCCGGCAGGCCAGCGCTGATGGCCGAGCGTCTGAAGGCGGTGGACGTCGTCACGGTCGGCGTCGGCCTGACCGGCGCCATTTTAGGCAAGGAGTTGGCGGCGACGGGCCTGAAGGTCGTTGGCCTCGAGCGCGGGCCGATGCGCGATACCGTGCCGGACTTCCAGTCGCCCGCCATCCACGACGAACTGCGCTATGCCGTGCGCAAGGCGCTGACCCAGGACAACGTCAAGGAGGCGATGACCTTCCGCAACTCGACCGGCCAGACGGCGCTACCGATGCGACGCTGGCAGGGCTTCATGCCGGGAACCGGCCTGGGCGGGGCGGCGGTGCATTGGAACGGTCTCACCTGGCGCTTCCAGCCGGCCGACTTCGTCTACCGCACGCATCTCGAAGGGCGCTACGGCAAAGGCTTCGTCGATCCCGAGCTGGCCATCCAGGATTGGGGCGTCACCTACGCCGAGCTCGAGCCGCACTACGACCGCTTCGAATATCTCTGCGGCACGTCCGGCAAGGCGGGCAACATCAAGGGCGTCGTCCAGGCCGGCGGCAATCCCTTCGAGGGCCCGCGCTCGCGCGAGTACCCGACACGACCGATGAAGGAACCCTACTACGGCGCGCTGTTCCGCAAGGGCGCCGAGAGCCTGGGTTATCATCCCTTCCCCTCGCCTGCTTCGACGCTCAGCGAGCCCTACACCAATCCCGAAGGGCTCTCGCTGCACCAGTGCGTGTTCTGCGGCTTCTGCGAGCGCTTCGCCTGCGAGCATTTCGCCAAGGCGAGCCCGCAGACCGTCATCCTGCCGGTCGCCCTGAAGAATCCCGATTACGAGCTGCGCATCGGCTGCCAGGTGCTGCGCGTCAATCTCGACAGCACGGGCAAGAAGGCGACCGGCGTCACCTATGTCGACGCCGCCGGCCGCGAGTACGAGCAGCCGGCCGAGCTGGTGCTGATCACGGCCTATTCGCTGAACAACGTGCGCATGCTGTTGAACTCGCGCATCGGCAAGCCCTACGACCCGGCGACCGGCGAAGGCACGGTCGGCCGCAACTACGCCTTCCAGACCATGAGCTACGCGTCGGTCTTCTACGACCAGGACGTCGTCATCAATCCCTTCATGGCGTCGGGCGCCAGCGGCACCGTGATCGACGACTTCGCCGGCGACAATTTCGACCACAAGGGGCTGGGCTTCGTCGGCGGCGCCTATATCAGCGCCACCATGACCGGCGGCCGGCCGATCGAGTTCCATCCCGTGCCGCCCGGCACGCCGCGCTGGGGCCTGGGCTGGAAGCAGGCCGTGGCGCGCCACTACAACCATACCGTCGTGCTGACCTGCCACGGCTCCTCGCATCCGATGCGCGGCAACCATCTCGACCTCGATCCGACCTACAAGGACGCCTGGGGCCAGCCGCTGTTGCGCATGACCTTCGACTTCCCGCAGAACGACGTGCGCATGTCGCGCTACGTCACCGACAAGGCGATCGGCATCGGCCGCGCCATGGGCGGCAAGATCGTGGCCGGCGCGCCGCGCGAACGGCCCTACGACTCGACGATCTACCAGACGACGCACAATACCGGCGGCGCCATCATGGGCAACGATCCCAGGACGAGCGCGGTCAACCGCTACCTGCAGAGCTGGGACGTGCCCAACGTGTTCGTGATCGGCGCCTCGGCCTATCCGCACAATGCCTCGTACAATCCGACCGGCACGGTCGGCGCACTGACCTACTGGGCGCTCGACGCGATCAAGAACCGGTACCTGAAGGCGCCGGGCGCGCTGGTGCCGACGTGAGGCGCTTCGTCGCCGGGCTGACCGCGTTCCTCTTCGCGCTGCCCCTCGCCGTCCGCGCGCAGGACAGCCTGAAGCGCGGCGCCGACATCGCGGCCAACGGCGTCGGCGACGCCGTCCCGGCCTGCTCCGGCTGCCATATGCAGAACGGCATCGCCGACGGCAGCGGCGCCTTTCCCCGCCTGGCCGGCCAGTCGGCCTGGTACATGTCGAGGCAATTCGCCGACTACGCATCGGGCGCACGCACCAGTGCGCTGATGGGACCGATCGCCAAGGCCCTGTCGGCCGCCGACGGCGCCGCCGTGGCCGCGTACTACGCCAACGCCGAGGGGCCGTTCGTGTTCAACAAGCGCGCGGACGCCATGCTGGTCGAGCGCGGTCGGCAACTGGCGCGCACCGGTGACCAGGCGAAGCAGCTGCCGGCCTGCAACAACTGCCATGGTCCGGGCGGCATTGGCGAGTTCCCCGCGATCCCCTACCTGGCAGGCCAGTATGCGGACTACGTCGCGCTGCAATTGCAGATGTGGAAGTCGGGCGCGCGCAAGGACAGCGCCGAGGGCATGGCCGACATCGCCAAGCGGCTCAGCGAGCAGGACATGGCGGCCGTCGCCGCCTACTACCAGCAGCTTCGCGAGGCGTCGGCTCAAGCGGCGAAGTAAGTGAACCTCGACGCTTGCGGTGCAGGCGGCGGCTTCGCTAGGGTCCGCCCCGCATGATAGTACCGCCCTACCCCATGATCGAACTCGACCTGTCGGCGCCGTTCGACCAGCACCGCGCCACGGTGCTGCCGGAGTGGATCGACTGGAACGGCCATATGAATGTCGGCTTCTATGTCGTGGCCTTCGACAAGGCGACCGACACGCTGTGCAACCAATTCGGCTGCAGCTGGGAGTACACGCGCGAGAAGATGGGCATGACCTTCGTGCTCGAGGCGCACGTCACCTACGACCGCGAAGTCAAGGAGGGCGATCCGCTGCGCATCACCAGCCAGATCCTCGACCACGACGCCAAGCGCCTGCACTTCATCCATTGCATGCATCACGAGACCGAGGGCTATCTCGCCGCCACCAACGAGCTGATGCTGATGCACATCGACTACGAGACGCGCCGCTCGGCGCCATGGCCCGAGTGGGCGATGGAGCGCATCGACAAGCTCGCGGCCGCGCACAAGAAGCTGGCGGCGCCATCGCAGGCCGGCCGGCTCATCGGCATCAAGAGGAAGAAGTAAGCGTATGCTCGATTCACTGCCCTACGAGTTGCCCGAGCTGGTCACCCGGGCGCCGCTCGACACCCATACCTCGAAGGTCCTGCCCGAATGGGTCGACTGGAACGGCCACATGAACGTCGCCTTCTACGTCACCGCCTTCGACCAGGCCTCGGGCGCCTTCATGCGCAACATGGGACTGGGCCGGCGCTACGTCGACGGCAAGCTCGGCATGACCTTCGTGCTGGAGACACACGTGACCTACGACCGCGAGATGCGCGAGGGCGCGCCGATGCGCTTTGCGACGCAGCTTCTCGCCCGCGATGCCAAGAAGGTCCATCTGTTCCACGAGATGTATCACGCCGAGCAGGGCTATTTGGCCGCGACCAATGAGACGATCGTGATGAACATCGACTATGCCAGCCGCCGCTCGGCGCCCTGGCCGGTCCCGGTGGCGGCGCGGCTGGACGAGTTGTGGCAGGCGCACAAGGACCTGCCGCGGCCCATCAAGGCCGGGCGGGTCATGGGGCTATCCCAAAAGAAGTGAGGCTCCGGCGATAGGCGGTCGGCGTGATGCCGGTCGCCTTGTGGAAGGCGGTCGTGAACGAGCTCGTCTCGCCGTAGCCGACGCGCCGTCCGATATCGGTCACTGACGCCTCGGGCTGCGCCAGCAGAAGCTTGGCGTGCTCGATGCGCCGGTTGCTGTGATAGCGATGCGGCGGCATCCCGAGCGAGCGCTTGAAGGCCCGACAGAAGTAGTACGGGCTGAGCCGGGCCAGCCGCGCCAGCGTGCAGAGCGCGATCGGCTCGGCGAGATGCTCTTCGACATAGGCCGTGACGGCGCGCTGCTGCCAGGGCGCGAGACCGCCCTTGGCCAGCGCTTGGCCCCGCTGGACCACTATGCCCTGATCGACGATTGACATGGATGCGACCTCCGACTGTCCCGCAGGCAGGACGGATCAGATCTAGTCCTGCGAGAGATCGCATCGGAGGCCGCATTGGTGTGAAGCACTCATACATTGGTTGGCGACGCTTCGCCGCCGAGCCGATGCAGACCGCGGCGGCGAAGCCCGTCTTTTCCATCATCCACGGGCCGGCACGGGCATGCCTTCATCGTGCAGCTTCTGCACGAGCACCGGGATCGCCGGCTTGGCGTCGCCCTCGAGGCACTGGGCGATGGCGACGGCGGTCGCGTTGCCGACGTCCGAGCGGCCGTACTTGAAGACGCCGTCGTAGTAGCCGCCCGAGTATGTCGCGGCGAGCAGGTGGCAGTACTCCTGGTCGCTCATCGGCGACGCCATGGGAGACTCCATGGGGGTCTGGGCATTGCCGGTCGCGGCGAAGCCGAGACCGACCACCAGGGCTGTGACCGCCGCGACGGACAGAGAAGTGAGCTTTGTCATTTGAGGGACCTTTCATCGTTCTGCCGGGAAGCGGAGTTGGCTCCCGTGCATATCGATGATCTATGGGTTCCTCGACGCGCTCGCTTGCGCCGGATTGCCGGCTTTTGTCGGTTGGCGCCGGCGCAGCCGGTCGAGATAGAGGAACACCACGGGCGTCGTGTAGAGCGTCATCAGCTGGCTGACGACGAGGCCGCCGACGATCGCGTAGCCCAGCGGCTGGCGGATCTCCGATCCGGCGCCGCTGCCCAGCATCAACGGCACGGCGCCCAACAGAGCCGCCATGGTCGTCATCAGGATCGGCCGGAAGCGCTGGATGCAGGCCTGGTAGATCGCCTGCTCGGGGGACAGTCCCTGCTGCCGCTCGGCCTGCAGCGCGAAGTCGACCAGCATGATGCCGTTCTTCTTGACGATGCCGATCAGCAGGATGATGCCGACCAGGGCGATGACGCTGAGGTCGAAGCCTGCCGCCATCAGTATCAGCAGCGCGCCCACGCCCGCCGATGGCAGCGTCGACAGGATGGTCACGGGATGGATGGCGCTCTCGTAGAGGATGCCGAGGATGAGATAGATCACGACCAGGGCGGCCAGGATCAGCAGCGGCGTGCTGGACAACGACGCCTGGAAGGCTTGGGCATTGCCCTGGAAGCTGGTGGCGAGCGACGCGGGCGCGCCGAGCTGGTGCGCGACCTGCTGGATGGCGGCAACGGCGTCTCCGATCGCGACCCCCGGCGCGAGGTTGAAGGAAATCGTCACCGAGGGGAACTGGCCCTGATGGTTGACCACGAGCGGCGATACCTTCACGGCGCTCTTGGTCAAGGTCTTGAGCGGCACCTGCTGGCCCGCGGCCGAACGCACATAGATATCGCTCAACGCCTCCGGACCGTTCTGGAAGCGCGGCGGCACCTCCAGGATGACGTGGTACTGGTTGAGCATGGTGAACATGGTCGACACGATGCGCTGGCCGAAGGCGTCGTTGAGCGTGTTTCCACCGTCGCCGGCAGGATGCCGTAGCTCGACGCGACCTCGCGGTTGACGACGATGTCGAGCAGCGGGCCGGCATTCTCCTGGTCGGTCGTGAGGTCGGCGATGCCGGGAATGGCCTTCATCTTGTCGAGATAGAGCTCGGCCCAGTGCTCGAGCTCGCCGGGATCGGCGTCGGACAGGGTGAGCTGGTACTGCGTCTTGGCTAGCCTTGCGCCGACGGTGATGTCCTGGGCCGCCTGCATGTAGAGCGTGATGCCCTCGACCTTGGCGAGCCGCGCCTGCAGGCCGCGGATGACTTGGTCGGCCGTCGCATCGCGCTGGTCGTACGGCTTCAGCGCGATGAACACGCGCCCGCTGTTGAGGGTGGTGGTGCCGCCGCCGGCGCCGATCGCCGAGCCGACCGAAGCGACGGCCGGATCCTTGAGCACGGCGTCGATCACGGCCTGCTGGCGCTGCACCATGGCTGGGTACGAGATGTCCTGTGCCGCCTCGCTCAGGCCCAGGATCAGGCCGGTGTCCTGCTGCGGGAAGAAGCCCTTGGGAATGACGACATAGAGCCAGCCGGTCAGCGCCACCGTGCCGAGCATGACCAGCAGCGTCACCAGGCGATGGCGCAGCACCACCGTCAGCCCGGCCTCATAGAGGCCGAGCAGCCCGTCGAAGGCGCGCTCGGAGAGCCGGTACAGCCGGCCATGACTGACCTCCCGGTCGTGCGGCTTCAGCAGGCGCGCGCACATCATCGGCGTCAGGGTCAGCGAGATCGCCAGCGACAGAACCAGCGACACGCTGACCGCGACGGCGAATTCGCGGAACAGCAGCCCGACATAGCCGCCCATCAGGAACAGCGGGATGAAGACCGCGATCAGCGACAGGGTGATCGAGACGATGGTGAAGCCGATCTCGCTGGCGCCGGCCAGGGCCGCCTGGACCGGCGACGCGCCTTGCTCCAGGTGGCGGACCGTGTTCTCGATGACGACCACGGCGTCGTCGACCACGAATCCGACGGCGATCGACAGCGCCATCAGCGACAGATTGTCGAGGCTGTAGCCCAGCTCGTAGAGCACGGCGAACGTGCCGATCAGGGACAGCGGCACGGTGACGGCGGGGATGATCGTCGCCCAGACGTTGCGCAGGAACAGGAAGATCACCATCACCACCAGGGCCACGGTGAGCCCGAGGGTGAATTGCACGTCGCTGATCGAGGCGCGGATCGTCTCGGTGCGGTCGGAGATGACATCGACCTTGAGGGACGCCGGCACCGATGCCTGGAGCACCGGCAACGCCGCCTTCACCCGCGCGACGGTGTCGATGACGTTGGCGCCCGGCTGGCGCTGGATGGCCAGGATGACCGCGCGCTTGTGGTTGTACCAGCCCGCCACCAGGTTGTTCTCCGGCCCGTCGATAGCCTTGCCGACGTCGCGCACGCGCACCGGCGAACCGTTGCGATAGGCCAGGATCAGCGAATTGTAGGCCTCCGGGTCGAGCAGCTGGTCGTTGGTGTTGATGGTGTAGGTCTGCCGCGGACCGTTCAGCGTGCCGCGCGGCATGTCCACATTGGCCTGGGCGATGACGTTGCGCGCATCCTCCAGGCTGATGCCGCGCGAGGCGAGCGCCTGGGGATCGAGCTGGACGCGGATCGCGGGCTTCTGCTGGCCGCCGACGCCGACGATGCCGACGCCGGGGATCTGCGAGATCTTCTGGACCAGGATGTTCTCGGCGTAGGCGTCGACCACGGTGAGCGGCAGGCTGTCGGAGGTGACGGCGAGCACCAGGATCGGCGTGTCGGCCGGGTTCACCTTGCGGATGGTCGGTGGATACGGCAGCCCGATTGGCAGTTGCGCCGATGCGGCGTTGATGGCCGACAAGGTGTCGGTCGCCGCCCCGTCGATCGCGCGGCCGAGGTCGAACTGCAGGGTGATCTGGGTGAAGCCCAGCGCGCTCGCCGAGGTCATCTGTACCAGGCCCGGGATCTGCCCGAACTGCAGCTCGAGCGGCGTCGCCACCGACGACGCCATGGTCTGCGGATCGGCGCCGGGAAGCTGGGCGGTCACCTGGAGCGTCGGATAGTTGACGTTGGGCAGCGAGGCCACCGGCAGCAGCGGATAGGCCGCCAGTCCGGCCAGCAACACGCCGACCATCAGCATCACCGTCGCGATCGGACGGGCAATGAAGGGGGCCGAGAGGTTCATGGGATGGGCGTGCGTTGCAGGCTCTGCGCCGCCGCATCCTCGGCTGCCTTGCCATGCAGGAGCGTGACGCGACTGCCCGCCTGCAGGCGATACTGTCCGTCGACCACGACCTGCTCGCCGCCCGAAAGCCCGGCGGTGATCAGCGCCTGTCCGCCGCTCACCTCGCCAACCGTGATCGGCCGCAGCGCCACCGTGCTGTCCGGCCCGATAACATAGACGTAGGCGCCTTGCGGTCCCTGCTGCACGGCCGAGGCGGCCACGGTCAGGCCATCGTGGCGGACTTCCAGTTGCAGCCAGATATTGATCAGCTCGCCCGGCCACAGCCGGTGCGCCGTGTTGGCAAACTCGGCTTTCAGGCGGACCGTGCCGGTCGTCTGCAGGATCTCGTTGTCGAGCAGGGCGAGCCGGCCGCGATCGAGCTCGATCGTGTCGTCCTGGCTGTAGGCCAGCACCGAGAGCGGCCCGCGTGCCATCTGCTGCTGGATCTGCGGCAGGTCGGTCTCGGGCAAGGTGAAGATCACCGAGATCGGCTCGATCTGGGTGACGACCACCAGGCCGTTGGCGTCGGTCGGATGGATGATGTTGCCGATGTCGATCTGGCGCACGCCGGTGATGCCGTTGATCGGCGAGGTGAGCCGGGTGTAGCCGAGCTGGACGGACGCCGCCTCGATCAGGGCCTCATCGGCTTTGATGGCGCTGGTGAGCTGCGCGACCTGCGCCTTCTGGGTATCGACGAGCTGCTGACTCGCCCACCCCTTGGCACCGAGATCGGCGTAGCGCCCGAGGTTGGCTTGGGCGTTGGCGAGCTGGGCGCGATCGCGGTCGCGCATGGCCGTCACCTGGTCAAGTTGGGCGTGGAAGGGACGCGGATCGATCTCGGCCAGAAGGTCGCCGGCATGCACGGCCTGGCCTTCGGTGAAGGCAATGCGCGTCAGCTGGCCCTGTATCTGGCTGCGCACCACCACCGTGTTGTAGGCGATCACCGTGCCGACGCCGCGCAGGTAGATCGGCACGTCGCCACGTTTGACCGTGCCCGCGACGACCGGCACCGTGGCGGCTACCGGAACAGAGGCCGGCCCGTGCTCAGCGTTCCATCGATGAGCCGCGGCAAGCCCGCCACCCGCCACCATGGCGGCAACGAGGCCGATAGTGGCCACCTTGCTGGTTCTTCGCATCGCAGCACCTCGTCGCTCTCAGCAGCCGCCCGGCGCCGTGGCCGCGCCAGCGGAGGGAACTGACGTGGTCACGCAGGTCGCTGCCGGCGCCGCCATCGCCGCCGGCGCCATGACGGTCGGGGCCACCAAGGCGGGCGGTGCGGCCGGCTCGGCCATGGGCACGAGGGCGGGCACCGGATCGGGTAGCGGACTAAGGCCGCCACCGCCAAGCTCGACGGAGCCGAGAGGAATCCCCAACCGGCCAACGGTCTGCAGCGAGGTCATCGGCATTGGCGCAGACGCAGATGTCGAGGGATTCGTCATGGCGCCGACCACGGTCGTCGGGACGTTCCCACCGGTCATTGTCGTCATGCCCCCACCATCGAATACCGAGCCGGTGGGCATTGCCGTCGACGACATGTCCGGCGGCGGGCCGATGCCGGGCGAAGCAAGCTCGGTCGCTCCCATGGGAATGCCTGTGGGCGCGACCGGCATACCGGGCCCCAGCCCCAAGGGCGATGTCACGCCCAGGGGCGACGTCAGGGTGGGGTCTTGGCCGACGATCTGCGCCATCGCCGATCCGCAACAGAAGATGACGGACAGGGCGATCGGCAGGACGACGTAGCGATTCATGGCAGCTGCCCTCGGCGGATGCGGACAGGCACCAGATGTCCTGCCCTCCATCACAACCTGAGCCGATGCGCACGCTGCAGCCATCGCACATTCGTCTGCAGCGATTAGACCTCCGTATACTTCACCCGACGTGCGGTCAGGATGGCGAGGCCAGCCTTTCCAACGCCTCGCCGCTCAGGCGGTACGGCAGCCAGTTCCGGATCCACTTGAAGCCCAGGCGTTCGTAAAAGGCGCGGGCCGGGTTCCAGTCGAGCACGTTGAGGTCGATGCGCTTGTATCCTTTGGCGACGCACTCCTGCGCCAGCGCCTGCATCAGCGCGCGCGCCACGCCGCCGCGGCGCTCCTCGGGCACCACCCAGATGTCCTCGATGAAGATGCCGCGCGCGGCGGTCCATACCGAGTAGTTGAAGGTGTAGAGTACGAAACCCACGGGCGCGCCGGCCCGCTCGGCGATCAGGGCGGCGAATTGCGGATCCTTGCCGAAACCGTCGCGCGCCAGCGACTGTGGCGTGGCGGTGACGGAGTCGGGCTCGTCCTCGTAGCTCGCGAGATCGACCGAGAAGCGATGCAGCAGCTCGACATCGTCCACCGTCGCCAGCCGGACGGTGACAGCGGCAACGGGACCCTTGTCGTTCATGTCGCGGCGGCCTCCTTCAATGCTTCGCGGATCACGGCTTCGTCGCCGATGTGATTGACCAGCAGCAGGATCAGCCGCGCGTCGAAGTCGCGGCACTGCTCGTCGCTCAGTCCCTTATGGGCGTCGACGATGGCGTTGTAGATGTCGTCGGGCCGGGCGAGGTTCAAGGTTCGTCGCAAGGCTGTCATGCGTGGCTCCTGCCCATGTTGCGCCCTTGGGCCCGATCGAGGGCGGCGACGACAGCAGCGGGATCATGGCTGCGCCAACGCGCCGTGACATAGCGATCGGGGCGGATCAAATAGGTCGTCCCCGGGCGCGCGTCGTAGCGCCGCCAGGCCAGGCCATTGCCGGCGATCGCGACGCCGGTGACGCCCTCGGGCGGCTCGACCTGGCCCTCGCCGAACGTCAGCAGGCTGAAGTCGCGGCCCAGCCGGTCGATCAGCCAGCCGTTACCGAGCGGCGCGTCGAGCATCGCCCGCCCCGGCCCCGGGCCGCCGACCCAGTCGCCGTCGCGGTCCGGCGTGTCGATTGGCGACTCGGCCTGCTGCGTCGGCACCGACAGGCGACCGCTGTTGATCAGGGCGCGGGCAAAGGGAAAGTCGCGCGCCAGGGCGAGCGCGGCGTCGCGGAAGGCGCGCGACGCCGGGAACTTGGGCGTGATGAAATCGGTGCTGCGCGTCGAATTGAGGATGTTCTCGCGCGCCGCCGCCCGGCGCTCGCTGTCGTAGGAATCGAGCAACGCCTCGGGCGCCTTGCCGCCAACGACCAGGGCAAGCTTCCAGGCGAGGTTGTCGACATCGGCGATCGCGCCGTTCCCGCCGCGCGCGCCGAACGGCGAGACGACGTGGGCGGCATCGCCGGCAAAGATCACGCGGCCATGCACGAAGCGCTGCATCATCCGGCAGGTGAAGGTGTAGACGCTGGTCCACTCGTGCTCCCAGCGCGCTTCGGGGCCGAACATCAGGCGCAGCCGGCGGTCGACGTTCTCGGGCTTCTTCTCCTCCTCGGCATCAGCGTCGTGGCCGAGCTGGAAGTCGGCACGCAGCACGTTGTCGGCCTGGCGGTGCAGCAGCACCGAATTAGTGGGATGGAACGGCGGGTAGAACCAGAAGCGCCGCTCCTTGGGCAGTTCGTCGAGCAGGCGGATGTCGGCGATCAGAAATTGATCGTGAAAGACCTCGCCCTCGAACGCCAGACCGAGCATGTGGCGCACCGGGCTGCGCACGCCGTCGCACGCGATCAGCCACTCGGCCTCGAGCGTGTAGCGGCCGTCTGGCGTCTCGACTTCGACCGCGACGTGATCGCCGTGCGGCGCGACGCCGACGACCTTGCTGCGGACGCGCATCTCGATCGCAGGCTCGGCGAGGCAGCGTTCGTACAGGAATTCCTCGACGTAGTACTGCTGCAGGTTCACGAACGCCGGGAACTTGTGGCCGGGTTCAGGCTGCAGGTTGAAGCGGTAGACAGGTTGGTCGCGGAGATAGACCTCGCCCTGCTCCCAGGTGATGCCCTTGTCGACCATGCGCTGGGCGATGCCGAAGCGGTCCCACACTTCGAGACTGTGCTTGGCCTGGCAGATCGAGCGGCTGCCGAAGCTGACCGTGTCGTCCTCGTCGAGCACCACCGCCGGCACCCCGCGCGCCGCGAGCTCCAGCGCCAAGGTCGGCCCCGCCATGCCGGCGCCGACGATGACCACCGGCCGGCGCGCGGCCTTGCCGTCGAGCTCGGGCGGACGGCGGTAGGGGTAGTGCTTGTAAGTGTAAGAACTCATTGCTGGGGGCGCGCCACTCCGTGGCGCTCATAAATCATGAGAATGATTGCGCCACGGAGTGCGCGCTCCCAGCATCACGCCTTCTCCAGCGCCGACCACATCTCGATGTCGCGCTCGGCGGTCCAGATGCGCGGATGGTCGAGGCCCTTGGCCTCGTCGTAGGCGCGCGACACATCGAACGGCATGCAGTGCTCGAAGATCACCCAGTTGCCGTAGCGCGGCTGCAGGGCGGTCATCGCCTTGTCGTAGGCCTGTTTCAGCGAATCGCCCGCCTCGGCGCTGCGCGACACCGCATTATAGAGGTCGCTCAGGAAGGCCTGCGTGCCGGCGATGCCTTCCTCGACGGCGCCCTCGCCCATCAGCGCATCGCCGCGGCCCGGCACCAATGCCAGCGCCTTGAGGTCGCGCAGCTTCTGCAGGGTCTCGGGCCAGTCCTTGTAGTGGGCGTCGCCGGCGTACGGCGTGGCGCCGTATTCGACGAGGTCGCCGCTGAACAAGGTGCGCTCCTCGGGCAGCCAGACGATCGTGTCGCCCTTGGTGTGCCCGCGGCCGGCAAGGATGATGTCGACCTGCAGCTTGCCCAGCCACAGCGACATGCGATCTGCGAAGGTAATGGTGGGCCAGGTCAGGCCGGGGATGGTCTCGGCGGCGTCGAACAGGCGCGGGAAGCGCTGCAGCTCCGACTTGTAGTCCTGCGCGCCGCGCTCGACGATCATCTCGCGCGTGGCCTCGCTGCAGATGATGTGCTGCGGCTCGAAGCCCGTGGCGCCCAGCACGCGCACCGCGTGATAGTGCGAGAGCACGACGTACTTGATCGGCTTGTCGGTGACAGTGCGGATGTACTCGATGACCTTGTGCGCCATCTTCGGCGTCGCCTGCGCATCGACCACCAGCACCGCATCGTCGCCGACCACGATGCCGGTGTTGGGATCGCCCTCGGCGGTGAAGGCGTAAGCATGCTCCGACAGGCGGCTGAAGGTGATCTTCTTCTCCGCCATATCCGCCTGCGAGGCGAAGGCCCGGGCCATTCGATACTCTCCCTTTCTGTCGTCCTGGAAGAGTATAGGGGAAATCAGTCCGAGCCGAACTTGTGATAACGCGTCCGGTCGCCGGTGCGCACCGTGACCTCGAAGGCGTCGTTGTCGCGCTCCATGCGCAACGTCACCACCGTGCCGGCAGGCCCGCTGGCCCACAGCTTGCGATAGAAGTCGGCAATGTCGTCGAGCACGTCGCCGTTCAGTGCATGTAGGATGTCGCCGCGCTGCAGGCCGGCGCGATCGGCCGGGCCGCCGTCGTTGAGGCCGCCGATCACGAGCTGGCCCATGTGCTCCAGCGTAATGAGGCCGAGCCAGGGACGCGGCGGCGTCGACAGCCGCCCCTTGCTCACCAGTTCCTCGAAGATCGGCTTCAGCCGATTGATCGGCACATACATGTTGCCCGGGAAGGCGGGCGCCCCGGGACCCAGCGCCTCCTGCACGAGCAGCGAGCCGATGCCGAGCAGCGAGCCGTCCTGGCCGATCAGCGCCGAGCCGCCCCAAAGCGGATAGGCCGGCACGGTGAAGATGGCGTTGTCCAGAAGGTATTCCCAGTAGCCGGCAAACTCGCGCCGGCCGGCGACCTTGACCTTGAGCGTCGCCTTCTCGCCGCCCAGGCCGGCGACATAAGCCTCGCTGCGCAGCTCCAGCGAATCGGAATCGCCGAACGTCAGGTGCTTCAGCCGGAGCGGCTGCTCGGTGCGCACCAGCCCGAAGCCGCTTTCATAGTCGTAGCCCACGATGTAGGCGGGCCAGTCGTTGCCGTCGATGTCGGTGATGGTGACGGTATTGGCTTCCATGATCAGGTAGCCGATGGTGACGACAAGGCCGGCCTCGCTGATCACGACGCCGTGGCCCTCGCGCTCGGCACCCAGTGTCTGGGCCGAACGGCGGTCCTTGGGAATGGTGGTCCGCAGGCCGACCACCGCAGGCAACGCGCCGGCCACCGCCGCCGGCAGGTTGGAAACGCCGGGCACCCGTGCCTCGACCGCCTCCCGGCCGGTCGGAACATGACCACCCGACCCGTTCGCCGAACCGTTCAACCCTCGGGCCATCGGCAACCTCCACCTCCGGCACGCACGGCGCCGGCACATTCCCCCCCGGACGTCAAAGATAGGCGTCTGCGCTCCCGATTGCTATATGACGCTGCATGGCGCCCCCCGCCGATCCGTTCGAAATCACCGACGACCCCGTTCCGACTGATCCCCAGCCGGCCCGGCGCGCCGTCGTGCCCAACGCCCACCTGGAAGGGCTGAACGAGGAACAGCGCAAGGCGGTCATCCACGAGGGCGGGCCGCTGCTGGTCCTGGCCGGCGCCGGCACCGGCAAGACCCGCGTGCTCACCAGCCGCATCGCCCACCTTTTGATCACCGGGCGCGCCCGCACCTCGCAGGTTCTTGCAGTCACATTCACCAACAAGGCCGCGCGCGAGATGCTCGACCGCGTCGCCAGCCTGATCGGCGGCGCGGCCGACGGCATGTGGCTCGGCACCTTCCATGCCATCGGCGTGCGCGTGCTGCGCCGCCATGCAGAGTTGGTGGGGCTGAAGAGCAATTTCACCATCCTCGACACCGACGACCAGACTCGGCTGATCAAGCAGCTGCTGCAGGCCGAGGGCATCGACGACAAGAAATGGCCGGCCCGCATACTTTCCGGCATCATCCAGCGCTGGAAGGACCGCGCGCTGCCGCCGGAAAAGGTGTCGGGCGATGACGCCGGCGAGTTCGCCAACGGCAAGGCCGCCGAGATCTATCGCCAGTACCAGGCGCGTCTGGCCGAGGTGAACGCCGTCGATTTCGGCGACCTGGTGATGCATTGCGTCACCCTGTGGCAGAGCCATCCAGACGTGCTCGCCCAATACCATCGCCGCTTCCGACACATCCTGGTCGACGAGTACCAGGACACCAACGTGGCGCAGTACCTGTGGCTCCGGCTGCTGGCCCAGGGTACGCCCGACGTCTGCTGCGTCGGCGACGACGACCAGTCGATCTACGGCTGGCGCGGCGCCGAGGTCGGCAACATCCTGCGCTTCGAGAAGGATTTCCCGGGCGCCACCATCGTCCGACTGGAGCGCAACTATCGCTCGACACCGCATATCCTGGCCGCCGCCTCGCACCTGATCGCCCACAACGAGGGCCGCCTGGGGAAAACCCTGTGGACCGATCTCAAGGAGGGCGAGCGCATCTCCCTCCGGGGCGTGTGGGATGGCGACGAGGAGGCCCGCACCGTCGGCGAGGAGATCGAGGCCCTGCAGCGCGACAAGCATGCGCTCAACCAGATCGCCATCCTGGTGCGCGCCGGCTTCCAGACCCGCGAGTTCGAGGAGCGGTTCATCACCATGGGCCTACCTTACCGCGTGATCGGCGGCCCGCGCTTCTACGAGCGCCAGGAGATCCGCGACGCGATGGCCTACTGCCGGGTGACCGTGCAGCCCGACGACGACCTCGCCTTCGAGCGCATCTACAACACGCCGCGCCGCGGGCTGGGCGAATCGGCGTTGCGCACGCTGCGTATCGTCCAGCGCGCCCAGAAGGTCTCGTTGTTCGAAGCGACGCGGCGAGCACTCGAGACCGATGAGCTGAAGGGCCGCCAACGCAAGTCGCTGGGCGACCTGATCAAGAACTTCGACCGCTGGCGGGCCATGCTCGACGGCATCAACCATGTCGAGGTCGTCGAGACCATCCTGGAAGAGTCGGGCTACACCGACATGCTGCGCCTGGACCGCTCGCCCGAAGCCGAGGGGCGCCTGGAGAACCTGAAGGAGCTGACCAACGCCCTGCAGGAATTCGACACCCTGCCGGCCTTCCTCGAGCACGTGGCGCTGCTGACCGACAATGCCGAACGCGCCGGCAGCGACATGGTGAGCGTCATGACCCTGCATGCCGCCAAGGGGTTGGAGTTCGACACGGTGTTCCTGCCGGGCTGGGAGGAAGGTCTGTTCCCCAACCAGCGTGCTCTCGACGACAAGGGCGTGGCCGGCCTCGAGGAAGAGCGCCGGCTGGCCTATGTCGGGCTGACGCGGGCACGCAAGCGGGCCTATGTCTCGTTTGCCGCCAACCGGCGCGTGTTCAACCAGTGGCAGGCGGCCGTTCCTTCGCGCTTCCTGCGCGAGCTGCCGACCGAGCAGCTGGCCGAAAGCAGCGACGCCGGCCTCTACGCCACCTATTCGGCCGGCCATCACGGCGGGCTGCGCGAGCAGGCGAGCGGCTTCGACTATGAGAGCCTGGGCGTGACCAGTGTCGGCCGCTCGCGCACCCGCTGGCGCGACGAGACGTTCGACGACCGCCGCGCCGTCGAAGGCGACAAGCCCGACCTCAGCGTCGGCCAGCGCGTGTTCCATCAGAAATTCGGCTATGGCCGCATCGTCGCGGTCGACGGCAACAAGCTCGACATCGAGTTCGACAAGGCCGGGCCCAAGAAGGTGTTGGACAGTTTCATCGAGGCCGCCTGAGCTTCGACCGTTTGGGGAGTAACGTCATGTTTCGTGTGATCGTCATCGCGCTCGGCCTCGTCTTCGCGGCCGGCGTCGCTTGGGCGCAGGGCGGCAAGATCACGGTCGTGACCTCGTTCTCCAAGGACGTCACCGATCCGCTCAAGAAGGCCTTCGAGAAGGCGGTGCCCGGCGCGACGCTGGAAGTGCAGAACCGCAATACGAATGCCGGCGTGAAATTCCTCGAGGAAACCAAGGGCAACAACCAGGTCGACCTGTTCTGGGCCTCGGCGCCCGACGCCTTCGAAGTGCTGAAAGGCAAGAAGCTCCTGGACGCCTACAAGCCCAAGGCCACCGGCATCGCCGAGAAGGTCGGCTCCTACCCGGTCAACGACAAGGACGGCTTCTATTCCGGCTTCGCCGCGTCGGGCTACGGCATCATGTGGAACGACCGCTACGTGAAGGCGAAGAAGCTGCCGACACCGAAGGAGTGGCAGGACCTCGCCCAGGCGCCCTACTACGATCACGTCTCGATCTCGGCGCCGTCGCGTTCCGGCACCACGCATCTCACCATCGAGACCATCCTGCAGGGCGAGGGCTGGGACAAAGGTTGGCGCACCATCAAGGAGATTGCCGGCAACCTACATCAGGTGACCGACCGCTCGTTCGGCGTGCCCGAGGCGGTGAACTCGGGCCAGGTCGGCTACGGCATCGTCATCGATTTCTTCGCCTTCTCCTCGCAGGGCAGCGGCTTCCCGGTGAAGTTCGTTTATCCGTCGGTGACGACGCTCGTCCCGGCCAACATCGGCATCGTCGCCAACGCGCCCAACAAGGCGGGTGCCGAGGCCTTCATCGAGTTCCTGTTGTCGCCGGCCGGCCAGGAGGCATTGCTCGAGCCCACCATCCGCCGCCTGCCGGTGCGGCCGGCGACCTACGAGAAGGCGCCGTCGGACTATCCCAATCCCTTCAAGGACAAGAACCTGCAGGGCCTGCTGACGTTCAACGCCGAGCTGTCGGAGAAGCGCAACGAGGCGGTCGACGTGCTGTTCGACCAGCTCATCACCTTCCAGCTCGAGCCGCTGAAGGCCGCCACCAAGACCCTGCACGACGTCGAGGCGGCGCTGGCCAAGAAGGACAACGCCCAGGCCCGCGCGCTCGCCAAGGAGGCGCGTGACCTTTTAGCCGCCATGCCCGTCACCGACGCGCAGGCCGCGTCGCCCGAGATGCGCGCCGCCTTCACCGGCGGCAAGCAGAAGACAGCGCGCCAGGCCGAGCTCGAGCAGCAATGGGCAACTTTCGCCAAGGAAAAGTACACCGCGGCCAAGGCCAAGGCTGACGAGGCGCTGAAGCTCGTTCGTTGAAGACGGTGGCGTCTCCCTTTCTCCCTGCGCGCAGCGCGGGGAGGTGTCGGCGTCTTACGCCGACGGAGGGGTCATGAGCGACGGCACTGTTGCTCATGACCCCTCCGTCCGCTTCGCGGACACCTCCCCTTCGCGGGCTCCGCGAAGGGGAGGAAGCCTTGTGTCAGGACCCGCCCTCCTCGCCCTGGCAATCGCGCTGGTCCTGGTCGTCTTCCTGGTCGTGCCGGTCGCGGCCGTCGTCTACGTCGCCTTCACCGAGAAGGGCACGGGCGCGCCGACCCTGGTGAACTTCCTCGACTTCGCGCGCACCGACCTGTTCGTGCGCTCGTTCTGGAACTCGGTCTACGTCTCGGCCATGACGGTGCTGTGGTCGTCGGTGCTGGCGCTGCCGCTTGCCTATCTCACCACGCGTTTCGAGTTCCGCGGCGCCGCGCTGGTGCAGACGCTGGGCTTCCTGCCATTGATCATGCCGCCCTTCGTCGGTGCGGTCGCCATGCAGCTCCTGTTCGGCCGCAACGGCACGGTGAACCTGCTGCTCGAGGATTGGTTCGACGTGAAGATCGGCGTCATGGAAGGGCTGAACGGCGTCATCTTCCTGCAGGCGATCCACTACTTCCCCTTCATCCTCATCAATTTGTCAGCGGCGCTGCGCAACATCGACCGCGCCATGGAAGAAGCGGCGCAGAACCTGGGCAGCCACGGCTTCCGCCTGTTCCGCCGCATCGCCCTGCCGCTGGCCATGCCGGGCTACGTCGCCGGCGCCAGCCTGGTCTTCGTGAAAGTGTTCGACGACGTGGCGAGTCCGTTGCTGCTCAACGTCAAGGAGATGCTGGCGCCGCAGGCTTATCTGCGCATCACCTCGATCGGCATCGACGATCCCATGGGCTACGTCATCTCGGTCGTGCTGATCGCCATCGCCGTCGTCACCATGTGGGGCTCCGCCCAGGTGCTGAAGGGCAAGGACTACGCCACGGTGCAGCGCGGCGGCGGCGGCCTGGCGCGGCGGCGCCTGACGCGCGGCCAGTCGGCATTGGCCTACGCTGTCGTTCTGTTGGTGCTGGCCCTGGTGCTGGCTCCGCATGTCGGGCTGCTGATGCTGTCTTTCGCTACGGTATGGTCGTTCAGTCCCCTGCCCGACGGCTTCACCCTGGCGCACTACGCCCGCGTCCTGGGCGACAGTTCCACCTATATAAAGAACACCCTGCTCTATTCGGGCCTGGCCGCGGCCATCGACGTCGCGATCGGCGGCGCCATCGCCTACCTGGTGCTGCGCACCCGGCTGCCGGGCCGGCACATGCTCGACTGGCTGGCCGGTGCGGCGCTGGCCGTCCCCGGTGTGGTCTTGGGCATCGGCTATCTGCGCGCCTTCTATGGCGTCACCCTGCCGGGCGGCGTGCCCATGGCCACGCTGTGGATCATGATCGTGCTGGCCATCGCCATCCGCCGCCTGCCCTATGCCTTGCGCGCCGCCTACGCCGCCCTGCAGCAGATCTCGGTGTCGCTCGAAGAGGCGGCGGAGAATCTCGGCGCTACCAAGGCCCGCACCGTGCGCCGCGTGGTCGTGCCCTTGATGACCGGCGGGCTTCTGGCCGGCTTCGTCACCAGCTTCGCCACCGCCGCGGTCGAGCTCTCGGCCGTGCTGATGCTGGTGCAGAACAACTCCGATGCCCCGCTGTCCTACGGCCTCTATGTGCTGATGCAGACCCCGGCCGGCCGCGGCGCCGGCGCCGCCATGGGCGTCATCGCCGTGGTCATCGTGGCGATCTGCATGGGCCTGTCGCAACTCGCCGTCGACCGCTCGCAACGCAACCGCGGTCTCGATATATGAGCGGCACGATGTCCAAGGCAGTCAGCATCGACATACGCGGCGTGAACCTGAGCTACGGCGCCACACGCGTGCTCAAGGGCATCGACCTGTCGATCCGTCCCGGCGAGTTCTTCGCCTTCCTGGGTCCCTCCGGCTGCGGCAAGACCACCCTGTTGCGCCTGATCGCGGGTTTTGCCCAGGCGCAGACCGGCCAGGTCCTGCTCGACGGCCAGGACGTCGCCGGCCTGCCGCCGTGGAAGCGCGATGTCGGCATGGTGTTCCAGAGCTACGCGCTGTGGCCGCACATGACGGTGGCCAGGAACGTCGCCTTCGGGCTCGAGGAGCGCCGCCTGCCGCGCCGCGATATCGAGCGCAAGGTGGCCGAGGCGCTGGAACTGGTCGGCCTTGCCGCCTACGCCGACCGCCGGCCGGCGCAGCTGTCGGGCGGCCAGCAGCAGCGCGTCGCCGTCGCCCGCACGATCGCCATCGAACCCAAGGTGCTGCTGCTCGACGAGCCGCTCAGCAACCTCGACGCCAAGATGCGGGTCAGCGTGCGTCGCGAGCTGCGCGCCCTGCAGCAGCGGCTGGGGCTCACGACCATCTTCGTCACCCACGACCAGGAAGAAGCCAACACCATCTGCGACCGCATCGCCGTGATAGAGGCCGGCACCATCCGCCAGGTCGGCACGCCGATGGAGCTTTATGAGCGACCTGACAATCTTTTCGTCGCGGGGTTTTTAGGCTCGGCCAATATCCTGGAGGGCAAGGTCATGGACGGTGCATTCGAAGTCGCGGGAGCGCGCCTGCCCTTGCCCGCCGGCGCACAGATCCCGGCCGGTGCGAAGCTGGTGTTCCGGCCCCAGCATGCGACGCTGTCCACCGCCGGCGCCCTGCGCGGCCCGGTCGTCCATCGCGAATTCTTGGGCGCCACGGTGCGCTACGGCGTGCGCGTTGCTGACAGCGAGATCCTGGTCGATGCGCCGTTCCAGTCGGGCAGCGACCTCCACGCCGTCGGCGACACGGTCGGCATCGCGCTGCCGCCCGAGCGCGCGCTCTACCTGGCCGCCTGAGCGATGGCCGCCAAAGCAAGCTTCGTCGCCCCCGCCGACGAACGCGCCGCCTGGGAAAGCGCGCTGGAAGAGCGGCTCACCGAGGCAGGGTTCGTCGTCACGAGCTGCGAGATCTCGCGCGACGGCCCATGGCGCATAGACGTCTTCGGCGAGGCCGAGGACCGCCAGGTCGCCGAGGCGATCCGCGCGTCAGCCCAGGCTCTCGGCCGGCCCGAGCCGTCCTGGGCATGGGAAACGCTGCCCGACATCGACTGGGTCGCCGAGAACCAGCGATCGTTCCAGCCGTTCGCCGTCGGCCCCTTCTGGGTCCATCCCTCGCACAATGCCGAGGGCAGGCCGGCCGGACTGCTGCCGTTGAGGATCGATGCCGGCATGGCCTTCGGCACCGGCACGCATGCCACGACGCGCGGCTGCCTGGAAATGCTGGCCACGCTCGACCCGGCCGAGACAGCCAACGCCGTCGATGTCGGCTGCGGCAGCGGCATTCTGGCGATCGCCATGGCCAAGCTCTGGCGGCGACCGGCGATCGGCGGTGACAACGATGCCGAGGCAGTCGAGGTCGCGCGCGAGAATGCCGTGTTGAACGATGTCGGCGATCTCTGCCGCTTCGTGCACGCCATCGGCCTGCAGCACGACGCGCTGCAGGCGCTGAAACCCTACGACCTTGTCGTCGCCAACATCCTCGCCGGCCCATTGATGGAACTGGCGGATTCCTTTTCCGGAGCCGTCCGACCAGGCGGGCGGGCGTTGCTGAGCGGCCTGCTGATCGAGCAGGCCGACGACATCCTGGCGGTCTATCGCCGCTGGGGCTTCGCCCTGGAGCGCAACATCGATCTCGAGACCGGCGGTGCGATCTGGCGCACGCTGCTGTTGCGACGGACCTAACTCGCCTTCTCGACAGGCGCCTGCAGGAACGGGTCGATGGGATGGGCCAAGCCCATGTTGTCGCGCAGGGTCGGGCCGCGATACTCGGGCGGCCGCAGCCCGCGCCGCCGCAGCTCCGGCACGACCAGCTCGACGAAATCGCGCAGGCTGCGCGGCTCGACCGGCATGGAGAGCATGAAGCCGTCGCAGGCCTTGCTGCGGTACCAGTCTTCCATCATGTCGGCGACCTGGACGGGATCGCCCTTCACCATGTTGCCTCCCATTGTCGGCAGCACGCGCTCGTAGGTGGCGCGCACGCTGAGGCCTTCACGCGCCGCCATGTCCAGCACCGAGCGGCCGATCGCCGTGCCGCCCAGGCTCTCGCCTTGGCGCCGCGGCATCGGGCCGTCGAGCGGCAGTCCGGTCACGTCGACGCCGGTGACCTTCGAGAGATAACTGACGGCGAGAGCCGGCGAGATCAGCGCCTGCAGCTCGTCGAACAACGCGTCGGCCTCCGCCGCGGTGCGGCCCACGAAGACGCTGAGCGCCGGCAGGATGCGCAGCGCGTCGGTCGGCCGGCCGTACTTCTTCATCCTGCCCTTGATGTCGGCATACTCGGCCTGCGCTTCCGCCTTGTTGCTCGCGGTGCCGAACAGGCCTTCGCCGCCATAAGCCGCCAGCTCCTTGCCCGCCTCGGACTGGCCGGCCATGAAGACGACCGGCTGTCCCTGCGGCGTGCGCGCCACGTTCAGCGGTCCCTTGACCGCGAAGTGCTTGCCGCGGTGATTGGTCAGGCGCACGCGATCGGGGTCGAGGTATCGCCCGGTCGACTTGTCCTGCAGGAACGCGTCGGTCGCCCAGGAATCCCAAAGCGAGCGCACGACATCGAGGCTCTCGCGGGCGCGCTCATAGCGGTCCTCGCGGCCGAAATGCTCGTCGCGGCCGAAATTCTTCGCGTCCTCGACATACTGCGTGGTGACGAGATTCCAGCCCGCGCGGCCGCCGCTCAGATGATCCAGCGAGGCGAACTTGCGGGCGATCGTAAAGGGCTCCTCGTAGCTGGTGGTCGCCGTGGCCACGAGGCCGATCCGGCTGGTGTGCTGGGCGACGGCGGAAAACAGCGTCACCGGCTCGAACACCGCCGGGCGGTCGGACGGGCTGTTGGCGGCGAACAAGGCGGGCCTGTCCATCTGGCGCACGCCGTTGCCGTCGGCCAGGAACATCATGTCGATGCCGCCGCGCTCGGCAATCTGCGCCATTTCGACCATGCACGGGAGCTGCATGCTGGTTGTCGGGAACGAATCGCGATGACGCCAGCCGCCGAGATGGCCACCCAGCGCACCACCCGTGAAACCCAAGACCATCATGCCGACACCGTCATGCTGCGCCGCGCTTCCCGGCCATCTCGGCCGGACGCCACCGGCTGGGAGCATCGGGCAGACCGAGATGGCCGCGCAAGGTGGTCGTTTCGTATTCCGTCCGAAACAGCCCGCGGCGCTGCAGTTCGGGCACCACGAGATCGACGAAGTCACGCATGCCGCGCGGCTGGACCGGCATCATGATGGTGAAGCCGTCGCCGGCCTTGCTGCGCCACCAATCCTCCATCTCGTCGGCAACCTGCGTGGCGCTGCCCTTGAACACGGGACCGCCGAGCGCGGGCAGCGTGCGCTGGTAGGTCTGGCGGATCGAGAGATTGTCGCGCCGGGCGAAATCGATGATGTAGCGGCGCAGGCTGCTGCCGCCGAGCGTCTCCGCCGCCATGTCGTCCGGCAGCGGACCGTCGAGCGGCAGGCCCTCGAGGTCGTGGACCAGCATCTTCGACAGGTAGTGCACGCCCAGAGCCGGCGAGATCAGCGACTGCAGCTCCTCGTAGAATTCCTCGGCTTCGGCGGCGGTGCGACCGACGAAGATGCTGACGCCTGGCAGTATCTTCAGCGTATCGGGCGCCCGGCCGTAGCGCGCCATGCGGCCCTTGATGTCGGCATAGGCGCCGACACAGTCCTGTTTGGTGGTGCCAGCGCCGAACAGGGCGTCGGCATAGCGGGCGGCGAGTTCCATACCGGGGCCCGATTGCCCGGCCATGAAGACGACGGGGCGGCCCTGTGGCGTCGGCGAGATGTTGAGCGGCCCCTTCACGGTGAAGTGAGCGCCGCGATGGTCGATGGGGCTGACGCGCGTCGGATCGAGATACTGACCGGTCGCCTTGTCCTGTGGGAAGGCATCGGCCGCCCAGCTGTCCCACAGGGCAGCCACGACCTCGTAGAATTCCTGGGCACGGGCGTAGCGGTCCTCGCGGCCCGTGTGCTCGGCGAGGCCGAAATTCAGGGCGTCGCCGGCATTGGACGCGGTGACCAGGTTCCAGCCGGCGCGGCCCTTGCTGATGTGGTCCATCGAGGCGAAGCGTCGGGCGACCATCCACGGCGCGTCGTAGGTGCTGGTCGCCGTGGCGACCACGCCGATGCGCTTGGCGACCATGGAAACGGCCGAGAGCAGGGTCGTCGGTTCGAAGAACGCCGGCCGCGCCGAAGGATGGTTGGCGGCAAACAAAGCCGGGCGATCCATGTCGCGCACGCCATTGCCGTCCGCCAGGAACACGGCGTCGAGCTTGCCGCCCTCGGCGATCTCGGCCATCTCGATGAAGCCTTCCAGGTTCATCACCGGCTTGTCGAAGGCGTCCCTGTGCCGCCAGCCGCCGAGATGGCCGCCGACCAGGTTCGGGATGCAGACCAGATTCATCATCGTACGCTCCTCGAACAAAACCCTATCGGCTGAGCCAGTGCGGCACCGCGGCGAGCTCAGGCAGCGGTATGTGGCATCGGATGGCATGCCCCGGCCCGGCCTGCTGCACTGGCGGCGCGATACTGTCGCAGACGGTGCCGACCTTGCGGCTACAGCGATCGGCGAACTTGCATCCGCCCGAGACCTTGGCCGCGCGGCCGACCGGCGCCGACGCGGCGGCGCGATGCTTGCCGATCAACGGCACCGAGGACAGCAGCAGCTCGGTGTAGGGATGGTACGGGGGGTGCAGCACGTCGTCGACCGGCCCCTCCTCCACGATCGTGCCCTGGTACATCACGGCAATACGGTCGGCGATGTGGGCGATGACACCGATATCGTGGCTGATGAAAAGATAGGCCACGCCCAGCTCGTCGCGCAGATCGCGCAGCAGGTTGAGCACGGCGGCCTGCACCGACACGTCGAGGGCCGAGACCGCCTCATCGCACACCAGGAACTTCGGGCGCGAAGCGAGCGCGCGGGCGATGCCGACGCGCTGCTTCTCACCGCCCGAGAGCTGATGCGGATAGCGCTGGGCGTAGGCGCGCGGCAGGCGCACCAGGTCGAGCAGGCGATCGACCTCGGCCAAAACCTCGCTCTCGAGGTTGGCGATGGCGAACCAGCGGATGGCGCGGCCCAGGATCATGCCCACTGTCTGCCGCGGGTTGAGCGACGTGTCGGAGTTCTGGAAGACGACCTGGGCGCGCTGGCGGAATTGAGCGTCGGGCCACGCACCGACCGGCGACGAGGCGAAATGCAGCGTGCCGCTCCGCGCCGGCAGCAGCCGCAGCAGCAGGCGGCCCAGCGTGGACTTGCCGCAGCCCGATTCGCCGACCAGGCCCAAAACCTCGCCGGTGCGGATGGTCAGCGACACGCCGTCCACCGCCAGCACGCCGCCGGCCTTGCCCAGCAGGCGCTGCACGAAGCCGCCGCTGTCGAAGCGGATGCTGAGGTCCCGCGCCTCGACCAGCGGCGCTGCGACGGCGGCCGGTGCGCCAAGCGGTGCCGGGTCGGCCGGCCACGCCAGATCGGCGACCGCCTCGACGCGATGGCAGCTCACCTGGTGACGATCGCCGCTCAACGACTGCGGCCGTTCGCAGCCAACGGCGGCGAAGGCGCAGCGCGGGCGGAAGTTGCAGCCTGGATCGGGCGCGGTGAGGTCGGGCAGATTGCCCGGAATCGGCGCGAGGCGGCCGGCATGGCCGCGGTCCGGCCTGGGCAACGCGGCCAGCAGGCCCTTGGTGTAGGGATGGCGCGGCCGGTGCAGCACCGCAGCCGTCGTGCCCGTCTCGACCAGCCGGCCGGCGTAGAGCACCGACACCGAATCGCACAGCCGGTCGACGATGCCGAGGTTGTGGCTGACCAGCAGCATGGCGAGGTTGCGCCGCTCCCTGAGCTCGTCGAGCAAGGCCAGGATCTGCGCCTCGATGGTGACGTCGAGCGCCGTGGTCGGCTCGTCGAGCAGCAGCAGGTCGGGCTCGCTCGCCAGTGCCGCGGCGATGCCGACGCGCTGCTTCATGCCGCCGGACAGCTGGTGGGGATAGCTCTGCATCACCTGCGCCGGACGCGGGATGCCCATCTCGGCCAGAAGCTCGGTGCCGCGCTGCCAGGCGGCGCGCCGCTCGGTGCCGAGATGGGCGCGCATGGGTTCGATGACCTGCGAGCCGATCGTCAGCGCGGGATTGAGCGCCGCCGCAGTGTCCTGGAAGACGACGCCGATGCGTCGCCCGCGCAGGAGCGGTGCGTCGTGCAGCAGGTCGTGGCCATCATAGGCGAGGCGCTGCGCCGTCACGCGTGCGGCGGGACCCAACAGGCCCAGCAGGGCCAGCACGACGGTCGATTTGCCCGAGCCCGACTCGCCCACCAACCCGCGCACGCTTCCGGCGGCGATCGACAGCGAGACGTCATCCAGCGCCTGCAGCCAGCCACCGCGCGCCGGATAGGCGACGGAAAGCGCCTCGACGTGCAATGCCGCATCGTTGCGGACGGCGACCGCGTCAAGCATGCGAACGCCCGCGCAGCTGCGGGTCGAGCCGCTCGCGCAGCCCCTCGCCCACAAGGTTGACGCAGACCAGGAGCACGCAGAGCGACAGGCCGGGAGCGAGGCAGACCCAGGGCGCCTGGCGCAGGAAGTCGCGGCCCTCAGCGATCATCAGGCCCCACTCGCTGGCCGGCGGCTGCGGGCCGAGACCGAGGAAGGACAGGGCCGAGCCGAGCAGGATGGCGAAGGTCACGCGCAGGCCGCACTCGACGATGATCGGCGGCCAGGCATTGGGCAGGATCTCGTGCCACAGGATGGTCGGCGCTCCCTCGCCGCGCGCTCGCGCCGCCTGCACGAAATCCTCCTCCAGGAGACCGAGTGCGACCGCGCGCGTCAGGCGCACCATGATCGGTACGTAGACCAGGCCGACGGCGGCAATGGTCTTGCCCAGGCTGGGCGGGGTTACGGCGAGCACCAGCAGGCCGAGCAGCACCGGCGGCAGAGCGATCAAGAGGTCGATGCAACGCATGATCACCTCTTCGGTGACGCCGCGATGGAAGGCCGCGATCAGACCGAGCGGCACGCCGGCCGCCAAGCTGATCACCATGGCGCCGAAGCCCGTCGCCAGCGACAGATGCGCGCCGGCCAGCACGCGCGAGAGCACGTCGCGGCCGAACTCGTCGGTGCCGAAGGGATGCAGGGCACTCGGCGGCTGCAGGCGCTCGCGCACGGAGAAGGCTGTGGGATCGTAGGGCGTGAACCAGATGCCGACGATCGCAGCGAGGCCGATCAGCACCAGCAGCGCGCCGCCCAGCACAAGCGTCGACGGCGTGCGCAGACGCGGCAGGGTGAGCAAGGTCATGCCGTGGCCCCCGAGACGCGGATGCGCGGGTTCAGCACGGCGTACAGCAGCTCGGCGACGAAGTTGGCCAGGGCATAGATCGCGGTCACCACCATCATGCCGACCTGCAGCAGCGGCAGGTCATGGCGCTCGATGGCGTAGACCAGCAGGCGGCCGAGGCCGGGATAGGCGAACACCGTCTCGACCACCACGATGCCGCCGATCAGCAGACCGGCGTCGATCGCCAGCACGGTGATGGCGGGCAGCAGCGCGTTGGGCAAAGCGTGGCGCCACAGCACCTTGCGCTCGGCCAGGCCGCGCGCCCTGGCGGCCAGCACGTAGCGGCTGTCGAGCACCTCGATCATCGACGAGCGGGTCAGCCGCGAGACGTGGGCGACCAGGCCGAAGGCCAGCACAAGGACGGGCAGCACCAGGTGCGCCGCCCACTTCGCAACGCCGTCGCTCAGCGGTGCATAGCCGGTGGCGGGCAGCAGGTTCAGCCAGGAGGCGAAGACCAGGACGGCGAGGATCGCCCAGAAGAACTCCGGCACGGCGATCAGGAGGAACTGCGCCAGGGTCAGCACCTTGTCCGACGCCCGCCCACGATGCGTCGCGGCATAGAGGCCGAGCCCGATACCACCCATCGCCACCAGGCCGAAGGCGAGGACAGCCAGCAGGGCCGAACGGCCCAGCGCCTCGGCGATCAGCGGCCCGGCCGGGCGCTGCATCACGATCGACATGCCGAAGTCGCCCCGCAGCATGGCGCTCAGCCAGCGCCAGTACTGCACGGGGAGCGGGTCGTTCAGGCCGAGCTTGGCCTCGAGCTGCGCCACCGCAGCAGGCGTCGCGAATTCGCCCAGGATCGCATAGGCGACGTTGCCCGGCAGGAGATGGATGATGCCGAAGATCAGCACCGACATGCCGAGCAGCACACCGGCCAGGCCGAGCAGCCGCCGCAACATGAAGGCGGCCATCGGCATCGCCTAGCCGAGCGTCGCGTGGCGCAGGTCGAACCACTTCATGGGATGGGTCTTGAGGCCGTCGACCGACTTGCGATAGGCGCAGGCGTAGTTGACCGAATAGGCGAAGAACGACGCCGGATCGGCCACCAGGGCGGTTTGCACGTCGATGTAGTTCTTCTTCTGCACCGCCGGATCGGCACTCGATCGCGCGGCGTCGAGGGCGCGGTCGACGGTCTCGTTGCTGTAGTGCCACAGCCGTTCATTCCAGCTGCCCTTGCTGCGCAGGAAGGGGAACAGGCTGGTATCGACGGTCGGACGGGCGAAGAAGCCGTCGATGTATAACGGCGCCTTGCCCGAGACCTCGGCGTTGAACGACGAGTACGGCAGGCGCTGGACCTGCAGGTCGAAGCCGGCCGCCTTGGCGAGCTGCTGCAGGGTGACGCCCAGGCGCTCGCGCACCGGCCGGCCGACCGGCAGGATGATCGGCAGCTTGATGCCGTTGGGATGGCCGGCCTCGGCCAGGAGCTTGCGCGCAGCGGCGGGGTCGGCTTTGGGGATTACGACGTCCTTGGCGAAGAATGGATGGCTGGGCGGGATCGGGCTGATCGTCGGCACGCCCTGCCCGAACAGCGTCAACTCGACCACGTCGGCCTTGTTGACAGCGAGATGAAAGGCCTGGCGCACGCGCTTGTCGTTGAACGGCGGGATGACGTTGTTGAGGATGGCGCCGTCCCACGACGCGGTCGGCACGCTGTCGATACGGACGTCGGTGCGCCCCGACAATGGCTTCACCTGCTCGAGCGGCAGGTCCCACAGCACGTCGATGTCGCCGGCCTGCAGGGCCGCGATCTTGACGCTCATCTCTGGGATGATGCGCAGCTCCACACCGGCGAGCTTGGGCAGGCCCTGCTCGTAGTAGCCGTCATGGCGCGCCATCACGAGGCGGTCGCCCGCGGTGTAGCTCACGAACTTGAATGGACCGGTGCCGATCGGCTGCGTCGCCATCTGGCCCACGGCGCTCCTCGGCACGATCTTGACCTGGCGGTCGGTCAGGATGTCGGCCAGGCCGCCATACGGGATCTTGAGCTGGAACACGACCGTGCCGGCATCGGGCGAGGCGACGCTCTCGACCATCTCGTACTGGCTGCGCACCGGCGAAGTGCCGTTGGGATCGAGCAGGCGGCGGAACGAGGCGACGACGTCGTCGGCCGTCATCTCCTCGCCGTTGTGGAATTTCACGCCGCGACGGAGGCGGAATGTCCATTGCTTGAGGTCTTCGCTGAAGGTCCAGCTCTCGGCCAGGTCGGGCTCGACGACCAGGTCCTCGCGCATGCGCGCCAGGCCGTTGAAAACGAGGTTGGCGTAGATGTACTCGTCGCCCGTCGTCACCATCATGGGGTCGAGGGTGTTGAGCGACGTGCTGATGCCGATGCGCATGGTGCCGGCGGCGGCCTGCACTGGGCGAACGATGGCGGCCGCGGCGAGGGAAGAGCCGATCAGCGTCCTGCGGGAAAGTGGCATGATGCGCCTCTCGAGGCATTGGGACTGCACTGGATCGCAGCAATGCCTGTGCCAGCTTCGTCAGCCGGGATTGGCCAGGTTCTCGCGCAGGGTGCGGCCGGCATACTCGCGGCGCAGCAGGCCGCGGCGCTGCAGCTCGGGCGTCACCATGCGGCCGAACTCCTCGTAGGTGCCGGGGAAGACGGTCGGCGGCAGGACGAAGCCGTCGCAGGCGCCGTTGGTGAACCAGTCCTCCATCACATCGGCGATCATAGCGGGCGTGCCGGCCAGCAGCCCGCGCGGCTTGCGCACCGCCTGGGCGAAGCTGATGCCCTGGGCCTTGGCCACCTGGCTCATGCGGTCGCGCGAGCCCGCGATGCCCTGATTGCCGGCAGCGACTTCGGCCTCTTCCGCCGTCTCGATGCGGCTGAGATCGACGCCGAGCAAGGTCGATGACGACGCCATCACCAGCTCGGGATCGATCAGGCTGTCGAGATACTCCGCCTTCTCCTTGGCGATCGATTCGGTCTCGCCAATCACCACCGACAGCGTCGGCAGGATGGCACACTCGACCGGCGAACGCCCGATCGCGTCCAGCCTCGCATGCATGTCGCTGCGAAAGGCGATGCCGTCGGCCTTGGTCGCCGTGGTGCAGAAGATCATGTCGGCCCAACGCGCCGCGCACGCGCGGCCGCGCGGTGAAGAGCCGGCCTGCAGGATCAGCGGCCGACCTTGCGGGCTGCGCGGGATCGACATCGGCCCGCGCGTACGGACGTAGGGGCCGACATGGTTGGCGTAGCGGATCTTGCTCGCGTCGGCGAACACGCCGCTCTTGCGGTCGAGCACAAGCGCGTCGGGATCCCAGCAATCCCACAGCGCGAAGCAGGCTTCGAGCACGTCGTCGGCCCGATCGTAGCGGTCGTCCTTCGGCGGCACGCCGTCCATCCCGCAATTGCGCGCCTCGTAGTCCGTCGCCGAAGTGACGACGTTCCACGCCGCGCGGCCGCGACTCAACAGGTCGAGCGAGCCCAGGCTACGAGCGATCTGATAGGGTTGGTTGAAGGTCGTCGATATGGTGTTGCCGAGCCCGAGATGGCGCGTCACGCGAGCCATCAGCGGCAGCACCGTCATCGGGTCGATGAGGCTGAGCTGGCCGCCGCGGCCGACATAGTCGGCGAAGCTGTTCTTATAAATGTCGGGCAGGCCCAGCCCGTCCGCGAAGAAGCCGGCATCGAACCGCGCCTCCTCGAGCAGGCGCGCCAGGTTCTCGTAGCGCTCAGCGTCCCAGATGTCGTGCAACGGCGCCGACGGATGGCGCCAGGCGCTGGCATAGCTCGCGGTCGGCCCGGTCTTCAGGTAGGCGACCAGATGCATCTTGCGCTTTACCGACATGGCCGCGGAGCAGCAAATTCCGTGCCCGCTTCTTGCATGGTCCGCTCAACGGGACTGAAGCGGAGGAGACATGACTTTCTCGATCGCCGGGCGGTGCGCCCGCACAGGCATGCTGGGCTGCGTCGTCACGACGTCATCCATGGCCGTCGGCAGCCGTTGCGCCTGGGCTGAAGCGGACGTAGGCGCCGTGCTGACGCAGCATCGCACCAATCCGCGCCTCGGCCCCAGGATCCTTGCCCGTCTCAGGGATGGAACATCGCCGCAGGCGGCGATCGAGGAACTCGAACGCAGCGAGCCGAACCTGGGCTGGCGTCAGCTCGCGGTCGTCGGCGCAGACGGCACGGGAGCCGTCTTCAACGGCGGCAGGATCACCTCGATCCTGAAAGCCAAGGTCGGTCGTGACTGCGCGGCGGCCGGCAACATCCTGCGCAACACCGACGTCGTCGACGCCATGGTCGCGAGCTTCGAGGGCGGCGAGGATCAGCCACTTGCCGAAAGGCTGATGCGCGCCATCGAAGCGGGCGACGCCGCGGGCGGCGAGCCGAAGCAGCTCAAGTCCGCGGCACTCCTGGTCGTGCATCGCGACAGCTTTCCCTTCGTCGATCTGCGTGTCGATCTAAGTGCCCAGCCCCTCGTCGAACTTCGCTTCCTATGGGAACTCTATCAACCGGCGGCGGAGACCTACGTTGTGCGCGCCGTCGATCCCGACAAGGCGCCGGGAGCGGCGTAGCCACGCCGCCAAAGAAAAAGGGCCGGCTTTCGCCGGCCCTTTGTACGCTTACGCTTACGCTACTGAGGTTACTGATGCTTACGCGACTGATGCTTACGCGACGCGACGCAAATTCTCGTTCGCGGCCGGGACGGCGCGAGCGTGGGCGATTTCCGGCGCGATGCCTTCCACCGCCGACTCGCGAATCGCGAAGTGGATGTCGCCGCGGGTCAGGCCGATGTCGGCGAGCTCGCGGTCGCTCATGCGGAAGAGCTGGCTCTCCGCAGCGCGCACCTTGAAGTCGGCTTTGATCGCGCCGACCAGGCGGGTGTACTGGCGGCCGAGCCACAGCAGGGCGTCGGCCAGGCCGTTGGCGACCAGCTCGGCGCGGGCGTAGCGCGCGCGCAGCTCGAGCATTTTGCGCTCCTCAAAGGACAGGGCGGCGGTCGTCTTGGCAATGTCGTTTCCCCCCGCCGGCGAAGTTTCGCTGGTCAGATTCTCAAACATCTGGATCGGCTGGGTCATCATGGTCTGCTCCTTTTGTGCATCGCGGTAGTCGATGTTGCGCTGCACAGAGCAAATATAGAGCCTTGAGTTCCAACAATAAGTGAAGGCTTGGAACGACTGATATGCATTGCACGCATAGTGCTGTCCGATTGCGCATTTCGCAGTCGCGAGAGAACGAAAATTGCGCGGATTGCCTCCCCCAACCCCGCCGCGTAGGGTCCCGCGCCATGAGTTCCGCCCCAGACGACGTCCTTCACCTGTTGCGCCAACGCGGTCGCAATCCTGACCCATCGGCCCTCGATTCCCTCATGCGCGGTGTCGCCGCAGCCCCCGAAGGCTTGGCCGGCCCCGAATGGGTCGAACTGGTCGATCCCGGTGCAGACGCCGAGCTCACCCGGGCGTTGAAAGCCTGGCGCGAGGAGCTGTTGCAGGCCGATGACGGGCTGGGCGCCTCGCCGGCGCCGACCTCCCGCTTGGCCGCGCTGCGCGCTGAACTGAGGCAACGCGGCCTCGATGGCTTCGTCGTGCCGCGCGCCGACGAGCATCAGGGCGAGTACGTGCCGCGACGCTCGCAGCGGCTGGCCTGGCTCACCGGCTTCCGCGGCTCGGCCGGCCTCGCCATCGCGCTGGCCGATCGCGCGGCGATCTTCATCGACGGCCGCTACACCTTGGCGGTGCGCGCCCAGGTCGACACCGACGCCTTCGTGCCGCACCAGATCCCGGAGGAATCGCCCGAGACCTGGATCGCCGAGAACCTGCCCAAGGGTGGCAAGCTCGGTTTCGATCCCTGGCTGGTGACGGTCGACGGCCACGATCGCTTCGCCCGCGCCTGCCAGCGCGCCGGCGGCGATTTCGTGCCGGTCGATTCCAATCCCATCGACTCCGTGTGGCGCGACCGTCCGCCGGCGCCGCTCGCCCCGGTCCTGCCGCATCCCGACGAATTCGCAGGCGAGAGCAGCGACGCCAAGCGCGCGCGCATCGCCGGCACCGTGAAGGCAAGGGGCGCGGACGTGGCGTTGATCACCCAGCCGGACTCGATTGCCTGGCTGCTGAACGTGCGCGGCGGCGACGTACCGCGCACGCCGTTCGCACTGGGCTTCGCCTTGCTGCACAGCGACGGCCATGTCGATCTCTATATGGATCGCCGCAAGGTGCCCGACCGTACGCTGGCCTGGCTGGGCAACGCCGTGACGTTGGCGCCGACCGACGAGCTCGGTGCGGCCCTGGAGACGCTGGGCAAGGTGAACAAGAAGGTTCTGATCGAGACGACGACGGCGCCGATCTGGGCGGCCAACCGCCTGCAGGGCGCCGGCGTCACGATGGTGCGCGATGCCGATCCGGTGGCGCTACCCAAGGCCTGCAAGAACGCCGTCGAGATGGACGGCATCCGCAACGCCCATCGCCGCGACGGCGCCGCGGTCAGCCGCTTCCTGGGCTGGCTGGGACGCGAATCGAAGGCCGGCAAGCTGCGCGAGATCGAGGTGTCGGACCGCCTGCAGGCGCTGCGCCAGGAAACCGGCAAGCTGCGCGACCTGAGCTTCGACACGATCTCCGGCGCCGGGCCCAACGGCGCCATCGTGCACTATCACGCCTCCGAGGCGACCGAGCGTACGCTCGAGACGGGCAGTCTCTACCTGGTGGATTCAGGCGGCCAGTATCGCGACGGCACGACCGACATCACCCGCACCGTGGCGATCGGCACGCCGAGCCCCGAGATGCGCGACCGCTTCACGCGCGTGCTCAAGGGCCATATCGCGCTCGCCATGGCGCGCTTTCCCGCCGGCACGACGGGCTCGCAGCTCGATGCCTTGGCGCGCTATGCGCTGTGGCAGGCCGGCCTCGACTACGACCACGGCACCGGCCACGGCGTCGGCGCTTATCTCTCGGTGCACGAGGGGCCGCATCGCATTTCCAAGATGCCGAACAATGTCGCCCTGCAGCCCGGCATGATCGTCAGCAACGAGCCCGGCTACTACAAGACCGACGCCTACGGCATCCGCATCGAGAACCTGGTCGCCGTGCGCGAAGCCAAGATCGAAGGCGCCGACCGACGCTATCTCGAGTTCGAGACGCTTACGCTTGCGCCGATCGATCTTGCGTGCGTCGAGCCCGGCCTGCTCACCGAGCCCGAGCGGCAGTGGCTGAACGACTATCACCGCCGTGTGCGCGAGACCGTGGCGCCGCAGGTCGACGACGCGACGAAGGCGTGGCTCGTCGAGGCGACGCGCGCGATCTAGTCGCTCTGCACAGTGGTTCTGATGGGCTGAATGCCAGAGAGACGATATTTCGCGTCCCTTGGCTCGAGCCGGTCGCGTGAATTTTGCTGGCGATGCCGGGTTCTTTTATTGCGATTTTTGAGGCTCCAGGAGACCCCATATCTGGACGTCTCCGCCACCATCATACCACACCTCGAGTCCTTCGACCGATGTGCAGGCAATGCTGTCACCCGCGTCGGATCGAGGTCGATGGGCCGTCATAATCACTGTGCAGAGTCCCTAGTTCGTCAGTACGGTGCGGCCGAGCACCACGTCTTCATAGACGTGCAGCGACGGCAGGCCGCCGGTGTGCATGAAGAGCACCTTGGCATTGGGCTTGAAGTGACCCTTGCGCGCCAGCCCGATGAGGCCGGCCATGATCTTTCCGGTGTAGACCGGATCGAGCAGAATGCCTTCGGTGCGCGCCAGCAGCTGCACGGCCTCGACCATCGCGGCGTTGGGCACCGAGTACTTCGGCTGCCAGAAGCCACCGATGCTCTTCACCATGTCGCGCGGCACCTTGCCGATACCTAAAAGGTCGGCGACGGCCTGCGCCTCCTTGTAGACCAGCGGCTCCTGGTCGGCGGGATCGCGGCTGACGCCGATGCCGATCAGCGGGATCTTGATGTGGTTGCCGAAGAAGCCCGCGACCATGCCCCCATGGGTCCCCGAGCTGCCCGAGCCGACGACGACGGCGTCGAGCGCCAGGCCCATGTCAGCCCACTGCTGCTCCATCTCCTGGACGCAGGCGACATAACCCAAACCGCCGATGGCGTTCGAGCCGCCGCCCGGGATGACGTAGCCCTTGCGGCCGAGCGAGGCGAGCTCCTGCGCGACCTTCGACATGGCGGCGCCCATGTCCGAGCCGCCGGGAACGACGGTGATGGCCTCGACGCCCATCAGCTCGAACATGAAATTATTGCCGCCCGCCTCTTTCTTGTAGCTGCCGGGCACGCGCTCCTCGATCACGAAGCGGCACTTCAGGCCCTCCTTGATCGCTGCAGACAGCGTGATGCGGCAATGGTTGGACTGCGGCGCGCCGCAGGTGATCAGGGTGTCGCACCCCTGGGCCAGCGCGTCCGCAGCGAGAAACTCGAGCTTGCGGGTCTTGTTGCCGCCGGGGAACAGGCCCAGCAGGTCGTCGCGCTTGATCCAGATCTCCGGACCGACGCCGCCGGGGCAGGTTGCCGCCAGGGCCTTGGTGAAATGCGGAAGTGGCTCGATGGGCGTAGGAGCGTGGGTGTAGCGGCGGCGCGGAAAACGAGACAAGTCCATTCATGCACTCCAGCAAGACGGTGCTGGCTCTAGCATTCCGTCGGCGTCGAAGAAAGCGAGCGGCGGCAAGCACTTTCGGCACGTTTGGCGCGTGCCGTGCATTATCTGTGCAACCCGTTCTTCGTGTCGCAGGGAACATGCAAAGCGAAGACGATTCCTTCTCCGTCGATGAGATATCGCTTCGTCGCTGAGAAATGAATTGGTGCGGAATCGTACGAAGATCACAGCGTGACCACAGCGACTGTTACCGCGAGACCACACTGAGGCGGGAATGCGTCGACGCAGGCGCCATTTGGTGGCGACTGAAAATCACGAAGCGTAAAGTCCGCGCGCTACGCAATTGCCTCAGCCCAAACGCGAAGCAAACCTCTCTGAAATCAATCCTGAAATCCTCCACCAGGAGATACGTATGAAGAAGGTCTTGATTGCGGTGGCAGCCCTCGCAGCACTGCCAGCCACCGTGCAAGCACAAGACGTCCAGACACCGGGCGTGTACTTCGGAGTCCAAGGCGGCCTCAACTGGCTGTTCAACACAACGATCCTCGGCCAGAACGTCTCGCCGCAGACGGGCTGGGCGCTGGGCGGCAAGTTCGGTTACGACTTCATCGGCCCGCGCATCGAGGTCGAAGGCCTGTACCGCCAGAACAACAACGGCAACTTCTTCGGCGGCCGCGCGATCACCGGGCAGATCAGCCAGGTGACGACGATGGCCAACTTCCTCTACGACTTCAACGCCACCGGGACCTTCGTGCCGTATATCGGCGCGGGCGCCGGCGTCGGCTTCATCGATTCCGACTACAACCTCGGCAGCACGACCTTCGCCTACCAGGGCATCCTCGGTGTCGGCTACAACGCCACGCCTAACCTGCGCTTCAACCTCGAGGGCCGTTATATCGGCACGACCAATCCGCAGGTCGCCGGCACTTCGTGGACCAACAACAACGTCGCGCTGCTCGCCGCCGTGCAGGTGAAGTTCGGCGCCACGGCAGCGCCGCCGCCGCCGCCCCCGCCGCCGGTCGCGCCGCCGTCGTTCATGGTGTTCTTCGACTGGGATCGCTCGAACCTGAGCCAGCAGGCGCTGGCCACGATCGCCCAAGCGGCCGATGCCTTCAAGACAAAGGGCAACGCCCGCATCACGGCGACGGGCCACACCGACACCTCGGGCCCGGAGGCCTACAACATGGCGCTGTCGCTGCGCCGTGCGAATGCGGTCAAGGACGCCCTGGTGCGCAACGGCGTGCCGGCGCAGGCGATCACGGTGATCGGCCGCGGCGAGCAGGGCCTGCTGGTTCAGACCGGCGACGGCGTGCGCGAGCCGCAGAACCGCCGCGTCGAGATCGTCATTCAGTAAGGCGACTTACGCTTCGAAACAGAAACGGCCGGGCATCGCCCGGCCGTTTTTCTTGCCGGACTACGCCGACAGCTTCACCCACTCCTCTTCGGTCAGCGTCTCGATGCCGAGCTCGGCGGCCTTGCGGGCCTTGGAGCCGGCGTTCTCGCCGACCACGACGAGGCTGGTCTTCTTCGACACTGAATCGGTGACCTTGGCGCCGAGCTCCTCGGCGCGCGCCTTGGCGGCGTCGCGGGTCATCGTGGAGAGCTCGCCGGTGAAGACCACGATCTTGTCCTTGAGCTTGGCGTCGGCCGCCACGACACGGCGTGTCACCGCCTCGACAGTGAGCTGCTTGCGCAGGTCGCGGATCACCTCGACGTTGTGGCCCTCGCTGAAGAAGGTGCACATGGCGTCGGCCGTGGTGACGCCGATCTGCTCGACGTTGCACAGCCGGCCGTAGCTCTCGCCGACCTCGACCGTGGCCTTCTCCTTCTTGACGTCGTCGGGATGCTTCTTGCGCTCCTTGGCCGACTTCAGCATCTCGTCGAGCCAGGCGTCGACGTCACCGTACTCCTGCGCCAGGATCTTGGCGGTGGCCTCGCCGATCAGCGGGATGCCGATGGCGTTGATGAAGCGGTCGAGCGAGATCGTCCGGCGCGCCTCGATCGCCGCAATCAGGTTGCGCACCGAGAGATCGCCCCAGCCTTCACGCTTCCTGATCTCGTCGACTTTCTTGGGCAGCCGGAAGATGTCGCCCGGCACCTTCAGCAGGCCGTCGCGATGGAAGTTCTCGATGTGCGTGCCGCCCAGCCCCTCTATGTCGAAGCAGTTGCGCGACACGAAGTAGCGCAGCCGCTCGACCTGCTGGAACGGGCATTCCAGGCCGCCCGAGCAGCGCCGCACCACGCCGCCCTCCTCGCTCGCGACCTTGGTCCTGAGCGGGCACGGACAGTGGGTGGGGAAATGGAACTTCTCGGTCTTTGTCGGTCGCTCCTCGGGCACGAAGCCCAGGATCTGCGGGATGACGTCGCCGGCGCGCTGGACGATCACCATGTCGCCCTTGCGTACGTCCAGGCGCTCGATCTCGTCGGCATTGTGCAGCGAGGCGCGCGCCACCATGACGCCGCCGACATTGACCGGCTCGAGATCGGCCACCGGCGTCAACGCGCCGGTGCGGCCGACCTGGATCAGGATGCCGTTCAACCGCGTGCGCGCCTGCTCGGCCGGGAACTTGTGAGCGATCGCCCAGCGCGGCGCGCGGCTGACGAAGCCCAGCCGCTCCTGCCAGTCGATGCGGTCGACCTTGTAGACGACGCCGTCGATGTCGTAGGGCAGCGACGGCCGCTTCACGCCCATGTCCTTGTAGAAGGCGCGTACGTCGTCCGGCGTGCGGCAGAGCTTCGACAGCGGATTGACCTTGAAGCCCCACTCCTTGAGCAGCTTCAGGTACTCGCTGTGGGTCTTCCACGAGCGTGGCTCGGCTTCGCCCCAGGCATAGGCGAAGAAGCGCAACGGCCGCTTGGCGGTGATCGAGGAATCGAGTTGGCGCAACGAGCCCGCCGCGGCGTTGCGCGGATTGGCGAAGGTCTTCTCGCCGTCGGCTTCCTGGCGCTTGTTCATCTCCTCAAAGGCGTGGCGCTCCATGTAGACTTCGCCGCGCACATCGATCGACTTGGGGAACTTGCCCTTCAGCTTGTGCGGGATGTCCTTCACCGTCTTGAGGTTGGGCGTGACGTCCTCACCGGTCGTGCCGTCGCCGCGCGTGGCGCCGACCGTGAACTCGCCATCCTCGTAGCGCAGGCTTATGGAGAGGCCGTCGATCTTGGGCTCGCAGGCGAGCGCGATCTCGTCGTCGGGCTTGAGGTCGGTCTCGCGCTCGAGGGCGCGGCGCAGGCGATCCAGAAAGCCCTGCAGCTCCTCGTCAGTGAAGGCGTTGTCCAGCGACAGCATCGGCCGCCCATGGCGGACCTTGGCAAAGGCCGTGCTGGGCAGCGGCGCCACCTGCTGCGTCGGGCTGAACATGTCGACGAGCTGCGGGAAGCGCGCCTCGATCGCCTTCAGGCGCTGGCGCAGCTTGTCGTAGTCGGCATCGGAGATCTCGGGCGAATCCTGCTCGTGATAGAGCTTGTCGTGGTGCTTGATCTCCTCGCTGAGCCGCTTGTGCTCGGCGCGGCCCTGGCGCTCGGTCATCGCGTCGACCGACAGGGCAGCCTTGAACTTCGCGGCACGCGACATCGTCTTCTCCTAGCCTGCGGCCGCCAGCAGGCGGTCGGCGGCGGCACGGGCCTCGGCCGTGACCTCAGCGCCCGACAGCATGCGGGCAATCTCCTCACGGCGGCCCTTGGCGTCGAGCGCCAATACATCGGTGCTGGCCGCACTCTTGGTCGTCGTCTTGCGGATCAGCCAGTGGCGGTCGGCAACTGCCGCGACCTGCGGCGAGTGCGTGACCACCAGCACCTGCACGTCCTCGGCCAGCCGCTTCAGGCGTTCGCCGACGGCCGCGGCCGTGGCGCCGCCGATGCCCGAATCGACCTCGTCGAACACGATGGTCGCCGCATCGCCCACCTTGGCCAGGCAGACCTTCAGCGCCAGCAGGAAACGCGACAGCTCGCCGCCCGACGCGATGCGCGCGATCGGCGCCGGCGGCGTGCCGGGATTGGTGGCGACCGTGAACTGCACGCGATCGCTGCCGTTCTCCGACCATTCGGTCTCGGGCAAGGCGGCGAGATCGGTGACGAACCTCGCTTTCTCGAGCTTGAGCGGCCCGAGCTCGGCGGCGACCGCCTTGTCGAGCCGCGCCGCGCCCTTGCGGCGGGCGGCAGACTGCGCCTCGGCGGCGGCGACATAAGCCGTGCGCGCGGCCTTCGCCGCGTTGGCCAGCCGGCTGAGGCCGGCCTCGCCGTCATCCAGCGCCGCCAGTTGCGCGGCGAAGCGCTCCGCCAGCGCCGCCAGATCGGGTACCGTGACATTGTGCTTGCGCGCCGCCGCACGCAGGGCGAACAGCCGCTCCTCGACCTTCTCCAGCCGTGTCGGATCGAACTCCAGCGCCGCCTGCGCCGCCTCGAGCTGCGCCTGCGCCTCGGTGGCTTCGCTCAGCGCCCGATCGAGTGCCGCCAGCGCCGTGTCGAGCCGGCCCATCGCCTTGTCGACATTGCGCTCGACCAGGCGATGCGCGTTGCGCAACGCGCCGACCGCACCGCGGCCGTGCTCGAGCTCGGCCATCGCCTGGGTCACCGCCTCGCCCAAGGCGGAGCCGGCGCGCAGGAGCTGGCGCTCCTCGGCGAGCTTTTCCTCGTCGTCGGGTTTGGGCGACAGCGCCTCCAGCTCCTTCACCGCATGACGCAGGAACTCCTCATCTCGGCGCGCCGCCGCTGCCGCTGCCTCGGCGTCGGCGCGCGCCTGCTCGGCGGCGCGCCAGGCGTGCCAGGCCGTGCGCACCGTCTCGGCCTGCTTCTCCAGCCCGGCGAAGGCGTCGAGCGAGGCGCGATGCGTCCCCATGTCGAGAAGGCCGTGCTGCTCCATCTGCCCCTGAATCTCGACCAGCGTGTCGCCCAGCCGGCGCAACAGCGCCACCGAGGCCGGCTGGTCGTTGACGAAGGCGCGGCCGCGGCCGTCGGCGCCGACGATGCGCCGCAGGGTCAGCGCGTCATCGTCCTGCAGCCCCTGCTCGGCCAGCACGGCATGTGCCGGATGTTCCTTGGGCAGGTCGAAGGAGGCCGCGACGGAAGCCTGCGTCGCGCCGCGCCGCACCGCGGCCGATTCGGCGCGGTTGCCCAGTGCCAGGCCGAGGGCGTCGATCAGGATGGATTTGCCGGCGCCGGTCTCGCCGGTCAGCGCGCCCAGGCCGCCGGCACGGGAACGCACGAAGTCGAGGTCGAGCTTCTCGATCAGCACGAAGTCGCGGATCGAAAGCGAGACCAGCATGCAGGGTCAGAACAGGCCGAAGAACCAGCCGCGCTTTTCGTCGGATGGCGCCGGCGTCCCCTCACCGGTCATCAGGTAGTAGCTGTCCTGATACCATTCGCTGCCCGGGAAGTTGTAGCCCAGCACCGCCGCGGCCTCCTGCGCCTCCTGCTTCACGCCGAGCGACAGGTAGCTCTCGACCAGGCGATGCAGCGCCTCGGGCACGTGCGTCGTCGTCTGGTAGCGCTCGATCACCACGCGGTAGCGGTTGATGGCGCCGATATATTGCTGGTTGCTCTGGTAGTAGCGGCCGACCGACATCTCCTTGCCGGCGAGATGGTCGATGGCGAGTTCGACCTTGAGGCGCGCATCGCGGGCATAGGGCGATTCGGGGAAGCGCTTCACCACTTCGGCCAGGGCATCGAGCGCCTGCTGGGTCATGCGCTGGTCGCGGCCGACGTCGGAGATCTGCTCGTAGTAGCAGAGCGCCTTCAGGTAATAGGCGTAGGGAATGTCGCGATGACCGGGATGGAGCTGGATGAAGCGGTCCAGCGCGATGATGGCCTCGTCGTACTTGTTCGACTGGTAGTAGGCGAAGGCCGCCATGATCTGCGCCTTGGTCGCCCACACTGAATAGGGATGCTGGCGATCGACTTCCTCGAAGCCCTTGGCGGCCGCCTTGTACTCCTGGGCGCCGAGATCATCGAGCGCGCGGTTGTAGAGCACCTCGACCGGTTGCTCGACGTAGTTCTTGTCGTCGTCCGACGAGCCGCAGCCTGAAAGGCCGAGCGTCGCGACAGCCAAGGCAAACCCGGTAAAAGCCGCTTTCCACATACCCATTCAACAACCTGTTGCGCCGGCGCGTTTATATCACCGCCGGGGCCGAAAAAAGAGGGGCCGCAGCGGGCCCCTCGAGTAATGCGTGGAGAAACTTGCAGGCCTACGTCAGTTGGCTTGCCGACGCAGGAACGCGGGAATCTGCAGGTCGTCGTCATCTCGCGCGGGCTTGGCGCGCTCGGTGACGTCGAGATTGATCGAGGCCTGGGCCGGAGCCGGCCGCGGCACGGGCTTGGGAGCCACCGCCACGACATTCTCCGGCACGGCGCGCGGCGCCACCGGCTCGACGGCAGGAGCCGCCGCCGGCTTGGGTGCGGCAAACGCGCCGGTGATGCGCTGGAACAGGTTCGGTGCGCGGCTCTCGCTGGCCGCCCGCGCGGCAACCGGTCGCGCGATCGGTTCACTGGCCCGCACGGCCGGCTTGGCTGCCGGACGGCTGACCCGCCAGTCGTTCTCATCGACCATCGGACGCGGCGGCGCGGCGGCAGGAGCTGGCGCCGGCGCAGCCGAAGCCGCGATCGGCGGCGCGGCGGGTGCGACCGGAGCAACAGGCGCCGGTGCCATGACTGGCGCCGGTGCGGGAGCCAGTTCGACCGGCGCCGCGACCACCTGAACCGGAGCCGGCATCTCGGCCATGACCGGCATCGGCGCCGGCGGCGGGGCGATCGGCGCCACGGCGACCGGCGCGGGTGCCGGAGCCACGGGCGTCATCACCGGCGGAGCCGCAGCGACCATCGGTGCGATCGGCGGTGCCGCCGGTATTGCCGGAGCGGCAACCGCGGCCGCCGGCATGGCGACGCGGCCGACCGGCGGCGCGACCGGGCGGCTGAGCGCCGGCTGGCCAGTCTGCGCGGGCCGGTTCATGTCGAGCGACAGGTAGTTCGGCGCCGGCTGCTGGGCGGCCAGGGCGGCGATGCCGGTGGCGACCACCGACACGCGCATGCGGCCTTGCATCGTGGCATCGAAGGTCGAGCCGAAGATGATGTTGGCGTCGGCGTCGACTTCCTCGCGGATGCGGTTCGCCGCTTCGTCGACCTCGTGCAGGGTCATGTCGAGGCCGCCGGTGATGTTGATGAGCACGCCCCTGGCGCCCTTCATCGAATGGTCTTCCAGCAACGGGTTCGAGATCGCCGATTCGGCCGCGACGCGGCTGCGATCCTGGCCCTCGGCCTCGCCGGTGCCCATCATCGCCTTGCCCATCTCGCCCATCACCGTGCGGATGTCGGCGAAGTCGAGGTTGATCAGGCCGGGCATGACCATGAGGTCGGTGACGCCGCGCACGCCCATGTGCAGCACGTCGTCGGCCATCTTGAAGGCGTCGGCGAAGGTGGTCTTCTCGTTGGCGATCTTGAACAGGTTCTGGTTGGGGATGACGATCAGGGTGTCGACCACCTTCTCCAGCTCGGTGATGCCCTGCTCGGCCGACTGCATGCGGCGGCGGCCTTCGAAGTGGAACGGCTTGGTGACCACGCCGATCGTCAGGATGCCCTGCTCGCGCGCCGCGGCGGCGATGACGGGCGCCGCACCGGTGCCGGTGCCGCCGCCCATGCCGGCAGTGACGAACACCATGTTGGCGCCGTCGAGCAGTTGCAGGATCTCGGGCAGCGCCTCTTCGGCGGCCTGGCGACCGACCTCGGGACGGGCGCCGGCGCCCAGGCCCTGGGTGATGGTGATGCCGAGCTGGACGCGGCGGTCGGCGAGCGATCCGCCGAGCGCCTGAGCGTCGGTGTTGGCGACGATGAACTCCACGCCTTCCAGCGCGGCGCTGATCATGTTGTTGACGGCGTTTCCACCCGCGCCACCGACGCCGATCACGGTGATACGCGGCTTAATCTCGGACTCCTTTTGGGGGAGGCTGAGGTTGATTGTCATACGGCTTCTCCACGCAAACGAGGGGGTAATCTGCTCGGAGCAGCGGCTGGACCCATTCTTTGGCCGGACCCTTTACCGCCACCGGCTTTTCTTACTTCTTATCAATAGCCTGTGGGGATTGCCTTTCCCCGCACAACATATTGCCTAAAAGTTTTCCCGAATCCAACTGCCGATCCGCCCGATTCGACTCGAAGGCGCTTCCGTTTGCACTTGTTGAGCCTGACCGGCCGCGTGGTTGTTGAGCGCGAAGGCGAGCAAACCGGCAGCGGCGGAAAATGCCGGCCCACCAGTTGAATCCGCGAGTCCGGCGAGACGCAGCGGACCGCCGGTGCGGACTTTCTTGTTGAGGATCGACGCGGCGACCTCGGGCACGCCGTCGAGTTGGCAACCGCCGCCGACCAGAACAGCGCGTCCGCCCGCCAACTTATCCACACCGCTCGCCTCAAGTCGGCTGCGCACGAGTTCGAACGTCTCCTCGATGCGCGGCCGGATGATGCCGACCAGGATCGAGCGCGGGATGTGGTTGGGACGCGTGCGATCTTCCTCGCCGATCAGCGGCACGTCGATGATGTCGTACTCGTCGTTGGGCTTGGCGACGGCGCGGCCGATCTGGGTCTTCATGCGCTCGGCATGGGCAAGCGGCGTCGACAATCCGCGGGCGATGTCGCGGGTCACGTGCTCGCCGCCGACCGGGATGCTGTCGACGTGCACGAGATGGCCTTCATAGAAGACGGCGATCGAGGTCGTGCCGCCGCCCATGTCGATCAGGGTGACGCCGAGGTCGCGCTCGTCGGATACGAGCGAGCTGAGGCCGGCGGCATGGGCCGCGACGACGCGGTCGGCGATCTCGAGATGGGCCCGGCGGACGCAGACCTGCAGGTTGCGCATCGAGCCGCTGGCCGCCGTCACCAAATGGACTTCCACGCCCAGGCGCTCGCCGAACATGCCGCGGGCGTCGCGCACGGGGGTGCCGTCGACCGAGAAGCCGATGGCCTCGGAGTGGATGATGTCGCGGTCGGCGGTCTCGGCCGGCAGGTGGATGTGCTGCTGGACGCGGCGCACGTCGCGCTCGCCGATTTCGTGGTGGCCGATGGCGACGTCGAGGCTCTGGTTATGCGAGGCGGCCGAGCCGCCGCTCACGCCGACGATGACCTCGCGGACGTGCTCGCCGCACATCTCCTCCGCGGTCGACACCGCCGAGGAGATGGCGCGCGTGGCCGCCTCCATGTCGACGATGTTGCCCGAGCGCATGCCCTGGGCCGGCTGATGGCCGATCCCGACCACGCGCAACCCCTGGCCGTCCACACGCGCCACGAAGCAGACGACCTTGCTGGTGCCGATATCGAGAGCCGCAATCACGCCGTTTCTTGTCTTAGCCACGATCTCCCCCGTCGCTTACGCTTACTCTAAAGGTTCACCGAGCATTTTCATACCGGTCCGGGCGTCGCATCGCCTGGTCCGCGTTTCCTGAGATAAAGTTTGTCCGGCAATCGTAGATCGACGACTCCGAATTCGCGCGAAAGCAATTTGTGTTTGTCGTCGAGCTTCACCAGCTGCTGGAGCGCGGCGACCGCATCCTCCTCGGGCAGCCAGATCTCGACGCCGTTGTTCAGCACCAGGTTCCAGCGGCGCTGACCGACCCACACGGCCGAGCGCAGATCGCGTGCAACGGCGGGCTCATAGGCCAGCAGCAGCAACAACTCGCCGACATGCTCGGGCGCGCCGGGGCCGCCCAAAAGCAGCAGCTTCTCCGCCCCCGGCGGCATGCGGCTGGCGCGCACGGTGCGGCCATCTCGGTCGATCAGGGTGTACTCGTCGCCGTTCTGCCAGATGGCGACGGCGCGGCGCTCGACCAGCGTGACATAGAGTGTGTCGGGCAGGCGGCGCTCGACGGTGGCGCTGGCCACCCAGTCGATCGACTCGAGCCGCTGGCGCGACGCCTGCAGGTCGATGCCCAGCAGCGAATCGCCCGCCTTGACGCCGAGCGCGCCGAGGATGGCGCTGCGCTCGACGTAATCGCGGCCCTCGACGGTAACGTCGACGAGCTTGAACGGCGTCACGGCGCCGACGATGGCCAAGCCGACCGCGTCCAACCGGTTGTGCGCCTCGACCAGCCAGCCTTCACGCCAGGCCCACCAGCCGCCGCCACCGCCGCAGCCCAATAGCAGCACGACCAGGCCGAGCAGCAGCGGCTGGCGCCAGAACGGGCGACCGATCTTCTTGATCGGCGCACGCTTCTTGCGGCGATCGTAGTCGCGCTTGCGGGGGGCCTCGGTGGGATCCGCCTTCATGTCGGATGCCTCGCATGATCGACCATCCAGGTCATGAGCTGCGGCCACGAGATGCCGGCCCACTTGGCCTGCTCGGGCGCCAGCGACAGCGGCGTCATGCCGGGCTGGGTGTTGATCTCGAGCACCACCAGGCCGTTGGTGTCGGGTTTGGAGTCGTCCCAGCGAAAGTCGGTGCGGGTCAGGCCGTTGCAACCCAGCGCCTGGTGCGCCGTCAGCGCCCAGTGCTTGGCGAGCTCGTAGACCTCGGTCGGCACCGGCGCCGGCACCAGGTGCTCGGTGATCCCATCGGTGTATTTGGCCTCATAGTCGTAGAAACGCGTGCGGGGACGCAGCTCGGTGACGGCGACGGCGCGATCGCCCATTACCGCCACGGTGAGCTCGCGGCCGGGCACGAACTTCTCGACCAGCACGCGCTCGCCATAGGCCGCTTCAGCGGCCTCGACGGCGGCGAGATTGTCGCCTTCGCGCACGATGTGCACGCCGATGCTGGATCCCTGGTCGATCGGCTTCACGACATAGGGCCTCGGCATGGGATCGCCGGCGGCCAGCAGGCGGCGCTCGATCACCTTGCCCGGGGCAACGCGCATGCCGAGCGACGTGAACACGTGGCGCGTCATCGGCTTGTCCATGGCGATGGCCGAGGCCAGCACGCCGGAGTGCGTGTAGGGCACGGCCAGCACTTCCAGCACGCCTTGGATGCAGCCGTCCTCGCCGTAGCGGCCGTGCAGGGCGTTGAACACCACGTCGGGCCCCTCGCCCTTGGCCGGTCGCAGGAAGTCGATCAAGGCGCGCAGGTCGCGTTTGACGTCGTACTCGATGACGTCGTGGCCACCTTCGCGCAGGCCTTCGGCGCAGGCCTTGCCGCTCACCAACGAAACCTCACGCTCGGGCGACCAGCCGCCCATCAGGACCGCAACCTTGCTCATGCGAACTCTCCGAGGCGCCGGATCTCCCACTGGAGCCGTACGCCACTCTTGTCGAACACGCGCCGGCGTACTTCCTCGCCCAGCTTCTCGATGTCGGAAGCGGTGGCGGCGCCGGTATTGATCAGGAAATTCGTGTGCTTCTCCGAGACCTGGGCGCCGCCGATCTTCAAACCACGGCAGCCCGCCGCATCGATCAGCTCCCACGCCTTGTGGCCGGGCGGATTGGCGAAGGTCGACCCGCCGGTCCGGCTGCGCGGCTGGGACTCGGCGCGCGCGCCGTCGATCTCGTTGATGCGGCGCGTGATGGCCAGCTGGTCGCCGGGCGCCGCGCGCAGGCGCGCCGAGGTGAAGATCCAGTCGGCCGGCGCGTCGCTGTGGCGATAGGAGAGGCCGAGCTCCTTCGGCGTCACAGTGAAGATCCGGCCGGCGCGATCGACCGCCTGGGCCGAGATCAGCACCTCGGCAAGCTCGCCGCCATAGGCGCCGGCGTTGGTCGGGAAAGCGCCGCCGATGGTGCCGGGAATGCCGCTGAGGAACTCCAGACCGGCCAGCGAGTGCTCGCGCGCCGTCAGCGCCACGTTGAGATCGGGCGCGCCGGCGCCGGCCACGACCTCGTGGCCTTCGACCGTGATGCCGGTGAAGCCGCGCAGCAGGCGGATCACCACGCCGCGGATGCCGCCGTCGCGGACGACGACGTTCGAGCCCACGCCCAGCACCGTGACCGGCACGTCAGCCGGCAACGCGCCGAGAAACGCCGCGAGATCCTCGACATCGGCCGGGCGGAACAGCACTTCGGCAGGCCCACCGGTCGCGAACCAGGTCTGCTGGCCGAGCGGCGCATCGGCGGTCAGCCGGCCGCGCGGCTTTGGCAGCCGGTCGATCAGGTGAGGATGGGCCTGCAGCGCCATCATGCGGCCGTCCCACTGCTCGAGGGGCCGGGATCGTTGGCGATCGAGCGCAGACCCTTTTGCTCGGCGGCCATCTGCTGCAACTGGCCGGGCAGCGCATGCGCCCAGGCCGTGATGTTGCCGGCGCCGAGGCAGACCACGACGTCGCCCGGGCGCGCCATCTGCCAGATCAGGCCGGGAAGGTCGCCCGGTCCACCGAGCGCCGTTACATCGCGATGGCCGGCGCGTTGCGCCAGGCTCACCAGCATGTCGCGGTTCACGCCCTCGATCGGCGCCTCGCCGGCGGCATAGACGTCGGCGATCAGGACGGCGTCGGCGTCGCCGAAGCAGGCCGCGAAGTCGTCGCGCAGGCTGGCGAGGCGGGTGTAGCGATGCGGCTGCACCACCGCGATCACCCGGCCCGAACCGCCATAGCTCTGACGCGCGGCGCGCAGGGTGGCGGCGATCTCGACCGGATGATGGCCGTAATCGTCGATCACGGTGATGCCGTGCGCCTCGCCCGTCTTGGTGAAGCGCCGCTTGACGCCCGCGAACCCGGCCAGCGCGCGGCGGATGGTCTCGTCGGGCAGGCCCATTTCCTGGGCGACGGCGATGGCGGCCAGCGCGTTCTGCACGTTGTGCTGGCCGAACATCGGGAGGCGAAGGTCGACGATGGTGCGCGATTCGTTGGTCGCGCGGTTCTGGATCATGACGTCGAAGTCGGCGCCGCCGCGGTCGAGCTTGAGGTTGATGGCGCGGACGTCGGCATTGGCGCCGATGCCGTAGGTGACCAGGCGGCGGTCGGCGATGCGCGGGATCAGCGCCTGCACCTCGGGATGGTCGGTGCACAGCACGGCGAAGCCGTAGAACGGGATGTTCTCGACGAAGCGCACGAAGGCATCGCGCAGCGCGTCGAAGGTGCCGTAATGGTCGAGATGCTCGGGATCGACGTTGGTGACGACGGCGATGACGGCCGGCAGGCGCAGGAACGAGCCGTCCGATTCGTCGGATTCGACCACCATCCAGTCGCCGCCGCCCAGCCGGGCGTTGGTGCCGTAGGCGTTGATGATGCCGCCGTTGATGACCGTGGGATCGAGCCCGCCGGCATCGAGCATGGCCGCAACCATCGAGGTCGTCGTCGTCTTGCCGTGCGTGCCGCCGATCGCCACCGACCATTTGAGCCGCATCAGCTCGCCCAGCATCTCGGCGCGGCGCACCACCGGCAGCAGGCGCGCGCGGGCGGCCAGCACCTCGGGATTGTCCTTCTTGACTGCGCTCGACACGACCACGACCTGGGCGTGGGCGATGTTGTCGGCGCGATGGCCGATCGCGACCTTGATGCCGATCTCCTGCAGCCGGCGCGTATTGGCGCCGTCGGCGATGTCGCTGCCCTGCACCTTGTAGCCGAGATTGTGCAGCACCTCGGCGATGCCCGACATGCCGATGCCGCCGATGCCGACGAAGTGGATCAATCCGAGATCGAGCGGCATAGCCCTCATGCGGCAACTCCAATCATTTCGCCGACGAGGTCGGCAAGGCGCGCCGCGGCATCCGGCTTGGCCGTAGCATGGGCGGCGGCGGCCATGTCGGCCAGCCGCTGCGGTGTCTCGAACAGCCGCGCCAGGTGGCCGGCCAGCGTCGCCGCAGTGAACTCGGCGTGCGGGATCACGATGCAGGCGCCCGCCGCCTCGAAGGCGCGGGCGTTGGCCGTCTGGTGGTCGTCGGCAGCATAGGGATAGGGCACCAGGATCGACGGCCGACCGATGGTCGCGAGCTCGGCCACGGTCGAAGCGCCGGCGCGGCCGATCACCAGATGGGCCGCCGCCAGGCGCTGCGGCAGGTCGGTGAAGAACGGCGCCAGTTCGACGACCACGCCGCCGCGCGTGTAGCGCTGGCGCACCTTGTCGAAATCCTCCGACCGGCACTGCTGGACCAGGCGGATGCGGGAGCGCAGCGCCTGCGGCAACGAAAGGATCGCCTCGGGCACGACCTGGCTGAACGACGTGGCGCCCTGGCTGCCGCCGAACACCACGACGTCGATGACGCGACCCTCGGCCGGCGCGCGATAGGGCTGGTCGCGCAGCAGGCGTACGGCCTCGCGCACCGGATTGCCGACCAGGCGGGCGCGGCCGTCGCCGTCGGCAATGAAGCGGGTGTGATCGAACGAGGTCGCGATGCGCTCGACACCGCCCAGCACCATGCGGTTGGCACGGCCCAGCACGGCGTTCTGCTCGTGCAGCATCGCCGGCAGGCGACGCAGGCGGGCGGCGACCATGGTCGGCACCGAGGCGTAGCCGCCAAAGCCGACGACAGCCGACGGGCCGATGCGGCCCAACGCGAGCCAGGCGTCGAACAGGCCGAAGCCGAGCGACATCATGGCCTTCAGCCGCTGGCCCAGCGAGCCGCTGGGGCTGGCCGAGTGGATGTAGTGGATCGGGCGATCGGACAACGCGCCCTGCCACTGGCGGCCACGCGCATCGGTGACCAGGGCGAACGGCACGCCGCGCGCCTCGAGTTCGCCGGCCAGCGCTTCAGCGGGGAACACATGCCCGCCGGTGCCGCCTGCAGCCAGGACCACGGGGCGCGCTGCTGCCATCAGACAGCCTCCCTGAGGCCGGCATGCTCGCGCGTCAGCGACAGCATCATGCCAAGGCAGATCGCCATCGCCAGCGCCGAGGAGCCGCCATAGGAGATGAACGGCAAGGTCATGCCCTTGGCCGGGATGAGCTGGATGGTCGAGGCCATGTTGATGGCGGCCTGCAGGCCGAACTGCACGGCGAGCCCGGTAGCGGCCAGGGTGATGAAGAGGCTGGTCTCCTTCGAGGCGCGCGACATCGAACGCATCGTGACGAAGGCGAACAAAGCCAGGATCATCAGGCAGACGAGCAGGCCGAACTCTTCGCCCGCAACCGCCATCACGAAGTCGGTATGGGCGTCGGGAAGCTGCGCCTTCACCGTCCCCTCGCCCGGCCCGCGACCGAACGGGCCGCCGTTCATGAAGGCTTCCAGCGAAGTGTTGACCTGGTAGTTGTCGCCCGACGACGGATCGAGAAAGCGGTCGAAGCGGCTGCGAACGTGGCTGAAAGTGAAGTAGGCGCCGACGAGCCCGGCCGCGCCGCCGATCACGCCGAACGCCGCGATCCACATCGGCAGGCCGACGACGAAGAGCTGGGCCGCCCACACCAGTGCCACCACCACGCTCATGCCGAGGTCGGGCTGCATCACCAGCAAGGCCAGCACGCCGCCGACCAGCAAGGTCGAGAGGATGTAACCCGGCGCCCGCCGCTCGGCGCGGCTTTGCGCCAGCAGCCAGGCCGAGATCACCGCCAGGCTGGGCTTCACGAACTCCGAGGGCTGCACGCTCGACAGGCCGGGCACCGAGATCCAGCGCCGCGCGCCCTTGATCTCGACGCCGATGACGAAGGTGGCGGCGAGCAACAGCACGCTGCCACAGAACACCACCAACGCCAGCCGCCGGATATGGCGCGGCGAGGCGAGTGAAATGGCCAGCATCAGCGTCAGGGCGAGGGGCAGGAAGAAGAACTGGCGCTTGGCGAAGATCAAGGGATCGGCGCCGATGCGCTCGGCGGCCGGCGGCGAGGCGGCGAGCGTCAGCATGATGCCGAAGGCGATGATGCCCAGGATGGCGCCCAGCGACCAGCGGTCGACGGTCCACCACCATTGGCCGATAACGCTGCGATCGTCGCGGGGTACCTGGATCACGCTGCTCTCCCCAAAACCTGCGCCCCCGGCAGGGCGCGCGCCATGGCGCGGAATGCATCGCCACGGTGTTCATAGCTCTGCCACTGGTCCCACGAGGCGCAGGCCGGCGACAGCAGCACCACGGCGTTTCCTTTGGACTCCCGCTGCGCGCGCTCATGCGCAGCGTCGAGCGCCGACTTGAGGTCGCCGCAGCGGCTGTAGGCGATCTTGCCCTCGAGCTGGCCGGCGAACAGCTCGGTCGCCTCGCCGATCAGGAAGGCATGGCGGATGCGGTCGAACCACGGCGCGAGCGGCGCCACGCCGCCCTCCTTCGCCTGGCCGCCGAGGATCCAGTAGATATCGTGGTACGACGACAGCGCGCGCGCCGTTGCGTCGGCGTTGGTTGCCTTGCTGTCGTTGACGTAGACGACGGCGCCGACGGAAGCGACACGCTCCTGACGATGAGGCAGGCCGGGATAGGTCTTCAGCCCGGCGACGATCCTCTCGCGCGGTACGCCGAGCCAGCGGCAGGTTGCCCAGGCACAGGCCGCGTTCTGCGCATTGTGATCGCCCGGCAGGGTCGGCACGTCGGCAAAATCGACGACGTAGCCGTCGGCATCGACCAGCATGCCGGCGCGGAACGATATGCCGCCGGCGACCGGCGTCTCGAGCCTCACCGGCACGGCCGCGATGCCGCGCTTGGCGAGCTTGGTGTAGACGGCGCGCGACGGTTCGTCGTCGATGCCGATCACGGCACAGTCGCGCACCTGCTGGCGGGCGAAGATGTTCTCCTTGGCGGCGACGTAGCCCGCGAGGTCGCCGTGGCGGTCGATATGGTCGGGCGTGATGTTGAGCCACACCGCGACATGGGCGTGGAAGGTCTCCAGCAATTCGAGCTGATAGGACGACAGTTCGAGCACGTAGATGCCGTCGGCGCCGAGCGGCGCCAGGTCGAGCGCACCGCGGCCGATATTGCCGCCGACCTCGCCGCGCACGCCGGCCTCGGCGAGGATATGGCCGATCAGCGCCGTCGTCGTCGACTTGCCGTTGGTGCCGGTGATGGCGACGTACTTCGCCTTGTCCTGGGCGCGCGCCAGCAGCTCCACGTCGCAGATGATCTTCCGGCCGGCCGCGCGCGCCGCGGCAGCCACGGGATGCGGTTGGGGAAAGGTGCTGGGAATGCCCGGGCTGATGACCAGCGCGGTGATGCGCGACCAGTCGATGCCCGTGGGGTCGGCGACGTTCAGCCCGGCCGCCGCGGCGGCCTCGCGCGAGGCGGCGTTGTCGTCCCAGCAGATGGTGTCGATGCCGGCCGCCTTCAAGGCGCGTCCCGTCGCCAGGCCGGAGCGCGCCAGCCCCAGCACGACGAAGGACGACCCTTTCAGTATGCCGAGATCGATCATCCTTACCTCAGCTTCAGGGTGGCGAGGCCGGCCATCGCCAGGATGGCGGCGATGATCCAGAAGCGGAAGACGATGGTGGGCTCGGCCCAGCCCTTCTGCTCGAAGTGATGGTGCAACGGCGCCATGCGGAAGACGCGGCGCCCGGTCCATTTGAAGGACAGGACCTGCACGATCACGGACACGGTCTCGAGCACGAACAGGCCGCCCACGATGGCCAGCACGATCTCGTGCTTGGTGACGACGGCGACCGCGCCCAGGGCGCCGCCGATGGCGAGCGAGCCGGTGTCGCCCATGAAGACCATGGCGGGCGGCGCGTTGAACCACAGGAAGCCGAGGCCGGCGCCGATCATCGCTGCCAGCAGCACCGCGAGCTCGCCCGAGCGCGGGACGTGATGGAGATAGAGGTAGTTGGTGAGGATGGTGTTGCCGACGACGTAGGCGATCAGGCCGAACACCGCCGAGGCCATGATCACCGGGCCGATGGCAAGCCCGTCGAGGCCGTCGGTGAGATTGACGGCGTTGGAGGCGCCGACCATGACCACGACGGAAAAGGCGAGGAAGCCGATGAGGCCGAGCGGCAGAAGCACGTCCTTCAGGAACGGCAGCGCCATCATGTAGCGCAGCGACGTGGGCGACGCCTGGGCGATCAGGTAGGCGGCGACGGCGGCCACGCCGATCGAGATCACCAGCTTGATCTTGCCCGGAACGCCCTTTGGATTCTTCTTGGTGACCTTGAGGTAGTCGTCCCAGAAGCCGACCGCGCCGAAGGCCAGGGTGATGGCGAGCACGATCCAGACATAGCGATTGGTGAGATCGGCCCACAGCAGCGTCGCCACTGTCAGCGTGATCAGGATCAGCAGCCCGCCCATGGTGGGCGTGCCCTTCTTGGTGAGATGGGTGGCCGGGCCGTCGGTGCGGATCGGCTGTCCCTGCGCCTGCTTGCTGCGCAGCCAGCGGATCAGGCCGCCGCCGATCAGGAAGCTCAGCACCAGCGCCGTCAGGAACGCCGCGATCGACCGGAACGTCAGGTAACGGAACAGGTTGAACGGGCTGAAGACGTCCGCCAGCGGATAGAGGAAGTTGTAGAACATCTAGCGTCCCACCTCGCCGCCGCTGGCCGCCAGGATGGCGTCGACGACAATCTTCATTTTCGAACCCAACGAACCCTTCACCGCAATCACATCTCCTGCCTTCACCACCGCGGCGACTTCGCCGGCCAGCGCAGCCGAATCCGGCCGATGCACGCCGCGCTGCGACGGCGCGAGCTTGTCCCACAGCGCCCGCATGTGCGGCCCACACAGGAAGACCTGCGTGGCGCCGCTCGCCGACACCGCATCGGCGAGCGCGGCGTGATAGGCGTCGGCGCCCTCGCCCAGCTCGCGCATGTCGCCCAGCGCCAGCAGGCGACGGCCGCCCGTCGCCGGCGCGGTGCGGGCCAGCACGGCCAGCATGGCGCGGACCGACACCGGGTTGCCGTTGTAGCTCTCGTCGAGAAGCTCGACCGTGCCGCTGCCGAACTTCAGCATGCGCCGCGCACCGCGACCCGGCGAAGCCGAAACCCCGGCGAGCGCGGCGGCCGCCTGCATCATGTCTGCACCGAGCGCCTCGACGACGGCGAGCGCCGCGATGCTGTTCAGCACCCAGTGCTCGCCGGCCGCGCCAAGGCGATACTCGATGCGCCGGCCATGGATCAAGGCGACAACATCGCTGCCCGAATCCTGCAGGTCGCAGGAGAGAAGCCGGGCGTCCGCGCTCTCGCTGCGCCCGAAGCCGACGATGCGGGATACGCCGAAGCGCTCGGCATGGCCGGCGATGCGCCCGTAGTGCCGGCTGTCGCGATTGAGCACGGCCACTGCGCCTTCGGCCATGCCGGCGAACAGGCAGGCCTTCTCGTCGGCGATCGCCTCCTCCGAGCCCATGAAACCGATATGGACCGGTCCGACATTGGTCACGACGCCGACATGGGCCTCGACCTGGCGGGCCAGCGGCTCGATCTCGCCGGGATGGTTCATGCCGATCTCGAACACGCCGTAGCGCGCCTCGCGCGGCAGGCGGGCCAGGCTGATCGGCACGCCGACATGGTTGTTGAATGAGGCGGTGCTGGCCGAGGTCGGCGCCTGGGCCGACAGCATGGCGCGCAGCCCGTCCTTGGTGCTGGTCTTGCCGACGGAACCGGTCACGCTGGCGATGCGGGCCTTGCTGCGCCGGCGCGCGGCGTGGCCGAGATCGACCAGGGCCTTCTGGGTGTCGGGAACACGGATCAGCGTGCCGCCGGCATGCTCGACGTCGCGCGACACGATGGCCGCCGCAGCGCCGCGCTTCATCGCCTCGGCGACGAAGCCGTGCCCGTCGGTCGTCTCGCCTTTCAGGGCAAAGAACAGATCGCCTTTGCCGACGGCGCGGCTGTCGAAGGTGACGCCATTGGCTTCGAACCGCGCGGCAACGGGCGCCCCGAGGGCCCGAGCCACCTCGTCGGAGGTCCACAGCGCGCTCACGACACGGCCTCGGCGAATTCGCGCGCCACCTCGGCGTCGTCGAAGTGATGCGTGACGCCCTTGATGGTCTGGCCGGTCTCGTGGCCCTTGCCGGCGATCAGCAGCAGGTCGTCCTCGCTGCGCAGTGAGGCCATGCCGCGCTCGATGGCGGCATGCCGGCCGTCGCGTATCTCGATCCAGTTGCGCCGGTCGGCGGGAATGCCGCGCACGATCTCTTCGCGGATCGCCTCGGGTTCCTCGCTGCGCGGATTGTCGTCGGTGACCAGCGTCAGGTCGGCAAGGCGGGTGGCGATCTCGCCCATCACCGGCCGCTTGGCGCGATCGCGATCGCCGCCGCAGCCGAACACCACGACCAGCCGGCCGCGCGCGAACGGCCGCAAGGTCGCCAGTACGGTCTCCAGCGCCTCGGGCTTGTGGGCATAGTCGACATAGACATTGGCGCCCGTGCGATGGCGGGCGACGAGTTGCAGGCGGCCGGGCGCTCCGGTCACGCTGCCGAGCGCCTCGACCGAACGGTCGACATCGCCGCCGGTCGCCACGGCCAGCGCCAGCGCCCCCAGCGCATTGGAGGCCTGGAAGCCGCCGACCAGCGGCAGCTCGATGCCGTGCAGCTCGCCCAGGATCTCGACCGCGAGATGCTGGCCGGCCGACGTCGCCTGGTCCTTGAGCAGGCGGAACTCGCGGCCCTTGGCCCCGTAGGTCCAGCAGCGCACGCCGCGGCGCGCCGCGATCGCCATCAGTGCCTGGGCGCGATCGCTGTCGGCGTTGATCACTGCCGTGCCGCTTTCCGGCAGCAGGCTGTCGAACAGCCGCGCCTTCGCCGCGAAGTACGTGTCCATCGAGCTGTGATAGTCGAGGTGCTCGTGCGTCAGGTTGGTGAAGCAGGCCGCCGACAAACGAAGTCCGTCGAGCCGGTGCTGGTCGAGCCCGTGGCTCGACGCCTCGATGGCGAGGTGGGTGACGCCCTCGCGCGCCAGGATCGCCAGGTCTTCGTGCAGTTGCACCGGGTCGGGCGTGGTGAGGCCGGCTTCGCGCGTCAGGCCGGGCGAGAAGATACCGAGCGTGCCCACGCTCGCCGCCTTCAGCCCGAGGCTCTCCCAGATGTGACGCACGAAATGGACGGTCGAGGACTTGCCGTTGGTTCCGGTGACGGCGGCGATGGAGGCCGGCTGCGCCCCGGCGAAGGCCGCCGCCATCAGCGCCACGCGGCGGCGCGGATTGTCGTCGCGCACGACGACGATCGAGGGATCGAGCGGCGGCAGATTGGCGTTGGGCGCGGCGAGGATCGCGACCGCGCCGCGCTTCACCGCTTCGGCGACATAGGCCGCACCATCTTGTCGATTGCCGGCGAGGGCGGCGAACAGGAAGCCCGGCCCGACCTTGCGCGAATCGAGGGTCAGGCCGGCGAGGGCTGGGTCGCGTGGCAACGCGGGGGCGATAGTGGCCGCGTTGGCACTCTCCCGCATCAGGTCACTCAGCAGCAACGCGACGCACTCCCGTTTGGGGTGCGGCCGCGGCCTGGTTGGGGCCGGGCCGTACCGGCAGAGCCTTCCGCTGTTCCTGGGCGCCGCGATGGTGGCGGGCGCTCGCCGGCACGAACTGCGGCGGCGGCACCGGCGCCGGCACGGGCGTCGACGCGATCTCGATGGGCGGCAGGCCCTGCTTCAGGTCGCCCGGCAGGATGCCGTAGAGCGATGCCATGCCCTCGACAATGACCTTCACCGAAGGAGCCGCCACCCAGCCGGCTGTCGCAAAGCCGTAGGTGTCCTTCGTGCCTTTCGGCTCGTCGATCGACACCAGGATGACGAATTTCGGATCGTTCATCGGGAACGCGCCAACGAACGAGCTGATTAGGGCTTTTTGGCGGTAGCCGCCGCGCGACGGCTTCTCGGCGGTGCCGGTCTTGCCGCCGACCTCGTAGCCCGGGACGTCGGCATTCTTGCCGGTGCCCTCGACGGCGTTCAGGCGCAGCAGCTGGCGCATCATGACCGAGGTCTTCTGCTGGATGATGCGCCGCCCTTGATCGCTGGCGGCGTTGCGCTTCACCAGGCTCGGCGAATACAGGATGCCGCCATTGACCACCGCCGCCGAGCCGGTCGCCAGATGCAGCGGCGTCACCGAGATGCCATGCCCGAAGGCGATGGTCATGGTGTTGATCTTCATCCAGTTGCGCGGATAGAGCGGCGCCGCGAGCTCGGTGAGCTGAGTGGTGAGCGGCTTCAGGAAGCCGATCTTGTCGAAGAAGGCCTTCTGGGTCTCCGAACCCATCTCGACCGCCATCTTGGCCGAGGCGATGTTGGACGAGAACTTGAACAGCTCAGGCACGGTGAGCGGCCGGCGCTGCGCGTGGTCGTCGTTGATGGTGAAGCGGTCGATCTTGATCGGCGAGGTGGCGTCGAACACCGAGTTCAGCGTCACTCTGCCGGTGTCGAGCGCCATCGCCGTGTTGAAGATCTTGAAGGTCGAGCCCTGCTCGTAGACGCCCAAGGTGGCGCGGTTGAACAGCGCCTCGTTGGTGATGGTCTTGGCCGAGTTGGGGTCGTAGGTCGGCAGCGAGGCCATGGCGAGGATCTCGCCGTTGGTCGCGTCCATGACGATGGCGGTGGCGCCGATCGCCGAGAACTTCTCGACGGCGCGCGCGATCTCGCGCTCGACCAGGCGCTGCAGGCGAAGGTCGATGGCGAGTTGCAGCGTCTCGCCGCTCTGCAGCTGCTGGTCGAAGTAGCGCTCGACGCCCGCCAGGCCGGCATTGTCGACGCTGGCATAGCCCAGGATGTGCGCCGCCGCCGTGCCCTGCGGATAGATGCGGCGTTCCTCGGCCTGGAACTCCAGCCCGGGAATGCCGAGACGGTTGACGCGGTCATGCTCGCGCGGGCTGAGGCCGCGCTTGATCCACACGAAGGTCTTGTCTTCCTCGAGCTTGCCCTTGACGTCCTCGTACTTGAGGTCGGGCAGCGCCGAGACGATCTTCTTGGCCGCATCCGTCGAATCGAGCAGCAGGCGCGGATTGACGAAGGCCGACATCACCGGGATCGAGGTCGCCAGCACCGCGCCGTTGCGGTCGACGATGTCGCCGCGCTCCGACTGGATCGAGCCGCCGCGCGCAGCGACGCGCTGCGTCGGCTCCGCGCCGTCGCGCAGCAGCGACACGTAGCCCATGCGCAACGCAATGGCGACGAACATCACGGCAAACAGCCCTGATGCGATGACCAGCCGCTGGCGTGCGGTCTCCTGGGCGTCGCCCTTGAGCCGCTCCTGAGCCGATCCGTAACGCGCGCCGGCCGCCGCGTTTGCCGCGGCGGCCGGGTCGGGCGAGGCTCGTTTGCGCCACAGCTTCATCGACGGTCCTTTTCGTTTCTCGAAAGGATCTCATCGATTGAGACCGCGGCGCTCTGGCCATCGCCAACCGGACCCGCTGTTGCCGGCTCTTGGATTGAGGCCGGTCGAGGGGGCGTCGAGGGTCCGGTCGTACGCCCTGGAGGGGGTGCGGAGGCCGGCGAGGGGCTGCCGGCCTCCGCTGCGACGCGACCACCACCGGGCAAGCTCGACGAGGGGACGTCGTTGCCCGTTCGTGGGGGGGAAGGGAGTGGTGGATCGCGACGCGGGGGCTGTGAATTTGCGGGTTGGAGAGAATCGAGCCGTACGACCTGCTTGACCGATACCGGCTCGAGCTTGAGATGCTTGATGGCGAGCTTTTCGATGCGCTCGGACTCGTTGAGGTGAGCCCATTCGACCCGCAGGATGTGCGTGGCCTGCTGGCTCTCGATGATCTTCTGGTTGGTACGGTCGATCTTCTCCTCGAGGTCCTGCACCTTGTACTTGACGGTGAAGAGACCGATCGCGGTGGCGACCGCGGCCATCGACCAGAAAACGAGTCCGCGATGGATCATGCGCGGCCCCCCTGGTCATTGGCCATCTTCTCGGCGACGCGCAGGCGCGCCGAGCGGGCGCGCGGATTCCTGGCAATCTCGGCGTCCGACGGCAGCACGGGCTTGCGCGTCAGGTCGCGCAGCTCAGCGGGCTTGGCGTCGGCGCGCGGCGGCGCGTGACGCGAGGGACCCGGCGTGCGGCCGGCGCGGGCTCGCACGAATTCCTTAACGGCACGGTCTTCCAGCGAATGGAAGGACACGACGGCGAGGCGGCCGCCCGGCGCCAGCACCTGCTCGGCAGCGGCGAGGCCGCGCTCGAGCTCGCCCAATTCGTCGTTCACGGCGATGCGCAGCGCCTGGAAGGTGCGGGTGGCGGGATCGCTCTCGTCCCTGCCCTGCGGACCGACCGCACGACGCACGATCTCGGCCAGCTCGCCGGTGGTCTCGATGCGCTTCTGCTTGCGCGCCTCGACGATGGCGCGCGCCACGCGGCGGCTGCGGCGCTCCTCGCCGTAGCGGAAGATGATGTCGGCGAGCTCGGCTTCGTCGGCTTCATTCACCAGGTCGGCAGCCGACGGACCGTTCTTCTCCATGCGCATGTCGAGCGGACCGGAAGCGCGGAACGAGAAGCCGCGCTCGGCCTGGTCGAACTGCATGGACGACACGCCGAGATCGAGCGTCACGCCGTCGACGTCGTCGACGCCCTCAGCCGACAGCAGGTCGGCCATGTCGCCGAAGCGGCCTTCGATCAGGCGCAGCCGCGGCGCATAGCGCTCGGCCAGCGCGCGGCCGGCGCCGATAGCGTCGGGATCGCGATCGATGGCGAATACCTGGCAGTCGGCGCGATCGAGCATGGCCGTCGTGTAGCCGCCGGCGCCGAAGGTGCCGTCGACATAGCGGCCGCCGTCGCGCGGCTGCAGCGCATCGACGACTTCGTTCAGGAGAACGGGGACGTGCAGGACAGGGTTCGGGCGGGCGCTCATGCGTCACCCGCCCCGAGGCCGCGCACGAACGCCGCCATCTTGTCGCGATCGGAATCGCGGCGAGCCTGCCAGCGGTCCGGATTCCACAACTGGAACTTGTCGCCCTTGCCGACCAGCATCACGCCATCGGTGACATCGAGCACGCTCGCGAACTCGGACGGCAGGGAGAAGCGGCCGTCCGGCTCCATGGCGATGGTGCGCGCGGATGCGGACAGGTAGCCCGCCGGATCGAAGGCCTCGTCGTCGAGCGCCACCTTGAGTGCGCCCTTGGGGCCGAGCGCCTCGGCACGCAGCCGATCGAGCATGGCGTCGAAGCCGGCGCGGGAGTTGCCGTTCACGACGCCGGGCAGGTTGGGCGAGTGATAGAGCACGAAAGCACCACGGTCGTCGGCAGGCAGCTCGTCGCGAAAAGCAGCGGGCAACAAGACCCGGCCTTTTTTGTCGAGCTTGATCAGGATTTCGGACCGAAACGCCACCGGCCCAGTCCCCCTGCACTTCCCGCGACCGGTGCCCCACGCCCCAGTCTGTTGACGGGATGGTATGGGATATCATGGGAATTTCGGGGAAGCAACGCAGAAGCGCAAGAATCCACAAGGAAACCGAAGCGCTTAGGCACTAAATCTATTGTCTACCTTCTGCTCCGAACCGCAAGGAATTGAATCGATCCTAGGTTTGGCTCTCCCCAGGTCGTCCCATCTCCAGATCTTGATTGGATCGAAATTTCACGGAACGCCCGATGCCGACCTCCAAACAGAAATAACTCAAGTTGGCTATAGTCTTCAAGAAAAAATAACTTCAGTTAACTCGATCGCAATCTCGCTATTGCGCCTTTTGGCACTCCAGAAGGGGCCAGGGTGGGGGCCAAACACCCTACCCATACCAATCCTTGCGCCGTGTGACGGCGTTGCCAGCAATGCTGTCATCGCGCCCAAGGGCAGAGGAGCCTCAAGGACTCGATAAGACGGCCAGCCGAGCCCGCGGTCTCTACCGACGCGAGTAACAGCCTACGGCACCCTTCAGGTAGAGTTGCATCCATGAAGCTGGTTCCAGGGTCAGAACGTATCCTGGCGGCCAGCGACGCGAGCCCAACTGCCGGCCGCGTCTGCTGGGCGCCTGCCAAGTCCCTCTGGATCGGAAGCCTGACCCTGGCCGCCCTCGTTGCCGCGCCCTCGTGCCCCTGATCCTGGTGTCGGAAGCCCTGATGCCGACGACGACGCGCTTCGAGACGCAACAGACCATCGAGATCAATGCGCCGCCATCCGTCGTATGGCGCTCGATCGTCCGTATGGCCATGCGCGACGAGCCGGTCGCCCTGCCCTATCGCCTGGGCCTCGCCTATCCTTTGGGCGGTGACGTGGTGGGCCCCTACGAACATGTGCACGCACCGCACGTCAGGGGCTACTTCCTCACGAACCTGACGAGCTTCGAGCTGCTGCCGCTGCCCGGCGATCGCACCCAACTGGTCGAGCGCACCTCGCATGAGCTCAAGCTCGAGGCCATCCTCTACTGGATGCCGTTGGCGCGCCTGGTCATTGATCTCAACAACGACCGCGTGCTGCGCCACATCAAACGGCAGGCCGAGAAATAGCGGCAGGTCAGACGGCCTGTAAGCCGGGTTCTGTCCTCGCCCCCTCAGCGAACCGAGGGCGGCGATGGATGGCCATTCCTCTGGGACGCCCGTTACCGAGCGCCTCGCGCGACCGACCCGGGCGGCGACGCGGAAACACCGCTGCCGGTTGCCCGGCGTGCCGCCCCTATTTGGTCTTGCTCCCGGTGGGGTTTGCCGTGCCGCTTCCGTTGCCGGTCGCGCGGTGGGCTCTTACCCCACCGTTTCACCCTTGCCTGGCGAGCAAGCCCGCCCGGCGGTCTGTTCTCTGTGGCACTTTCCCTGGGGTCGCCCCCGCCGGCCGTTAGCCGGCACCGTGTCTCCGTGGAGCCCGGACTTTCCTCACCAGCCGGTTGCCCGCCCAGTGCAGCCATCCGGCCGTCTGACCTGCGGCGCCTAGCTAGGCTTCGTGTCCTACCTGGTCAAGCAGGTCGGCCAGCAGGGCGCACGTCTCGGGATCGGCTGCTCCGTCATCCCGGCCGGGCCGGAAACGACGCTGGAACGCAGCGACGATATCGTCGGTCGTCACCTCGACGGCGGGTGGATAGCCGAAGCGCTGCAGGGCCAGTTGCATATCGCCGACAAGCGGCATTGCGCCGCCGGCCGGCCACAGGCCGATGCCGCTCGCGGCCAGGGTCGCCCAAGGAAAGCGCAGGCCGGGATCGACCTTGCGCTTGGGCGCGATGTCGGAATGGCCGACGACGTTGCGCGGCTCAATGGCGGGATGGCGGCCGATGATGTCGCGGCAGAGCGCGATCAAGGCCGCGATCTGCGCATCGGGATAGTCGTGCTTGTCGCCATGGAGGTTGACGATCTCGATGCCGATCGACGTGCCGTTGAGCGCATCCCGACCACGCCAATGCGAACGGCCGGCGTGCCAGGCGACGCGATCTTCGGCGACCAGGCGATACACCGTGCCGTCCTCCGCCAGGACGTAATGTGCGCTGACGCGATTGGGCCGCTTGCCGTCACACAGGACCTTCAGCGATTCGTCGAGCGGCAGCTCGGTGTAGTGCAGCACCAGGACGTCGACCGCCGACTGGCGCGCTGCATGATTGGGCGAAGGACGCTCGATCAATTTCACGATCAGGCGGGCACCAGGCCGCGCTCGCGCCGCAGCCGGTCATAGGCGTCGTTGATCAACGCGAGCTTGCGCGTGGCGACGGCGATGGCCTCCTCGGGGAGGCCCTGCGCCATCAGCCGGTCGGGATGGTTCGCCTTGACCTGGCGCAGCCAGGCGTCGCGGAGCTGCTCGTCGGTCGCCAGCGGATCGATGCCGAGGATGATGCAGGGCTCGCATTCGACGACGCCCAGCGCCGCCGCCTTGGCGCGCTCGTAGCGCGCGCTGCTCAAGCCGAAGATGCGCGAGACCTCCAGCAGATAGTCGGCCTCGGCGAGGTCGACCGGCCCGTCCGCCTTGGCGATGCCGAACAGGCCTTCGAGCACGTTCTCCAGGATCTCGGGCGCATCGGGAAACAGCGCCGCGAGCTGGCGCGCATAGGTCTCGTAACCGGCGGCATCGCGCTTGGCGAGATTGAAGAACCGCTCGACGTTGCGCTCCTCGCCCGCCGGCACCTGGAAGAAATCGCGAAAGGCCGCCACCTCGGCCTCCGACACCTCGCCGTCGACGCTCGCCATTTTGGCGCCGAGCGCGATCACGCCGATGGTGAAGGCGATCTGGCGCAGTCCGGGATGCGCGCCGTCGTCGGCCGGCGCCGAGGTGAGACCGAGCAGAGAGCCGAACGATTCGCCGTTGGCGAGCCGCGTCACTCCCTCGACGATCTTGTCCCAGATCTTCATGCCGCTCCGCTACGCGTTCCCGCTCACAGGATCAAGGAGCCGATCGCCACGCCGACCAGCAGGACGAGCGCGAGACGTCGGTAGAACCTCTCGCTGGCCAGGGGAAAAAGCTTCGTGCCCAACACGCCACCCAGCATGACGGCCGGGGCCAGGACCAGGCCGAGCACGACCGTATCCCAGTCGACCAGGCCGCGACCAACGAAGGCTGCCATGGCAACAAGATCGACGAACACGAAATAGGTCGTGAGGTTCGCGCGCACGCGTGTAACGGTTTCGTCACCTGCGAGGTAATAGAAAGCGATCGGCGGACCAGCCATGCCGGCGAGGCCGTTGAGAAAGCCACTGACGGCACCCGCTGCCAGCGTCGTCGCGGGCCGCGGCCGGCCGGCGAAGCGCCAACCGCTCGCCAGCAGGACGACCGCGCCTAGCACGATCGCCGAGATCGCCCAGCGCATCGGCTCGGGGGCGGCCATGGTCAGCACGAGATTGCCGACGGGAACGCCCACGGCGGCCGCCAGCAGCAGCAGGCCGATGCGACGCCAGTCGACCAGGCTGACGACGCCCGGCACCACCGGCAGGGCGACGGCAATCTCCAGGAACAGGCAAAGGGCCACGCCGACAGCCGGGCCGTAGAAGGCCGAGAAGATGGGGGTCATGATCATCGCCGCGCCAAACCCCGCGAATCCCCGCACCATGCCTGCAATGCAGGCCACGGCGCCGCAGACCAGGAAGGGAAGAGCAAGCACGTCCGGCATCGGGCCCTAGCTCATCCCGATGTCAGGGAATGGCAGCATCCCGCCAGCTGTAGCATTGCCCGTGCACAGGCCGAGCATCATATAATGCAGGCCATGCCCTCAAAGAATCTCGCGGTTTCAACCGTCCCGCTCCATATGCCGTACATCCAGCGGCGGCCGGAGCTCGTCGGCGGCAAGCCCTTCAAGCTGGTGTCGGACTACACGCCGGCCGGCGACCAGCCCGAGGCGATCCGCCAGCTCATCGCCGGCGTGTCGGAAGGCGAACGCGACCAGGTGCTGCTGGGCGTCACCGGCTCGGGCAAGACCTTCACCATGGCCAACGTCATCGCCTCGCAAGGCAGGCCGTCGCTGGTGCTGGCGCCCAACAAGACGCTGGCGGCCCAGCTCTATGGCGAGATGAAGGGCTTCTTCCCGGAGAACGCGGTCGAGTACTTCGTGTCGTACTACGACTACTACCAGCCCGAAGCCTACGTGCCGCGCACCGACACCTACATCGAGAAGGATTCGTCGATCAACGAGCAGATCGACCGCATGCGCCACTCGGCGACGCGCGCCCTGATGGAACGCGACGACGTGATCATCGTCGCCTCGGTGTCGTGCATCTACGGCATCGGTCCGCTCGAGAACTACCAGACCATGACCTTCCGGCTGCACAAGGGCCAGAAGATCGACCGCACCTCGCTGCTGCGCCGCTTCGTCGAGCAGCAGTACAAGCGCAACGACAATGCCTTCCAGCGCGGCACCTTCCGCGTGCGCGGCGACACGGTCGACCTGTTCCCCGCCCACTACGAGGACAAGGCCTGGCGCATCGAGATGTTCGGCGACGAGATCGAATCGATCGTCGAGTTCGACCCGCTGACCGGCGAGAAGACGGCGACGCTGTCGGACATCGTGGTCTACGCCAACAGCCACTATGTGACGCCGCGGCCGACGATGCAGAAGGCGATCGAGCAGATAAAGACCGACCTCAAGCAGCGGCTCGACGAGTTCAACCGCGCCGGACGTCTCCTGGAGGCACAGCGGCTGGAGCAGCGCACGCTGTTCGACATCGAGATGCTGGAGACGACCGGCGCCTGCGCCGGCATCGAGAACTATTCGCGCTATCTCACCGGCCGCAAGCCGGGCGAGCCGCCGCCGACGCTGTTCGAGTACTTCCCCGAGAACTCGCTGCTGATCGTCGACGAGAGCCACGTCACGGTGCCGCAGATCGGCGGCATGTTCCGCGGCGACTTCAACCGCAAGAGCGTCTTGGCCGAGTTCGGCTTCCGCCTGCCCTCGGCGATCGACAACCGGCCGCTCAAGTTCGAGGAATGGGAAACGCTGCGGCCGCAGACGACGTTCGTCAGCGCCACCCCCGGGCCGTGGGAGATGGAGCGCACCCAGGGCGCCTTCATCGAGCAGGTGATCCGCCCGACCGGCCTGATCGACCCGACGGTGATCATCCGGCCGGTCGAGAAGCAGGTCGACGACCTGATCGCCGAATGCCGCGACTGCGCCAAGAAGGGCCAGCGCGTGCTGGTCACGGTGCTGACCAAGCGCATGGCCGAGGACCTGGTCGAGTACATGCACGAGGCCGGCATCCGCTGCCGCTACCTGCATTCGGACATCGACACGCTGGAGCGCATCGAGATCATCCGCGACCTCAGGCTGGGCGCCTTCGACGTGCTGGTCGGCATCAACCTGCTGCGCGAGGGTCTCGACATCCCCGAATGCGCCCTTGTCGCGATCCTCGACGCCGACAAGGAAGGTTTCCTGCGCTCGCCGACCTCGCTGGTGCAGACGATCGGCCGCGCCGCGCGCAACGTCGACGGCAGGGTCATCCTCTACGCCGACCAGATGACCGATTCGATCAAGTACGCCATAGCCGAGACCGATCGGCGGCGCGCCAAGCAGATGGCCTACAACAAGGAGCACGGCATCACGCCGGCCTCGGTGAAGAAGAACATCGCCGAGATCCTGCAGTCGACCGCCGAGCGCGACCACTACACGGTCGACACCGGCGTGTCGGGCGACGTGCACCTGGTCGGTCACAACCTGCGCACCCACATCGCCGAGCTGGAGAAGCGCATGCGCGACGCCGCGGCCAACCTCGAGTTCGAGGAGGCCGCCCGCATCCGCGACGAGATCCGGCGCCTCGAGGCCAACGAGCTCGAACTGCCGGGCCAGGCCGCCAGCGCCAATGTCGGCGTGCATCTCGGCAAGATGCAGCACAGCCGCGTCTTCCGCGGCGTGCGCACCGGCTCGGGCGGCCGCGGCAGGCAGGCCCGGCGCAGCGGGCGTTGATCAACTTCTTCCGGAGCACGACGCTGCGGATAGCCCTTGCCCTGCTGGCGCCGATCTTCGCCGGCGCAGCCTCGGCCCAGACCCGCGAGCAGGTCATCCGCATCCCGACCGTCGGCGGCGTGTCGATGCTCGCCACCGTCATGCGCCCGCCGGGCGAGCAGCGCCGTCCCTTGGCGATCATCAACCACGGCTCGCCGGCCAGCGCGGGGCAACGGCCCGAGATGGACCTGCCGCGCTACGAGCCGCTGTCGTCCTGGTTCGTCGAGCGCGGCTATGTCGTCGTGCTGCCGCTGCGCCGCGGCTACGGCGACACCGGCGGCAAATGGGTCGAGAGCTACGGCGACTGCGACGAGCCGGACTACTACACGGCCGGCCTGCACGGCGCCGAGGACATCCAGGCCACGCTCGACGTGATGCGCAAGCAGCGTTACGCCCTGCCCGACCGCTCGATCGTCATCGGCCATTCGGCCGGCGGATGGGCGACGCTGGCGCTGTCGAGCCGCAATCCGCCCGGCGTCGCCGGCATGATCAACTTCGCCGGCGGTCGCGGCGGCCGCCAGCAACTGGGCGATGGACGCATCGGCAACTGCAAGGCCGGCGAGCTGGTGAAGGCCGCCGGCCGGTACGGCGAAACGGCGCACGTGCCCGTGCTCTGGATATATGCCGCCAACGACACCTTCTTCAGCCCCAACCTCGCCCGGCGCATGTTCGACGCCTACAACAAGGCCGGCGGCCACGGCACGTACCGGCCGCTCGGCGCATTCGACGGCAACGGCCACACCTTCGTCGGCGACGAGGACGGTGTGGAGTTCTGGGAGAAACCTGTCAGCAGGTTTCTGGACAGCCTGAAGTAGCCGTTCAGCTTTCGGAGTCCAGGGCGCTCTCGTGCCAGCGCCGCAGCAGCAGGTGGCTGAGCCAGCTGAGCACCAGGTAGATCGCGATGCCGGTCGCCGAGATCAGCACCAGCGCTGCGAACATGCGCGGGATCTTGAGCTGGTAGCCCGATTCGAGGATGCGCCAGGCGAGGCCCGAGGCATTGCCGCCGGTGCCGGCCACGAACTCCGCCACCACCGCGCCGATCAGCGCCAGGCCGCCGGAGATCCTGAGGCCACCCAGGAAGTACGGCAACGCCGCGGGCAGGCGCAGATCGACCAGCGTACGCCAGCGGCCGGCGCCGTAAAGCTGGAACAGATCCAGCAGGTTGGGGTCGACCGAGCGCAGGCCGAGGATGGTGTTGGACAGGATCGGGAAGAACGCCACCAGCCAGGCGCAGATCAGCAGCGAGAGCTCGACATTGTTGGCCCACACGATGATCAGCGGCGCGATGGCGACGATCGGCGTCACCTGGAGGATGATGGCGTAGGGGAACAGCGACTGCTCGACCCAGCGCGACAGCGAGAACAGGATGGCGAGCAGGCCGCCGACCACGACGGCGGCGGCCAGCGCCTCGAGGGTGATGCGCAAGGTGACCAGCAGCGAGGGCGCCAGCGTGCCCCAGTCGGCGACCAGGGTCTTCGCCACCAGGATCGGCCCGGGCAGGATGTAGGGCGGGATGTCGGCGGCGCGCACGACGCCCTCCCACAAAGCGAGCATCAGGACGCCCAGCACGACCGGCGCGATCACCTTGGCCCCAGTCATGTGGCTCCGGTCATGCGGCCATCGCCTCGCCCAGCCGCGACGAGGCCTGCCGGCACCACGCCGCATACTCCGCGGAGGTGCGGAAACCCTGGCTGCGCGGATAGGGCTCGCGGACGGCCAGCTCGGCCGAGACGCGGCCCGGCCGCGCCGCCATCACGACGATGCGCTGCGACAGGAACACCGATTCGAACACGGAGTGCGTCACGAACACGACGGTGACGCGACTCTGCTGCCACAGCTCCAGCAGGTCATCGTTCAGGCGATGCCGCGTGATCTCGTCGAGGGCGGCGAACGGCTCGTCCATCAGCAGCAGCTTGGGCTGGATCACCAGGGCACGGGCCAGCGACACGCGCATCTTCATGCCGCCCGACAGCTCGCGCGGCCAGACGCGCTCGAAGCCTTTCAGCCCCACCTCGCCCAGCGCCTCGGCTGCCCGCGCCTCGCGCTCGCTCTTCGCCATGCCGCGCAGCTTCAGCGGCAGGGCGACGTTGGTGAGCGCGGTGGCCCACGGCATGAGGGTCGGCTCCTGGAAGACGAAGCCGAGATCTGCCTTGCCCGCTTCATCCGACCAATCGACGGTGCCTGCCGTCGGCTCGGTCAGCCCGGCGACCAGGCGCAGCAACGTGGATTTGCCGCAGCCCGACGGCCCGAGCACGCTCAGGAACTCGCCTTCGCGTATGTCGAGCGATACCTCGGCGAGGGCTTTTACACCGTTGGCGAAGACCTTCGAGACGCCATGAACGCCGACAAGAGGCATTCAGGCCGACGGCAGCGCGAGATCGAGCGTCGCGGTCCATACCGGCATCGGCAAGGTGTCGCGCGCTAAAAGGTTGGCCGGCAGTTCCTTGCGGTCGGCGACCTTCTTGAACGGCAATACCAGGCCGGCGCGCACGCCGAACACGGCATCGCCGTCGAGGTACTTGTCGTCCTCGGGGAAGAACTCGGTGATCAGCGGCTTGTGGCCCGGCGCGTTGATGATCATGTGCAGATGCGCCGGCCGCCAGGCGTTGCGGCCCAGGGCACGCAGCATGTCGCCGGCCGGCCCGTCGTCGGGCACGGTGTAGGCGATCGGCCGCACCGTCGAATAGGAGAAAGTGCCGTCGTCGGCGATCTTGAGCTGGCCGTGATAGTTGGTCGGCGAGTTCTTGGGATCCTGCTGGGAATAGAGGCCGTTGCCACCGTTCTGCCAGAGCTGGAGCATCGCGCCCTTGGCCGGCGCACCCTTGCCGTCCCTGATGCGGCCATGCACGACCAGCGGCTCGCCGACCTGGCCCTTCCACAGATCGCCGCCGTTGGGCAGCTCGGGCGCGCCTTCGATGAGGAACGGCCCCAGCACGGACGACTGCGTGCCCGTGGTCGCCGCGTTGATCATGTCGACCAGGGACGAGACACCCAAGAGGTCGGAGAACAGGATGTATTCGTTGCGCTTGTCGTCGGTGAACTTCGTCGCGCGCGTGAGCGCATCGATCGCCGCGCCCCACTCGGCCTGGGTGACCTTGTTGTCGCGCACGAAGCTGTGCAGGTGGCTGGCCAGGCTCACCAGCAGGGTGCGGGTGCGCTCCGACGGCGCGTTCTTGGCATAGTCGGCAAAAGCCTGAGTGATGCTGGTCGGCGTCAGGTTGCGCATGAAAGCTCCTCCGGGGGACGGCCGTTCTAGCGGGCCGCTCGCAGGAGAGCATCGTAGTCGGCGCGCAGCAGGGCGAACAACAGATGGTCGGCCCATTGGCCGTTGATGCGGAGGTACTGGCGCGCCAGCCCCTCCTCGTGGAACCCGACCTTGGCCAGCACGCCCTTGGACGGCTCGTTGTGCGGCAGGCAGGCGGCCTCCAGGCGGTGCAGCCGGAGGTCGTCGAACACGAAGGGCAAGGTGGCGCGCAGCCCGTCGGTCATCAGGCCCTGGCCGGCATAGGGCTGGCCCATCCAGTAGCCGACCGAGGCGGCCTGGGCGACGCCGCGGCGGACGTTGCTAAGGTTGATGCCGCCGGCCAGCCGCCGCCCCTCGTTGGTGAAGATGAACAGGCTGTAGGCCTCGCCGGCCCGCCATTCCCGGGCCTGCTGGCGCAGTCGGCGGCGGTAATGGTCGCGGCCCAGGGAATCCTCCGGCCAGGTCGGTTCCCAGGGGGTGAGGAAGGCCCGGCTGCGCGCCCTGAGCTCCGCCCATTCCGCCCAGTCGTCCATGGTCGGAGCCCGCAAAAATACCCGCCGGCCGGCGATTCTGGTCATCCCGGACAGCGACAATGGGACATCGGCAAAGCGGAACATCTTGGTCTATACTAATCCAGCTTTGGAATTGTTACATGTTTTCCGAGGCTTGACGTAGGAAATTGAGACCGTCGGCCGCGCCGCCCAGCCCCAGGCCAGGTCTTGAAAAAGCCCGCCGGTAATATGAGATTCTCCCTTCCCAAGGAGTAATTGCGTTCAGGACGGCCATGGAAACGGACAATACCCCTGTCGGCCAGAAAGGCCGCTTTTACCTGACCAAGCACATCTGGGTTCCGCAGGAGCCCATCGAGAAGTTCAATCTCAAGATGTCGGACATGATCCTGCGCCGCATGCCCAAGCTGCCGTTGAGTGGCGAGGATGCGGTCCGGGTCTTTCCGGTCCTGGCCGAGCTCAAGAAGAGCCATGACAAGATCAAGGCCGACCTCCAGTACCTGCTGAGCCACCACGACGAAATCCCGGCGCTGCACGAGGTCCATCCGCGCGACCTGTACGTGCACGGCCGCGCCTGGCGCACCTTCCTCCTCAAGATCTGGGGCCACGAGGTCAAGGAGAACACCGCCGCGGTGCCCGACACCTACGAAGCGATCTCGCGTATCCCGGGCGTGCACACCGCTTTGTTCAGCATCCTGGCGGGGCGTGCGGAGATCGAGCCCCATCGCGGCTCGGCAGCCGGCGTGATCCGCTTCCACTATCCGCTGATCGTTCCGAAGGAACCGGAGAAGTGCTGGATCGAGATCGGCGGCCATCACTTCTTCTGGACAGAAGGCGAGCCGCTGGTGTTCGACGACACCCGCGAGCACTGGGTCAAGAACCAGACCGACGAAACGCGTGTGGTGCTGATCATCGACTTCAACGCCGACATGCCGTTCCCGGTGAGCCTCTTCACCGGCCTGCGCTACAACCTGATCCGCCGCAGCGCCGAGGTCGCCGCTGTTCGCCAGCGCGCGGCCATCGGCGTGCCGCCACGCAACCCGCCGCCGCCGCAGGCGTCGCAGGGCCTAATCAGCATGGCGAGCCACTCGACCACGCCGGTGGGCGTCGACCGCAAGTAGGTTCAGCGACACATAGCTTCAGCTCGGGGGCAGCGGGCGGATCTCGGCCTTCGCGATCGCGCCCAGCGCCAGCATGCGCCGGGCGACGACGAGCGCCTCGCCGGCGGTGCCGACGACGGCGGCAGCCAGGCGATCCTGCGCCGCCTTCATCGCGAACTCGACGGCCGTGCTCATCAGCGCCGTCGACGAGGCGAGGAACAGCGAGCGGGTCATGACCCGGAACAGGCTGCGCAAACTGTGGCGCAGCCCATAGACCGCCATGAGATCGCGGATCAGCATCACGCTCAGCACCAGCACCACGAGGGCGTCGAGTGCGGGATGCGGACAGGATGACACGCCGAAGGCGGCGCGGACCGCTGCCTTTTGGATGCGCTGGTCGGCCTCGCGGTCCATCGCCTGGAAGATCTCGCGGTTGAGCAGGTCGATGACGTCGCGGTCGGAATGATGCGGCTGCAGCGCCAGCGCCGCGGCATTGAGTTGGCCCAGGATCAGCGGCTTGTCGGAATAGACGGCGCGGAGCGCGCCGAGCAGCCGCAGGCCGCTGCCGGCGCCGTCGAGCTTGGCGAGCTGCACCGCCATCTCACGGGCGCGCTCCGCCGACTTGAGCTTGCGCAGCGCCCGTGTCTGGCGGTCGATCAGCCAGGCCAGCGAGCCCGAGAGCACGACCAGCGCGGCAAGATAGAGGCCGTCCAGCACGCTGCCCTGGCGGATCGCGCTCTCGGCCAGCGAGACCGCGGCGCTGACCGCGATCAGCACGAAGATGAGGGCCGCCGAGCCCATCGCCAGCCAGGCCGCGAGGCTGGGGCGCCCCTCGCCTTCGCTGCCGATCTGCTCATCCAGGACGACTCGCGTCGGCTCGGCGACGGGCAGCTCGCCCGGCTGGAACTCGCGGTCCACGAGCTGTCGGTCGGTGGTCGATACGGCCATGTGTTGCCTCAGGCGATCAGCGATTGAAGGACCTTGTCCAGATTTATGTGCGGCAGCGGCTTTTCGAAAGGTGTGCCGAGCCGCGGCGGCTCGAAATCCCGGATGTTGAACACAAAGCTCGGCCAGCTCTCGCGGTCAGGAATCTGGCCGGGGATCTCGCCCGGACGCACCTCGACGGCGTCGGAGCGGCCGCGCGGCACGCCACGCAGGAACTGAAGCGGCTCGCCCTGGTACAAACGGGTCACTTGCGCGGCCGCCCGTACCGAGGCGATGGCCAGCAGGCCGGACTGCCGGGCATTGGCGCGCATGAACGGCTCGCCCAGCATGTCGCGCAACAGGCCGACGAGGTTGTTGAGCTGGCCCGACGTGATGTGGTCGGCTTTGGTCGCCACCAGGGACAGGCGGTCGAGGCGGCCGATCGGCAGGATGCGGGCCAGCGGATGGCGCAGCTCCTCGAATGCCTCGACGACCGTGCGCGTCGCCAGCGCAAGGTCGGCGAAGGACTCCTGGCCCTGCTGCAGCGCGGTCAGCAGATCGACCAGCACGACCTGCCGCCGCAGCCGCCCGAATACCTGCTCGTAGAAACGCCGGACGAGCTTGCGGTAGGCCTCGTAGCGCCGGGCCAGCGCCGCACCGTTCGTGCCCGCGCGCGAGGAGCGCGCCCGGCTGAGCGGAAAGAACAGCGTCTCGAGCGGCGCGGCGCCGCCGAGGAAACGGCCCGGCTGCAGGAAGGACAGGCCTTCCAACCGGCAGCGCTTCAAATAGTCGACGTAGGCGCTGCCGATCTGGGCCAGCGCAAAAGGATCCTCCTTTGCCGCGGGATCGAGCCCCTGGGCCTGCGTCCGCCACTCTGCCGACAGCGCCGTGCGCTTGCCGGCGTTGGCGAGCTCTTCCATCTCGGCCGACCACGCCTCGTAGTCGAGCGACAGCAGCGGCAGGTCGAGCAGCCACTCGCCCGGATAGTCGATGAGATCGATGTGCAGCGTCTGCGGCTCCAGCAGACGCCGGTCGAGCCGTGCCGGCGGTGCGAGGCGCAACCGGACCCGCACGCCGCTCAGCCCTTCGGTGGGCGCGGGCCAGTGCGGCGGCTCGGCCAGAAGGTCGGCGAGACGGTCGCGGTAGGGAAACGGCGGCAGGCCGGGAATGTCCTGCAGCTCGACCTCGCGCAGGCGCTCGCGCCAGGGAAAGAACGGAAAGGCCTCGACCGGCGCATCCTTGGCATGCAGGAGCGCGTGCACGAAAGAGGTGACGAACACGGTCTTGCCCGAGCGCTGCAGGCCGGTGACGGCGATGCGATAGCCGGCCTGGTTCAGCGGCGACAGGCTGGCCAGCGCAGAGGCGATGGCGTCGAAGGAATCGGCTGCAAGGGTCGGCAGCCGTAAAAACGGTGACATGCCGCGCCAGTCTAGTCGCCGCGCCCGCAACATTGAATCGCTGCAATCTCATCTGGAACGGTTCCAGATGCCTTGTCCTGGACACACTGAACTGGCACCAGGGCAGCATGATCGATCGTCTGTTGGATTTTCTCGCCGGTCGCGGCGAGTGGAGCTCGGAGAAGCCCGTCGACGACCTGCCGTTGGCAGTCGCCGCCCTGCTGGTCGAGCTGGCGCGCATGGACGACAAGGTCAATGCCGGCGAGCGCCGGACGATCGAGCAACTGATCGCCCGTGCGTTCAGTCTCGATCCCAACAGCGTGCCGTCTCTCGTCGACCGGGCCGACCAGGAGATGCAGCGCTCCGCCCAGTACTTCCCCTTCACGCAGCAGATCTGCCGGCACGCCAGCGCCGAGATGCGCGTCCAGATAATCGAGATGTTGTGGACGGTCGCCTACTCGGACGGCGCGCTCAATCCCGACGAGGATGCCCTGATCCGCCAGATCGCCGGGCTGATCCAGGTGTCCGACTGGGACCGCGGCGCCGCGCGCAAGAGGGCATTGGAGAAGCTCGCCAGCAGCGAGGCCAGCGAGCCCGTTCGCCGGTCGCCTTGGGCTGTCGCCGACTAACGGCTTCGCTATGCGGTGATCGCAGCGCTGCGCTGCAGTTTGCGAATTAAGACAGTTACGCAAATTACGCAACCGGGTTTGCCGTCTCGGTGAGCGCCGGGTTGACCTGCCAGTGGGAGGTGGGCCGGCCGGGCTTGTCGCGATAGGCCAGGTCGGGCTGGACGTAGCCGAGATAATGCAGCCGCTGCAGCACGCTCTCGGTCTCTTCGGCCGTCGCGCTCATGCTGAGCGCGCGGCGACGGATGTCCTCGCGCGACACCGTCGTCGTCGGCCGCTTGTCCACCAACCACCGCGCGACGCGCCGCACGCGCTTGGCATAGTCCGAGAGTTCGGCGCTGTCGAACACCGCCCTGGCATGCGGCCAGTAATAGTCGCGCCACAGCGCCGCGGCGGCCTCGACCTGCTCCGCGCCGATGGTGCCCGGGCGGCTGACCTTGCCGTCGATTGAGCCCAGCAGTTCCAGGGTGCCGGTCAGGCGCACGATTTGCGACCTGCTGAGCCCGAGCCATGTCGCCTCCGGCCCTTCCGCCTTCTGGCGCTCGACATGGAGCTTCCCCAGCACGCCGTCGAGCGCCGCGCGGCCTCGGGCGTCGACCTCGATCACGCAAGGATCGTCGGGGCTCCGCGCCAGCCGTGACAGCGCCCGCAGGCGCTGAAGGATCTCCGCGTCGCGCGAACGTTCGACGATCTCGAGCGCACGATAAGGCTGCGGCCCGGGCCAGGCGAAGAGGAAGCGCGCGGCCAGGCCATCGTCGCCAGCGCACAGCTGTTCCTTGAGCGGTTCGGGGCGGCTGGTCGAGAGGATGCTGAGCGGGAAATGCCGTAGCGAACGCGCGGGCTGCCGCGGGCGCGCCACACTGATGGCGTGCGCATTCCAGGCCGCGCGCCACGCTGCGCGATGGCCATCGCCCTCGTCTTCTCCGCCGCCGATCAAGGCAGCGGACTCGTCTCGCCACAGCAGCAGGCCGCGCGGATTGCCGGCGACGATGTCGGCAAGCGCCACGGCATCGGCGTCGGCGTCGGCCGCCACGACCTGCGAGGGCACGAACGGCGCGGCGGGGCGCGAGCCCTCGCCGCTTGCCTTGCCCTTCTCGTCATGGGCGACGCGCCGCTCCTCGTCGCCGAGCCGGCGCTCCTGCTCGATGACGTCGAGCAGCCGGCCTATGGGCGCCAGCGCCGCCGACTTGCCGGTCGACGGATCTCCCACCGCCGCCAGCCACAGCACCAGCTACCTAGACCGGTCACTTCCACTCGCTATCGACATAACTGAAGTAGTTCTATTGAGCAGTGCTGGCTTGGCGGAACCTGATCCGATGTCGTGCGTGCCGGGACCCGGCCTGCACGATCAGGGGCTCCTTCGCCGATCGCGGCCGTCAGACCAAGTCGACTCCGGCTTGGAATGCAGCGCAAAGCGTACGCACGACATTGCGAGCCATGGTCTCGGTGGGTAAGCCTGCCGTAACGGCGGCGGCCACGTGGGCAGGGTGGACGAACACGGTCACAGCGTCGCGCACTACGCCCGCCGCGGCCTCGAGGTTGTCGATCCGAACCTCGTCGCGCCGAATGCCATCGGCCAGGATGCGGGCGATCAGAGCCGTCATCGACACCGCGTAGGCCGCGATGATCTCGGGCCGCTCTTCCACGATGCGGCGGTAGAGGCTGTAAACCTCGGGATCGGTTCCGAACCGATCACGCTTGCTGGCGTGCAGGGCCAGCACCATCCCCTCCAGGCGCTCGGCGATGGGCCCGTCGGTCTCGACGAAGCGCCTGGCCATATCCTCCTCGTCACGCATCGCCTCGATGACCAAGGTGTCGAATATGTCCGCCTTGGTGCGGAAGTGCCGGTAGACCGTGGTGTGCGAGGTTCCGAGCGCGCGGGCGATGTCGACCACGTTCGTCTTGGCTTCGCCGAAGCGGCGTACCTGGGCGCGCGCGGCTTCAAGGATTTGCGCGCGAAAGGAAGGCTCATCGGTGGCGACAGAGGGTTCGGACATGGCACCTTTTCTACTTTCCCCGAGCCTACTGCAAATCTCTGCAAGGCAGAAGAACGAACATAATCTGAAATATGTTCGTTGAACTACGAACGGCGTGGTGGTAGATACCCTTGCTCATCTCCTCAGCGAGGATCTCCATGACCAACCTGACGACCCAATTCCCACAGGCTCGCACCGCGCTCGTGACTGGCGGCTCTGGCTTCGTCGGCCGCCGCCTGATCGTGCACCTTCTGGAAGGTGGCTGGCAGGTTCGTGCGCTCGCCCGTAGCGCCCAAAGCGAGGCGCGAGTTCGGGCGCTGGGCGCTATGCCGGTCGAAGGCGGCCTCGATGAAGAGCGGGCTCTGCGAGAGGCCATGGCAGGCTGCGAGGTCGTGTTCCACGTGGCCGCGCACTTCAAGCTTTGGGGCCGACAGGCGCTCTTCGACCAGGTCAACGTCGACGGCACGCGCAACGTCGTGAACGCGGCGGCAGCCACCCGAAGCGTAAAGCGGGTGGTCGCGGTCAGCGCCGCCGCCGTGGTGATGGGTGATCCCGAGCCGATGGTCGATGTGAACGAGACTCTCCCTTTGCAGATCCGTGCCTTTTCCCCCTATGGCTCCTCAAAGGCCAAAGGAGAGCGCGTGCTATTGGACGCCAACCGCCGCCTCCGCCCCGACTTCGAGACGATCGCGCTTCGCCCGCCTTTCATCTGGGGCCCCGGGATGCCGACCCTTCACGAGATGATCGAGACCGTGCACGCGGGCCGCTGGCAATGGGTTGGCGGCGGCAAGCAGGCCATGTCGAGCTGCCACGTCGACAACCTTTGCGATGCGCTGCTCCTCGCCGCGGATCGCGGCCGGGGCGGCGAGGCCTATTTTATTGCCGACGATGAACAAAGCACCCTCAAGGGTTTCATCTCGGCTCTGCTCGCCACGCGCGGCGTGAGCGTCTCCGACAAGGCCATCCCGTTCGGGATGGCCTGGATGATGGCCGGCCTGTTGGGTGCGGCGTGGCGTCTGCTGCGCCTCGAAGGCCAACCGCCGATCACCCGCCAGATGCTGCGACTGATCGGCAAGCCCTTTACGATCCGCATCGACAAAGCGCGGGCCGATCTGGGGTACGCGCCGCGGACCACGATGAACGAGGGCCTTGCCGCAATGCGACTCACCCAGGGCGCCCCCGCCATCGCGGCTACCCATCGGGGCGGCCAGCACGCCGTCGCTGCGGCCTGATGGCCAGCACCGACCGTGAGATGAGCCGTTGCACCGAATACCGGGCAGGCAGCAAGAAACCGCCGTCGACAAACGCCCTGTCGACCTGGCGCGCGCAATGGCGGCACGGATCGACCCGTCGCTACCGAGGCGGATCGTTGAACTTGGACCCGGCACCGGCGTCGTGACGACGCCGCTCGTCGCTCGCGGCGTGGATCCGGCCGACTGGTACTGATCGAGGCGGATGCCACGTTCTGCCGGTTGCTGCGCAAGCGCTGGCCGAGTGCACGTGTGCTCCATGCCGATGCGTATGCCGCACCGGCCTTGATCCAGGACCTGGGCCCAGCTGAAGGCGAAGCCTTCTAGCTAGTGCAACTTTCGCGGTCGTTTTCGCCTGTCAGTAGCGTGACGCTTGTGCTGGGTCTCCAACTCGGTCAAGTTTCAGATTGGGGATTTGGGGAGAAAACATGAAATACCGCATCATGCTGGCCATCATTGGCCTGGCAGTCGCTGGAAGTGTGCCTGCGGCGAACTCTGCCGATACCACGATCAAGTGCAACTGCACCTGCAAGGACTCGGTCGGCACCTTCAAGGCCTCCTGCTACAGCACCAGCAGTTGCGACACCTGCTGTGGTTATGGCGGAGCGTCGCAGGCGCTGCGCCGTGCCGGACACGCCACGTTCACGGAAGCGTCGCAAGGCGCGCTGGGCGTCGTAGGCAACGTCGCCAAAGACCCTGGCCCGAAGAAATAGCACCCTGGCCTTCCGACCACTGATCTCGATAACGCCGGTGAAAGCAACGGCGTCGCGGTGAGTGCGGTGCCATGGTTGTAAGAATGTCGGTCAATGCACCTCCCTCTGAAGACTTGGACAAATAGGAGACGCAATGCCTGGCTTCCCTATCAAGCACACCGTCTTTCCAAGCAAGGACGGCGAGCTGAATTTGTATACGCATCCTTCAGCGAAGCCCGGCAAGAGGCTGATCTACGTCAACGGTATTCTTAACAGTCCGAGGGACCATCAGAAGACCTGTATTCACTTGAGCGAGCTGACAGGCTGCGAAGTGGTCGGCGTCTATAATCAATCCGGCACGGGCATGAAGTCAAATTCGTTTCCCAAATGGATTGCTGCGAATGTGTCGAATGTCGTGATCGATCTTGTACAATGCGCCCAGGATTACCTCGATCTCGGCACTGCAGCGCTTGGAATGGGTTTGCCGTACCTGCGCAACGCCGCCTCATCCAGCCTTTTCGATTTGCTGTTGTTCAAAGGTGCCACCTGGCCGATCAAGCCCATCTGCATCGTGGCGCATAGTCAGGGCAACCTCATCACGTCGAATGCGCTGTTCCTCTATTCGGCGTTGGTGCACAAATACAAGGTCAACCCTCCAGCGATCCATGTGTTCTCCGTGGCGTCTCCGGCGCCGAGCTGGCCCACGGAGGCGGGTTTCATATCGGTCGGCAACTACTGGCATAGATACGATCCGGTCACGGGGCTAAGCGCCAACAGGAACAAGCGTGGGTCCTCCAACGGACAAGGTGCCATGACGACCTATTCCTCCTCGCATGGGATGGACACCTATTTGCAGGATACGCAGCTCGTGAACGCTATACGCATCAAGGCCGGGACCTATGTCCCGCCGCCGGCGGTTAAGCCAAAGGATCCTGCGGTCATGTTCAACAAGGTTCCGCCGATGCCGTTCACCCGCCCGATCGCTACGCTCAAGCGTCCTCCTTTCGGCCGATGACGCCCACGCCAGGGCGATCTGGATGCGCTCCATTGCAGGGATCTATTCTTCAAAACGATAAGCACGGGATGTTGTTGAATTCCGCCACGCCCCAACACGAGCGGATAAATTTAGCCAGCAGCTCCTACATGGATGCAAGTCCGCTGTAAGGCCTAAGGTTTTCTCGGAGAGCGGGCTGTTATCAAGAGAGAAGCCGGACCACATATGACGAGGCCACATGCGGTCGATGTTCACGCCGGCCAGCGCATACGCCAGCGCCGCACGCTGCTTGCTATGAGCCAGACCAAGCTCGGCGACGCCGTCGGTCTGACGTTCCAGCAGGTTCAAAAGTACGAACGCGGCGCCAATCGCATGGGCTCAAGCCGGCTCTACGAGTTCGCCAAGGTGTTCGACGTACCGATGTCGTACTTCTTCGACGAGATGCCGTCCAATGCGTTGTCCGGCCGGCCGATGTCGGTCCGCGACCGCAAGGGCTTCGGCGAAGGGGGCACGCCGTTCAAGCAGGAAATGGCCCCCTGAATCAAGCGCGAGACGCTTGAGCTGGTGCGCGCCTACTCCAAGATACGTGAAGATCGCGTGCGCAAGAGTATCTTCGAGATCGTGAAGTCCGTCGGTGCGGCGGGCCACGCCGAGGTCCTGGGTGGCCGAAAGAGCGGCACAGTCGAGAGGCTCAGTCGCAACCTGGAAGGCCCGCGGTCCCATGACTAGGGTTGTGAATCACTCTGCCGCCGCCGCAATTGTTTTCTGATCCAGCGGCCCAACCAGCGCGCATCTTTGAAGAGCTGACAGCCCACTTCAACTAGGCTGTAGAGCAGCAATGCACCTCCGACGAGCAGAGAGAGAGCAACTTTGTTCTCGATCGGTAGCAGGAGGCTCATTGTCGCGATGGCCAGCAGTGCTACTACGAACAACATGGCTCGCAAAGGGCGACTCATGCTACTTGCCCTCCTTCAGCTTTAAAGGGCGCCCCTCCTCCGTCTTGGATCGCGCTCCTGACTTCCCTATCAGATGGGCTTCACACGACTACGCCGCCAGACGCGCCGCGATCTTGTCGAGAGTCTCCAGCTCGTCGATCGGGCCCAGCGCGGCGAGCGTGAGCTCGCCCTGCAGGAGCCGGCGTGCGACGCGCTGCACGGCGGCCTGATCGACCGCCTCGATGCGGGTCACGATCTCGGCATAGGGGATCGGCCGGCCATGGATGATCAGGTGGCGGGCCACCTGCTCCGAGCGTGCGCCGCTCGATTCAAGCGCCATCAGGGTGCCGGCCTTGATCTGGTTACGGGCGCGCACCAGCTCGGCCTCGTCGAGCGTGTCGGCGACGCCGGCGAATTCCTCGCACACCGCCGGCACCAGCTCGCTGAGATCGTCCTCGCCCGTTCCGGCATAGATGCCGAACAGGCCGCCGTCGCCATAGGCGGTGTTGAAGCAGTGGATGCCGTAGACCAAGCCCCGCTCCTCGCGGATGCGCTGGAACAGGCGCGAGGACATGCCGCCGCCGAACAGGGTCGAGTAGACGGCGAGCGCAAAGTAGTCGGGATCGCGGTAGCCGATGCCCTGGCAGCCCAGCACCAGGTGGGCCTGCTCGAGCACGCGCGATTCGCGGCCGTCGCCGCCGACGTAAGCGAGCGGAACCGGCGGCGTGGCGCTGGCGGGCGTGCGCGGCACCGAGCCGAAATACTTCTCGGCGAGATCGACGATCTGGTTGTTCTCGACGCGCCCGGCCGCCGACAGGACCATGTTGGACGCGGTGTAGTGGCGGGCGAGGAAGGCGAAGAGATCGTCGCGGCCGATCGCCTCGACGGTCTCGGCCGTGCCGAGCACCGGCCGGCCGAGCGGCTGGCCGGGGAAGGCCGTGAGCTGGAACTGGTCGAACACCAGGTCGTCGGGCGTGTCGAGCGCCTGGCCGATCTCCTGCAGGATGACGCCGCGCTCGCGCTGCAGCTCGTCGGGATCGAACACCGAGTTGCGCAGGATGTCGGCCACCATCTCGACGCCCAGCCCGACGTCCTCCTTCAGCACCGAGGCATGGTAGGCCGTGATCTCGCGGCCGGTATAGGCGTTGAGGCTGCCGCCGACATTCTCGATCTCCTCGGCGATGGCGCGCGCCGAGCGCGTGCGCGTGCCCTTGAACGCCATGTGCTCCAGCATGTGGGCCATGCCGTTGAGCTCGGCCGATTCGTGGCGCGTGCCGCAGGCGACCCAGATGCCGAGCGAAGCCGATTCGACCTCGGGCATGGCGTCGACCGCCACGCGCAGGCCGTTGGGGAGGGTGGTGACCTGGACGTTGCTCATTCCTATCGCCTCGCCGCTTTCAGCGGCCTGAGTGCTGCCATGCGCTCGTCGATCAGCTCCTTGAGCGCTGCGATGTCGTTGGGCAGTCCCTCGACGCGTTCGGTGCGCTCCGTCAGGTCGGCGAGCCGCGGCGGCAGGGCCGGCCGCTCGCCGGTCGCCTTCTCGACGGCATCCGGGAACTTGGCGGGATGCGCCGTCGACAGCACGACCATCGGCACCTTGGGATCGCGCCGGTGCTGCTGGGCCACGGCATAAGCGACCGCGCTATGGGTATCGAGCGTCACGCCGAAGCGCTTGCGGCAGTCGACGATGGCCGCGAGCGTCCCCTCGTCGTCGAGCCGGCCGGCGTCGAACAGCTCGCGCACGCCGCCCAGCGCATTGGCGCCGACCTTGAGCGTGCCGCTGCTGCGGAAGCCCGCCATCGCCTCGGCCAGCGTCTTGCCGTCGCGGCCGTAGAGGTCGAACAGCAGGCGCTCGAAGTTGCTGGAGATCTGGATGTCCATGCTGGGACTGTAGGTCGGCACGACCTCGGTCGTGGTCATGGCGCCCGTCTCGAAGAAGCGCGCCAGGATGTCGTTGGTGTTGGTCGCCACGACGAAGTGCGAGATCGGCAGGCCCATCTGGCGGGCGGCGTAGCCCGCATAGACGTTGCCGAAGTTGCCCGTCGGCACGGTGAAGGCGACCGGCTGATCGGGGGCGCCGAGCTTCACCGCCGCCCAGAAATAATAGACGATCTGCGCCATCACGCGGGCGAAGTTGATCGAGTTCACCGCCGTCAGGGCATGGCGATCGCGGAAGGCGAGATCGTTGAAGCACGCCTTGGCGAGGTCCTGGCAGTCGTCGAACGTGCCCTCGACGGCGACGTTGTGCACGTTGGGCGCCAGCACCGTCGTCATCTGGCGGCGCTGGACCTCGCTCACCCGGCCGTGCGGGAACAGCATGAAGATGTCGATGGTCCTGCGGTCGCGCACCGCCTCGATGGCCGCCGAGCCGGTGTCGCCCGAGGTGGCGCCGATGATGGTGGCGTGCTGCTGCCGCGCCGTCAGCGTGTGGTCGAGCATGCGGCCGAGCAGCTGCAGCGCCACGTCCTTGAAGGCGAGCGTCGGGCCGTGGAACAGCTCCATCAGGTGAAGACCGCTGTCGCCCAGCGCCTTCACCGGCGCGACGTCCGGCGTCTCGAACGAGGCATAGGCCTCTGCGATCAGGCGACGGAATGTCGGCTCGTCGAAGGCATCGCCGATGAACGGCTGCATCACCCGATAGGCGACCTCGGCGTAGGGCTGCCCCTTCAAGGCAGCGATCTCACTCTTGGAGAAGTGCGGCCATTCGGCCGGCAGGTAGAGGCCGCCGTCGCGGGCGAGGCCCGCGAGCATGACGTCCTCGAAGCCAAGCGGCTGGGGATTTCCCTGCGAGCCGTGGCGCGTGCTGATGTAACGCACTGAAGAACTCCGACGATTACCTGTTACGCCAAGCTTCACGCGACTTGGCGGCAGGCTTCATGATCCTTGCGGACCCTCTTGGTCGAAGCGGGGTGTTTCTCCAGCATCCGCGCCGGGCGCGTCGGACGCTTCACGAGGTCACCGCCGCAATTGGGGCAAAGACCGCCCAGCCGAGTTCGGGCGCAATCCGCGCAGAACGTGCACTCATAGGTGCAGATCAGCGCGTCGGGCGCGCCGTTGGGCAGGTCCTTGTCGCAGCATTCGCAGTTGGGGCGGAGATCGAGCATGGTCCCTCTTACGCCGACAGGTAGCGGGTTTCCAGATGGGCCTTGAAGGCGGCGGTCCCGAGGCGGTCGCCGGTGGCCTCGACCAGCACCTGGTCCGTGGTCTCCAAGGAGCCCTTGCCGTGCACATTGGCCCGCAGCCAGGCCAGCAAGGGGGCGAAATCGCCCCTGCCGATGGCGTCCAGCAGGCCGGGTTCGGCCCGGCGGGCGGCGGCGAACAGCTGGGCCGCGGCCAGCGCCCCCAGGGTATAGGTCGGGAAATAGCCCCAGCCGCCGTCCGGCCAATGGATGTCCTGCAGGCAGCCCAGCGCGTCGTCGGGCGGCACGATGCCTAAAAGCTCGCGCATGCCCTCGTTCCAGGCGCCCGGGAGATCGGCGAGCGCGAGGTCGCCTGACAGCATCGCCCGCTCCAGCCGGTAGCGCAGCATGATGTGCAGCGGGTAGGTCACCTCGTCGGCGTCGACGCGGATGTAGCCCGGCGCGACGCGCGTGTAGATCCGATGGATGTTGTCGGCCGTCCAGGCCGGCCCGTCCTTGCCGAAGACGGCGCGCATGCGCGGGGCGGCGAAGGCGATGAAGGCGTCGCTGCGGCAGGCCTGCATCTCCATCAGCAGCGACTGGCTTTCGTGCAAGGTCATGCCGCGCGCATTGCCGACCGGCTGGCGGCGCCAGTCGCGCGGCAGGCCGAGCTCGTAGAGACCGTGGCCGGTCTCGTGCAGCACGCCCATCAGGGCGCGCGCGAAGTCGGCCTCGTCGTAGCGCGTGGTGATGCGGACGTCGTCGGCCGTGCCGCCGGTGAAGGGGTGCGCCGAGACGTCGAGCCGGCCATGCGTGAAGTCGAAGCCGAGGCGGCGGCACATCTCCTCGCCGAGCTTGCGCTGCTGCTCGACCGGGAACGGCCCGTCGAGCGCGAGCGGCTTGCCGGCCTTCGCCTGGCGCTCCATGACGCGGCCGAGAAGGTCGGGCAGGAAGCGGCGCAGCTCGCCGAACAACTCGTCGATGCGCGCCGAGCGGCCGCCCGGCTCGAACTCGTCGAGCAGCGCGTCGTAGAGCGACGTGCCGAGCGCCGCGGCCTTGGCCTCGCCGACGCGGCGCATCACGGTCAGCACCTCGCCGAGCGTCGGCAGCAGCGACTTGAAGTCGGCGTTCTTCTTGGCCTCGCGCCAGACCATCTCGCAGGCCGACGTGGCACGGGTTCGCGCCTCGACCAGATCGGCCGGCAAGGCGCTCTCGTGCACCCACAGCCGGCGCATCTCGCGCAGGTTGGCGGCTCGCCAGAGGTCCAGACTCTTGGCCCCCTCCTCCGCCCGCGACAGCAGCTCGGGCATGTCGGGGGCCGCGATCATGCCGTGGGCGATGACGCTGAGCGTCGCGAGCTGGTCGGCGCGGTCCTCGCTGGCGCCCGACGGCATCACGGCCGAGCGGTCCCAGTTCAGGATCGAGCTGGCGCGGTTGACGGCGCTCATCCGCGCGAAGCGGCGCTCGAGCTCGGCATAGGGATCGTTGGCGATCATGACGTCACCTTCGTGCGGCCGGCGACGGTCAACCGGCCGTTCTCCCAGTGATAGGCGAGATAGACGCCGGCCAGCGCCAGGGCGAGCAGGAACCAGGTGATGGCGTACTG
>JAIEOV010000045.1 GCA_019750135.1 Reyranella sp. | reverse complement strand
ACCCTCCGACTCATCAGCTCCTCTCCTCCTGAGAAACTGTCCGGATTTTACCTGTCTCAGTTTTGGGGGGCACTCCAACGGATTGACCTGCCAGCGCAGCGCAGGCCGGCCGCGCCGGACAGGTTCGTCGCTGTCCGCTGGCCGCAGTACGCCGGCCTCGACCAATCGGGCCAGCACGCGATCGGTCTCCTTGGCATTCACGGTCTGGGCCAGGGCCGTACGCCGAACGTCCGTCTTGGACACTGTCGGCTGATCGTCGGCGCGCAGCCAGTGTACCACGCGGCGGGCTTGGCACTCGACATCTGTCGGCACGGTGCGCTGGAGAAACGTCAGCGCATGCGGCCGGTAGTAGTCCGACCATAGCGACACCGCGCGGTCCACCGCGTCCCGGCAGATCTCGCCCGGCGGCTCGGCCTCATCCGTGGCCGACCACGACATCAGCGTTAACAGCCCGGCCAGGCAGGCCACCATGCCGCGTCCCTTCCCCAGCCAGGCCGCCTCCAACCTTTCGGCGCGCCGGACCTCGCCGTGCAGCCGCGCCAAGAACGCATCGAACGCGGAGCGGGCTGCTGGATCGAGGAACAGCAGGTGATGGGCGCGCGTGCTGACCTGGTGCAGCCGGCGTAACGACGACAGCACATCGTCGCTCACCGGATGCGCGCGCTGGTCCAGCGGACAGTAGGGCATTGGATGCGGCCAAGCGTAGAGGAAGCGCGCGGCCAGGCCATCGCCCCCGCGCTGCATCTGCAGGGCCGCAGCATCAGGCTCGATCGAGCCCAGCATGCTCACCTCGAGATATTCCAGGTGGCGAGCGCTCGTCATGCCCTTGAGCGGCGTGAAGCAGCCATCGGCGCCGTCGCGCCACAGCAGCTTCCCGTGCCAGCCCTGACGCAGGGCCTCCAGGACGCCGTCGACGGTCGAGTCGGCCACGGCGATGCGCCGCGGCACCTCGTTAGACCCACCCCGGTCTCGTTCGAGGGCCGTCACCAGCCGGCCAACCTGCGCCAGCGCCGGCGACTTGCCCGTCGAGGATGCACCCACCACGGCCAGCCAGAGCTGCAATGGCTCAACCCAGGATTCCGAGATGCATATCTGGACACGTGCGCCGCTCACGCCGGCTGCCGTTGCCAGCACCGCCTGCGCGACATAGTCGGCAGGTGCGTCGGCCGACCGAGCCGCCGCGCTCGTCCATCCCCGCCACGGCTGCGGCAGCAACTCGAGAGGAAAGGCCGGCACGGCGGCGCGGCGCTCGTCCAGGAGATCGCCGTCGATGGCCGGCCATACCGAGGCAGCAGCCTTCGGGCCTGGCGCGCTGACCGAAATGACGGCCGGTACCCCGGCAAGTGCTTCGTCCCGCCCCTTCTTTCGCTGTTCCAGGCCCGACATCGCTCAAGATCTCCGGTTATTTCTCCATAACTTAAGTGAAAGGGCGGAGCTTTTCAAGCACGTTGGTTATTTTTCGCCCGTTCGGGCTCGCACTAGCCTGCAGCGGGGACATTCGAGGGCTTGCGATCAAGGGAACGAATGCGTATATACAGACGCGTATATACACAAGGCCGCCATGCCGCAGTTTGCAAAAGTGTTTCGCTCCGGCAACTCGCAAGCGGTCCGTCTACCCAAGGACTTCCGCTTCGACGTCGAGGAGGTCGAGGTTTCGCGCGAGGGCGATGCCGTCATCCTGCGGCCTCGCCGGAGCGTTTCGACACCGTGGGCTTCCTTGCGCGCTGCGGTCGACCGCGGGTTCAGCGCGGACTTCATGACGGAAGGCCGGCAGCAACCCGACAATCAAAGCCGGCCTGAGCTTGATGAAGCTTTCGGCTGATGCCCTGGCTGCTCGATACCAATGCCGTCATCGCCCTGGTGGCGCGCAAGTCTGATGTCCTGCTGCGCCGCGTGGAGGCGGCAAAGCCGGGAACGTTGGCCATCTCCTCTGTCGTCGCGCATGAGCTCTATTTCAGGGCTTATCGCAGCCAGAAAATCGAGTTCAATCTGGAGACGTTGCGCTTGCTCTTTGCAGATCTGATCATTCTGGATCTCGATCTAGAAGATGCTCGTACAGCCGGCGAGATCAGAGCCGCGCTCGCGCGGCAAGGCACTCCGATCGGCCCCTATGACGTGCTTATCGCCGGACAGGCAAGGGCGCGTGGCTTGGTGCTTGTCACCAATAATGTCCCCGAATTCCAGCGCGTCGATGGCCTCAAGATTGAGGATTGGACGCGGCCCTAGTCCAACATCGTAGTGGCGGGCCGCCGCTCGGCTGACTGAACCGCCCTCGGGTCAATTGAACAAGGCTTGCTGCTGCGCGGGCCGAGCTTGTGAGCTGAAGCTTCACTCGGGGCAGCGGCTGTGAAGGCCCAGTCGATCTTGTCGCATCCGTGCTCATCTTGGCACGTCGCCTTGCAGCATGACACGGTAGAGATACCGCACCTGGCTCATGTCGTAGTCGCCGTTGGCCTTGTGCAGCAGGCAGCGATGTCCCACATGACGAGGTCGCCCGGCTTCCAGGCATGGCGGTACTGGAAGCGCTCCTGCGTGCCGTAGTCGAGCAGCTCGTCGAGCAGCGGCAGCGCCTCCTTGTGGTCGAGGCCCAAGATGCCTTCGATGCGGATCGGGTTGAGGTAGATCGACTTCACGCCGCTTTCCGGATGGGTGCGCACCAGGGGATGCAGCACGGCGTTGGGCACGCGCTCCTTGTCGGTCTCGTTCAGGCCCATGAGCTTCCGCGCGCTGTGGCTGCTCTGATAGACGTGGATGCCCATCAAGGACGCGAGGCGCTCCTGTGTGGCGGACGACAGAGCGGCATAGGCCGCGGCCATGTTGGCGTACTGCGTGTCGCCGCCCTCGTCGGGCAACTGCACGGCGTGCAGCACCGTGGCCTTGGGCGGGCGCACGGCGTTCGAATGGTCGGTGTGCCAGCCGTCGCCGGGAATGTAGCGACGCCCGTCGGGAAAGCTGTCCTGGTTGGAGACGTAGTGGATCTGCGGGCAGTCCGGGATCGCGAACTTCGTGTTCTGCTGGGGGAAGATCATGCCGAACAGGCCGACCGCATCGACCACCTGCGCCGGCTTGAGATGCTGGTCGCGGATCACCAGCACGCTGCGCTCGACGAAGGCGCGGTTCATGGCGACACGATCCGATTCGGCGACCGGCTGCGTCAGGTCGATGCCCAGCACCTCGGCGCCGGTGTGCGAACTCAGAGGCTTGATCTGCACGGCCACCCTCGTCGCTTATTCGACGAGCGTGGCACGGCTCAAGACAAGCGACAAGCGGCCCATAGCCGGCGCGCGACGCCAGTCGCGCGGCCGATAATGGTCACAGACCGGCCAGGCTCGAAATCACCGCAAGCGTGCTGGTGACCTCGGCGTATTCCCCGTCGAGCAGCGCCAGCGTCAGCTGATGCACGTCCTCGGCCGGCCACAGCCTGCCGGTGAGGTCCCGCTTGTCGCACGACCAGCAGGCATCGGCCGGCAGGCGCACGCTGAAACCGAGATTGGCGGCGTTGCGCACCGTCGCCTCGACGGAATTGGCGAGCAGCACGCCGCAGATCACGAGCGAGGGCCGTCCCATCGCCTCCAGCCGGGCGACGAGGTCGGTGCCGATGAAGGCGCTGTGCACCTTCTTGGCGACGACGGCCTCGCCCGGCAACGGCGCGGTCAGCGGCAGGAACTCGTTGCCCACCTGCCCCGGCCGGAACGGCGAGTCGGGCGAGGTCGAGTCGTGCTTCACGTGGATGACCGGCCGCTTGTGCTTACGCCACGACGACAGCAGGTGGAAGATGTTCCCCTCGGCGTGCGGGTTGTTACGCGGACCCCACCTGGGATGACCCATCGCCTTCTGCTGATCGATCAGGATCAGGACATTGTCGGCCATTCAGGCTCCCTTCCGGACCACGCGCTCATGGTCTTTGCCGGGAGCGCGCCACTCCAGTGGCGCGTCTTCGCGTTGCAGCGACCGCATGAGCGACACTGGAGTGCCGCGCTCCCGGCAATGATCATGAGCCGGCCGGACCTGCCTGCGCGAAGCCGAAGCGGCTTCGCTTCGGCGGAGGCAGGGGCCGGCGGTCCGGAAGAGCATGATCAGCTCCGCGGCAGCGGCGTGCCGTCGAACCCCGTCAGCGGCAATCCGAGATAGTGCGCAATGGTCGGCGCGATGTCGGTCAGGCTGCTCGCCCGCGGCACCGTCCCCGACGAACCGCCGCCGTCGTTGACCATCAGGAACGGCCGGGTCTCGTCCGGGCCCAAACCGCCATGCTGGCCGCAGCCGATCGGCACGGCCTTGCCTTCCTTCACCATCCAGCGCCGGCCGGGCACGCCGTGCGGATTGGGTTCGACCTGCCGCGCCGTGTCGACGGCTGCCACCACGCCGTCGGCCGTGAAGCCTCTCGCGGCGAGATCGTCGCCGACCAGGACGTCGCCCGCCCACGGCGCGCGGCGGATCGCCTCGACGACGCCGAGCACGCCCGCCCGTCCGCGATCGGTCGCATAGAGCAGCGCCGAGGTGCCCTGTCCCGCCACCGCAACATCGCCGGTCGCCAGGAGTTCCTTCAGGCCCTGCGCCGCCAGCCACTCTTCGACATCGATGCTGTCGCCGATCGTCTCGTGGCCGTGGTCGGAGCCGACCAGCAGCAGGATCTCCTCGCCTTCGCCGCGCAGCCGCTCGACGGTGCGATGGACCTCGGCAACGCAGCGATCGGCCTGGCGCAGCACGTCGAGGTGCGCCGGCGAGCCCAGCGGCACGGCGTGCAGCGTGTGGTCGGGATCGCAGATCCACAGGAAGGCCACCGCCGGCTTGGCCTCGCTCAGCACCTCGGCGCAGAAGCGCTGGGTCATCGCCCAGTCGCCGGCCGAATCGTGCGTGACCGCAAGGGCGCCGACGCTCTCGCCGCCGGGCGCGAACGAGCCCGCCCGATGATGGATGTGGCCGAAATGCTCGGGATCGAGGAAGTAGGCCGCCCCCGGCGAGACGTTCGAGAAGGCGATGAAGCCGCCCGCCTCGGCGACGCGCTCGGCGATCGAGGGCACCAGCAGCGTGGTCCCCGTGGCACGGCGCATGTGGGTACGGAAATCCGGCGCGCCGACGTCGCGCACGACGATCCTGCCGTCCTCCCTGAGACCCATGCGATTGCCGTGCAGGCCATGGCGCGCCGGCAGGCAGCCGGTCGAGATCGAAGCGGCCGACACGCGCGTCACCGAGGGGAACACCGCATTGTGCTCGTCGCACCACAGGCTCGAGTCCCGCAGCCCGGCGAGAAACGGCGTCGTTTCGGTTCGCACCCAGTCGCGGCCGAGCCCATCGCAGCACACGAAAACCGCCCGTCGAGACTTCGCCATGACAACAATTCCTTCACGCGATCCGTTACCCGCCGTCGACCGCAGCCATGCATGCATGGGCTCTTGCGCCGACCGGCCGATGGTAGTCGACTTCGGGCAATAACTCAGGAGGAAACGATGCAATTCGGTTATTTCACGATGCCGTCGCATCCGCCGGAGAGGCCGCTCAAGGACGGGCACGAGTGGGACCTGCAGGTCATCCGCTGGCTCGACGAGCTGGGCTTCGCCGAGTGCTGGATCGGCGAGCATCACACCGCCCCCTGGGAACCGCATCCCTCGCCCGACCTGCTGGTGGCGCAGGGCCTGATGCAGACCAAGAACATCCGCCTCGGTCCCGGCGGCTTCCTGCTGCCCTATCACCATCCCGCCGAGCTCGCCAACCGCGTCGCCATGCTCGATCACATTTCGGGCGGCCGGCTCAATTTCGGCGTGGCGGCATCGGGTCTTCCCAGCGACTGGGCGATGTTCAACGTCGACGGCATGTCGGGCGTCAATCGCGACATGACGCGCGAGGCACTCGACATCATCCTGAAGCTGTGGAGCTCGCCCGAGCCGTTCGACTACAAGGGCAAGTTCTGGAACGTCAGCAAGCCCGGCGAGATGTTCGGCGTGCTGCGGCCGCACCTCAAGCCATTGCAGGCCCCGCACCCGCCGATCGGCGTCGCCGGCCTGTCCAAGGGCTCCGACACGCTGAAGCTCGCCGGCGAAAAGGGCTTCCTGCCGATGAGCCTCAACCTGAACCCGGCCTATGTCGGCAGCCACTGGGAAGCCGTCGAGATCGGCGCCGCGAAGGCCGGCCGCACGCCCGACCGCGGCGAGTGGCGCATGGTGCGCGAGGTGTTCGTGGCCGACACGGACGAGGAGGCCTTCAAGCTCTCGGCCGGCTCCTACATGGGCCGCATGATGCGTGAGTACTTCCTGCCCCTGCTCGGCCAGTTCGGCTTCCTGGAGTACCTCAAGCACGATCAGAGCATAGCCGACTCCGACGTGACGCCGGACTATTGCGCCCGGCACAACTGGATCGTCGGCTCGCCCAGGACCGTGATCGAGAAGATCGAGAAGATCTACGACGAGGTCGGCGGCTTCGGCCAGCTCCTGGTGTTCGGCTTCGACTATGCCGACAATCCCAAGGCCTGGCGGCACTCGCTCGAACTGCTGTCCAAGGAGGTGATGCCCAAGGTGCAGCATCTCAAGCCAGCGAAGGCCAAGCTCGCCGCCGAATAGGCCTGGTCTTTCAACTCTGAGGTCTACGCGTTAGGGTCGCCTAACGCGGCCGCGGGTGGGCTGCGTCCACCCGGGGGGTGAACATGACCGATCCGGCGTCCGCTAGCGTCACTACGCCAAGCATTGCAGCAACACCTAGTCAGCAGTCCACAGGGCTGGTCGATCGAATCCTGAGTCGCTTCACGCAGTCTTCAACGCCTTTCGAGATCGTCTTCCCGGACGGCCGACGCAAAGCCTTCGGCAATGGGCCGCCGAGCTTCACCCTCACCTTGCGCAATCGCCAAGCCCTGCGGGCGTTCGCCAGCATGGACGAAGGGCGGGTCGGCGACGCCTACGTCGCGGGCCATGTCGACATCGAAGGCGACATGCTGCGGCCCTTCGAGGTCCGCCGCTCGATGGGCGATCGGCACTATGCCGTCACCCTGTGGCGCTTCCTGCAGCCTCTGCTGTTCGGCCAGGTGCGGACGAACCGGAAGGCGATATCGGACCACTACGACATCGATTCGGGATTCTTCCTGAGCTTCCTCGATCGCGACCATCCGATGTACACACAAGGCATCTTCAGCGGACCCGAAGACACGCTGAGCGCCGCGACCGTCAGGAAGTTCGACTACTGTTACGAGAAGCTCGGGCTGAAGCCGGGAGACCGCATCCTCGAGATCGGCCCCGGTTGGGGCGCGTGGTTCATCTATGCCTCGCAGCGAGGGGTCAAGTGCACCGGCCTCACCATCTCCGAGGAATCGAAGGCGTATCTCGAGCGCCGCGCCGCCGAGCTAAGGCATGACTGGTCGATCATCGACTGCGATTTCCTGGCCTACGAGACCACGGAAAAATACGACGCGATCGTGATCATGGGCGTGATCGAGCATCTGCCGCAGTACGGCGCCGTGCTCGCCAAGTTCGCGTCACTCCTGAAGCCGGGCGGCCGGGTCTTCCTCGACGGCAGCGCCTGCACGAAGAAGTACGAGCTGTCGACGTTCATGGTGAAATACATCTACGGCGGGAACCATTCCTTCCTGGTCCTGCACGACCTTCTCGCCCAGATGGCCCGCACCCGGCTGCGCGTGCGCGAACTGCACGACGACCGTTTCAGCTACTTCCTCACCTTCCAGCAATGGGCGAAGAATTTCGACCAGAACCGCGAAGAGGTGATCGCCCGTTTCGGCGAATTCAACTATCGCCGCTTCCGGCTTTACCTGTGGGGCGCGGCCTACGAGTTCCTCAGCGGCAGTCTCGATTGCTATCGCATGATCATTGAACGCCCCGTCTTTCCTGGCGATGACGACCGATGATCACTCACATGCCGAGGAACAGCCAATCAATGGCATCGACAATCCGGTCTCGAAACGCCCTGAGGTCTGCGACCGGCGTCCTGAGTTCCGAAACCGGCACGCTCGTCATCCACGGCATCAGAACGACGAACTCCTTGCCGGCGAACTCGACAATGGGGGTCAGCCTTCCGACAACCGGCGCAACCTGCGATCTGGCTGCCAGGAAGGTGATTATTCGTTCGCTGCCTTGTACGGAGGTGTCGCTCTGCAAGACCACGACATAGGGAAATGCGCGACGAGCTCGGCCCAGCGGATTCGCAAAAACCTCAAGCTGCATCATCTCGTTCCGCGAGATACTCGCGCAACATCTCCGTCGGTGAGCCGTGTTTCTCGATGTAGGCGTTGCAGGCGGCCATATCCCTCTCGATCTCGGCGCGGATTTTCTTCAGAAGCCGTGCCTCGAGTGCCTGCGCCAATGCCTCTTCCGCCACCTGAGACGCATTGATGCCCTGGGCCTTCGCCTTTGCGTACAGATCGGAGTTCAAGGTCAGGCTGACGGTTCGCTTCTTGGCATCTCGGTCAAACGCTGGCTTCCGCATTGGGCCACCTATGTGTCTGGGACACGGGTCTTTAACATGTGTCCGGAGCGCTGCCCGGTCAACCCTTCCGAACAAGACGAAACGAATGTGTGCGGAAAGCCACCTACCATTGGCCTCGTGCCTGTTAGTCGTTGCGCAGCAGCCACAACACGTGACCCGAGATGCCCGCCAGCCTCCGCACCCTGATCGAACGTGCCGACCGTTTCGTGCGCTCCCTCGAGAACGCGCGACGCGAGCCCGATCGCTGGGAGGGCCTGTGCACGCTTCAGGCGCTGGCCGATATCACGGCCGGTCGCATCGACCAGGCAGAAGCGCGCCTGGCCCTGGCCAAGACGCCGCCCATCGTGCGCATCAGCCCCGATCCGCCGCACGTGCCGGCCGATTGCCGCCAGCCGACGGCCGCCGAACTGCGGCAGGAGCTCGACCGGGTCTGGGCGCAGGTGGCTCCCTGCTAGGCAGCGAGGCGACCTCGGGGCGATGACGCCCCAAGATCGCGAATCGCGTCAACCGACCGGCTGCGCCGCCTTGCCCGCGGCGGCGGCGACTGTCTGCTGCAGATGCGCGACCAGCGCATCGTCGAGCTTGAGGCGCGCAGCCAGCATGGCGAGGTAGCCCCGCTCGGCGGCATTGTCGACGTCGATGGCCAGTAACGAGGCGGTGTAGATCTCGGCCCCCTCCTCCGGCGTCGCCGCGGCGCCGGCGACGGCGTCGATGTCGAGCTTGGCGCGCAACTCGTCCATGACGAAGGCCTTGTCGTCGGCGCCGAGCGGCAGCTTGTCCATCTCGGCGAAGATGCGCGCCTGCTCCTGGGCATCGGCATGGCCGTCGGCCTTGGCCGCCGCGATCATGGCGCGCAGCAGGTGACGCGCCAGCGTCTGCTGGCCGCTCTCGCTCGACGGATTGAACGGCGTGCCGCTCGGCGCCGGCAGCATCGGCACGCTCTCGCGCGCCGGCACCGCCGCCGGTGCTTCCTTGCCGGCCTGCCAGTCGCGATACGCCTTGTAGGCCAATGCGCCGATGGCGGCCATGCCACCAAGCTTCAGCGCCTCGCCACCGACCTTGCGGCCCGTCTTGGAGCCCAGGAGGATCGCAGCGAGACCGCCCGCCAGCGCGCCGCCGCCGGCACCCTTCATGAACTCGCCGGCGCCACCAAACTTGCCGTTCTGGCCATCCTGGCCACCGAGAAACTCATCCAACAAACGCTTCGCATCCAACATCCGTCTCGCCTTCCTGTCTGTTTGTGGGCCGGCGATACAGTTGATGTGCAATTGTGGCGAAAGACGGCGCCCGTCGCCGGTCAGGATTGTCGCGTCGACATCATGGCTGCGGCGGCGAAGCCCGCCGCAGCAACCAGCATGATCGCCGCCAGTCCCCACAGCACCGGCGTGTAGCCGCCGAACGCCGCCCAGGCGAGCGACGCCAACACCGGGCCGGCCGCGCGCATCAGATTGGTCGGCATGGTGAGCGCGCCGGAAACGACGCCGTAGCCTTCCGGCCCGATGAACTCGGGCACCGCCATGCCGCGCAGGATGGTTATGAGCCCGTTGGCGACGCCGTAGATGATGGCGAACAGGATCAGGCCATAGACGTCGCTGATGCCCATCGCCAGCATCGCCATGGAGATGGGAAAGGCGAAGTAGATGCCGGCACCGAGCTGGATGGTGGTGATATGGCGCTGGCCTACCATCAGCAGCACGCGGCCCACCACCTGCATGGGACCGATCAAGGCGATGATGGCCATGACCACGCCGGTCGGCACGCCGCGATCGTCGAGCAACGGAATGAGATGGAAGCTCATCGCCGAGAAGGCGAGCCCGTAGCCCGCGAAGGCCACGACCAGGCCCCAGAAGGCCGGAACGCGCACCGCCGTCGCCAGCGGACCTTGCTTCGGCTTGCCCTCGGCCGGCGGCTTGGCTTCGCCGATCGGCACCGGTTTCTCCTGTGGTCCTGGAACGAACAACCAGTGCATCAGGGCGACGACAACATTGATCGCAGCTAGCACGTCGAGGCTCGGACGCCAGCCAATGCGCTCGATCAGGAACTGCGTGAAGGGAATGCCGAAGGTGCTGGCGAGACCGCCCAGGAAGGTCATCAGCAGGATCGCCTGCTTGTAGCGCGGTCCATAGACGCGGGTGATGACGGCAAAGGCCGGCTCGTAGAGCAACACGGCCTGGCAGGCACCGAGCCCGATCCACATGGCGTAGAACACCGGCAGCGAATCGATGTGCGACCACACGACCAGCAGCGCGGCGGCGACCAGCGAACCGCCGGTCATCAGCTTGCGGCCATGCCCGCGATCGATCCAGGCGCCGACCGGGATCGAGCTGAGGCCCGCCACCATCAGGCCGGCCGACAGCGCGCCGAACATGGCGCTGCGCGACCAGCCCAGCTCCTGCGTCATCGGCACGACGAACAACGGGAAGGTGTAATAGACCAGGCCCCAGGAGATCAGTTGGCCCAGCGAGAGCATCCACAGGATGGTCGACGGGCGCTTTCGCCACGCCTTTCCCGTCGTGCTCTTGACCATAATGCGCCCTCATTGTCTTGCCGGGAGCGCGGACCTCCAGGTCCGCTCATGCTTTTCCGGACCGCGAGCTTCCAGCTCGCTCATGATCCTGAGCGCGCAGGATGCGCGCGGTCCGGAAGACGAAGAGCATGAGCGGACCTGGAGGTCCGCGCTCCGGCAAGAGCATGTTACAGAACGATGACGAGAAGGGTAGCCGCATGAACGAGACCAAGCGCGTCAATCTCGCGCTGCAAGGCGGCGGCTCGCACGGCGCCTTCACCTGGGGCGTGCTCGATGCGCTGCTCGAGGACGAGCGGCTGGAGATCGAAGCGGTGAGCGGCACCAGCGCCGGCGCCATGAACGCGGCCATCCTGCTGCAGGGCTGGACCAACGGCGGCCGCGCCGGCGCACGGACGGCCTTGCGCGCCTTCTGGAAAGAGCTCGGCACGATGTCGATCACGAGCCCGATCCAGCGCACGCCGCTCGATCGCCTGCAGGGCAACTGGAACCTCGACGATTCACCGGGCGCGCTGTGGGCCGACCTGATCCAGCGCACGCTGACGCCATGGCAGCGCAATCCGCTGAAGTTCGATCCATTGCGCGAGCTTCTGCGCCGGCACTTCGACGAGAAGGCGGTGCGCGCCTGCCACGCGATCAAGGCCTTCATCGCCGCGACCAACGTGCAGACCGGCAAGGTCCGCATCTTCACGCGCGAGGAACTCTCGATCGACGCCCTGCTCGCCTCGGCCTGCCTGCCCAACGTGCATGACGCGGTAGTGATCGACGGCGTGCCCTATTGGGACGGCGGCTTCCGCGGCAATCCGCCGATCTGGCCGTTCATCTACGACAGCGACAGCCGCGACGTCGTTCTGGTCGAGGTCGACCCGCCGTTCCGCGCCGAGGTGCCGCGCTCCAACGCCGAGGTCGCCGACCGCTTGAACGAGATCACCTTCGGCGGCGCGCTGATGTCGGAGATGCGCGCTATTGTTTTCGTCCAGGAACTGATCGACCAGGGCGCCGTCACCGGCGAGTTCAGCCAGCGCCTGAAGCGCCTGTTCATCCATTCGATCGCCGATCCGGACTCGCTGGCGCCGCTCGGCTCGGTCAGCAAGTTCAATGTCGAGCCGGACTTCCTCGAGTATCTCTTCGGGCTCGGCCGCAAGGCGGCAACCGCGTGGCTCGCCACGACGTTCAAGGCGCTCGGTGCCGAAAGCAGCATCGACATCCGCGCGCGATTTCTGTGAAGTGGGGCCATGCGCATCGGCATCGATCTCGGCGGCACGAAAATCGAAGGCATCGTTCTGGACGACGGCGGCAAGGAACGTGCCCGCATGCGCGTCGCCACACCGACGGCGACCTACCAGGCGACCGTCGAGGGCGTGGCCGCCGTGGTGCGCGAGCTCGAGGCCAAGATCGGCGCACGCTGTCGGATCGGCGTCGGCCATCCCGGCGCGATCTCGCCCGCCACGGGGCTGATCAAGAACGCCAACTCCACGCAGCTCAACGGCCATCCGCTCGATCGCGACCTGAAGCGCGCGCTGGAGCGCGACGAGGTGCGGTTGTCGAACGACGCCAACTGCTTTGCCGTCTCCGAGGCGGCCGACGGCGCGGGCCGCGGCTGGCCGGTCGTGTTCGGCGTCATCCTGGGCACCGGCGTGGGCGGCGGCATCGTCGTCGACGGCAAGCCGCTCACCGGCGCCCAGGCGATCGGCGGCGAATGGGGCCATAACGCCCTGCCCCTGCCGCGCGACGACGAGCGGCCGGGGCCGGCCTGCTATTGCGGCCGCAGCGGCTGCGTGGAGTCGTGGCTGAGCGGGCCCGCCTTCCAGGAGCAGTTCGTCAAGAAGACCGGGCGCAAGCTGCGCGCCACCGAGATCGCCGACGCGGCCCGGGCGGGCGATCGCGAGGCGGCCGAGAGCCTAAAACTCTATTGCGACCGGCTGGCGCGGGCGCTGGCCAACGTCGTCAACCTGATCGACCCCCACGTCATCGTGCTGGGCGGCGGCCTGTCGAAGATGGACGCGCTCTATCGCCGCGTGCCCGAGCTGTGGCGCAACTACATCTTCTCGGAGCCCGACCGCATCGTGACCCGGCTGAAGCCGCCCCTGCACGGCGATTCGAGCGGCGTGCGCGGCGCGGCCTGGCTCTGGCCGGCATAACGGCAGCGCGGGCCTCCGGCCCGCTCATGAGTCTTCGGAGCGCGGACCTCCAGGTCCGCTCTCCGCTATGATGCGGGCCGGAGGCCCGCGCGTCAACGAAACGGCGGCTCGTCGAAGCTTCTGAGCTTGCGCGAATGCAGCGAGTGCAGCTCGCCGCGCAACAGGTCGATCGTCTCCAGACCGATATGCAGGTGCTCGCCGACGGCGCGCTGGTAGAAACGCGTGGCCGCACCCGGCAGCTTGATCTCGCCGTGCAACGGCTTGTCGGAGATGCAGAGCAGCACGCCGTAGGGCACACGCAGGCGATAGCCCTGCGTGGCGAGCGTCGCGCTCTCCATGTCGACGGCGATGGCACGGGCATGGTTGATGCGGCGGCGCTCCTGGGTCCAGCGCAGTTCCCAGTTGCGGTCGTCGTAGCTCACCACCGTGCCGGTGCGCAGCCGGCGCTTCAACGCCTCGCCCTTCTCGCCGGTGACGCGCTCGGCGGCCTGCTGCAGGGCGACCTGCACCTCGGCCAGCGCCGGCACCGGCACCTCGGGCGGCAGCAGGTCGTCGAGGATGCGGTCGCGCCGCATATAGGCGTGGGCCAGCACGTAGTCGCCGATGGTCTGTGACTGCCGCAGGCCGCCGCAATGGCCGATCATCAGCCAGCAATGCGGACGCAGCACCGCGAGATGGTCGGTCGCCGTCTTGGCGTTCGACGGGCCGACGCCGATGTTGATGATGGTGACGCCGCCGCTGCCGTCGCCGCGCAGCAGGTTGTAGGCCGGCATCTGGAAGCTGTGCCAAGGCGCGGCGTGCAGCGCCGCATCGACGACCGAAATGTCGTCGCCCCGCCGCACGATGCCGCCGCCCGGCAGAACGAGCTGGGTGTAGGGACCATCGGGCTTGCCAAGCTCCTCGACCGCCCAGGTCAGGAAATGGTCGACATAGCGCTGGTAGTTGGTGACCAGGATCCACGGCTGGATGGTGCGCCAGTCGGTGCCCGTGTAGTGCAGCAGCCGGCGCAGCGAATAGTCGACGCGCAGCGCGTCGAACAAGGCGAGCGGCCGCTTGCCCCGCTCCTCCTCCACCCAGGTGCCGTCGGCGATCTCGTCGCCGACATTGGCCAGCACCGGCGTCGGGAAATGGCGCGCGAGCTCGGCCACCGAGAGATCGCCATGGATAAACTCGTCGCCGGCTTCGGTGACGAAGGGATACGGGATCTCCTGGTCGCTGACGCGGACCTCGATAGTGCCGCCGAACTCCTCGGTCAGCGGACGCAATTGCTCGAGCAGGTACTGCCGGAAGAAGCGCGGCTGCGTCACCGTCGTGGTGTAGCGGCCGGGGGCCTGGAACTTGGCCCAGGCCCGGCGCGTGAAGCGCACGGCGCCGGCCGGTTGCCAATCGATGCAGAGCTCGGGGTAGCGAAAGCGCGCCCGCTCCTGTGGCGTGGGCACCGCGCCCGTTTCAGTGAAGCGGGCCAACGCCTCGCGCAAGGCAGTGCTCGCCGTCGCATGCAGCTCCGCGAGGCGGTCGACGGCTTGCTCGGGCGTCATACTCATCCGGACCGCGCGCGTCCTCGCGCGCTCATGATCATGAGCGCGCGAGGACGCGCGCAGTCCGGAAGACCATGAGCGCCACAGAGTGGCGCGCTCCCGGCAATGACCATGAGCGGGCCAGAGGCCCGCGCTCCCATCACTTGCACTCGGGCTTGGGCAGCGGTTCGAGGCGCGTGATGCGGTATTCGATGCCGCCGTCGCTTTCCTCGTGCGTGCCGTAGAGCTCGACACCGTTGTCGAGGGTCACGCTGCTCATCTCGTAGGCCGGCTCGCCCTGGCCCTTGCCCTTGCCGTCGGCCTGGGCGTCGAAGAAGCCGGCCCGGTAGTAGATGCGGGTGCGGCCGTCGGCCAGCTGCTCGCCGCCCTCGGGGATCTTCACGTCGGCGAGGCGCTTGGGCAGCTTGCCGATCAGGATGTTGACCGACTGCGGCGGCTTCACCTTCTCGCCGAAGAAGAACTGGGCGTCGAAGCCCTGCTCGCCGGCCTTGGCCTGGCGGATCGTCTCGCGGGCGATGGCGACCGGGAACAGCGTGGTGGCGGGCAGCGCCACGGTCTGGCCCTCGGGATCGGTGAAGCGGGCCTCGCCTTTGCCGTCGTCGCCGATCAGGGCCTCGCCTTTGACCAGGCTGGTCTGGCGTCCGCCCGTGCTGGTGCGGTGCTCGAAGCGCAGTTTCTTGCCGTCGCGGCTTTCGGTCATTTGCGACTGCTGTTCGCTCGCCGCCGCCCCGCGCCCGCCGGCCGTCTCCAGCCGCAGCCGCTGATTGACGACATAGCCGCCGTCGCAGGTGAGCTTCAGCTCGTAGGCATAGGTGCCGGACGTGCCGGTGCCGGGCTTACCGCGATCCAGGGCGGAGACCGCGTAGACGGCGCGATGCGGCGCGAGTTCCTGGGCGGCCGCGGGCGCCAGGGTGGCGGCGGCGATCAGCAGGGACATGGGCAGCAGGGACACGGGCGTCAGCAGACGGATATTCAGCATCGCGGCCTCGGCAGGGCTTGGATTTGAACCAGGCGAGCATCCACTGCGAAGTCGCCATAGTCGAGCAGCATCGAACGGGCCACTCCGTTGGCCAGCAGGTCCAACGCCAGCTCGTATTCTGGATTGGCGGTGCCCTGGTCGCCTGCGGCAAAAAAGGCAAGCCGCACGCCCCATGACTGTTGGCGCAACAGGCCGACATCGCCGCGTACGGCCGGCGCGCCGGCACCGCGCGGCGGCTTGCCGATCACGGCGTTGACCGTGAAGGCGCCGTCCAGGCGGGCCCCGTCGAATACGCTGTACGACACCGACTGGTCGCCGTTGCGGGCATGCCGGATGATCAGCGCGAGATGGGTGGTGGGAAAGAGCGTGCCGGCCGGCAGGTCGAAGCTCCTGACCTCGGGCAGCGAGAACGAGGCCCGGCCCTTGCCGCCGGTGGCTTCGAGGTCGGCATGGCCGCGCAGTTCCTCCTCGACCTCCTGGTCCTGGATGTTGCGCACGCTGAAGCGCAAGCCGAGCCCGTCCTTGGTCTCGTAGCTGGTGAAGCTCGAATCGGTGTCGAACTCCTCGCCGTCGTTGCGCAGGAATTTCAGCTTGATGCGCTGCTTGACCTCCCAGGCATCGCAGGAATCGACCATCTCCAGCACCATGCGGCCGTTGACCTCGACGATGCCACTGTTGGGCCGGGCGACATTGAGCTTCATGTCATAGGTCGCCCGATGCGGCACCAGGACGACATCCTGCTGCTGCTGCGCCAGCTGCTGCTGGGCGTCCGCGACCCTTATCCACAGGCCCAGCAACAGAACGGCGCAGACAGCGGCGAAGGGGGCCGCGATCTGGACGCGGGAACGGCGAAAACTAAGCGTGTTCAACGGACAATGGCAGGAGGCTAGGCCTTGTAGCCGGGCGGCTCAGCGTAATATCCATGCCCAGAGATTGCCAGAATCATCGCTGCGGCATGGCGGCCGCACAGGGGAGGATTACCGTCCAATGACCACAGGCAAACCTCGGGTTCTCGCCACCCGGCACTTTCCGCCCGACGTCGAGGCCCGGCTGGCGGCGAATTTTGACGCCGTGCTCAACGCCGAGGACCGGCTCTACGACGGGCCCGCCCTGATCAAGGCATCCCAGGGCTGCGACGGCATCATGTGCGCGGCGGGCGATCCGCTGAACGCCGAGACCATCGCCGGCCTGCCCGCCTCGGTGCGCATGATCGCGACTTTCTCCGTGGGCTACGAACACGTCGACGTAGCCGCCGCCGCCAAGCGCAACATCCTGGTCTCCAACACGCCCGACGTGCTGACCGACGCCACGGCCGACATCGCCCTGCTCTGCCTGCTGGGCGCCGCCCGGCGAGCCCATGAAGGCACGACCATGCTCCGAACCCACAACTGGGTCGGCTGGACGCCCACCCAGCTGATGGGCGTGCACGTTACCGGCAAGCGACTCGGTATCCTGGGCATGGGCCGCATCGGCCAAGCGGTGGCCGACCGGGCGCGCGCCTTCCGCATGCAGATCCACTATTCCAACCGCTCGCGCCTGCCTGCCGACCTCGAGAAGGGCGCGACGTTCCACGCCAACCCGGACGACATGCTGCCGCATTGCGACTTCCTGTCGATCAACGCGCCCATGACCGCCGCGACGCGCAAATGGGTCAATGCCGAGCGCATCGCCAAGCTGCCCAAGGGCGCCATCGTGGTGAACACGGCGCGCGGCGGCGTGGTCGACGACGAGGCTCTGATCGCGGCGCTGAAGAGCGGACGGCTGGCCGCCGCCGGCATCGACGTATTCGACGGCGAGCCCAGGATCCACCAGGGCTACTACGGGATCGAAAACGCTTTCCTGCTGCCGCACATGGGCTCGGCCACCGTCGAAACGCGCAACGCCATGGGCTTCAAGGCGCTCGACAACCTCGAGGCCTTCCTGCTCAGGAAGCAGGCGCCGCCGGACGCGGTGAAGGCTTCTTGACCGAGTGCTTCTTGGGCTTCTTGGGCTTGGCCGCCGCCGCGGGTGACGTCGCTGGTGACGGTGGCACCGCCTCGGCGACGGCTGCCGGCGCGGCATCGTTGGAGCCCTGGGCGACGGCAGTCACCGGTGCCGACGGTGCGGTCAGCGCCGGCGACGCCGGCTTGTAGGAGGCGGCGTCCCAACTCGTCGCCGGCGCGTCGGCCGCGGTGCGCAGCGGCGGCGCATAGTGCACGCCGTCCTCGGCCACCATGCGCTGCGGATCGTCGTAGTCGACCTTGTAGGGATCCTTGTCGCCCTCGCGCGGCTTGCACACGGCCCGTCCCTTGATGACCCGCCAGACGGCGCAGTCCTGCTTGGACACCATGGAGATCATGTGGTCGGTCGAGGTCTTTTCGCTGGCCACCAGGAAGCCGCCATCGGCGGCGTAGCCCGCCCCCGACACTGCCAGCGGCACACCGCAGGCTCCGGTCGTCATGCCCGCACCCGCAACCAGCAATAGCGTAATGAAAGGGAGCCGGGGAAAGCAGCTCATATTTTACTTTATATAAATTGAATAATGCATTGACGATAATTGCATTATTGCATTCAGTCAACCTGAACGAGCTTCTACCATCCATAGTCGTCGAAGGCCGCCCGGCCCTCTACAAGTCGACGTGAGGAGTTTGGCCATGGACGGTTTCACCGAAGCGGACGTCGCCGACCAGTCGGGCAAGTGCTTCATCGTCACCGGCGCCAACACGGGCATTGGCTTCGAAGTGGTGCGCGTGCTGGCGTCGCGCCGGGCCCGGGTGCTCCTCGCCTGCCGCGACAAGGCGAAGGCCGAGGCCGCCATGCGACGGATCGGCCGCCGGACGCCGGGCGCCGACACGGCCTTCCTGCCCATCGATCAGGCCGATCTAGACAGCGTGCGCGCCGCGGCCGACCTGGCGGCGCCCGAGCCGCGCATCGACGCTCTCATCAACAATGCCGGCGTGATGCGTCCGCCGCTGACACGCACGAAGCAGGGCTTCGAACTGCAGTTCGGCGTCAATCATCTCGGCTGCTTTGCGCTGAGTATCTTGCTGTTGCCTACATTGACGAAGACGGCTGGGTCGCGGATCGTCGTCACGGCCAGCGTCGCCCATCGGCGCGGACGCATCGCCTGGGACGACCTCAATGCCGAGAGGAGCTACGACAGGTCCCAGCGCTATGCCGACAGCAAGCTCGCCAACATGCTGTTCTTCTTCGAGCTCGATCGGCGCTTGCGCGCGTCAGGGTCGGCGGTGACCGCTGTCGGCTGCCATCCCGGCATCGCGGCGACCGACCTGGGGCGGCACATGGGGGCGCTGCAGCTGCTGGTCCCTGTGGTCGGCATGGCCCTCAACACGCCGGCCATGGGCGCCTGGCCTACACTCCAGGCCGCGACGGCGACGGTGGCGCCGGGCGGCTACTACGGGCCGAACGAGCTAGGCGGCAGGCGCGGGCCGTCCGCGCCGGCGTGGCGAACCCGACAGGCCGAGGATGGCGCGCTCGCCCGGCGCCTCTGGGACGTCTCCGTCGCCATGACGGGGATCGACTCCGGCCTGCCGCCCTGAGCGTCAGGCCGATTCCCGCACCTTCTGGACGTAGACGTTGATGATCAGCGCCGCCAGCAGGATCAGGCCGCGGATCAGGATCTTCAGGAAGCTGTCGATCTGGATGTGGTCCAGACCGTTGTTCAGCACGCCCAGGATCAAAAGCCCAATGATGGTGTTGCCAATGCCGCCGCGGCCGCCGAACAGGCTGGTGCCGCCGACGACCACAGCAGCGATGGCGTCGAGCAGGTAGCCGTCGAACTCGTTCTGTTGGGCGCTGCCGAAATGGGCCACGCCCAGCATGCCGGCGACGCCCGAGCACATCGCCGAGATGACGATGACGGCGCCCAAGACCAGCTTGACGTTGACGCCGGCATACTCGGCCGCCTCGCGGTTGCCGCCGACCATGTACACGTAGCGGCCGAAGCGCGTGTAGGTCAGCACCAAGTGGCCGGCCAGCAGGAAGGCCGCCGCCACCAGCACGAGGCAGGGAATGCTGGCCACCCTGCCCGCCCCCAGCAGCGAGACGAGGTCGGGCACGGCATAGGCGATCTGGCCGCGCACCAGGAGCGCGCAGATGCCGGCGCCGATCTGCATCATGGCGAGGGTCATGATGAAGGACGGGATGCCGATCAGCGTGATGCCCGCGGCATTGACCAGGCCCAGCATGAAGCAGCCGATCAGCGCCAGAATGATGGCGGCGAAGCCCGGCAGCGGCACGTTGGCGATGTTCACGTAGCCTTCCTGCAAGGTGAAGTACGCGACGGCGATGCCGGTGACGTTGGCGATGGCGGCGACCGACAGGTCGATCTCGGCGCACAGGATCACGAAAGTGAGCCCGACCGCGATGATCCCCGTCACCGAGATCTGGGTCAGGATGTTCGCCGCGTTGTCCAGCGAGGCGAAGGACCCGCTGGTCACGCTGAAGAAGACCACCAGCACGATCAGGGTCGCGAACGGCGCGATGATGCGCATCTGGTTGCGCAGGAAGACTCCCATCGCCGTCATGTCACGCCGCCTCCAGAAGCTGGTCCTTGCTCACGGTCTCGCCGGCAAATTCGTGCACGATGCGGCCCTTCTTCATCACCACGATGCGGTCGGCCAGCGACAGCACGGTCTCGGGCTCGGTCGACAGCACGACGACGCCCATGCCCTGGTCGCGCAGCCCCTTGACGATGCGCACGACGTCCTCCTTGGCGCCGACATCCATGCCGCGCGTCGGCTCGCTCAGCACCAGCACCTTGGGCGGCCAGGTCAGCCACTTGGCCAGCGCCACCTTCTGCTGGTTGCCGCCCGACAAGCTGCCTAGAAGCGTCTCGACTGTGGGCGGCCGGATCGACAGCGACTGAACATGGCGGCGGGCGATGTCCTTCTCGACCGAGGGCCTGAGCAGCAGGCGGCCGATGCGGCCCAGCACGCTTATGGACATGTTCTTGTAGACCGGCTCGGTGTGGAAGAGCATCGAGCGACGGCTCTCCGGCACGAAGGCGATGCCGGCCCGGCAGGCCTCGTTGGTGCTGCGCGGCCGCAAGACCTTTCCGCCGATCGACATGGTGCCCGAGTCGGCCCTGAGCTTGCCGAACAGGGTGCGCGCCAGTTCGATCAGGCCGCAGCCCATGAAGCCGTAGATGCCCAAGACCTCGCCGGCCCTGACGTCGAGCGAGACGTCGGCGAAGGCGCGGCCGGCGGCCAGGTTGCGCACATCGAGGACGACCGGCGCCTCGGGCTTGCTGTGGAGCGCGATGGCGCCGGTGTAGCTGCCCTCCAGCTCCTCGTGGCCGCGGCCGATCATGCGCTGGATCAGCCAGCCCTTGTCGATGGCGCCGGCCGCCTCGGTGGCGATCAGCCGGCCGTTGCGGAAGATCGTGACGGTGTCGGCGATCGCCAAAACGTCGTCGAGGAAGTGCGAGATGAAGACGATGCTGCGGCCGCTCGCGCGCACGCCGCGCAGCACCTCGAACAGGCGCTGGACTTCGGGCGGCGACAGCGCCGAGGTCGGCTCGTCGAGGATGACGATGCGCGCGCCTGAGAACAGCACGCGAGCAAGCTCGATCAGCTGCTGCAGGCCGATCGCCAGCGAGCCCATGCGCGCCGCCGGATCGACCTCGATGCCGAGGCTGGCGAGATGCCGGCGGGCGCCCTCCATCATGGCGCGCCAGTCGACGATGCCGCCCTTGGTCGGCTGCTGGCCGAGATAGACGTTCTCGGCCACGCTGAGGTCGGGCACCACGCTCAGCTCCTGGTGGACCATGCCGATGCCGGCCGCCAGCGCCTCGCGCGGCGAGCGGAAATGCACCGGCCGGCCGTCGATAGCCATGCGGCCGTCGTACTGGCCGTGCAGACCGGCGATGATCTTCATCAGGGTCGACTTGCCGGCGCCGTTCTCGCCGACCAGGCCGTGGATCTCGCCCCGGCGCAGCACGAAGTCGACGTCGCGCAGGGCCGCGACGCCGCCGAACGACTTGGAGATGCCGCGCAGTTCCAGCGGCGGCGCGGCTTCTTCCGTCATGCACAATCAGATCAGGAAATGATCCTGCATCCACAGCATGCCGGCGGCGTTCTCCTTGGTCACCACCGGACCGTCGGTGACGATGCTCTTGGGAATGCCGCTGCCCGCCTTCTCGCCCGCCGTGACCGCGGCCACGCCGGCGATGATGGCGCCGCCATGGATGCGGCAGCTCGGATTGCGCACCGTGGCGTACATGCGGCCGTCGGAGACGGCGTTGATCGCGGGTGGCATGGCGTCGACGCCGCCGATCAGGATGTTGGTGCGGTTGCGCGCCTTCATGACGTTGTAGGCGGCGAGCGCCATGTCGTCGTTATGGAAGAACGCCGCGTCGATCTGCGGGTACTTGGTGAGGTAGGTCTCCCACAGGCGCGCCACCTTGGTGACGTCCCAGTCGGCCGGCTGGGTGTCGAGCACCTCGATGCCGGGGTACTGCTTGACCACCGTGTTGAAGCCCTTGGCCCGGCCCTGCGCGCCGGTATGGCCGAGCGCGCCCTGGGTCATGATCATCTTGCCCTTGCCGCCGAGCTTGGCGACCAGCGCCTGGGTCACCGACGCGCCCATGAACTCGTTGTCGGGGGCGAGGAAGGAGTGGACGTTGATCTTGTCGAGAGGCGCGATCAGCGTGTCCATGTCGATCACTGGCGTGCCGCCGTCGATCATCTTCTGCACCGGCTGGGTCAGCGTGCCGATGCCGAAGGCCTGGATGGCGACGAAGTCCCATTTCTGCGAGGCCATGTTGTCGACTGCGGCGCGCTGCTTGACGGCGTCGAGCTGGCCGTCGAACCACGCCACGTCGACATTGTAGAGCTTGCCCCAGTATTCGGCCGCGGCCTTGCCCTGGGCGCACCAGGTGGCCTGAAGGCCCGCATTGGAGAACGCCGCCTTCAACGGCTTCTCCGAGCGGCCGGCCGCGACGCCGGCCAGCGCCGGATTCACGCCGATCATGCCGAGCGTCGCCGCGGCTCCCCCGACTGTCGCAACGGTGAGAAAGTCACGCCTTGTCCTGTCGAACGCGTCCGTCATCGCTTCCTCCGTAGTGACCGGTCGAACGCCGGTATTCACACGAGTCTGGCAGCGAGGACTCAGGGCAGCAAGGCAAGGCGCTACCCCGTAAGGGGCAGCGAGGCTTACCCAATTTGGGACTAGCTATCCTTCTTCGGCGGCGGCAGGCGCAGCGCGATGTAGAGCTCGCGCAGCTTCTCCATCGGCAGCTCGGTCGGCGCATCCATCATGAGGTCGACGGCCTGCTGGTTCATCGGGAAGGTGATGACCTCACGGATGTTGGGTTCGTCGGCCAGCAGCATGACGATGCGATCGACGCCCGGCGCGGCACCGCCGTGCGGCGGGGCGCCGTAGCGGAAGGCGTTCAGCATGCCGCCGAAACGCTGCTCGACCTGCTCGCGGCTGTAACCCGCGATGCCGAAGGCCTTGTACATGATCTCCGGCTTGTGGTTCCGGATCGCGCCCGAGCAGAGCTCGATGCCGTTGCACACGATGTCGTACTGCCACGCCTTGATGGTCAGCGGATCCTGCGTCTCCAGCGCCTCGAGCCCGCCCTGGGGCATCGAGAACGGGTTGTGGCTGAAGTCGACCTTCTTGGCGGTCTCGTCGTACTCGAACATCGGGAAGTCGACAATCCAGCAGAAGGCGAAGGCGTCCTCGGCGATCAGGCCCATCTCCTGGCCGACCTTGGTGCGCGCCTGGCCGGCGAACTTCCAGGCCGCCTCGGGCTTGTCGGCGACGAAGAACACCGCATCGCCGTCCTCGGCACCCGTCAGTTCCTTGAGCTTGGCCAGGCGATCGCCGGTCACGAACTTGGCGATCGGGCCCTTGCCCGCCCCGCCCTCGAGCACGATGTAGCCCAGGCCCGGCTTGCCCTCGCCCTGCGCCCACGAGTTCAGCTTGTCGAAGAAGCTTCTAGGCTGGCCCGCGGCGTTGGGCGCCCGCAGCGCCCGCACCACGCCGCCCGAGGCGACGATGCTGGCGAACACCTTGAAATCGGAGCCGGCGAAGACATCGCCGGCATCGACGATGCGCAGCGGGTTGCGCAGGTCGGGCTTGTCGGTGCCGTAGGTCAGCAGCGCCTCGGCATAGGGGATGCGCGGGAACGGCCACTTGGTGACCTTGCGCGGGGTCGACGTCTCGCGCCCGAAGGCGGCGAATTCCTCGAACACACCGCCCAGTACCGGCTCGATGGCGGCGAACACGTCGTCCTGGGTGACGAAGCTCATCTCGAAGTCGAGCTGGTAGAACTCGCCCGGCGCGCGGTCGGCACGCGCATCCTCGTCGCGGAAGCAGGGCGCGATCTGGAAGTAGCGGTCGAAGCCCGACACCATCAGCAGCTGCTTGAACATCTGCGGCGCCTGCGGCAGCGCGTAGAACTTGCCGGGATGCAGGCGGCTCGGCACGACGTAGGAGCGCGCGCCCTCGGGGCTGTCGGCGGTCAGGATGGGCGTCTGGAACTCCATGAAGCCCTGCTCGATCATGCGCCGGCGCAGGGAGGCGATGACTTGGCTGCGCAGCATGATGTTCTTGTGCAGCTTGTCCTTGCGCAGGTCGAGGAAGCGGTACTTCAGCCGCAGTTCCTCGGGCGTGGTGTCCTGCTCGGCATAGACCGGGATCGGCAGGGTCTCGGCCATCGACTGCACGACCATCTCCGCCGCGTCGAGCTCGACGGCGCCGGTGGCGAGCTTGGGGTTCACCGTCGCCGGCTCACGTGCCACGACCTTGCCGGTGACCGTGATCACGCTCTCGGTACGCACGGCCTCGGCGGTCTTGAACACCGGGCTTGAGACATCCACCACCACCTGGGTCACGCCATAGTGATCGCGCAGGTCGATGAACAGCAGATTGCCGTGGTCACGCTTGCGTTGCACCCAGCCTGAAAGACGGGCCTGCTGGCCGACATGCTCCGGCCGCAACTGGCCGCACGTATGGGTTCGGTAGACGGAAGACATCACGCATTTTCCGGGGTTTTACGGGCCGGCAAAAGGCACGGAATGTGCCGGCAAGTCAAGCAAATGGCCGGCAGAACCAGGGTTGCGGCTGCGTCACCTACCTTTGCCCCCTGCCTCCCCGCCGGCTATATGTCCCTTCAATGAAGCTCATCACCACGACCGACGAATTGGCGGCCTTCTGCAAGCCCCTGGCCGACACCGAATTCATCGCCGTCGACACCGAGTTCATGCGTGAGCGGACCTATTGGCCCAAGCTCTGCCTGGCGCAGGTGGCGGGGCCTGAAGACGCGGCCGCGATCGACGCGCTGGCCGACGGCATCGATCTCAGCCCGCTCGACGAGCTGATGGCAAACCCCAAGGTCCTGAAGGTCTTTCACGCGGCCCGCCAGGACCTGGAAATCTTCTACCTGCGCATGAACAAGGTGCCGCAGCCCCTGTTCGACACCCAGGTGGCCGCCATGGTGTGCGGCCACGGCGAGGCCGCCTCCTACGAATCGCTGGCCACCAAGCTCGCCAAGGCCAAGATCGACAAGTCCAGCCGGTTCACCGACTGGAGCCGCCGGCCGCTCAGCGAGCGGCAGATTTCCTATGCGCTCTCCGACGTTACGCACCTGCGCCTGGTCTACGAGAAGCTGAAGCGCCAGCTCGACAAGACCGGACGGTTCTCCTGGATTTCCGAGGAGATGGCGGTCCTGAACGAACCGGGCACCTATCGCGCCGATCCCGAGCAGGCCTGGCGGCGGTTGAAGCCGCGTGGCGCCTCGCCGCGGCTGCTCGGCACGCTGCGCGAGGTCGCGGCCTGGCGCGAGCGCACCGCCCAGCGCATCGACATCCCCCGCCAGCGCCTGCTGCGCGATGAGCAACTGCTCGAGATCGCGAGCCATGCGCCCAAGACCACCGAGGAACTCGCCATGACACGCGGGCTTGGCCGGGGCTTCGCCGAGGGCTGGCAGGGGCGCGAGCTCCTGGAGGCGATCGAGAAGGCGCGCAAGCTGCCCGATGCCGAGCTGCCGACGCGCGATCGGGCGCCCGAGCAGCTGCGGGCGCCCTCCGCCGTCGTCGACCTCCTGCGCACGCTGCTGCGGCTCAAGGCCGAGGAAGCGGGCGTGGCGGCGCGGCTGGTCGCCAGCGCCGACGAGCTCGACCGGCTGGCCGCCGGCAAGCGCGACGTGCATGCGCTGGACGGCTGGCGCCGCGAGATCTTCGGATCGGATGCGGTGAACCTGATCGAAGGCCGCTTGGCGCTGGCGCTGTCGGGCGACCAGCCGAAGCTCATCCCGATCGGCAACGAAGGCTGACGGCAGCGCGAGCCGGAGGCCCGCGCTCCGGTCATGACGTGACGATCACGGGTTCCAGGTCGAACGCTTCCGCGGCGCTCTCCAGCCGCCGCGCGGTCACGTCGCCGAGGCTGCCCTTGGCGGCGGGCGGCACGAGCAGGCGCAGCTGGCGCTCGGTGCGGCGCAACTGGATCTGCGGCAACAGGCCGGGCGCGCCGCCGCTCAGGTTGTAGGCCAGCCTGAGGCAGGCGCCGAGACGGCGGGCATAGGCGCGGCTCCTGCCGTCGGTCAGGTGCAGCGCGGTGTCGAGCATCGCCGCCTTGGGATCGCTCTTGTAGCGGTAGGCCAGCGACATCGCGAGAACGGCACGCTCGCGGTGGCTCATGCCCGGCGCCGGCAGGTGCAGCACGCGGACATAGGCCTGTTCGGCGCGATAGTCGGGATGGTCGTTCCACGAGATGTCGCTGAGATGGCAAGCGGCCGTGCGCAGGATGCGGTCGGCCTCGGTCTCGCCGGCGAACACCGGGGTCAGCCAGTCGAAGATCTCCGCCGGCGCCAGGTCGAAGCGCCGCCAGTCGGCGCCCTGCTCCTCGGCGAAGGCGATCAGGGGATGGCGCGCCCGCTCGGCCTCGCTCAGCCGCGAATAATAGAACCCCTCGCGCAGGCCGAAGGCGGAGAACACCACGTTGCGCGGCTTCAGCGCGGCCAGCAGCCGGTCGAGCGCCAGGCAGGCGAGCGGCAGGGTATCGGTGCGGCGGCGCGACACGCCCGGCATCTTCTCCAGCGACTTGGCGCTTTGCACGGCGATCAGGCGCGCCACCGCGCGCGCCTCCTCCGCCGGGATATCGTAGTGATGGATGATGTGCAGCGGATAGCCCGCCTGCTCCATGTGCAGGCGCGCGAACGAGCGCCAGGCGCCGCCCACGGCGTAGAATGTCTTGCCGGTTTCGTCGCGCAGCCAGCGCACGTTCTCGATGGCGTCGACCACGATCTTCTTGGGATCCCCCCTGCCCGACGACATCAACCGGAGCGGGCCCACCGGCAGGGTGCTGGAGGCGCCGAGCCGGCCCTGCCCCACGGCCACCAGCTCGAGGCTGCCGCCGCCCAGGTCGCCCATCACGCCCGAGGCGTCGGGCATGCCGCAGATCACGCCGTAGCCCGAGAAGCGCGCCTCGTCCTGGCCGCTCACGATGTGCGGCTTGATGCCGGGCCGGCTCGCCAGCTCGCGCATGAAGTCGGCGCCGTCGGCAGCGTCGCGCACGGCGGCCGTCGCCAGCAGGTCGAGCGACGTCACCTTCATGTTGTGGGCAAGCGTGGTGAACCGGTCGATGTTGGCCAGCGCCATCTCGACGCCTTCGGGATTGAGGCGGCCGGTGGCATCCAGCCCACGCGCCAGGCCGCACAGAACCTTCTCGTTGAACACCGGCAGCGGCGCGCGGCTCGCGCGCTCATAGACGACGAGACGGATCGAGTTCGAGCCGACGTCGATGATGCCGACGCGACCCTTGCCTAAGGTGCTGTCGGGGCCCGGACCCACGCTTGCCTCACCGTCCATGGGCGTCCGTCTAACCGAAACCGCATCGAATTGCATGGCCGATTCGGCCGCGACCCGACGCCGCTATCTCTCGCGGGGCTTGTACCCTCAGGAACTCAGCACCAGGCGCGGCACGGCGCCGCTCAGCTTCAGGGCGCTGCCGCGGCCCGAGAGCGACGGGTTGGTCATGAAATAGTGATGGGCGATGAAGGGTTCCTTGCCGACCGGCGGGCGGCTGTAGGTCCCGTCGGACGCCATGATCCAGCTCTGGGCGTCGTCCTTGAGGTTGGCGACCATGATCTGGTCGAGCACCTGCTCGTGCACCGTCGGGTTCTCGATCGGGCAGAGCAGCTCGACGCGGCGGTCGAGGTTGCGCGGCATCCAGTCGGCCGACGAGATGAAGACCTTCGCGTCGGGCGACGGCAAGGGCTTGCCGTTGCCGAAGCAGATGATGCGGGCATGCTCGAGGAAGCGGCCGATCATGCTCTTGACGCGGATATGCTCGCTCAGACCGGGCACGCCGGGCCGCAGGCAGCAGATGCCGCGCACCACGAGGTCGATCTGCACGCCGGCGTTCGACGCTGCGTAGAGCCGGTCGATCAGCTTGCCGTCGACCAGCGAGTTGAGCTTGGCCCAGATCGCTGCATGACGGCCGGCCTTGGCATTGTCGATCTCGGCATCGATCAGGCTGTAGAGGTCGGGCCGGAGCGTCACCGGCGCAAAGGAGATCTTCTCCATCCGCTCGGGCCGGGCATAGCCCGTCATGTAGTTGAACAGGCGCGCGGCATCGCGGCACATCGCCGGATCGCAGGTGAAGAACGACAGGTCGGTATAGATGCGCGCGGTGATCGGATGATAGTTGCCGGTGCCGAAATGCACATAGGTCCGCGTGACCTGGGCCTCGCGGCGAACCACCATCGAAACCTTGGCGTGGGTCTTGAGGTCGATGAAGCCGTAGACCACCTGTACGCCGGCGCGCTCGAGATCGCGCGCCCAGCGGATGTTGGCTTCCTCGTCGAAGCGCGCCTTGAGCTCGACCAGCGCCGTCACCGTCTTGCCGGCCTCGGCCGCCGCGATCAGCTCCTTGACGATCGGCGAATCGTGGCTGGTGCGGTAGAGCGTCTGCTTGATCGCCACCACCGCCGGATCGCGCGCCGCCTGGCGCAGGAACTGCACCACGACGTCGAAGCTCTCGTAGGGATGGTGGACGACGATGTCCTTGGCGCGGATGGCGGCGAAGCAGTCGCCGCCGAAGTCGCGGATGCGCTCGGGGAAGCGCACGGCATAGGGCTCGAACTTGAGGTCCGGCCGGTCGTCGATGATCACCGCCTTCACGTCGCCGATGTTGAGCATACGGTCGAGGTGGAAGACATGGACGGTCTGCGTCTGCGCCGGGATCTCCAGCTGGTCGAACAGGAAGTCGCGCAGCTCGGCCGGCATCGCGCTGTTGACCGAGATCGAGATCAGGTCGCCGCGGCGGCGGCGCTTCAGCGCGCTCTCGTAGAGCAGCACGAGATCTTCGGCTTCCTCGTTGATCTCGACGTCGCTGTCACGGATCAGGCGGAAGACGGCGCGCTCGATCACCTCGTAGCCCGGGAAGAGGCGCGGCAGGTAGATGTCGACCAGATCTTCCAGCGACAAGAAGCGGATCGAGGCGCCCGGCAGGCGCACGAAGCGGTCGACCTGCGGCGGCAGCGGCAGCAGCGCCATCAGCGGCCGCCGGTCGTCCTTGCGCTGCAGCTTCAGGATCGCCGAGAAGCCGCCGTTGGGAATGAAGGGGAACGGATGCGCCGGGTCGATGGCGAGCGGAGTCAGGATCGGGAAGACCTGCTCGATGAAGTACTGGTCGAGCCAGGTACGCTCGCCGTCGGTCAGCTCGGACGGATCGAGCACGGCAATGCCCGCCTCGCGCAGCTCGTCCTGCAGGTTGGCCCACACCTCCTGTTGGCGCGCCATCAAGGTCGAGGCGCGTTCGCGGATGGCGGCGAGCTGCTCGGCGGGGTTCATGCCGTCGTCGCTCAGCAGCGACGAGCGGGTCTGCAGCATATCGACGAGGCCGGCCACCCGGACCATGTAGAATTCGTCGAGGTTGTCGGCGGAGATCGACAGGAAGCGCACACGCTCCAGCAGGGGCTGGCGCTGGTTGCTGGCCTCCTCGAGCACCCGCATGTTGAAGGCGAGCCACGACAGTTCACGATTGATGAAGCGGCGCGGGCTGTCCGGTGTAATCTCGAGGCCCGAGGCGACTTCGTTGGCGGTCGTATTGAGGGCGTCCATGCCGCAAACGGTAGACCCTCGACATGACGGTGTCATGGCAATTCAATAAGCGCTTGTTTCACAAGGATTTTTGGCAAATCAGCCCATGAAGACCCTGCTGCTCTTGCGGCATGCGAAATCGGCCTGGAGCGATCCCCGGCTGGACGACCATGACCGCCCCCTGAACGGGCGTGGCGAGCGCGCGGCCAAGGCCATGGCCGACCATATCGTCCGCCAGGGCCCCCGCCCCGACCTGATCCTGTGCTCTACGGCCATGCGGACGCGCCAGACGCTGGCGCCGTTGCTGAAGCGGTTGGAAGGCCCGGCGCCGCCGATCGCGCTGGAGAACGGCCTGTACCTCGCCTCGGAGGACGCCCTGCTGGGCCGCCTGCAGGCTGTGGCCGACGACGTGGCGACGGTCCTGCTGATTGGCCACAATGACGGGATCGGCCAGCTTGCGGCCGACCTGGCCGGCGGCGGCCCGCCCGAGGCCCTGGCGTCGCTGCGGGCGAAATACCCCACGGGCGCCCTCGCCGTCCTGCGCGCGCCGGACGGCCCCTGGAGCGACCTCAAAGCGGGCTCGGCGAAGCTCCTGGAATTCGTCCGGCCACGCGACTTGGCGGTGACTTGATGGGACCGCGGGCCTCTGGCCCGCGCTCCCGATCAGTACGTCCCCGGATACTGCCCGCCATCCATCAGCAGGTTCTGGCCGGTGATGTAGCTGGCGTGCACGCTGCACAGGAAGGCGCAGGCGGCGCCGAATTCCTCCGGCGTGCCGAAGCGGCCGGCCGGGTTCATCTTGGCGCCCGCGTTGTACTCCTCCTCGTAGCTCTTGCCGCTCTTGGCGGCGCGCGCGCGATAGGTGCCGCGCAGGCGGTCGGTCGCGAACGGTCCGGGCAGCAGCCCGTTGATGGTGACGCCATGGCGCACCGTGACGCGCGCCACGCCGGCGACGAAACCGGTGAGGCCCGAGCGGGCGCCGTTGCTGAGGCCCAGGATGTCGATCGGCGCCTTCACCGAGCTCGACGTGATGTTCACGATGCGCCCGAAGCCCCTCTTCATCATGCCGTCGACCGACGCCTTGATGAACTCGATGGGCGTCAGCATGTTGGCGTCGATCGCCTTGATCCAGGCGTCGCGATCCCAGTCGCGGAAGTCGCCGGGCGGCGGACCGCCGGCATTGTTGACGATGATGTCGGGCTCGGGACAGGCAGCCAGCACCTGCTTGCGGCCGGCGTCGGTCGTGACGTCGACGGCGATCGGCGTCACCTTCACGCCGGTCTTCTTGCGGATTTCTTCCGCCGTCGCCTCGAGCTCGGCCTTGGTGCGCGCGTTGATCACCAGATCGACGCCCTCCTCCGCCAGCGCCATGGCGCAGCCCTTGCCCAGTCCCTTGCTCGCCGCACAGACGATCGCCTTGCGGCCCTTGATGCCCATGTCCATCGCTTCACTCCTCTAATTCACGCGAGTCCAAGTTTGTGTTTCGCCGAACGCGGCAATGCCGACATAGCCGCGCAAGCGCAGCTTGCCGTCGGGCTGCAGGCTGATGTTGGCGTTGTAGATCTTGCCGTTCTCGCCGTTGTAGATCTGGCCGTCCTCGAAAGTGTTGGGATCCGACGTCTTCTTGAAGCCCCAGATCAGCGGCATGCCCAGTACCTTGCGGCCGCGCAACGCCGGATCGGTGTTGCGCCAGTCGGTCGCCACATCGGGCGCCACGACCGTGCCGTCGGGTCCGCGCGGCTCGACCAAGGCGACGATGGTGCCGCAGATCGGCCCGCTCTTGGCATCGGGGCACGGCGCAATGCGGACCTGCGCCTTGCCCGAGGCGGTGAGCCAGGTGCCCATCACCGTGCCCTGCTGCGCCGAAACGGTCGACGCCAGCATGGCAAGCAGGGCCGCCATCAATATGCCTCTCATTGTTGTTCCCTCCCCGACAGCTCGGCCAGCACGTCGGCCGCCAGCCTGCGGTCGATCTCGCGACTCTCGGCCAGCGCGCGCCGGTCGAGGGCCGCGACCACGAGGCGCGCCGCTTCGGCGGAACGCTCCATGTGCGACACGAGATAGTGCACGACGCCGGGCGCGGCATGCAATTGCCGATCGGCGAGCTGCTTCAGGATGATCGAGCCCAGCAGCTCGTCGTCCGGCGCGGCCACGGCGACCGCTGGCGCTGCGCGCAAACGCGAGGCGAGATCCGGCAGGGCGATCCGCCATTGCGCCGGCAGCGCTACAGCAACCAGCAGCAGATGGCCGCGGTGCTCGCGGGCAAGATTGTAGAGATGGAACAGCGCGCGCTCGGGCGCGCGCTGGGCGTCGTCGATCGCGATCGTGGGCGATGCCGCGATGAGTTCCGACAGATCCGCGACGCTCTTGTCTTCGAGGTCCCTGCCCTCGATCACCAGCGCGCCGGCGTGCGCCGCCCAGATGCGCGCCAGATGGGTCTTGCCGCAGCCCGGCGGTCCGCCCAGCGCCAGCGCCGGCGCCGGCCAGTCGGGCCAGCGATCGATCCAGGCCAGCGCCTCGCGATTGCCGTCGGCGACGACGAAATCTTCTCGCGCATAGGTCGGTGGCGGCAGGGCAAGATCGAAAGTGAGCTGACGGGCCATCGCTCAGCCGGCGTCGGCGCCACGATAGTATTGGCTGTCGCGATAGCGGCCGATCAGGTGACGCGCCACCACGCCGACCACGGCCGCGACCGGAACGGCGATCAGCACGCCGACGAAGCCGAACAGCGCGCCGCCGGCCAGCAGGGCGAACATGATCCACACCGGATGCAGTCCCACCCTGTCGCCGACCAGCTTGGGCGAGAGCACGTTGCCCTCCAGCATCTGGCCGATCAGGAACACGACCGCGACCTTCGCGACGCCGATCCAGTCCGGCGGGAACTGCACCAGCGCCATGCCCAACGCCATGACCGCGCCGACGAAGGTGCCGACGAAGGGGATGAACGAGATGGCGCCGGCGATCAGCCCGATCACCAGCCCGAACTTCAGGCCGACCAGCGACAGGCCGATGGCGTAGATGCTGCCGAGTGAGATGCAGACCAGCGCCTGCCCGCGCACGTAGCCCGCGATGGCAGCGTTGGATTCGTGGGCGAGCTTGCGGATCGTGTCGGCATGATCGCGCGGCAAGGCGCCATCGATCGCACTGACCAGCCTCTCCCAGTCGCGCAGCAGGTAGAAGGTGACGACCGGCGTCAGGAACAGGAGCGCCATCAGGTTGAAGAAGGCGAGGCCGCCCTGCGCCAGCTTGCCGGCAACGGTGCCGGCGACCGCCAGCACCTGGCCGGCGCGCTGCGTCAGTTCGGCCTGCAGTTCGTGGAGGCTGAGGGGCGGCAGGTTGAGCCGTTCGCGGATCGGGTCGATCAGCGGCGTGATGCGCGCCGCCAGCTTCACCGTGTAGTCGGGGAAACTGAGGATCAGCGACTGCAGCTGGCTGAACAGTGGCGGCAGCACGGCCATCGCCACGCCGACGGTGATGAGCACCGCGAGGATCGTGACGGAGGTGGTCGCCCAGGTGCGCGACATGCCGAGCCGCTGCAGCCGCATGACGACCGGATCAAGGAAGTAAGCGACGACCATGCCGACCACGAAGGGCAGCAAAATGTCGTTCAGCAGCCACAGCAGCAGCAGGAAGATGGCGGCCATCGCCACCCAGAAGCGCCAGCGCGCGGACGGGCTGGTCACGCTCATCCTTCAGGCCCCACGGCCGCGATCAGCGGACCTGCAATCGCCACTTGTCGGCGTCCTTGTCGAGCACCAGCCCTGCCGAGGCCAGCGTGCGCTGAAGTTCGTCGGTGGTGCCGAAATACTCCAGCCGGAGGTCAGCCCGATCGGATTCGAGCTGGCGCACGACCACGCCCTTGACCGCCGGCACGCTGCCCAACCGCTGGCGCACCTGCACCCAGTCGCCGAGCGCGCGGATCGGCACATAGACGTCGATCGAATCCTGCGAATCGCGGCTCACCGTGGCGACGCTGCGCCATTGCGCGTCGAGCTTCTGGTGGATCTGCTGGGCCGCCGTGGCGAGCTGCGTCGAATCGGGAACCGTCGTGCGCGGGATCTCGCTGCGCGCGCCGGTCTGCGCGTCGTAGCGCAGGCCGCCGACGGTCAGAGGCCCGCCATCCTTGCTGCCCTCGACGATCGCCACGATGATGGTCGGCGCGCGATAGCGCTCGTTCAGGCGGGCGAGCGCCGAAACGTCATCGACATAGAGCTCCTCGGCCGTCACGGCGTTCTGGTCGAGCTGGTCGCCGCGCAGCACCGTCACCGGCACGGCACTGTTGGAAGTGTCGAGCGTCCGCCAGGCCTCGCGCCAAGCGTTGCTATCGTTCAGCGGCTCGACGCCCGCCTGGCCTTTCCACAGCGGAATGACTAGCGCCGGACGCGACACGGTCTCGGCGACCTTCACCCCAGCCTGGCTGAGCCACGCCTTCACCGGATCGGGCTGGAAGACGACGTTGAGCGTGGCGATGTAGCGGCCGGGCGCGGAGCGCTCGCGCACGAACTCGATGCCGCGCACCATGCCTTCGAGGCTGGCGTCACCGGGGATCGCCACCCGGGCGCGGTCTTCCGGCGCCACGACGCGATCGACCAGCATCTTGGCCGCCTTGCGCCGCGCCTCGGCGATGCCCTGCTGGCGCGCCTGCACGGCGTCGGGCGCCGTCACGTCGACGTCGACGCCGGTCACCGTGTAGGTGTTGCTGCCTTGGGCATGCACTCCGCCGGACAGGGAAAAAGCCGTCAGCAGGGCAAGAAGGATCGTAGAGAACCAGCGGGTGGAAAACCAGCTGAGGGGCGGCATTGCGGGGGTCCGGTTTTTGGCTATGTTCGCGGCCACCTGTCTAGCGAATGAGCCCGGCTTGAGCAAACAAGGCCACAACAGCCCACCCCTCACCTACAAGGACGCCGGCGTCGACATCGACGCAGGCGACGCGCTGGTCGAGTACATCAAGCCGCTGGCGCGCAGCACCAACCGCTCCGGCGTCATGGGCGGGCTGGGCGGGTTCGGCGGCCTGTTCGATCTCAAGGCCGCGGGGTTCAAGGATCCGATCCTGGTCTCGGGCACCGACGGCGTCGGCACCAAGCTCAAGGTGGCGATCGAAGCCGGCATTCCCGACACCGTGGGCATCGACCTGGTGGCGATGTGCGTCAACGACATCGTCGTGCAGGGCGCCGAGCCGCTGTTCTTCCTCGACTACTACGCCAGCGGCAAGCTCGACGTCGAAGCTGGTCGCCGCGTGGTCGCCGGCATCGCCGAGGGCTGTCGCCAGGCTGGGTGTGCGCTGGTCGGCGGCGAGACCGCGGAGATGCCCGGCATGTATGCCGCGGGCGACTACGATCTGGCGGGTTTCACCGTCGGCGCCGCCGAGCGTGACGAGCTACTGCCGCGTCTCGACATCGCACCGGGTGACGTAGTGCTGGGGCTCGCGTCCAGCGGCGCCCACTCCAACGGCTACTCGCTGGTCCGCAGCATCGTGGCGCGCAGCGGTCTCGGTTATGACGCCGCCGCGCCGTTCGCGGCGGGGCCGCTCGGCCAGGTCCTGCTCGAGCCGACACGCATCTACGTCAAGCCGTTGCTGGCGGCGATCCGCGGCACCGGCGCCATCAAGGGGCTGGCGCACATCACCGGCGGCGGACTGCCCGGCAACGTGCCGCGCTGCCTGCCCGACGGCATGCGCGCGCGTCTCGATGCCCGCCAATGGTCGGTGCCGGCAGTGTTCCGCTGGTTGCGCGAGACGGGCCAGGTGCCGACCGACGACATGCTGCGGACCTTCAATTGCGGGCTGGGCATGATCGTCGTCACCGCGGCCGCCGATGCCGCCAAGGTCGCCGCGGCGCTGACCGATGCCGGCGAGAGCGTGACGACGGTGGGTCGCATCGAGGTCGCGCCCCAGAGCGAAGCGGACTGCGTGGTCGATCACGCCGAGAGCCTATGGCGAAGCTGAAGGTCGGTATCCTGATCTCGGGCCGCGGCAGCAACATGGCGGCCCTGATCGAGGCGGCCCGGTCGCCGGACTATCCAGCCGAGATCGCGATCGTGGTGAGCAACGTCGCGAGCGCGGCCGGGCTCAAGACCGCGCAGGGCGCCGGCGTGGCCACCGCGGTGGTGCCGCACAAGGAGTATCCCGACCGCGAGAGCTTCGACCGTGTCGTGTCGGCGGAGCTAGAGAAGCACGGCGTCGGGCTCGTGGCGCTGGCCGGTTTCATGCGTATCCAGAGCGCGTGGTTTCCCACGCACTGGAAGGACCGCATCATCAACATCCATCCTTCCCTGCTTCCGGCCTTTCCCGGCCTGCGGGTCCAGCAGCAGGCGATCGACGCCGGTGCGCGGATCAGCGGCTGCACGGTGCATTTCGTCACGCCGGAGCTCGATAGCGGCCCGACGATCGCCCAGGCCGCCGTGCCGGTGCTGGCCGACGATACCGCCGATACGCTTGCCGCACGCATCCTGCGCCAGGAGCACCGCCTCTACCCGCTGGTGGTGCGCTGGTTCGCCGAGGGCCGCCTGTCGGTCTCGGGCACGCAGGTCGCCGTCGCGGGCGTCCCCAGAGGCGCAACCCTCCTCTTCTCGCCCGCCCCCTAGTTCGCTATAAGACCCCGACCGAAACGAGGAATTCCGAGACCATGGCCGACTCGCAGGACGACTACCCCGCCCATATCAGCACCTACAATTCGTTCAACAAGCTGGTGCTGTTCACCATCCTGTTCGTCGTGCTCCTGCTGTCCTGCATGGCGCTGGGCCTGGTCGGCAACGCCCACATCTTCGCCCTGCTGCTGGGCATCGGCGGCACCTTCGCCCTGCTGGTGGCCTTCGCCGTCATGAGCTGACGCTCCGGCGATACGACAAAAAAGAAAGCGGCCCAAGCGGGCCGCTTTTTTTTCCCTTCTCATATTCCTCTCCCCTTGGGGAAGAGGTTGGGTGAGGGGGTAAAACGCGAAGGCTTTCTCCTGCATCACCCCCCTCTCCTAGCCTCTCCCCCAAGGGGGAGAGGAACATGAGGATGCAGCGGAGAGGCCATTTCGCTCAGCCGACGATCTCGCAGCCGGCGAAGAAATAGGCGATCTCGATGGCGGCATTCTCGGGCGAGTCCGAGCCGTGCACCGAGTTGGCCTCGATCGATTCGGCGAAGTCCTTGCGAATCGTGCCGGCGGCGGCGTTGGCCGGGTTGGTGGCGCCCATGATCTCGCGGTTCTTGGCGATGGCGCCCTCGCCTTCCAGGACCTGCACGACGACCGGGCCGGACGTCATGAACTTGCAAAGATCCTTGAAGAACGGCCGCTCCTTGTGGACGCCGTAGAACGTCTCGGCCTGCTGCTGGCTCATCCAGATGCGGCGCTGGGCCACGATGCGCAGGCCCTTCTCCTCGAACCGGGCGTTGATCTTGCCGGTCAGGTTCCGGCGCGTCGCGTCCGGCTTGATGATCGAGAAAGTGCGTTCGACGGCCATGAATCCCTCTTCAGCGTGTGCTTTCAGCGCGTGGGCGCGCCTTATAAACGCCGGGTTTTGGCCCGGCAAGCCGGTTGGACCGGGCCTTTCCGCGTGCTAAACGCCGCGGCCCCATGCTGCACGTCAACGACCTCTCCTTTCGCCACGGCGAGCGCGTCCTGTTCGACCGCGCCTCGGCGGCCATTTCCGACGGCTGGAAGGTCGGCCTGGTCGGCCGCAACGGCGCGGGCAAATCGACGCTGCTGAAGCTGATCCAGGGCGAATTCGAGGCCGACGGCGGCAACATCAACATGACGGGCCGCATGCGCATCGGCTCGGTCCCGCAGGACCCTCCCGGTGGCGACGTCACGGTGCTGGATGCCGTGCTGGCGGCCGACGTCGAGCGCACGGCCCTGCTGGCCGAGGACGAGATCTGCCACGACGGCCACCGGCTGGCGGAGATCCATGCCCGGCTCGAGGAGATCGGCGCCGCCTCGGCGCCGGCACGGGCCGCCTCAATCCTGAACGGCCTCGGTTTCGACAATGCGGCCCAATCCCGGCCCTGCGGCGAATTCTCCGGCGGCTGGCGCATGCGCGTGGCGCTGGCCGGCACGCTGTTCAGCAATCCCGACCTGCTGATCCTCGACGAGCCGTCGAACCATCTCGACCTCGAGGCGATGCTGTGGCTGACCGAGCATCTGCGCCGCTTCCGCCATACGCTGCTGATGGTGAGCCACGACCGCGACCTCTTGAACGACGTCTGCGACCACATCGTGCACATCGACCAGCAGAAGCTCGTCACCTACAACGGCAACTATGACCGTTTCGAGCGCACGCGCGCGGAGCGGCTCGAGCACGACGCCGCCCAGCAGGCCAAGGTCGCCGCCCAGCGCAAGCACATGCAGGCCTTCGTCGACCGCTTCAAGGCCAAGGCCAGCAAGGCGCGCCAGGCGCAGTCGCGCATCAAGATGATCGAGAAGCTCGGGCCGATCGCCACCGTCCCGGTCGACGAGCGGATCGCCTTCAACTTCCCGGCCCCCGATCACCTGCCCTCGCCGATCGAGACGATCGACGAGGTCACGGTCGGCTACGGCGACGGCCCCCCCGTGCTGCGCAAGCTCGACCTGCGGCTGGACATGGACGACCGCATCGCGCTGCTCGGCCAGAACGGCAACGGCAAGTCGACGTTCATCCGGGTCCTGTCGGATCGCCTGAAGCCGCGCGAAGGCCGCATCAAGCGCTCCTCGAAGCTGCGCATCGGCTACTTCTCGCAGGACCAGGAGGAGAGCCTCGACTACGAGGCCACGCCCTTCAACCACATGTCGAGCGCGCTCGGGCCGACGGCGGGCGAGACCAAGGTGCGCGCCCAGCTCGGCCGCTTCGGCTTCAGCCGCGACCGCGCCGACCTCAAGGTCGGCCTGCTGTCGGGCGGTGAGAAGACGCGGCTGCTGCTGTCGCTGGCCACGCGCAACGCCCCTCATCTGCTGCTGCTCGACGAGCCGACCAACCATCTCGACATGGATGCGCGCGCCTCGCTGGTCGACGCCATCAACGACTTCGACGGCGCCGTCGTCCTGGTGAGCCACGACACGCATCTGGTGAAACTGGTGGCTGACCAGCTTTGGGTCGTGGCCGACGGCAAGGTGACGCCATTCGACGGCGACATCGACGATTACCAGGCCAGGCTGTTGCGCGAGCGCAATGGCGGCAAGAGCGGCAAGGCCGGCAAGCGCGAGCGCGAGGCGGCCGCGACGGCGCCGCCGCCCGCGCCTGAGCCAGCCAAGAAGGAACAGCGCAAGCAGTCCGCCGAGTCGCGGGCCAAGCGCGCGCCGCTCAAGAAGGCGCTGGAGACGCTGGAGAAGGGCATCGCCAAGCTCAACAAGCAGCGCAGCGACATCGAGGCCAAGCTGGCGGCGCCCGAGACCTACAGCGATCCCGGGATCAACGTCGCCGACCTACAGAAGGAAAAGGTCCGGCTGGAGCGCGAGATCGCCCACGCCGAGCACGAATGGCTGGTGGCGCAGGAAGCCTACGAAGCGGCGTGACACACAGCGCATGACTTCGGTCGTGCGCTATTCCGCTGCGGTCGGAAGAGGTGCCGCTCTCACCGCGGTGGTCTGCCGGATCGCCATCACCAAGCCGGCGTTGATAACGTAGAGGACGATGGCGATCCAGAAGATCACGGCGGGATGGCCCGCGCCCATCAGCCAGCCGAAGAGCGGCGGCGCCAGGAACGACCCGACGTCCAGGCCGGAATAGACGAAGCCGAACACTTTGCCCGAAGCGCCGGGCGGCGTGGCGCTGCGCACGATCATGTCGCGCGACGGGCCGGTGGCGCCGCCCGCCGCGCCGGCCAGCGCGAGCAGCGGCAACAGCAGTGCCGGCGAGACGGACTGGGTGGCGATCGGCAGGGTCAGGGCGCCGGCGATCAGCAGGCCGATCGTCGCCACGCGGTCATGCCGATGCACACGGTCGGCGAACAGGCCACCGACCAGCACACCGCCCGCCGAGCCGACGATGAACACGATCAGGCACAACGCGGCATAGTTCTCGCTGACGCCGAACATGCTGACCCAGGCCGGCACGGCGAACTGCTGGATACCGACGGTGTTGGCAGCGATCAACGCGAAGTAGACGAGGCAGATCAGGATCGCGGGCTGCACGAACAGCGCGACCATCGGCTTGGCGGCATGGTGATGAGCTGCGGCACGGTCCTTGATGCGATGGTCGATCAGATCGGTGCGATGCGTCCACACCAGGACCGACAGCACCAAGCCCGGCAGAGCGCCGATCAGGGCCGCGCCGACCCAGCCGAACATGCTGTCGAGGAAATACATCACCGGCGCCGCCGCCCAGCCGAGCGAGCCGCCGACGCCATGGATGCTGAAGGCCCGACCGAGGCGGCTGGGATTCACCGAGGCGTTGAGTAGCGCGAAGTCGGCGGGGTGGAATACCGAGTTGCCGGCGCCTGCGATTACCGCGATGGCGGCAAAGGCCCAGAAGGAATGCGCCGCCGATATCAGCGCCAGGGCAACACCGATGGTGAACAGGCCGCCAGCGAGGATCGGCCGCGCGCCGAAGCGGTCGACGGCGAAGCCCGCCATGGTCTGGGTAATGCCTGAGACACCGTAGAAGGTGCCGGCCAATAAGCCGACTTCCTCGAAGCTGAGCCCCGCCTCCTGGCGCACGATCAGCAGCATCGTGGCGAAGGCGAGCTGATAGAAGTGGCTGGCGCCGTGAGCGGCGCCGATCAGACTGATGACACGAACGTCGCGGGACGCGGGTACTGCAGCAGCGGACATGGCGGCGGATGATAGTCGATCCCCGACAGTTTCGTTTGCGGAATTGTGCCTAGGAGCCATGCGTGCGTGATGCTGCGGCGCACGCTAGTCTCCCCGCGCATCGAAGGGAGATTCTCGAATGAAGCGCTGGAAGCACCGTCCCGATGGCTCGACCTGGGGCGATTGGGGTGACGACGATCAGCTTGGCCGGCTGAACCTCATCACGCCTGCAAAAGTGCTCGAAGGCATCGCCGAGGTAAAGGAAGGCCGGTCGTTCTGCCTCAGCCTGCCGCTCGACCTGCCGGGCGGCAACGTGCTGAACCCGCGCCGCCTGCCGCCGGTGCTGTCGCCGACGGGCGACGAGAACGGCTGGCGCTTCAACTTCCACACCAAGACCATCAACCCGTTGTTCGTCGACGTGGCAAGCGACGATCGCGTGATCCTGACGCTGCAATATTCGACGCAGTGGGACACGCTCGCCCATGTCGGCGGCTTCTTCGATGCCGACGGCGACGGCGTGCCCGAGCCGCTCTACTACAACGGCTTCAAGGCCGGCATCGACGTGATCGGCCCGCAGCCCGACGCCGGGCGCGACGGCTGCGGGCATTTGAGCTACGCCCACAAGCTCGGCGTCGAGAACATGGCGGCCAAGGCGATCCAGGGTCGCGCGGTTCTGGTCGACCTCGATAAGCATTTCGGCCGCGACCACAAGTATGTGAACTACGACGACTTCCGCAAGGTGCTGGAGGCCGACAAGGTGGTGGTTGAGCCGGGCGACATGCTGCTGCTCTACACCGGCTTCACCGATGAGATCGTCAAGATGGACAAGAAGGTCGACCCGGCGCGCGCCCATGCGATGTGCGCAGTGCTCGACGGCCGCGACAAGCGGCTGCTGCAGTGGATCACCGACAGCCAGATCTCGGCCCTGATCGCCGACAATTACGGCGTCGAAGCCGTCCCCGCCCTGCCCGGCCCCGACAACGCTGAGCATCCGTCGCTGCCCATCCACAATCACTGCCTGTTCAAGCTCGGGCTCAATCTCGGCGAGATCTGGTGGCTGAAGGACCTGGCGCTGTGGCTGCGCGACAAGAAGCGCTCGCGCTTCCTGCTGACGGCGCCGCCGCTGCGGCTGCCGGGCGCGGTCGGTTCGCCTGCAACGCCCGTGGCGACCGTGTAATCTCTCCGGGATGGCATCGTCGTTTCCGGCGCTCATCGCCGAAAGTCTCAAGAGCGAGAAGTTTAGGCTGCTCGACATCGGCTGCTCGGGCGGCCTCGATCCGTTGTGGCGGGCCTTCGAGCCCCGGCTGCAGGCGCTGGGCATCGATGCCAGCGTCACCGAGTGCAAGCGGCTGGCGGGGCTGGAGCGCAATCCGGACGTGGCGTACCTCGCGGCCTTCGCCGCGCGCTCGGCCGACAAGCCGGTCGACATATCGGCCGGGCCGGCGGCGCCGCTGATCATGAGGATGCGCGATCGCATGAGCTTCATGCGCACGCGGGAGATTCGCGACGCACGGCTGAAGCAGGCCTCGACCGAGGAGCAGCTGCGGCACAATGCGTGGGAGATGACGGGGCTGGCCGATCCGAAGAAGCCCGTCGTGCTGCCCGACCTGCTGGCCGAGCGCGGCTGGAGTGATCTCGACTACATAAAGCTCGACGTCGACGGCGCGGACTTCGACATCCTGCAATCCTTCGCCGGGCGCTTCGATGCGCTGCAGGTGATCGCGGTGCAGCTGGAGGTCAACTTCGTCGGCCGGGGCGATGCCGATGAGCACAGCTTCCACAACACCGACCGCTTCATGCGGGCGCACGGCTTCGACTTGTTCCGCCTCGACGTACGCAACTTCTCGGTCCGCGCGCTGCCCGCCCGCTACATCTGGCCGACACCGGCCGAGACAGTGTCAGGCCGGCCGTTCCAGGGCGAGGCGTACTACGCACGTGACGTGGTGGCGACGCCCGGCCCTGCATTCAGACTAGAGAAGCTCGCCAAGCTCGCGGCGGTCCTTGCCGCGTGGCAGGTGCCCGATGCGGCAGCCGAGCTCCTGCTCGCGCGCCGCGCCGAGTTTACCTCGCTGTTCGACATCGATGCCGGCCTCGACCTGTTGGCCGCGCAGACGCAGCCCCAGCGCCGCCGGCCGCTGCCCTATCGCGAGTACATGGCGACCTTCGAAGCGGACCAGCCGGGCTTCTATCGCCCCGAGGGGCCCGTCCCGGCCTGGGAGCGCCTGAAGTCGGCCTGGCGCGGCTACTGGTTCCCGCGCGAGAAGCGTCACTAAGGGAGCGCGGGCCTCCGGCCCGCTCATGAATGCGGGCCAGAGGCCCGCGCTCCCATCAAGCCTTCTTCTCCCAGCCGCCGCTCGGCGTCTGTTGCCAGTAGACGACCGTGTGGCCGGCGGCCTTGTAGGCCTTCCAGCGTTCGCGGGATTCGGAGACGGCGGTGTCATCGCGGCCGTCGAACAGCTCGAAGCAGCGCTTATAGTCGCCGACCTTCTCCGAGCGCGCACGGTCAGCCATGAACAGGAACTTCGCACCGTTGGGATTCTCGTCGAGATGCGTCAGCCAGATCGGCTGGCGATCGGCTTCGCCGTCCTTGGCGGCGCCATGCGGCAGGAAGCCGTTGGGATCGCAGGCCCACAGATGCGTGTTGAGGGCATCGACGCGCTCGGGCGAGCCCAGAATCACGACCGCCCGCTCGCCCGCCTGCAGGGTCTTGGTCAGCAGGCGGGGCAAGGCGTCTTCGAGCGACGAACGAGTCAAATGGTAGAAGTTGATCTCGGTCGCCATCCGCCATCACTTCTCGTAGTTGTCGGCGATCCAGGTATCGAGCAGGCGCACGCCGTAGGCGGTGGCGCCCTTCGGCGTCGTGCTGTCGCCCTTGTTCGACCAGGCCATGCCGGCGATGTCGAGATGGGCCCAGGCGACGCCGTCCTGCACGAAGCGCTGCAGGAACTGCGCCGCCGTGATCGAGCTGGCGTCGCGGCTGTTGGTGACGTTGCGCATGTCGGCGATCTCGGAATCGATCATCTTGTCGTACTTCGGACCGAGCGGCAGGCGCCACAGCTTCTCGCCGATCCCCGCGCCGGCGGCGCGCAGCCGGTTGGATAGCTGAGTATTATTGCTGAACAGGCCGGCGCGCTCGTGGCCCAGCGCCACGATGATGGCGCCGGTCAGGGTCGACAGCTCGACCATGGCCTGCGGCTTGAACTTCTCCTGGGCGTACCACATGGCGTCGCACAGGATCAGCCGGCCCTCGGCGTCGGTGTTGATGACCTCCACGGTCTGGCCCGACATGCTTTTGACCACGTCGCCCGGCCGCTGGGCGTTGCCGTCCGGCATGTTCTCGACCAGGGCGCAGACGCCGATGACGTTGGCCCGTGCCTTCCGGCCGGCCAGCAGGTGCATGGCGCCGGTGACGGCGCCCGCGCCGCCCATGTCCCACTTCATGTCCTCCATGCCGCCGGCCGGCTTCAGCGAGATGCCGCCGGTGTCGAAGCACACGCCCTTGCCGATCAGCGCGACCGGGGCCTGCGACTTCGGCCCGTTCATCCAGTGCATCACCAGCAACTGCGATTCGCGCTCGCTGCCCTGGCCGACGCCCAGCAGCACGTTCATGCCGAGCTTCTTCATCTCGGCCTCGCCCAGGATCTCGACCTTGACGCCGAGCTTGGTGAGCTCGCGGGCGCGGCGGGCGAACTCGGCGGGATAGAGCACGTTGGCGGGCTCGCTCACCAGGTCGCGGGCGAAGAACACCGCGTCCACGGTGGGCTCGAGCCGATCCCAGGCCTTGCGCGCATCGGCCGGACCGGCGACGAAGATCGTGATCTGCTCGAGCGAGTTCTTCTGCTCCGGCTTGTCCTTGGTCTTGTATTTGTCGAAGCGGTAGTTGCGCAGGCGGGCGCCGAGCGCAATGCGGGCCGCGATCTGGCCGGGCGTCAGCCTGCTGCCCTTGACCGCGTCGACCGCGACGCTCACCACTTTCTGCCCGGCCGCATTGGCCTCGGCCGCAACGATGCCGCCCAGGGCCTCGGCGCCGCGGGCGTCGAGTTCGCGGTTCTTGCCGACACCGAGCAGCGTGAGGCGCGCGATATCGCCGGCCTGCCCCAGCACGGTCAGCGACTGGCCCTTGGCGCCGGTGAACCGGCTGGCGTCGATCGCCCGCGCGACGGTCTCGCCGACGTCCTTGTTGATCGATTGTGCAGTTGCCAGGAGTTGCTTGTCGGCCGCTACGAAGGCCGCGACATTGCCCGAGAAGGCCTTCGGAAAGGCCGAAAATTCCACTTTCATTCGGTTCCTCGCTTATGAAGGGCGATTTTTCGCCCCTGCGGCGGGGCAGCGCAAGCAGCGAATCCTCTCTGAAATGCTGCAAATTCGGGGTGGCGTCCCGCGCGTGCCGCCAGTATCAGTACCGGCCCCCAAAACGGACATGGAAATGACTTCAGCAACTCTCCCTCGCGTGTCGGTCGTCGGCCTCGGCAAGCTCGGAGCGCCGCTCGCCGCGGTGCTCGCCAGCCGCGGCTTCACCGTCATCGGCCACGACGTCAGCAAGGTGCTGGTCGACTCGCTCAATGCCGGCAAGATGCCGATCGTCGAGCCGCAGCTCAACGAGCTGATCGCCGCCAACAAGGAGCGGCTGTCGGCCACGATGGATCCCAACGAGGCCATCCAGAAGAGCGACGCGACCTTCGTGATCGTGCCGACCCCGTCCGACAGCACCGGCTTCTTCTCCAACCGCTTCGTGCTGCAGGCGATGGAATCGCTCGGCAAGGCCCTGCGCAACAAGAAGGGCTATCACATGGTGAACATCACCAGCACGGTGATGCCCGGCAGCACCGGCGGCGAGATCAGAGCGGCGCTGGAGGCGGCGTCGGGCCGCAAGGTCGGACCCGATCTCGGCCTCTGCTACAATCCGGAATTCATCGCCCTGGGCAGCGTCGTGCGCGACATGCTGTTCCCCGATTCGATCCTGATCGGCGAGAGCGACACCAAGGCCGGCGACGTGCTGCAGACCATCTACCTGCAGATGTGCGAGAAGAAGCCGCCGGTGCAGCGCATGAACTTCGTCAGCGCCGAGCTGACCAAGATCTCGGTCAACACCTACGTCACCACCAAGATCTCCTACGCCAACATGCTGGCCGACATCTGCGACCGCCTGCCGGGCGCCGACGTCGACGTCGTGACCAAGGCCCTGGGCGCCGACACCCGCATCGGGGCGAAGTACCTCAAAGGCGCGATGGGTTACGGCGGCCCCTGCTTCCCGCGCGACAACGTCGCCTTCGCGGCGCTGGCCCGCAAGATCGGCGCCCGCGCCGACGTCGCCGAGGCCACCGACCGCATCAACAACCACCAGATCGAGCGGCTGAGCGGCCTCGTCGCCAAGTTCGCCAAGGCCGGCATGCGCATCGCCCTACTCGGCCTCAGCTACAAGCCGCAGACTCCGGTCGTCGAGGAGAGCCACAGCGTCAAGCTGGCGGCCAAGCTCGCCGACGCGGGCTACATCGTGTCGGTCCACGATCCGCTGGCCCAGGACGCGGCCATCGCCGTGCTGGGCGACAAGGTCGTCGGCGCCTCCTCGCTCGAGGGCGCGGTGCGCGAGTGCGATCTGCTGATCGTCGCCACCGGCTGGCCCGAGTACAAGGAGATCGATCCGGCGTGGTGCAAGCGCAACGGCCAGCGCCTCACGGTGCTCGACCTATGGCGCACCCTGCCGGCCGACAAGTTCGCCGACGTGGCCGACATCCTCTATCTCGGCTCCGGCCGCTAAGCTTCGCTATCATGGCCGACTCCGACCGGAAGCGGCCAAGCTACGCAGTCGATGACCAGTGGCTGCGGTTGCGCGTGCTGCCGACCGGCCCGGTCATCGAGCATCCCGACTGGGTGGACGTGATCGCGCTCACGGCCGATCTCAACATCGTGCTGGTCGACCAGTACCGGCACTCGGTGCGCAGCGTGCGCACCGAATTCCCCGCCGGCACGGTCGACGACGGCGAGGCGCCGCTGGCGGCCATCCAACGGGAATTGCTGGAGGAGACCGGCTACGCCAGCGACGACTGGCACGCGCTCGGCTCGGCGCCGGTCCATCCGGCGCTGCAGACCAATCGCATCTACTCGTTCCTGGCGCTGAACGCCCGGCCGGTCGGCGGCCAGGCGCTCGACGAAGGCGAGGTCATCCACGCCTACGAACTGCCGCTCGTCGAATTCATCGCGAAGGTCGAGGCGGGAGCGATCGAGCTCCCTGCCCTTCAGCTCGCCGGGTTGTGGTGGCTCAGGGCCCGCCTCACAGGGCGTGGCGTCCCCGGAATTTCAATACCTTTCCCTTGAGCGATTCGTCCTCGCGCGGCAGGCCGGCCAGGACCTGGCTGCAGAAGGGATTGATGTTGGCGCCGACGTAGTTCGTGAAGGTGTGCCAGAACTTGTTGTAGATCACGTTGACGCCGATGAAGCGGCGCGGCACGCGGCGGCCCTCGGGACGCGTCTCGGCCTCGGTGGCGGCCGCGCGCTTGAAGAGGCGCTCCGCGACCTTCAGGCGCTTCTTGTCGATCGGCCCCATCTGGCGGCCGGCGCGCACCGGCTCGGTGGCCCTCTGGGTGGCCAGCCCGAACTCGAAGATGAAGAGTTCGGCCGACGAGAGCTGCTCGGCGAACGGCGCGCGCTCGACGCCCGGCAGGTCCGGCGGCAGGCCCTCGCACTCCTGGGGGATCAGGATCGGGCCCGTGAAGCCCATGCCCTTCCAGGCCTTGGCGAAGCTCGCGACAAAGTCCGGCCGCGTCGCCACCAGCATCAGGTTGGTCGTGCGCGGGAACGTCACTACCTGGTCGCAGACGAACGGCAGCGTATGCGGCAGGTCGTAGGTGAGATCGTCGAACAGCTGCCATTCCAGGCTGGTCTCGACGAACGGCGTCGTCGCGGGCTCGATCGCCTTGTCGAGGCCGGCGGAGTAGCGCTGGTAGGGCGTCTCGCGGTCCAGCCGGATCTCCTCGATCTCGGTGTCCGGCCAGCCCCAGCTCTCGGCCTGGGCCGGCACGTAGGGCGTGGCGACGTTCCAGATGAAGCGATCCTGGTCGTTCATCCGCGTGGCGCGGCCCTTGTTGTTGGCGGCAGCGACGCGGGTGTGATCGCAGTGATAGCCGAACAGCTTGTCGACCAGCGTGTCGACCCGGCCGCGATAGAGCGCGAGCCGCGCCGCCAGGTTCGAATCGCAGTGCCAGCCCAGGATCATGTCCTCGTCAAAGCCGTGGATGGCGAACATGTCCTCGCGCAACGCCGCCTGGAAGTCGCCCAGCGCGTCGTACTTCATCGGCATGTAGTTGTGGACGACCTGGTTCAGGTGGAAGCGCACCGACCAGTCGCGCAGCTTGGCGAGGTTGCCCACCGGATCGCGCCGGTCGAACGCCGCTTCCCACAGCATCTCGGGGATCTCGAAGCGCGGCACCTGGTAGAAGCCGTCGGGAATCGCGCCCAGGATCTCGCTGAGCGATTCCTTCTCGTCGCGCGGCACCAGCAGCATGTCGGTGTTGGTGTAGAGGATCCAGCGGTTGCGCGGGTTGGAGCGCCTGAGCGCGACGTTGCGCGACTGCGCCTCGAGCGCCACCAGATGGGTCTTCAGCCGATGCCGGACATGCTGGTCGGGCCGGATGCGCAGGACGCGCATGACCTTCTTGGCCTTGTCGGTCAGCGTATCGTGGATCGCCTCGGGAAAGGTCGGATGGTCGTCCGGCGTGTTGTAGTCGACGAACAGGATCTCGTCGTCGGGATCGGACATCACCTCGGCCAGCGCATTGAAGCTGATCGCCGCCCGCTTGTGCAGGTTGTAGCCGTGGCTGTCGTTGCGGCCGTAGAGGATGACGGAAAACATCTTTTGCCTCGACTGATTCGGCTAGGCGCCGAGGCGCGCAAGCTCGTTGTTGGCGGCGGCGAACTCGATCAGCGCCGGCGGGCCCTGGTCGACGACTTCGCGCCAATAGCGGCGCGCCGCCGCCGGATTGCCGTCGACGGACAGCACGCCCATCTGGAAACGCGCCTCGGCATGGCGGGCTGGCGAGTTGGCACGGCTGAGCAGCGTTTCTTCCGTCGCCTGGCCGGTCCGGAAGGCGAGCAGCAGCGTCGGCCAGTGATCGTCGGCAGGCAGCGTGACCGATTCGGATGGTGCCCCGGCGAGGCGCGCCACCGTCAAGCGGTAGAGCAGCCAGTAGGAATTGCCGGGCTCCTTGGCGATGGCGAGGCCGAAGTCGTTGTAGGCCGCGCTGTAGTTGGCCATGCGCATCGCCACGCAGGCGCGCGCCGCCGAGCTGGTCTGCGGCAGCAAGTCGAACTGCTGGCGCCAGTCGTCGTTGGCTTCCGCCAGCCGGCCCAGGGCCGCGCGCGCGATGCCGCGGGCATTCAGGGTATCGCCGTCCTTGGGATGGGCGGCCAGCACGCCGTTGAAGATCTCGATCGCTTCCTGGTAGCGGCCCAAGGTCGACAGGGCCTCGCCCTTCAGCGCCAGCACCTCGGCGAGCTTGGGGTTCACCTTCAGCGCACGCTCGTAGCTGTCCAGAGCCTCGGCGGCGCGGCCGTGGGCCAGGCAGGCATTGCCATGAGCGAGCTGCGGCAGGATCTTGCTGCGGACGTTGCTACGGACCAGGTCGTACGATTCGGCCTCGAAGGCGAAGTATCCCTGGCGGCGGTAGATGTACCGGCGGTCGGCGGCCCCGGGCGGCAGCTCCGACCACAGGCGGCGCGCGCGCTCGTATTCGCCCAGCGCCTCATCGCTGCGCCCCAGGCTGTCGAGGATCTCCGCCCGCGCCATCACCGCGTCGGCGAGATCGGGAGCCAGGGCCAGCGCCCGCTCGAAAGCGGCGATCGCGCCCTCGCTGTCGCCGCCGCGCCGCTTGACGAGGCCGTCGCGGAAATGAGCCCGAGCGTCCTGGTCGTCGCCGACCTTGGAGGCGATTTCGACCGCGGCCGGCCGGCGCCACAGGCGCCTGACGGGCGCGATGGCGGCTCGCAATATGCCGATGTCAGCCAATGGCGGCTCTTAGGGGATCGTTCGAGGTGGTCAAGATCGGTACTTTCACCGGCGTCCGGTGCTACGGGAGGGGATTCCGAGGCGTCCCGCTAGCCTAAACGCCTGGGGAGCGTCAAGACGACGTCGTGACCCGAACATCGACGCATAACTCGCCATGATTCCAAGGCAAATTTCCCCTGCCGACGGCGGCAGGGGGGCGGCGGAGAGACATTGTCGAGGCTATCTCGGGCGGGTTCCCTATGCTATGCGACTGCCGCCATGCTCCCCACCCTGACCTCATGTCGCGCGGCCGTCCGCCGTCCCGATTTGTCGTTCCAATTCAATGGTTAACTTGAACAATCGCCAGGAACTGCCGAACGCACCCGTCATGCACTTTGTGGATGGCAAGGCGGTCGAGCCGCGGGACTACAATTGGCTGGAGCGCATCGTCCGCTTCCTTCTGCGGCCGTTCGTCGAGGCCTGGCACCACCGCGACCTGATTGCGGCGATTCTGCGACGCGAACTGCGCGAGCGCTTCAGCGGCTCGATGGCGGGCTGGGTCTGGGCGGTCGTGGCGCCGCTGATCTCGTTGATCACCTACACCCTGGTCTTCGGCGGCTCGTCGACGCTGCCCAACAAGACCCAATCCAGCTCGTCGATCGACTACGCCCTGTTCATCTTCGGCGGGCTGGTGGCGTTCAACTTCTTCACCGAGATGGCGTACCGGGCGCCCTCGCTGCTCCACGAATACGCCCACTACATCAAGCAGACGATGTTCCCGGCCGAGATGCTGCCGATCATATCGACGCTCCGGGCGACGACGTATGCCTCGATCGGCCTGGCGCTGATGCTGGCTTGCCAGCTTGTCTTCACCGGGACGCTGCACTGGACCGTGCTGCTGCTGCCCCTGTGGTTCATCCCCTTCCTGATGTTCCTGATCGGCATCACCTGGCTGTTGTCCGCCCTGGGGGCGTTCACGCGAGACACCGCCTACCTCATGATGACCATCGCCCCGGTGCTGATGTTCGCCACGCCGGTGTTCTTCAGCCACGAGACGCTCGGGCCGACTTGGTACCTCCTGATGTACGCCAACATCCTGACGGGCTTCATCGAGACCATCCGCGACCTGGTGGTGTTCGGCAGGATCCCCGCCGGGCTGGTCATTGCCTGGACGATGTTCGTGTCGTTCTTCTTCTTCTGGTTCGGCTACTGGTTCTTCCGGCGCCAGCAGGATGCGATCGCCGATGTCATCTAGCCCCGAGGTCGTGATCAGGGCGAACCACCTCGCCAAGGCGTACAAGCTCTACGACAGCCCGAAGGACTGGGTGAAGCAGCAGCTCCTGGGGTCGGAGAAAAGCCCCTACTACAAGTCGTTCTGGGCGCTGAAGGACATCAGCTTCGAGGTCAAGCGCGGCAAGAGCCTGGGCATCATCGGGCGCAACGGCTGCGGCAAGTCCACGCTGCTGCAGATCGTCTGCGGCATGACCAAGCCGACCAAGGGCGAGATCTGGGTCAAGGGCCGCGTCGCGCCGGTGCTGGCGCTCGGCGCCACCTTCGACCTCGAGGCCACGGGCCGCGAGAACGTGCTGATCGGCGGCGCCGTGCTGGGGCTGAAGCGCCAGGAGATCCTCTACAAGTTCGACTCGATCACCGAGTTCGCCGGTATCGGCGCCTTCATGGACCAGCCGCTGAAGCTCTATTCGGCCGGCATGCGCATGCGGCTCGCCTTCGCCATCTGCGCCCATATCGATGCCGAGATCCTGATCGTCGATGAGGCCCTGTCGGTGGGCGACCTCGCCTTCCAGAAGAAGTGCGTCGACTGGATCGACAATTTCCGCCGCACCGGCACGCTGCTCTTCGTCAGCCACTCGACCGGCGAGCTGTCGCGTCTGTGCGAGAGCGCGATATGGATCGACAACGGCCGCATCCGCGAAGCCGGCGGCGTCGCCGACGTCGCCCGCGCCTACCGCCGCGCGACCTTCGTCGAGAAGGACAACATGAAGCGGTTCTCGGCGGTCTAAGGGAGCGCGGGCCTCTGGCCCGCCTCATGAACTATGAGCGGGCCAGAGGCCCGCGCTCCCAGTCAGCCAGCTGCGACACCAGCGCCCTCGCCTTGGCGATCTGTTGGCGGCGGACCTCGTCCCAGGTGCCGTGCGCGGCGTTGCTGTCCAGCCGGTGCTGCCAGCGCTCCGGCAGGAGCTCGCCCAGGATGATGGCGCACCAGCGCAAGGCATAGAGCGGCATCAGCGCCGGCAAGCGCTCGGTCTCGGCATGCCGGCCAAAATGGCCGAGCAGCGCCTGCTGGTAGAGCGCCTTCTGCCGCTCGCTCAGCCGCATGCCGGGATGCATGACGAAGTTGGCGATGCTGGTGAGCGGATCGTCCCAGCCGAAATACTCGAAATCGAGGAAATGCAGGCGACCGTCGTTGGCCCTGAGCGCGTTGTGCGCCCCCATGTCGGAGGGAATGAGGGTACGGAACTGCGGCGCGATGTCCTGGGAAAAGTCGAAGCCCAACCGGCGATAGGCGTCGTGGGCGCCGGCCTCGAAACGGGCGAGCGACGGCACCAGGACGTCGTCGAAGAACGCGGCGAACTCGGGCACGTCGTGCTTCACGGCCGCGAGCCGGGCGTAGCGCCGCTCGATCTGCGACATGATCCGGGGCCCCGAAAGGCAGGCCTCCGACGCCTCGCCGATCACGCCGCGCGCCTCAGCGTCGATGCCCTCATCGAGGGCGATCTGGAAAGCAGCGAAGTCAGCGACATCGGCGTCGGTGACGGCGTCGACCGCCTCGCCGTCGATCCACGTCAGCAGGGCGAATCGCCGCTCGGGCGACACGGCCACCACCTCGGGCGTGCGGCCGATGCCCTTGCGCGCCATGAAACCCAGCGCATTGACCTCGGCCTCGAGGCGGTTGCGGTTGTCGGCGGCAGGGTACTTCTTCAGCGCATAGCGTGCCGAGGCTGTCTCGACGCGGAAGATGCGGCTGTTGCCGCCGCGGCGGATCTCCGAGATCGACCGCACCGGCCCGGCGCACAGGGTGCGCGCGACGTCTTGGATGTCGTCAGTTGCCGCGGAAGAGCGCGTCACGGACTTCGTCCCAGGAGGCATATTGCTCGAACTCACTCTGCGGTTCGCTGCCGAACAGGATCTTGCGGCAGGTCGCGGGCATCTCGGCATGGCCCAGGACCTCGGCGAGATCGTCGACGAACACGTCGCATCCGAGCGCCCGTATCCGCCTCACCTTCTCGTCGCGCGTGCCCTCGAAATAGACGTTGTCGCGGCCGATGCCGAGGCCCGCGCCGTCGAAGAAGCGGTTGCCCTCCATCCAACGCAGGGCGGCCACGCGCAGGTCGGTCCTGTGCGGATCGTGATGCGCCAGCTCGGTCTTGTGGCTGACGATCGCCACCACCACATCGGCGCGCGCCCGGCAGGCTTCCAGAAACCCCGCCACGCCGTCGAACAGGATCGCAGCGTCGATGCGCCGGCCGTAGACCAGGCCCTGCAGGCTTTCCCAGAGAAAGCCGTCCGGGCGCTCGGCCAGCAGGGCGCGCTTGACCGCAGCCTTGTTGCCCTCGAACGAGGATGGCAGCAGTCCCTCCTCCCTGGCGACGCGCTGGAACGCCTGGTCGTAGGAGATCAGCGTGTTGTCGAGGTCGATGCCCACCCTCATCGCGGGAAGCTCGTGAACAGCGTGTCGAGGATGTCGCGCGCGCTGCGGACCGGCATCGGCAGGGTCCGGGCGATCTTCTCGCAGCCGAGCGTCACGTAGCGGTGACGGTAGATCTGCGGAACCTGGGCTTCCGTCAGCGCCTCGCCTTGCACCAGCGACACCGGGAGGCGGTGCCGCTCGGCCATCAGCCGGGCGGCATCGAAATAGCCGATCTCGTCACTCGAGCCCAAGTGCCAGACGCCGCGATGGCGCCCGGCGGCGAGCCGCTCGGCCGCCTCGGCGACGTCGCCGACCATGACCGGCGACAGTGCCATATTGGTCGCGGCCTGCACGGGCTGACCCTTGGCCAGCGCCTCGAACCAGCCCTTGAAGACGCCGACCGGACGGTCGGCGAGAACCTTGGTCACGCGCAGCACGGCCGCCGGCAGCCCTTCCCGCTCGATCGCCTCCTCGACGGCGAGCTTCTGGGCACCGTATTCGTTCTTCGGGTTGGTCGTCGCCGCCTCGTCCGGCATCGGCGTCTCGCCGTCGAACACCTGGCTGCTCGACAGGAACACCTGGTGCGTGCCGCGGTCGGCCAACCGGCGCATCAACTCCAGGGTGTTGTCGACGTTGATGCGGCGCGAGCGCGCCGGCTCGGCCTGGCAGACCTGCATGCTGGTGACGGCGGCACAGACGAAGGCGACATCGTAGCTGCCGCCTTGCAAAGGCACGAAATCGGGATCGCCGAGATCGAGGAACACGGCGCCGGCACCCTGCTCGCCGCCGGGCCGGCGCGACGTGGCCTCGACCGCCGATCCGAGCTTGCGGCAATGCGCCTGCAGCGCGGAGCCGACGAGACTGTCGCCTCCGACGACGAGTGCGCGACCGCTTCTGCCCTGCTCCATCTACTCGAGATTTACCTTCTGCATCGTCTTGATGTTGAAGTAGCGCGGGTCGTCGAGCGAGTTGGGCAGCCGGCCATCCTTGAACGCCTTGATCAGGTCGACGACGGCTTCCTCGATCGTGTGGCTGGCCTCGAAGCCAAGCTCGTCTTTGATCTTCTTCGACGACACGTGATAGGAGCGCATGTCGTTGGTGTTCTGGACCTTGAGCTTGCAGTCCGGGCCGACATTGCGCTGGACCATCTCGGCGAGCTGCATGACCGAGTGGTTCTCGTAGCCGGCGTTGTAAACCTTGCCGTTGACCTTCTCGTCCGGCGCCATCAGCAGCAGCATGTAGGCGTCGGCCATGTCCTCGATGTGGATGTTCGGGCGCAGCTGCGCGCCGCCGAACACCGAGACCTCGCCCTTGTGCACGCCGAGGTTGGTCAGGATGTTGACCACGACGTCGAGGCGCTGGCGGGGCGAGTAGCCGCACACCGTGGCCGGGCGGATCGTCACCGTGGTGAAGCCGGGCGCCCGCTCCTGCTCTAGCAGGACCTCGCACTCGGCCTTGAACTTGGAATAGTCGGTCAGCGGCTCGAGCGAGAGATCCTCGGTCACCTCGACGCCATCCTTGATGCCGTAGACCGACGAGGACGAGGCGTAGATGAAGCGCTTGACCCCGACCGCCTTGGACGCGCGCACCAACGGCACGAAGGCGTCGAGGTTGATCGACCGGCCGAGGTCGGGATTGAGCTCGAACGACGGGTCGTTGGAGATGCAGGCGAGATGGATGACGGCGTCGCAGCCCTGCAGCGCCTGCTTGACCACCTCGGCGTCGCGGATGTCACCCTTGACCTCGCGCAGCGCGGCGCCGCGCGAGCCCTTGAGCACGTCCTCGCCGTACATGAAGAGGTCGAGGACGGTGACCTGGTAGCCGGCCGCGATGAGCTTGGGCACGAGCACCGCGCCGACATAACCCGCGCCGCCGGTGACCAGCACGCGATTGAGGTTGGGGTTCTTCTGGTATCGACTCATGGGTCTGCCAATGCCTGGGTTGTGCGCGTGCGAACAGTCTTTTTTAGCCACTCATTTCAAGAGCGTCGACAGGTACTTTAGGATCTCGGGCTTGGTGATCTGGTGGCGCTGGCCGACGATCCGGACCTTCATCGCGCCGACCGCGTTGCCGATGAAAGCCGCCATGAACGGGTCGCTGCCGGACGCCAGTAGCGGGCTCGCCAGGGCGAAGAAGGCGTCGCCGGCGCCGATCGTGTCGATGGCCTCGCCGGTCAACGCCGGGATGCGCTTCACGCCGGCCTGCGGCGTATAGACGATGCTGCCGAGCTTGCCGTGGGTGATCACGAAGGTGTGGCAGTCGATCTTCTTCTCGAGCTTCTCGCGCACCACCGTCTCGATCGGCGCATAGCGCTCGACCGCGGCCAGCCGCGCCTCGGGCTCGTCGATGCAGATGAAGTCGGCGCGCGGATACTTGGTGATCAGGTTGAAGCCGCGGTTGGCGCTGTTGGTCTGGGCATTGACCGCAAGGAACTTCGACTTGGCGCAGACGATGTCGACCAGGCCGTCGTCGATCATGCCGTGGCCGAAATCGTTGACGATGACGGCGTCGTAGTTGCCGATGTTCTTCTCGACCCAGCCGTTCAGCGTCGCCTGCTCGGCCGGCGGCAGCGCCTCGTCGGAGATGTAGGCGACCTCGATCAGCTTCTTGACGTAGGCCGGGTCGACCAGCCGGCTTTTCACCGTCGTCTGACCGCCTTCACGATAGAACGGCATCAGGTTGACGTTCGGATTCAGGTTGGCGCGGATCAGCTCCTCATGGCTCTGCGACCCGCCGAGCAGGGTCACGAGGTCGACGCTGGCGCAGACCTGGCCGACGAGGTTGGCGGTGGCGATGGCGCCGCCGCAAAAGATCTCCCGGCTCTTGTACTTGGTGGCGATGATGTTTTCCTTGGCCGGCTTGCCCAGCGGCTCGACGTAGATGTACTCGTCGAGGATGGTGTCGCCGATCACCAGGCAGCGCTTCTTCTCGACCGCCGCCACTTCCTTCTTCACGTCGTCGACCGAGATCCGCGCGCGCAGGTCCTTGAGGTAGGCCGCGGTCTCCTCGGGATAGAGCGACATCACCCGGTTGGAGAGGTTGGACGAGCTGAAGGTGATGTCCTCGGTGTACAGCACCTCGCCGCCGAACTTCTCGACGGTCAGCCGCTCGGTCTTGATGCGGCCGGTGACGTCGGCTTCCTCGTCGGCGTACTCCGAGCCCTTCAGGTAGTAGCTGGGCTTGACGGTCTCGAGCACGTGCTCGGCGCCGGGATTGGGCGAGATGCCGACGTAGTCGACGCATTCCAGCGCGGCAAGCATCTCGGCGCGCAGCTTCTCGGAAAAGACCGGGCGATCAGGCCCTTTGTTCACGAATTTGTCAGTGGTCAGCGTTACGATCAACAGGTCGCCGTGACGCTTGCCAATGTCGAGGTGCCGCTTGTGACCGACATGCAGGATGTCGAACACACCGTGCGCGAGTACCACCTTGCGGCCCTTGGCGCGGGCCGCAGCAGCGATCTCGCCCAGTTCGCCGAGCGTCTTGATCTTATCGAACATCGATGCGCCGTCCCCTGCCAGCTCTCTTACCGAAAACGCGCGCCTATTGGCGGCCGAGATAGGTGAACCAATCCTTGGTCGCCACGGCGATCGAATCCGGCGTCCAGACCGGTGCGTCGCGCCAATAGTCTATGACCTTCAACATGTTCTGCACGCCATCCTCGATCGGAACTTTCGACGTCCAGCCAAGCTCGGCCTTGATCCGGCTCGTATCGGCGAAGGTGCAGTCGGGCTCGCCCGGCCGCTTGGGAATATGCACCGTCTCCGGCGCCTTGAGGAGCTTGGCCAGATAGTTGACCGACACCGGATTGTCGCTGCCGACATTGAGGCACAACCCTACCTTGCTCGACTCGGCGGCACAAATCAGGGCATCGACGGCGTCGGACACATAGGTGAAGTCGCGCGTCTGCTCTCCGTCGCCGACGATGGTGAGCGGCTTGCCGGCAAGAAGCTGGGCCAGGAAGACGCCGAACACGGCGCCGTAGGTTCCGCTGGTGCGGGCGCGCGGTCCGTAGATGTTGAAGAAGCGCAGCGACAGCGCCGGCAGCCCGTAGACCTGCGCCCAGTGCATCACCTCGCATTCGCCCAGCCACTTGGTGAGCGCATAGGGATATTGCGGGCGGATCTCGGACGTCTCCGGCGTCGGGTAGGAGTCGGGAATACCGTAGCACGACGACGAGGCGACGTAGACGAAGCGCTTGATGTTGGCCGCGCGCGCCGCCTGCAAGGTCACGAAGGTGCCGACGACGTTGGAGCGGAAATAGCCCTCGGGATTGACGATCGAGGGAACGATGTCGGCGAGCGCGGCGAGATGGAACACGCGCTCGACGCCCTCCATGGCCTTGGCCATCGCCGTCGGGTCGGCGACGTCGGCCGCCATGACCTCGAGCTTGGGGTTGCCCTTGTGCTGGACGAGGTTGCGCGGCTTGCCGACTTCCATGTTGTCGACCACGCGCACCGAGCGCCCGAGACTGAGCAGGCGGTCCGTCAGGTGGGAGCCGATGAAGCCGGCGCCGCCGGTCACGAGATCAAGCATCTGGCCTACATTCTTTCGAGGTCTGGTGTTGCAATTGCAATGCCGGAAGACGGTGTCATTCGAAGAAGATGAAGCCCCAGTCGCCCTGGTATCCGCTCTGCTGGTAGATCCACTCCCAGTTCTTGACGTCGTGGAACGATTCGCAGGTAAGCTGCCAATACAGCAGGTTCATGCGCTCGCGCTCGTTGCGCCAGGATTCGACCATGATGTACTTCCTGGTCCCCTTGCCCACCCGCTCGATCTCGCGCACGGCATCGTAGAGCTGGCTGATCGGGAAATTGTGCAGGGTTCCCAGCGAGACGACGAAATCGAACGACTTGTCGGGGTATGGCAGCGAGACGGCGTTGCCGACTTTGAGGAAGGGCTTCACCTCTTCCTTGGCATTGGCGATCGCATAGTCGGAGATGTCGAGGCCCTCGACATGGACGCCCGGCACCGCGCGGGTGAACTCGTGCAGCAGGAAGCCCTTGCCGCAGCCGACATCGAGGATGCGATCCCCGGCCTTCAGGCCGTAGTGCTTGGCCATGGCTTCGGCGATGGCCAGCCAGCGGCCGTCGTACTTGTAGCCGCCGTAGCCGTACTGCCGCTCGCCGTCCCAGTAGTCCTGGCCGTACTTCTTGGCGATCTCCGAGCAGTTGGCCTTGTCGTACTGGACGACCCGGCCGACGTAATCGCGCTTGGTCCGGTTATGCAGCGGACCAATGAAGTCTACGTTAGCCATCGTTCGATCTCTCGGTAATTCAGGTCCCTGCAGATGTGCGCGGTGCGCAGCACGTTCTCCCAGCGCTCGATATCCGTCTCGTGGGCCAAGACGAACCCTTCTACTGCCGAGTGCAGGCTGCCACCAGCATCGAGCAGGCGCCGGTATATCCGGTCGCGCTCGGCCGCTGCCGCCGGCAGCATGAACATGCTGTAGAGGATCACGCCCTCGAGGCTCGCCAGCTCGTCCAGGACCTGTTCCAGGATGAGGTAGCAGTTCGGCATGGCGTACTCGGTGGCGCTCAGCAGGTAATGCAGCTTACGGCGCGTGGCATAGTCGCGGATCACGAGGTTCTGGATGTGTTGCGGCACCCTGTGATTGTCGACCGATCGACTGAAGACGTAGCCGCGATAGCCCTTTCGGTTGGACTGCATCAGGCAACCGAGGGCAGCCTGTAGCTCGCGCCGATGCTGGTTGCCGGGCGCACCAGGATAGGCTCGAAGAACTCACCGAGCTTCTTGTCGTGATACGGCGAGAACACGCTCTTGAAGCGGCAGTTGGTCGACCACCGGGTCTCCGGTTCGCGATTGACGATGTTTCCGTGCATGACGTTCTGCGTGAACAACAGCACGTTGCCGTAGGGAATGTCGAGCCAGTGCAGGTCGGGCTCGATGGTGCGATAGAGTTCCTCGGCCGACTTGAGCTTCAGCTCGCCCATTCGCGCCTGATAGCGGGCATCCTTGTCGCGCGGCAGGATGAACATCGTCTTCGTGCCGTAGACGTGCACATACGGAATCCACAAAACGACCTCGTACGGCGAATCGCCGGCCCAGACGTCGGCGTGCACCGGCAGCAGCGAGCTGTCGTCGTCGGGCAGCTGGATGCTGAGATTGATACGCAGCTGCATGGCCAGCTCGTTGCCGACCAGGACCTCGAGCGCCCGGCGCGCGGTGTTGAAATAGGACAGCCGGGTCCAAGCTTCCTCGTTCATCTCGCGGATCACGGCGAGGCGAAGGTCGTTGAGGCGCTGGACATCGACCTTGTCGTGGATGTGGTCGAGAAACGCCCCCTTGTCCTCGGCGGGCGGCAACTTGAGGAATGACGCCGTGATGTCGGCCATGAGATCGCGAATCCGATCGAGATCGGCGCGCGATTCGGCGGGAATGATGACGTACCCGTCACGCACGAAGGCATCCGCCAGCGCGCGTTCCTCGTCGCGCCAGAAACTGGGGGCGTTGCTCACCGGCGCAGCCCCGCCAGGTGCTTGCGGGCCGCCGCATCGATGCCCTTGGCGTCGAACCGGAAGTCCTCCATCAGCTTCGCCTGGCTGCCGTAGTGCTCGGCGAACTTGTCCGGGATTCCCAGCCGCTTCACCGGCGGCAGAGCGCCAGCCAGGCGGTCCGACAACGTCTCGAGCACGGCGCTGCCCAGGCCGCCGATCACGCTGTGCTCCTCCACGGTGAGGACCAGCTTGGTCTTGCCCGCCGCCGCGACGATGGCATCGGAATCGAGCGGCTTGACGGTGTGGACGTGCAGCAGGCGGCAGCGAATGCCGTCCGCCGCCAGCGAGCTCGCGGCCTTCAGCGCCTGTGTGGTGGCGACGCCGGTGCCGATCAGCAGCACGTCGGAGTCGCCGGTCTCGCCGTCGATCATGTCGATCGCCTTGCCGATGGCGAAGCCGCGCTCGGCCTTGCTGATCACCGGATCGCCGCCCTTGCCGAGACGGATGTAGATGGGGTGCGGCCAGTCGAGCGTGGCCTCCATCAGGCGCGTCATCTCGTCGGCGTCGCACACGGCGGTGACGGTCATGCGCGGCAGGGCGCGCATGATGGCGATGTCCTCGATCGCCTCGTGTGTCGGGCCGAGCGGCGCGTAGACGTAGCCGCCGCCATTGCCGATCAGGCGCACCGGCAGGTCGTGCAGGCAGAGGTCGATCGCGACCTGCTCGTAGCAGCGCCGCGTGATGAAAGTGGCGATCGTGTTGACATAGGGAATGAACCCGTCCATCGCCATGCCGGCGGCCATGCCGATGACGTTGGCCTCGGCGATGCCCTCCATGTAGTAGCGTGACGGGAACTCCTTCTTCATCTCGCCGAGCAGGTTGGGCGAGAGGTCGGAGCCGACGAACACGACACGCTCGTCGCGCTTGGCGAGCGTGTAGACCATGTCGAGACTACGCTTGCGCATCGCTCAGCCCCTCAGCTTCCAAGCGCGCTGCGGACGATCTGCAGCTCGGCGGGCTTCAGGTCCGACTTGTGGTGCCAGTCGGGATTGTTCTCGGCGGCGGGAATGCCCTTGCCCTTGACCGTGTGGCAGATGATGGCGCGCGGACGGTCGCCGGCGTAGGCCGCCGCCTCGCGGAAGACCTGGCGCAGGTCGTCGATGTCGTGGCCGTTGCACTCGAACACACGGAAGCCGAAGGCCGTCCACTTGTCGACCAGAGGCTCCATGTTCTGGATCTCGAAGACGCTGCCGGCCGACTGGATCTTGTTGTAGTCGATGATCGCCGTCAGGTTGGACAGTTGATGCTTGTCGGCGCAGGCGGCGGCCTCCCAGACCGAGCCCTCGTTGATCTCGCCGTCGCCCATCAGCACGTACACCTTGCTGTCGCGGCCCTGCATGCGGGCGGCGAGGGCCATGCCGAGCCCGATCGACAGGCCATGGCCGAGCGCCCCGGTGCAGGCCTCGACGCCCGGCACCACGGTCTCGGGGTGACCGCCGAGGAACGAATCGAAGTGGCAGAAGCGGTCGAGCTCGCCGAGATCGAAGAAGCCGCGATCAGCCAGCACGGCGTAGAGCGCCAGGCAGCCATGGCCCTTGCTCAGGATGAAGCGGTCGCGCTCGCGCCACTTCGGGTTGGCCGGGTCATGGCGCACGAAATCGTCGTAGAGGACGCGGATGATCTCGACCAGGGAAAGCGCCGGCCCGATATGCCCTCGCCCGCCATTCTCGATGGCACGAAATATGAGGCGCCGCAGGTGCCGGCTCCGATCGTCCAACGCCGCCTGCTGTACCAGGTCGAGGTCGGTTGCGTACTTCAACGCAGTCTTATGCTTCATCCCAGCGGTCTACTTTCCAATCGCCAAAACTGCAATTTTGAAATTAGCACGGGTCCCGACGGGTTGGGAGTCGGCTTTTGGACGCGTCGTATCCGGAAAACCACGTAATATCAGGCCTCTTGCGCACAGGGGCGCTTCCGCTTATGTCCAGCCGGCCTCACTCCGAAGTGACAAAGCGCCCCGGGACTCTCCCCTAATAGCATTGCCTCATTGGTTTCGTCATAATGGCCGAGGACACAAGGGGAGCCGGTTAAACGCATGCCGAAGACTGAGATCCCGCAGCTCACGGGCCTGCGGTTCCTGGCGGCGTTTTCGATCCTGTTCCTGCACACCGTCGTCTGGTGCATTCCGTTCAACGACACACGGATGCCCGTCGCCATTGCCGGTGCGGTCGGCGTCTTCGGCATGCCGCTGTTCTTCGTCCTGAGCGGCTTCGTCATCCACTACAACTACGCGTCCCTGTTCCATGACCAGACGCTGGGCAGCGCATCGCGAAACTTCTTTTCGGCACGATTTGCCCGCCTGTATCCACTTTTCCTGTTCTTCATGGTGTTCGGCTCGGTGTCGGACTTCGTCTCGAACTGGATCAGCTACGCACCCAAGGAATTCGAAGCCTATCTCGTCTACAACCTGACCTTGACCCAGAGCTGGGTCTACGTGTTCGCCATTCACGACCGCCTGGTGCTCAACCACGGCTTCGGGCTGGCCTGGTCGATTTCGACCGAGTTCTTCTTCTACGTCGCCTACCCGTTCATGGTCTTCGGCGTGCTGCGCCTTCGCCGGGTGCGGACCAGCATCGCCGCGTTTGTCCTCTTTTCGGTGGCTTTCATCGTCCTGCTCACCGTGGCCCTGAGCAACTTCGGCTCGATCGAAACCTGGGCCAAGGGCTTCTTCCCCAGAGTCATAACGGGCGACCAGGGCGCCGACGCTTCGTTCTTTCGCTGGCTTTTCTACTTCTCGCCCTACGTCCGCATCGGCGAGTTCATCGCGGGCTGCCTGTCTGCCCAGCTTTTCATGATCGTGCGCGAGATGCCGATCACGCGGCGCGAGCGCCTGTATGCCGGCCTCGTCTACGCTGTGGCCATTGTGTGGCTGTTCGGGTTTGCCTTCATCTACGGCTACAGCGTCGCCGTGCCGGGCGGCCTGGGCGGGCCGGGCACCTTCGGCTACGAGCTCGTCAGGATCGTGCACTTCTCGGCGCTGAATTTCGGCCTGGCCGTGCCGCTCGCCTACGTGATGTTCTATACGTCGCGCTACGAGGGCTTTTCCGCGAACCTGCTCGCCCTGCCGGCCATGGTGTGGCTGGGCGAGATCAGCTACTCGCTGTACGCCGTGCACACCTGGACCCTGCGTCCCCTGATTCGGCCGGCCATTTCCTGGAACGAGGTCTACGCGGTCGACGCGATCCTGCGCGTGACGATGGGAATCGCCTTCACGATCATCGTATCGGTCGGCACTTACCAGATGATCGAGCAGCCGGCCCGACGCTACCTGCGCAAGCTCCTCATGAACGGCAAGGGCACGCGCCCTGCCGCGGCCCCCGCCTATGCACCGAATGAAGTGAAGGGTACCTAGCCCGATGGCGAACCAGACCTTCCGCCAGCTGGTCGAGCAACACCCGGAAATCCTGGCCGATCGGCACAAGCTCGCCTTCACCCGCCAGGACAGCGCCGTGGAGAGCGCAACGCGCTTCCGGGAAGAAGGCGTGATCATGCTGCGCGACGCCATCCCGACGGAGACGCTGGACGAGTGCCGCCGCGCCTTCGGCCGCTTCGTCGGCACGCTCGGGAAGCCGAGGCGGAACTTCGACGACAGTGCGATGGCGGTCGATGACGGCCCCAGCCCGCACTGGGACAAGGGCGAGGAAGAGTCCGGCAGCTGGCACACGCCCTGGGTGGTCCGCGACATGGACCAGTCCCCCACCGCCATGGTGCTGTCCGAGCTGATCAGGTCGTGGGCATGGCCGGTCATCGAGCGGATCTGCGATTCGACGGATATCGTCGTCATGTTCGGCCTCTGCCTCGCGCGCCATCGCATCGACGAGGACCTGCTGCTTGGCGTTCACCAGGACGTGACGGCGGTCAATCCCGAGGTGCCGCTGTCGATCTGGATCCCGCTCGGCGAGGTGGCGCCCAAGAAGCATTCCGGGCTGGGCTTCATCGTGCCGAGCCCCGGCCACGCCTTGCCCGCCGACTCCTCCAACGACGTCGGCGTCGACTACCTCATGACCAATCTCGACAAGGTGTGGGTGCCGCACTATCACGCCGGCGATCTCACCATCCATTCGCGATATTCGCCCCACTTCACCACGGGGTACGGCACGCGCTCCGAGCGCTACAGCCTGGAAATCCGCCTGTGGGCGAAGGAAGACCATCTCGCCAAGTACTGCGATCCATCGCTCAGGGTCAGCCGCCGCAACGGCGTTCCGGTGATTTCCGAGACCAGGTGCTCGCTGGGCATCGGCGCGCACGCCTTCCTGGCCAACACGGCGATGCTCGCCATGCAGCCCGCCGGCGCGCCGGCGGCGCGGCGGCGCGCGCCGATTGGCCAGACCTTGATGGGAGCACTCCGCTCGGTCGTGCGATGAGGCGGCTTCTGCAGTCGCTCTTCGGGACATCGACGCCTGCGGCGCCACCGGCTCCCGCGCCGGTCGAGCCGCCCCCGGCCGAGCCCGTCGAGACTCCGCCAGTGGATCCCAACATCCGGCCGCTCGAGCCCAGGATCGGCAACGCCCTGGAAGGCCTGCCGCTGACGCCGGAATCCCTCACCGAAGTGATGCGCAGTCCCGTCGCCGACGAGCTCGACGCCTACTTCAGCGACTATCCGCCAACCTCGCTCATGGGCGGCCGGTCGCGCGCCCTGCTGTTCGCCCTGGTGCGCATGCAGCGGCCGGCAGTGGCGGCGGAGGTCGGCACCCTCAATGGCGGCGGCGCCGAGGTCATCACGCGCGCGCTGTGGGAGAACGGCGACGGCTTCCTGCATACGACCGATCCGTTCGGTGCCGAGCGCTGCCCCGAGATCTTCGCGCGCTGGCCGGGCGAGCTGCGCCGCCTGGTCGAGTTCCATCCGCTGAATTCCATGGACTTCTTCCTGAAGCTCCATCATCGGCGCGTGGCGCTCGACTTCGTGCTCGTCGACGGCGACCACGACTATGAGCTCGCGCTCTTCGACCTGCAGATGGCGGCGCGCCTGCTGCGTCCCGGCGGCATCGTGGTCATGAACGATTCCGTGCAGACCGGCCCCTTCCAGGCTGCCAAGACCTTCCTCGCCGCCAATCCGGCCTGGCGCGAGCTCGGCACGGCCATCGCCTCGTACGACGAGAACACGCCGTTTGCCGGCGGCCGGGCGTCGCAGCACGGCACGGGCTTCGCCGTGCTGCAGGCGCCCAGCCACTGGTCGATCGGCGCCATTCCGCGCTCCTGGGGCCAGGCGCCGATCGCCGCACCACTGGTCGAGGGCCTGTCGTTGGAAGCGCTGCCGCAGGTCACCAGCGGCCATCTGCACTATCAGGCGATCCTGCGCCTGTTCGGCGACGGCCCGCCGCAGGAGGCCAAGCGAGTCGGCGTGATTCCGGTCAGCCTCGACGGCAGCGCGCGTACCCTGGCGCACGAACTGGCGCAGCCGATGAAATTCCAGGCATCGGCCAACGCGATCGATCCCAGGAGCACTTTCGAGATCGAGCTGTGCTGGCAGGCAGACCCTGACGCGCCGCCGCTGGCGCTCGCGTCGCTGCCCTTGCCGCTTCCTAGCCGCGCAGGAAGTTGAAGTTCCCGTTCATCTCGACCTCTTCGGTCGCCACGTCGTGCGGCTCGTCGTGGGTGGGATAGGCGCCCCAGCGCGTGATCGCGGTCGGTCGGTAGATCGCCTGGAAGGACCGTCGCCAAAGGCTCTTGTCGAGGGCGGCGAACGAGCCATGCGGCGTCGACGGTCCGAAGATCATGACGTCGCCTGGCTGCAGGAACGGCATGACCGCTTCGACCTCCGACGCCCCCACCGTATCGGCGACGGCGTCGTTGTAGGCGCCGCTCATGGCGCCTCGGCTCTCCCCGCCGGCGCCGACACCCTCAAGCGCTTCGTCGTAGACGCCGAGCTTGCGCGGGACGACGAACAACGGGCCGTTGGCCGGCCGCACCCGATCGACCGGAATCCACACGGTGAACGAGCCGCCGGCCGGCACGGTATCCAGTGTCACGCGATCATGATGCGTGTCGGTCCGCGCCGAGACGAAGAAGAAGATCGATTGATGAAGCGTGTAGCGGTCGTTGCCGTCGAGCTTGTGCAGGCAGTCGAACAGCGATTGCGACGTAAGCAGGCGCGTCGTCGCCTCGCTGAAGGCCTTGAGCGGGCCCTCGCCCAGCCGGTGGGGATTGAGCAGCCCGGACTGCCGGCGGGCGACGTCCCATGGCGGCCCCATGGCATGATCGTGGGTCGCGACCTTTCCATTGTGCCGCAGCAGCGGCCCGCCGTAGGGGCGCACGACGTCCTGCTCGATCCTTGCGACATCTTCGACCAGGCGGCGGTCGAGGGCCTGCCGGAACAGGAAGAAGCCGTTGGCGCGATAGAAGTCGGCGACATCCAACGGACGCTCGTTGTGTCCGAAGGAGGCCCTCTGCAGGTCTTCGACCATCATCCTGCCCAAATAATTGACGGGCTTTCCTATAGCATTGCCTGCCCAGCGGTAAAACGCGATTTCCGCCCCGCTGATCAGCAGGTACAGTGCGGCCAACAAAGAAATGTCTTTTGCGCTCTGCTCGAGAGTGCTCCAGACGATGATTCTGACGGAGTTGGCGGGTGTCAGGGACAATTTGGGGAAGAGCTGCAGGGCTCTGTCGCACCCTGATCGATGCTACTCGCCGCGCGATCGGCATGAACGCCGACCTGCGGGATGCGGTTCAACCGACGCCGCTCAAGCTCCGATGGCTCAACCTGTGCTTCGCCGCCTTGGCGATCGGCGCTGGGTTGATCGCTTACGACGAAGGCCTGCGCCAGAAGATGCATCGCGTGGCGCCCGATGCCATCGAGATGCTCGCACAGACCATCGCGGTCGACATATCGCAGAGAAACCACGGGACCAAGGGCTACGTCGGGCGCAGTGAGGTCCTGCAGACGCTGCTCGAAGGCGGCGTGACCGGACGGCAGAACCTGATCGACAAGTTCGGCCTGACGTACCCGGAGAACGGTGAGCGTCCGGAACTCATCGAGAAGGCCATCAAGGACGCCCTCGCCCTCAAGGACCTGCCGGAGGGGACGTTCGGCAATCAAAAGCTCTTCGCGCCCGACGCCAACGATCCCGGCTTCGTCGACTACCTCAGCCTGAGCTTCGACCTTTTCGGCTTTCAGGTCAGCGCCTTCTTCTATTTTTACTTCCTCGTCTTCGGCATCTCGGTCGCGCTGTTCCTGCTCTGCTACCACGCAGATGCGCTGCCCCTTCTCGTGCTGTCGGTTGCGGTCGTGGCGCTGCTCACCTTGCTGGACTCGCAGCTCTTCACCAACGTGAACCTTCGCACCATCCACAATCAGCGCTTCCTAGGCTCGCTGTGCCTGGTGCCGTACCTGCATCTTCTCTTCACCTTCCTGGTCTATCGACGGCCGACATGGACGCGCGTCAGCGTGACCGTTCTGCAGGCAACGCTTCTGACGCTGCTGATGTTTGCGCGGTCGAGCTCCTTCTGGATGATCCTGTCGTTCATCGCGATCGCCGGCGTGACCGTCTATTTCCGCCTCGGCCGGTCGTACGTAGAAACGCGGCTCAGGCGGCTCGCCACGTTCGCCTTTTCGTGGCCGAGCTTTCTGGTGGTCGGCGGCCTGGTTTGCTCGCTGGCGTACAAGGCCGCGACCTTGCATCCGATCTACAGCCTCGACATCTACATCCCCTATCACATGGTCTGGCATAACGCTTACATGGGCCTGGGAATGCATCCGGAGTGGAAAGAGCGCGGCGACAAGCACAAGGGCAAGCCCATCCCCGACGCCCTGACCGACAACATGGCCTGGATGGGCGCGGTCGCCGAGGGCGAAGAGCGATACGGAATCACCGAGGCTTACCTGAACAACAACGTCATCGGCGGCTTTCCCGCCCCGCGGATACGGCTGCATGAGCAGCTCATCCGGGACAGGTTCCTTCGCTTCGTGCTGCACAACCCGCGGTTCGCGCTCGAAGTCTACCTTTGGTACAAGCCGAAGAGCTTCTTCCAGGAACTGCTTTGGGCCTTCGAAGGCTATCGCTGGAACCTGGGGACGCTGCTCTGCCAGGTGGCGCTCCTCGTCCTCGGCGCGTCGGCGTGGCGCCTGCTCGCCATTCCCGACGACGTCCGCAGGACGCTGAGCACGGCCCTGATCGTCACAGGGGTGATGAGCTTGATCCCGGTCGTGTGGACCTATCCCCTGCGCCACGTTGTCGGCGAGCAGTTCCTGGTCTGGATCGCCATTGTCCTGTACTTCGCGACGTTCCTCCTCAGCGAGGCGTGGTCGAGGGTCAGGCCGCTCGTGCCGCGCCACGCCTGATTTGCCCAGAGGCCACGCTTTGCTGCATTCTGACCGGACTTCAGTGCTCATGGCCGCGACGGCGATGCCGCGCGGCTCCAAGGTGAACTAATGCAGGCAGTGATCCTGGCAGGTGGCGCAGGAACGAGGCTAAGCGAGGAGACGACCTTCCGCCCCAAGCCCCTCGTGGAGATCGGGGGGCGCCCGATCATCTGGCACATCATGAAAATCTATGCCGCGCACGGCATCACGGATTTCGTCGTCTGCCTCGGATACAAAGGACACATGATCAAGGAGTTCTTCGCGAGCTACGCGTTGCAACTCTCCGACGTCACCTTCGATCTCGGCGCCCGCTCCATCACGACGCATCGCCACGAGGCCGAGAATTGGCGGGTGACGCTGATCGACACGGGACTGGCGACGATGACGGGCGGTCGCGTGGCACGCGTCCTCAAGTATGTGCAGGGCGATGCCTTCTGCCTGACCTACGGCGACGGCGTCTCGAATGTGGACATCGGTCGCTCGATCGAGTTTCACCGCGCCCACGGCAAGCTGGCGACGGTCACGGCCGTCTATCCGCCCAGGCGCTTCGGCGCGCTCGACATTGTGGGCGACAGCGTCGTCGGCTTTCGCGAAAAACCGGAAGGCGAAGGCGGCTTCGTGAATGGCGGCTTTTTCGTCCTGTCGCCCAAGGTCGGCGAGTACCTGGAAGGCGACGATACAATATGGGAGCAGGCTCCCTTGCAGCGACTGGCCGACGACAACCAGCTGTGCGCTTTCCGTCATGAAGGATTTTTTCAGCCGATGGACACCCAGCGTGACCATGTCTACCTGGAGCAGATCTGGGCATCGGGGCGTGCGCCATGGAAGTGCTGGTAAACAAGGAATTCTGGGCGGGGCGCCGGGTCCTCATTACCGGCCAGACCGGCTTCAAGGGCGCGTGGCTCGCCTTCTGGCTGGCCGAGCTCGGCGCCGAGATATCCGGGCTTGCGTTGCCGCCTGCGACGACGCCGAACCTGCACGACCTCCTCGGCTTGCCGAAGCTCGGGCGTTTCGTGCATGCCGACATCAACGACCGCGCCGCACTTCGCGCCCTGGCCAAGGCGGCGCGACCTGAAATCGTCATCCACATGGCCGCCCAGGCGATCGTACGGCGCTCATATGCGGCACCGATCGAAACCTTTGCCGCCAACGTCCTCGGCGTGGCCACTCTGCTGGACGTCGTGCGGGAATGCCCCGACGCCAAGGCCGTGGTCGTCGTGACCAGCGACAAGGTCTACGAGAACGAGAGCTGGCCCTGGGGCTACCGCGAGACCGATGCCCTGGGCGGACATGATCCTTACAGCGCCAGCAAGGCTTGCGCCGAGATCGTCACGTCCTCGATGCGCCGGAGCTTCTTCCATGCCGCCGGCCATGCCGCCCGCATCGCCACCGTCCGGGCGGGCAACGTGATCGGCGGTGGCGACTGGGCGGCGGATCGGCTGGTGCCCGATATCGTGCGCGGCTGTCTCGGCCCCCAGGCGACTGTCCAGCTACGCAATCCCAGCGCGGTACGGCCATGGCAACACGTGCTCGAGCCGCTCGGCGCCTACCTGATGATTGCCGAGCGCCTGTGCACGGCCCCCGACGGCGTCGACGACGCGTGGAATGTCGGTCCTGACGCGACCGAGAATCGTCCGGTCGGCGCCGTCGCCGAAGCCCTGGTCAAGGCCTTGGGACGGGGCAAGATCGACGTGGTGACGGATCCGAATGCCCCGGCCGAAGCCAAGCTGCTGACCTTGGACAACAGCAGGATCCGCATGCAACTCGGCTGGCGTCCCCGCCTGGATTTCAACGAGACAATTGCCCTCACGGCCGGCTGGTATTCGGCATGGTCGCGCGGCGAGCCGATCGACGCCGTGACCAGGGCACAGATTTTAACCTATCTCGAAAGCCGCGAGTGACCGGCAGCGGCCTTCGTTCCCAGCTGTCGCGTTGGCGCGACGTCAACGGCAGCGCGTGGCTGTTCCTGCGTTTCCTGGCGGTCGGCGGACTCAACACGGTGTTCGGCTATGCCTGCTACGCAGGCTTCGTGCTGCTCGGAGCGCCGCTGTGGCTGGCCGTCGCCGGCGCGACCGGGCTCGGCCTGCTGTTCAACTTCATGAGCTACGGCGGGCTCGTCTTCGGGCGCACCTCGCTCGTCCTCTTGCCGCGGTTCCTGGCCTTCTATGTCTTCATCAGCCTGGCCAACTATGCGCTGCTGAAGCTCCTCGAGGCGTTCGGCATCGGCCCCCTTGTGTCGCAGGCCCTGCTGCTTCCCTTCCTGGCCGGCGCCGGATTCGTGGTGATGCGCAAGTTCGTGTTCCGCAAGGAGCCTCCGCAGCCCACATCCACGCCCATGCAAAAATGGTAGACTGGGGCCGCGGAAACGTGCTCAGGCTGCCTGCCTCCATATCCTCTCCCTGATCGTCCCAACCATGTCTTCTCTCGACGCGCTGCGCGATGAAATCCTGACGCTCGTGACCCGCTACGGCGAGCAGGCGTCCAAGGTGCGCCCCTTCGTCCCCGGCGAGACGACGATCCCGGCCTCCGGCAAGGTGGTCGGCGCGCCGGAGATGCGCATGATCACCGACGCGGCACTCGACGGCTGGTTGACCACGGGACGGTTCAACGAGGCCTTCGAAAGCCGTCTCGCCGCATACCTCACGCGCAAATACGTGCTGACCACGAACTCGGGCTCGTCGGCCAACCTGGTGGCCTTCTCCTCCCTGACCTCGCCGCGACTCGGCGACCGCGCCCTGCGCCCGGGCGACGAGGTCATCGGCGTCGCCGCGGGCTTCCCGACGACCGTCAACCCGATCCTCCAGTTCGGCGCCGTTCCGGTGTTCGTCGATGTCGACATCCCGACCTACAACCTCGACCCCGCCCGGCTCGAGGCCGCGATCTCGCCGCGCACGCGGGCGATCATGCTGGCCCATACGCTGGGCAATCCGTTCGATCTCGACGCGGTGATGGCGCTGGCGCGCAAGCACGACCTGTTCGTCGTCGAGGACTGCTGCGACGCGCTGGGCTCGACCTACCACGGCAAGAAGGTCGGGACGTTCGGCGACATCGGGACGCTGAGCTTCTACCCGGCGCATCACATCACCATGGGCGAAGGCGGCGCGGTGTTCACCGCGAACTCCACGCTCAAGCTGGTGGCCGAATCGTTCCGCGACTGGGGCCGCGACTGCTATTGCGCGCCGGGCTGCGAGAACACCTGCAAGAAGCGATATGGCTGGCAGCTCGGCACGCTGCCCGCGGGCTACGACCACAAGTACATGTACTCGCACGTCGGCTACAACCTGAAGATCACCGACATGCAGGCTGCCTGCGGCCTGGCGCAGCTCGACCGGCTCGACGGCTTCGTCGCCGCGCGGCGCGCCAACTTCACATGGCTGCATCAGCGGCTGAAGCGCTGCGAAGAGTGGCTGATCCTGCCCGAGGCCACGGCCGGCTCCGATCCCTCCTGGTTCGGCTTCCCGGTCACGCTCAGGCCCGGCCTGAAGCGCACCCGTTCGGAGCTCCTGCCCTTCCTCGACGGGAGGCGCATCGGCACGCGCCTGCTGTTCGGCGGCAACCTCACCCGGCAGCCGTACATGACGGGTCGCAACTATCGCGTCGCGGGCGACCTAGCCAACACCGACATCGTCATGAACGACACCTTCTGGGTCGGCATCTATCCGGGCCTCACCCAGGAGATGCTCGAATACGTCGCGCGCAGCATCGAGGATTTCTTCGCCGGAGCGGCGGCGTGAACCCAGGCTCCGCGATCAGCCGGGCCGATTTCGATCACGTTCTGACTCATACATCGGAACTCTGGAAGGACCTGCGCGGCGCGCGGCTGTTCATCACGGGCGGCAGCGGCTTCGTCGGCAAATGGCTGGTCGAGACCCTGCTCGCGGCCAACGAGCGCCATCGCCTGGGCCTGCAGGTCACCGTGCTGACCCGCGATGGTGCCGGCTTTCACGCCAGGCTGCCCTGGATTGCCGCGGCCCCGGCCGTGACCGTGGTGCAGGGCGACGTGCGCAGCTTCGCCTTCCCCGACGGCGCGTTTTCGCACGTCATTCACGCTGCCTCCGACCTCGCGGTCAATGCCGCGCCGCTTTACGTGCATGACGTCATCGTCGCCGGCACGCGCCGGGTGTTGGAGTTCGCAGCCGGGCGCGGTGTCGTCGACATGCTGCTGGTGAGCTCCGGCGCCGCCTATGGCCGGCAGCCGGACGATGTCGAGAGGCTCGACGAGGACTTCGCGGGCGCGCCGTCGCTGACGGAGCCGAGGGCGGCCTATGGCCAGGGCAAGCGCGAAGCCGAGTGGCTCAGCCATGCCCATGCGGCGGCGCATGGCATTCGGCTCCGGGTCGTGCGGCCCTTCACGCTCGTGGGGCCCTATCTGCCGCTCGACGGCGACTTCGCGGTGGCAAGCTTCGTGGCCGACCTGCTGGCCGGCCGGCCGATCGCCGTCACCGGCGACGGCACGGCGTTGCGCACCTACCTCTATGCCGCGGACATGGCGATCTGGCTGTGGACGGCGCTGCTGCGCGGACCGCCGGGCCTGGTGTGCAACGTCGGCGGCGAGGAGGTCGTGAGCATGGCCGAGCTCGCGACCCTGATCGCGGGCCTCGCCCAACCTGCCCTGCCGGTCCGCATCGCGCGCGCCGCACCAACCGCTCGCGCAGCGCAGCGCTACGTGCCGTCGATCGCGCGCGCCCGGCAGGTGCTTGGTGTGGCGCCGACAGTTCTGCTAGAAGACGGCTTGCGACGGATGATCACCTCGTACGAACTGGCCGCGGCCGGGAGGCGCATTCTTGCCTGAGAGCCGCCTGCGTTCGCGAGCGAACGCCTTCGATGCGGCGCGCCTTCGGGCCAGCGTCCTGCGCATGGCTTTCGCCGGTTCCACCGTCCATATCGGCTGTGCCCTGTCGATCATCGAGATCGTGGCCGTGCTCTATCGCAGCCATCTCAACCTCGGCGACCGGACACCACGCGCCGCCGGGCGCGACTATCTGGTGCTCAGCAAGGGCCATGGCGTGATGGCGCAGTATGCCTGCCTGCACGAGCTGGGCTGGCTGACCGACGCCGATCTCGACAGATACTTCTCCAACGGTACCCGCATGAAGGGCCTGTCGGATGCGCACGTGCCCGGCCTCGAGGTCACGTCGGGCTCGCTCGGCCACGGGCTGCCGGTGGCGACGGGCCTGGCGCTCGGGGCGCAGCGGCTGAAGTCCGGCCAGCGCGTCTTCTGCGTCGTCGGCGACGGCGAGATGAACGAGGGCGCGATGTGGGAGGCGCTTCTGTTCGCCGGCCAGTTCCGCCTCGACAACCTGGTGGTGATCGTCGACGAAAACCGCTTCCAGGCGATGGGATCGACCCAGGAGGTGATCTCGCTCGGCAGCCTGCACGCCAAGTTCGCGGCCTTCGACTACGACGTGCTGAGCGTCGACGGGCACGACGAGAAGGCGCTCGACGCCGCGCTCAACGACCTGATGGCCAGGCGCAACGGCCGGCCCAAGGCGATCGTCGCCGCGACGATCAAGGGACGCGGCGTCAGCTTCATGGAGAACAACAACGTCTGGCACTACACGCGGCTGACGAAGGAGACCTTCGACGCCGCGCTGGCGGAGGTCGAAGGCCGGTGAGAGCGACCTTCTCGCGCATCCTCACGGAAGCCGCGCAGCGTGACGAGCGGGTCCTGCTCCTGACCGGCGACCACGGCTACGCGCTGTTCGACGAGTTCCGCAGGAACTGTCCCGGCCAGTACATCAACTGCGGCGTCGCCGAGCAGAACATGGTCGGAGTCGCGGCCGGCCTGGCCAAGTCCGGGTTCCGGCCCGTCGTCTACGGCCTTGCGGCTTTCGTGCCGATGCGGGTGCTGGAGCAGATCAAGATCGACGTCTGCTACGAGGAGCTGCCGGTGGTCTTCGTCGGCGACGGGGCCGGCGTGGTCTATGCCCAGCTCGGCACCAGCCACCAGTGCACCGAGGACGTCGCAGCGCTGCGCGCCGTTCCCAACCTCGGCATCGTCTCGCCGGCCGACCGCTTCGAGCTGCAGTATTGCTGGAAGCATCTGCTGCAGAACAAGGGCGCCGGATACCTGCGTTTCGGCAAGGCCGACGGCGGCGACGTCCACACCGCGATTCCCGACGCGCCGGTCGGCGACCTGCTGCAGGCCAGGCCGGGCAAGGGAAAATGGGCGATCATCGCCACCGGCTCGATGGTCGTCGCGGCGTGCCGGCTGTCGGCGTCGCTGGGCGATGCGCCGGTCTGGAGCGCACCGGTCCTCCATCCCATCAACCGGGCGCAGGTGGAAGGCATCGGGCGGGCGTTCGACGGCATCTTCGTGGTCGAGGAGCATTCGACGGCGGGCGGACTGGGCGGCCTGGTCGCCGAGATCACGGCCGAGACCGGCGGCTGCCGGGTGATCCGCTTCGGCACGCGCCAGTTCTCGGAGTTCTGCGGCGACTACAAGTACCTCTTGTCGCTGCACGGCCTCGACGACAGCACCCTGCTCGCCGGGATGACGAGCGCGATGGGTCGCGAGGCGCCATGACCAAGCTGATCAGCATCGTCTCGCCCTGTTACAACGAGGAAGCGAACATCGAGGAGCTGGTGGCACGGGTCCGCAAGGTGATGACCGGGCTGCCCTACCGCTACGAGCACATCGTCATCGACAACTGCTCGACCGATTCGACGGTCGCCAAGCTTCGCGCCATGGCGGCCGAGGACCGCAATCTCAAGGTCATCCTCAACTCGCGCAACTTCGGCCACATCCGCTCGCCGCATCACGCCATCCTGCAGTCGAGCGGCGATGCCTGCATCTGGATCGCTTCGGACCTGCAGGATCCGCCCGAGATGATCGCCCAGTTCATCGCCAAGTGGGAACAGGGCTACAAGCTGGTCATGGCCGTCAAGCCGGTCAGCCGCGAATCCAAGCTGATGTTCGCCCTGCGCCGGGCCTACTACAGGTTCCTGTCGCAGATCTCGGAGATCGAGCTGGTGCCGAACGCCACCGGCTCGGGCCTCTACGACCGGCAGCTCATCCAGCTGCTGCAGAAGGTCGACGACCCCTACCCCTATTTCCGCGGCCTGATCCGCGAGTTCGGCTTCGAGGCGGCGACGGTGGACTTCGAGCAGCCGCGACGCATGCGCGGCGTCTCCAAGAACAACCTCTACACGCTGTACGACATAGCGATGCTCGGTATCGTCAAGCACTCGAAGGTGCCGCTCAGGATCATGACGGTCGGCGGCTTCGTGCTCTCGGCCCTCTGCATCGTCGTCACGGTCCTGCTGGTCGTGGCGAAGCTGATGTTCTGGAATCACTTCAGCGTCGGCATCATTCCGATCCTGATCAGCATCTTCTTCTTCGCCGCCATCCAGATGATCATGATCGGCTTCCTGGGCGAATACATCGCGCAGATCTACGTGCACCTCCGCAAGATGCCGCTGGTCGTCGAAGCTGAGCGGATAAACTTCTGAGCCGTCAGCCGCGCGAGCGCCATCTCAGCAAGCGCTCGAAGCCGCTCGGCTTTTCCTCCGGCTGCTCCGCTGGTTTGTCCGCCGGTTTGTCCTCGGGTTTCGCGCCGCCAAAGACGGTCCAATAGCGCGCTCGCGCCGCTTCGTCGGCGACGATTTCGGCGGAGGACGTGTCGATCGGCGGCACGAAGGGAATGTCCTCGAGCTTCTGCAGGACCAGGATGAGGCCGGCATCGACCGCGCGTTGCTGCCGGATCTGCTCGGCATTCACCGGGTCGAACCTGGCCACTTCGTCGGCGATGTCGGACGAAATCGGCGTGCTCACGACGTCCCACGTGACCCGCATGTCGAGAAAGCGATAGCGGCAGCTTCGCGACAGCAGCCAGAAGAACTTCGGGTTGTAGTTGAACATGCCGTGGTTGGAGTAACCCTGTGTCGGCACGTTGTGGACCATCACGCCGCCGACCGCCGTGAGGTCGTGCATGATCTTCATGGCCTGGTTCTGGTTGGCCACGTGCTCGGTCGTGCCGAAGTTCGTCACCAGCTGGTACCTGCCCTTGTGCTGGTCGGGCACGTCGTCGAAGTTGAGGTCGAGCCTGATCGTATGCGGCGCCGTGTCGACGTCGGCCGCCATGTAGGTGCACCCCAGCCACTCCCAGAAATCCTTGGTGAACGGGGCGTTCTCACGCAGCAGCTCGATCTCCGAGGACCGGGTCTGCGGCAGGGCGCGGCCGAACTCGCGGTAGGGAACGTCGAACGCGTCGGCATAGGCCTGCAGCAGCCTGGGCTCGCGCAGCACGCTGTCGCCGATCTGCTGGGCGCCGATCTCGGCGACCGCGAACTTGCCGGGAAGGATGCCGTTGCGACGAAGCTTCAGGATCACTTCAAGATCGAACGATCCAACCCCCATGTCCTCACCTCAGCCGTTGCGGAACCGATAGCGCTTCAGCGCCGCCTGGACCAGTGCGACCTCTTCGTCGCAATCGGCCGACGGCGGATACGGCACCTTGGCCGACGGAAAGAACTGGCGGCTGGCGAAGCAGCGGCGCTGGGCGGCGTAGTCGGCCTCGTGCGCCGCGATGAACGCCTCAAGCGAGAAGCCGCCGTCCAGGAACTCCTCCCGCCCGGCGGGAGCGCCGAACTGGGCGGCCGCCAGCTCGGCATGCTGCAGCACCGTCAGCCGGCCGTCGTGCTGCAGCACCCGCGGCAGCAGCGCGTAGTCGACATTCTCGTACTGCGGGTGGAACGGCCGCGACATCAGCCTGGCGGAGATCGCCACCGGATGCATGAAGATCGAATGGATGACCAGCCCGTCGCGCATCGGCCAGATCAGCTCGCGGGCATGCCGGCAGAACGCCTGATTGTCGGACGTCATGACCAGCGAGCGGCAATAGGCGTCCGGCATGGCGATCGCCGCGGTCAGCAGCTCGTCGGCGGGCATGTCCAGCACGCCCGTCTTGCTCCTGGGCCGGGCATCGAGCCATGACTTCAGGTCGGCCGGCTCGCATTCGATGCCGGCAATCGAGCAGCAGTCCGCGCCGCCATCGAGGCTGCGGCCGACCTTGGCGAGGCTGTCGCGCGAGATCACGATGTCGATCGGCAGCAGGTAGAGTTCGGCGTGCAGGGCCTGCGCCAGCAGCACGCTCTGGTGATCGAGGAAGCCGTAGAAATAGTAGAAATTGAAATCCGCGCTCGCCCGCCGCTCGAGCAGCTCCTCGGGAAAGCACGTGAACACGACCTCGGCGAAGCGGCTCAGCTGCTTGAACACCGGATGCGCGACGATTCTCTGGCGATCGCGCTCGGTCGTGACGATCGAATGGATCACCTTCTTGCGTCGCGCCAGCGCCGGAATGTTGCCGTCGGCGAGCAGCGAGGGAACATGGTAATTCATGAACTTGTCGACGAAGGCCTCGCCCCAGGCGATCGAGCCCAGGACGGCAAACGAGCGGCTCAGCAGGAACTTGCGGCGCAGACGATGGGCCTCGGCGGCGTTCGCCGCCTTCAGCTCCATCATCTTGACCAGGAAATCATGGATGAAGGCGGTGCCCGCACCGCCTTCCTTCGCCAGCGCGATCGCCTTGTCGACATGATCGACGTTCACGGCCGCCCTGATCACGACCTTGCGTTCGGCCTCCTCGAGCGCGCTCGCAGCGCTGGGGCAGATATCGACCAGGCGCCTGCCCTCGGCAACCGCACCCGCCATGTTCTCCAGGCCATATTCCGATATCTCGTACTGGTGGAGCGCATTCAGCGAGGTCAGGACCTGGGCGACGGTCGGCCTGGGCGGATCGTTCGCCTTCTGCAAAGACGCCAGGAATTCGCCGTGAAGCGCCTCGGGCGGGTCGGCGGCCTCCTCGTCCGGTGGACGGGCCACGGCGAGGCGCACCGGCTGCCTGAAGAACGCCGCCTGCCGCGGCCGGAGAAGGCGGTCGGCGAAGGCCGGAAACTTCGCCGGATCGCCGGCGATGTCGTCGAAGCCGCCGGGCGGCAGGCCGAATTCGCCGACGACGATGCCGTCCTCGGCGGTCACGAAATGGGGCGTCGCCCCGGCGGCCAGGATCGCGTCCAGCTCGGCCGACGGCCTGAGGGAGAAGCGGCGCGCCATCGTCCGCAGGCTCGTGCGCGCCAGGAAGACGATCTCGTGGCGGGTCGTGTGGATATCGACATGGTCCTTGCCGGCCCACGTCAGGCGCAGATGGGCGGTCGGTCCCCGGGTCGCCACGAAGCCTTCCACGAAGGTCGAGCAGCTCGCCGGGGCGCTAACCAGGAGGCCCATGTGCGCCAGCAGGCCGGCGGGAATCGACGCCGAGAGGTCGGCCTTGTTCCACTCGAGCTTCTTGTCGATGTAGCCCCGGTTGGTGACCCAGACGGCGGCCGAAAGGATCTCCGGCTTGCTCTGGGCAAGCTGCAGGACCTGCTTCAGGTATCCGGCGGCATAGAGCGCGTTCGGGTTGATCGACAGGAAGTCGGCATCGCGCCGCCGGGCTTCGTCGAGGTGCAGGTATTGCAGCGCGCCGACCAGCCAGTCTTTCTCCACGTCACCCGCCGATGCCGCGGCCCGGAGCGTTTCCGGGATCGGCTGGCGGACGACCGTGCAGTCCGGCGCATGCTCCCTGAGATGCGCCTCGACTTCGTCGGCCCTGTCCTTGCACACGGACAGGACGAACGTCACGTCGCGCTGGCTGCACAGCAGCTTGAGGCCTTCCTCGCTGCGCAGCGTCGGGGAGCAGAGCTCCGTGAAATTCGCGAACGCCAGGTCGTCGGCGATGACGATGCTGACGACCGCCGGGGTCTTGCGCTTGCCGGTCACCAGCGAGAGCAGCTGGCCGGCGAACGTGCCGCGTCGGGCGTCGGCGCGCGCCAGCGCCGGCTCGACGAACCGCACCAGGTCGAGCAGGAAACGCCCGCGATCGTCGCCCTGGAGATAACCCTCTTCGTCGAGGATCTCGTAGACCCGGCGGAAAGACGCGATGTCGCCCGCATCGTACAGCAGCTCGTGAAGGCAGAGCTCTTTCAGGTGCTCGACGCCCTGGGCGGCGTCGGCGAACGGCAGGCTCACCGCCTGCCGCCACCAGTGTTCCGTGCGGTTGCGCAGGCAGCAATCGACGACGAACAGGCAGAGGTCGAGGAGCTTCTGCTGGCGCTGCAGGCCGGCGATCGACTCGGCGCTGACGAGAGCGGTGCTCGAGGGCGCAGAGGCACTGTGCGGCGGGTTCCGCAGGGCCGCCGATGAGGAGCGATTGAAGTCCACGTTGTTCATAGGTCCAGTGCCTCCTATCTAAAGCAATAGGAGCCTTTGGCAATGTCCCCGGGATTTGTGTTGCATCCCGCGCCGGAAATGCGATAGGTGGCCACATCCCCCTGGACATGTGGATGGTTGATCTCAAGGACTTGTCGGTCGAGGCCAGTCAGGTCGAGCGCGCCAAGGCGGTGTTCGAGCGCGAGGGAATCCTGGTCGCCAAGAACCTGCTGCCGGCGGAGATCGTGCAGTCGGTTGCGGGCTTTCTGCGCGACGCGGTGACGGAGATCGACAAGACGGTCCGCCCCTATGGCTTCTCGCTGCAGGATGCCGACGCGCCGGAGCGCCTGACTGCCCTGATGGAGAATCCACAGGCGACGATCTCCGAGCACGACCGGCACATGTTCCTCGGCCATTTCCCGCTCGAGGTGCGACTGGCCGAGCCGCTGCGGGCGATCCCCAAGTTTCTGAACGGCCATCCGCTGCTGTTCGCCCTGCTGGCGACCAGGCGGCTCTATGCCCACATGCCGCCGACGGCGCGCTACGTGCTGCCGCGCTGCTCGCTGGCCCGCGTGCCGCTCCACCAGGACATCAGCTACAACCGGCATATGGGGGGATTTCTGCGTGGTCTGGGTGCCGCTGGTGCCGATCGACCTGGCGTGCGGGGGCATGGCGGCCTATGCGCAGACCCACCACGCGCCCGAAATGGTCGCCGAGCGCAAGAACGCGGCCGACGGCTGGCTGGCGCCGATCGACAGCGGCGCGGCCGACGGCGCGCAGCGCGTCGTGCTGGCCCCCCTCGAGCCCGGCGACGTCGTGATCATGGGAAAGAGGACGATGCACGAATCGATGGCAAACTCGTCGGACCGCATGCGGCTGAGCTGCGACTTCCGCTTCTTCGGCGAGCAGTCGCATTCGACCAAGCACTATCTCGACATCGCGGCGAATACCGTCGTCGCCCCGGCAGCGGCCCAGTAGCAGCCATGGCAAACGCAAAGATCGACACGTCGGACGGCTTCAAGAAGGCCGCCTCCGACTCCGACATCGAGGCGCGCATCGCCGAGCACTGCGCCAAGCACGGCATCGACCCGCTCACCGCGGTCAAGAACTTCGCGGTGCTGGCAAGGCGCCAGGCCCTGAAGCGCTTCCTGGCCCATGTCGAGCTCTTCAAGATGACGCTCGACGTGCCGGGCGACATCGCCGAGTTCGGCGTGTTCCGCGGGCTCGGCCTGTTCACCTGGGCCAATCTGCTGGAATCCTACTGCATCGGCGATCGCACCAAGGTGGTGTGGGGCTTCGACAACTGGCAGGGCTTCACCGGCTTCTCCGAGCAGGATTCGGTGCCGTCGACCGATGCCGGCAAGACCGTCGGCGGCTTCAACCCTGCCCGCTTCCATCAGGAAGTCCTCGATGCCATCGGCATCTTCGACGCCGACCGCTTCATCCCCTTCAAGCCGCGCATCAAGCTGATCGACGGCAACATCGAAGACACGGTGGCTGCGTTCGCCCGTGACAATCCCGGCGTGCGCTTCTCGCTCGTCCACCTCGATTGCGACCTCTACAAGCCGACGCGGGCGGTGCTGCAGGCGCTGTGGGACAAGGTCACGCGAGGCGGCGTGGTCATCTTCGACGAGTATGCCATCGCCGACTGGCCGGGCGAGACCGCCGCGGTCGACGAGTTCCTCGCCGACAAGCCCAACGTCCGACTGCAGACCTTCTCGTGGACGAACGTGCCCGGCGCCTGGCTCGTGAAGCCCTAGAGCGCCGGCGCCTTGTCGGCGCCCTCCAGGTTGACGCCGAACAGCGCATTGATCTCGCGCACGTCCTGGGCGACGTCGTTGCACGCCGTGTAGCCGATCAGCTTGCACGGCAGGTGCTGCGCCTGGGTGAAGCAGGCCTTCTGCACCGGATAGGTCCAGTCGTGGCAGCGCAGGAAGTCCTCGTAGGTGAAGGACCGCCCCGTCGTCTCGTACTTGCGATGCGCCGCCGTGAAGTTGTTCACGTAGGCCAGGCTCGGATCCATCAGCTTGATCTGCCTGGGATGCGTGAACAGGCGCGGGATCATGCCGTAGTCGATGTTGGCGAAGTGCTTGCGTTGGTACTTGGCCAGACCCGAGGCCGTGGTGAACAGCGGATGGATGAAGACGGAATGGATCTCCACGCCACCCTCGACCGGCCAGAACAGCTCGCGCGGATGGCGGCCGAAGTCGCGGTTCTCGGCGGCGATCACCTGGCTCTGGAAGTAGTGATGGGCATGCTGGAAGGCGAGCGACGCGAGCTCGTAGGTCGAGATGCGGATCGGCCCGTTCGAGCCGAAGCGCTCGTCGATCGCCGGCAGGAAGGTCTCGGTATTGGCCACCAGGTTGCCGCCGCCGCAGCATTCATAGCCCTGGTGGCGGTAGTTCGCCATGTTGACCAGGGTGCCGCTCGCCACCACGCAATCGACCGGGATCATGAACAGATGCGAGGCCGCGCCCTCGGCGAAGTAGATCGAGCAGTGGTCGAGCATGCCGTAGAGCACGTAGAAATTCTTGACCAGGTGGCCGTTGCGCAGGATCTCGCTCAGGCTGTCGGGGACCACCGTGAATTCGACGTCGGCGATCTGGGTGAGCTCAGCGAACAGCGGATCGGAGCGCAGGCGCTGCTCGCCGGCCGCGTCGGTGACGATGCTGAACACCACCTTGCCCTGCCGGGCGAGCGCCGGCAGGTTGTCCTCCGACAGCATCGAGCGGACGTTGTAGCGCAGGAAGTTGCGAATGTACTCCTCGCCCCAGACGATGCATCCCATCGTGAAGATGTCGACATCCGGATGCTGCGCGCGATAGGCCACGCCGCGCGCGTGGCTGGCTGCGAACTGCGCCGCGCCATGATCGAGGAAGGCCTTGATCTCGGCACGGAACGGCAGGTTGCAGGGCGGCCCGGCGAGATAGCGCAGCTCGTCGAACAGGCCGAGCCGCAGCAGGTTCACCCAGATGCGGTCGAGCGTCTCGTCGTCCTGCGGCGTGCCGCTGTAGGCGGGCTGCGATCCGATGATCTTCTGGCGCAGCGCCTCGAGCTTCTCCTCGGCCTCGGCGACGCAGCCTTCGCGCACCTCGAAGGCGGTGACGGAGTCCGATTCGTTGGCGAGCTCGAGCAGGGTCGGCTGAGTGGCGACCTCTTCAACCGGCGGCGGTGGCTCATCGGCCGCCGGCGGCGACATCCCCAGCGCGCCGAGCGCCTTCGCAAACAGGCGCGACCAAAAACTCTCCTGCCCGCTGTCCGGTTGGCCAGTCATGCCGCTGTCAAATCCACCCTGCTGAAGTCGATGACCGCTATTTAAGTCATAAATCGCGGCGGTGCTAGCCCGGCCGGTTCGTAGGCTCGTAGCGAAAATCGACCGGGAGTTGCTTCCAGCGCTCGATGATCTTGTGGGCGACGGCGACCGACATCGGGATGAAGATCACCGCCCCGGCCGGCGCCGCGGCCGGCGCCACGATCGGGCAGCCCATCAGCTGGTGGCCGATGCGGTTCTGGTCCTCGTCGACGAAGAAGTCCGCCTTGCCCTCGAGCTCTAGCTGCGTCCAGCACGCCGCGATCGACGATCCCATGATGCCGAACGGCCGGCCTTCGCGCGCGCACGCCCTGGCGCTCCGCCGCACCTCGTCGAGCATCTCGAAATAGAACAGGCAGCGCGCCTTGGTGCCGGCACGGCGCGCCTCGGCCTCGGCGCTGGCGACATCCGGCACGCGCGCCGGCCGCGCCAGCGACAGCACGGCGACCAGTTCCTTGGGCAGCATGGTCGTCGACAAGAGCTCGATGCCGAGCCCCGCCTTGCCCACGACATAGGCCAAGCTGTCCTCGTCGAAATGGCTGCAATGGTCGGCGATGACCAGGTCGCTGGGGTTCTGCCGCAGGTTGGGCAGGGCCAGCAGCAGCCGACCGCCCGGCGCGAGGTGGGCCGACATCGCCTTCAGGAAGGGGATCGGGTCGGGAATGTGCTCCAGCACATGCGACAGCGAAATGACGTCGAAGCGCCCGCTATAGGCCGGATTGGCGCCGACGTAGAAGGCTTCGACGCCGGGCAGCGCCAGCACCGTCTCCTTCCACTGGTCGTACAGCTCGGCGCCCGAGAGCTTCCAGCGTGGACGCAAGCTGTGGAAACTCTTGATCAGGTTGCCGTTGGAGCAGCCGAAATCGAGCAGCCGCCCCTCCTCCGCCAGCTCTCCCGTATCCAGGAAGTTGCGCAGCAGGATCAGCGAACGCGGGCCGCTGCCCTTGGCCGAGTCGAAGATCGTGGGCTCCGCGCCCTGGCTCTGATGATTGATGTCGTAGCTGGTGTAGATCTGCTCGGCCATGGCCTGCCAGGCCGGCGTCGCCGTCTTCTGCACGGCCAGGCAGTTCGAGCACAGCGAGTATTCCGCCGCGCCGACCACGGGCTGGACGTCGGACGACACCAGCCGGAACGGTCTTCCCTTCTGGACGAGTGGCTCGAGCTTCGGCGAGCCGCAGATATGACAGGCGGTCACGGGACCATTTCAGCGGTCGAGAAAGGCCAGGACCTCGCTCGCCACGGTCTCGACGTCGGTCCGGCTCATGTACTGGTTCACCGGCAGCGTCAGGATGCGCTCTGCCTGGCGCTCCGTCATCGGGAAGTCGCCCGCCTTGTGCCCGAGCGCACGCGCCGCCGGCTGCAGATGGATCGGCACCGGATAGTGGATCGCCGTCTTGATGCCGATCTCCCGGAGATGCGCCTGCAGCTCGTCGCGCTTGTCGACCTGGACGACGAAGGTGTGGAAGGTGTTGTACTCCTCGTTGCGGCAGGTCGGCACGTACATGCGCTCGTGATGCAGCAGCTTCTGGTAGAGCGCCGCATTGTCGCGCCGCTTGGCGATCACGTCCGGCAGCTTCTCAAGGCGGTAGCTCAGGATCGCCGCCTGCAGCGTGTCCATGCGCGAGACCATGCCCCATTCCTCGATGGTCGCCCGGTCGGCCATGCCGTGGGCACGCAGGCGGCGCATGCGATCGGCTGCGACCTTGTCGTTGGTGGTGACGAAGCCGCCGTCGCCCAGCGCGTTCAGGTTCTTGAGCGGATGAGCCGAGAAGCAGCCGAAATGGCCGATCGCGCCCGCGAGCCGGCCCTTGTACATCGAGCCGACCGCCTGGGCGGCATCCTCGATCACGACCAGGCCGTGCCGGTTGGCGAGCTCCATGATCTCGTCCATCTGGCAGACGCGGCCGGTGAGATGGACCGGCATGATCGCCTTGGTGCGCGGCGTGATCGCCTTGGCGATCTTCTCGGGGTCGATGTTCTGGTCGGCCAGCACGTCGGCGAACACCGGCTTGGCGCCGAGTTGGACGATGGTGGCGGTCGAGGCCACGAAGGAGTTGGGCGGTGTGATGACCTCGTCGCCCTCGCCCACGCCCGCGATCTTCATCGCCAGCAGCAGCGCATCGGTGCCCGAGTTGAGCGCGACCGCCTCGGCCGTGCCGCAATACTCGGCCAGCCGCTTCTCCAGCGCCGCCAGGTCGTCGTGGGTGCCGACGAACGAGCCCTTCAGCACGACCTGCTCGAAGATCTTCTTCAGATCCTCCATCTGGTCGCGGCCCTGGGCCGGCAGGTTGACGTAGGGAATGTTGTGCTTCGCCATCTCAAGCCCCATAGAACTCTTCGACCGTCTGGACGGTATACGCGAGCTGCTCCTCGGTCAGATGCTCGTGCGCAGGAAACGAGATCATCGTCGCGGCGTGGCGGTCCGTCACGGGGAAATCACCCGCCTTGTAGCCGTACTGGCGCAGGCCTTCCTGCTGATAGAGCGGCACCGGATAGTGCACCTTCACCTCGACGCCCTGCTTCTTGCAATGGGCGACCAGCTCGTCGCGACGCTCGGCGAACACGATGTAGAGGTGGAACACCAGCTTCCGGTCGTTGAAGCGCTGCGGCAGCTTGATGCCGGGAATGCGGCCGAGCGCACGGTCGAGATAGGCGGCGTTCTTGATGCGGGTGTCGGTGATGAAATGGACCTGCGGGATCAGCCAGTTGCCGACCACCGCCTGGATCGAATCGAGCCTGGAATTGCAGCCCATGCGGACCACGCTGTCACGGCCGGCGAGGCCGTGATTGCGCAGCTGGCGCAGCTCGGTGGCGAAATCGTCGTCGTCGGTCACGATCATGCCGCCGTCGGACCAGACGTTGAGGTTCTTGAGCGGATGCAGCGAGAAAGCGCCCGAGCGGCCATAGGTGCCCGAGTTCTTGCCGTCGATGTTGCCCAGGATGCACTGGCAGGAATCCTCGACGACCGGGAGATTGTGCTTCTTGGCGATCTCCATCAGGGCCGGCATGTCTGTCATCTGGCCGGCAAGGTGGACCGGCACGATCGCCTTGGTCTTCTTGGTGATCCTGGCCTCGACCTGGCTCACATCCATGCAGAAATTGTCGGTGCAGTCGACGAACACCGGCTTCGCGAACAGCTCGCCGATCGCCCCCACCGTGGCGATGAAGGTGTTGGCCGTCGTGATCACCTCGTCTCCCGGACCGACGCCCAGCGCCTTCAGCCCGAGCTTGATCGCATCGGTGCCCGAGTTCACGCCGATCGAATGGCGCGTGCCGATCATGGCGGCGAACTTCTCCTCGAACTCGCGGACCGGCTTGCCCAGCGTGAAATCGCCCGTCGGCACGAACTTGCGGAACAGGTCGAGGATCTCCTCGATGTTCTCGGCGCTGAACTGCTTGGGCAGGTAGGACCACTGAACCTTGTAGCCGTTGGGCTGGGCTGGCAGGTCTATACGCGACATTCTCCGGTCATCCTCACTTGTGGGCGGCGATCGCTCGCCGCGCGTCGTCGACGCTGTCCAGCGTGTTGCGTGGCGGAAACAGACTGACATAGGCGAGCTTCGCCCCGACCGCCTTCTCGAGCTTCGCGCGCACCTTGAACTCGTTCTCCGATCCCACGCCCAGCAGGCACAGCAGCTTGTCGCCCGTCGTGCCGGCAAGCGTGTCCAGCGGTCGAACGAAGAGCTGCGTCCCGGGCATGAGCCGGTCCTGTATATCCTGCCGATCGTCGACCACGAAATCGATCATATCGGCGATCTGGCAGACCGACACCATCAGGCACGACCGCGGCGCCGCGCCGTACATCACGACCTTATAGCCGGCCGATCGGGCCTGCGAGACGAGGCTCGACAGCTCCTGCTTCTGGCGCTGCATGCGGGCGACGAAATCCTGCAGCAAGGCGACCGTCGGCGCGGAATCGGGGCGGCCGGCCGTCGCCGCCGCCGGGGCCGCCTCCATCTGCGCCACGAAGGCGAAGGAACCGCCGCCGAAGACGTATTTGCGCCGGTCGAGCACGCGGAAGCCGAAGCGGCAAAGCATGTATTCGGCCAATGCCTGGGTGAAGTAGTTGACGTGCTCTTCCCACAGGATGGCCGGGCTGCCGAGCGCGAAGCCCTCCTCGACGTCGGGCAGTTCGAGGATCAGCAGGCCCTCCGGATTGAGCAACGTGCGGACCGCGGCAAAGAACCGCTCGAGGTCGCTGACATGCTCGACGACGTGGCGCAGATAGAGCGCGTCGAAACGGCCGCACTCGGCGACGATGTCGTCCGCTGCCTTCTGGTCGAGATAGCTGGTGTAGACCTTGTGGCCCTTCTTGCGCGCGATCTCCGCGGCGATGGCATTGGGCTCGAGGCCGACGACCGTGGTGTAGCCGGCGCGGCCGAGCGCTTCCATCAGCGCGCCGTCGTTGCAACCGACGTCGATCGCGCTGCCCGGGTCGCACCGGGCGACCGCCGTGGTGATCAGGTCCTCGAGATGCCGCGGCCGCTGGAAACCGGTCGTGTAGGTGTCGGCCTGGCTGTAGATCAGGTCGGCCGGGATGGCGTCGACGATCTGCAGCAGGCCGCAGCTCTTGCAGCATTCGAAGCCGACGGTGAAGCGGGGATCCGGATCGTCGAGCTTCTTCCTGAGGTAATGCGAGATCGGAAGACTATCGAGCTTGAACAGGGGAACAAGGTCCTTGCCGCCGCACAGGCAACACTGCCGCACGTTATTCATCCTCCCCTCGACCAACTCGATACTCCCGCCCCGTCCAAGCAACGCCTCAACTGCCCGATACCTTCACGTACTCCGGATAGTACTGGGCAAACGCCGTCTGGGTCCTGTCGCGCACGGCCAGCCAGCCGCGGTCGGCGAAGGCCGGGTCGGCGGCATCGCCGAACCGCGGGTTGACCGTCCAGCGCGACCGGTTCGACCGGTTGGCGCCGCTGCGATGGAGCATCAGGGAATGGAAGACGACGACGTCGCCCTCCTCGATCGGGCACAGGACCACGGCCTTGCGCTCCGCTTCGCGCTCATCGACCTCGAAGCGCAGCACGGCGTGCATCAGGCCGGAGCCGGGCTTGTGGCCCTGGAAGTTCATCTCGACCGGCACGATCGTGCGATGGCTGCCGGGAACCACAGCCAGCGGCCCCATCTCCTCGGCGACGCGCTTGAGCGGGTACCAGACCGTAGCCGAGTTCATCGACATCACGTTGTACTGGAAGTCCTGGTGCCATTCGAAATTCCGCTCGTCGTGGTTCGGCGGATCGATGCGGAACTGCGCGATGTCGTGGATCGACAGCAGGGTCTCGCAGTTGAGGCAGGCCCGACAGATCTCGTGCAACTTGGCGTCGGCCAGGATGCCGTAGAAGAACGGCGAATCCTTGACCGCCCGGATGATGTCCATGGCGTGGCCCTGGTCGAGCGTCACCAGGGCGTTGAGGTTTTCGTCGATGTCGTCGCTGATCGGCGAATGGCCGAGGCGCTGCAGCTTGATCGCCAGCAGCCGGTTCACCGCCGCCCGCTGTTCGCCCAGCCTCTCCTTGGTGACGAGATTCTTGATGACGACGACGCCCTGCGCCTCGAATGCGCGGCGAAGCCGTTCGGCATCCGCGTTCGCCTCGAAGGTGAAGTCCTGAACGTCGGTCACTTGATGAAATATCCGTGCGGCGTCTGAGCGAAATGGAACTTCTTGATCGTCGGCGTCCCGCCTCGAGAGGCGAAGTATTCATCGACCGCGGTCGTCTCTCCGCCCCATGGCACCAAGCCATACTCGTCGAAGCATACCACACCGCCCTTGAGCACGAGCGGATAGAGAGCCTCCATGGCGACCTTGGTCGGCTCGTACAGATCCATGTCGAAGTGCAGCAGCGCGATCTTCAACCCGGGATTCTGCTCGAGGAACCTCGGCAGCGTGTCCTTGATGTCGCCGTCGATCAGGATGCAGCGCTTGGTTCCGGGGATCATGTTGTCCGAGTTGTGGATCTCGACCAACGTCTCGATCTCCTCGCGCGTTGCCTTGTAGCCTCCCTCGACTTTGGCGACGCCGTCGTCCTTACGGCCGTCCTTGTCGGTGAATTGCGTTAAGCCGGCGAAGTGGTCGAAACCGAAGACCTTGCGTGAGCGGTCGAACGGGCAGAACGATTCCATCAGATTCGAGAAGGTGAAGAAGCTGGCGCCGCGATAGACGCCGAGGTCGACGACGCAACCGGGCAGGTCGACGACCAGCTTGAACAGCTCATAGTGGGCGAGAAAGCGCGGGATGTCCCGCCGCATGACGTATGCCGGGAACTGTCGCAGCATGTCCTCGGTCGTGTACTTGGCCTGATGCTGCAGCTGCGTAAGCCGCTGCCAGTACTGCCGATCACGACCCGCGGAATCAAAACTGAACTGATCCGGCATCCATCTCACCCCGTCTTCTATTTTGCACACCTAATGAATCTGCATAATCTCCGCAAACTCAAAGATGTCCTTTCCAAGGCCAAGTCATACCCCACCGCCCGGCAGGCGCCACGACTTTCGTGTTTCGCGCTGGGCGTCCAGCTCCCCCGCCTGGCTCGCTATGGCATCAACCATGGCAATCGCGGAACGTTCTGTGCGGTTCCACACATCCAGCGTCACGGGCTGCCCAAAACGAACAGGATGGCGGAAAAAGGTTCCCCGCAGGCGGCCCCAGTAGCCCCATAGCCACAGGGCGAAGTCGGCGATCGAGCGCGCGCCGCCGCCCCGCTCCGCCTGGTCGAGCAGTGGGTCGTCGTCGACCGACAGTCCGACGATGCTCGCATCCGGCACGAGATGGATGTTGCCGAGTTCCAGCGAAGACCGATCGACGAACCGGCTGTCGACGGGATCGATCGTGAGCCGCAGGGGATGGGCGAACTTCGCGGGCCGGAGCGCGATCGGATGATAGTGATTGCCGTGCACGAGGATGCCTTCCTCGCCCACCCGCCAGCAGATCCTGAGCGGGATGTCGAGCGGCCGGTCGGACTCGACGAAGTTGCGCTCGGGCATGTGCTCGATCAGGAGCTTCGTGATCGCTTCGCTCGAGATGTCGAGCGCGCCGTCGTCGCGACGAACGGTGTTGTCGAGGATCGGGCGGACGATCTTGCCGTGGACCTGGATGGCATGGAACAGCACGGCGGAGGTATCGCCCGTCAGCCGGTCGGCCATGCGCGGCAGCGCCCAGTCGCTCAGGACGAGATCGGCGACCTGACAGCTCACCAGCGAATCCGTCGCCCGGCCGGCGGCGAGGGCGACGTAGTGGGCGCAGGACATCAGCACGAACTTGCAGCTGCGCGCGTAGTAGAACGCCAGCGAGCGCGTCGAGTAGTGGACCTTCTCGCGCCCGTAGTGCGCCTCCATCACCTTGCCGTAATTCACCTGGGCGTCGCTGTAGTGGATGAAGTGGAGTTGGGCGTACTCCCCCAGGCGGGCAAACAGCGGCTCGCTGCGCAGGTATGTTTCCGTCTCGGCGGTCGTGAAGATGACGACATGCGGCGCATAGCGCTTCGCCAGCTCGGGCAGGTTGTTGGTGGCGAGAAGCGTGGCGCAGAGATAACGGACGAAGTAGCTCGAATAGGGCTGCCCCCACACGGGGCACGTGATGACGAACGGCTGCCGTCCGTCGCGCGCGCTGTCGATCGCCGACGCCAGCCGGTCGACCCAGGGATCGTAGCTGTCGAGGAAGCCCTTGACGAACCGGGCAAAGGCATCGTCGGGATCGATGCGAAGAACGCTGGCGAAGAAGTCGTCGACGTCGTCCGGCGTGCCGTGCCGGAGCAGCGTGATCGCCGCATGATGCCGGAGCAGTGCATGGTGCGGGTCGGCGTGCGAGGCTTCCCTGAGAACGACCAGCGCATCCTGGTGACGGTTCACCAGATCGTACATCGTCGCAAGCTGAACGGCCGTGTCGGCGCCGCCGGCCAGCGCCCACGCCTGCTCGACCTTCTCGATGGCGTCACGGATCAGATGGGGATCGGCCGCCCACAGCTCCGTGCCTTCGCGCAACAGCCCTTTGGCGGCAAACTCGACGGCTCGCGGCAACACCAGATCGGCCGGCCGCCGCCCCCGGAGAGCGGACAAGCGGGCCCGCAAGCGCGGTTTGGCTTCCCCGTTCATCGCAAGTTGACTACCTCAGGCGGAAAGTGCTGACTAGGCCCTGCTCGCATGGCGCTGCAAACAAGATGCAGTCTCGGCGCGCAATCATGTGCGAGAGGCGACCGTCAATCACTTGAGCATTTCAACGTGAAAGCCGCCCGGCCCTACGTCAGCTTCGTCTCGTACTTCCGCAACGACGGCTACACCAAGGACTTCGATCTGCGCGTCAAGCGGGCGACGAGCTTCCTTGTCCGCCAGTTGCAGCGGGCGGAGATCGATTCCGAGCTGATCCTGGTCGAGTGGAATCCGCCGTCCGACCGGCCGCTGATCATCGAATCGCTCGACCCGCTGCCGCAAGGCGACTGCGTGCAGGTGCGCGGTGTCATTGTCGGCCGCGAGCATCACGAGAAGTTCATCGGCGCGCAGGAGTCGGGCATGAATCCAGCCGCCGCGGCCAATGTCGGGTTGCGGCGCGCCGAGGGCCGCTTCATCTCGCCCAAGGCGTCCGACACCTACCTGTCGAACGAGATCATCGCCACCATCGCGCGGCAGGACCTGCACGAGAACGGCCTGTACCGCTGCGACCGCTGCGACGTCGTGCTGAACCCGACGCTGCTGCGCAATCTCGGCGACGATGCGCTGCTGGCGCGCCTCGAGAGCCTGGACAGCACGCGCTACAGCCACATCCCCAACCCGCCGCAGTGGTATATCCGCGAGCTGCACACCAACGCCTGCGGCGACTTCCTGCTGATGAACCGCGCGATGTGGCACACCGTTCGCGGCTTCCCGTTGGACAAGACGGTGCTGTCGCTCGATTGCGATTCGCTCATCATGCACGCCGCCGTGGCGCTCGGCTCGCACGAGATCCGCCTGCCGCCGGCCTGCCGCATCTTCAAGGGCCGCCACGACCGCCTGTTCAGCAACCGCGTCAGCCACGTCTGGACTCCGCTGCAGTCGAGGGTCGACAAGGTCATGACCAGTTTCCGCTGGTGGCGGCTGCAGCAGATCGTCCGCAGCGCCTTCGACTATCCCAAGCGCAAGGTCACCGGCGTGGAAAGCGTGTTGGCGCCCTCGATCGAGCGCAATTTCGTCAAGCCCGCCGAGCAGTGGGCGCACGGCGTCCGCCCGCAGCTCAACCAGCCGGAAACCTGGGGCCTGGCGGACCAGCCGCTGGAGGAAAGGCTGCTGTGCCGGGCGCGCTGGTCCGTGAGAGACGCGTCGGCGGCCGCATGAAGGTCGACCAGGCTGTCTTCCTCGTCGGCGGCCTCGGCAGCCGCCTCAAGGCGCTGACCGGCGACACCGCCAAGCCCGTCCTCGACGTCGGTGGCCGGCCCTTCCTCGATCATTTGCTGGACGAGGCGAGCCGGCACGGCATCAAGCGCGCGCTGCTGCTCTGTGGCTACCGGGCCGGCGATCTGGTCGCGTCGTATCGCGGCCGCTCGATCCGCGGCATGACGATCGAAACGGCGGTCGAAACCGAGCCGGCCGGCACCGCCGGCGCGCTGGCGCTCGCGGCCGACCGGCTCGACGACTGGTTCTTCCTGGTAAACGGCGATTCGCTGTTCGACTTCAACTGGCTGGGGCTGCTGCCCGCCAACGACGACGACACCGGCTGGGTCCGCATGGCGCTCGCCAGCGGCATCATGGGCGAACGTTATGGCCGGGTCGCCCTCGACGGCCGGCGGGTGCACGACTTCATTCCTGCCGGCGCGCTCGACCGGCCGATCAATGCCGGCGTCTACCTGATGCGCAAGGACGTGCTGTCGCGCATCGGCGCCGTCCCCTGCTCGCTCGAGCGCGACGTGCTGCCGGGACTGGCGCGGGACGGCCTGATCGACGGCGTGGTCGTCGAGGCGCCGTTCATCGACATCGGCACGCCGCAGGACTTCGAGCGCGCGCAACGCGTCGTGCCGCGTATCCTGAAGCGGCCCGCCGCCTTCCTCGATCGCGACGGCGTGCTGAACGAGGACACGGGCTACGTCCATCATCCCGACAAGTTCCGCTGGATCGCCGGCGCGCGCGAGGCGGTACGCTGGCTGAACGATGCGGGCTATCTGGTGTTCATCGTCACCAACCAGGCCGGCGTCGCGCGCGGCCTGTACGAGGAAGAGCATATCGTCCACCTGCACGGCTGGATGAGCACCGAGCTGCGTCGGCACGGCGCCCATATCGATTGCTTCGAATACTGTCCCTATCATCCCGAGGGGACCATCGAGCGCTATCGGCGTGTCTCGGAGCTGCGCAAACCCGAGCCCGGCATGATCCGCAAGCTTCTGGCCGAGTGGCCGGTCGACGCTGCGCAATCGTTCCTGATCGGCGATCGCGAGACCGACCTGCAGGCTGCGGCCGCCGCCGGCATCGACGCGCATCTGTTCAGCGGCGGCAATCTGCTGGATTTCGTCACGGCGCGGATCAGGCCGAGACGAAGAACCGCCGATTTCGATTGATCTCCAGGATGGCCTCCACGGCCTGATTCGGCAGCGGCCCCAAAAGGCTGGCCGCCGCGTTCTGGTCGGCTTCGATCGGCCGCATGATGCCGGGAATCGTGGTCGATACCGCGGGGAACGACAGGCAGAAGCGCAGCGCAGCCTGGGCCGCCGCCTCGCCCGGCGCCGCCGAGATCGCCGCCATCAGGTCGGCCGCGCCGTCGACCCAGTTGGCGAGCTGGGCGCGCGGCCAGCGAGCGCGGTGATCGCCTGCGGGAAAGACGCTGTCATGGCCGATCGTGCCCGACAGGAAGCCGAAGCAGAGCGGCGTGCGGGCGATGAAGCCGACGCCCAGCCGCTCGACCTCCGCCAAAAGGCCGCTGCTCACGACGCGCACGTCCATCATGTTGAAGTTGGCCTGGATCACGGCGATGTCACAGGCCCGCAGAGCCTGCAACGCTTCGTCGGGCCCCTTGGCCGACACGCCCCACGCCCGGATCTTGCCGCCCTCGACCAGCCCCGCCAGCGCCTCGCGCACGTCCGGCGCCGTGACCACGTCGAGCGGCGGATTGTGGAGCTGGAGCAGGTCGAGATAGTCGGTGCCGAGCCGCGCCAGGCTGCGCTCTGTCGACGCGACGATGGCCGACGGCGAGAAATCGGCCGCCCGGTCCCAGGCCTCGTAGCCGGCCTTGGTGGTGATGACGGCGCGCGAGCGCCTGCCGCGCACCGCCCGTCCGATCAACTCCTCGCTATGGCCGTTGCCGTAGGCGGCCGACGTGTCGAAGAAGGTGATGCCCTGCTCCAGCGCCCGGTCGAGCGCGGCGAGCGACGTCCGATCGTCGGTATCGCCGTAGGACGTCTGCTCGACGGTGCGTCCGCCGATGCCCCAGGCTCCGAAGCCGATCTCCGAAACCTGCAGGCCGGTCTTGCCGAGCGGCCGGTACCGCATGGCTCAGTAGTGGCCGGCCAGCTCGGGCGTGATGGCGGCCGTCCGCGGCGAATAGAGATAGGCGCCCTTCTTATTGCCCCACCAGACGATCTCGCGGCACCACTTCTGGAAATCGTCATAAGGCTTCGCGGTGCGATCGACCTCGATCGCCAGCGGCTTCTCGCTGAGCAGCGCCTGCTCGCCGCCGCGCACCTTGTGCCAGTAGTCGAGCAGGTCGTAGCTCAAGCGGATGCTGAGATTGTCCTTTGCGAACGGCTGATGGACCAGAGCATGGTTGAGCCGGATCGCCTCGTCGATGATCTCCATCGGCAGGCCGGCGGCCTTGGCGCCCACGATCTCGGCCAGCAGCTTGCCGGCCTCGGCATAGAAGGCGTCGAACTTACCCTTGGCCGTCAGCTCGACGAAGATGAACTCGTCGGCCGGCCAGTAGATGCCGAGATACTCCTTGGAGAAGACGTACTCGGCGCCGCCTTGCTGGATCGATTCCGCCTCCTTGTGGAAGAAGGCGTTGATCTCGGCGATCAGCGGGAACCGCTTGGGATCGGCGGCCATGAAGGCCTCGATCATGTCGCGGTAGGAGATGCCCGAGATGCCGTGCGCCATGATCAGCGGGATCTGGAACAGCTTGTCGAAGTGCAGCAGCGCCGTCATCCAGCAGAAGATGCGCGTACGCCGCCACTCGGCCAGCGGCATCGCCGCCGTCGCCACCACGAGGTCCTGGACCTCCGGCACGTCGTCGTCGAGCTCGATGCGCTCGCCGTGGATGTTGATGATCTTGGACTCGACCGTGACCATGCCGTACTTGGCCTGGTAGGCCGGATCGCCCATCTCGGCATTGGGCAGGATCGACAGGTTGTTGAACTGGATGCGATTGTGCTGGCCGTTCTCGATCAGCTGGTCGACACCCTTCACGAACGATTCGTAGGTCTCGCCGGGCAGGCCCAGGATCAGGTCCGAATAGGTCTCGACCTTGTCACGCGTGAAGCGGCGCTGCAGCTCCATGTAGGTGTTGAGCGAGATGTTGTCGCGCTTGATCGCCTCCAGCGTCGGCTTGTCGACGCTCTGCATGGAAAGCGCCACGCCCTTGTTCAGGCCGGCGTCGGACAGGATCTTCTGCGTCTCGTAGGCGCGCTCGGTCGCGTTCTTGGTGTTCTGCACCGACAGCGCCACCGGGAAGCCGGTCTCCTTCTTCACGCCGGCGACATAGTTGGCGATGTCGACGTCGCGCTTCTGGATGCCGAAGTTGGCGTCGCAGCAGAAGATGTACTCAATCTTCTTGTCGGCGAACCAGTCGACCTCGGCATAGAGACGCTCCTCGCCGAACTTTGTGACCTTGGCCGCCGTCGCCGAGCCCCAGTCGCAGAAGGTGCAGCGGAACGGGCAGCCGCGGTTGGTCTCCCACAGGCCGATCCAGCTCTCGCTGGGATTGGCGGCCATGATCGAATCGAACGCGCCTTCGAGGAAGGGCGACGGGATCTCGTCGAGGTCGCGCACGCGGTCGATGTTGGCGTTGCGCACGAAGCTGCCGTCGGCCTCGACCATGCTGATGCCCGGCAGCGCCGACCAGGCCGCGCGGTCGGGAAAGCTTTCCAGCAGCTTGAGGAACGTCCGCTCGCCCTCGTTATGGACGGCAAGATCGATCTGGGGATTGGCCCGCAGGAAGGCCTCGGGCTGGTCCGGCACGTGCGGGCCGCCGAAGACGATGACGATGCCTGGCCGCAGCGCCTTCAGGCGGCGCGCGATCTCGAGCGAGATGCGGCCGTTCCAGACGTAGGTGCTGAACCCGACGAGGTCGGCATCCTTCAGGGCCTCGACGGCGTCGGCGATGCGCACCCGCTTGTAGAGCGGCGGCAGGAACTCGAAGCGGCCGGGGTCGGCCGACATCTTCTGCACATAAGTCTGCAGCAGCGCGACCGAGTACGGCAGATAGTTCTGGCCGGAGAAGGAATTGTTGATCTGCACCAGGCCGATCCGCACGGGACGGCCCGCCGGGGTCACTTCCCCAGCTGCGGCGGGTCTCGCATCGGCTCGGTCAGGCGTCGGCATTGGCGTAGAGGTAAGCTCTCAGACCCCGTGACGCAATACAATAACTTGACGCAATCCCTTGTTTTAGAAGGCCTTATTGTGGTTTTTGTCACTCAGACCGGATCGATCAGGCGATGGATTTCACAGGCAAGAAAGTTCTAATCGCGGGTGGCGCAGGCTTCATCGGCACCAATCTGGCCCTGGCGTTGGCCAGCCGAGGCGCCCGATTGCGCCTCACCACGCACGAAAAGCCGCTCCAGGCCGCGATCCCGGGGGCCGAGGTCATGGCCCTGGACCTGCGCCGGGCCGAGGACTGCGCCCGCGCGGTCGACGGGATGGACCACGTGTTCCTGAGCGCCGCCCATACCTCGGGCGCGGCCGTGATCCGGACCACGCCGCTCGTCCACATCACGCCGAACGTCCTGATCAACACCCTGATGCTGGAGGCGGCGCACCGCGCTCGCGTGAGCCGGTTCTGCTTCATCTCCAGCGGTGCGGCCTATCCACCGACCGCCGACCGGCCGGTCTGCGAGGAGGAGATGTTCGACGGCGACCCGCACGACGTCTACTTCGCCGCCGGCTGGATGAAACGCTACGCCGAGGTCCTGTGCCGGACCTACGCCGAGAAGATCCCCAACCCCATGCCCACGGTCGTGGTGCGGCCATCCAACGTCTACGGGCCCTACGACAAGTTCGACTTCGCGGTCAGCCACGTCACGGCGGCCCTGATCCGCCGTGTCGTCGAGCGCCACAGCCCGCTCGAAGTGTGGGGCAGCGGCGAGGACATTCGCGACCTGATCTATGTCGACGACTTCATCGAAGGCCTGCTCGCCGCCTTCTCGGCCGAGCGGCCCTACCTTGCAGTGAACATCTGCGCCGGCCGCGGCCATTCGGTGAAACAGATCCTGCAGGCGATCCTGAAGGTCGACGGCTACGACGGCGCCGACGTCCGCTACGACCCGTCGCGTCCCAGCACCATCCCGGCGCGCTTGATGGACAACGGCCTGGCGCACCGCGAGCTCGGCTTCGAGGCACGCACCTCGCTCGAGGACGGGCTGCGGCGGACGATCGATTGGTATCGGAAGAGGCGCCGTTGAAGCCTTCCTCCTCACGCGAAGCGTGGGAGGGAAGCGACTCCGCTAACTGGTCTAAAACGGCCCCCGGAAGCGCTTGTAGCCCTCGGTCATCGAGCGCTCGACCGGCAAGGCGATGCCGTGCTTGTCGCCCTTCACCTGGGTCAGGATCGCGTCGACCGTTTCGTGCTGGCTCGGATAGTAGATGTCTTCCAGGCTCTTGGCGGTCGGGCACGGAGCCGGCGCCATGCCGAGCATGGTCGGTGGCTGGCGCAGCAGGCCGGGGTCGCGCATCACGAGCTGGCGGCAGACCTCGGCGGCGACGCCGTACTCCAACCACGACGTGTCGGCCACGACCAGGCGCCCCGTCTTGCGGACGCTGGCGGCGACCAGATCCCAGTCCGGATGGCTGATCGAATTGAGGTCGATGACCTCGGCCGAGATCCCGGCCTTGTCCTCGACATACTGCGCCGCACGCAGCGCCTCGAGCACCATCACCGACGTGGCGACGACGGTGACGTCGCTGCCCTTGCGCGCGACGTAGCTGGTGAGCGGCACCCGGTGCTCGGACGGCGCGACCGTGAAATCGAGACTGTAGAGCAGGCGATGCTCGATGCTGATCACCGGCCCGGGATGGCGGTTGATGATCGCCGGATACATGTCGAGGATCGCCTGGCTGCTCGACGGCATGACCACCGTCAGCCCCGGATAGTGCGCGAAGGTCGCCTGCGGACTCTGCGAATGCTGAGCACCCTGCCCCCAGCTGCGGCCGACGACGATGCGGATGAGCATCGGGCAGCGCATCAGCCCGCCGAACATGTAGCGGTACTTGGAGGCGAGGTTGATGATCTGGTTCATCGCCAGGAAGGCGAAGTCGGCGCGGATGTGCGTCGTGATGGGATAGTCGCCGACCAGCGACGCGCCGATCGCCACACCCGTCATGCCCTCTTCCATCAGCGGCACGTCGAACACGCGCTGGGCGCCATATTTCTCGGCAAGCCCGGTGGTCGAGCCGAAGATGCCCTTAAAGTCGTCGACGCCCTGCCCCATGATGAAGACGTT
>JAIEOV010000003.1 GCA_019750135.1 Reyranella sp. | reverse complement strand
GTACGTGCATATACACTTATATCGTTTGGCGGGCCATGCAAGAGGCTCCGCAGTGCCCAAATTCCGCCGCCCCCGCGGTATTGACTGCGACCTTTCCCGGGAGCCCACTTCCATCCATGGCCGAGAACGCGCCGTCGCCTGAGGAACGTCAAAAATCCCGCTGGCCGCTCATTCTGGGCGGCTTGGTCGGCGGCTTTTTGCTGCTGGCCGCCGGGTTGGCGCTAGGCTGGTACCTGTTCTATCGCCCGATCGTGAATGTCGCGGTGCAGCTGCCTGCGCCGCCGCCTCCGCCCGCGCCGCCGGGCCCCGACCAGGCGCAGGTCAAGGCGCTGGAAGAGCAGATCGAGAAGCAGAAGGCCGCCAACAAGCAGATCGAGGACCAGATCGCGCTCCTGAAGGAGCGGCTGAAGGCCGACGTCTGCACCATCAAGGATCCGTTGGGCAAGGGTGGGCCCGCTTCGCCGGCGCCGGCCGGCGCGCTGCCTGAGCGCAAGACCGAGGCGCCGCCCGGGTCTGGTCCCGCAAAGGTCACGCCGGCCGCGGCGTCGATGGACCTGCCGCAGACCGGCGGCAAGGCCGGCAAGATGACGCCGGCGGCGCTGGCCCAGGCACTCGAGCAAGCCACCGTACTGGTGGTGTCAGCCGGAGGCGATAGTGGCTCTGGCTTTTTTGTTGGCCCCAACTACGTGGTGACCAACCACCATGTCGTCGGTCGCGCCGCGCCCGGCAGCGAGGCGCTGATCCTGAGCAAGTATCTGAAGAACGGCTACATCGGCACCGTCGTCGCAACGTCGCAGACCGGGCAGGGCACCGAGGCCGACTATGCCGTGATCAAAGTCGACGACGTTCCGGCGGGCAGCGTGCGGCCGCTGCCGTTGGCCGCCGAGCCGACGGCGCTGGGCGATGTGATCGCCGCGGGCTATCCGTCGATCGCCATTGCCCAGGACCGCAATCTGCGGCGCCTGCTGGCGGGCGATCTCAAGGCCGCGCCCGAGGTCGTGCTGACCAAGGGCACGGTGAGCGCGGTGCAGAACAAGGAACGCAACACGCCCATGGTGCTGCACTCGGCCGACATCTCGGCCGGCAACTCGGGCGGGCCGCTGATCGATTCCTGCGGTCGCGTCGTCGGCATCAACACCTACATCGTCACCAGCCGGCAGACGACCAAGGCGAACTACGCCCTGGGCAGCTCGTGGCTGGCGGCGTTCCTGCGCGGCGCCAAGACGCCGTTCGATTGGCGGGCCGACAGCTGTGCGTGAGCGGGCAAAAGATTCATTTGCCCAACACAAGATGTAGCTTCAATCTAACCCCGCTGCTTAATCATCGGTGCGAGCGGGGGCGTGAAGCAGGCAGTCGTTACAGTACGTTGCGCGGCGATCGCGGTGCTGGCCCTGCTGGCCGCCGGCTGCGACCGCTTGGTTGTTCTCAATCCCAAGGGGCCGATCGCCGACGCCGAGCGCGGGCTGCTGATCGACGCCTTCACGGTCATGATGATCGTGGTCGTGCCGGTCATCCTGATGGCGCTGTGGTTCGCTTGGCGCTACCGCGCGGGCCGCAGCGCCCGCTATGAGCCGACCTGGGCCTATTCGGCCAAGGTCGACGCCGTCGTCTGGCTGATTCCGGCGCTGATCGTCGTCGCCGTCGCCGTGCTGCTGTGGCGCAGCACCCACAAGCTCGATCCCTATCGCGAGATCGCCTCCACCAACCCGCCGCTCGACGTCCAGGTCGTGGCCCAGGACTGGAAGTGGCTGTTCATCTATCCCGAGCAGGGCGTGGCTTCGGTCAACCAGCTCGCCATCCCGGCCGACCGGCCGATCAGCCTGCGCATCACCTCCGACACGGTGATGAACTCCTTCTACGTGCCGGCGCTGGCCGGCCAGATCTACGCCATGGCCGGCATGCAGACCCGCCTGCAGATCCTGGCCGACAAGCCCGGCAAGTTCGTCGGCCGCAACACCCAGTATTCGGGCGGCGGTTTCTCAGACCAGTTCTTCGAGGTGGTGGCGATGAGCCAGGCCGACTTCGACGCCTGGGTGGCGAAGGCCAAGCAGGCGCCGGCCAAGCTCGATCCGCCGACCTACGCCAAGCTCGCCGAGCGCAGCCGGCTCAATCCAATCACCTTGTACTCGGCCGTCGAGCCCAAGCTCTTCGACGCCATCATCGACCGGTACACGGGCGGCCACCAGGCGCATGGCGGCCAGACGCCGACGGCGCCGGCGCGGAGATAGCATGTTCGGAAGACTGACCATCGAGGCCCTGCCGCTCTACAGCGCCATTGCCGCCAGCGGCGCGGCCATGGTGGTGGGCGGCGGGCTGCTCGTTGCCATCGTCATCACCTGGCTCAAGGGCTGGGAGTATCTCTGGAAGGAGTGGCTGACCAGCGTCGATCACAAGCGCATCGGCGCGATGTACGTCATCCTGGCGCTGATCATGCTGCTGCGCGGCTTCGTCGACGCCATCATGATGCGCGCCCAGCAGGCGATGGCGCTGAACAACGGCGGCTACCTGCCGCCCGAGCATTTCGACCAGATCTTCAGCTCGCACGGCACGATCATGATCTTCTTCATGGCCATGCCGTTCATGACCGGGCTGCTGAACATCGCCGTGCCCCTGCAGATCGGCACGCGCGACGTCGCCTTCCCGTTCCTGAATTCGCTCAGCCTGTGGCTTTCTTCGTCGGGTGCGGCGCTGGTCATGATCTCGCTGGTGATCGGCAAGTTCTCGACCGCCGGCTGGACGGGCTATCCGCCGTACTCGGGCATCCAGTACAGCCCGGGCGTCGGCACCGACTACTGGATCTGGGCGCTGCTGATCAGCGGCGTCGGTTCGACCCTGTCGGGTATCAATTTCGTGGTCACCATCCTCAAGCGGCGCGCGCCGGGCATGACCCTGATGCGCATGACGCCGTTCGTGTGGACCGCGCTCTGCACCTCCGTCCTCATGTGCTTCGCCTTCCCGGCGCTCACGGTGGCGTGCGGCCTGCTGGCACTCGATCGCCTGCTCGGCATGCACTTCTTCACCAACGAGCTCGGCGGCAACATGATGAACTACGTCAACCTGTTCTGGATCTGGGGCCATCCGGAGGTCTACATCCTGATCCTGCCGGCGTTCGGCGTGTTCTCCGAGGTCGTGGCGACCTTCTCGCGCAAGCGGCTGTTCGGCTACGAATCGCTGGTCTATGCGACGGCGGCGATCGCGCTGCTGAGCTTCACCGTCTGGCTGCACCATTTCTTCACCATGGGCTCCAGCGCCAACGTCAACGCCTTCTTCGGCGTGACGACCATGGTGATCGCGGTGCCGACGGGCGTGAAGGTGTTCAACTGGCTGCTGACCATGTATCGCGGCCGCATCACCTTCCATCCCTCGATGCTGTGGACGGTGGGCTTCATCACGACCTTCGTGATCGGCGGCATGACCGGCGTGCTGCTGGCGGTGCCGCCCGTCGACTTCCTGATGCACAACACGACCTTCCTGGTCGCGCACTTCCACAACATGATCATCCCCGGCGTGCTGTTCGGTTACCTCGCCGGTTACATGTACTGGTTCCCCAAGGCGTTCGGCTTCACGATGAACGAGCCGTGGGGCACCGCGGCCTTCTGGTTCTGGATCGTGGGCTTCCTTCTCGCCTTCATGCCGCTCTATGCGTTGGGCCTGATGGGCATGCCGCGGCGCATGGAGCAGTACAACGATCCCAGCTGGCAGCCCTTGCTGGTCGCGGCCTCGATGGGTGCCGTGCTGATCATGATCGGCATCGGCTGCCTCACCATGCAGGTCATCGTCTCGATCCGCGACCGCAAGAAGAACATGGACGTCACCGGCGATCCCTATGACGGCCGGACGCTCGAATGGGCGACCTCCTCGCCGCCGCCGGTCTACAATTTCGCCGTGCTGCCGGAGGTGCGCGACCGCGAGCCCCTGCTCGACATGAAGGAACGCGGCGTCGCCTACGCGCCGCCGGCCGCCGGCTACCAGGACATCGAAATCCCCAAGAACTCGCCGGCCGGCGTGATCATGGGCGCGCTCTCCTTCGTGTTCGGTTTCGCCATGGTGTGGTGGATCTGGTGGCTGGCGATCCTGTGCGGGCTTGCCATGTGGGCGACCATGATCTGGCGCTCGTCGGACGACGAGACCGACTTCGTGCTGACTGCCGAGGAAGTCGAGCGCCTGGAGAAGGCGCGCTACCGCGAGCTCGCGGCGGCGAAGGCGGCGCGCTCATGAACGCCAACGTGACCGCCGTTCCCGGCCATCCGCATTCCGAGGCGGCTGCCGTCCACGAGCAGCGCGAGCTGGGCTTCTGGCTCTACCTGATGGGCGACGCCATCATCTTCGCCCTGCTGTTCATGACCTACGGCATCATGGTCGGCAACACGGCGGGCGGGCCGACGGGCAAGCAGCTGTTCAGCCTGAACAATGCCGCGCTCGAGACGGCGCTGCTGCTGATCAGCAGCATGACCTTCGGCTTTGCCTCGCTATCGTCGCGGGCGGGCAACCGCTCGGCGGTGATGGGCTGGCTCGCCATCACCTTCCTGCTGGGCGCGGCCTTCGTGTTCCTCGAGATCCGCGAATTTCTGGGTATGATCCGCATCGGTGCGGGCCCCGACCGCAGCGGCTTCCTGTCGGCCTTCTTCACCCTGGTCGGCACGCACGGCACCCATGTCAGCGTCGGCCTGATCTGGATCCTGATCATGAGCGCGCAGGTGGCGATCAAGGGCATTACCCTGCCGGTGACCTCGCGCCTGTTCCGGCTCGGCCTGTTCTGGCATTTCCTCGACATTGCCTGGGTCGGCATCTTCTCCGTCGTCTACCTTCCGGGGCTCCTGTGATGGAACGGCACGGTCTTGCGTCCTACCTGATCGGCTTCGTGCTGGCCGTCATCCTGACGGCGATCCCGTTCTGGCTGGTCTACACCCATGCCCTACCGCCCTCGCGCATCATGTGGGTCATCGCTGGCGCGGCGGTGCTGCAGATCCTGGTGCATCTGCACTTCTTTCTACACATCAACTTCACGACGACGCCAAAGGAGAACCTGCTGGCGCTCTCCTTCACCGCCATCCTGGTCTTCCTGATGGTGGGCGGCAGCCTCTGGATCATGATCGACCTGCATCAGCGCATGGCGCTCTGATCTACCTGCATTTCGGGTGCGGTTAGGCCCGAGTTCGGCACGATATCACTGGCCTTTCAGCAGCGGCGAAGGTTCACTGCGCCCGGGATCCAAGGCCTTCTTGGTTGGGGTATGGGCGAGGCTGGCAAGCTTCCTTTCAGTCTATTCACGACAGGGCATCTGAAGCCGAGCGACCAGTTCGAGGCCTGGCACGAGAGCATCTCGGTCATCTTCGATGTGGCGCCGCCGGCCGATCGTCGGCCCGACGCCGGCTTCTCGGCGACCGTGCGCGGCTGGCATCTCGGCCATCTGCTGATCTCGGCGGTCGATTTCGACAGCCAGCGCTTCGTGCGCGACCGGCGCAAGATCATCGCGGACGGACTCGACCACTATCTCGTGCAGCTCTATGCGACGGGCGGCCTGGTCGGCGAGGCCGGCGACAACGGGCGCGAGCTGCGCGCCGGCGACGTGCAGATCCTCGACCTCAGCCAGTCGAACGTCACGCGAGCGGCGGCGTCCGGCACCGTCGCCATCGTCGTGCCGCGCGAGGTGCTCGACCAGGCGATTCCGGAACCCGGCGATCTGCACGGCCTGATCCTGCGCGCCAACAGCGGCATGGGAGGCCTGCTCGGCGATTACATGCAGTCCCTGGTGGCGCGCGCCGATGCCATCACGCTCGGCGAGGCGCCGCTGGTCGCTCAGGCGACGACCGACCTGATCGCCGCCTGCTTCAAGTCGACGGCCGAGACGGCCGAACGCGCCCGCGACGCCATCGAGAAGACGATCCGCCAGCGCATCCAGCGTCATATCGTGGCCAACCTCGACTCGCCCGCGCTGCAGGCCGAGGCGCTGTCCGCCCGCTTCCGTATCTCGCGCAGCCAGCTCTACCGGCTGTTCGAGCCGTTGGGTGGCGTCGCCCACTACATCCAGGAGCAGCGGCTGGCGCGCGCCTGCGCCGAGCTCGGCAATCCGGCGCACGACCATCGACGAATCTACGAGATCGCCTATGCGCTGGGCTTCTCGAGCGAGGCGCATTTCAGCCGCGTCTTCCGCTCGACCTTCGGCCTCAGCCCCAGCGACGTGCGGGCCCGCGCGCAGGCCACGCGCATCGATGCCATGAGGCCGACGCCGGCCGGCGACGCCAACGGCGGCTACGAAGACTGGGTGCGTGACCTGAAGTAACGCGAGCTATCCGGGCGGGCGATGTGACAGGCGATCGACGTGCTCACTTCGCGGCGGTCGCTCCTGTTGCGATATTGAGCACGGATCCATCCTCGAGGTTGATTCGATAGATCTCGCGCAGCACGTTGCCGGCAAAGCCGAGTTCGACGATGGACACCGTCTTGAACGACGTCGCAATCCCGTTCGGCAGGATCTCGTTGAATTCCGCCGCTGTCTGGTTGAATGCCGCCTGGATCTCTGGCGTGAACTTCGCCATGGAGTAGACCAGCGTGTTGTGCGGATTGTGCGGGCGCAGGTCCTTGCCGTCCTTCACGACGTTCAAGCCGCTCACGCCGACGGTCTGAACGAGCTCCTTGGCGGCGTCGCTCATGGCCGCATAGACCGGCCCGGTGACGCGCGGCAGCGGGCCGTCGCGTAATGGCGTGAGTGCGGCGGTGGCAACCGTGTTGAACGCCATCATGGCCTCGAAGCTCTCGCCCTCCTTGACGATCCCGAGATCAAGCCACCAGGGATGACCTGCGCCCTTGGCGGCTTCCGTCGTGTAGAAGGTCTTCAGCGTTACGTTCAGAGTTGCCGGCAGCTTGGGCAACGCCTTCAACATCTTGTCCGGTGTCGTCGGGTCGGCGTTGTGGATGTGCAGGACGGTGACGTGCGGGATGTTGAAGCGCAGGGCCTCGTCGTAGAGCTTGGCGTTCAGGAGTTTTTCCCGCAGCAGTCCGCCGATCGTCCGGGCGAGAAGATCGTTCACCTCGGCCGGCAGCGTGTAGACGAGGCCGAAGGTGCGCTTGTGCTCGCGGAACGCGGGCGAACTCAGCCCGCTGTTGTCGATCGGACCTTGCGCGGCGGCGCTGTGCACATTGAGCAAGGCCATGCCGGAAATAGCGACGGCGGCCAGTCGGATCATCAGCTTGGGTTTCACGCGAGCCTCCCGAATTCCCGATACGCAGGAGCCTACAGCAATTTGCGTGCCCGCTATTTCGGCAGGGCGTCGAGCACCTTCTTGGCGTCGGCATCGTTCTGGGCGGCCGCCTGCTGCAGCCAGTTCTTCGCCTTGGCGGCGTCGACCGGCAGGTTGGCGCCGCCCTTGGCCAGCAGCAGGCCGAGCTTGCGCTGGGCCTCGGCCGAGCCGGCGAGGGCGGCGCGCTCGTACCACTCGGCCGCGCGCGCGGCGTCCTGGGTGAAGCCCGTCCTGGGTGGCGTCGTGAGCGGGTCGTAGAACTGGGCAAGCTCGATCTGGGACGGCACGTTGCCGGTCTCGGCGGCGCGGCGGAACACCAGGAAGGCCGCGCCCAACTCGCCGGCCTTGGCGTAGTCGCGCGCCTTGGCGAGCATCGCTTCGGGTGTGGGCTTGGTGGCGAAATATTCGCCGACGATGTCGCGCACCGACTTGCCCGGCGCGCTCGCTGCCGGAACGGGCGCCGGTGTCGGCGTGGGCGTCGCGGCCACGACCACGGGCTTCTGGAAGTAGGTCGTGTAGACGTGATAGCCGCCGCCCGCGAGGGCGACGAGCACCAGCGCCGCGATCAGCCAGCCGCTGCGGCCCGACGACTCCGGCTTGGGATCGAGCGCGCGCGAGGCGCGCAGCTCGGGCCGCGGCGGCGGTGGCGTGAAAGGCGGTGCCGGCGGTTCAGGCGTGCGCTCCGGCTCCGGTGGCGGCGGTGGCGGTTCGGGCGCGGCCTTCGGCTGGGCGCGGCGCAGGCGCACCGTCTCGTCGTCCGTGCGACGCGACGGATCGAGCGCGCCCGAAGTCAGCATGGCGGGCCAGGCGACGACGGTCGTGCCGACGACGCCGATGTCGGGCTCCTTTACCCGCACGCGCACCGTGGCGATGCCGGCCAGGCGGTCGCAGATCTCGGGCCCGAGGTGGAACTCCAGCACGTCGCGGCGGCGTTCGACATGCTCAGGCAGCAGCCAGGTCTCGGTGCGCCGCCAGCCGTCGTCGGCGAGATGCGAATCGGGGCCTTGCTGGCGCTGGATCGACAGCGCGAGCCCGTCGGGCGCGGCGTCGAGCTCGGTCACGCGCAGGATGGCATGACCCGGCTCGGGCAAGGCTTGAACGGAAGCGCGGACGGGCATGGTGGAGGACTAGGCCGGCACGGCGCGCAGGATGGCGCCCAGCCGGTCGTTCTGCTCCGGCGAGATCTCGCGGCCGCCTTCGTAGCCGACATTGTCCATGGCGAGCTGCAGGAAGGCGCGCATCCAGTCCTTGCAGTAGTCGGCGTAGATCGGCTGCGGATTCTCCTGGAGCTGCGGTATGCCGTTCACCACCGCCGGCCCTTCGAACACGCGCCGGGTCGGCGCATGCGGCGGCAGGCCCGGCCGCTGGTCGAGCGGCAGATGGTCGAAGCCCATGGCGCTGACATAGCCGTTCAAGGCCGAGGACGCAGTGCGCACCTGGCGCTCGGCAATCTCCTCCCATTTGGCGTTGGCGGCGTTCTCCAGCTCGCGCACCTCGTGGCTCAGCTGGTCGATCAGCTTCAGGCGATGGGCGCCGACGATCAGCTCGTCGATCAGCCAGCCGAGATGCTGGCGGTCGACGCCGAAATGCGACAGCGCCTTCTCGTCGGCGCCGACGCGCCGCATGTTCTCGAGCCAGTAATCGGCTGCCTCGCGGGCGAAGCGCTCGGCGCGGTCCTCCAGCACGCCCGACGGCGGCGCCGAGCGGCCGGCATCCTCGCCGAACACGTCGGCGAAGATGGCGCCGAGATCGACGGCGGCGCCGGTCGACTGTGCGACCTGCGACGCCGGCTTGCCGCCGCGGCCGTTGGCTTCGTCGGAGGGACGCGCGGTAGAGATGCGGAAATAGATCTCGCGCAGGGCCGTGTCGGTGACCTGTAGGACCGCAATCAGCTCGCCGAAGAGCTGCTGCTGGATGCAGCTCGCCAATCCGCGCAGCACGGTGTGGACGAGATCGCGCTTCTTGGCGCGCGAATCGCCATCGGCGGCGCTATGAAAGCCCGCCAAGCGGTCGACCAGGCGGCGGATCTGGATCTCGAGCTGGCCGCGCACCTGGGCGCGCTTGATCGCCGGATCGCACACCGGGATCAGGCTTTTGACCAGGTAAGCCACGCCACCGTCGTTGGCGCGGAAGGCCTCGTCCCAGGCGCGCGCTGGATCGGCGAAATGACGGCGCACCTCGGCATTGGCGACGAAATGGCCGCGCAGCTCGCGGGCGCGCTCGGCGAAGGTCTCGGCGATGCCCTGTTCGCGGCCGTCGTCATAGTCCATCAACCGCTCGTCGATGACGGTGGGATTCCTGAGCCAGAAGGTGTTGTCGAACGGCTTGCCGTCCCAGTTGGCCGGCCATTCGCCGCGGAAGTTGTTGATCAGCGAGTTGTTGAGACGCGCCGACCAGCGCAGCTTCCTCGATTCCTCGGTCTCGCCCGCCTTCTGCTCGAACTCGCGGTCCATCTTGGTGAGGACCAGGAACAGCGCGTTCTTCTGCTTGGCGCGGTCGGCCGGCGTGGCGCCGATCGTCTGGTCGATCCAGGCCGACATCATGTCGGAGAGATCGCGGACCTCCTGGTTGCCGTCGGGGATGCACAGCAGGATGGCCGACAGCTCGCGCTCGGCCGAGTAGCGCTGGAAAAGATAGGCGACCTTGCCGCGCAGCAGCAGCTCGCGCAGCGGGTTGGCGCCCTCGGCGACGCCCTTTGCCTTGGCGACGTCGGTCAGGTTGGCGAGCTTCAGGCGCGAGCGCGCGCCCGGGAAGTCGAGAAGGTCGGTGTGATCGAAGAAGTCCCACGGCTTCTCGGCGATGGCGACCGAAAGCTCGGCGGTCAGCGCACAGATCAGCGAGCGCGGCAGATCGGCGTCGGGCAGCGAGCGGCCGTCGGCGTGCTTGGGACGCACCAGCAGGGTGTCGGCGTCGTCGGCGCCGAGCTTGTCGAGGGTGAGCACGTCGACGATGCTCTTCTCGCGCGGGATCAGTGCGTCCATGCCGAGCGATGCCTCGGGCGCGAAGCTGAGTTTCTGCAAGCCGTCGTAGAGCGTGAGGTAGAGATCGGTGAACGGCTGGAAGTCGTACCACAGCACCGACCACAGCCGGGCACGGTCCTGGCCCGACAGGCGCGGCGCGAGATCGATTGCCTCACGCCAGTAATCGGTGCGCAGCTCGGCGGTGACGCCGGCGAAGAAGGTGTCGAAGTACTCGATCAGGTCGAGTACGTCGTCGGAATCGAGGTCGCCGTTGGGCTGTGCCGCGGCCTTGGCGCGCAGCTCGGCCAGGCGCTTGCGGATCGCGGCACCATCGGGCCGCTCGAACGCCGCCTTCTGGTGATCGAAGTCGAGCAGGAAGGAGTTGCCCAGGATCTTCACGATGTCGGTCTGCGTCAGCAGCCGCACGCGGACGGGGAACGCCGCGTCGCCGGCGCTGAGGCCGAGACCGAAGCGCGTCACCAGGCCAGTCGATTCGCGGTTGCCCGGCGGATTGATCTCGCGCAGGAAGTCGTAGCTCTTGTCGCCGAAGCGGGCCTGCATCGGCCGGCCGTCGCGGCTGGCCAGGATGGAGACGAGATAGCTCTTGCCGGCCTGGCTGGGGCCGAACACGCCGACGCACATGCGCCGGCGCGCGGCGCGCGCCAGCTTGCGGCTCTGGTTGCGGACCTTCTGCAGCTCGCTGATCAGCGACGGCGCCTGCTGCGCCACCGTGGGAGATTCGTCCGCGGCGCCCCTCAGCCACGCCACGCCTTCGCTGGCGGAAACCGCCAACGCCTCGCAGTCCTGGGCCAGCTTGAGATCGACGGTGTCCATTACGCGTTACCCGGTCTTGAGCATGCCGGTGTCGAGCCAGTAGCCCTCTCGACGCGGCAAGGTTTGCAGTCGGAGCGTCAGGCGATCGAGCGCGATGGCGCGGCCGTCGCGGTTGGTCACCTGGCGCAGGCGGAAGCGCTCGACGTCACCCGAATCCTTGTCCTTGGGCTTCACCCGGGCCAGTGCGATCTTGAACGGCGTCTCGCGCGCGTGGCGCTCGGCATATTCCGGCTTGGCGAACTCCAGCGCGTAGAGTCGCGCCGCCGGCCAGCGCACCAGGTCGAGCTGGCGCGCGCCGAGCCACATGGGCCCGCGGAACTCGAAGGCGATCTCCGGCAGCTCGTACTCGCGATTGTCGAGATCGACGTCGCGATAGACCAGATCCTCGCGCTGCAGGCGGCCGCCGCCATCGAGCTTGCCGATGAACTTGGCGATGCTGCGCGAGCGCAGCAGGTCGGAGCGGAAGGAGAAGTCAGGCAGCTGCGACTGGGCCAGCGCCGCGATCATCGCGCCCACCGCCACCGTGGTCTTGGGATCCTCGACGCGCAGGCGGGCGTCGCGGAACGGATACCAGGCGCCGACGCGATACTCGTGCAGCGAGATCACGCGCTCGGGCGGCAACGGCAGCAGCTCCATCAACAGCGCGCGGATGCCCGGCAGGCGCGAGGGCCGCCCCGACAGCAGCAGCACGTCGCAATCGTAGGCGTGGACGATCTCGGCCAAGGGGGCCAACACGCGGCCCATCTCGGCGCGCACCGTCTTGTCGATGCCCGGCAATTCGACCGGGAACACCGTGGCCTTGAGGTCGAAGTCTTTGGCGCCGCGCTTGCGCGCCGCCTCGTTGACGAAGGTGATGACCTCTTCCGACGGCTTGGAACCGTTGGGGAAGAACGAGTCGAAGGGCCGCGGCTCGGCTGCGACCACGCCGGAGGTCGGGTCGTAATCCTCGGCGGCGCCCATGAACTCCAGCGCGATGGGATGGGCCACTTGCAGCGCGAACTGCTGGCGCAGGTTGCGCTGGATGACGTCCTCGCCGCCGCGATCGCCGCCCAGAAGCTCGGCCATCAGGTCGGTGGGGTTGGCGATACCGGCGGCGCGCATGGCCGCCTCGATCGGCGGCAGGACATGGCCCTGCACGACACGCAGCAGGATGTCGTCGCCCGCGACGTTGAAGCCCTCACGGAACTTCTGCTCGGGGAAGAGCGTGACGGACGTGCCGGCGCCCTCGAGGCCGTACGAGTTGATGATCAGGTCGGTCGTGCCGCCGCCGACATCGATGCTGGCGATCGACAGCTTGCCGTCGAACTGCTTGCCGCGCGGCTTGGCGGTGACCTGGAAGAAGCGGCGGGCATCGCCGCCGAAATTGCGCGCCACCTCGGTGTAGAGATAGACGAGCTGGGTGCACGAGGCCTCGTCCCAGTCGGTCAGCACGCGCGGCGCCGGCGCCGCGGGATCGTCGAGCTTCCAGCCCAGCATCATCCACACGAGATCGCGCGCCGCTTCGGCGCGCTTGCGGAAGATCAGTCGCTCGGCCAGCGGCATGCCGGTCGGCAGCGTCAGCACGATGCGGCGCAGGCGGCGCGGCGTCTCGGCATGGGCGCGGCGGCCGCGCTGCTGCGGCGAGTTCATCAGCGTCAGCGCCTGCAGCAGCACCTCGCTCAGCACGAAGGTCATGATCGAGGAGCGCGAATAAAGCGGCTCGAACACCGGCAGGTGATCGGCGCTGTCGGCCTCGGGCTCGACCAGGTGCAACGGCTCGCCCTTCTGGTTGACCAGCTGGGCCATCGGGCCGGCGGCGGCGGGCATCGCCGTCTGGTCCTGGGCATAGGCGATGTTGAAGCGCCATTCGCGGGCCTGCGGTTCCTCGTCCCACAGGTAGCGCTTGGGGCTCGACATGCCGGTATTGCCCTCGGTGCCGCGGCGGCGCGCGGCCAGGCGGGTCGCCTCGGGGCCGACACGGGTCATGGTCGGCCAGACGAAGGCATCGGCGCGGCCGCCCAGGCGCGACAGATGGTTCTTGCCGAACCAGGCCTGGGCGAACTCGACGCGCGATTCGAACGGCTTGGTGTGCACGACCTCGGGATGTGAGAGATCGCGCAGGGCCAGCTCATAGGAGTCGTTCAGGTTGACGCCCAACTCGCCCGCCGCCTCGATCAGCAGCCCGCAGGTCCGCGAGTTGCCGACGTCGAGCACGAGGTCGACCTCGATGGCGCCGCGGCCCGGCCGCTCGGCGTCGCCGACAAGCTTGATCGGCGGGAAATGGACGGCGTCGGCCAGCAGGCCGAGGAAGGCGAGATAGCGCGCCACCGCTTCCTGCGGCTTCTGCTTGATGTCGCCCTCGATCTCCTCGAGCGTGGCGCGCGGATGCAGCTCGCGGAACAGCTCCTCGAGCCACTGCGTCATCCAGCTCTGACGCAGCAGCCAATGGTTGGCGCGCTGCTGCGGGGCGAGCGCGAACAGCGCGCCCGAGGTCACGTCCTTGGGCGAGGGCGCGAGATAGGCACGGCCCTCCGCCTCGGCGATCAGGCCGGTGTCGAAGGCGAGCACGCAGCGGTAGCGATTGCCCTGCTCGTCGCGATAGCCCGCGCCGTAGCGTGCCTCGAGGTCGACCACGCGCACACGCGCCCAGTCGGCCGGGCCTTCGCGGAACTGGTTGTTGGGCCGGACCTGCAGGAAGGGCACCGGCACCCACTTGTCGAGGAAGGCCGCCAGCGCGTCCTTGGCGGTGACCACGAGGTTGGGCTCGGCGGCGCGGCGGCGGCCGTTCTCGACCACCTCGTACTGGCCGCGCACCTCGTCGAAGTCGAGCTGGACCAGGTCGTCGACGGCCTTGTTCGCCGCGGCATCATGGAAGCCCCATTCGCGCACCTTCAGGCGCACGGGGTCGAACCCGAAATCGAGGAACTGGATGCCCGAACGGGCGATCAGCGTCGTCGGGCTGGGATAGCTCGGCAGGCGGGCAAGGTCGCTCATGTCAGGTCAAAATGTGCCACAAATCCAGGGAGTCAACGGCCGAACTGGACGTTGTAGCTGCGGTTGTCACCCGGTTGACTCCCGGTGCACTTGGCCACGCCGTCCTGGCCCACCTCGCAGTTTACCGTATTGCGGGCATAGGTCTTGCCGTCGGCGCACTTGGGATTGGCCTTTTCCTCGATCACGAGCTTGGAACCGTCCCAGCGCGCCTCGGCCGGGGCCTCGCAGGTCGTGCCGTTCTTCTGCACGAAGCTGACCTTGCCCTTGCCCTTGTCGTCCAGATTGTAGTTGGGCCGGAGGTCGCGTTCGCCGGTGGCCGTCGCCAGACCCGTGCGCGAGCGCCAGTCGCCCTTGAGGAAGGCGAGGTCGCCCTTCTGCTTGGCCTCGGGCGGCACGGTCATGGGCTTGGGCTCGTCCTTCTTGGCCTGGTCCTTGTTGGCCATGTTCTTGTCGTTGCCGCCCTTGTCCTGAGCTCCTTTGTCCTGAGGACCCTTGTCGTCCGGGCCCTTCATGTTGCCCTTGTCGACGTTCTTGTCGTCGGGACCCTTGCCCTGCGGCTGGTCCTTGCCGGCGTTCTTGTCGGCCAGGTTGACGTCCGCCCCGGCCGGCGGCGCGTCCGGCCCGGCGCTGCGCTCGATGGGCGCGTTCGAATCGGCGACGACGACACCGCCCGGCACGACGACGGCGGCGGCGCAATCGCCGCCGCGGCGCGACGCCTCGTCGGTGAGACGGGCGAGCTCGAGCCGCAGGTTCTCGTTCTCCTGCGTCAAGGTGTCGGAGCGCGCCTTCTGCAGCTCGACCGGCTGGCGCACCGCGAGGCTGAGCGCCCGGTCGCGCGCCTCGGCTTCGAGCCATGGCTCCAGATGCGGCAGATAAGGCCGCACCAGCCACGCCATCAGCGCCAGCAACAGCAACAGCAACACGGCCAGCAGCAGCCACTGCCACCACACCGAGCGCGTGCCGGCGGCGACGACGGCCGGCGCCGACGCCATGACGGCTTCCGGCATCGGCTGCGGACGAACCGCCGCGCGCGGGGAAACAGGAGGGCTCGCCAGGAAGACGCCGGGCAGGTTGGCATCGGCCGAGAAGCCCCAGAACGTCATCACCGGCTTGCCGTCGACGACGTAGAGCGTGTCCTCGCCCGGCGCGGTCAGCGCATGGCGCAGCAGGCGCGCGAAGTTGCGCTCGGCGGTCGAGCGTTGCGGCTCGTCCATCGAATCGGCGAGGCCGGTGATCTCGCCATGCAGGCGATGGACCTCGCTCAGGATCGACTGGCGCTCGCTGTCGTCGAGCTCGGCGAGCTTGCGCGGCTGACCCTCGAATGGCGCGTACCAGTCGATGCGCTGCCCGCTCGGATCGACCTCGGGGATCGCCAGAAGGTCGGCATGCCGCCGCGACAGGCGCTGGGCGATCGCCGTGCGCAACTGTCCCGCGGCGCGCCACACAGGGTCGCCCGCCAAGCCCAGCGCGCGATAGCGCTGCAGCGGTTCACTGACGAGAAGGGGACCAGCAGCCATCTCGGATCCTCAACACTCTCTATCTCAGCGGGGACAGACCATGGAGTACGTCCAACGCGTCCCCCACATCTCACCTGTTACGATGACGTCGACCGAATAATCCCCGGGAACCGGGTTCCAGTTGAAGCCGAAGCCGCCGCGTCCGCTGCGCGGCCCACCGGTACCGGCGATGTTCTGGCCACGATACATCACCTTGATGTCGTCGGGCTTCACATACAGGTTGTAGTTGATCGCCACAAAACCAGGCCTGTCCCCCAGATAGTGTCGGTTGCGGGTGACGCCCTCGCCGCCCGAATCGCCCGACCAGTTGCACGGAAGCGTGCCCGGCGGCGGCCGGTTGATCGGCGGCGCCTGCGGCGCGGCGGCCTGCTGTTGCGGCGGCGGAGGAGGGGGCGGCGGCGGCGCCTTGGCCACCGGGGGCGGTGGAGGCGGCGGTGGCGGCTTGGGCGGCTCGATCGGCTTGCACATCGCCACCTTGTCCTTGAGCTCAGCCTCGAGGGCGGCGAGCTCGGCCTTGAGCTTGTCCTGGTCGGCCTGCTCCGAGTCGAGCGAGGCCTTCAGGAGCGGCGTGGGATCGGGCGGCGGCTCGGGCGCGGGCGGCGCGGGCGTCTCCAGGGTGGCGATGTTGAGCGAGGGATCGACCGGCGCGCAGGCGCGCAACAGCCACGAGGTGATCAGCAGCAGCAACAGGAGCAGCAGGCCGAACAGAAGGGCGCTCAGCCACGGCGCCCAGGCAAGGCGGGCGGGCAGCAGGACAGCGGGGGCGCTCGCCGTCACCGCCGGCGAGGGCCGGAACGGCGCCGGTGCCGGCACTGGCGGGGGCGCGAAAGGGGCCAGCCCCGCGACGGCGTCGGCCTCGTAGCCCCAGGCCGCGATGACCGGCTCGCCGTCGACCAGGAAGATGAAATCGTCGGACGGACGCGCCGTGGAAAGCTCGAGCGAGCGGCCGATCAGGCGCGCCTCTTCGCTGCCCGTCGATTCCTTCAGGACCGAACCCAGCGAGCGGATGGCGACAAGACGGGTCTCCACCGTCTCCAGGGTGGTGGCGCGCTCGGTCTCGCTGAGATCGGCGAAGCGGCGGACCTCGCCCGAGCGGGCGGCGTACCAGTCGATGCCGTCGCCGCCCTCACGCAGCTGCGGCTCGGCCAGAAGATTGGCGGGCCCCTCGCCCAGGCGGCGGCGGATCACGGCCAGCAACTGCCCCGCCACGTTGTGGAGGGCGTCGCCGCGTACGCCGAGCGGCCGTACGCCCAATCGTGTCGTGAGGATCAGAGTAGGGCGGTCGCCCATGGCCTTCCGGTTGTTGCTTTGACACCCCATAACGCCCACCGAATCCGGCGGGTTTATGACGGATTCGACACAGACTCGCGGTGAATCACGGGGGCCGCAAAAGGTTGCGGTTCGATGTTCGGCGGAGCCGACAAATCAGTCCTCGAATCGAGCTCGCTTCTCGCCCTGGAGCAACGCCTAAATCCTTGTACCGCCTTTCTTCTTCGCTGCCGCCCCTGTCACAGTGGTGGCGTGGGGCCGCATTGGTGCGCGAAGGGACGGTCGTCATGACTGCCGGGCGGCATGCTACGGGGCGACGAGCTGCCGATCCTGGTGGCGCGCCTCATCGGCATCCTGGCGTCGGCCAGAAGGCCGCTGCGGCTGTTCGAGAGCGTGCCGGCGGCCAGGTGCTGGCTAGAAGGCCTGGCGGCTCCCGTCGATTGACCAGCCCGACTACCACCGCAGCAGGCGGCGCCCGGCCACGGCGCCGAGCGTGATGACCGGCAAGGCCGCGAGCCCGTACCAGGTGACGACGAACAGTGGCGAATCGTCGAAGCAGTGAAAGGCATAGAGTGCGGCCGCGGCGGCGGCGGCGAGCAATCCCGCGGCGGCGCCGGCAAGTGTGGGCGAGGCGGGAGCGCCCGAACGCAGCATCGCGAGCACCGCGGCCAACGGCACGATCGCCAGCGTCGGTATTGCGACCAGGCAGACCAAGGCATTGCTGCCGATCAGCCGGCCTGCCCAGGAGACGCTGGGCAGCACCGAAAGCTCGACGGCAACCGCGAGGACGGCAAGCGCCGCGAGCGGCAGCAGGCGCCGGCCCGGATGCGCGGGCGCCACGGGACGCGACAACGCGATGCACAGGCTGAAGGCCAGGCCCAGAGCCAGCAGCACCAGGCCGACCTTGAGCTCGAACCGCCATGTGTGGAGCGCCGGTCCGATGTCGGCGCGCACGCCGAGCGTGGCCAGGAAAAAGGCGAACGACACAAGGCCTCCCGCCAGCAGCGCAGCGGCGAGCATCCAGCGCAGTGGCTTGCCGCGTGGCGCGCGGTCGGCGACCAGGGCGTCGATCAGCTTGTCGGTCTTCATGATCGGTCTCGCCGATAGGCGGCGGCCAGCGCCTTCAACGCGCGGTGAAGGGTGACGCGGACGGCGCCTTCGCTCATGCCGAGCTTTGCCGCAACTTCAGCGGCGCGCCGACCTTCCAGGGAAATCTCCTCGACGATTCGGCGCTGGCGTTCGGGCAGGCCGGCCAGCAGCGCCTGCGAGTCGACCGCGGCGTCGGTATCGACGGAAACGGCGATCTCCTCGGCGTAGTCCTCGATATCGAGATGATCATGGAAGCCGCGCCGGCGCAGATGATCGACCAGCTTGTAGCGCGCGATCGCGCGCAGCCACGGCTCGATGGGCTGTGCCTCGTCCCAGGTGTCGCGTTTCAGATGCATGGCAAGCAGCGCCTCCTGAACGACATCCTCGCAGTCGGCCGGGCCGCGTCCCGCCGCGATCAATCCGCGGCGCACGACGGCGCGCAGCCACAGCGAGACATGGCCGAGCAGCCGTCGATAGGCCTCGTCGTCGCCCTGCCTTGCCCGGCGCATCAGGGCGGAGAGATCGGTCGGGTCGGCCAACGAGCTCGGTCTTTCACGTATTCGTGTGCGGGGAGCGAAACATTACACCCATAAATCCACGCGCTGTCTGTAACGTAGAAGCCTGAGGCTGCGAATGACCAGATGCGGGCTTGTTGGCCCGTCCAACCAGGAGGTCTCCATGAACAAGCGTACGCTGATCGCCACCGCCGTCTCGGTCTTCGCCGCCACGAGCTTCGCGTCCACGTCTTTCGCAGCCGGCGTGAAGTGCGGCGCCTCGAATGCCTGCAAGGGCCAGAGCGCCTGCAAGACCGCCAACTCGGCCTGCAAGGGCCAGAATGCCTGCAAGGGCCAGGGCTTCACCGAAGCGGCCGATGCCGCGGCCTGCACCGCCAAGGGCGGCAAGGTGATGTAAGTCGGCTTGGATACGGCAGCGGGCGTTCGCGAGTAGCGGGCGCCCGCGCCTTCCTCGAGCGGGATGCCAGCATATGAACGCATTGATCACGGTCCTCTACGATTGGCCGCGCGTCGTCGTCGCCTGGCTCACGTGGCTGCCGCCGCTGGCCATCCGCATCGTCGTCGGCTGGGTGTTCCTGTGGACGGGCTGGCAGAAGCTCAACTTCCTCCCGCGCATGATCGAGAACTTCCGCGAATGGGGCATCCCCGCGCCGGAGATCCTGACGCCCTTCGCTTCGGGCATGGAGTTCGTCGGCGGCCTGCTGCTGCTGGTCGGCCTGCTGACGCGCGTCGTCTCCGTCCCGATGATGATCATCATGCTGGTGGCCATCGCCTCGGCCAAATGGGGCGATGTCGATTCGCTGCAGACGCTGCTCGGCTTCGAGGAGATCTCCTACTTCGTGATGTTCGGCTACCTCGCCGTCGCAGGGCCTGGGCCGGTGTCGCTCGACCATTTTCTTTTGAAGGCGACGCGTCCGCAGCGGCCTCCGGCGGACTATGGTGCATGAAGAGACTGCTCAGGCGGATCATCTATGAAGGGGTTTACGCCTGGGCGTGCATCGGGGGGAGCGTGGCCTTCAATCGCGGCTTTGCGCCGGTAGACCCGGGAAGGACCATCGACGCAGCGTTTTCCAACGATCTCAGCCAGATCCAGTTGTATGCGGAGCTCGTTCGCCTGCTGCCCAACTCGGACCGGGAGTTCCAGGATCTGTCCCTTCTCGATGCCCCCGCGGGTTGCGGTGGCGGTCTCCGCCATTTGAAGAACAGATATCCGGCACTGAATGCCACAGGCGTCGATACCTCGCTGGTCGCCCGCCTGCGGTCAAAATGGCTTGGTGTGAGGGTCGTCAAGGGAGAAATGGCCAGGTTGCCGTTCGCGGACAAACAGTTTGACTGCGTATTGTGCGTCGAGGGCCTGTTCTATGACCCGCCTGCGGCCTTTCTCCGCGAAGGTCATCGAGTCCTGAAAGAAGGGGGCTATCTTCTGGTCGCCGAGGCGTTCCGCAAGGACCGCGATGTCCATGCATACTTTTCCCAACTGGGGACCCAGACGGGGTTTGAGATCGAGACCATCGTGGATGCGACAGCGGGGGTGCGCCAAGCACTCCACGACCGCTATGCGCACTTTCGAGAATCGTTTCTGCTCCGCATACCTTTCGTGCGCGAGCGCTTCAAGGAGATGCTGTGTCTCCCGGACAGCGAGCAGTTCCTGAAGTGGCAGACAGGGAAACTCGTCTACCAGTTGGTGATGCTGCGCCGCCGCACTGGCGACGTTCGGGCGTGATGCAGCTGCCCGGCCGTCGGACTACGGGGCGTAAGCTAATTTGACCGCCTCAGAGTGCGGTGTGTCTAATACACACCATGAAGAGTGCGGACCTGATCCGCGAGCTGATCAAGACCGGTTGGGTGCTGGACCGGATCCGAGCTCCCATCACGCCTAGCGGCTTCACGTGAAATTCAGACGCGATGCAGCTGCCCGAGGTCCGGCATGCCTCCCTGTCACACAAAGGTCACGCAACCGACAGCCCACCAGCGTTAGCGTGTCGGCGGTGTGTGGAAAGAAGCTCACGCGCGTGGGTTTGTGGGCTTCTGTCGGAACGCGTCTTCAATCCTCAAGAGTACGGCTTTGCGCATGACGGCCTCCGGCGCGCCGATGTGCATCCGGTCGGCGCGATACCGGACGCACTCCCCCTTGCACGAGGAGTCGTCATGGCCGACTTGGAAAGACCATCCAGAAGATGGCAGGTGCTGCTCAGTTGCGGCGGCGATTCGAGCTCGCGTCGAGCGGCGCTCGAACCAAAGGATCGAAGCGTCTTTTCCCCCATGGTGTCGAAAGAGCAGTACGACGCCGATCGCCGGCAGAGGCGGCTTTCCAGCGTCCCGACGCCCTTGGAGCAAAGCGCCGCGCTTAGCGACCAAGGCTCAGGAAAGCCGACGCTCCGTGCGCTTCGACTCGCACGATAGGTGTCGCGAAGACGGCCGATAGCCGAGCGGGCTCGAGAACCGCATCGGTGCTTCCCAATGCCGTGACCTGGCCCTGCTCCATGATCGCGACGCGATCGGCGTAGCGCGCCGCCATGGTGAGGTCGTGCAGCACCGCCATTACGCCCAGGCCGCGGTCGGCGCGACGGCGGGCGCTGGCGAGCGCGGCGTGCTGGTGCGAGAGGTCGAGGCCGGCGATCGGCTCGTCGAGCAGCAGGAAGGGCGTGCCGGCGGTGTCGGCGTCGCATTGGACCAGCACGCGGGCGAGCTGGACGCGCTGGCGCTCACCGCCCGACAGCACGGTGTAGGGCCGGTCGGCGAAGGCCAGGGCCTCGGTCTCGCCCAGCGCCTGTTCGGCCAGGGCGCGCATCTGCGGCTCGGACAGGCGATCGCGATGGGCGAGCAGGCCCAGCATGGCGACCTGCAGGCCGGTGAAGTCGAAGGCGACGTTGGAGTGCTGCGGCAGCACGGCACGCCGCTTCGCGAGCTCGCGCTTGTTCCAGCGCGGCAGCGGCTTGCCGTCGAGCAGCACGTGGCCTTTCGCGAGCGATCTATCGCCGACCAGGGCGCCTAAAAGCGTGCTCTTGCCGGCGCCGTTGGGGCCGATCACGGCCAAGAATTCGCCGGGCTCGACGGTGAGGGAGACGTCGGCGATCAGGGCCTTGGCGCCGGCGCGCACCTCGATGGCCTGGGCTTGCAAGGTGCTCACAGTCCCTCGCGCGATGCGCGGCCGGCCAGCAGCCAGAGGAAGAAGGGTCCACCGACCAGCGCCGTCAGAACACCGATCGGCAATTCGGCGGGCGAGACGATGGTGCGGGCAAGCGCGTCGGCCAGCACCAGGAAGGCGCCGCCGAACAGGGCCGCCGCCGGGAGCAAGGTGCGGTGCGCGGGGCCCAGCAGCAGGCGCACGATGTGCGGCGCGATCAGGCCGACGAAGCCGACGGTGCCGGAGATCGCCACGCCCGCGCCGACGGCCAGCGCCACCTGGGCGACCAGACGGCGCTTCAACCGTTCGACGTCGACACCGACATGGCCCGCCTCGCGCTCGCCCAGCGCCAGGGCATCGAGCAGGTGCGCGACGGGCAGCAGGGTCGGCACCGCGATGGCGAGGACGATGAGGGCGGGCATGATGGCGGTCCAGGTGACGCCGCCGAAGCCGCCCATGGTCCAGAAGATCAGGGTGCGCAGCTGCTGGTCGTCGGCCACGAACACCAGCATGCCGATGCCGGCCGCGGTCAGCGCGTTGATGGCGATGCCGGCCAGCAGCAAGGTGCCGACCAGGGTGACGCCCTCGCGCGCCGCCAACCGGTAGACGACCGTGGTCGATATCAGGCCGCCGCCGAACGCCGCGAGCGGCAACAGCCAGGGGCGTAGATCCGGCGGGACGATGTGCATCACCCTCTCGCCCAGCACGATCACCGACACGGCGGCGAGCGCGGCGCCGCTCGACACGCCGAGCAGGCCGGGATCGGCCAGGGGATTGCGGAACAGGCTCTGCAGGGCGGCGCCGCTTGCGGCCAGGGCCGCGCCGACGCAGAAGGCCGCCAGCACGCGCGGCGCGCGGATGGCGTAGAGGACGACCGACGTGGTGTCGTCGATCGGCTTGGCCGACAGGCCGAGCGCGGAGAGGAGGTCGGCGAAGCCGACCGGAAAGGCCCCGACGCAGAGGCCGCCGACGATGCTGGCGACGGCGGCGAGGGCGAAGAGGGGGACGGGGCGTTTGAGGGCGAGGGTCATGGAGTGACGGCGAGGAGCGTTTTCATGACGTCGTCCTGGGCGCAGTGAAGGACCTCATCGCCGCTTGCTACCGGAATGATCAATTCGCCAGTTCCGGATGCAGCGCGGCGGCGAGCTCGGTCGCGGCCTGCGGGGTGCGTGGGCCAAAGCCCAGCAGCAGCAGGATGTCGAACTGCAGGAGCTTGCCGGCGCGGCCGGCGGGTGTCTGGCGGATGGCCGGCTGGTCGAGCACCTTGTCGGCGCCGCCCAGCGATTCTACCGACTGGCGCGGCACCAGGATGTAGTCAGCGCGCGAGGCGATCACCGCTTCGGGCGTCAGCGGCCGATAGCCGGAGTAGCCGTCGATGGCGTTGACTCCGCCCGCGAGGCGAATGATGCCGTCCGCTGCGGTGTCGCGGCCGGCAGCCTGCGGGGCGCCGCCGCTCATCGACATGAGGAACAGCACGCGCGGCTTGTTGGGCGTCGACGCCAGGCGGTTGGACAGCGCCTTCATGTCCGCCTGGCCGCGCGCGATCAGGGCGTCGGCTTCGGCGACCTTGCCGGTGGCCTTGCCGACGGCCTCGATCTTCTTGACCACGCTATCGTAATCGTAGCGATCGGGCAGGATCACGACCTCGATGCCGGTGGCCTTGAGCTGGTCGAACGTCGAGGCCGGACCCGCGCCCGTGGTCGCCATGATCAATGTCGGCTTCAGCGACAGCACGCCCTCGGCCGAGAGCGCGCGCATGTAGCCGACCTGCGGCAGTGACTTCGCCTGTGGCGGATAGAGGCTGGTCGTGTCGACGCCGACCAGCAGGTTCTCCGCGCCCAGCGCATAAAATACCTCGGTGAGTGCGCTGCCGACCGAGACGATGCGCGGCGCCTTCTGCTGCGCGCGCACCGGCGAGGCGACGAGCATCGCCAGGCCGAGGGCGGCGGCGCCTCGGCGACCTGTCGCAAGAGACCGGTTCACGACGCGGCCTGCTTCTCGATGCGCGCCACGATGCTGCGCCAGGGTTCGCGCTCGGGCTTGCCTGGCTTGCGTTCGCCGAACATCAACAGGATGTTGCGGTTGTTGCTGCAGAACGCCTCAATCGAGGTGACGATGCCGTCGTCGGTCGGCTTGCGCACCGAGTAGACGCGCGCCACGCCGGCCTCGCGCAGGTGCAAATTGAAGGCGGGATCGAGCACGTTGAACCAGCCATGGACCTCGACCAGGCGGTTGATCGGCCCGCTATGGATCTGGATGCAGCCGCCGCTGCCGACGAAGATCATGATCGGCGTGCCGTCGGCACTCGCCATCTCCATGGAGGAGCGCAGCGCGCGCGCCGGCAGTTCGCGGGCGAACTCCTCGCCGACCAGGCGCAGCGCCTGGACGCGGCCGACCTTGAACTTGTTCAGCATGCCGAAGAATTCGTGCGTGTCCTTCATCGCCCGCCAGGCCTGGCGCAGGCCCTCGACGTCGATCTCCGAATCGGGACGATCGACCGCTCCGGACGCGCGTGGCGCGACGGCGAGCTCGCCCGCCGCTTCAGTGCGATGGCGCGCGATCAGGGCATCGAACGCTGGCCGGTCGGTCTCGTCGGTGGCGTAGATCTTGTGGACAGCTTCGCCCGTGCCGTCGAAGAACTGCAGGCTGAGCCGCTCGCCGCTCTTCACGGACTCGCGCACGGCAAAGCCGTGCTTCCAGCTGCTGAGGAACAGGCGCAGGTCGATGTCGGGCCCCAGCACCAGGCCATGCGGCCCCGTCACCTGCACGTCCTCGAAGCGGCCGTGGCGCTCATGCACGCAATGCTCGTTGCGCGTCAGGCACATGACGCGGCCGACCTCAGGCATCTGCGACAGGATCGAGCGCCAGTCGGCGGCAAGCGGCGTCGCCGTCGTGCCGACACCAAGCGCTACCAGCTCGGCCTCGCTGACGCCGAGCGTCGTGGCGGCGTCGCGGATGCGCAGCGTGGGCTGCTCGCCGCGCAGGCGGCTCCAGCGGGCCGCAAGGTCGGCATTGGCGGACGAGAGCATGAGGGTCTCCTTTGTCTAACGCAGATGAAAACGGACAGGGATCTCGACCCAGGCCGAGACCGGCCGGCCGTCGCGCACGGCTGGCAGGAAATGCCAGCTCTTCACGGCCGCGACGGCGGCGCGATCGAGCATCTGGTAGCCGCTTGGGCGGTGCACCACGATCTCGACGGCCGTTCCTTCGGGATCGAGGCGCACACGCACCAGGACCTCGCCTTGCTGGTTGAGCTCGATGGCGCGCGGTGGGTAGACCGCCGGCGTCGGTGGATGACGGTAGCGCGGCTTGCCTTCCCAGACGACCGCGGGCCACGGCAGGAAACCCGCGGCGGCCTGTTGTGCGGCGCCTGCGTTACCAAAATTTTGCGCCGGTGCGGCCTTCGGCGTGGCCTGCTGTGCCGCCTGCTGCTTCTGCGGTTGCTGTTGCGGCTTGGGAGGGAGCGGCGGCTTGGCTGGCTCGACTGGCTTCAGCTCGGAGAAATCGACGGGCGGCGGCTCGGGCGAGGGCGTGAGCTCGATCGGCTTCACCATGGTCGAGAAATCGATCGGCGGCGGCTCCTCGGCCGGCGGCACCTCGATCGCGACCTCGCTGACGGGCTCGTTGGCATCGGTCTTGTCCGAGGGCGGACCGACCAGCGCCAGCTCGACCAGCAAGGCGGGCTCCACGGAGCCCATGCTGCCGGCGGCGCCGGCGGCGAAAAGAAGAAGGACGGCGACCCCATGCAGCCCAAGCGACAACGCCATCGGCACGCGCGGCGTGCGTGTCGATGGCGCCGGCAGTCGCTCGGCGGAGAGGGCCGTCGGGACTACCATCGTGCCGTCAGGTTGACGCCGAAGTAGCGGCCGGGCTGGGCGTAGAGATCGAGCTGCTGGTTGGTCGAGGTGAGCCCGATCACGTCGGCCGAGTTCCAGTACTTGGCGTTGGTGATGTTGAAGGCGCCGGCGTTTATCTTGAAGTGGTCCTTGAAGACGTAGCCGACGGTGGCGTCGAGATTGAAATAGGCCGGCGTCTGGAAGTAGGTCGGATTGGAGACCTGCGTATGCTGCGCCGTCATGGTGCCGATCAGCTGCGCCACGAAGCCCTCGTCCGAGCCGTAGCGCACGCGCGCCTGGGTCGCCCACGGGCTCACCGAATCGACCGGCAGGCCGGTGCGCGTGTCGGTGCCCTGGGCGAAGGCGGTCCAGCCCAGCACAGACCATTGCGGCGAGAAGCGATACTCGCCGCGTGCTTCCACGCCCCAGATCGTGACGTTGGTGAGGTTGACGTACTGGAACTGGGTGATCGGGCCGACCTGGCCCACCGTCACCGTCTCCAGGAAGTTGTTGTAGAGATTGTAGAAGCCGGTGAGCTGCCAGCTCGAGCCGGTCGCGTACTTGCCGCGGAAGCCGACTTCGAAGCTGTTGGCGGTCTCGGGCTTGAGGTTGGCGTTGGGCAGGATCTGGTAGAACGACGCGGTGTTGGTGAAGCCGAAGTTGGCGTTGTCGTAGGGCGGCGCGCGGAAGCCCGTCGCGTACTGGAAGTAGGACGAATAGTTGTCCGAGAATCTGTAGATCGCGCCGAACTTGGGCGAGGCCGAGAGGTAGGTGCTGGCCGACGGCACGACGTTCAGCGTGGCGCCGGTCGAGTTCCAGAAGTAGCGGTCCGCATTAGGCGTGAGCTGGTAGTAGTCCAACCGTACCGCCGGCAGCAGGCTGAGCTGGCCACCCAGCAGGGTGATCTCGTCCTGGATGTAGGCGCCGGCCTGGACGGTGTCGGTGTCGGGGAAGTTCTTGTTGGGGAAGGTCTCGCCCGCCACGACCTTGGTGCGCGCACCGGTCGCCAGGGTGATCTGCCAGCGATCGCGCGGGCGGGTCGTCGTCGTGTAGGCGAAGGAGAGGCCGTAGGTGAAGATGTTGCGCGCACCCCACAGCAGCGTGTCGGTGTTCATCTGCAGCTCGGCGCCGGTGACGTTCTGCGTGTAGTAGAACTGCGAGGTGCGGGCGTTGGTCGGGATGGCGCCGTTGAAGGCGCCGCGCAGCTGGTACGTGTCGGCCTGGGTGTAGATCGAGTTGAAGTAGGCCATGAAGTCGATGCGGTCGATGAAACCGATCGGCGCGTTGTGCACCCACTGGGCGCTGATGCGGTAGGTCTGGGTGTAGTCCTGGCCCCATTCGTCGAAGATGCGGGCGAACAGGCTCGAGAAGTTGCCGACGCCCGACAGGACCTGCGTGCTCTGCTGGCCCTGGGTGTAGCCGCCGGTGATGCGGATGGTGTCGACGCCGGTCGGCCGCAGCACCAGCTTGGCGAGGAAGTCGTTGTTATAGAAGCTCGTCGGGTTGGGGCCGAGCGAGGACTGCGCCGGATAGAATTCGTGGCCGTCGCGGCGGGTGTAGATGCCCAGGAACTCGACGTTGCCGTCTCTCACCGCGCCGGTGGCGGTCTCGGCGAACTGCTGGTTGGCGCCGGAGTAGGCGCCCTTGATGCTGGCAAAGACGTTCTTGCCGCCGATCATGTAGTCGCCGGGATCCTTGGTCGTGTAGGCGACCACGCCGCCCAGCGCGTCGGAGCCGTACAGCGCCGACGCGGGGCCGCGGATGATTTCCACGCGCTTGATGTCTTCCAGGTCGGGCTGCTCGCGCGTATAGGTGCCGGCGCCCTGGTTGGAATCGGGGAAGTCGGGCATGCGCATGCCGTCGACCATCAGCAGCACGCGGTTGCCGCCGATGCCGCGAATGAGGAAATTCTGGTAGCCGGCGCGGAACGGGTTGTTGCCGACGGTGACGCCGGGCTCGTTGCGCACCAGGTCACGCACGTCCTGCATGTTCTCGCGGTCGATGTCCTCGGTGGTGATGACCGAGACCGTCGCCGGCACGTCGTCCAGCGGGCGGCGCGTACGCGTCGCCGCCGTGGTGACGGCGTCGAGCTGCGTCGGCACCGGCTGGCCGGGCGTGGCGATGGGGATGGTGGTGCTGCCGGGCCACTGGTCGGCGGGCGGCGGCGGCGTGGTGTTGCCGGTGGCGTTGGGTGCGGTCGGCGTCGGAGTCTGAGCCGTCGGAGTCTGCGCAAGAGTCGGCAGGGCGATCGTTCCCGCGATCGCGGTACTCGCCATCAAGAGATAGAAATGTCGCCTGGTGTTCATAGCCAGTAGGGCCCCCAAAAAGGACGCCTGGCTGGCTGGGACCCTCGAAGGATCGGCTGGCTGGGCAGTTTGACCGGAAAGGGATGGCTTTCCGGGGTACGTACTTACTTCGTGAGGATCAGCTTGTTTGAAGCGGTGATCCTGAGACGATAGGTGTCGGCGCCGTGTCGGATGATCAGTTCGCGCCGGCCTTTCATCAGCGCTGCACTGTCGACCGATTGAACGTTGTCTGTCGTCTCTCCCCCGACATCGTTCGGCCGCGGCGCACGCGGTGGTTGGCTCATGGCCTCAGCTGTTCCCCCTTTTTTAACTTGCGAACGACTCTCAATCGCATAGAGTCAGCCCACCTGTCAATCGCCTTCAACCTTCGGTGACCCATGGAAAGCTCGGTAGAACAAAGGGTTAACCCGCTGCAGAGCAACCTGCGTGCGGGCTGCGGCCGGCCGGGCTGCGGCTGCGGATTGCCGATCAGCGAGCGCTTCGTGCTGTGGGCGCTGCGCCAGTGGCAGCAGGATCGCGCGCTGCCGGCGGAAGGCTCTGTGCTGCACCAGGGCTTCAAGACGGCGGGCGTGCTCGAGGTGCTGCCCGACTTCGCCATCGCCATGGATGCCTTCCTGTTCGGCATGCGCCGCGCGATGGAGATCCATCGTCCGGACTGCGCGTGCGTCAGCGGCGACGAGGCGACCCTGGTGGCGCTGTGCGGTCTCGCGCAGGGCGATTTCGACGGACCGCTGCTCGCGTCGCTCGATATCATGATGGCGCCGACGGCCTCGCGCGTGGCGGCGGTGCGGTTGAAAGCGTTCTCTGTCGCGTTGGCCAGCGCGGGATTGAGGCTCGCGCCGCCGGCCGGCGATGCCGGAGGGAGGCTCAATTGAGCGCCGATCAAGTCGCGAACCTGCAACGCGCCATGCAGCTCATCTCCGACGCCGTCGAGGACCTGCCGGCCGAATGCCGCGACCTCGCCGGCAACGCCCTGCTCAACATCACCGCCGAAGCGGTCGCGCAGGACGTCGGCTGCGTCGAAGCCGGCCGCATCTTCGCGCGCCTGGCCGACCTTCTGGCGCGCGGCCTCCAGCCGCGGGCCCGAGATGCGATCACGCTGCGCGGGTTCGCCACATCGATCGCCCGGCCCGCGCGCGCCCCGCGCGCACATGCGCTGGAGCGCGCTGTACGCGCGCGGTCCGGAAGACGAAGACTAAACCTCGATCCGGCTACCGAGCTCCACTGTCTGGTTGGCGGGCAGTCCCAAAAAGTCGGTCGGGCTCGCCGCGAAGCGGCTCAGCATCAGGAACAACCGGCGCTGCCAGCTCGGCAGCAGTGGATGCTCGCCGCTCACGACGTTGTTGTGGCCGATGAAGAACGATGTGTGCAGCGGATCGATCGGGATACCCTGCCCGGCGAGGCCCGCGATGTCGTGGGCGACGTCGGGCTTCTCCATGAAGCCGTAGCACAGCACCGCACGGTGCAGGCCGCTGCCCAGCTCGCGCATCCTGAGGCGGTCCTCCGGCGAGACGAACGGCTCCTCGAGAAGGTGCACGGTCAGCAGCACGACATGCTCGTGCAGCACGCCGTTGTGCCGCAGGTTCTGCATCAGGCTGTCGGAGCCGCCGTCGGCGAAGCTCGTGAGGTAGATCGCCGTGCCCTGCGTGCGGTGCAGGCGCTCGGGCTCGATGGTGGCAAGCAGCGTGTCGATCGGCACGGTCCGCTCGTGCTCGCGCAGCGCTACGGCATGACGGCCGCGATACCAGGTCCACATGGCGATGAAGAGAAGGGTGGCGATGGCAAGCGGCACCCAGCCGCCTTCGACGAACTTCGTCATGTTGGCCGAGAACAGCAGGCCGTCGACGACCAGCAGCAGCAGGAAGAGCGGCACGACGAGCAGCCACGGCCACTTCCAGCCGCGCACGGCCAGCGTCAGCACCAGGACCGTGGTGAGCAGCATGGTGCCGGTCACGGCGATGCCGTAGGCCGAGGCGATGTCGGGGCCGGTCTGGAAGGCCAGCACGATGCCCAGCACGCCTAAGAGCTGCAGCCAGTTCACGGCCGGCACGTAGATCTGGCCGAATTCGTTGGGCGAGGTGTGCTGGATGCGGGCGCGCGGGCTGACGCCCAGCAGGGTCGCCTGCTGGGCCATCGAGAAGGCGGCCGAGATCGTCGCCTGCGAGGCGATCACCGTCGCCATCGTGGCGACCACGACCAGGGGATAGAGCGCCCAATGCGGCGCCAGCTTGAAGAACGGGTTGGACGCGGCGGTGGGGTCGATCAGCAGCAGCGCGCCCTGGCCGTAGTAGTTGGCGAGCAGGGCGGGAAACACCACGATCAGCCAGGCGACCCGGATGGGCCTGCGGCCGAAATGGCCGATGTCGGCGTAGAGCGCCTCGGCGCCCGTGAGCGCCAAGGTGACCGCGCCCAGCGCCACGAAGGCGCCGGTCTTGTGCTTCATGGCGAAGGCGAAGGCATGATAGGGCGACAGCGCCATCAGCACCTCGGGATGCTGCATGATCGCGCGCACGCCCAGTAGGGCCAGTATGGCGAACCAGATCAGCATGACCGGCCCGAACAGATGGCCGATGCCGCCGGTGCCGAAGTGCTGGACGGCGAACAGGCCGATCAGCACCGCCATGGCGATCGGCAGGATCACGGGCTGGAAGGCGGGCGTCGCCACGTTGAGGCCCTCGACGGCGCTCAGCACCGAGATGGCGGGCGTCAGCAGGCAGTCGCCGTAGAACAGGGCGGCGCCCATCATGCCCAGGATCACGTAGACGGTGCGCCGCCGGGCGGAGATGCCGGGCTCGCCCGAGACCAGCGCCATCAGCGCCAACACGCCGCCCTCGCCGTGATTGTCGGCGCGCATGACCACGATGACGTATTTCAAAGTGACGACGATGATCAGCGCCCAGGTGATCAGCGACAGGATGCCGAGCACGTTGTCGGGCGTGGGCTTCAGGCCGGTGAAATCGCTGAAGCAGGTTTGGACGGTGTAGAGCGGGCTGGTGCCGATATCGCCGAACACGACGCCGAGCGCTGCCAGCGTCAAGCCGGCCGCCCGCTTGCGTCCGGCGGGCCGCGAAGCGGCGATCGTACTCATACCCGAAAGACTCCCCCGTTCAGCGTGGGCGATTCTGGTCGGCGGACAGCTGCGGTTCAACGGGGAACTTGATGGCGCTGAGCGATGCACGCACCTGCTGTCATCCCGAGCGTAGCGAGGGATCTTTCCTGTGGCCTCAAAGATCCCTCGCCGCGCTCGGGATGACAGGGAAATCGTTGCGCCGCCGGAGGCTCAGCTCAGATCTCGATCCTGCTGCCCAGCTCGACGGTGCGGTTGGCGGGCAAGCCGAAGAAGTCGGCGGCGCTGACGGCAAAGCGGACCAGCACCAGGAACAGCTTCTGTTGCCAGCGCGGCAGCACCGGCCGGGCAGAGCCGACATAACTGTTGCGGCCGACGAAGTAGGAGGTGCGCATCGGATCGAAGGGAATGCCCTTGTCGGTGAGGGGCGCCAGGTCGCGCGGGATGTCGGGCTGCTCCATGAAACCGTAGTGTAACACGACGCGGTGTACGCCCTTGCCGAGATGGCGGACCTCGGCGCGCTGGTCCGGGGCGATGTAGGGCACGTCGCCGATCTCGATGGTCAGCAGCACGACATGCTCGTGCAGCACTTCATTGTGCTTGAGGTTGTGCAGCAGGCAGCCCGGCGCGCTGTCCAGCACGGGCGTGAGATAGACCGCCGTGCCCTGCGGGCGATGGACGCGGCCGGGACTGATGCTGCCGATCAGTTGCTCGATGGGCAGCGTGGCTTCCTTCTCGACAGCGAGGCCGGCGGCACGGCCCTTCATCCAGGTCCACATGGTGGTGAAGATCGCGAGCGCGATGGCGATCGGCATCCAGCCGCCCTCGTGGAATTTCATCATGTTGGCCGTGAACAGCGTGGCGTCGACGATCAGGAAGGCGGCGAACACGGGGATGGCGAGCGACCATGGCCATTTCCAGCCGCGCACCGCCAGGGCGAGCACCAGGATGGTGGTGACCAGCATGGTGCCGGTGACGGCGATGCCGTAGGCCGCCGCGAGGTTGGTAGACGACTTGAAGAACACCACCAGCCCGACAACGCCCGCCAGCAGCAGCCAGTTGACCGCCGGCACGTAGATCTGGCCGTACTCGCTCTCCGAGGTGTGGTCGACGCGGATTCGGGCGCTCAGCCCCAGGAGGGCCGACTGCTGGGCCATGGAGAAGGCGCCGGAGATGGTGGCCTGCGAGGCGATGACGGTGGCCACGGTGGCCAGCACGATCAGGGGGAAGAGCGCCCATTCCGGCGCCAGCCGGAAGAACGGATTATCGATGGCGCTCGCGTCGTTGAGCAGCAGAGCGCCCTGGCCATAGTAGTTGCCGAGCAACGCCGGCAGCACCAGCCACAGCCAAGCGCGGCGGATCGGCGTGCGGCCGAAATGGCCCATGTCGGCATAGAGCGCCTCGGCGCCGGTGACGGCCAGGGTCACCGCCCCCAGGGCGAACAGGGTGACGATGCCGTGGCTGAACGCGAAGGCGAGCGCGTGATGAGGCAGGAAAGCCCAGAGCACCTGGGGCGCATCGACGATCTGCCGCAGGCCCAGGATGAAAATGACGATGAACCAGACCAGCGTGATCGGCCCGAACCAGCGGCCGACTCCGGCCGTGCCGAAGCGCTGGACGGCGAACAGGGCGACCAGGATGCCGATGGAAACGGGCAGCACGATCGGATCCAGTGCCGGGGTGGCGACTTTCACGCCTTCTACGGCGCTCAGCACCGAGACGGCGGGTGTCAGCAGGCAGTCGCCGTAGAACAGGGCGGCGCCCAGCATGCCCAAGATCAGGTAGAGGCGGCGGCGGCGCGGGTTGATCGCGGGTTGGCGTGAGACCAGGGCCATCAGGGCGAGCACGCCGCCCTCGCCGCGATTGTCGGCGCGCATGACGACGACGACGTATTTCAGGGTGACGACGACGATCAGCACCCAGGTGATCAGCGACAGGATGCCGAGCACGTTCTCGTGGGTCGGCTGCAGGCCTGTAAACTCGCTGAAACATTCCTTGACGGTGTAGAGCGGGCTGGTGCCGATGTCGCCGAAGACGACGCCCAGTGCCGCCAGGGTGAGTGCGGCCGTACGCTTCTGGCCGGCCGGCTGTGCCGTCGCTGCTGTGCCGGACATGACCCTGGAGCGCTCCCCGTCGAAACCGGCGGGGATATCGCGCGGCGAGGCAGGAGGGTCAACGCGAAATTTGGTGCTGCAGCAACGCTGCAAGCGCCCAAATTCCTATGAGATTCCTATATCGGCCCGAGGCTAGAAGGTCTTCGAGATGGTGAAGATGGCTCGGGCGTCGCAGTTCATGGTGGCGGCGCAGGTGTTGGAATCCAGGTTGGTGTCGACGTAGGCGACGGAAAGGTCGACGCCCCACAGCCAGACGCCGAGGCCGACCTGCCAGTCCCAGTAGTTGTTGTTGCCGATGCCGTAGTTGGTGAAGCGCTCGACATACTGGTTACCCAGCGTGCCGAACAGCTTGAAAGAGACGTTCTCGTTCAGCTTGATGAAGGAGAGCGGCACGGTGAGCTGGCCCGACTTGTACCAGGCGATGCCGGAGTTGCCGAAGAAGTTGGGGCTGTAGCGCACGGCGCCCTGCAGCTGGGCGACGCCGAAATTGTAGCCGACGACCAGGCCGAACTCGTTGAAGTCCTGGAACAGGTTGGAGGGCCCGCCGAGATAGTTGTAGCGGATGTAGCCCAGGTCGAAGGTGAGCTTGTCATCGAGCGCCTTGGCCCTGAGGCCAGTGACCAGGTCGATCTCGGCGACGGTCGGGTTGGTGTTGCTGAAATAGACGTTGCTGCCCCAGGCGCCGACATAGGCGCTGACCGGCACCGTCTCGCTGATCGTCGGGGTCTCGTAGGTGAAGGCGGGCTGGATCGCGATCTGGCGCTGGGTCTGCGAGATGCCGCGATAGGAGTAGTCGGTGGCGAGAGCGAAGGTCGCGGTCCACGAGCCGCCGAACGGCGCCTTCCAGAACTCCTTCTGGCTGGCGTCCTGAGCGGCGGCCGTACCCGCGAGAACGAATCCGACACCTGCCGCCAGTGCGGCCACTGCTCCCCGGTTCATTTGTCGTGCTCCTCGATGATGCGGCCAGGGAACCATCGCCGATCCTAGGAAATCCATGCCGAGCGTCGGCGCGCGACGTAGGAACTCCATAGGAAGGGCCGCGGCCTGCGATTCATATGCCGGTCCTATGCCGCCCGGCGCGCAAACGTCTCGAATTCCTACGCCGTCGGCCCCTTTTATGCGGCGAGGAGACAACCCGTGCTCGATCTCGCCCTGTTCTTCGGATTCCTGCTGCTCTGCGCGTTCATCGCCTACGAGCGGGTTACGCACCGGATCTGATCCATGAACCGGTCCCTCAGCCATTCCCGGGAGGCGACGGACGTCGCATCATGTCCGTCCGAGGGCCCCTGGCCCCAGCCGGGCGAGGTGGCGACGGAGATCGGCCTGATCCTGGCCGTGCATCTGGCGTTTGCGTTCGCCGTCACCGTTGCGTTGAAGATCCTGGGAATCGCTTAGCGGAGGAACCGATGCTCGACATCATCCTGATCGCGGTCGGCTGCGGCAGCTTCGCCGTCGCCATCGCCTATGCCTACGCCTGCGAGAAGCTGTGAGGAGCCGCCCATGCTGATCGAATACATCCTGGGCAGCGCCGTCACGGTCGGCCTGCTGGTCTATCTCGTCTACGCCCTGCTGCGCCCGGAACGTTTCTAGGCGGGCGCTTCTCAAGGAACGACCCATGACTTTCGACGGCTGGATCCAGATCGCCCTGTTCTGCGTGGTGATCACCCTGCTCGTGAAGCCGCTCGGTGGCTACATGACGCGCGTCTTCGCGGGCGAGCGCACCTTCCCGTCGCCCGTGCTCGGACCGGTCGAACGCGGCATCTACCGCCTGAGCGGCGTCGACGAGCGCGCCGACCAGAACTGGCTCACCTATGCCGTGAGCATGCTGCTGTTCAGCCTCGCGGGCTTCCTTTCCCTCTATGCGCTGATGCGCTTCCAGGCGCTGTTGCCATTCAACCCGGCCGGCCAGTCGGCGGTCGAGGAGAGCCTCGCCTTCAACACGGCGATGAGCTTCACCACCAACACCAACTGGCAGTCGTACGTGCCCGAGACGACGATGAGCTACCTGGTGCAGATGGCCGGGCTCACGGTGCACAACTTCGTGTCGGCGGCGACCGGCATTGCGCTGGCCGTGGCCCTGGTGCGCGGCTTCGCCCGCCGCTCGGCGCGAGGCATCGGCAACTTCTGGGTCGATCTGGTGCGCTGCACGCTCTACATCCTGCTGCCGGTCTCGATTGTCGTCGGCCTGTTCTTCGTCTGGCAGGGCATGCCGCAGAATTTCGGCGCCTATACCGAGGCGACGACGCTCGAGGGCGCTAAGCAGGTGATCGCCCAGGGACCGGTGGCGTCGCAGGAAGTCATCAAGATGCTGGGCACCAACGGCGGCGGCTTCTTCAACACCAACTCCGCCCATCCGTTCGAGAATCCCAACGCCATCACCAACTTCGTGCAGATCGTGCTGATCTTCTCGCTCGGCGCGGCGCTCACCAACATGTTCGGCCGCATGGTCGGCGACCAGCGCCAGGGCTGGGCGGTATTCGCCGTGATGGCGGTGCTGTTCTTGGGCGGCGTGCTCGTCGCCTACTGGGCCGAGGCGGCCGGCAATCCGATGGTCGCCAAGCTCGGCGTCGACACGGCGCCCTCGGCGATGCAGGCCGGCGGCAACATGGAGGGCAAGGACGTCCGTTTCGGCATCGCCAACTCCGCGCTGTTCGCCGTGATCACCACCGCGGCCTCGTGTGGCGCCGTCAACGCCATGCACGACAGCTTCACGCCGCTCGGCGGCCTGATCCCGCTGTTCAACATCCAGCTCGGCGAGATCATCGTTGGCGGCGTCGGCGCCGGCCTCTACGGCATGCTGCTGTTCGCCATCATCTCGGTGTTCATCGCCGGCCTCATGGTCGGCCGCACGCCGGAGTATCTCGGCAAGAAGATCGAGGCGAAGGAAGTGAAGATGGCGCTGCTCGCCATCCTGATCCTGCCGTTCTCGATCCTGGGTTTCTCGGCGATCGCGACGGTCGTCGACGCTGGCCTTGCAGGCCCCGCCAACCAAGGTCCGCACGGCTTCAGCGAGATCCTGTACGCCTACACGTCGGGCACCGGCAACAACGGCTCGGCCTTTGCCGGCATCAGCGCCAACACGCTATTCTACAACACCACCATCGGGCTCGCGATGTTCATCGGCCGCTTCCTGATGATCGTGCCCATGGTCGCGATCGCGGGCTCGCTGGCGGCCAAGAAGATCGTGCCGGCGTCGGCCGGCACGTTCCCGACCAACGGCCCGTTGTTTGTCGGCCTGGTCGTCGGCGTCATCCTGATCGTTGGCGGCCTTACCTTCTTCCCGGCCCTCGCGCTCGGCCCGATCGTCGAGCATTTCGCGATGATGGCCGGCACCCTCTATTAGAGTCGAGGACAGTCATGACTGATATGGCGCTCTCCGGTCGCCGCACGTCGGCCTCCACCCTCACCGACCCGAAGATCCTCGGGCCGGCGCTGGCCGGTGCCTTCAAGAAGCTTGACCCGCGGGTGATGGTGAAGAACCCCGTGATGTTCACGGTGGAGGTCGTTGCGGCGCTGACCACCGTCCTGTTCATCCGCGACCTGGTCACCGGCGGCAGCGGGCTGGGCTTCTCCTTCCAGATCAACCTCTGGCTCTGGTTCACCGTGCTGTTCGCCAACTTCGCCGAGGCCGTGGCCGAGGGCCGCGGCAAGGCCCAGGCGGCGACCCTGCGCAAGGCCAAGACGGAGACGGTGGCCAAGCGGCTGAGGGATGTCCAGACGAGGACGTTCGAGACCCTGCCGGCGACCGGGCTCAGGAAGGGCGACGTCGTGCTGGTTGAGGCGGGCGATCTCATCCCCTCCGACGGCGAGGTGATCGAAGGCGTGGCCTCGGTCAACGAGGCGGCCATCACCGGCGAATCCGCGCCGGTCATCCGCGAGGCCGGCGGCGATCGCTCGGCCGTCACCGGCGGCACGCAGGTCATCTCCGACTGGATCAAGGTGCGCATCACGGCGCAGCCCGGCTCGACCTTCCTCGACCGCATGATCGCCCTGGTCGAGGGCGCCGAGCGCCAGAAGACGCCCAACGAGATCGCGCTCAACATCCTGCTCGCCGGCATGACGATCATCTTCGTCTTCTCGGTGGCCTCGATCCCGAGCTTCGCCGCCTATGCCGGCGGCACCATGGGCGTGCTGGTGCTGGTGGCGCTGTTCGTCACCCTCATTCCGACCACGATCGGTGCGCTTCTGTCGGCGATCGGCATCGCCGGCATGGACCGCCTGGTGCGGTTCAACGTGCTCGCGATGTCAGGCCGCGCCGTCGAGGCGGCGGGCGACGTCGACACGCTGCTGCTCGACAAGACCGGCACGATCACGCTCGGCAACCGCCAGGCGGCAGAGTTCATGCCGGTGAGCGGCGTCAACGAGCGCGACCTCGCCGATGCCGCCCAGCTCGCCTCGCTGTCGGACGAGACACCGGAGGGCCGCTCGATCGTGGTGCTGGCCAAGGAGAAATACAACATCCGCGGCCGCGAGATGGCGCCCTTGCATGCCAAGTTCATCCCGTTCTCGGCCTACACCCGCATCAGCGGCATCGATGTCGACGGCACCTCGATCCGCAAGGGCGCGGTCGACGCCATCGTCGCCGACGTCAAGGCCGGCGCGAACGCGCCGAACGTCGCGCGCGAGATCGAGAGCCTGGCCGACAAGATCGCCAAGGCCGGCGGCACGCCGCTGGCCGTCGCCAAGGATGGCAGGCTCCTGGGCGTCATCTACCTCAAGGACATCGTCAAGGGCGGCATCCGCGAGCGCTTCGCGACCTTGCGCCGGATGGGCATCCGCACCGTCATGATCACCGGCGACAATCCGGTGACGGCCGCCGCCATCGCCGCCGAATCCGGCGTCGACGACTTCCTGGCCCAGGCCACGCCCGAGACCAAGTTGAAGCTGATCCGCGACGAGCAGGCCCAGGGAAAGCTGGTGGCGATGTGCGGCGACGGCACCAACGATGCGCCGGCGCTGGCCCAGGCCGATGTCGGCGTCGCCATGAACACCGGCACCATGGCCGCTCGCGAGGCCGGCAACATGGTCGACCTCGACAGCGATCCGGCCAAGCTCATCGAGATCGTCGAGATTGGCAAGCAGCTCCTGATGACCCGCGGCGCGCTCACGACCTTCTCGATCGCCAACGACGTCGCCAAGTACTTCGCCATCATCCCGGCGATGTTCCTTGCCTTCTATCCGCAGCTCGAGGCGCTGAACGTCATGCAGCTCAAGACGCCTCAGAGCGCCATCCTGTCGGCCATCATCTTCAATGCGCTGATCATCATTGCTCTCATTCCGCTGGCGCTGCGCGGCGTGCAGTACAAGCCGATCGGCGCCTCGGCGGTGCTGGTGCGCAACCTCCTGATCTATGGCGTCGGCGGCATCGTCGTACCGTTCGTCGGCATCAAGCTCATCGACCTGCTGATCACCGCCATCGGTCTTGCCTGAAGGACTTTTAGCCATGCTGAAGGAAATCCGCCCCGCCATCGTCATGATCGTGCTGCTCACGATCGTGACCGGCCTCATCTACCCGCTGGCCATGACGGGCGTCGCGCAGGCCCTGTTCCCGCGCCAGGCCAACGGCAGCCTGATCGTCAAGGACGGCAAGGTGCTGGGCTCCGAGCTGATCGGCCAGAACTTCACCGACGCCCGCTACTTCCATGGCCGGCCGTCGGCGACCAGCGACACCGATCCCAACGACGCGACCAAGACCGTGCCCGCGCCGTACAACGCCGCCAACTCCTCGGGCAGCAACGCCGGCCCGACCTCCAAGGCGCTGATCGAGCGCATCCAGGGCGACGTCGAGAAGCTCAAGGCAGAGAATCCCAACGCGCCGGTGCCGGTCGACCTGGTGACGACGTCCGGCTCGGGCCTCGATCCGCACATCACGCCGGCCGCCGCCTACTTCCAGGTGCCGCGCGTGGCCAAGGCGCGGGGCCTGCCGGAAGCCCGGGTGCGCGAGCTGGTCACGCAGAACATCGAAGGCCGCTTCCTTGGCGTGCTGGGCGAGCCGCGCGTCAACGTCTTGCAGCTCAACATGGCCCTCGACGCTATGAAGTCGTAGTGACATCTTGGAGCTTCGATGGTTGAAGCTCCCGACCACACGCGCCCATCACCCGACGCCCTGCTGAAGGCGGCGCAAAGGGAAGGACGGGGCAAGCTGAAGATCTTCCTCGGCGCTGCTCCGGGTGTGGGCAAGACCTACGAGATGCTGGCGGCCGCGCGGCGGCGCAAGGTCGAAGGGGTCGACGTTGTCATCGGCGTCGTCGAAACCCATGGCCGCGCCGAGACCGAAGCCCAGATGGTCGGGCTGGAAGTCGTGCCGCGCCACAAGGCGGAGTACAAGGGCCGCACGCTCGAGGAGATGGACATCGATGCCATCCTGAAGCGGCGGCCCGCGCTCGTGCTGGTCGACGAACTCGCCCATACCAATGTCGAGGGCAGCCGCCATCCCAAGCGCTACATGGATGTCGAGGAGCTGCGTGCCGCCGGCATCGATGTCTATTCCACCCTGAACATCCAGCACATCGAGAGCCTGAACGACGTGGTGGCGCGCATCACTCGCATCCGCGTGCGCGAGACGGTACCCGACCGCGTTTTCGATTCGGCCGATGAAGTGGAATTGGTCGATCTCACGCCCGCCGACCTGATCAGCCGCTTGCGCGAGGGCAAGGTCTACGTCCGCGAGCAGGCACAGCGTGCGCTGCGTCACTACTTCTCGCCGGGCAATCTCACGGCGTTGCGCGAGCTGGCGCTTCGGCGCACGGCCGAGCGCGTCGACGAGCAGATGCTGAGCTACATGCGCGAGCACGCCATCACGGGCCCGTGGGCCGCGGGCGAACGCGTCATTGTCTGCCTCGATCCAAGCGCGGCCGCCGCCAATGCCGTGCGCGCCGCCAAGCGCACGGCCGACGGGCTGGATGCCGAACTGATCGCGCTTTATGTCGAGACTGACCGTCACGCCATCCTGTCCGAGGCCGAGCGTGGGCATCTCGCCGAGGCCATGCGGCTTGCCGAGCGGCTGGGCGCGGAGATCGTGACTTTGCCGGGACGCTCGGTGGTCGAGGAGATCCTGGCCTTCGCCCGCGCGCGCAACGCCACGCGCCTCGTCCTGGGCAAGTCCCAGCGCTCGCGCTGGTTCGAGCTGCGCCACGGCTCCGTCGTCGATGACCTGGTGCGGAGCAGCTCGGGCCTGGCGATCGAGGTGGTGGCGGCGGAGCAGGGCAAGAGCTCGACCGCCTCGCCCGACTGGCTGCGCAATGTGCCCCTGACGCCGGGACCGTATCTCGAGGGCACGCTCACCACGGCGGTGGCGACGGCGGTCGGTGTCGTGATCGACCGGCTGATCGTGCTGCCCAACATTTCCCTGGTCTTCGTGGTGCCGGTGCTGGTGGCGGCGGCGCGACACGGCCTGGTGCCGTCGCTCTGGGTCTCGACGCTGAGCGTGCTCGCCTACAACTTCTTCTTCCTGCCACCGCTCTACGAATTCACCATCCGCGACCCGGCCAACGTCGTGGCGCTGTTCTTCTTCATGGTCGTGGCCGTCGTCGCGAGCGCACTCGCCGCTCGCACGCGCTCGCAGACCGAATCGGCGCGGCGCGAGGCACGCACCACCGCCGAGCTCTATGCCTTCAGCCGCAAGATCGCCGGCGTCGTGGATCTCTACGATCTCCTGTGGATCATCGTCACCCACCTGGCACGCATCCTCAATGCGGAGATCGTGATCCTCATGCCAGATACCGAACAGCGGGACGGCCGCCTCGAAAGCCGCGCCGCCTTCCCGCCCGACAGCGACTTCACCGACGCCGATCTCGCGGCGGCGCGCTGGTCGTGGGACGCCGACCATCCGACGGGCAAGGGCACCGATACCCTGCCCGGCGGGCGGTGGCTGTTCGTGCCGATCCGCACCGTGCGCGGGCCGGTTGGCGTGATCGGCGTGCTCACCCTGGACGAGGGCCGCGAGCTCAACACCGCCGACCGCCGAACGCTCGACGCCGTGGGCAACCAGGCCGCCATCGCCATCGAGCGCATGACGCTGGTCGCCGACATCGACCGCGCCCGGCTGGGCGAGGAGCGCGAGCGCCTGCGCTCCGCCATGCTGACCTCGGTGAGCCATGACCTGCGCACGCCGCTTGCCTCGATCATCGGTGCACTCTCCAGCCTGAAAAGCTATCGCGACCGCTACGACGAGCCGACCCGCGACGAGCTTCTGGGAACGGCGCTGAGCGAAGCCGAGCGGCTCGACCGTTTCGTCGGCAACCTCCTGGACATGACGCGACTCGACGCCGGCGCCATCGTGCCCAACCGGGAGCCGGTCGATGCCGGTGACCTCGTCTCGACCGTGCTGCGCCGCGCCGCGCCTTTGCTGAAGGAGCGCGAGGTGGTCACGTCCATCGAGCCTGGCCTGTCGCCGCTGTCGATCGATTTCGTCCTGGCCGAGCAGATCCTGTTCAACCTCCTGGACAATGCCGCCAAGTATTCGTCCGAGGGCGGACGCATCGAGATCGATGCACGGCGCGCCGGCAACCGGGTCGAGATCACCGTGCGCGACGAGGGTCCGGGCATCCCGGCCGAGGCGCTCGACCGCATCTTCGACAAGTTCTATCGCGCCAACGACGGCGACCGGCGTCGCGCCGGCACAGGGCTTGGTCTCGCCATCGCCAAGGGCTTCGTCGAAGTCCAGGGCGGGAGCCTGGTCGGGCGCAACCGTAGCGATCGCAGCGGGGCCGAATTCGTGGTGAGCTTGCCGACATGACGCCCAACGAGATTTCCATCCTGATCGTCGAGGACGACCCGCCGATCCGCCGCCTGCTGCGCACGACCTTGGGTGCCCACGACTATCGCACCCACGAAGCGGCGACCGGCGCCGAGGCGCTGTCGGCGATGCGTCATCATCGGCCCGACCTGGTGCTGCTCGATCTCGGCCTGCCCGACATCGACGGCCAGGCCCTGATCGGCCGCATCCGCGAGATCGCGCCGGTGCCCATCGTCGTGCTGTCGAGCCGCGGCGACGAGGCGGCCAAGGTGACGGCACTCGATGCCGGCGCCGACGACTACGTCACCAAGCCGTTCGGCGCCGACGAGCTGATGGCCCGCCTGCGCGCCGCGCTGCGTCACCGCCTGCAGCAGCAAGGCGCCGAGCGTTCCTTCGCCAGCGGCGATCTCTCGATCGACCTGGTGCGCCGCCTGGTGAAGCGCGGCGCCGAGGACATAAAGCTCTCGCCCAAGGAATACGACATCCTGGAACAGCTCGCGATCCATGCCGGCAAGGTGCTGACGCACAAGCACCTGCTGCGCGAGGTGTGGCGCGACGAATCGGTCGATCCGCAGTACCTGCGCGTCTATGTCCGGCAGCTGCGCCAGAAGGTCGAAGCCGATCCCTCGACGCCGCGTCACCTGCTGACCGAGCCGGGGGTGGGCTATCGCCTGGTCTGACCGGATTGCCAGCACTGCTGGCACCGATGCTCGACCTCGAAGAGTTTTTGCGTCGTTCAGCCCCTTATGGCACGCAAAAAATAGAACCATAGTTGACTTCATAGAGTACCTAAGTTATAATACTCGTGTCCCCTCTTCCTGGCGGCTCTGCTCTATGCATCGTTCATCCGAATCATCGCGCCCGGCGGCAGCCCTGCCGGGTCCGAGTTGAATCTGTTCCGGCGCGACGTCCCAGTGGTAGTGGGTTGTCTTCCGAGGCCCCGCTACGACCTTGGGCGGAAACGCCGGAAACCCCCGGAAACCTCCGCCGACAATGACTGCATTGCATGCACTCCCGACTGGCCCAAGCCACCGCGCTACCAAGCTAGGCAGCGTGCGGGGCGGCGCGTCGGGCGGCCGCGAGGCGCGCCGCCTCCTTCTCTTCCAGCGCCATGACTGTCTCGAGCACGCGGCGCAGCTTGCGGTCGAAGGCCGGGCTGAGCGGCGTGAGGGGCAGGCGCAGGCCGTCGCCCATCAGGCCGAGCAGGCTGAGCGCCCGTTTCAGCGGAATGGGACTGGCCTCGAGGAACAGCGCCTCGTGCAGGGGCGCCAGGATCTGGTCGAACCAGCGCACCTCGGCCTCCAGCTTGTCGTCGCAAGCCGCATGCAGCGCCGCCGACAGGGCAGGCGCCACGTTGGCCGTCACCGAGATGCAGCCGTCGCCGCCGGCCAGGCGGAAGGCCGACTGACTGGCATCATCGCCCGACAGCAGCAGGAAGTCCGGGCCCAGCCGGCGGCGCAGGCGCGTGACGCGCGGGATGTCGCCGGTGGCGTCCTTCAAGCCGACGATGCGCGGCAGCTCGGCCAGGCGACGCACCGTGACGTCGTCGAGGGCGCAGCCGGTGCGGGCCGGCACGTCGTAAAGGATGATCGGCAGGCCGGTCGCGTCGTGGATGGTCCGGAAGTGCATCATCATGCCGGCCTGGCTGGGCTTCAGATAGCAGGGCGTGACGCAGAGCAGCGCCGAGGCGCCGGCATGTTCGGCCGAGCGCGCCAGTTCGACGGCGGCCGCGGTGTTGTTGCTGCCGGCGCCGGCGATCACCGGCACGCGGCCCGCTGCGGCCGCAACGGCGGTCGCCACGACCTGATGATGCTCCTCGGCCGTCAGCAGCTGCGCCTCGCCGGTCGTGCCGCACGGCACCAGTGAAGCGACGCCGCGATCGATCAGTCTTGCAGAAGGCATCCAGGGCGACGAGGTCGACGCGGCCCATGCGGTAGGGCGTGGGCAGTGCGGCGCTGGCGCCGCGGCAGCGGAGGATGAGCGGATTCATGATGGGTCTCCTCAAGGCGAGATCTTGTCCAGAAGGTTCACGACGACCTCGCGGTCGCCATGTTGGTATTCGAAGACGACGTAGCGCGTGCCCAGCGCCGCCACCGAGATGACGGCGAGGCAGAAGAGCGCCAGCGTGCCCCGGGCGGCAGCTTTTACACGCCGGGCGCGCATCTACCCCGCCCGCGCCAACACCAGCCGGCGCGCCGCGTGGTCGAACGAGACGATGTCGAGGCCGGCCAACAGCGCCCGGTGGCGCACGGCCGCGAGCGCGCTGCGCCAGGCGCAAGCGGCACCCTCCAGGACGACGCGACCGCGCTTGCCGGTGCGCCAGCGCGCCGCCCGCAGCGCCTCGTCGAGCTCGCGCTCGTCCTGCAGGTCGACGATCCAGGCGAGATCGACCGGCTCGCAATCTGGTGCCGGGCTGCCGGGACGCAGGCTGCGCACGCTTTCGCAGCCCTGCCGCAGGAGCGCCAGGACGAAGGGGAGGGTGTGGTGTCCGATGACGGCGACGTGAGCCGTCGCAGGCAGGTGCGCGATCGACATGACGCGATCGGCCCGTGCGCTGTCGATATCGTCGGACACCGGACTGGACGGCGGCTCGCCTTCCGCTTGGCGGTCAGTGGTCTGAAGCATGACAACTCCTTTTCACTCCTCGATCGGGTTCGCGACGGCGCGCGGCCATGGTCGGCAGCCGAAGTAGCGGGCGCATGTCAGCCGACTCGCGCCCGTTGCCGGGCTTGTCGCCGTGCTGGGTGGCATCCGGTTGTCACCGGGTGGATTGGTGTGGCCCGGCAAGCCTGCACAGCAGGCGAAAACCACGGCCAGGAACAAGATGCGCAAAGCAGCAAGGCTCCGCTGAACACCTGTGAGATAGGTCCGCGTGCCGTAGGGTTTCGAGAGGGAGCAGGGGCCTGCCGCATAGCCGCGGCATAAGAAAAACGGCTAGGCTCCGCCCTTCACCAGGAGGGAACGATGGCCGAGAGCGAGAACTACAAGAAGGGTACCGAGATCCGCCGCAAGCTGATGGGCGAGAAGTACGCCGATGCGATGAACAAGTCGGTCTATGCCGATCCGATGATGCAGAAGTTCGGCGACTATGCCCGTGAGGCGGTGTTCGGCATGCTGTGGTCCAGGCCCGGCCTCGATCTCAAGACCCGCGCGCTGATCTGCGTGATCTCCGACACCGCCCAGGCGCGCTGGCCCGAGCTTGCCATCCATCTCCGCATGGCGCGCAACCAAGGCTGGACGGAGGACGAATTGTCCGAGGCGCTGCTGCATCTCGGCGGCTATATCGGTCTGCCGTCGGTGCGCGAGGCGCTGCTGACGGCGAAGGAAGTGTTCGAAGAGATGCGGCACGAGAAGTGACGCGTCGACAAGGGGGCGAGATGGTGTTGATGACGACGAGCGATCTGCCCTTGAAGCGGATCGCCCGCGGCAAGGTGCGAGACGTCTACGAGGTCGACGGTGACCGCCTGCTGCTGGTCGCCACCGACCGCGTCAGCGCATACGACGTGGTGATGGCCGAGCCGATCCCGATGAAGGGCGCGGTGCTGACCCAGACCAGCGCCTGGTGGTTCCGCCAGCTCGAAGGCGTCGTGCAGCACCACATGATCGCAGCCGACGCCGACGCGATCATCGCCGACGTGCCGGCGCTGAAACCGCACCGCGCCGAGATCGCCGGCCGCGCCATGCTGTGCCGGCGCGGCACGGTGTTCCCCATCGAATGCGTGATCCGCGGCTATCTGTCGGGCTCCGCGTGGCGGGAATATGCCAAGGCCGGCACGCTCGCCGGCGAGACGCTGCCCGGCGGCCTCAAGGAGAGCGGCCGGCTCGACCCGCCGATCTTCAGCCCGGCCACCAAGGCCGAGAGCGGCCACGACGAGAACATCACCGTCGGCCAGATGGCCAAGGTGCTGGGCCAGGACGTGACCGCCGAGCTCGAGCGCCTGACGCGCGTCGTCTACACTCACGGCCGCGACGTCGCCCTGAAGCAGGGCATCATCATCGCCGACACCAAGTTCGAGTTCGGCCGCACCAAAGCAGGCGAGATCCTGCTGATCGACGAGGTCATGACGCCCGACAGCTCGCGCTTCTGGCCGCTCGACGGCTACGCGCCGGGCAAGCCGCAGCCCAGCTTCGACAAGCAGCCCTTGCGCGACTGGCTCGACGTCGAGCGCCAAGCCGGCCGCTGGAACGGCGATGCGCCGCCGCCCAAGCTGCCGCCCGAGGTCGTCGACGCCACCAGCAAGCGCTACCTCGAGGCCTATCGCCGCCTGACCGGCGCCGAGCTCGTGGTGTGACCGACGACGTCCAACGCTGGCGCGAGCTGAACCGCGCCAACTGGGACGAGCGGACCAAGGTCCATCTCGGGCCGGGCAGCGACTATGACCTCGCGTCGCTGCGCGCGGGCGGCGGCAAGCTGCATGCGATCGAGGACGCCGAGCTGGGCGACGTGCGCGGCCTGCGCGTGCTGCACCTGCAATGCCACTTCGGCGTCGACACGCTGAAGCTGGCGCAGCGCGGCGCCACGGTCGTCGGGCTCGATTTTTCGCCGGCCGCCGTCGAGGCCGCGCGCGGCCTGGCGACCGAGCTCGGTCTTGCCGCATCCGCGCGCTTCGTCCTGGCCGATCTCTACGATGCGCCGACGGCGATCCCCGAGCCCGCGTCGTTCGACCTGGTGTTCGTGACCTGGGGCGCCACCTGCTGGCTGCCCGACATCAGGCGCTGGGCGGCGATCGTCGCCTCGTTCCTCAAGCCCGGCGGCTGCCTCTACTACGCCGATGCGCATCCAGCGGCCTATGTCTTCGACGACGAGACGAAGCTCGCGGATGGGCGGCCCGGATATTTCGTCCCGTATCTCGGGCGACAGCCGATCGTTCTGGTCGACCACAGGGACTACGCCGATCCCGCCGCGCATCTCGCGAACGCAACCAATGTCGAGTGGCTGCACCCGCTGTCCGACATCGTCGGCGGAGTTTTGGACGCGGGCCTGACGCTCGACTGGCTGCACGAGCATGCCCAGGTGCCGTGGCGCATGTTCCAGATGCTGGTGAAGAAGGACGACGGCGACTGGCATTGGCCGGACAAGCCGTGGCTGCCGCTGGCGCTCTCGCTTCAGGCGACGCGCCGTTGATCAGCTGCGCTTGGGTAAGGTGAAGCGCGCGTCGCGCAGCTTCTTTTCCAGCACGGGTATGCCCGCCGCCGTATTGCCGCGCTCGCAGTCGGATATCGCGTTCGCCGCCGAGACGTCGGGAAAGGTCCGGCCCTCGCCGGTATTGCCGAGGTAGCGGCGATAGAGCGCCGAAAGCTCGGCGCAGTAGGTCATGTCGTCCTTGGCCTGGGCCTGAGCCTCTGCCGTCAAGGACAGGCAGAGGCCGATGGCGAGGGAAAGCTTGGCGCGCATGCCGCGTCGTACTGGGCGGCGATGCGCACGGCAAGCGCCCGATCAGTCGCGGCTCATCAGCTGCGCGCCATGCGCTGGCGACGCAGCACCAGCCGCTCGCGCAGCAGGAGGTAGGCCGCGACCAGCGGCAGCCAGCCCAGCCAGCGCACGGCCTCGAGGATGTACTCGCCGGTCTGGGTCGCCAGCAGATAGTCGACCTGCAGCTTCCAGACGCTCGCCGCCACCTCGCAGGCCAGCAGCCACACCAGCACGCCCGGCAGGACGACGGTCAGCGGCTTCATCTGCTCGGACAGGCGCGCGGCGTACCAGGGGGCGAGCGAGATCGAGAAGATCAGGACGGCCGCGACCAGCTTGGTGGCAGGATGGCCCTCGAACCACGGCCCGAGCAGCGGCTCGCGCACGACCATGGAGTAGCCGGTCCAGGCCAGCACGGCGCCGCCCAGCAGGACAACCGACGGGAAGCGATCGACCAGCTTGATCACGAGTTGGCTGCCCCAGACTATGATCGGTACGCTGATGGCGAGGCCCAGCACGATCAGCAGGATGCTGCCGTGCGCGGCGCCGCCGATCGCCAGCACGTTGTCGACGCCCATCACGGCATCGGCGATGACGATGGTGCGGATGGCGCCGGCGAAGCTGGTCGCCGGCCCCTTCACCAGGTGGCTCTCCGCGCTGTTCTCCTCCGGCGTGAGGAGCTTGCGGGCGATCCACACCAGGGCGACGCCGCCGGCCAGCATGAAGCCCGGCACATCGAGGATATAGACGACCAGGATCGCCATCAGGGCGCGGATGGCGATGGCGCCGAAGGTGCCCCAGAAGATGACGCTGCGCTGGGTCTTCTTGGGCAGGTTGCGCGCGACCAGGCCGATGATCAGGGCGTTGTCGCCTGCCAGAACGAGGTCGATGACGACAATGGTCAGCAAGGCCGAAAAGAATGCGGCCGAAAACAGTTCGAGTTCCACGACGAGTCTCCAACGAAAAAGGACGTTTTGAACGGTTGTCTTTTCGTCAGAGACCTATGGGCACCTTGTCGATGGAGCGCCGGCCGGCCGGGCGCAAAATCCTGATAAGGCCGGCAGCGAAGACCCGCAGCACGAAGACGCCGAATGCCCCGGCCGCGCCGGCCAGCAGAAGCTGAATCAGATGCCAGTGGCGCATCGTCAGCACGGAAAGCTCGCCGCCGAAATCGAAGATGGCGAACTCGAGACCGGCCTCGCCGAACAGCGCCGGATCGACGGCGTCGCCGAACGAGGCGAGGATCATGCAGATCACCACCGAGGCGACAAACAGCTCGCCGGTGCCGGAGGTCGTCCGGACGGCGTTGTTCGCGCGCTGGGAATGGCGGATGAGCAGCATGACACGCGCATTTAGGAGACGCGGTCGACGGTGATCAAGGGAAAACGGTCTGCCTAATTTCCGCCGTCATGGCGGTGCGTGCCGTGGCCGCGGTGCCCGAAGACGTGCATCAGCGGGCAGGCGAGGAGCAGGAGGTAGGGAAGCGCGCCAAGGACATGCCCCGTATGCGCCACCAGCACGTAGACGCCCAGCGCAGCAACCGCGAGCGAAAGCGCCCAGCCGAGGGGCGTGCGAATGAGCCGGCTGCTCTAGTTGCTCGCGGAACCGGGAACACCTTGGTCCATGATCGCCTCCTCTGCGGCTGCCTCCGATCAGGCCGCGAGGGCCGACCTGAGGTATCGGTCGTAGATATCGGCTCGAGTCAGGGCCTCGAGCGACACACGATAGCGTGGTCACGTCTGCTTACCATTGAGGTGAATCAAGGTCGCAAGCCACGAAAGGCCCAGACTGCAGTTTGCTTCGAAGAGGTGTCAGTGTGATTCTCCACGTCCGCAACGGTATATCCGTCCTCGCGATCGTGCTTGGTGCACTCGCTGACTCACCCCTGGCGCTGTCCCAGACCGCGCCGCCTGCCCAGGCCGATCACGATCATCGCGGCCAGCAGCCGGGCACGTCGCCGTCGCCCGGCCCGTCGTCCAAGCCGGAGTCGATGGGCATGGACGGCATGAAGGGCAAGATGCGCCAGGGCGGCATGATGATGCATGGCGACGACATGAAGCAGATGATGTCGATGATGCGCGACATGATGGCCATGATGAGCGCGCACAGCGGCATGATGGCGTCCCATGTCGAGGCCAGGATCGCCGCGCTGAAGATCGATCTCAAGATCACCGAAGCCCAGGCGCCGCAATGGCAGCGCTTCGCCGATGCCCTGCGCGACACCGCCAAGTCGATGGAGGCGATGCAGGGACGGATGATGAAGGCCGATATGCCGTCGCAGCTGTCGGCCCGGCTTGCCCGCCAGGAAGAGATGCTGTCGGCCCACCTTGCCTCCGTGAAGGCACTCAAAGCTGCGTTCGACCCGCTCTATGCCTCGTTCAGCGAGGAGCAGAAGAAGGTGGCGGACGGCATCAGGATCGGGCCGATGGGCATGATGTAGCCACACCGCGCAGGTCGCGGGGAAGGAGAGTCGTCATGGTCGTTGCTAACATGCCCCCGGGGTCGCACGCCGATAACCAGACGCCGACGGTCCCCACCATCCCGATCGCGACGCTCGGCATGAGCCTCAGCCTGTTCCTGGCGCTGTCGTTCGTGCTCTGCGTCCTCGGCTATCTGATCCTGCCCGGCCTGCCCGTGAAGCACGAGGCGCTCGCCATCTTCCTGCCGGGCTTCGAGCTCCTGACTTGGCAGGGCTTCGCGATCGGATTGGTCGAGAGCTATGCGTGGGGCTGGTACATCGCGCTGGTGCCCGGCGCGATCTACAACGTCTTCGCGCGGCGGCGACTCTCCTAGAGGCGCAGGCGACGCAGTCGCAGCGAGTTGCCGACGACGCTGACCGAGGACAGCGCCATCGCCGCCGCCGCGATGATGGGTGACAGCAGGATACCGAACGTCGGGTAGAGCGCACCGGCCGCGATCGGCACGCCGGCGGCGTTGTAGACGAAGGCGAAGAACAGGTTCTGCCTTATGTTGCCCATCGTCGCCTGCGACAGGCGACGCGCCTTGACGATGCCCATGAGGTCGCCCTTGAGCAGGGTGACGCCGGCGCTTTCAATCGCCACATCCGTGCCCGTGCCCATGGCGATGCCTACCTCGGCGGCAGCCAGCGCTGGCGCGTCGTTCACGCCATCGCCCGCCATGGCCACCACGCGGCCTTCGCGGCGGAGCTTCTCGACCACGGCGCTTTTCTGGTCGGGCAGCACCTCGGCCTCGACGTCGGTGATCCCGAGCCGCCGGGCGACTGCCTGGGCGGTGGTGCGGTTGTCGCCGGTCAGCATCACGACGCGGACCTTCTCCCGTGCCAGTGCTTCGAGCGCCGCCGGCGTCGTCTCCTTCACTGGATCGGCGATGGCGAAGATCGCAGCTTCCTTGCAGTCGACGGCGAGGAAGATCGCCGTGGCACCCTCCTGGCGCAGGCGCTCGGCCTCGCTTTCCAACGCGGTCGTGGCGATACCGAGCTCGCCTAGGAAACGCGCATTGCCAAGCGCCAGACGACGGCCGTCGACGGTGCCTACGACGCCCTTACCGGTGGGTGAGTCGAAATCGATGACGTTGGACAGTGTGAGATTGCGTTCGGTCGCTGCGGCAACGATTGCCAGCGCCAACGGATGCTCGCTGGCTTTCTCCGCGCTGGCGGCGAGGCGGAGGACATCAGCCTCGGCGAATCCCGCTGCCGGAACGATTGCCACCACCTTGGGCTTGCCCTCGGTCAGCGTGCCGGTCTTGTCGACCACCAAGGTGTCGACCCGCTCCATGCGCTCCAGCGCCTCGGCGTTCTTGATTAGAACGCCCGCCTGGGCGCCGCGCCCGACGCCGACCATGATCGACATCGGCGTCGCCAGGCCCAGTGCACAGGGGCAGGCGATGATCAGCACCGTCACCGCCGCCACCAGCCCGAAGGCAAGCCGCGGCTCGGGGCCCCAGATGGCCCAGGCCGCGAAGGCTGCGAGCGCGATGGCGATGACCACGGGTACGAAGTAGCCCGAGACCATGTCCGCCAAACGCTGGATCGGCGCGCGCGAGCGCTGCGCCTCGGCCACCATCTGCACGATGCGCGACAGCATGGTGTCACGGCCGACCTTGTCGGCCCGCATCACGAAGCTGCCGGTCGTGTTCAGCGTGCCGGCGATCACCTTGGCGCCGACCTCCTTCGTGACCGGCATGGACTCGCCCGTCACCATCGACTCGTCGAGCGAGGAGCGGCCTTCCAGCACCTCGCCGTCGACCGGCACCTTCTCGCCGGGTCGCACGCGCAGCCGGTCGCCGACGCCGATGGCGTCGAGCGAGACTTCCTCGTCGGTGCCGTCGTCCCTGAGCCGCCGCGCGGTCTTGGGTGCCAGATCGAGCAGGGCGCGGATCGCGCCCGACGTCTGGTCGCGGGCGCGCAGCTCCAGCATCTGCCCGAGCAGCACCAGGACCGTGATCACCGCGGCCGCCTCGAAATAGACCGCAACCGTTCCCTCAGCGCTGCGGAAGGTCGACGGGAAGAGGTCGGGCACGGCGACGGCGACGACGCTGTAAAGCCAGGCCACGCCGGTGCCCATGGCGATCAGGGTGAACATGTTGAGGTTGCGCGTCCTGAGCGACTGCCAGCCGCGCACGAAGAACGGCCAGCCCGCCCACAGCACCACGGGCGTAGCGAGCGCGAACTGCAGCCAGTTCGAGAGCTTCTGGCCCAGGAGCATGTGCAGGTTGGTGAGGTGCCCGCCCATCTCCAGCGCCACCACAGGCGCCGCCAGCACCAGGCCGATCCAGAAGCGGCGCGTCATGTCGATCAGCTCGTGATTCGGGCCGCTGTCGGCGGAGGCGACCTCCGGCTCGAGCGCCATGCCGCAGATCGGGCAGCTGCCCGGCCCGACCTGGCGGATCTGCGGGTGCATCGGGCAGGTGTAGATTGTGCCAGCTGGAACAGCTTCGGCCGGCACCTGCTCCGCGGGCTTCAGGTAGCTGCCGGGCGCGTCGGTGAACTTCGCAAGGCAGCGCGGGCTGCAGAAATAGTAGGTGCGTCCCTCATGGACGGTCGTGTTCTTGGCGCCCGCCAATTTCACCTTCATGCCGCAGACAGGATCGATCGCGACCTCTTCCGTGGGACCGGAAGTCGGGCTGTGGTGGCTGTGGCCGTGCTGGCAGCAGGAGTTGGTCATGGCTTGTCATCTATACCCTACGGGGGTATAGTTCAAGCTATGGATGAAAAAGTGAAGAAGTCCCAGCTCGCCCGGCTGGGCCGCATCGAGGGCCAGGTGCGCGGCGTCGCCCGCATGATCGAAGAGGACCGCTACTGCATCGACGTCCTCACTCAGATCCGCGCCGTCCGCGCGGCGCTGGACCGCGTCGAGCAGGAGACCCTCAGCGATCACCTGCAGCACTGCGTGGCGCATGCCTTCCATGCCGGCGACGAGCGCGATCGCCAGACCAAGATCGACGAATTGCTGGAAGTGCTCGACAACCGCCGGCGCTGAGCGCTAGCGGCGGGCGCCCGGCTGGAACAGCTCGATGAGATTGCCGGACGGATCCTTCAGCAGGATCTGCGCGCCGCCAGGACCATGTACGATGTCGTTGCGGAAGCTGAGCCCGGCTGCGCGCATTCGTTGAACCTCGGCAGCAAGGTCGTCATAGACCAGTTGAAACCGGTTCCAGCCGCCAGGCACCGGCTGCTCGCCGTCCGCCATGGGCCGGCCGCCGGAGCTGGTCTTGCCGCTCAGCAACACGCGCAACAAGCCGCGCTTGACGTCGGCGAAGGCCGGCGCGGCGCTTGAGAGAAGCGTGAAACCCAGGTGCCTGGTGTACCAGGCGACCGATTCCTCGACGTCGTTGACCATGTAGCGGACATGGACGGTGGCATCCGACATGTTCTCCTCCTGTGTCTGTGCGGGAACGAAGGCCAACCGCGGCCGGTTGCCGCCATCGCTTGCCAACCGATACCCTACGGGGGTAGTGTTTCAGATATGGGCCGGTTCCGCTCCTTGCTCTGGCTGGTCGCGCTGATGGGCTTCATTGCCCCGTCGTTCGGCGCGGGCTGGTTCGCGCATGCGGCTCAGCCCACGGAAGCGGCCGCCATGGCCGACTGTCCCGAGCACGCACCGCCGCCAGCCCCCTGTCCCGACAAGGACACGGCCAAGCACGCCGCGGCGGAATGCTGCCCTCTGATGGCGGTGAGCTTCGCCCTGCTGCCACCGGCGGCGGGGCTCGATCGCGTCGCAGCCTTTGACGCGCCCGTACCGACCCGCGCGCCCAGTCTCGCCGGGCGGACTTACACGAAGGACCCGCCGCCTCCCCGAGTCTGAACCGATCCCATCAGTTCATCCTTTCAGACACGGGAGTAGCACATGTTGTTCCGACGTTCGTTCGTCGGCGTCCTGGCGTTGGCCGCGGCCACGCCGGCGTCGGCGCACAGCCCGACGCCGCCCAGCGGCGGCCGGCCGGGCGATCCGGCCAAGGTCACGCGAGTCATCGACGTCGTGGCGACGGAGAATGCCTTCTCGCTGAAGGCGCTCGACGTGCGCGACGGCGAGACCGTGCGCTTCGTCGTGCGCAACGACGGCATGGATCCGCACGAGCTCACCATCGGCACGGTCGCCGAGCATGCCGAGCATCGCAAGCAGATGAAAGAGATGATGGAGCTGCAGAAGAAGGGCGGGCACGCCGGTCATTCCATGTCCGACATGGCGCAATCCGGCGGCGTCTGGGTCGACCCGGGCAAGACCGCCACCTTCGTCTGGATCTTCAAGCGCACGGCCAATCTCGAATTCGCCTGCAACATCCCCGGCCACTACGAGGATGGGATGAAGGGTCCCATCCGATTCGTGAAGTGAGGGAGGTTCAAATGACGACGATCATGCGTGCTCTGCTCACGGCAGTCTTGCTGGCCCCGCTGTCGGCCTTTGCCGCGACCTACGACCTGGTGATCGATCGCACCGATGTGCCGATCGAGGGCCAGATGCGCCGCGTCTTTTCGATCAACGGCCAGATCGCCGGCCCGACCTTGCGCTGGAAGGAGGGCGAGGACGTCACCATCAACGTCACCAACCGGCTGAACGAGGACACCTCGATCCATTGGCATGGCGTCCTGCTGCCCTACTACATGGACGGCGTGCCGATGGTGAGCTTTGCCGGCATCAAGCCCGGCGCCACCTTCAGCTACCGCTTCAAGGTCCGGCAATCGGGCACCTACTGGTACCACAGCCATTCCGGCGGCCAGGAACAGGAGGGCATGTACGCGCCCATCGTCATCGAGCCGGCGCCAAAAAACGGAAAAGACGCCGAGCGCTACAAGGTGGCGCGCGACTACGTGGTGATGTTCTCCGACCATCATCCGATGTCGCCCGGCGCCATCCTGCGCAAGCTCAAGCAGGAGCCGGGCTACTTCAACGACCGCAAGCGCACCTTGCCGGGCCTGCTGCGCGACCTGCGGGCGGCCAAGACGACGGAAGAGCGCCAGGCGATCATTTCCGACCGGCTGGCATGGGGCGAGATGCGCATGGATCCGACCGATCTCGCCGACGTCACCGGCTACACCTTCCTGGTGAACGGCCGCGGGCCGAACGACAACTGGACCGGGCTCTTCAAGCCTGGCGAGAAGGTGCGGCTGCGCTTCATCAACGGCTCGGCCATGACGGTGTTCGATGCCCGCATCCCCGGCCTCAAGCTCAAGGTCGTGCAGGCCGACGGCAACGACGTGACCCCGGTCGATGTCGACGAGTTTCGCATCGGCGTCGGCGAGACCTACGACGTGATCGTCGAGCCGCGCGAAGACCGCGCCTACACCATCGAAGGCCAGTCGATCGACCGCCGCGGCTTCGCCCGCGCCACGCTGGCGCCGCGCGAAGGCATGACAGGCCCGCTCCCGGTGCTGCGACCGCCCGGTGTTTTAGGCATGGCCGACATGGGACATGGGAGTGGGGGGCATGGCGGCATGGACCATTCCAAGATGGACCACGCTGCGATGGGCCACACGGCCGCTGCGGCGCCCGACACGTCGGGACTGGTGCACGTGCCGCCGGTCGACGCACCGGCCGGCAGCAAGGTGCTGAGCTACACCGACCTCAAGCGCCTCGACCGCAGCTATGCGCTCAAGTCGCCCGACCGCACGATCGACATCCGGCTGACCGGCAACATGGAGAAGTTCATCTGGTCGTTCGACGACCGCAAATATTCCGAGCAGCCGACGATCGACTTCACCCAGGGCGAGACGGTGCGTCTGGTCTTCAAGAACGAGACCATGATGAACCATCCCATCCATTTGCATGGCCTGTGGATGGACCTGGAGAACGGCGCGGGCAACGCGAGCCCGCGCAAGCACGTGGTGATCGTGCCACCCGGCCGCACCGTCAGCGTCACGGTGCAGATGGCCGAGGTCGGCCGCTGGCCGTTCCACTGCCACTTCCTGTTCCACATGATGACCGGCATGTTCCGCGAGTTCGTGGTGCATCCCAGGGGCAGCGCGCTGCCGGCGGCTTCGTCGCCGGCACCGATGACGGGAGGCGGCCATGCGCATCATTGATCGGGCCTGCGTCGCGGCGGCGGCCGTTGCCTTCGCCACGCCCGCCGTCGCCATGGACGACCAGGCAACCTATTGGCGCTTCGACGGCCGCGCCGAAAAGCGGATTTCGAACATCGCGCCGGCCACCGAATGGGCGGCGTCGGCCTGGATCGGCGACGATTCGACCAAGCTCCGGCTCTACAACACCGGCATCGTCGGCGACTCCGGCCATATCGACAACGAGGGCGGCACCAAGGGCATCGACAGCCGCTTCTTCTACAGCCGCCTGATCGCGGACTTCTGGGACGCCAAGGCCGGCGTGTCGTTCACCGTGTTCGACGAGGGCGTGACGCGCTCGGGCTTCGTCGCCGGCGTCGAGGGGCTGGCGCCGTACGGCATCCATGTCGATGCCGTCTTCGGCATCAGCCAGACCGGCGTGGTGAGCGCCCGTCTCGATGCGTCCTACGATCTCGTTCTGTCGCAGAAGCTGATCGCCCAGCCCTATCTCGAGGCGATGGCGGCCTCGCAGAACGATCCCGCCATCCAGCTCGGCAGTGGCCTGTCGCGTTTCGAGGTCGGGCTCAGGCTGCGCTACGAGATCGCCAAGGAGTTCGCGCCCTATATCGGCGTGAGCTTCGAGCAGTTCACGGGCAATACTGCGGGTTTCGTCGCGGCAGCCGGTGAGCCGACCTCGCTGGTGCGCGCGCTGGTCGGGCTGAAATTCTGGTTTTGAGGAGGAGGACGTCATGAAGACATCGATGGCAGCCCTTGCGATCGCCCTGGTCGGCGGCGCAACGGCGTGGGCGCAGACCCACCAACCCTATGCTGGCCTGCAGGCGCGTCCGGTGAAGGCCTTGTCGGACCAGCAGATCGCCGACCTGAAGGCCGGCCGCGGCATGGGGCTGGCGCTGGCCGCCGAGTTGAACGGCTATCCCGGCCCTATGCATGTCCTGGAGTTGGCGGCGCCGCTAGCATTGAGCGAAGACCAGCGCGTGAAGGTCGCGGCATTGTTCGATGCCATGAAGCAGGAGGCGGTGGCTCTGGGCGAGCGGCTGATCGCATCCGAGACGGCTCTCGACCGGCAATTCGCCGACAAGACCATCACGTCATCGGGTTTGGCCGAGGCGACGCGCGACATCGCCTCGTTACAAGGCGAGCTGAGGCTGGCCCATCTCAAGTATCACTTGGCGACGCTCGACCTGCTGACGCCCGAACAGGCCACGCGTTATTCGACACTGCGCGGCTATGGCGACGGCCAGCACACGCCCGGGCATCATCGATAACCTTACTGCGGCTCGATCCTGGCGATCTTCACGTACTCCGCCCACTTGGCCCGCTCCTCGCGGTCCTGGGCGGCGCATTGCTCGAGCGTGAGAGGCTTCGCGGTCAGGGCGAACTCGTTGACCAGGCGGTTCTGGATGTCGGGCGATGAGATCGCCTCGTTGATCAGGGCGTTCAGCTTCTCCTGGATAGCGAGCGGCGTGGCCTTCGGGACGGCGACAGCAAGGAAGCCCGTGCTGGTGAAACCTGGGAAGGTCTCGGCAAGCGTCGGCAGGTCGGGATAGAGCGGGCTGCGCTGGGACAGCGTCAGCGCCAGGGGGCGTGCCTTGTTGGCCACGACCTGGCCGCGGCCGGCAGTGAGATCGACGAACATGAACTGGATGGCACCGGCATAGAGGTCGGTCCAGGCATTGCCGATCGCCTTGTAGGCGACAGCCTGCCAGTCGACGCCGGCGCGCTTGCCCAGCACCTCGGCGGGAACCTGCGAGCTCGCATTGAAGTAGCCGAAGTTCAGCTTGCCGGGATTGGCCTTGGCGTAGGCAAGGAGATCGTTGAGCGTCTTGTACGGGCTGTCGGCCGGCACCACGAGGAAGGCGCCGCTCGAGCCGATGACGCCGACCACCGAAAAATCCTTTTCCGGGTCGTAGCCCGGGCTCCTGAACATGTGGACGTTGGCGGCATTGGTCGAGGTGGTGGCGAGCATCAGCGTGTAGCCGTCGGCCGGCGCCGACTTCACCGCCAGCACGCCGACGATGCCGTTGGCGCCCGGCTTGTTCTCGACCACGAAGGGCTGGCCGGTCTTGTCCTCGATATACTTGCCGATCAGCCGCGAGGTGATGTCGCCCGAACCGCCCGGCGCGAACGGCACGATGATGCGGATGGGCTTGGTCGGGTAATCAGCTTGTGCAACAGCGGGAAAGGCGGCGAGGGTGGGAAGAGCGAAGAGGGTGCGGCGAGACAGCGGCATGCGAAACGAAGACATGCCTTGCAGTGTAAAGGAAGCGCTGCGCGTGGACAGTGCCGCGCCTGCAGCCCTACCCTGCAGCCATGTCACAATCAGGCCGTCCGCCTCTCGAGGGCATCCGCGTCGTCGATTTCTCCCGCGTGATCGCGGGTCCGATGTGCACCCAGATCCTGTCGGACATGGGCGCCGAGGTGATCAAGATCGAGAATCCCGACGGCGGCGACGACACGCGCAAGGGGGCGGGGCCACGGGCCGGCGGCGAGAGCCACTTCTTCATGGCCTACAACAGGGGCAAGAAGAGCGTGGCGCTCGACTTCACCAAGCCCGACGGGCAGGCGGTGGTGTCGAAGCTGCTCGAGACCGCCGACGTGCTGGTGCAGAACTTCCGGCCCGGCGTGCTGAAGAAGTACGGCTTCGACTACGAGAGCATTCATCGGAAGCATCCACGACTGATCTATTTGTCGATCTCGGCCTACGGCCAGACCGGGCCGTTGTCGGACCGCCCAGGCTACGATCCGGTGCTGCAGGCCGAGTCGGGCATGATGAGCGTCAACGGCGAGGCCAACGGCGAGGGACTGCGGCACGCCATCGCCATCGTCGACACCATGACGGCGATCCATTCGGTGGCGGCGATCAATGCCGCGCTCTTCGCCCGCACCAGCACGGGCAAGGGCCAGCACATCGATCTGGCGCTCTACGACACGGCGCTCTCCTCGCTGGGCAACATGGGCTCCTACTATCTGATCGGCGGCGAGCAGCCGAAGCGCGCCGGTAATGGGCACTTCGCGTCGGCGCCAAACAGCTCGTTCGAGACCAAGAACGGCAAGATCTACATGGCCGTCGCCAACCAGAAGCTGTTCACCGACACCTGCAAGGCGCTCGGCCATCCCGAATGGGCGACCGATCCGCGCTTTGCCCAGCTCGCCGACCGCGTGGCCAACAAGCCCGAGCTCACGCGCATGATGGAAGAGGTGCTGAAGACCGACACCAAGGAGAACTGGGGCCAAAAGCTCCGCCATCTGCCGGCCGGCCCGATCCGCACCATGAAGGAGGCGCTGGACGAGCCCGAGGTCAAGCGCCGCGGCATGCTGAAGACGTACAAGCACAGCAAGGCGGGCGAGGTGCCGATCATGGGCTCGAACTACCGCTTCTCCGACACTCCGGTCGACGACACCCGCCCGCCGCCGGCTCTGGGCGAGCATACGGACGAGGTGTTGGGGAAGATCGCCGGCCTCAGCGCGAAGGACATCGCGGCGCTGAGAGAGAAGAAGGTAATTGGTTAGTTTGGGGGCGCGGGCCTCTGGCCCGCTCATGATGCGGGCCGGAGGCCCGCGCTCCCACCTATGAAAGCCACTTCTTCAAAATAGCGTTCGTCTCGTCGGGCTTTTCCATCGTCACAAGATGCCCGCACTGCTCGACCACGATCAGGTCGCTGCCCTCGATCGCATTGGCCATCTCGTCGGACAGGAACAGCGGCGTCGCGGCGTCGTCGCGGCCGCACACCACGATGGTCGGGCACTTGATCTTCGGCAGGTCGGGCCGCCGGTCGACACGGATGGCGGCTAATTCCTCTTGCCGCTTGTAGATTTCGACGCCGATCTCGCCGCACATGGTCATGACCTCGTCGACCAGCGCCTTGTCGGACAGGCGGTACGCCGGGATGAAGCGCGACATCTGCAGGCCCAGCACCAGCTCGAAATGGCCCTCGCTGGCGAGCCGGATGCGGGCCCGCCGGATCGCCCGCTCGGTCTCGTTCTGGCTGCGCATGCCGGTGTCGAGCAGGGCCAGCCGGTCGACGCGGTCGGCCGCGATCTGCATGATCTCGACGGCCAGCATGCCGCCGAGCGACAGCCCGGCCAGGGAGAACCGCTCGGCCGGCATCTGGGCCAAGCACCAGCGCGCGGCGCTGTCCCACGTGTCCCAGACCGACAGGGGCGCCTTGCGCCAGTCCGGGACGACGATGTCGGCCTGCTCCGACAGGCCCGCGACCTGCCCGGCAAACAGCCGGGGCGAGCACAGCAAGCCAGGGATCAGGAGCAGGGGTGCTTTAGCCATACGGGCCTCCGGGCCAACCTTTGCCAAGGCACCATGTTGGACCTTTATTGCATCTGCAATTGCAACTTGACCTTGACCGATAGCGTGCCGTTCGCTGTATTTTGCGCCCCGAGTGTAGAAGCGTAGCGACTGGAGATTGCATCAACGGCGACCAGGACTTGATGACTCTTTCGAATTATTTCGCGCTGAACGTTGATCCCTCTCAAGCGCTGCCCGAGACCTACAATTTCGGTCTCGTCCTGCTGTCGTACCTCGTCGCGGTACTCGGCAGCTACGCCTTCCTGCAATTCGCCACCCGCATCGCCGAGCTGCGCGACGCCGGCCTGCGCCACAGCTGGCTGGTCATCGGCGCCATCGCCATGGGCGGCGGCATCTGGGCGATGCACTTCATCGGCATGCTGGCCCACGTCCTGCCGATCCCGGTGTCCTACGATCCCGGGATCACGGCGCTCTCCATCCTGCCCGCCATCCTGGGCGCGGGCGTGGCGCTGCATGTCGTCGCCCGGCCGGTCATCAGCATGTCGCGCCTGCTGATCGGCGGCACGCTGATGGGCGCCGGAATCGGCGCCATGCACTACACCGGCATGATGGCGATGCAGCTCAATGCCATGGTGCGCTACGACCCGATCCTGTTCGCCGCTTCCATCGTCGTCGCCGTCCTGCTCGCCATCCTGGCCCTGCAGGTGCGCCAGGTCATCAGCAAGCTCGATCTCATTCGCCTGCCCCCGGTCCGCGACGGCGTGGGCGCCCTGATCATGGGCTTCGCCGTGACCGCCATGCATTACACGGCGATGGCCTCGACCTATTGCTTCGCGACGCCCGGACCGCAGCGTACGCCGGTCGATCATTCGGTGTTCGCGGGCGTCACCGCCCTGATCGCCTCGCTGGTCCTGCTGCTCACCATCGTCGCCGTGATGTTCGACCGCCGCGTGGCGCAGGAGGCGAGCAGCCACCGGCGCACCAGCGAGCAGCTCCTGCAGGCCCAGAAGATGGAGGCGGTCGGCCAGCTCACCGGCGGCGTGGCGCACGACTTCAACAACATCCTGACCATCGTGCTGGCCAACGCCGACGCCATCCTCGACGACGACAGCGTGCCGCCGCACATCACCAAGCGCGCCCAGCGCATCTCCGACGCGGGCCAGAAGGCGTCCGAGCTGACGCGCCAGCTGCTCGCCTTCTCGCGCAAGCAGGTGCTGAAGCCCGAGATCTCCGACCTCAACGACCTGGTGGCGACCACCGGCAAGCTGCTGCGGCGCACGCTGGGCGAGCACATCGAGGTGCAGACCATTGCCGCCTCCAACCTCTGGCCGATCTATGTCGACCGCCCTCAGGTCGAGACCGCGTTGATCAACCTCTGCATCAATGCGCGCGATGCCATGCCGACCGGCGGCCGCCTGACCGTCGAAACCCGCAACGTCACGCTGTCCTGGGACTACGTGGCGCGGCAGGAGGACGAGGTCGCGCCGGGCGAGTACGCCATGCTGTCGGTCAGCGACACCGGAGCGGGCATGCTGCCCGAGACCCGCCGGCGGGCCTTCGAGCCGTTCTTCACCACCAAGGAAGTGGGCAAGGGCACCGGTCTCGGCCTCAGCATGGTCTACGGCTTCATCCGCCAGTCGAACGGCCATATCGAGATCGCCAGCGAGGTCGGCCGCGGCACCACCGTGCGCATGTATTTCCCGCGCAGCGATCCCGCCGCGGCCGCGGCGCCGGCACCGCGCAAGCAGGCCATGCCGCGCGGCAGCGAGCGCATCCTGGTGGTCGAGGACGAGAAGGCCGTCCGCGCCATCGTCGGCGAGCAATTGGGCAGCCTGGGTTACGACGTGAAGCTCGCCCGGGATGCCGACCAGGCGCTCGAGTTCCTGAAGGCCGACCGCTTCGACCTGGTGATCACCGACGTTGTCATGCCGGGGCGGCTGAACGGCCGGGGACTCGCCGAGGAGATCAAGCAGGCCTGGCCCGACACCCGCATCGTCTTCATGTCGGGTTATTCGGAGAATGCGCTGCTGCGCGACGGCCGCCTCGAAAGCGGCGTGATGCTTCTCGCCAAGCCGCACGTCAAAGCAGATCTTGCCAAGATCATCCGTGACGCGCTCGGCGGCAATGGCGGCCGCTTCGGCTCGGCCGTCCACGGTCAAGCGTAGTAAAGGAGTAGGACACGATGAACGCCAACGAGCGCGACCTGGTGCAGCGTTTCGTCGACGACATGACCGATTACGCCGTCGTCATCCTTGATGTGCAGGGCAGGGTGCTCACCTGGAACGCCGGAGCGCGGGTGCTGTTCGGCTATACCTCCGACGACATTGTCGGTCGGCGTTTCACCGTGCTGCACACCAAGGCCGATAACCTGCTGGGCAAACCCGAGACCGCGCTGGGCGATGCCCTGCAATGGGGACGGCACGACGCGACCGGCCCGATGCTGCGCAAGGACGGAAGCCGCCTGCAGGCGCGCCTCATCCTGCGGCCGCTGTCCGATTCCTGGCAACGGCATGTCGGCTTCGGCCTGCTGGCCTACGACACGGAAGGCGGCTCCAAGCCGGCCGCGGCCGGCGAGCCCGAGGTGCCGGTGACGGCGCCGAGCCCTGCCACGCGCGCCAAGATCCTGGTGGTCGACGACAACAGCGGCGTCCTCGAGGAGGCGACCGAGCAGCTGACCCGGCTCGGCTACGACGTCGTCTCGGCGTCGAGCGGTGCGGAAGCCCTCGCCGTGCTCGAGCGCGGCGAGAAGATCGACCTCCTTTTCACCGACGTCGTCATGCCCGGCGACATCGCCGGCCGCGACCTCGCCGACAAGGCGTCCGAGCTGCGGCCCGGCCTGAAGGTGCTGTTCGCGTCGGGCTATTTCGAGGGCGCCCTCGTCAGCAAGGGTGCACTCGAGACCGACGTGCAGTTCATCGCCAAGCCCTACCGCATGAAAGCCCTGGCGCAGAAGGTCGAAGAGGTCCTGGCGTCCTGAGCCGGGCCGCTTGAATGCACGCGCCGCCGCCGTGGATTAGGCGGCGCGACTGCGATACCAATGTCCAGCCATGGCCGCGCCCCCCGTCATCGCTTCCGGTCGCGACATCCGCCTCGACTTGTTTCGCGGGCTGGCGCTGTGGTTCATCTTCGTCGACCACGTTCCGACCAACGTCGTGAGCTGGTTCACCATCCGCAATTACGGCTTCAGCGACGCCACTGAGGTCTTCGTCTTCATCTCGGGCTACACGGCGGTGATCGCCTATGCCCGCATGATGCAGCGCGAGGGCTGGGTGCGCGCGGCGGCCCGCGTCTACCGCCGCGTCTGGCAGCTCTATGTCGCCCATATCCTGCTGTTCATGGCCTTCACCGCCCAGATCGTCTGGGTATCGATCGCCCGCGACATGCCCTCGCTGATCGACGAGATGGAGCTGATGGGCCTCGGCGAGAATCCCTACCGGGCGATCCTGGCGGCCGCACTGCTGCAGTTCCGGCCGGTCAATCTCGACGTCCTGCCGCTCTATATCGTCCTGCTCGCCGCCTTCCCCTTCGTCCTGCCGGCGGTCCTGCGCTGGCCGTTCGGGGTGATGGGCGTCTCGCTCACCCTCTATGCGGCGACATGCCACTTCGATTGGAACCTGCCAGCCTACCCGGCGGGCAAGGTCTGGTACTTCAATCCGCTCGCGTGGCAGGTCGTCTTCTATGTCGGAACGGCCTGCGCCGTGCTCGGCCCCAAGCTCGCCTGGCTCGACCGGTTCCGCTGGCCGCTCTCGGTGCTGGCCGTGCTTTACCTGTTGTTCGCGGCCTTTATCGCCTTGTCCTGGCACTATAATCCGCTGCAGGAAATGACGCCGGCATGGGTCGCCCGGCAGATCTATCCGATCGACAAGACCAACATCGACAGCCTGCGGTTCTTGCACTTCCTGGCGCTGGCCTGGCTGGTCCGGGTGACGGTGCCGGCCAGCGCCGCCTTCCTGCGCTGGCCGGTCTTCCACCCACTTCGCAGATGCGGGGAACAATCGTTGCTTATATTCTGCATCGGTACTTTTCTTGCGTTGTCCGCCCAGATCGTCGTCAGCTACTTCGAGGAGTCGCTCCTGTCGCAGATTGTCGTGAGCGTTGCAGGCATTCTCGTCATGTGCGCAGCCGCCTATGTGGCGACCTGGTTCAAGAGCGGAGGATCGGCCGGTTCCGGACGGACGCCAAGCACGGCGGAGGCCGTGCCGTGAGACGGCGCGCCTGGCCCTGGCTGGTCGCGGTCCTGGTGCTGCTGCTGCCGGCCGCCGCCTTCCCGCAGTCGATGACGCTCTGCCGGGCCAAGCCCGAGCTGCTGGAGCTCGGCAATTCGCTGCCGGCGTCGCGCAAGGCGATCGCCGAACGTAAGCAGTTGCGCATCATTGCGCTCGGCTCGTCGTCGACCTCGGGCTACGGCGTGTCGAACCCGGCCTATGCCTATCCGGCGCAGCTCAAGATGGGCCTCGACAAGGCGCTGCCCGGCATCGACGTCGACGTCATCAATCGCGGCATCGGCGGGCAGGACGTCGAGGAGATGGCCGCCCGCATGCAGGCCGAGATGAAGGAGAATCCGGCGTCGCTGGTGGTCTGGCAGACCGGCACCAACGCGGCCATCCGCCAGATGCCGATCGAGAAGTTCACGCGCTGGCTGCGCAACGGCCTGGCGCTCGGCCGGTCGCTGGGGGCGGATTTCGTGCTGATGAACCTGCAATACGTGCCTGCCGTCGTCGCTGCGCCCGACAAGGAAGCCTATGAGAGGGTCATGGCCGCGGCGGCCAAGGAATACGATGCCGGCCTGTTCCGCCGCTTCGACATCATGCGCGGGTGGTACCAGGACGGCATGCCCTATGCGCAGTTCGTCCAGCTCGACGGCCTGCATCTCAACGATTTCGGCCAGAAGTGCATCGGCAAGCTCTTGACGCGGTCGATCCTGAATTCGCTCAACGGTCCTTGAGGCGTCCTGTCATGCCGCGTCGGTTTGTCGATCTGTCGATCTATCTCGAGAACGATGTCGTCTCCGATCCGCCGCCGTTCGGGCCCAAGATCCAGTACCACAAGCACGCCGACACGGCCGGCCAGATCGCCGGCTTCTTTCCTGGGCTGAAGAAGGAAGACTTGCCGGACGGGCAGGGCTGGGCGGTCGAGAACGTCAATCTCTCGACGCACAACGGCACGCATCTCGACGCGCCCTATCACTTCCATCCGACGATGAACAAGGGCGAGCGTGCCATCACCATCGACGAGGTGCCGCTCGAATGGTGCTTCCAGCCCGGCGTAAAGCTCGACTTCCGCGACAAGGAGGACGGCCATGTCATCACCGCCAAGGAAGTCGAAGACGAGTTGAAGCGGATCGGCCATGAACTGCAGCCGCTCGAGATCGTCGTGGTCAACACGCGCGCGGGCTCGCGCTACGGCAACAACGACTACGTCAATGCCGGCTGCGGCATGGGCTACGACGCCACCATGTTCCTGCTCGAGAAGGGCATTCGCCTCACCGGCACCGACGCCTGGAGCTGGGACGCGCCGTTCTATTGGACGGCCCAGAAGTGGGCGAAGGACCACGATCCCTCGATCATCTGGGAAGGCCACAAGGCCGGCCGCCACATCGGCTACTGCCATCTCGAGAAGCTGCACAATCTCGAAGCGCTGCCGGGCGACGGCTTCACCATCGCCTGCTTCCCGCACAAGATCCGCGGCGCGTCGGCCGGCTGGACGAGGGCCGTCGCGATCTTCGAGGAGTGACGCACCAGCGTTCAGACGACACCGCTGTCATCCCGAGCGGAGCGAGGGACCTTTGAGGCAGCAAGAAAGGTCCCTCGCTACGCTTGGGATGACAGTATTGGCGTAACTACGAAAGTGCGTCCTAAGCCAGCGGTTCAGGCTCGCCCGGCGGCAGCGGCATCTCGAAGACGTTGAGCGTCATCGAGACCAGCATGTAGTAGCCGCACACGCCCACCAAGTCGACGACGCCCTGCTCGCCGAAGGCGTCGACGGCGCGCTTGTAGTTCGGCTGGGCGACGCGGTTGGTCGCGAGATATTCGCTGACGAAGTCATAGACGATCTTCTCGACGTCGCGCGTGAAGGGCGGCGACTGGCGCGTGCGGATCGCCTCGACGATCGCGTCGGACAGCCCGGCCTCCTTGGCGAGCCGCGCATGGGCGTAGAACTCGTACTGCGCCTTGAAGTGCCGGCCGACCAGGCAGATCGCGAGCTCGCTGAGGTCGCGCGGCAGCGAGTTGTTGAAGCGGCAATACTCGCCGAGCTTCTGGGCGCGGTCGGCGAGATGCGGGCTCCTGAGCCAGGGCTCGAACGGCCCGCGCAGACCGCCGCGCGGCCCGGCGACAATCGCGTCGGCGACCTTCTTCTGTTCGGGCGTGAGCTTGTTCAGGTCGAGCGGAGCCAGACGCGGCATGAGGCGATTTCCTTCGGTTTTATCGAGTGTTCAGAGCGGGCAGCCGACGTCGCCGATCTGGCTCTTGTCGGCGTTGTCGAAGATGCGGTTGATGATCGCCTCGCCGGCGTTCTGAGCCTTGTCAGCCTGGGTGCCGCACGAACCGCTCGCCGTCCACAGCACCTTGCCGCCGTCCGTGGCATAAAGCGTCAGCGTGATGCGCAGGGTCGGCACGCTGGTCGGCGAGCTGAGCCCGTCGCGCCGGCGGATCTGGTTGCTGGGCAGGTCCATGCGCGGATTGGAGCCCGGCGGCGCGTAGGAGGGCTGGCCGCCCTGGGTGCTGTAGTCGCTGCGGCCTGTGTCGGTGAAGTCGAAGTAGCTCACGTCCATGCGCATGACGTTGCCGCCCGAGAAGCCGACCTCGTTGCCGCGCCTGGACAGCCGCTGCATCACCTCGCGGCGCAGCTCGCGCGACAGGTGGGTGTCGGACGTGAGCTGGACGGCGACCTTGGTCTTGGGAATCTTCTGGTAGGCCTTGACCTCCATCTCGCCGAGCTTGGGACCGGGCGGCAGGCCGTAGCTCTGCGCCGATGCCGGCAGGGCGGCGAACAGCCCGCAGGCCGCCGCGAGAATCGCAACACGCATCTGGCGCTCCTCAGGCTGCGAGCCGGCGCCAGCCCGGCTCGTCGCGGTCGAGCAGGCGCTTCAGGGATTCGAAATGCAGCACGGCCTGCTGGGATTCCCCCGCGATCTGGTTGGCCGTGTGCTCGGCGAGCGTGGCGTCGATATTGTGCAGCGGCCGGCCGGTCTGCATGGCCAGCACCTGCACCATGGCGGCGCGCTCGAGGTAGTAGAGGTCGTCGTAGGTCTGGGCCACGGTCGGGCCGCTCACGATGACGCCGTGGTTGCGCAGGAACAGGATGTCCTTGCCGGCCATGGCGCTGCACATGCGGTCGCCTTCCTCGTTGCTCAAGGCCACGCCGGCATACTCTTCGTCGTAGGCGATGCGGTTCCAGTAGCGGAAAGCGTTCTGGGTGCACATCTCGATGCGGCCGTCGCGGATCGAGGTCAGCGCCGTGGCGTAGGGCATGTGGGTGTGCAGCACGACCTTGGCGCGCGGGTTGCCGGCATGGATGCGGGCATGGATGAAGAAGGCGGTCGCCTCGACCTGGTACTTGCCCTCGACGATGCTGCCCGCGCCGTCGGCGATCACCAGGTCGGACGGCGTGATCTCCGACCAGTGCAGGCCCTGCGGGTTGACCAGGAACAGGTCGTCGCGGCCGGGCACGGTCATGCTGAAGTGGTTGCACACGCCCTCGTTGAGGCCGTGCCGGGCGGCGGCCCGCAGGGCGGTCGTCAGGTCGATCCGCGCCTGGGTCACGGGGTCGTTGGCCAGCATCAAGAGGTCTCCATTGCCGAAGGACGTAGCGAGTGGCGATGATGCTGCCAAGCCTAAAGCGGTTTGCGACCGGATGGAACCGCCGGCGTCGGGAGTTGGTCGATGGACGTCCTGTTTCGCTCGCCACTGGGGGCGCTGCTGGCCAAGCCATGGGTCGACCAGGCCGGCCTGTTCGGCCTCAAGCGCTGGTACTTCCCGCTGTCGCGCCTGTGGGCGGCGGCCAACGCCGCCGGCGATGACACCGCCCGCTTTCGCGACGAGATCGGCGCACCCGTTGCCGCCTGGCCGGAGCCCTACCTGCGCTCGGTGCTGACGCGCCATGCGGCGCGCAAAGCGGCAGCCGAGGCCGCCCGTTCGGCATGGGAGAGCGCGTTGTTCGACGATGCGTCCGACGGAGACGGCCTTGTCCTCGACCTTCGGCGGCGCACTGCCGCCACCCGCCATCTGGCGACGCGCGCCTCGTTCTATCCGCTGCTGTTTCCCACTCGGCCGCCGTCGGCGCGCTGGGAGATCGACCAGCCCGCCGATGTCGAGCGCGCCTTCGGGCCGGCGATCGGCCGGCCGGACAGCCTCTACGAAGCCGCCGTCGATGTCGGCGCCGTCGCCGTTTCGCGGCCGGTGACCAGAGACGGCCTCAGCGAGTACTGGTTGCGCGCGCCGACGCCCGCGCCGCGGCTCGGGCAGCGGCCGGGCAGCGAAACGCTCTATGCACGCGTCATTGAGCCGGCCGACGCGGGACCGTGTCCGACCCTGATCTTCGGCAGCGGCCTCTGCCTGGAATTCGAGCTGCTGACGGTCTCGCGCGGGCCGGCCACGCGGCTCGCCGAGCTGGGCTGGCGCGTGGTCGAGCCGATCTCGCCCTATCACGGCCTGCGCGCCATGCCGGGGCGCTATGGCGGCGAGCCGTTCTTCGCCGCAGGGCCGACCAGCTCGATCGACCTCATCTCGGGTCAGGCGATCGAATCGGCGCTGCTGATCGCCTGGTGCCATCGGCGCTTCGCCGGCAAGGTGGGGCTCGCCGGCATTTCAATGACATCGTTCGTAGCCCAGCAGGCCGCCAGCCGCTGCCATCTATGGCCGGCCGAGGCGCGCCCCGACGGCGTCATGCTGATAAGCCATTCCGGCCGCATCGAGGACGTGACCTTCGGCGGCGCGCTTGCCGTGACGCTCGGCCTCGATCGCGCCCTGGCGCGCGCCGGCTGGTCACGCGAGGCGCTGGCCCACCTGTCGGAGCTGATCGATCCGACGGCCGAGCCCGCGATCGCGCCGGCAAACATCGTCTCGGTGCTGGGCGAGACCGACCGCTGGGTCCCCTACGACGACGGCTTGGCGGTGGCGCAGCGCTGGCGGCTGCCCGAGGCCAATGTCTTCCGCTATCCGCTCGGCCATCTCGGCATGCCGGTGCAGCTCACGCGCGATGCCGAGCCGTTCGAGCGCCTCAGGCAGGTACTGGCCGGCCTCTGACGTCGACGCCGGAGATCTCGCGCACCAGCTTGGTGCGCACGGCGCGGCCGAAATGGTCGAAATTGTCGGCCACGATCATGAACGAGCCCGGCCCGCCGATGACATTCTCCTCGTAGTACTTGTCGAGGGTGAGGTCGGGCGGCCGCCCGAAATTGGTGCGGTTCATCATGACCGGCAGGCCGTTGACCACGATGCCCTGCTCGACCAGCCGGTCGCGCACCAGCTCGGCGGGCGGACCGTCGTTGGTGCGGCCGTCGCCCGAGACGTCGATGACGCGGCGCTTGGAGACGAAGCCCGAATTGTCGAAGCGCTGTCCCGCATGGGCCAGCGCGGCGCCGACCGCCGTCCAGCTCTGCGACTGGCGCGGCGCCTCGGCGAGCTTGTCGGCGAAGCGGCGCGCGGCGGACGGGCTGTCGATTACCGCCCAGTCGAGCACCACCACCTGATAGTGCGTGCCAGCCCACTCGGTGTAGCAGACGGCGATGCGCTTGTTCTCGCCCGAGAGGATGGCGTCGATGATGCGCTCGTTGGTGAGCGCTTCGATGTAGCCGCGACGCTGCAGCTCGGCCTCGACCTCGTCGATGGAGCGCGACACGTCGACCGCCAGCACGAGCTGCAGGTCGACCGGCGTTTGCGCCCGTGCGGTCGTCGACGCGGCGGCTGCCGCCGCCAGGGAGCCCAAGAGCGCGGTCCGTCGCTTCATGCCCACCCTCCGGATAGAGGGTTGGAGCATAGACCCGGGATACCGCCTCCGTCATCGGAGCAAACGAAAACGCCGGGGACAGAGCCCCCGGCGTTTCCATTCGTTCAGGTCGCGGTAAGCGGCCTACTGATCGTCGTCGAAGCCGCGCTTGCGCGGTTCGTAATCGCGTTCGCGGCGCGGGCGATCCGCACCGCCGCCGCCGTGACGGCGAGGCGGGCGGCCGAAGTCGCCGCCGCCAGGAGCACCACCACCGCCGCCGCCATCGAAACCGCCGCCGCCGCCCGGAGGGCCGCCGGAGAAGTCGGCACGTCGATCACGCATCGGGCCGCCGCCACCGCCGCCAGCATCGCCGCGGTAACCACCGCCGCCGCCATCGCGACCGCCACCACCGTAGCCGCCGCCACCGCCGCCGCGATAGCCACCGCCACCGCCGCCACCGTAGCCGCCACCACCGCCGCCGCCCCCGCCGTAGGGCGGACGCGGACCGCGCGGACGGAAGCCGCCGCCATCGCGACCGCCCCCACCGCCGCCACCGAAGCCGCCGCCGCCACCACCACCGGGTTGACGTTCGACAGCTTCACGGACCGCGATCGAGCGGCCATCGAGCAACGCGCCGTTCATGGCCTGCATGGCCGAGGCGCCCTGATCATCTGTTTCCATCTCGAGGAACGCGAAGCCCCGGCTGCGGCCGGTCTCGCGATCCACGATCACTTTTGAAGAGGTAACGGTGCCGAACTGAGAGAAGGCTTCTGACAGACGCTCAGACGTGACCGAGTAGGGCAGGTTGCCCACAAACAATTTGCGACTCATTCAAGGCTCGGGGCTGGAGGAAGGATAGAGCGGAGTCCGGCTCGCGCTTGCTGGACGACTGGGTCCAAGCGTTTTGACGACATTTGACAGATGACCAAGAAGCTCACGAGAAGATGTTGACCGGCGTAGCGCTCCGCGATCGTGCCGAGACTCATGATGATGCTCGTCGGACAGTATCGCAATGCAGGCTTTATGCGCTGAATCACGGCGCGAGTCCACCGTAAGCCGTTCGAGAAGATGGCAGGGTTGAGATCGATTTGTGCAGGTCACACAATCGACATGGAAAAGGGAGGAATTGCATGAGCCTCGGCGATCGGACGCATGAGCTAAAGGCGGGCATCGTCCGAGAGTTTCTCGCGCTGCGCGAAAAAGAAAATCATGCTGACACTGTAATCGGGTTCCGTGCCGCCCAGGTCGGGAATGTGTGCGCGATCGTGCATATCTCGGCGCGCGAAGCGCGCGCCATGGGCGCCAAGCGTCGCCCTGCGATGGCGGACGCTCCCGCAGAGCGGCCTTATTTGCAGAAGAGCCGAGAATATCTCAAAGACATCGGCAACAAGATGTTGATGCCAACCGCGTTTTCACCCACGAACTAAGGGAAAGCCATGACGAGTTCTCATCCGCGGCGCAGCGGCGCCCAAGTCCTGATCGATCAGCTGCGCATCCACGGCACCGACACGATCTTCGGCGTTCCGGGCGAAAGCTACCTGGCGGCGCTCGATGCGCTCTATGCGCAGCGCAATTCCATCCGCTTCGTCATCTGCCGCCAGGAAGGCGGCGCCGCCAACATGGCCGAGGCTTACGGCAAGCTCACCGGCAAGCCCGGCATTGCTTTCGTGACGCGCGGTCCAGGTGCAACCAATGCCAGCATTGGATTGCATACCGGGTTCCAGGATTCGACGCCCATGATCCTGCTGGTCGGCCAAGTGGCGCGCGAGGCCTCCGACCGCGAAGCCTTCCAGGAAATCGACTACCGCCGCATGTTCGGCCAGATGGCCAAATGGGTGGTCCAGATCGAGGATGCACGGCGCATCCCCGAACTGATCAGCCAGGCATTTCACACGGCGCTGAACGGCCGGCCCGGCCCGGTCGTGGTGGCGCTGCCCGAGGACATGCTGGTCGACGAGGTCGAGGTTGCCGACGCCGGGCCCTACAAGATCGCGCGCGGCGCGCCGGCGGCCGACGACATGGCGACGCTGCGCGAGCTCCTGGCCGCGGCCGAGAAGCCGATGGTTATCGTGGGCGGCGGCGGCTGGACGGCCAAGGCCTGCGCCGACATCAAGGCCTTCATCGAGGCAAACGACCTGCCGGTCTGCGCCTCGTTCCGCAACCAGGACCTGTTCGACAACCGCCATCCCAACTACGCCGGCGACCTCGGCGTCGGCGTCGGCCCGGCGCTGGGCAAGCGCCTGAAGGCCTGCGACCTCATCATTGCCGTCGGCCCGCGGCTCGGCGAGGCGACGACCGGCGGCTACACGCTGTTCGACCTGCCGGTGCCGAAGCAGAAGCTGGTGCACGTCCATGCCGGCGCCGAGGAGCTCGGCCGCGTTTACCAGGCAACCCTGCCGATCAACAGCGGCATGGCGAACTTCGCCGCCGCCGCGAAGGCAATGAGGCCGGTCGACGGCAAGCGCTGGAAGGCCGAGACGGCGGCGGCGCACGCCGAGTATCTCGACAACATCAAGCCCGGGCCGCTGCCCGGCACGGTGAACATGGGCGAGGTCATCGCCTGGCTGAACAAGCGCCTGCCCGACGACGCCATCGTCACCAACGGCGCGGGCAACTACGCCGCCTTCCTGCACCGCTTCTTCCAGTATCGCGGCTTCAAGACCCAGCTCGCGCCGACCAGCGGCGCCATGGGTTACGGCGTGCCGGCGGCGGTGGCGGCGAAGATCGCCGAACCCAACCGCATGGTGGTGTCGCTGGCGGGTGACGGCTGCTTCCTGATGAACGGCCAGGAGTTCGCGACCGCCGTCCAGCACAGCGCCAACATCGTGATCACCGTGGTCGACAACGGCATGTACGGCACCATCCGCATGCATCAGGAGCGTGAGTATCCGACGCGCGTGCAGGGCACCGAGCTCAAGAACCCCGACTTCGCCGCTTATGCGCGCGCCTTCGGCGGCCACGGCGAGACGGTCCAGAAGACCGAGGACTATGCCGCGGCCTTCGAGCGCGCAGTGGCGGCGGCGAAGCCCGCCATCATCCATGTGAAGACCGACGCCGAGGCGCTGACCTCGCGCATCACGCTCACTCAGCTGCGTGAGCAATCACTGGCGAAGCAGAAGCACTGATTGTCGTAGGTGCACTACGGGGGCCGTGGCCCGCGGTGCACCTACGCCGCGAGCAGCGGCACGCCGTAGGCTCTGAAGACGCGATCGCGCGTCACGATCGTGAGACCTTCCTCGATCGCCTGGGCGATCATCATCCGGTCGAACGGATCGCGATGGTGCAGAGGAAGGGCCTGCACGCGAACGACATGTTGTGCAACGATCGGCAGGGGATCCGCCCCGATGATCGCGAGCGCGGCCGGCACGCTGTCCGGTAGGGAGAGCTTGCCAACGGATATCTTGATTGCGATCTCCCACATTGCCGCGATGCTGACGAAACGATCGTTGTCTGGATCCTGCAGCGCCTGCCGCGCTGTGGCCGTCAGTTCAGAAGGCCGCGAGACGGCCCAGATCAGAGCATTGGAATCGATCAGCAGCTTCAAGTGCTTTCGGAGTCCTTCAGCACGTCAAACATCGCCTCGATCTCGGCGTCCGTCTCCGGCGAATCCCAGCCCGGTCGCAGAACGACCTTGTCCTTCCATGCCCCGAGCCGCGGCTTCTTGCGCCGCGCCTCGTAGGGGGCCAACCGCGCCACGGGCTTGCCGGCTTGGCAGATCACGACCTCCTCGCCGGCCTTCACGGCGGCGATCAGCTTGGAAAGCTGGGTCTTGGCCTCGTGGGTGTTGACGTACTTCATGTTAGCTAACTTAGCTAATGGTGATGGCGCTTTCAAGATCGCGCTTGCCTGCCGCCGTCTTCGCTTATATACGACGACCACCGTGGAGATTTGAGCCGACCGGCTTGCGACCACGTTAAAAATCGCTAAAAGGTCGGAGGTGCTCGCAAAAGCCCCCGTCCTTCCAGGTCGGGGGCTTTTTCGTTGCGCGTCTTTGGATGGCGCGTGCGTAAGGAGAAGGGCAATGGACGGAGCGATTCCCAAGAAGAAAGCGAAGGCCGATCAGTCGACGTGGCGGCCGCAGACGCGCGCTGTGCGCGGAGGCCAGCTGCGCAGCAATTTCGACGAGACGTCGGAGGCGCTCTACCTGACTTCGGGCTACGCCTATTCGAGCGCGGAGGAGGCCGAGGCCACCTTCAAGGGCGAGAGCACGCATTATCAGTATTCGCGGTTCGGCAATCCGACCGTGACCATGTTCGAGAATCGCCTGGCCGCGCTGGAAGGCGCCGAGGCCTGTCGTGCCACCTCGACCGGCATGTCGGCGGTATTCTTCGCCCTGCTGGCGCTGTTGAAGGCGGGCGATCGCATCGTCGCGGCGCGCCAGCTCTTCGGCTCCTGTCACTACATCGTGGCCGACCTGTTGCCGAAGTACGGCGTGCAGAGCGAGCTTGTCGACGGCGGCGACCTCGCCCAGTGGGAGAAGGCGCTCAGCAAGCCGACGCAGGCCGTGCTGTTCGAATCGCCCTCCAACCCCATGCTCGACGTCGTCGACGTGAAGGCGGTATGCGACCTCGCCCACAAGGCCGGCGCCAAGGTCGTGCTCGACAACGCCTTTGCGACGCCGATCCTGCAGCGGCCGCTGGAGTTTGGTGCCGACGTCGTCGTGCACTCGGCGACCAAGTACATCGACGGCCAGGGCCGCACCCTGGGCGGCGCGGTGCTGGGCTCCAGGGAGTTCATCCTCGACAAGCTGCAGCCCATCATCCGCAACACCGGACCCTCGCTCAGCCCGTTCAACGCCTGGGTGCTGGTCAAGGGCCTGGAGACCCTGGGCCTGCGCATCGATCGGCACTGCGCCAACGCCGCCCGCGTCGCCGACGCGCTCGCCGCCCATCCCGCGATCGGCCGCGTGCTCTATCCCGGCCGCAAGGACCATCCGCAGCACGCGCTCGCCATGAAGCAGATGTCGGGTGCCGGCGGCGTCGTCACCTTCGACCTCAAGGCCGGCAAGTGGGCGGCCTTCGAGACGCTGAACCGCCTGCAGCTGATCGACATCTCCAACAATCTCGGCGATGCGAAGAGCCTGGTCACGCATCCGGCGACCACGACGCACATGCGCATCGGCGCCGAGGAGCGGGCCAAGCTCGGCATCGGCGACGGCACCGTGCGCATCTCGGTCGGGCTCGAGGACGCCGAGGACATCATCGCCGACCTGGTGCAGGCGCTGGGTTGATATCAGTCCGGACCGCCGGCCTCGGGCCGGCGGTCCGGAAGACCACGAAGAGGCTCGACCATGTCGCTGGCGCAGCGCCTGTGGGACATCAACGGCGACCTGGGCGCGCGCATCCGCATCCATGACTTCGTCGAGGGACTGGGCAACGGGTCCCTGCCGGTCGAGAGCTTCAAGCGTTACGTGGCGCAGGACGCCTATTTCCTCGAAGCCTTCGCGCGGGCCTATGCCTTCTGCCTCGCCAACGGCACCTCGCGCGACGACCTCTACGACTTCGCGGAGCTGATCTCGGGCGTCGTCGAGGAACTGAAGCTGCACAAGAGCTACACCGAGCGCCTGCAGATCGACCTTTCAAACGTGACCCCGGTCGCGGCGACCAAGTTCTATGTCGAGTTCCTGCTGAACACCGCTCGGCGTGGCAAGCTCGGCGAGACCATCGCGGCCATGACGCCCTGCATGCGGCTCTATGCCTGGCTCGGCCAGTCGCTCGCCCGGACCAACGTCGCGCCGGCCTATGCCGACTGGGTGAAGACCTATTCCGACCCCGGCTTCGAGGCGCTGGCGGTGCGGCTCGAGACCCTGCTCGACAAGCACGCCACCGACACGCCCGCCGTGCGCGCCAACTATCGCCGCGCCATGGAGCTGGAGCTCGGCTTCTTCGCCGCCAACCTCTAAAGGGCCGCCAGCTTCTCCATCGAGCGATCGATGGCGCCGTGCAGGTCGGCGGTGAGCTTGGCGCCCATGGCGTCGCGCACCTCCTGCTCGGCGGCGGCCCACAGGGGCAGGGCGCGCTTGAACAGGGCGCGGCCGGCCGCCGTCGCCACCAGGTCGTGACGCCGCTTGTCGCCCGACTGGGCGCGCTCGATCAGGCCGTCCTTCAGGAGCGGGCCGAGGTTGCGCGTCAGGGTCGTGCGGTCGGTGGCCAGGAGGTCCGACAGGCGCCCCATCGACACCGGGCCTTGGGCCGACACGAAACCGAGCAGCGAGAACTGCGAGATCTTCAGGCCGGTCGGCGCCAGATGCTTGCTGTAGATCTGGGTCACGCGCCGCGCCGCGCCGCGGATGCGGAAGCAGGTGCAATCGAGGGGCGACAGGCGGAGGCCGGACATGGCGGCAGATTAATGCCGGTGCTTGCGACGGCCAAGTGCAAACGTGTATATGCACGCAAAACGTGATGACGGAGACGATGATGAGCGGCGCGGGCGGTGAGGCAGGTTACGGCGTGGTACCTATCGAGCAGGCCCGCACCATGGATGGGCTCACCCTGTTCAAGGGCCTGCTGGAGGGCCGTTTTCCGGCCCCGCCGATCAGCAGGGCGCTGGGATTCCGGGTGTCGGAGGTCGAGCTCGGCCGTGTCGTGTTCGACTACACGCCGGTCTTCGACCACTACAATCCGCTGGGCAGCGTGCATGGCGGCATCGCCGCCACCCTGCTCGATTCGGTGATGGGCTGCTGCATCCACACCATGCTCAAGGCCGGCACCGGCTACACGACGGTCGAGATCAAGGTGAACTACGTGCGCGCGATGACCGACAAGACCGGCCCGGTGAAGGCCGAGGGCAAGGTGATCAATGTCGGCTCGCGCATTGGCACCTCCGAAGGCAGGCTCTACGACAGCGCTGGCAAGCTTCTGGCGCACGGCACGACGACCTGCCTGATCTTTCCGATCTGACCGTCGTTGACCGATAATGGTGGCCATGTCCCAGGCCACCGCCGAGCAACGCCTGCTGCGCCTGTCGATCTGCGTGACGATCATGGTCTCGCTGTTCGGCGTCGTGTTCGGCCTGTTGTCGGGCTCGCTGTCGATCGTGTTCGACGGCGTGTTCGCCGCCATCGATGCGGCCATGTCGGGCCTGGCGCTGTTCGTCTCGCGCCTGGTCAGCCGGGAAAGCACCAATCGCCGCTTCCAGTTCGGCTACTGGCACATCGAGCCCATGGTGCTGGCCTTCAACGGCGGCACGCTGATGCTGCTCTGCTTCTATGCCTTCCTGAACGCCGTCGACAGCTTCCTGGCCGGCGGCCGGCAGCTGGATTTCGACTGGGCCATGACCTACGCCGTGATCGTCTGCATCGTCTGCTTCGCCATGTTCTTCTACGAAGTGCGCGCCAACCGCCGCATCGGCTCGGATTTCGTGCGGCTCGATGCGCAGAGCTGGCTGATGTCGGCCGCCATCACCTCGGCCCTGCTGGTCGCCTTCGGCATCGCCTGGTCGCTGCGCGGCACGCCGTACGGTCACCTCACGCCCTATGTCGATCCCGTCGTGCTGGCGCTGCTGACGATCTGCCTGGTGTTCGTGCCGATCCGTACCGTACGCAAGGCGCTTCAGGAAGTGCTGCTCATCACGCCGCCCGAGCTTGACGCCAAGGTCCGCAGCGTCATGGACGGCGTGATCGCCCGCCGCGGCTTCAAGACCTACACCAGCTACGCCGCCAAGGTCGGCCGCGCCGAGTTCATCGAGATCCATCTTGCAGTGCCCGCGGGCATGCGGCTCGACAATGTGGCCGAGGTCGACGCCATCCGGCGCGAGATCGCCGATGGGCTGGGCGGCGAGGGGCCGCAACGCTGGCTCACCATCGATTTCACCGCTGATCCGCGCTGGCTGTAGGGCCTTTGTGCATTTGACCTTTTGGTGGGAACGTCTCATGTCAGGACTTCAGGATCGTCGAATGTACACAGCCACAACCCGTGCCATCCAAGTGACTGTCAGGCCGCAATATCTGCCCGATCAATCCGATCCCGCGAAGTCGCAATTTGTGTGGGCCTATTTCGTCCGCATCCAGAACGAGGGCGATGTCGCAGTGCAGTTGCGCAGCCGTTACTGGCGGATCACCGATGCGCTGGGCCGCGTCCAGGAAGTGCGCGGACCGGGCGTCGTCGGCAAGACGCCGTTGCTGCGTCGGGGCGAGATGTTCGAGTACAATTCCGCCACGTCGCTCTCCACGCCCTCGGGCTTCATGGGCGGCGCCTACCAGATGGTGAGCGAGTCCGGAGAGAACTTCGATATCGAGATCCCGACCTTTTCACTCGACCTGCCCAGCCCGACTCGCCAGTTGAATTAGGGCGCCGGCTCTATGAGGGAAACGACCATGAACAAGATGGTGAAGAAGAGCGAGCTGGTCTCGCTGGCGACGGGCCTGACCCGTCCGTCCCGCGAGGAAGCGGAAGCGGCGGTGCGCACCTTGATCCGCTGGGCCGGCGACGACCCTGACCGCGAGGGCCTGGTCGGCACGCCCGATCGCGTCGTGCGCTCCTACGAGGAATTCTTCCGCGGCTACGACGAGGACCCGCGCGAGATGCTGCAGCGGACCTTCGAGGAGGTCGAGGGCTACGACGAGGTCGTGGTGCTGCGCGACATCCGCCTGGAATCGCACTGCGAGCACCACATGGTGCCGATCATCGGCAAGGTCCATGTCGGCTACCTTCCCGACAAGCGCGTGGTCGGCATCAGCAAGCTCGCCCGCGTGGTCGACGCCTTCGCCTTCCGCCTGCAGATCCAGGAGAAGCTCACGGCGCAGATCGCCAACACCCTGCAGGAAGTCCTGCAGCCGCGCGGCGTCGCCGTCGTCATCGAGGCGGCGCACCAGTGCATGACCACCCGCGGCGTGCACAAGTCCGACGTCGCCATGGTGACCAGCCGCATGCTGGGGGCTTTCCGCGACAATGGCGAGACACGGCGCGAGTTTTTGACCATGATCGGGCGGACATCCGTCTAAGCCTTATCAAGGAGCATCATGGCAGGGGAGATCGTCGGCTCGGTCGAAATGCTGCGCCGTCTCGTGGCGTTCGACACCACCTCGCGCAATTCCAACCTGGCGTTGATCGAGTACGTACAGCAGTACCTTCAGGGACACGGCATCGACAGCAAGCTGGTGCCGAGCGAGGACGGCAAGAAGGCCAATCTCTTCGCCACCGTCGGGCCCAACGTGAAGGACGGCGTCGTGCTCAGCGGCCACACCGACGTGGTGCCGGTCGACGGCCAGCCGTGGGACACCGATCCCTGGACGCTGACCTTGAAGGATGACGGCAAGTACTACGGCCGCGGCACCTGCGACATGAAGGCGTTCTACGCCATCGGGCTCGCCATGCTGCCGGAATTCAAGAAGGCCAAGCTCAAGAAGCCGATCCACTTCGCGCTGTCCTACGACGAGGAGGTCGGCTGCATCGGCGCCCACGGCCTCGCCGCCCGCATGGCGAGCGAGGTTCCGAAGCCGCGCGCCATCATCATCGGCGAGCCGACCATGATGACGGTCGTCCACGCCCACAAGGGCGCGCAGATCTACATCACCAAGTTCACCGGCTTCGAGGCGCACTCCTCGATGACCCATCTCGGCGTCAGCGCCATCCACTTCGCCGGCGAGTTCGTCCACTACCTCAACACGGTGCAGGACGAGCTCGATGCCAAGGCGCCCAAGAACAGCGAGTTCATGCCGGCGGCGGCGACCTTCAATGTCGGCACCATCGTCGGCGGCACGGCGGGCAATATCCTGGCGCGCGAGTGCGAGGTCCTGTGGGGCTATCGCGAGCTGCCCGGCCTGCCGATCGAGGCGCTGGGCGAGCGCGCCATCCAATGGCTGGAAAAGGACCTGCTGCCCAAGATGAAGGCCAAGCATCCGGCGGCGACGATCGCCACGGTGCTGCGCTCCTCGACGCCGGCTTTCTCCTCGGAGGGCAACGACGAGGCCAAGGCGCTGGCGCGCAGCTGGTCGGGATCGAACACCGTGGGCAGCGTGGTGTACGGCACCGAGGCCGGCATCTTCCGCAAGACTCTGGGCGTGCCGACCGTGGTCTGCGGCCCGGGCGACATCGCCCAGGCCCACCAGCCCAACGAATTCATCCTCGCTTCCCAGATCGATGCCTGCGAGGGCTTCATGCATCGCATGATCGAGTGGTGCTGTAGGGATTAGCCATCTCGTTGTGAAACAACACACTGCCTCACCCTGAGAAAGTGGTGAGCAGCAAGCAATTGTCATCCTGAGTGTAGCGAAGGATCTCATGCCGGTTGCAAACGGCGATGAGGTCCTTCGCTGCGCTCAGGACGACGTACGGCGCCGACATACGCCCGCTTGACTCAAGCTGTGAACCATAGTTCATTTCTTGGAATGAACCTGGGTTCATATCTTGGGGTTGTTGATGGTCTACAGGCAGACGGACGGCGCGACCAAGCGGCTGGCCGACAAGCGCGCCCGCATCCTGGCGGCGGCGCGCGACCTCGTGGCCGACGGCGGCTGGTCGGCGGCGCAGGTCGACCACGTCGCCGCCAAGGCCGGCGTCGCCACGGGCACGGTCTATCGCCACTGGTCGTCCAAGGCCGAGCTGTGCGCCGAGATCGTGGCCACGGTCTCGGCTCGTGAAGTCAGCATCGTGAGGGCGGTGGCCGATGCCGATGGCACGCCGGTCGAGAAGCTGGACGCTGCCATCCGCACCTTCGCCAGCCGCGCCCTGCGGGGCCGGCGCCTGGCCTACGCATTGATCGCCGAGCCAGTCGATCCCGAGGTCGAGACGGTGCGTCTGGACTATCGCGGGCAGTTGGCACGCTGCCTGGAGCGCATCCTGCGCGAGGGCATCATGCGCGGCGCCTTCCCGCGGCTCGACCCGGCCGTCGCTGCCGCCTGCATCGTCGGCGCCTTCATGGAGGCGCTGGTCGGCCCCTTGGCGCCGGCCAAAGGCACGGGCCCGCGCGCCGACCGCCATCTCATCGACCAGATCACCCAGTTCTGCCTGCGCGCCAGTATCGGCGTGACGGTCGGCATGACGGAGCAAAAAACATGAACCTCGAACCCTTCGCCCGTCTGCCGTCGCTGCCGGCCGACGGCTATGCCACGCACGAGGTGATGAACCAGGCGAGCCCGCTGGTAGGCCACAACGCCTTCACCGGCGATCGCCTGCTGACGGAGATCGCCGGGCGCGCGGGGATCGTCTGGGCCGGCGATCGCCTCGCCGAAGCCGGCGCGACGGTGGCGAGTGCGCGCGTGGCCGAGCTGGCGCGCGAGGCCAACCGGCACACGCCCGAGCTGCGCAGCCACGACCGCTTCGGCCATCGCATCGACGAGATCGCCTTCCACCCGGCATGGCACGAACTGATGTCGCTCGCGATCGGCCATGGCACGCACTCGCTGGCATGGAGCGCGGACCAGTCCGGCGCGCATGTCGCGCGCGGCATGCTCTCCTATCTCTGGAACCAGGGTGAGAGCGGTATCTGCTGCCCGCTCGGCATGACCTATTCGGCCGTGCCGGCGCTGCGCCTGCAGCCCGACCTTGCTGCGGTGTGGGAGCCGTTCATCCTGTCGACGCACTACGACGCGGCGGCAGCCCCGATGCAGCGCAAGAGCGGCGGCACGGTCGGCATGACGCTGACCGAGAAGCAGGCGGGCTCGGACCTGCGCGCCACGCAAACCACGGCCCGGCCCGCGGGCGCCCAGCGCGGTCCGGGCGAGGCCTACCTGATCGACGGCCACAAGTGGTTCTTCTCGGTCCCGCACTCCGACCTGTTCGTGACCCTGGCGCAGACCGATCGTGGCCTGTCATGCTTCCTGCTGCCCGGCTGGCTGCCCGACGGCACGCGCAACCGCCTGCTGATCCAGCGGCTGAAGGACAAGTGCGGCAACAAGTCGAACGCTTCCAGCGAGATCGAGTATCGCGGCGCCCTCGCCTGGCTGGTCGGCGAAGAGGGGCAGGGCGTCAAGGCGGCGCTCGCCATGACCCATCTGACGCGGCTCGATTTCGCCATCGGCTCAGCCGGGCTGATGCGCCGCGCGCTGTCGGAGGCGATCCACCACACCACGGCGCGCCGTGCCTTCCAGCGCCGGCTGGTCGACCAGCCGCTGATGCAGAACGTGATCGCCGACCTTGCCCTTGAGGTCGAGGCGGCGACCCTGCTCGCCTTCCGGCTGGCGCGCGCCGTCGACGACGAGCAGGCGGGCGACCCTGCGGCGGCGCTGCTGGTCCGCATCGGCACGCCGGTCGCGAAGTATTTCAACTGCAAGCGCGCCGTCGGCGTGGTCCACGAGGCGCTCGAATGCCACGGCGGCAATGGCTTCATCGAGGAGGGCCCGATGGCGCGGCTCTATCGCGAGGCGCCGCTCAACGGCATCTGGGAGGGCAGCGGCAACGTCATCGCCCTCGATGTGCTGCGCGCTGCCGGCCGCTCGCCGCAAAGTGTGCCCGCGTTCCTCGACGAGGTGCGCCTGGCGAAGGGCGGCGACAGGCGCCTGGACCGCATGGTTGCCGGGATCGAGGCCGAACTCGCAGCGCCAGAGGAGCATGAGGCGCGGGCGCGCCGCATCGCCGAGCGCATGGCGATCGCCCTGCAGGCGAGCCTCGTGATCCGCCATTCGCCATCGCCCGTGGCCGATGCCTTCTGCGCGACGCGCCTCGCCGGCGATGGGGGGGCGGCCTACGGCAGCCTACCGGCCGGCCTCGACCAGCGTGCCATCGTCGAACGCGCCCGGGTCTCCGATGCAGGACTTTGACGGCAAGGTCGCCTTGGTCACGGGCGGGGCGACCGGAATCGGGCGGGCTGCCGCCCTCGCCTTGGCGCGGCGCGGCGCGACGGTGGTGATCGCGGGTCGCCGCCGTGCCGAGGGCGAGAAGGCGGTGGCTGCGGTCGCGGCGGCCGGTGGGGCGGCCCGGTTCATCGCCACCGACGTCACCCGGCCGGACGAGATCGCCGCCTTGCACCGCACGATCGTCGCCGACCACGGCCGTCTCGACATCGCCTTCAACAATGCGGGCTACCAGGAGCCGCGTGCGGCCATCGCGGAGCAGGACGATGGCCTCTACGACCGCGTCTTCGATACCAACGTACGCTCGGTCTATCTCTGCCTTCAGCACCAGATCCGGCACATGGCGGGGCGCGGTGGCGGCGCCATCGTGGTGAACACCTCGGTGAGCGGCCTGCGCAATCCCAATCCCGGACTGGCGCTCTACTCGGCGTCCAAGGCCGCGGTGATCTCGCTGATGCGCTCGGCCGCGATGGAATATGCCGAGAAGGGCGTGCGCATCAATGCGGTGGCGCCCGGTCGCGTCGTTACCGACATGATGCTGGCCTCGAAGATCATGGACATGAAGGCCGTCGCGGCTGGCCTGCCGTTGCGACGCATGGGCCAGCCCGAGGAGGTGGCCGAGGCCGTCGTCTGGCTCGCCTCCGATGCGGCCTCGTTCGTCGTCGGCCACGTGCTGTGCACCGACGGCGGCTTCATGGCGCTGTAACGAGAGGAGCGGTCATGTCGATCCAATCGCAACGGGCGCGATACGTCCCCGTCGAGCAGGGTTTCAACATCGCGCGGCCGGCAATCGAGCCGCAGGCCTTTGTTGCCGAAGCGGCCCGCGCCTTCGCCGACGACACGCCGACCGGCTTCATCGCCCTCGACCTGTCGCCGGTGCTGGGCAGCGGTCACGCCGCCACGACGCCGTTCATGCTGGCGCGCTACGCCCGCATCCGCCGCGGCGACCGGCTAGCCTGCACGCTGGCGGCGAGCGGCGAGATCTGGGCGGTGTTGCATGGCCGCGGCACGCTGGAACGCGACGGCCAAGCACTGGCCTGGGAGGAAGGCGACATGCTCGCCCTACCGGGTGGCGTCGCGTCGACCTGGCTCGCCGAGGATGATGCCGTGCTGTGGCTGGCGACCGACGAGCCGGCGCTCGCCTTCCTGGGTGTGCGGCCCGAGCTCGGCGAGCGCGCACCGATCGAGGTCACGCACTACCGCGCCGACGACATCGCCCGCGAGCTGCGCACGCTCTACGAGCGGCCGATGACGCCCGATACGCCGGGCCGCGCCCTGTTCATGGCGAGCGCGCGCACCGAGCGGCTGGGCACCTGCCTGCCGGCGATGACGCTGACCCTGAACGCCGTGCGCCCCGGTGAAGAGCAGCGGCCGCATCGCCATAACGCCGCCGCCCTGGTGCTCTCCTTGCGCGAGGCGCGCTGCGCCTCGACCATCGGCGGCCGTACTTTTCCGTGGACGAAGCACGTGACCTTGCTGACGCCCGCCGGCGCCGCCCACGACCATCGCAACGCGCCGAAGGCCGACGGCGCAGTGGGCGACAACGACATCGCCCTGTCGCTGATCGTCCAGGACGGCGGCCTGCACTACTACGGCCGCACCATGGGCTTCAGCTTCGCCTGACGGAGACCACATGCTGGGATTGATGCAGGACGCGCCGTTGCTCATCAGCGGCCTGCTCGACTACGCCGAGCGCTATCACCCGCGAGCCGAGATCGTGTCGCGCGACGCCGACGGCGGCGAGCACCGCTACGGCTATGCCGAGGCGGCGGCTCGCGCCCGGCGTCTCGCTTCGGCGCTGCGCATGGCCGGAATCCAGCCCGGCGACCGGGTCGCTACGCTGGCGATGAACCACCATCGCCATTTCGAGCTCTATTTCGGCGTCTCCGGCATGGGCGCCGTGCTGCACACGGTCAATCCGCGACTGTTCGCGCCGCAGATCGACTACATCGTGAACCACGGCGGCAGCCGGGTCCTGTTCGTCGATCCGGCCTTCGTGTCCCTGATCGCTTCGCTCGCGTCGGCGTTGCGCTGCGTCGACCGCTACGTCGTGCTGGGCGGCCCGGAGGCGGTCGACGAGGTCGCGCGCGCCTTGCCCAACGTCATCGACTACGAGTCCTTCCTGGCCACCGGTCGCGACGGCGAGGCGTGGCCGTCGTTCAACGAGCGCACGGCGTCGACGCTCTGCTACACGTCGGGCACGACGGGCAATCCGAAGGGCGTGCTCTATTCGCATCGCTCGACGGTGCTGCACGCGCTCTCGGCCTGCCAGCCAGGCTCGTTCGACATCTCGGCGCACAGCGTCCTGCTCGCCATCCCGCCGATGTTCCACGCCAACGCCTGGAGCTTCCCCTATCTGGCCGCCATGACGGGCGCCAAGCTCGTGCTGCCCGGCCCCCGGCTCGACGGCGAAAGCCTGCAGGGGCTGATCGAGGCCGAGAGCGCCACCTTCACCGTCGGCGTGCCCACGGTCTTCACCATGCTGCTCGACCATCTGCGGCGCACCGGCAAAGGGATCGCCCCGCTGTCGCGCGCGGGCATCGGCGGCTCGGCGGTGCCGCGCGCGATGATCGACGAGCTGGCCGGCCACGGCTGCACCGTGCTGCAGCTCTGGGGCATGACCGAGACCAGTCCGCTCGGCACCATCGCCACCTCGACACCGGCGGTGATGGCCCTCGACGAGACCGAGCGCGCCGACGTGCTGGCGCAGCAAGGCCGCGTCCGTTGGGGCCTCGAGGCCCGCATCGTGCGCGAGGATGGCAGCGAGGCGCCGCGCGACGGCAAGACGGCAGGCTCCTTGTGGGTGCGCGGACCGTGGGTGGCGAAGGGATATTTCGGCGCGGACACGGACGTGCTGGACGACGATGGCTGGTTCCCGACCGGCGACGTCGCCACGCTCGACGCCAGCGGCTATCTGCGCATCACCGACCGCACCAAGGACGTCATCAAGTCGGGCGGCGAGTGGATCAGCTCGCTGGAGATCGAGAACCTCGCCTGCAGCGTGCCCGGCGTGCGCCAGGCCGCGGTGATCGCCGCCTATCACCCCAAGTGGGAGGAACGGCCGCTGCTCGTCATCGTGCCCGACGAGGACCGTCCGGCGACCCGCGAGGAGGTCCTCGATCACCTGCGGCCGCGCATCGCCAAGTGGTGGCTGCCCGACGACGTCGTGAGCGTCGATGCGCTGCCGATGACCGCCACCGGCAAGGTCTCCAAGCTGACCCTGCGCGAGCGCTTCCGCGATCATCTGGTGCGCCGGGCCTGACCGATTCCAGTGGTTGCGCACGATTGTGATCGCCGCAAACATGCGGCCGATGAAAGCCGTCCTGTGTCATGACTTCACCGGTCCCGATCGCCTTGAGATCGGCGAGGCGCCGGAGCCCGCGCCGGCGGCCGACGAGATCCTGATCGAGGTCCATGCCGCCTCGGTGACCTACATGGACCGCCTTCTGGTGTCGGGCGGTTACCAGATGCGGCCGCCCACGCCGTTCGTGCCGGGAACGGAAGCGGCCGGCGTCGTGGTCGGGCTGGGCGACAAGGTCACGCGCTTCCACGTCGGCGATCGCGTCGCCTGCCTGAGCTGGATCGGCGGCATGGGCGAGCGCATGGTCGCCAAGGAGTGGAAGGCCGTGCGCCTGCCCGACGGCGTCTCCTTCGAGGTCGGCGCCACCGTCATCCATAGCTACGACACCGCCTGGTACGCCTTGGCGGACCGTGCCCAGTTGGCCAAGGGCGAGACCGTCGTCGTCACCGGGGCCGGCGGCGGCGTCGGCATGGCGGCGGTCGACGTCGCCCTGCATCTCGGCGGCGAGGTGATCGCCGCCATCGGCTCGGAGGGCCACGTCGCGGCGCTCGAGGCGCGCGGCGTGAAGCACATCCTGAACTACGCGAAGGAGGACATACGCAAGCGGCTCGGCGAGCTGACCGCAGGCCGCGGCATCGACGTCTGCTTCGACAATGTCGGCGGCGCGCTGTTCGAGCAGCTCGCCCGGTCGATGGCCTGGCGCGGCCGGTTGCTGCCGATCGGCTTCGTCGGCGGCGAGGTGCCGAAGCTCGCCATGAACCTGCCGCTCTTGAAGAACTTCTCCGTGGTCGGCGTCTTTGCCGGCGCCTGGGAAGACCGCGAGCCCGAAGCGGCGCGGCAGGTCAAGGAGACGGTCGTTGCATTGGTCGCGGCGGGCAAGCTCCGCCCTCATGTCGGCCTGGCCGTGCCGATGACGGAAATCAGGCAGGCCATGGCGGCGATCGGCGAGCGAAGTGCCACCGGCCGTGTTGTCGTCACGGTGCGCTCATGACCGTCAAGCCACTCGACGACGTGCGCCAGATCTCGGCGCTGACCTACGGCTTTATCGCCTCGAAGGCCCTGTTTGCCGCGATCGAGCTCGATCTCTTCACCCGCATTGCCGGCGGGACGGCCGACCTCGACGCGCTCTCCGCCGCGACCGACGTGGCGCCCAACCGCCTGCACACGTTGCTCACGGCGCTCAAGACCGTGGGTCTGGTCGTCGAGACGGACGGGAAGTTCACCAACGCGCCCGCCGTCGCGACCTATCTGGTCGCGGGCGCCCCGGGCGACTTCCGCGACTACATCAGCGTCGTGAACGGCGGCTTTCTGTACGAAGGCCTGAGGCATCTCGGCAAGGCGATGCGCGGCGAGCGCATCTTCCCCGACAAGGGCTTTTACGAGGGCATCGTCTATTCCGAGGGCGGTGTCGGCGGTGACGCCTTCAGCAAGGCCCAGCATGCCGGCTCGCTCGGCCCCGCCCAGCTCATGGCGCGACGGGTCGATCTCGGCGACGCCACGACGTTCCTCGATGTCGGCGGCGGCAGCGGCGCCTACACGCTCGCCTTCCTGCGCAAGAATCCCAGGCTGCGGGCCACCATCCTCGACTTCCCGCAGACCGTCGACACCGCCCGCCGCTACGCCGCCGAGGCCGGCCTGGCCGACCGGGTGAGCCACGTGGCCGGCAACGCGCTGACGACACCTTGGCCGCGCGACCAGGACGTGGTGCTGATGTCCTATGTGTGGAGCGCCGTCGGCGGCAACGACATCCGCACCCTGGCGAGCCGCGCCTTCGAGGCCCTGAAGCCGGGCGGCCTAGTGCTGGTGCACGATTTCATGGTCGACGACGACCACACCGGCCCGGCCTTCGCCGCCTGGTACCTGCTGGCCTCGCTGCCGGACAACCCGCAGGCCGAATGCCTGTCGCCGGCTTTTGTCGAGCGGTGCCTGCGTGACGCCGGCTTCACTGTCGACGGCACCGAGCCGATGCTCTCCGAGATCACCGCGCTGACGCGCGCCAGGAAGCCTTGATCTCTTTGCTGGGGGCGCGCCACTCCAGTGGCGCGTCATGGGCTGGGTGATCCACGAAGACGCGCCACTGGAGTGGCGCGCCCCCAGCGCTACTTGAGCTTCACCCCCGTCACGCGCAGCAGGCCGTCGGGCATGGGCTTGAAGCCGTCGAGCTTGGTGGTGTGGGCGATCAGGTACTGCGGGTGATAGAGATAGAAGATCCAGCCGTCGGCTAGAAACTTCTCGGTGAGCTTTTCGTAGATCGCCTTGCGCGCCGCCGGGTCGGTCACGGCGCGGGCCTGCTGATGGAAGGAGTCGACTTCCTTGCTGCAGTACTTGCCCATGTTCTGCGGCGCGCCGCACATCTGGTAAACCACCGAATTGCCGTCGGGATCGATGCGGCCGCTCCAGGTGTTCATGTAGAGCTGGAAGTCTCCGTCCTCGCCCTGTTTCAGCGCCGTGGCGACCTCGGTGACGCGGATCTTCAGGTCGAAGCCCGCCTCGGCCGCCATCGACTGCACCACCTCGGCGACGGCACGGGTCTCGGGCGTGTTGCTGACCATGAAGTCGATCGGGATACGGCCCGTGACGCCGGCCTCCTTGAGCAGCGCCTTGGCCTTGGCGATGTCGCGCTTTGGCACGGGGAACTTGGACTGGTAATAGAAGTTCTGCGGATTGACCCACTGATTGCCCGGCACGAACTCGCCGTTGAATACGACCTGGTTCAGCGCCTCGCGATCGATCGAGAGGTCGAAGGCCTGCCGCACGCGGGCATCCTTGCCCAGCGGATTGTCGGCCTTCGGTCCGTTGGCGACGTTCGCCATCAGGCCGAACCAGCCGATCGACACCGCCTTGCTGAGCTTGAGCCTGGGATCGTCGCGCACCGTCTTGATGTCGGTGGCGAGCACGCGCTCCATCATGTCGAGGCCGCCCGACCGCAGGTTGGCCAGCCGGACCGTGGCGTCGACGATCGGCAGGTAGGTGATCTTGTCGACGAAGACCTGGTCCTTGTTCCAGTAGTCGGCAAACCTCTCGACGACGATGCGGTCCTGCTGCACGCGCTCGACGAACTTGTAGGGGCCGGCGCAGACCGGTTTCAGGCCGAACTTGTCGCCTGTCGCTTCAGCCGCCTTGGGCGACACCATCATGCCGGCGCGGTCGGTGAGCTGGGCGAGCAGCGGCGAGAACGGCGTCTTGAGGTTGAGCTTGATCGTCGCGGGATCGACCACCTCGACGGTGTCGACTTGAGCCAGCTCGGGCTTGCGAAACGAGCCTTTCATGTTGAGGTGGCGATCGAGACTGTATTTGGCCGCTGTGGCGTCGAAAACCTCGCCGTCGTGGAACTTCACACCGGAGCGCAGCTTGATGGTGACCGTCTTGCCGTCGGCCGAGGTCTCATGGCCGGTCGCGAGCTGCGGGACGATGTTGGCTTTCTCGTCGATGTCGAACAGCTTGTCGCACAGCGTCGCGAAGACGATGCGCGCCGTGTAGGTGCGCGACAGCGACGGATCGAGCACGTCAGGATCGTCGCCGATCCCGATGCGCAGGTGGCCCTGGGCGAAGCTGTTGCCGGCGGCCAGCGACAACGTGAATGCCAAGGCGATCGCGCGGACTGTCTGTCTCATGCACTTCCCCCCCCCAAAAAACACGCTGTCATCCCGAGCGAAGCGAGGGACCTTTAGCGATGCCGATCAAAGGTCCCTCGCTTCGCTCGGGATGACAAGGTGCGCGTTGCACACGCCATGCCACTCGCCCTTGTTTCAGTCATTCCTACTTCAGCTTCACGTCCATGACGCGAATCAGGCCGTCGGGGTAGGGCTTGAAGCCTTCCAGCCGCGCGGTGTGGGCGATCAGGTAGGCTGGGTGATAGACGTAGATCATCCAGCCGCTGGACAGGAACTTGCCGGCGATCTTCTCGTAGGCCTTCTTGCGCGTGGCGACGTCGCTGGAGGCGCGCGCCTCCTTGTGCCACTCGTCGACCTCCTTGTCGCAGTAACGGCCGGTGTTCAGCGGCGAGCCGCAGGTCTGGTACAGCACGGTGTTGCCGTCGGGATCGACGCGACCGCTCCAGGTGTTCTCGTAGAGCTGGAAGTCGCCTTCCTCGGCCGCCTTCAGGCCGGTCGCCGCCTCGACCACGCGGATCTTCAGGTCGAAGCCGGCTTCGGCGACCATCGACTGCAGCACCTCGGCGACCTGGCGGAGCTCCGGATTGTTGGCGACCATGTAGTCGACGGGGATGCGGCCGGTGATGCCGGCTTCCTTGAGCAGCGCCTTGGCCTTGGCGATGTCGCGCTTGGGGATCGGAAACTCCTTCATGTGCCACGGGCTCTGCGGGTTGACCCACTGGTTGCCCGGCACGAACTCGCCGTTGAACACCACCTGGTTGATCGCGTCGCGGTCGATCGAGAGCTCGAAGGCCTGGCGCACGCGCGGGTCCTTGCCCAGCGGGTTGTCGGCCTTGGGACCGTTGGCGACATTGACCAGCAGGGCCCAGAAGCCGAGCGACACCGCCTTGCTGAGCTTGAGCTTGGGATCGTCGCGCACCGTCTTGATGTCGGTGGCGAGCAGCCGCTCCATCAGGTCGAGGCCGCCCGAGCGCAGGTTGGCGAGCCGCACCGTCGAATCGACGATTGGCAGGTAGGTGATCCGGTCGACGAAGACATGCTCCTTGTTCCAGTAGTCAGGGAACTTCTCGAGCACGATCTTGTCCTGCGGAATGCGCTCGACGAACTTGTAGGGCCCGGCGCAGACCGGCTTCAGCGCGAACTTGTCGCCGGCGGCCTCGGCTGCCTTGGGCGAGACCAGCATGCCGGCGCGGTCGGTGAGCTGGGCGAGCAGCGGCGAGAAGGGCTGCTTGAGGTTGAGCTTGATGGTCGTGGGATCGATCACCTCGACGGTGTCGACGGCGGCGAGCTCGGGCTTGCGGAACGAGCCCTTCATGTTCATGTGCCGTTCGAGGCTGTACTTGGCGGCGGCCGCGTCGGCCGGCTCGCCGTCGTGGAACTTCACGCCGGGCCGGAGCTTGATCGTGACCGTCTTGCCGTCGGCCGAGGTCTCGGAGCCCAGCGCCAGCTGGGGCACGATCCCGCCTTTGTCGTCGATGTCGAACAGCTTGTCGCACAACGCGGCGAACACGATGCGTGTCGTGTAGAAGCGCGATGTCGTCGGGTCGAGGCCGTCCGGATCGTCGCCCAGGCCGATGCGCAGGCTGCCTTGCGCGAAGGCGCTGCCGGCAGCGAGGCAGAAGGCGAGGGTCAAAGCGGTATTGCGGACTGTCAGTCTCATGAAGCCTCCATCGCGCCCGTCATCCCGAGCGTAATCCGTGCTGCATGCACCGTGCCAGTCCAGCCTATTCCGGCCGTCGAGGCGTAAATCCTATGTGATCGCCGCCAGGGCCTGCGTCAGGTCTGCGATCAGGTCGTCGGGATGCTCGATTCCGACCGACAGGCGGATCGTCGTATCCAGCACGCCGATGCGATCGCGCACCTCGGCCGGCACACCGGAGTGGGTCATGGCGGCGGGGTGGCTCGCCAACGACTCGGTGCCGCCCAGGCTGACCGCGAGCTTGATGACCTGCAACGCGTTCAGGAAGGCGAACGCTTCTTTGCGGCCGCCCTTGACATCGAACGAGAAGGTCGAGCCCGGGCCCGTGCATTGCCGGGCAAAGACCGCCTGGGCCGGCGAGCCTTGCTCGAGGAAGTCGAGATAGTGCACCTTGTCGACCTTGGGATGGTCGCGCAGGTATTCGGCGACCAGCTTGGCGTTGGAATTCGCCCGCTCCATCCGGAGTCCCAGCGTCTCCAGCGAACGGCCGAGCATCCAGCAGGAATGCGGATCGAGCTGGGTGCCGACGCTGCCGCGCAGCGCCTTGATCGGCGCGATCGTCGTCTTCGAGCCGAGTGCGGCGCCGGCGATGAGGTCGGAGTGGCCCCCGACATATTTGGTGAGCGAGTAGACCGAGACGTCGGCGCCATGGGCGAGCGGACGCTGGAACACCGGGCCGAGCAGGGTGTTGTCGCAGACCACGATCGGTCTGAACCCCTGTGCCGTGCCGATCTCGTCGGCGATCCTGGCCAGAAGCTTGATATCGACCAGCGTGTTGGTCGGGTTGGCCGGCGTCTCGGTCATGATGACCGATATGCGTCCCTTGCCGCGCGCCTCGGCCACGGCGGCGCGGATGGCGGGCTCGCTGACGCCGTCGACGAAACCAACGGCGCCGATGCGGAAGTCCGCCATGGTGCGCGATATCAGGGTCTCCGTGCCGCCATAGAGCGGCTGGGAATGCAGGATGACGTCACCGGGGCGGGCGAAGGCCAGGATCGTCGTGGTGATCGCCGACATGCCGGAGGAGAACAGCACGCAGGATTCCGCGCCCTCGTAGACCGCCAGCCGATCCTCGACGATCTCGCTGTTGGGATGGTTGAAGCGCGAATAGACCAGGCCGGCGCCGGTGCCTTCGGGCGGCTTCCGGCGTCCCGCGGTGTAGTCGAAGAAGTCGCGGCCTTCTTCGGCCGAGCCGAACACGAAGGTCGAGGTCAGGAAGACCGGCGGTTTGACCGCGCCTTCCGACAACATCGGGTCGTAGCCGTAGCTCAGCATCAGCGTCTCGGGCCGGAGCACGTGGTTGCCGATGCGGGTCTTGGAGGGGCGCGGCGCAGCCATGGCGGGTCTCCTGTTGCGGCGTTGTGGCTGGCAGTGTCTCCCGGCAGCGTGACAAAAGCACGGCTGTCTTCGGCGCCGCAGGCGATCCTTAGGATTCGTCGAGTTCTTCCAGCATGCGATCGGCCTCGGTCTGGAGTCGCTCGATGGCCGCGAACACCGTCTCGGCGTCGTCACCGAGGGCAGCCAGGAGGCGCCGCTGCCGCCGTTTGGCATTCGCCAGGATGACGTCGTGCACGTCCTTGCCCTGGCGGGTGAGGCTGACCAGCGTGCGCCGTCTGTCTTCCTTGTCCGACACGCGCCGCACGAAGCCGCGCTTCTCGAGCTTTTGCACCGTCAGTCCGACCCACGCCTTGTCGGTCGAGATCGAGCGGCTGATCTCCTGCGCGCTGGTCGTCTCGAGGAGCGCGATGATCGACAGCACGCGCCATTCCGGCAGCGTCACGTTCAGCTCCGCCCGGTAGCGGCGATTGTTGTAAAGGCCGAGCGTGTTCGACAAGCGCAACAGGCGATAGGTCAGCAGGTCCGTGATGGACTTCGGCTCTCGCATGGCGAGGGCTTAGCACTTGACCCTGTGAAAGCTCAAGCCATATGGTAGTGATCACTACCAATTTGAGTGAAAGGAAGGGGATGCGCCCGGACATCGCCTGCGTGTCCTCCGCCGCCAATGATCTCGGTGAATCGCCTTATTGGGATTCAGCGAAGCGGCGTCTCTATTGGATCGACGCCTGGCGAAGCCAGGTCCATGAGCTCGACCCGGCGACCGGCGAGACGCGCTGCATGGAGCTCGGCATCGCACTCGGCGGCCTGCCCATCGGCTCGATCGGCCGTCACTCGGCCGGCGGCATGATCGCCGGCATCAAGGGCGGCTTCTGGCATCTCGATCCCGAGCGCGGCAGCGCACGGCGGATCGCGGCCGTCGAAGCCGACCGCCCGGCGACCAACCGGCTGAACGACGGCAAGTGCGATCGCGCCGGCCGATTCTGGTGCGCCTCGGTCAACACCGACCATCGCTCGCCGACCGGTGCCTTGTGGCGGCTAGCGGGCAGCGATCCCGTCTTGATGCAGGACGGCCTGGCCATCGGCAACGGGATTGCCTTCAGCCCCGACGACCGCACGATGTACCTTGCCGACACCCTGACTCGCCGGGTCTGGCGCTACGACTTCGACCTCGCCACCGGCGCGCTCGCCAATCGGCGGCTGTTCATCTCGACCGATCACATCGCTGGCTTCGTCGATGGCGCCACGGTCGATGCCGACGGCTGCTACTGGGCGGCATTGTTCCGCGGCAGTGCTGTCGCGCAGTTCGATCCCGACGGGCGGCTGGCGCGCCACGTGCGCCTGCCGGTTGCCAATCCCACCATGTGTGTCTTCGGCGGTCCGGATCTCGACATCCTCTACGTCACGTCGGCCAGCCGCTTCCTCGACGAGGCCGCGCAGCGGGCTCAGCCGCTGGCCGGGCACCTCTTCGCCATCGAGGGCCTCGGCGTACGCGGAATCGCCGAGCCGGAGTTCAAGCCATGAGTCGCCTGCCGTTGCAGGGCGTGCGCGTGCTGGAATTCGCCAGCATCATCGCCGGGCCCTACTGCTCCTACATGCTGACCTTGCTGGGTGCCGAGACGATCAAGATCGAGCGTCCGTCGCACGGCGACTGGATGCGCACTCAAGGTGGCGACGCAGCGCTCGCCGCCGCAGGCCTCGGCAGCGCCTTCCTGTCGTGCAACGCCGGCAAGCGCTCGGTGGCGCTGAACCTGAAGGACGCGCGCGGTGTGAAGATCGCGCGCGAGATCGCGGCCGGCGTCGACATCATGATCGAGAACTGGCGCCCCGGTACGGCGAAGCGGCTGGGCGTGAGCTTCGACGACATCAAGGCCGTCAACCCGCGCATCGTCTACTGCTCGATCTCGGGCTTCGGGCAGGACGGGCCGATGGCGCCGCGTCCGGCCTACGATCACATCATCCAGGCGGTATCGGGCATCATGTCGGTCACCGGCACGCCGGAAACAGCGCCGAGCCGCACCGGGCCGCCCCTGGTCGACTACCTGACCGGCCTGTCGGCCGCCCTTGCCGTCGTCGCCGCACTGCGCGAGCGGGACCGCACCGGCGAAGCGCAGCATGTCGACGTTGGCATGCTCGATTGTGCCGTCGCCGGCATGAGCTCGATCGTGTCCGGCCACGTCAACGGCGGCATACCGGCCGCGCCGATCGGCAATGCCGCGGCGAGCGGTTCGCCGTCATCGGGCATGTTCCCGACCAGGACGTCGCCGCTTGCCGTCGTCGCCAATACCGAGGCGCAGCATGCCGCGCTGTGCCGCGTGTTGGGAGTGCCCGAGCTCCTGACCGATCCGCGCTTTCGCGAACCCGTCGTCCGCAAGCAGAACCAGGAAGCGTTGCGCGCTGTCATAGCGACCCGCCTCAGCGGGCAGCCGGCGATCGAATGGGAGGGCCTGCTGGCCGCGGCCGGCGTGCCGTGCGGCGCGGTGCGGTCGGTGCCCGAGCTGCTGGAGGAGGGCCAGGTCGCTGCGCGCGACCTGTTCCGCCGTCTCGAGCTGCCGCAGCAGGGCCGCGATGCTGCGCTGTCGACGGCGGGCTTCAAGCTCAACGGCCGCAGGGTCGCGCCCGAGCGGGCGCCGCCGTTGCTGGCGGCCGACAACGAAAGTGTCCTCGCGGAACTGGGCTACGACGAATCGCAGCGCCGGGCCCTGCGCGACGACGGGGTGTGGTGAGCAAAGGGAGGGACGACATGCGAAATCGACTCATTGCGGGACTGGTCGCTCTCGGCCTGATTGTGCCGGTGGCCGCGGAGGCGCAGGAAAAGGCGAGCGTCGGCTACTATCCCGGCGCGCTGATCTCCATGCCCGTCCTGGTGGCGAGCGAGCAGAAGTTCTTCGAGAAGAACGGCTTGAACGTCGATCTGGTCCCGGTCGCGAGCGGCCCCGCCATGACCTCGGCCGTGGCCAGCGGCAGCGTGACCTTCGTCAACAACTCCTGGGACAATCTGATCCTGGCCGTCGACAAGGGCCTGCCCGTGCGCGCCGTGGCGGGCTCGACGGTGAAGGTTCCGTTTGCCCTTCTGGTGCGCAAGGGCGTGCCGCTGCCCGACCTGTCCAAGGGCTACCCCGCCGTCATCAAGGACCTCCTGGGCAAGAACTGGGGCGTGCTGGCGCTCGGCGTGTCGGTGCATTTCATGGCCCAGACCATCCTGACCGACGCGGGTTACAAGGCGAGCGACGTCACCTTCCTCGCCGTCGGGCTGCCCAACACTGCGCGGCCGGCGCTGCAGCGCGGCACCGTCGACACCTATCTCAGTATCGAGCCGCTGCCTTCGATTGCCGCGGCCAACGACGAAGGCACCGTCGTCGTCGACCTGGCGAAGAACCAGGGCCCGAAGGTCTTCCACGATCTCGGCTACAATGGCTGGTGGGCTTCCACCTCGACGATCAAGGACCGGCCCGAGCTCGTGGCGCGCTTCGGCAAGGCGCTCGAGGAATCCTACTGCTGGTTCAGCAAGCCCGAGAATCTCGACCAGGTCGTGGCCCTGATGCAGAAGTACGTGAAGGTGCCCGATCTCCCCGAACCAGCCTTCAAGAAGATGGTCCAGGGCCTGCTGCCGACCTTCGGCCCCGAGATCACGCCGCGCACTATCGACACCTGGTCGAAGCTGCTGGTCGACAACAAGCAGCTCGGGGCGCCCAAGACTCGCAAGGATGTGGTCGCCGA
>JAIEOV010000046.1 GCA_019750135.1 Reyranella sp. | reverse complement strand
CATCGGCGGCGTGCGCCGCGGCTGCGGCGAAGGCCGCCGGCTCGACCCGCGCGCCGGCCAGCGCCGCCTCGCTGGCCGCAAGGCGCCACGGAACCGTGCCGACGCCGCCGGCGGCCAGGCGCGCGGCGCGGATCGTGTCGCCCTCGACCTCCAGGGCGACCGCCACCGAGACCACGGCGAACTCGAAAGACGCGCGGTCGCGCACCTTGAGATAGCCCGACCGGTGGCCCGCGTTGCGCGGCACCTCCACGGCCACGATCAGCTCGCCCAGCGCCAACGCGCTGTCGCGCTCAGGCGTGTCGCCGGGCAGGCGGAACAGCTCGGCGATCGGCAGCACGCGCGCGGCGTCGTGGTGGCGGACCTGCACGCGGGCCTCCAGCGCCAGCAGTGCCACCGCGAGGTCGGAGGCGTGCGTGGCCACGCAGTGCGCGCTCGCGCCGAAGATCGCATGCAGCCGGTTCTCGCCGTCGCGGGCGGCGCAGCCCGAGCCGGGCTGGCGCTTGTTGCAGGGCAGGTCGGGGCTGCGGAAGTAGCCGCAGCGCGTGCGCTGGAGGAGATTGCCGCCGACCGTCGCGAGATTGCGTATCTGCGGCGAGGCGCTGGCCTCGATCGCCTGGGCCAGCGCCGGCCAGTCGCGCCGGACCGCGGGATGGTTGGCGACCTCGGCCAGGCGCGCCAGCGCGCCGATGCGGACGGCGTCGGGCTGCGGCTCGATGCGGTCGAAGGGCAGGCGGCTGATGTCGATCAGCCGCGCCGGCGCGGCCGCGCCCTGCTTGCCGAGCTGCAGCAAATCGGTGCCGCCGGCGATGAACGCCGCGTCGGGATGCTCGGCGGCCAGCGCCAGCGCCGCGCTCTCACTCGCCGCGCGATGATAGGCAAACGGCTGCATGGTCAGCGCCGCGCCGTCTGGGCGATGGCGGCGACGATGTTGGGATAGGCGCCGCAGCGGCACAGGTTGCCGCTCATCTGCTCGGCGATCTCGGCGTCGCTGCCCTTTCCGAGGCTCGTGCGGCCCTCGGCGATCAGGCCCAGCGCCGACATGATCTGGCCCGGCGTGCAGTAGCCGCATTGCAGGGCGTCGTGCTCGACAAAGGCCTGCTGCAATGGGTGCAGCACGCCGTCCTGCGACACACCCTCGATGGTGGCAATCTGCTTTCCGTCCTGCATCGCCGCCAGCATCAGGCAGGCATTGGCGCGCCGGCCGTCGACCAGCACGGTGCACGCGCCGCAGGTGCCGAGGTCGCAGCCCTTCTTGGTGCCGCAAAGGTCCAGCCGCTCGCGCAGCACGTCGAGCAGGGTGGCCGACGCCGGCACCGTCAGACGATGGCTGGTGCCGTTGATCTCGAGAACGATGTCGAGCTGATGCTGGAAGAGGTCCACCATGGGGTCAGAATAGGGGCTATGCGTTAACTTTACAATTGGTCAGTTATAGGAGTCGCCGCATGAAATGGCTGGTCTATGTACGGATGTCGGTCGCGGTGCTGGCGGGCCTGGTCGCCTGTACGGCCCAGGTGCTGGGACAGGCCGACGGCGAGGCCACGCCGATCTTCGGCATCAGGATCCCCGCCGGCTATCGCGACTGGAAGCTGATCTCGGTCGCCCACGAGGCCGGCAAGCTCAACGATCTGCGCGCCATCCTGGGCAACGACATCGCGGTCAAGGCCGCGCGGGAGGGGACGCTGCCGTACCCGGACGGCGCCATCGTTGCCCGCGTCGCCTGGACCTACGAACCGTTGCCGGAAAGCAAGGAGGCTTTCGGCCAGCCGCAATCCCACGTCGCCGGGGCGCCGACGAACGTTCAGTTCATGGTCAAGGATTCCACCAAATACGCAGCGACCGGCGGCTGGGGCTACGCGCAATTCGACGCCGGGAAACCCGCCAGCGAGGCGGTGCATAACGCCTGCTTCGCCTGCCATGCCATCGTCAAAGGACGCGACTTCGTCTTCAACCGTTATGCGCCCTGACGGCACAGCATCGTTGCCTGTCACGGGATCAGCGCGCCGTCCGTTCACCCGAGCAGGCGAAGAGCGCTTGGCCTACATGCCCACGACCGCATACCGCCCTTTGCGGCGCAGCAGCTTCGCGACAACCTCAAGCAACTCGGCTTTTGCAGCAACTACTTCGACATAAGCACTTCCAAAGCGGTGAGGCCTTGGAACGTGGCGGCGATGTTTCACAAGACGAGGCATCAAACCATCTGCGGACGACGACTTGTCCGCCGCCCCACAAGCGCAGCAACACCGTCATGGGTGGGATGGGCCTTTCTTCTCTCTGGATCGATACTTATGACAATCGCAGGCGCAAGATCGCTTGCGCAAAACGCCTGAGTTCTTACGGTGCGGGTGTTGGCGACTGGGTCGCCGCAGCCCGAATCTTGTGGGGGCAAGATTATGAGTCTCTATCGGCCCACTCTCGGTCCAGCGTGCTGGCAAGAACTTCTCGCCGATCCGCAAAAGCAATGGCGGATGGGATACTCAGCGCGAACGCTGGCCCACTGTTGGGAGGACGCGAAGGGACTGCCTCCCGAGATCGCGGCACTGTTTAATGGACGTGCAACGCTGCTGCTGGCGATCCCAGAACATAAGGTTGATCTACCGGGCGGTACCCGCCCGAGCCAAACCGATCTGTTTGCCCTGGTGCGTTCGCAGGATCTCACAATTGCATGCGCGGTGGAGGGCAAGGTCGCTGAGGCTTTTGGCCCGACAATGCAAGAGTGGCTGACTGACGCTTCTCTGTGGAAAGCGGAGCGCTTGGCGCATCTGTGCAAGCTGCTCGGCTTGAAGCAGCCATTGCCATCAAAACTTCGGTATCAACTGCTGCATCGTGCTGCCTCGGCCGTGATCGAGGCGGATCGCTTCAAGACCGACGAAGCGGCAATGATCGTTCATTCCTTCTCCAAGACCGGCGAGTGGTTCGAGGACTTTGCATTTTTTTCCAAGCTATTCGGGCTTACGGCAGCGCCTGACCAATTGCATTCCTTCACTTTGCCATCGGGGAAACGCATGCACTTGGCGTGGGCCACAGGCCACCCGTCGTATCTGGAGCGCTAGCTCTTCACTCGCGCGTCGGCCGGGCGACGGCGTGCCGCGACGGTTGAAATTGCGTTGGCGACGTCCTTGCCCTGCGCGGTGGCGATCCGACGCGAGCGCGCGACGGAGGACGTGGCGCGGACCTTTCACGTGATGCTGTAGCTAGATTTTTCTTGTCACTACGAATGCTTGACTCCCGAGCGCAAAGTTCTGGCCCCTGCGGACGACCTCGAACAAGCCAGGTGGTGTCATGTCTTCATTCCTTCACGCTGCTTCATCGGCTGCTTGCGTTGCCAGCACGGAGTCGCTCGTGCCGTGCCCGCAACGGGTTGACTTCGCCACCGGATATTGTGGCTTATCTCCACCGATGTTCTTCGAGAGGATCGGCATGATGGCCGCCGACAAGCCCACCAGCGGGCGGCCAGAGTCCTCGGCCACGCATCAAGGATGCGCCCGAGTGCCGGTGGGGCCTACAGCCACCCTCATCGCGTCCGGACCGGCCCACACAGGTCGGCAGCCGGATACGGATGGGGCGCCAAGGGGGTCACCGGGCCTGTCGATCCTGCGCGGGACGTCGATGAGTGCCATCGTGTCCGGACGACGTCTCCGGAGACGAGGCACGCAGACACGCGCCGGTCCGTTCACCCGATCGGAACGGTGCATCGATACGACGACTTGGACCACCCGGAGGTGACGAACGAACACACGCGCTCCCAGCAGTGCTGCGAATGACGCGCCGCGCAGGGTCGACCGGCGCGAAACGCTGACGGAACATTGGACACTCCGGTGTCCAACGTTATGTCCACCAGGCCTCCGGCCGACACCCGGAGTCTTGCTCTCGAATGTCGTGTTGCACGTCGCGTACGCGTAAACATATCGGCGCCCCTGGCACCGATCGCTCTATTCATCGTTGGATATGATGCATTTCCGTCGCACGGCCCGGCGCCGGCGCGCTCTGTGCGCGTCCGCTGGGCCGGGCGGGCCGCGGCCGGCCGGGTTCGCCAATGTTTTCAACCGTTTCGCCGGGGGGCGCAGAAAACTCTGTATGGCCCCGGCCGGCACCCAGAGTTTTGCTCTCTAATGTTTTCCGGAGGGGCCATCGATCGATGACGGCACAAACGTTCTACCACGGCACGAAGGCGGACCTGAAAGAGGGCGACCTGATCGGAGCCGGCTTCGCCTCCAACTACGGCAAACGGAAGAAGGCGGCGTACGTCTACCTCACCGCCATGCTGGATGCCGCCATCTGGGGCGCCGAGCTGGCGTCGGGCGAGGGGCGAGGGCGGATCTACATCGTCGAGCCCACCGGCCCGTTCGAGGACGATCCCAACCTGACCGACAAGAAGTTCCCGGGCAATCCGACGAAGTCGTACCGCACCCGCGATCCTCTCCGGATCGTCGGCGAAGTCACCGATTGGCAGGGACACGCGCCCGAGCAGCTCAAGGCCATGAAGGACCACTTGGCGCATCTCGAGCGGCTGGGCGTCGAGGCGATCGAGGATTGAAGCGAGGACGGCAAGAACCATAGTTGACATCGAATCGCACTATAGTTATAGTCTTGCCATGCGCTCGCCTCTCGGCGGCTCCGCTCTATGCATCGTTCATCCGCCATCCCTGGGGCACGGTGAGAACCGGACCCGCGTCGCCTCGCCGGAGGATAGTTTGTTGCGTCTGCCGCGGACGACCGGCGCGAGGGGGGCTGCGCGAAATGCGGAAAATGCGCGAATTCCTCGGCGGCCGGCAGTGCAGGCCCTGTTACAGCGGATTGGGCGCCAGCACTGCCCAGCCGGACTGCTCCAGCCGCTGCTCGAGATCGCCGTCGCCCGGTTGCTCCACCATCTCCTCGACGAAGCGTCCGGCGATGGCCGGGGTGTAGAGGAACACGACGCGGCCCGGCCGGTCGCCGCTGTTCATCCAGGCGTGCGGCACGTTGCGGGGCATGAAGGCGCAGGTGCCGGGTCCGCCGGTCGTCACTGTCTCGCCGATCTTGAACGTGAACTCGCCTTCGAGCACCCAGGCGATCTCGTCGCTGTCGCGATGGAGATGGAGCCAGCTGTTCCTGGAGCCGGCCGGCACCGCCTGCTCGAACAGGGTCACGCTCTCGGCCGTGTCGCGGCCGAACAGCTTCATCGACACGACCTGGCCCGACGCTTCCGCAAGATGCTTGCCGCCGCCCGGCGGCACGACGACACCCTTGCTGACGGTCATGGGAGCCTCCCTCGTTGGCGCGGGTACGAGGGTAGGCCCGTCGACGGGCAGGAACAACCATGACCCTATGTTCATAGTCGGGTCGTTGCGCCTCGCTGCCTTATCACGTCCAGAGGCGTCAGCACGGTCAACAGCGCAGCCAGGCTGAAGCACGCCGCAACACCGCCGAGCATCCGAACGGCGCCGTCGGCGACGACGAGCGCCCCTACCGCGGCGCCCGTCGCACTGCCGAGATAGATCGCCGAGGAGTTGAGCGAAAGGCTGACGGGAGCAAGATCAGGGGCAAGGGCGACCAGCCGCGCCTGCTGCGCCGTCGTCACGCCCCAGCTCGCGAAGCCCCAAAGCAGGATGGCCGGCAGCAGGATCGCCATCGCCGCGTGCTCGCGCACGGCGCCGAGTGCGAGGGCAAGGTACGCCAGCAGGACAAGGCCACAGCCAAAGGCGACCGTGCGGCGTGCGCCCCAGCGGTCCGCCGCGCTGCCGGCGACACGAGTCCCGATGGCGCTGGCGACGCCGAACGCCAGCAGCACGGCCGCGAGGCCGCGCGGGCGAAGGCCGATGACCGCCTGCATGAAGACGCCGAGATAGGTATAGACCACGAAGGTGCCGGCGACGGTGAGCACGGTAGTCGCCAGCACCGCCAAGACGTCGGCCCGCCCTGCCAACGCCAGGCGCTCGCCCAGGCTGGCCACGACGCTGGGTCGCTGTTGCGGCAGCCAGCCGAGAATGCCTGCGAGTGAAACGGTCGCCATCGCCGCGACGCCGAGGAAGGTCGCGCGCCAGCCGAGGGCATCGCCCAGCAGCACGCCCAGCGGCACGCCGGCGATGATCGCCACGGTCAGTCCGCCAATCACCATGGACAGGGCGCGCCCCCGCCGCGCCGGACCACCCCGTCCGGCGGCATAGCTGCTGGCTGCGGGCATGAAGCTTGCCGCGGACAGGGCCAGCAGCAGGCGCGCGCCCATGAGACCGGCGTAACCGGGCGCCAGCGCGGCGGCGACGTTGGCGAGGGCGAAGCCGCCCATGGCGACGGCCAGCAGGCGCTTGCGCTCCAACCCCGCCGTCAGCACGGCCAGGACCGGCGCGCCGAGGGCATAGGCGAGGGAGAAGGCCGTGACCAGATGGCCCGCCGCGGGCAGGCCGACATCGAGGTCGTGTGCCAGGGCCGGCAGCAGGCCTGCGATCATGAAGCCCTCGGTGCCGATGGCGAACGCGCCGAGGGACAGCCAGGCGAGCGAGCGCAGCGATCCGGTCATGCACCCTCAGTCTGAGTCGGGAAACGGCGAGGACGCGATCAGGTCGGCGGCGTTGGGACTCTTGAAGCCGGGGATGAAGCGCTCGCAGACGCCGGCGTTCACGGTGCCGTAGGTGGTGTGCGGCTTGTGCGCGAAGCCCGCGAAGTACGCCTTGATGAAGTCGTCGCGGAAGTGCTTGCGCGGGTACTTGGCGACGATCTGCTCGCGCACGTCCGCCGGGAACTGGTCGAAGCCCCGGCCGAGCACGTCGAGGCCGACGCCGGTATAGAGCAGCGCCACCTCGGGCTGCATGTGATGGGTGATGCCCGGCGTGGTGTGCAGGGCAATGGCTTCCCAGACCGTGCGCACCTGGTCTTCCGGCACCTTGTGCGTGCTGAGGAACTGGCGCGCGGCATTGGCGCCATCGACCTCGAAGCGTTCGGTCTCGCTCGAGAACGTCTTCGTGAGACCGAGATCGTGGAAGGCCGCCGCGATGTAGAGCAGCTCCGCATCGAACCGCAGCTTGCGCTGGCGGCCCTGCTCGGCGGCGAACAGATAGACCCGCACCGAGTGATTGAACAGCAGGTCGCCGGAATGCTCGCGCAGGACGCCCGTGGCCTCCCGGGCGAGAAGCGAATCGGGAATGGCGAGGGCAGGAGAGAGTGTGGACATGGGGGCTTCCTTCACAACGGCAATGTCGCCAGGACGATCTTTCCCTTCGGGCGCGGCTTCAGGCCTTCCAGCATCAGGTGGGCCTGGGTCGCCTCGGCGAGGGACAGGACGACCTCGCCATGGCCGGGGCGCAGCTTTTTTTCGTCGATGAGCCTGGCGATTCCGGCAAGTTCGTCGGTCGTCACCTTCACCAGGAAGAACGACGCGTCGACGCCCTGCTTCTTCGCGAGAGCCTGATCCGGTTCGGAGACCGCCGAGATCAGCTTGCCGCCGCGCCGCAGAACCTGGAACGAGCGCTTCTGCGTGTCGCCGCCGACGAGATCGATCACGGCATCGGCGTCGCGGACCTTGTCCTCGAACCGACCGGTCTTGTAGTCGATGACCGTGTCGGCGCCGAGCTCGCGAACCAGCGCCGCATCGTCCGCCGACGCGGTCGCAAAGACATGCAGGCCGGCCTGGCGCGCGAACTGGACGGCATAGGAGCCGACCGCGCCGGCGCCGCCATGGATCACGACGGTCTGCCCGGCCGTGAGCCTGGCGTGATCGAACAGGGCTTGCCGGGCCGTGACGGCAACCACGGGCACGCCGGCGGCTTCGATGTAGCTCAACGAGGCGGGCTTGCGCGCGACCATCGCTGCCGACGCCAGCGCGTACTCGGCATAGGCGCCGATGAAGTGGGTGTTCGTCACGCCGTAGACCGGCTCGCCGACCAGCGGCCGCGACACGCCGGGGCCGACGGCAACGACGTCGCCCGCTAGGTCGGAGCCGGGCGTCAAGGGGAGCGGTTCGGGCTGGGCGCCTTGCCCGGCCCGGATCCAGCCGTCCCACGGACCCACGCCGGCGGCCTTAACCTTGACCAGGACCTCGCCAGGACCGGGTTGGGGGCGGGAGATACGCTCGAACTTCATGACGTCCGGCGGTCCGAAGGCGTGGACGCGCCAGGCCATCATGGATGAGGAAGCGGCAGGATTGGTCTGGGTCATGGTGACAATGCTCCAAGCAGGTGCGCCTGGACGGAGACTTAGGATTGCGGAGCCTTCCCCGAAACGGCGGAGGGCGTGCAACTCCGGCCAAACTGGCCGCAAATCAGGCCAGGCCGGGTCAGTGGTGGCCGAAGCGCCCGCGATAGTCGGCCGGACCCACGCCGATGGACTTCAGGAAGGCCCGGCGCATCCGCTCCGCGCTGCCGAAACCGGTGTCGCGCGCGATCTTCTTCAAGGGGGCCGGCGAGTCCTCCAGGAGTCGACGCGCCGCATCGAGCCGAGCGCGATGGACGAACTCGGCCGGGGTCATGCCGGCCTCGCGATGAAAGGTGCGCGTGAAGGTGCGGCTGCTCATCTGGGCCTGCTTCGCCAGCGTCTCGATCGAGGCATCGCGATCGAGGTTGCTCAGGACCCACTGCTGCACCTTCTGGATCGCGGACTTGCCGGCCAGCTGGGCCGCGAGATGCGTCGAGAACTGCGACTGCCCGCCGGGCCGCTTCAGGAAGAGGACGAGATAGCGGGCAACGGCGAGCGCCAGCTCGCGACCGTGGTCTTCCTCGACCAGCGCCAGCGCCAGGTCCATGCCGGCGCTGACACCGGCGGCGGTGCAGAGCGCACCGTCCCGGATGAAGATGTGGTCCGACTCCACGCGGACCTTGGGGTAGCGTTTCGCCAGCTCGGCGGCGCACTCCCAATGCGTCGTGACCTGCCGGCCGTCGAGCAGTCCCGCGGCGGCAAGGAGGAACGCGCCGGTGCAGATCGAACCGTAGCGACGCACCCGGGGGACCGTGCGCGCGATCCAGCGCGTCACCCTGGGATCGACGTCGGGTGGCAACAGCGGGTCGCCCCCGACGAGGAGCGTGTCGGCCTCGATATCGGGATCGTCGATCGTCCGATCGGGCAGGAAGCGCAGGGAGCCGGTGGCCGGTATCGGTCCGGCCTGGGTGCCGACGATCTCGATCCTGTAGGCGTTTTCGTCGCCCAGGCGTCGGCCGGCTTCGCAAAAGACTTCCGCCGGTCCGACGATGTCCAGCGATTGCACGCCGGGCGGCGCCAACATCAGGATCCGCATCGCAAGGCGCCTCCTGGATTGTCGTCCCCCTAACCCCAGAGCCGCTGGCTCGCGATCGCCGCCCCGTCGCGCATCGCCGCCAGCTTGGCCCACACCACGTCCTCCGACACCTGGGTGTCGCCGACGATGGTGCCGAAGCCGCAATCGGTGCCGGCCATGACGCGCTCGCGGTCGCCGACGGCGCGCACCGCGCGCTCCAGCCGCTCGGCGATGACCTGCGGGTGCTCGACGTAATTGTGCGTCGATTCGACGACGCCGCACACCAGCGTCATGCGGTCGGGCAGCTTCTGGGTCTTGAACGCGTCGATCTCGTGGCTGTGGCGCGCGTTGGCGAAGGGCAGGCAGAGCGCTCCGGCCTTCACCTGGAAGCAGACCGGCAGCACGTCGGGCGCCGGCACGTCGTTGACGTGCGGGCTGTCGCGGTTGCCCCAGCAGGCGTGGAAGCGCACCCGCTCGGCCGGGATGTCGGCCAGGGCCTCGTTCAGCGCCGCGACGTGCATCTCCATCGCGGCGATGAACTTGGGCAGCGGCTCGTCCTGGAAGAAGCCGGCGCGCTCGATGCCCAGGTCGGGCGAGTCGATCTGCAGCACGTGGCCCTGCGCGACGATGAACTCGTATTCCTGCTTGAGCGCGCGGGCGAGGGCGAAGACGTAGGCCTCGTGGCTGTCGTAGTGCTGGTTCTGCAGCGAGCAGGCGGCGAAGCCGGGCGAGACCGCCGTGACGAAGGTCTCGGTGAAGCGCTGCGTCTGGCGTTTCAGCGCGCGGGCGAAGGCGTCGAGCTCCGACCGCGCGCCGTCGAGGCTCTCGTAGCGCACCGGGCCGATGGCCGCCGGGAAGCCGTAGACGTTCAGCCGGCGCACGCCGCGCGCCTGGTAATTCTGCCACCACTTGGGGAAGTGCTGCATGTCGAGGATCGGCCGGCGCTTCGACTGGCCGCCGAATCCCGACATGCGCTCGGTGATGTAGCCGAAGAAGGTCGAGCGCGGCATCTCCCCATCGTTGCCGACGTCGATGCCGGACTCGAGCTGGCGGCGCACGATGAGGTCCATCGCCTCGTCGGTCAGCATGGGGATCCGCGCGGCATCGACCGCCTTGCCCTCGGCCTGGGCCACCAGCAGGTCGGCCAGCATGTCGGGCCGCGGCAGGCTGCCCATGTGGGTGGTCAGGATACGATCGGTGCTGCGCTTCATGGGTTACGCCACGGGTCCTTTGCCTTGCAGGGATTCGACGAGCTTGTTCACGGCGACCGTCGCGCCCTTGCCGGCTTCGTTGCCGAAGATCAGGCGGGCGAACTGGCCGCCGAGATAGGGGTGAAGGCCGATGTCGTAGAGCGCCCGGAAATTCCGGGTCTCGATGGCGCGCCGTTCGTCGGGGCGCAGAGGATAGCGGTCGAGCACGGCGGCTTCGTTGCTGGCGAATTCCGCGCGCAGCTCGACCGACCATTTCAGGTCCTGGATCAGGTCATGGATCGCCAGCGCGGGGTTGAACTTTTCGAGTCCCATGGTGTGCTTCCCCTAGGCCGCCTGGCGCTTCGGCAGGTTGGCCTCCATGTCCCACAGCACGGCGCCGACGCCGCACTTGAAGTCGCGGTGCACGGTGTAGCCGAAGTTCCGGCCGGGCTTGGAGCCGATGGCGCCCAGCACGACGACCCACGACAGCAGCTCCGAGGTGCCGCCGGAGCCGGCGGCCTCCATCTTCTCCAGGGTCAGCTCCCTCAGCAGCCTGTCGTGGTCGCCGGAGGCGACGAGGTCGAGGAACCAGCGGTCGAACGCCTCGTCGATGAAGTAGTAGCGCGCGCCGCCGGGCTCGTGGCTGAGGCCGCCCGAGCCGAGCAGCGCCACCCGCATGGCGCCGGGCAGGTCGTTGCGGATGAAGTCGCCCAGCGCCTCGCCGACGGCGTAGCAGCGATGCTGGTCGGGGATCGGCGGCACAGTGCAGTTCTGCAGCACCGGCACCATGGGAATCCCGAGCTCGTCGAGCCTGGTGAGCTGCACCGGCACCGAGATGTTGTCGTCGAACTTGAGGTTCTCGGTCTGGGCGAACATGCGGATGCCGCGCCGCGTCATGCCGTCGAACAGCGCCGCGGCAACCTCGGGCGCGCCCTTCACAATGTAGTCCTCGCAGCCGATCCACGGCTTGAACCATTCGAACGGACCGCGATGCTCGGCCGCCATGCCGATCAGGAAGTCCGGATAGGCGCGGATCCGGCTGTTGGCGAGGTGATCGTTGGCGAACACGATCAGCACGTCGGCCTTGGCCGAGACCATCGCGTCGGCGAGGTTGCGATAGGTGGTGACGACGATGTCCTTGACGTCGGACGGCGCGGCGTCGAGCAAGCCGATCAGCCCGGGTGCATGCGGCGCGCCGGCCGCGAAGACGATCTCTGCCATTCCTGTTCTCCCGCAGCGTTTCGAGGCTGGTCCGCCGCTGCAGGAGTGTCAATATTCCTGAGGATCGGGAGCGTGACGCATGAAAGAGAACAGCATACGGCGGGCGGTGCGCGAGGGGCGGGCGGCACTCGGGACCCAGCTCAAGGAGTTCGCCTCGCGCGGGGTGCCGTGGATCATCGAGGCTTCCGGCTTCGACTACTGCGCCATCGACCACGAGCATGGCGCCTTCACCATCGAGACGATCGCCGATCTCGCCGGGTGGTTCCAGGCGACCGACGTGTCGGCGATCGTGCGCCTCCACAAATCCTCGGCGCACCTGATCCCGGTGATCCTCGACCAGGGGATCATGGGCGTGCAGGTCTCGGAGATCGACAATGCCGAGGAGGCACGGGCGATCGTGCGCGAGGCGAAATTCCCGCCGATCGGCCACCGCGGCATCTCGGGGCAGGGGATGCATACCGGCTACCGGAGCTATGGCGGCCGTCACGCCACCGAGTATGCGCCGTGGGCCAATGCCAACGTCATCGTCTGCGTGTCGATCGAATCGCTGGAAGGCCTGGAGAATGTCGAGGCGATCGCGGCCGTCGAGGGCATCGACATGATTGCCTACGGCCATTCGGACCTCAGTGCGCGGCTGGGCGTCCATCTCCAGCTCGAGCATCCGACGTTCAAGGCCGCCGTGCGCCGGATCGCCGAGGCCTGCAACAAGCACGGCAAACTGGCCCGCGGCTCGGCGGAAACCGAGGCGCAGATCGAGGAGTACTGGCGGCTCGGCTGCAAGGTGCTGAACCTGCCCGGCAACGAGGTCAGCACCTATCTCGACGGGATGAAGGCCCGCGCCGATCGCGCCCATGCGCGGTTGAAGTCGATCGGCGTGCCGGTGTCCAAAGCGTAGCGGGGAGGACGAGAATGCGACTGCAGGGCAAAGTAGCGTTGCTGACCGGTGCGGCGGCGGCGATCAAGGGCGAGCTGATGGGCTTCGGCGGCGCCGCGGCGCATCTGTTCGCGCGCGAGGGTGCGAAGGTGGTGCTGACCGATATCCGCGACGAGCTGGGCGAACGTGCGGCCGCGACGCTGCGCGCCGACGGGCACGACGCGCGCTACCTGCATCTCGACGTCACGTCGGAACGGAACTGGGCGGAGGTCGTGGATGCGGTGATGGCCGCGCACGGGCGGCTCGACATCCTGTTCAACAATGCCGGTGTCGGCTTTCCCGGCAAGGTCGAGGACATCACCCTGGAGATCTGGGAGCGCGAGCTCGGCGTCCATGCCAAGGGCGTCTTCCTCGGCACGCGCACGGCGATCCCGGCGATGCGCAAGGGCGGCGGCGGCTCGATCATCAACACGTCCTCGGTCATGGGCATCGTCGGCAGTCCGACGTCGCCTGCTTACTCAGCCGCCAAGGGCGCCATCACGGTCTTCACCAAGTCGGCGGCGATCCAGTACGCCAAGGAGAACATCCGCATCAACTCTGTGCATCCGGGCTATGCCGACACGCCGCTGACCGACAAGCGCTTCAGCGATCCCGCGGTGCGCCAGGCGCTGATCGACCGCACGCCGATGGGACGGCTCGGCACCGCCGATGATATCGCCAACGGCGTGCTGTTCCTGGCGTCCGACGAATCGTCCTGGGTCACGGGCTCGGAACTGGTGATCGACGGCGGGATGACGGCGCAGTAGAGCGGATCCAATCGCGGGAGGCGCTGATGATGACAGTCTATACCGCGCCGGACACGCGGGCGATCCGCGTCATCTGGCTGCTCGAGGAGATCGGCGTGAAAGCCGAGATCAAGTCGATGCCGTACCCGCCGCGCCGGCACACGCCGGACTATGTCGCGCTCAATCCGAGCGGCCTGGTCCCGCTGCTGATCGACGGCGAGGTGCGGCTGAGCGAATCAATGGCGATCTGCGACTACCTGGCCGGCAAGCACGGCTCGCCGCTGATCGTGCCGACCGACGACCCGGAGCGGGCCGCGTACCTGCAATGGCTGTGGTACGGCGAGTCGACGCTGATGACACCGTTGTCGCGCCTGAACGTCGTAAGCCAGGTCGAGCGCAAGGGGCCGGAGGTCGAGGCCATCCTCGCCGGTGCGCGCGACCAGGCCGCGCAGCGGCTCGAGGTGCTCGAGGCTCGTCTCGAGGGCCGCGACTTCCTGGTCGCCGGACGGCTGACCCTGGCCGACATTTCCGTCAGCTATCCGCTTCACCTGGTCAGCCTGCTGGATCTCGACCACCTGCTGGGGACGCGCTCCGCTGCCTATCGCGAACGGCTGCGCATGCGGCCGGCCTACCAGCGCGCCATCGCGGTCGCTTGACTTCAGTCCTTGCTGCTGGCGAGCGCCGCAGCGATCGCGCGCGCGGCGAGGGCGTTGCTGCGGTCGGTGAAGTGCAACATCGCGTAGTACGTGTCGATGTCGCGGCCGACACCTTCCTTCTCGAAGACCGGGCGGACATTGAGCGTGGCGAGCCCCGCCTTGGCCGCGCAGCCGAGAAGCTCCGTCAACGCCTCGTGTTGCCCGGCGGCCGCCTTGGCATCGACGAACACCATCTGCTCGGGCAAGGCCACCACCAGGCCATTCGCGTCCTCGCGCTTCACCAGGGCCGCGAAGCGCTGCATCAAGCGGCAGGACACGATGAAGGGATCGCTGCCGGTGGCGACCTCGCGGCCATACCAGGATTGCTGCACGCCCAGGCGGTTCACGATCGTGTCGAACAGGTGCGAGTAGCCGAGAAGGTGCCGTGCCGCCGTCATCAGCGACGAACGGCCGGCCGTCTCCACCGGCACATTGCGCAGCGCGAGGCCCTCGCCGTCGGGCATGAAATAGGGCTTGGCCTTGGCATCCCGGACCGAAAGCGCGGTGCGCACGATGTCGTCGGCGATGAAGGCCAGGACCACCGTCGACGGCTTGAGGTCAGGGACAAGGCGCTCCGCCCGCAGCTCGATCTGGTCGAGGCCATAGCCGCGCACGGCGGCATTGAGCACGCGGCGGCCGGTGAGGCGCTCGAGATGGGCGGGCCAGGTCTCGTCGTTGCCGACGGCAAATCCCTCGGTCACCGAATCGCCGAGCGCCAGGATCAACGGACCGCTCGCCGGCGGCCGATTGCGGTTCTGCTCGCGCGTGGCTTGGCTGGTGAAGGAGAAGGGCCTGCCGAGCATCGCTCCGGAAGAGCCAGGGATCGGGGCCCAGCCCAGCGTTGGATCGTAGGCGTAGAGCGCCTCCCCCGGCGAAGGCTGGGGCGCGACGACGGCGTAGTAGGGCCAGTGCCAGAGCGATGCGTCGGGGTCCCAGAGGCGCGCGATGAACTCGCCTGCCAGCACGCCGAGAACGAGCGTGGCGGCCGAAAGGGCGAGCCCGCTCCAGAGCGAGCGCGAGGCTATCGGGCTGCAACTCTCAGGAAGAATGTCCGGAACTCCGCTACCGTTGAGCCTGCGCACATGCGGGCAACGAATCAATAGGTTTGTGTTTGCCCGCCGCCGGGCGTTTGCTCGGGTGATGCAGGGAACCCTGGGGGAGAAGATTGGCGAAGGCGCCTTTGCAGATGTCCACACCTGGGCGCCCGGCCAGGTCGTGAAGCTGTTCAAGGCCGGCGTCTCGCATCGTGCCGTCCGGTACGAGGCGCACCTGACCCGCACTGTCTTCGCCGCCGGCGCTCCGGCGCCACAGGTGTTCGGCGAGGTGACCGTCGACGGGCGCTTCGGCCTGGTGCTGCAGCACTTCGACGGACCGACCCTGCTGCACCTCGCGCGGAGCGGCGCCGTGACGCGCCAGCGGGCGGGCGCGATCCTCGCGGCCCTCAGCCTTGCCCTTCACAAGACGCCGCTGCCGTCGGGCGTGCTGCCGCTGTCCCTGCGGGACCTGATTGAGGCCATGTTGAGGGAAGACGCCCGCGGGCTTCCACCGCACATCGCCGCCGGCATCCTCGCGCTGATCGAGCGCCTGTCGCCGGGCGACGGGCTCTGCCATTGCGACCTTCATCCCGGCAACGTGATCATGACGGCGGAGGGCCCGAGGCTGGTCGACTGGAGCGGTGCGGTCCGCGCCCCGGCCGCGCTCGACCTCGCGAGCATCCACGTCCTGCTGGCCGAGCTCGCGCCGGAGATCGCCGACGATCCGGAACGGCCGCGCGCGGTCAATGCGGCTGCGCAGTCCGAGTACGCGCGGCTGGCCGGCCTGTCCGAAGCGGCGCTGGCGGCGGCGATGGCGCCCTACCTGCCCATCGTTCGCGCCCGCGTCGCCCACGCGTTGCCCGATCGGCGCGCGCGGCTGATCCCGCGCATCGAAGCGGATCTCTAATAGGCGGAGAAGCCGCCTTCGGCCGGGATGGCGGCGCCGTTCACCATGCGCGATTCGTCGGAGGCGAGGAACAGCGCGACGTTGGCGATGTCCTCCGGCTGGCCGACGGCGAACGGGTACTGCCCGGCGATGTTGTCGATACCGCCGAAGCGGATCTGGTTGCCGTCGGTGAAGCGGCTCCTGACCCGCTCGGTCAGCACGACGCCGGGGCAGATGGCGTTGACGCGAATGCCCTTGGGCGAATAGGCGCCCGCCAGGGCCTGGGTGAAGGAGATCAGGCCGCCCTTGGCCATGACGTAGACATGCGCGATGTGGTTGCCGCGCAAGGCCACCACCGACGAGAAGTTGACCACGCTGCCCTTGCCGCGCTCGACCATCACCGGGATGACGTGCCGGCAGCACAGGAACGGCCCCTTCATGTCGAGGTTGATGGTCTTGTCCCAGACCGAGGGATCGACCTCGGTGACCGGCTTGTCCTCGGGCAGCGAGCCGCCGGCGCAATTCAGCAGCACGTCGATATGGCCGAACGCCTCCTTGGCCTGTCGTACCATCTGCTTGACGCTGTCTTCGTCGGTCACGTCGGTCTTCACGAAGCGGGCGTCGGCGCCGGCCTCGCGCGCCGACGCCTCGCCCAGCGACGGGTTGATTTCCGCTACGACGACCTTGGCGCCTTCGGCGACGAACATCCTGGCCGCTGCCCGGCCGATGCCGGAGCCGCCGCCGGTGATCACCGCAACCTTGCCCGCGAGACGATTCATCGTTGCCTCACCACTTGTAGACTTGCTGCAACGTTCCGCCCATGAGAGCCGCCTTGTCGCTTGGCGACAGGCGCGTGGTGTCGCGGAACGGCGCGACGCCCTGCTCGTAGGTCAGCATCTTGATGGTGCGGGTCCAGTCGGTGCCCCACATGCAACGGTCCAGCCCGAACGTATCGATGACCCGCAGCACCGGCTCCCAGATGTCGTCGTAGGGGAAGGGCTGGTGCGACATGGTGCAGGCGTTGCTGACCTTCACCCTGACGTTTGGATACTTGGCGAGGTCGAGCAGCTTCGGCAGGTCGGCCCAGACGTCGGCGGGCACCGGCGGCTGGAACGGCTGCAGCAGGCCGAGATGGTCGATCACGATGACCGTATCGGGGTGCTTCTGAATATGCGGCAGGCCTTTGTCTAAAATGCCCCAGCACAGCAGGTTGACCGGCAGGCCGTGCCGGCCGGCGGCGGCGAAGGCGCGGTGCAGGCCGGGATGGTCGGCGTCCATCGGCAGGTCCTTGCCCATGCGGATGCGAACGCCGCGCGCGCCCGGCGTCTTTGCCCACGTCGCCACGATGTCGTCGATCGCCGGATCGGTCGCGTCGACCGGCGTCACCACCCGGAACTTGTCCGGATACGCGTTGTAGACCTCGAGGGCGTAGCTCGGATCGTATCTGTAGGCGTTGAAGGACGACACCATGATCGCGCCGTCGACGCCGACGCTGGTCATCGCCGCGACCATCTCCTCGCCCGTGGCCGAGTCGAGCCCGTGCGAGGGACTGGCCCACGGCCGGCCGGGATGATTGCGATCGAAGGGATGAACCTGGACGTCGATGACGGGCATGATTTACTCCGCGGCCTGGCGATCGCGACTGTAGCGGCTCGTCACCGGCCGCAGGCCGAGATTTTCGCGCAAGGTCCGGCCTTCGTACTCTGTGCGAAACAGGCCGCGCCGCTGCAGCTCGGGAACGACCGTCGCGACGAAGTCCTCGCCGCCGCCCGGTAGCGTCGCCGGCGTGATGTTGAAGCCATCGCAGGCCGACGCTTCGAACCACTCCTGCATGAAGTCGGCGATGTCGGCGGGCGTGCCGATCCGCGCCGAGCCGGTGATGCCGGCGCGCAGGTACAATTGGCGGATCGTGGGCTTCTCGCGTCTCATGCGCTCGACGAGCTGGGCAGAGAGGCTGCGCATCTCCCCGCTGCCCAGCGCGCCTTCGGGAAGTGGACCGTCCAGCGGATAGCCCGACAGGTCGCCGAACGTGTCGTAGAGCGAACCGAGGCCGGCCAGCGGGTCCCACAGCGCCTGCAGCGCGTCGTACTTCGCCTGCGCCTCGGCGCGCGTTCGGCCGACGACGGGGCAGAGCGCCGGCATGATCTTGAGATCATCCGGCTCGCGGCCGTACTTCGCCATCCGCCCCTTCACGTCGGCATAATAGCTACGCGCGCTCTCGAGCGAGCCGCTGATGGCGTAGATGACCTCGGCGGTCGCCGCCCCGAGCTCGCGGCCTTGTTCGGAGGCGCCGGCCTGCACGATCACCGGATGGCCCTGCGGCATGCCCACGACGTTCAACGGACCGCGCACCTTGAAGAACCGGCCCTGGTGGTTCAGCACGTGCATCTTCGCTTCGTCGAAATACCGGCCGCCCGCCTTGTCGAACACGAGAGCGCCGTCGTCCCAGCTGTCCCACAGGCCTTTGACCACCTCGACGAACTCGGCCGAGCGGGCGTAGCGCGTGTCGTAGTCCAGCGTCGTCTCCAGCCCGAAGTTCTGGGCCTCGAGCTCCGACCACGACGCGACCACGTTCCAGCCGGCGCGGCCCTTGCTGATCAGGTCCAGGGTCGCGAACTTGCGCGCGAGGTTGTAGGGCTCGTTGTAGGTGGTGGAGGCCGTCGTCACCAGGCCGACACGGCTGGTGACCATGGCGAGAGCCGGCAGCAAGGTCATCGGCTCCAGCTCGATCATGTCGCGACCGGTGCGGGCCAGGGAGCCCGGCGGCGTGTCGCCCTGGCGGATGCCGGCACCGTCGGCAAAGAAGATCATGTCGAGCTTGCCGCGCTCGGCGGTCTGGGCGCTGCGCACATAGTGCTCGACGTGCAAGGTGCCGTCGGCCGGCACATCGGGATGCCGCCACGCGGCCGGGTGATAGCCATGACCGCGTATCGACAGGCCGAGCCTCATCTTGCGTGCCGTCATCGCTCTGTCTCCGGCGTCTTCCTCATCAGGGAGGAGCGTTTGCAATGGGCCACCAGCTCGCCCTTCTGGTTGAACGCGCGGTGGGCGAAGACGACGATGCCTTCGCCGGGGCGGGACTTGCTCTCGCGCATCTCCAGCACTTCCGATTCGACCCGCACGGTGTCGCCGTGGAACAGCGGCTTGGGAAAGCGCACGTCGTCCCAGCCCAGGTTGGCGACGGCGGTTCCCAGCACGGTGTCGCCGACCGAGATGCCCACCATCAGGGCCAAGGTGAAGCAGCTGTTGACCAGGCGCTGGCCATACTCGGTTTCGGTTCGGCAGTACTCCTCGTCGAGATGCAGGTAGGAGGGGTTGTGCGTCATGGCGCTGAACCAGACGTTGTCGGCCTCGGTGATCGTGCGGCGGATCGGGTGCTTGAACACCTGACCGACCTCGAACTGGTCGTAGTACAGACCGGGCATGCGTTCCTCTCTATGACTTGCTGTCAGCTGCCAGCTCCTGGCGAAGGCCGGGCTTGTGGATCTTGCCGGTCGATGTGCGCGGGAATTCGCCCGCCGCGCGAAAGGCGAACCGTGTCGGCACCTTGTAGCTCGCCAGCCGCTCGCGGCAGAAGGCGGCGATCGCCGCGGCGTCGGCAGCGGCGCCGATGCGCATCTCGATGGCGGCGGCCACGATCTCGCCCTTCAGCCGATCCGGCACGCCGATGACGTAGGCCTGCACGATGTCGGGATGCTGCAGCAGCACATGTTCGACCTCCAGCGGCGCGACGTTGGCGCCACCGGTCTTGATCATCTCCTTCAGCCGGCCGCGGAAGCGCACGCGGCCATCCGGCTCGATCGAGCCGAGATCGCCGGTGAGGAACCAGCCGTCGTCGAACGCCTGGGCGTCGAGCTCGGGCGCACGGAAGTAGCCGGGCGTGGTGTAGCCGCGCACCGCCAGTTCGCCGATCTCGCCCGTGGGTAGCGGCGTTCGCGTCTCAGGATCGACCGTGCGGATGGTCATGCCCGGCAGCGGCTGGCCTTGCGTGTTGAGGCGCAGGGGCAGCGGGTCGTGCGCATCGGTGACGGCGCAATTGCCGTAGGTTTCGGTCGAACCGTAGACGGTGCAGAGTTCGTCGGCACCCAGCGCCTCGATGGTGAGCGTGACGTCCTCGGGTGGGCCGATGGTGAGGCCGGTGCGCATGGCGCCCAGCCGGCGCCCGGGATGATCCGGATGCTCCAGCAGGGCGCGCGCCATGTTGGCCATGCCGTAGTAGACGCTGCAGCGCTCGCGTTCGATCAGGGCCAGCGCGGTGCCCGGCTCGAACGCCTCCTGCAGCACCATGCAGCCGCCGTGGGTCATGATCGCCGGCATCGCGTTGGCCGAGCCGAACGACCAGAACAGAGGCACCGCGAGCCACAGCCGGTCCTCGGCGGTGAGATGCTGCCGCTCGCCGATGTCGAAGCCGTTGGCCAATAGCGGGCCGTGCGCCAAGGTCACGCCCTTGGGCGCGGCGGTCGAGCCGGAGGTGTAGAGGATGAAGCAGATGTCCTCTGGCGTGACCTCGGCTTGAGCCCGCGCCAGTGCCGCACCCTCGACGCCGTTGCCGCGTGCGAGAAACGCAGCCGGACCGAAGGAGCCCGGTGGAGCCTCGCCATCCAGAACGACAACGCTCGCCAGGTCCGGCAGCGCTGCGCTCCGGCGCGACTCACTGAGTGCCTGCAGGAAGTTGCGGTCGCGGAACCGGCTCAGCATGACCAGCGCCTTGGCGCCCGAATGCTTTAGCGCATAGGCAAGCTCGGGCGGGCTGCTGAAGGTGCTGATGGCGGCCACTGGCGCGCCGAGCTTGGCGGCGGCGCAGGCGGCGACCACCCATTCGCTGCGGTTCGAGCACAGCAGGGCCACGCGATCGCCGCGGCCGATGCCGAGCGCGAGCAGGGCGCGGGCGAAGGCGTCGGTCCGCGCCTTCAACTCGGCGAAGTTATAGCGCTCGGTGCCGCTCACCAGGGCCGGCGCCTGCGGCGTCGTTGCCGCCAACTCGTCCAGAAGATCGCCGAGGGTGCGGCTCTGCGGGCGGGGCGTCGTCATCAATACCGTGGCTGGCGCTTTTCGCGGAACGCAGCGATGCCCTCGGCGAAATCCGGGCTGGCGCGCACGGCGTCGCCCAGCTCCTGCTCCAGCGCCTCGCGGGTCAGCGCGTGGTCGGCAATGGTTCCGCTGATCTGACGCTTCACCGCCTGCACCGCCGACGGGCTGTTGGCGGCGATCATCGACGCCGTCTCCAGCGCCCAATCCATCAACTGCTCCGGCGGCAGCACGCGGTTGATCAGCTCCAGCGCCGCCGCCCGCTGGGCGTCGATCAGGCGCGCCGTCAGCAGCAGGTCCATGGCGTGGACATGGCCGATCTGCTGCACCAGCTTGATGGCGGCGCCGCCGAACGGGTAGATCGACCACTTCACCTCGGTCAGGCCGAAGCGCGCCTTCGGCACCGCGGCGCGGATGTCGGTGGCCAGCAGCAGCTCGACGCCGCCGCCGATGCAGTCGCCGTTGACCGCGGCAATGATCGGCTTCCTGTAGACGTCGGTCTTGAGCAGCGCGTGGCTGACCATGCGCGCCATCTCCGGCCCGGCCGACAGGTCGCCGCTGACATCGGCGCCGACGCAGAAGGCGCGCTCGCCTGTGCCGGTGACGACGATGCAGCGGCTGTCGTCGCGCTCCAGTTCGTCCCACAGGCGGCCGAGCTCGGCCAGCATCGGCCGGGTCATGGCGTTCATCTTCGGCGGGTTGTCGATGGTGATCAGCGCGACATGCCGGGCCGGCCGACTGAGGTGGATCTGCGTCATGCGGCCTCCAGCTCGACCACGATCTTGCCGTGCGCCTGGCGGTCGGTCAGCAGGCGGATCCCTTCCACTGCGCGTTCCAGCGACAGGCGATGGGTGATGCAGGGTTTCAGCTTGCCTTCGCCATGCCAGCGCAGCAGCTCGGCGACCGACCGTTCGAGCTTGTCGGGTGCGTGCCAGCGGAAATAGCGCAGGGACGAGCCCATGGCGGAGCGGTGTTTCACCAGCAGGCGATTGGCCGGGATCTGCGGCACGCCGCCGACGAAGCCGACCAGCAGGATGCGTCCACCCCAGCCGAGCGACGACAGGGCCGCGTCGAACAGGTTGCCGCCGACGGGATCGAAGCACACGTCGCAGCCCTTGTCGCCGGTCAGCGCCATCACGCGCTCGGTCAGCTTCTCGCTCGTGTAGTTCACCGTGGCGTGGGCGCCGTGCGCCGTGGCCACGGCCAGCTTCTCCGCGGTGCTGGCCGCGGCGATGACGCGGGCGCCCATGGCCTTGCCGATCTCCACGGCGGTCAGGCCGACGCCGCCGGCCGCGCCCAGCACCAGCAGCGTCTCGCCCGGTTCCAGCCGGCCCTGCCAGCGCAACGCCACGTGGCTCGAAATGTAGGCAATCGGGAAGGCGCCGGCCTCCGCGAAGCTCAACGCCTCGGGAATGACGTAGGTCTCTGCGGCCGGCGCCACCGCATACTCGGCGAGGCCGCCATAGGGCAGGATCGCCATCACCCGATCGCCGGGCTTCAGCCGCTGCACGTCGGGCCCGCAGGCCTGGATCACGCCGGCAGTCTCCAGGCCCGGGCTGAACGGCAACTCGGGCTTGGTCTGGTAGCGCCCGGCGACCATGATGGCGTCGGCGTAGTTGACCGCCGTCGCCTTCACCCGGATCAGCACCTCATTGCGGCCGGGTCGCGGCACCGGTGCCTCGCCGACCTGCAGTTGCTCGATGCCGCCCCATTGGCGGCAGATCAATGCGCGCATGCCCGACGCTCCTCAACTGGCCCCGATGATGGCGGCCGGCAGCCGGCCAAGGCAAGGCGATCTCTGCATCTGCGGAATTCCGCCCCGATCGGCAGTCTTGGCCCGCAAGTCGAGGCTGTATGATCGCCGGCAAAGAGGAGGAACGCATGGAAGAGGTACTGCTGGTCGAGACCCGGGGTGCCATCCGGCTTCTGACCTTGAACCGCCCGAAGAAGCTGAACGCGCTCAACGCCGATCTCATACAGGCGCTGACCGAGGCATTGCTGGCCGCCCAGGACGACGACTCCGTTGCCGCCGTGATCCTCTCGGGCGCCGGTCGAGCCTTCTGCCCTGGGATGGATACGTCCTCGCCACGCCTGCTGACGACGGAGAACCGCAAGCACCTGGTGCAGCACGCCGACAAGAGCATCGACCTGTTCAAGCTTCTGGCGCGCATCGACAAGCCGATCATCGCCGCGGTGCACGGCTATGCCCTGGGTGCGGGGTGCAGCCTGGCCTTCGGCAGCGACCTCGTCGTGGCCGCCGAAAGCGCGCGCTTCGGCTATCCCGAGCTGAAAGCGGGGTTGACCGCCTCCACGGTCACGGCGCATGCCGTGCACGTGATGGGCCGCAAGATCGCGTTCGAGCTTTTGATGCTGTGCGAGAATATCACGCCGCAGCGGGCCTATGAGCTCGGTCTCGTGAACCGCGTGGTGCCCGACGACCAGCTCCTGCCGGCGGCGCTGGCGATGGCCGAGATCGTCGCCAAGTGGAACCCGGAATTCGTCGGCCAGACCAAGCGCACCTTCCATCGCGCGGCCTCGCTCGACATCGAGCAGGCGCTGGAGATGGCGCGCGATGTTTCGGTCATGATGGCGCGTTTGCCGGCGGGCGAGGCCAAGTGAGGAAGGCGGATGCCATTTGAGAGCATCCAGCGCCCGCACGACTACTCGCGCCGGATGACACTGTGCGCCGTGAAGCGCATGCGGATCGTCCCGCGCGAGCGCCTTACGGCTGCGCCGTTGCGGGCGGCCATTCTTAGGATGTCGCGATTGTAGGCAGGCAGTCCGGATTTCAACGGACGTCCCTTCGTTTCCTCGTTGAGCTGTATGTATAGCTCGCCGGGGTAACGTAGCTGGTTGGAGACGAGATCGTTGAGCAGGAATTGCCACTCTGCCGTGGTCCAGTAGCCCGAGTCGCCCATGTCGTTGAACGTGGTGTTGCAGGCGGTGATCAGGTCGAAGCGTCCCCCCAAGTTCGGCAGGGGCCGGTACGGCTCGACGCGCGCAATCGTCCGCCGAATTCCAAGGCAGGTGGCGATGCTCTCGTAGAGCGGGTTCTCGATATCGATTCCGACCGCGTCGTGGCCGAAGTGGCGGCAGACGAACGGGAAATGACCTCCCGCCGTGCCGATATCCAGCACGCGCCGCGGTGGGTCACGGTCCAGGCCAAGTTCGCCGGCAAGCAGCAGCTTCAGCAGCGTGAAGTAGGGCGCATCGAGATATTTGTAACCCGACACCGCGTCAGCCGTCCGCATGCTTTCGGCATGCTCGGCGCGCAGGGCGTCGAGGCCGGCGCTGTCGACGATCCCCATGAGCGTCTGCAGGTTGCGCAGGATTTCGGCGTCCCACTGCGGTCCTCTCAGGTCTTTCGCGAGGATCGCGAGCTGCTCGGTGACCGTCTTGAAGGGATCCATCCGCCTCTCCGAGATCGTCCGGAAAGGATTTCGGCGCCACATCCGATCCCAGGTCTTCGACACCGTCCCGGGATTGCGGCGGGAAAGCATGGTTTCGGCGCGCTTGGTTGGAGGCTGTCTCGCCTGCTCGCGGGCCTTGCCGACCGAGGAGGCGAGTGCAGGTACTGCCTGGCGCTCGAGCACGACGAAGTACCTCGTGCCGCTGGTCCATCGGTCGACAATGGTGCAGCCGAGGCGGAGCGGAAGGTCTTCGACCAGCGTCTCGCTGATGTAGATCGGCTCCCCTGGGCGTATCGATGCCTGCACGTCCGCACCGTAGCGTTGGGCGGTAAAATAGAGGCGGCCGCCGGGCCGCAGCACGCTCAGCAACTTGGCCAGTGCATCGAGTGGGCGCTCGACGTGCTCGAAAGCCTCGGCAAGGATGACGAAGTCGATGCCGTCGCGCGGCACGACGGCGTGGAGGTCGTCGTTGTCGATGTCGAAGGGGTAGGCCTCGAGTCCGAGACTGCGCATGTGCTCGACGTACTTCTCGCCGAGCTCGAGACCGATCAGGCGTTTCCACCGCTGCGGCTCTTTCTTGCGCGCGACCTGGAGGTATTGCCCTATGCCACAGGCGGCATCGATCATGGTCGTGGCGTCGCGCGGTATCCAGGGTCGTATCCTGTCGTAGAGCGACTCGTACGGCTTCCACTCGTCGGCTTTTCGCATCTTGCGGATGTAGTGATCGCTGCCGCGATAAGCCGCCTTCTCGTTGGCCGGGACGGGATTGAGGAAGATGCTTTCGCAATCGCGACAGAAGTCGAAGGCGAAGACCGGCGCAGGAACTTGCAATGTCGGGACCTGGGAGAAGTAGCCATCGAAGAGCTTCAGGGGCTCGCGAAGGTCCGTCATCGGAATCGCCCATAGCGGCGAAAAGTCCGCCGAATGGCAGACCGGACATTGCATCAGCGACTTGTCGGCCGACGTCGTGGCAATGAGGCTGCGCCGGCCCGCGACCGGAAGCTCGATGCCGGCGCTGCGGTCCTGGCTCGTTGGCAGGCCCGACGTCGCCTGCGCACGATCGCGACGACTGATCAAGCGGCTGCGGAACCGCCAGTACTCGTAGGGATCGTCCATGACCAGCCGCTCGACCGGACTGAACCAGTGCGCCGTCACCTCGGCGAAGAAGGCCTCGCGTTCGGCCCTGGAATCGCGCGGCACGCCAAAGCGCGCGAGATCGAGGATCAATTCGTCGAAAGCTGCGGCGGCCGCGATCATGGCGCTCTCGTGCTCCGCGCAATAGGAGCTCGTTATGTTGGTTGCGACGCAAATGTTGAGCTTCCCCGCCGCCAGGTGGACCTCCTTGAAGGCATCGGGGAAGAGCCCCGGATCGACCAGGCGCAAGCGCTTGCGCAGGGCCGGCCAGGTGCGAACCTGCTCCGCGATGTGCCAGCTGCAGCCGGCATGGCGGGCGGCATTACCCTCGTAGCCCGTCACGGCGAAGCCGAGGCGAGAGAGCAGGATCGCAAAGCCGCCCCAACCAGTGCCGATCTCGACGATGCGGGCCGCTGCAACCGGGTAGCGCTCGGCAATTGCGGCGGCCAGCGCGAGTTCATAGGATTCGAGCGGCGAACGGTTCGCCAGCTTGCTCTGGTAAAGCTCATCGACAGATGCGGAGGCGTCCCGGCGTTCCAGCCAGGTTCGATGCAGGGCGGCCAGTTCAGACGTGAAGTCCTGCGTCGTCGGCAGCGGGCAGGTCGGGCCATCCGGCTCGGAGCCAGCCGCCACGGCGGAGGCGAGCATGTTGTCGAGAAGCGAATGGTCGGTCATCCCACGATCTTTCTTGGCATTCACGCCGAGGTCGGCGGTCCAGAGCTTATTCAATACGCTGCGGTATCGGTAGCCGATGCCGTCCCCGACGCGCTAGCATGGGTCGACACGATTGAGGGGGAGGGATGACCGTCCTCGGTCGGCTGGCGGTCTGGGCGGCCACGCTGTTCAGTCGAGGCAAGTGAGGAGGCGACATGCGGGAAACACGGGAAGGCGGATGCCATTGCGGTCGCGTGCGGTTTCGCGCCGAGGTCGACCTCGATCACATGTCCAACTGCAGCTGCTCGGTTTGCACCAAGAAGGGCATGCTGCACCTGAGCATGGAGCTGGCCGACTTCAAGCTGCTGCGCGGCAAGAGCGCGCTGAAATCCTACACCTTCGGCACAGGCGTCGCGCAGCATACCTTCTGCTCACATTGCGGCATGCATCCCTTCTACATCCCGCGTTCGCAACCGCACCGCATCATCGTCAACGCCCGATGCCTGGACGACGTCGACGGGCCCAGCCTGAAGCCCACCCGCTTCTTCGACGGCCGCCACTGGGAGGAGGCGCAACGCCGGCGGATCGCGGAATCGGGCGACGTGCTGCCGGCCGAGGCGCACGGCGCGAAGACCCTGCAGACGATCCTCGCCGGAGCTTCTGAATAGGACCTTGTCGCCGCCGACACTCTTGAAACCAAGAACTGCGGGGGAGCCGCCGTCGAAGGGCCTGGACCCGATGCGGCGCAGCTACGCCTCGTACGCCACGTTCGCCGATCCGGACGGCAACGAGTGGCTATTGCAGGAGGTCACGGCCCGGTTGCCCGGACGGGTGGACACGGCACGAGAAGCGCCTCGGCCATCGGGATGAGCAATGGCCGGACTGGTACGCCCGCTGCATGATCGCCGAGCAAGCCGCCACCCCACCACCGACATAAGCAGGAGGCCAGCATGACAGCCTACGACGCCATCATCATCGGGACCGGGCAGGCGGGACCGGCGCTGGCGCGGCGGCTGGCCGGCGCCGGCATGAAAGTAGCGGTCGTCGAGCGCGGCCGCTTCGGCGGCACCTGCGTCAACACCGGCTGCACGCCGACCAAGACACTGGTCGCCAGTGCCTATGCCGTGCACATGGCGCGGCGTGGCGCCTTCTACGGCTTCGGCGCCGGCGACATCACGGTCGACATGAAGCGCGTCAAGGCGCGCAAGGACGAGGTCGCCGGTGCTTCCACGCGCGGCGTCGAGCGGTCGCTGCGCACCCTCGAGAACTGCACGGTCCATACCGGCCATGCGCGGCTACGCTCAGCGCGCGAGGTCGAGGTCGGCAACGAGGTCCTGCAGGCGGACAAGATTTTCCTCAATGTCGGCGGGCGCGCCACGACGTCGGGCATCTCCGGCCTCGATCAGGTCCCTTTCCTCACCAACAGCTCGATGGTGGACGTCGACTTCGTGCCGCGCCATCTGCTGGTCGTCGGCGGCAGCTACATAGGGCTGGAGTTCGGCCAGATGTATCGCCGCTTCGGCAGCGAGGTCACGATCGTCGAGATGGGCCCGCGTCTCATCAGCCGCGAGGACGAGGATGTCTCGGCGGCGGTCGCGGCCTTTCTGGGCGCCGAAGGCGTTTCGCTGCGCACCGGCGCCAAATGCCTGCACGCCGCCCGGCGCGGCGACGAGATCGTCTTGAGCCTGGATTGTACCGAGGGCGCGCCCGAGGTGGCGGGCTCGCATCTCCTGGTCGCCATCGGCCGGCGGCCCAACACCGACGACCTCGGCCTCGACCGCGCCGGCGTGAAGACCAACGAGCGCGGCTACATCGAGGTGGACGACGAGCTCAGGACCAGCGTTCCCGGCATCTGGGCGTTGGGCGACTGCAACGGGCGCGGCGCCTTTACCCATACCGCGTGGAACGATTACGAGATCGTCGCGGCCAACCTGCTCGACGGCGACAAGCGGCGCGTCAGCGATCGCATTTCCGCCTACGCCCTCTACACCGACCCACCGCTCGGCCGCGCCGGCATGAGCGAGGCGGAGGTCTTGAGGAGCGGCCGGCCCGCGCTGGTCGCCAGGGTCGCCATGGAGGACGTCTCGCGGGCGTTCGAGAAGGGCGAGACCCAGGGCTTCATGAAGCTGCTGGTCGACGCCCAGTCCCAGCAGATCCTGGGCGCGGCGTTCCTCGGCTCGAGCGGCGACGAGGTGGTCCATTGCGTGCTCGACGCCATGTACGCCAAAGCGCCCTACACGATCCTGCAGCGCGCCATGCACATCCATCCCACGGTGGCGGAGTTCATCCCGACGATGCTCGGCGATCTCGCGCCGCTCGACCCGGCTCGGCCGTGACCGGGACCATCCTTCATGAAGGTCGCGGCAACGAATTCGCCGTAAGGGTCGCGTGATGCCGGCGACGGGTCGGCAGGGCACTGCTGCGGCTGCTGATGAAGCAGGCGACCGTGGTAGCGGCCGAGCGACTGGACGAGCGCTTTCGATCGATCACGCTCGAAGGCGCGGCGCTTGCCGGCGTCGCCTGGGTACCCGGACAGAAAATACAGCTGGCGATGGGCACGGCGTTCGTCGCGCGAACCTATACGCCGATCGACTGGGACGCCTCAGCCGGACGAGCCCGCATCCTGGGCTTTGCGCACGGCGTCGGACCGGGAAGCGCCTGGGTTCGAGGCATAGCCCCCGGCGATGCGTGCGACCTCTTCGGTCCACGCTCCTCCGTGGATGCGCGCCGCCTCGCCGGACCGCTTGCCGTCTTCGGCGACGAAACCTCGATCGGGCTCGCCAGCGCGTTGGCCTCGCAGGATCGGACCAGTGGCGCATCTCGGGCTCGACGGCGCCGCGCTGGTCGCGAGGCGGGAGGACGACGCACACCTCGAGGAGCCTGAAGCAGCAGGCGGTCCCGGCGACGTGCATCGTCACAAAGGCCTACTGGGCGCCCGGAAAAGTCGGTCTCGATTGATGTCTCACGTGCTCGATGAAGGCGCCCGGCAACGGGCGCTGAAGTCACCGAGGCCGGGTGTCCTTGTAGATCCTGCCGTCCTTCATGATGACCAGGAAGTTCTTGTCGGGATCGGCTACGAGCCCGATGTTCTCCAGCGGGTTGCCGTCGACCAGCAGCAGGTCGGCGAGCGCCCCTTCTTCGACGATGCCGAGCTTGCCGGGATAGGGATTGCGCTTGCCCGACAGGGCCAGCAATTCGGCGTTGGTGCCGGTCGCCATGGCGAGCGCTTCGGCCGGCGTGTACCAGCGCACGAGCGAGGCCAGGATGGCGCCCTGGCGCTGGGCGAGGGCGCGCGAGAACAGGACGTCGGTGCCCCACGCCGTCTTGATCTTGTACTTTCTGGCCAGCTGGTAGGTGTTGTCGATGCCGGGCCAGACCTCATCGGCCTTGGCGCGCTGGACCGTGCCCTCCGCGAGACCCAGCCGCATCTCCTCGGGAAGCGGCTGCAGGCTCAGCCATATTCCCTTGTCGGCCATCAGCTTGGCGGTCGCCTCGTCCATCAGGAAGCCGTGCTCGATGCACTTCACGCCGGCGGCGATGGAGCGCCGGATCGCCTCCGTAATGAAGGCATGCGCGGCAACATAAGTGCCCCAGTTCTCGGCCGCTTCGACCGCCGCCCGCAGTTCGGCCTCGGTAAAGGTGGTGACGTCGAGCGGGCTGTGCGGCGAGGAGACGCCGCCGCCTGCCGTCACCTTGATCTGCGACGCGCCCTGCATCAGCTGCTCGCGCGCCCGCACCCGCATCTCGTCCGGGCTGTCGACGACCATGCTGCCGCCGACCTGCTCCTGGCGACTGAGGGTGCCGAAAGCGCGTGGCAGATCGGCGGGCGTACGGAAATCGCCGTGTCCGCTCGTGACCGTGAGCATGGCGCCGGACGGAAAGATGCGCGGGCCCCGCACAATGCCCTCATCGATCGCGCGCTTGAGGCCGAAGACCGGGCCGCCGACATCGCGGACGGTGGTGAAGCCGCGCATCAGCGTATCGGTCGCCTCCTCGCCGGCCAGAAGATTGTTGTAGCCGACGTCGCCCGTCATCTCGGCGGGGGTCGTCCGGATCAGCATCGCGTGCCAGTGCACGTCGATCAGCCCTGGCATCAAGGTCCGGCCGCCGCCCTCGATGATGCGTGTGTCCGCCCGGCGATCGACCGCGATGGGCTGCGCGGAGATCTTCTCGATCTTGTTGCCGCGCACCAGGACATTGGTGGGAGCGGAGAGGGCGGCGCCCTTGCCGTCGAACACGCGGACATTCTGGAACAGCGTCACCGCATCCTGCGCCGACGCAGCCGGGCAAAGGCCGATCGTGAGTGTCCACGCGATCGCATGAGCGATGGTGCGAAAGAGCCTCGCCGCTTCCTTGAATCGCACCATGTGGTCCCTCTTGGTTCAGCTTCCGCCATCATGGCCGCGGTGCCCGCAAAGTCACGGTCGATTATCGCATGGCAACCGCGGCGAGCGGCGCCGGTCGCTCGGCGCCCAGGAAGTCCGTGATCCGGTCCGGCCAGGGCATGATTCCGTTCTTCTGCAGCAGCAGTGCGGCCTGGCCACGATGGCCGGCGGCGTGCGTCGCGACATGCAGCAGCATCTCGCCGCGCGTCATGCGTGCGGGTTCGCCGTTCGAGAAGGCGAAGGCGATCGGCTGGTCGACCTCCTCCGGCCTCAGCGCATCGGCATAGTCGGCATACCAGTCGACCGTCGCGCGCGCCTTGTCGGCCAAGGCGTCGAACGACGGAAGCTCGTCCGAGCGCGCTGCGCGATGGCCGTGCGGACGGCCTTCGAGATTGTGCCGGAAGATCTCGTCTACGGTCTGGATGTGATCGAGCAGGCGGCGGATCAGCATCCGGTCGCCGTCGGGGATGCGCTCGAGGTTCTCGGCGATCACCGTATTCAGGCCGTTGGTCGCCCAGCGCATCTGGTGGATCAAGGTGCGGTAGGGAAGGGTGAACATCGCGGTGCCTCTTGGCTCGTTGCGTCCTCGAAATTTGCGAGCTATCACTCGCATTGTCCACTCGCATTGGCCGAAGGCGTTTTCCATGCCGCGCGCAATTCCGACAATCCCGCGAAAATCAGCGTCCCAGGAGCGATCCCGCGCGACGGTCGCGGCGCTGCTCGACGCCACCGCTCGCGTTCTGACCCGGGAAGGATACGATCGCGCCAGCACCAACCGCATCGCAGCGGTGGCTGGCGTCAGCGTCGGCTCGCTCTACCAGTACTTCCCCAACAAGGAGGCGTTGGTGGCCGCGCTGGTCGCACGCCACAACCGGGAAATCCTAGAGCTGGCGCAGGGGGGCCTGAAGGAAGTGGCGTCGCTCGACCTCGCGGCGGCGGTGCGGGCGATGGTGCGGGCCGCGGTCGACGCCCACCTGGTCGACCCCGCCCTGCATCGCATCTTCGCCGAGCAGGTGCCGCGCATGGGCCAGCTCGCCAAGATCGAGGACCTCGAGCGCGAAACCTTCCTGCTGGTCAAAAGCTACCTCGAGGCGCGCCGCGACGAGATCTCGGTCAGCGATCTCGACACCGCGACGTCCATCCTGGTGACCACCGTCGAGGCACTGACCCATCAGTTCGTCATCAACAAGCCCGATGCGATCGACGCCGACCGCGACCGCTTCATCGACGAGGTCACGCGGCTTATCCTCAACTATCTGGCGCCTCATCGCGCCGCGAAGCCGCGTAAGCGTAGGTGAGTATCAGCATGCCCGAACAGACTGACCTCCAGCCCGACAGCACCGCTGTCCGCGTTGCCCTGTGGCGCGCCCTGCATGTCGAGGTCGATGCACCGCCGCATGTGCTGTCAGACCGTTTGGGACTCGCTCTGGCGGCGCCCGAGGCGGGCTGGCGCGAGCGGCCCGACATGAATCCGCAATTCATCAAGGCGTTCCGCGCCTCCATCGTGGGGCGCGCCCGCTTCATCGAGGACTTGGTGGCCGAGCAGTCGGCGAAGGGCGTCGGCCAATACGTCATCCTCGGCGCGGGGCTCGACACATTCGCCCAGCGCCGGCCCGAGATCGCCTCGCGCCTGCGTGTCTTCGAGGTCGACCGGCCGGGGCCGCAGACCTGGAAGCGCCGGCGTCTCGCCGAGCTGGGCTATGGCGTGCCCGACTGGCTGCGCCTGGTGCCGGTCGACTTCGAGGCGGGCGATGCCTGGCTGCACAAGCTGGCGGCCGCCGGCTTCGACGCAGCAGAGCCTGCCGTCGTGGTCTCGACCGGCGTCAGCATGTACCTCACCCGGGAGGCGGTCATGGCCACGCTGCGCCAAGTCGCGGCACTGGCCGCTGGCTCGACGTTCGTCATGAGTTTCCTGCTGCCGCTCGAGATGGCCGACCCCGAAGTGCGGCCGGGCCTCGAGCGCGCAGTGCAGGGCGCGCGCGCCAGCGGCACGCCCTTCATCAGCTTCTTCACGCCGCCGGAGATGCTGCGGCTGGCGCGCGAGGCGGGTTTCAAGGAGGCGCAGCATGTCTCCGCCGCCATGCTGGCCGAACGCTACTTCGCCGGTCGCAGCGATGGCCTCGGGCCCCCCAACAACGCCGAGGAACTGCTAGTCGCGACGGCCTGATCCGCGTGTGATAGGATTCAATTGATGCCTCGCCACTGCGGGATCTTGTGCTCGATTGAATATATGAAGGCGCGGCTCAAGGAGGAGCTGTCAGGTCACGGCTGTCCGGGTTCCTTGCTCAACGAGCCGATCCCGAGCGATCCGTCGCCGGCGGGAGATGGCGTCTCGGCCGCGGCTTCGCTCTCGGCGGCTGCCGGCGGGGCTGCCGCGACATCGTCCAAAAACGTCGCCGACGGCACGAAGAACAGCGTGCCGGTCACCGGCCGGCTGAAATCGAGCAGGCGGTCATAGTTGCCGGGCGGCTTGCCTATAAACATGTTCTCCAGCATCAGCTCGATCTTGCGCGGCGAGCTTGTATAGCCGCAGAAATAGGTGCCGTACTCGCCCTTGCCGACCTCGCCGAAAGGCATGTTGGCGCGCACGATCTTCAGCTCCTGGCCGTTCTCCTCGATCACCGTCAGGGCGTTGTGGGCGAAGGAGGGTTTGGTCGCATCGTCGAGCTCGATGTCCGACAGCTTGGTGCGGCCGACGAAGCCCTCCTGCTGCTCGACCGGGACGGCGTTCCAGCCTTTCAGGTCGTGCAGGTACTTCTGCACGATCACGTAGCTGCCGCCGGTGAAGGTCGGGTCTTCCTCGCCGATCACGGTGGCGTCGAGCGCCTCCTGGTCGACCGGGTTCTCGGTGCCGTCGACAAACCCGAGAAGGTCGCGATTGTCGAAGTACTTGAAGCCGTGCACCTCGTCGGCCACGGCGACGGCGCCGTCGAGCCGGGTCATGATCTGGCTGGCCAGCTCGAAGCAGAGGTCCATGCTGGCGGAGCGGATATGGAACAGGACGTCGCCCGGCGTGGCGATGGCATGGTGCTGGCCGCGGATCTCGCGGAACGGATGCAGCTCCTTGGGCCGGGGCTCGCCGAACAGCCGGTCCCAGGCGTCGGAGCCGAAGGCCATGACGCAGTTCAGCCGGGCGTCGAGGTCGCGGAAGCCGACCGAGCGCACGAGCCCAGACAGGTCGGCAGTGAGGCCGCGCACGGTCTCCTCGTGTTCCGACCCGCTGTTGATCGTCACGACGAGGAACATGGCGGCACGCGTCAGCGACGCGGCCACCGGCTGGGAATTCGTGGACGGCGGCACGCGGCGCTCCATACTGACCGGATCGGGGCGGCGGTATTTTAGGTAATCATTGCGGGGCCGTCATGCTCTTCCGGACCGCCGGCGGTCCGGAAGACTAACCCCGCCGCGTCATGATCGCGTCCAGCGTCGTGCGCAGCTCGGCCGCAGCCACCGGCTGGTCGCTCTCCAGGCGGGTCGCCGCCTCGGGCGGAAGAGGGGCCACGCGCTCGGCGTTGCCCATCGCCGTCTCGCCGGCCGCGTACTGCCCGTCCCGCAGGCACTGCAGCGCGGCGATGACGTGATAGCTCTCCCGCCGGTTGGGCGAGCGCCGGGCGCGCTCCAGCCCTTTCACGAAGCGATCTATGCGTTGGGCCAGGGCAAGTTGCTGCCCGGCCGCGCCTGCCGTTGCGTCGTCACTCATGCCCATGCAGTTGGTCGGAGTGGAGCGCGCGGTCAAGTCCAGATCGCGGGCGATGCAACGCTTCTATGACGCAGTGGGCACTTTCCCGGTCTTCGGCCGCCAGGCGAGGGCGAACCCTCTTCAGTCCGCCTTCTTTGTCAACACCTTGAAGTTCGGATCGAAGGTGAGGTCGTACTTCTTGCCGTCCTGGCAGGTTGCGTCGTCGACCTCGAACTTGCCATTGGGATGGGCCGCCGTCTTGTCGTCGTCGAACTCCATCTTGCCGCCGCTGCAGCCGGCCTCCTTGAGCGCGGCTTCGAGCTTGGGCCGCTCCTGGTCGGTAATGGGGCGGTCCTTGGCCGTCGCCGTCGTGGTCAGGACGGCCGCGGCCGGCAGGACGACGGTCATGGCGAGCAGGGACATCGTCAGTCGCATGTCGTCTCCATGGTGGGGAACGCTCCCGTTCAGGACCGAACGGTGCGGCGACAAGAACGTTCCCCGCCGCCCGCCTTCCTCGACGCCAAGCTTTTTTCGCATATCTGGCTAACGCGGGCCCACAACCTGTGGTTTTCGCGCGCCGGCAGGTGTAAGGTACGGTTGCAAGCAACAAGACAAAAAGGAGTGCGCGCCCATTTGGCATGGAGGCAGACATGCCGAACCCGAATGCGCTTGTTGCACGCGTCACCCGAGTTGGTCCGACGAGGCCGGCCGCGACACCATCCCCAGCGGTGGCAGCCGCCCCGCCTGAACGCATAGCCATCGACTTCGAGGGCGACCGTTCGGCCGTGCTGCCGCCCGGCCGTCGTGCCCGCACCTGGCGCGACATGCTGGAGTTCACGCGCACCGCCAACCTGCCGGCCTATGTCGAGATCGATCCCGAGACCACGGTCATCACCCGCGTCCTGATGCCGTTCCGGGCGAGGGTGGTCACGCTGGAAACCGTCGGCGAGACCATCGAGGTGACGTTCGTCGAAAGCCATGCGCGCCATCACCTCCTGCGCAGCAACCCCGACTTCCGCGACATGCTGAACGCCCTCGAGGGCGCCCGCGCCGACGGCACCGACGTGCTGGTCACGGCGAGCCGCGACGAGCACGAGATCATCGACGTCCGCCCGCCGCCGCCGGCCGATCCCGCGGTCGATGCCTACGAGGACCCGCCGCCGTCGGTGGTGAGCGAGGCGCAGGCCACGCAGCTCTTCAACGACATGGCGGCGCTCACCTGCGATCCCTTCACGGTGCCGTCGCCCTGCATCCCGTTCCTCTATCCCGACGACGGCTGCTACGCCCGCGCGCACGAGATGTGCCGGCTGATGCGCCTGCAGGGCATCGAGGCGGAGAAGATCTGGATCTTCGGCGCGCTCCATCCCGCCACCTCCAACCATCCCGACTGCGCGGTGGGCTGGTGGTATCACGTGGCGCCGACGCTGCTGGTCAACACCATGGCGGGCACCGAGAAGCGCGTCATCGACCCGTCGCTGATGAGCGGCCCGGCGAGCGAGAACGACTGGCGCACCCGCCAGGCCGATCCCGCGGCGACCTTCGAGTACACCGACCAGCGGCCGTTCTGGCCGCACAACGGCGGCAACGACGACGACTATTCGCAGACCAACTATTACCTGCAGGAGAAGCGCCTGCTGCTGCAGGACCGCGTCAACGACTACGGCGCGCTGCCCTTCGCCTGCCCGATCGTCAAGAAGCTGCAGTTCATCGTCGACCGCAGCACCTTCGGCCAGGACGAGGCCACGGCCATGTTGGCCAACGCCAGCCCGGCTGTGATCGAGGCGGCACTGTTCATCACCCTCGACGGCTTCACGCCGCAGGAGCTCGGCGTCACCGCGGCGACGCCGACCATGCCGCCGTCGATCAAGCCCACGCTTACCGTCAATCCGGTGCCGGCCCAGATGGAGATCCGGGCGGCGCAGATGTCGCTGGAAGACCCGGTGCACTTGATTCGCCGCCAGCGCATCACCTGGACCTACCAGGTCCGCTTCACCGGCACGGGCGCCTTCGGCTTCGCCGGCGCCACCCAGACGCTCAACCTCAGCGCCACGATGAGCGCCCAGTCGGCCAGCGCCTCGCTGCTCCTGATCAAGCAGCCCAACCCGTTCGAAATCGACGGCCAGACGCACTGGCTCTCGACCGACCTGCGCGTCTTTCAGATCAACCAGGGCCAGGCGAAGTTCGCCGCCACGATGGGGGCGACGGCGGCGCAGGCACCGGCCTTCATCCAGCAGGTGGTGAACAACCTCAACAGCGGCGCGACCGGCGGACAGACCTTCGACAACGACCTGTCGACCAACCAGCAGACCTCCAAGCTCGAGCTGTCGGAGGCGGTGAGCGGCACCAAGGTCTTCAACTTCGCGGTCGCCCGCGTGCGCTACATCGGCACCTTGGCAGCAGCCGACGTGCGCGTCTTCTTCCGCCTGTTCCCGGTCTCGACGACGTCGCTCGCCTACGACACGGCGACGGCCTACCGGCGCGGCGGCATGGGCGGCACAACCGTGCCTCTGCTCGGCCTGAGCGGCGGCAATCTCGCCAGCATTCCCTGCTTTGCGGCGGCCCGCGTCGATTCGGCCACGACGGCGCTCGACGCCCAGACCGATGCCACCAACCTCAGGACGATCCCCATCAGCCCGACCGAGCACCATGTCTATTTCGGCGCCTGGCTCGACATCAACCAGACGGCGCCGCAGTTCCCGCTGAACGCCGCGCCGCCCAACGGCCCGTGGCCGGCCAACCGCAAGAGCGTGCAGGAGCTGGTGCGCGGCCAGCACCAGTGTTTGGTCGCCGAGATCGCCTTCGACCCGGCGCCGATCCCCGCCAACGCCAATCCCGGGACCTCCGACAAGCTGGCGCAGCGCAACCTCGCCATCGTCGAATCGTCGAACCCCGGCGTGGTCGGCTCGCGCCGCATCCCGCAGACCTTCGAGATCCGCCCGACCTCCGACAGGCTGCCGGTCGAGGCGCTGGCCGACGAGTTGATGATCGACTGGGGCCGCACCCCGGTCGGTAGCATCGCCACGCTGCACCTGCCGACGATGGACGCCCAGCAGGTGCTCGAGCTGGCGGCAGCGACCTATCGCAGCGACCATCTCGCCCTGATCGACGAGCATACCTTGCAGATCCGCACTGGCGGCATGAGCTGGATCCCGCTGCCGCGCGGCGTCGACGTGAACGTGCCCGGCATGCTGACGATCGACCTGCCGCCGGTCGTGCGCGCGGGGCAGGCCTTCACCGTGGTCGTGCGCCAGGTGACGGGCCAGGTGGCGCTGCCGGCGCCGGGCGTTGTTGCGCTGGCCGCCGCCGCTACTGCCCGCTTCGGGCGGCACGTTCTAGGCAGCTTCCAGATCACCATCCCAGTGCGCCACAAGGAGGTCCTGCTGGCGCCGGAGCAGCGCCTGCTGTCGACCCTGCGCTGGATCGAGCGCGCGATCCCGTCGAACGACCGCTGGTACACGACGTTCCAGCGTTACGTTCGCCAAGTCGCGATGCGCGTCGATGGGCTGGGTGGAGACTCAACGGCGGTGACGCCGTCGCCTTCAGGCGACTGGGAGACGCCGGGGCCCGGACCGGGACCGACACCGACACCCGGCAGCGTGACCTGCCGGGCGTTCGCGGTCGCACTGGCGGCGCTGCTGGCGATGCTGGTCATCCTCTTCGGCATCGGCACCAGCGCGGTGCAGATTGTGCTCGCAGTGCTGGTTCTGGTGCTGCTGGCGGTCGTCGGCCACGGGTGGGTGACGACTTGCCGGCCGAGCGTCCGGCATCTGCTGATGACTCTTGGGCTGGGGCTGGTCGCCGGCGTGATCCTGCTGCTGCTGTTGCGTGCCGGCGGCCCGTGAAGTGAAGTCACAGACGGCTCTGATTATTCGCCATGCGACCTCGCTGGCGTCTCGCTGAGCCTCGCATTGGTTCAGGTATGCGCGCAGAGGAGTCGAAGGCACCCTGATCAGCGCCTATCTTGTCGTCGGTACCACCCACGTACCACGACGACGAAGGCCCGGCTCCCACACCCCATATCCACTCCCGCCGGGCCTTCTTTTCGTCTGCGCGCGCCGTCGGGAAGACGGAAATATGACACGCGCGTCTGCGGTCCGACCTCGATCGTGATGGGCCTTTACTGGATGTCGGCCAACGGCTTCACCCAGGTCGCGCCGAGCACCTACCTACCACGGGCAGGACGACCGGCCGCCGTCAACCTCGAGCTGGTCGTCGCCGGTCTGCTCGGCACCTCGTCCGAAACCGGCACGGGCGGCACGGGCACGTTCGCTGCGCGCGGTTCCGGCCTGCCTTCGCCGAAGCGAAGCCGCTTCGGCTTCGCGCAGGCAGGTCGGGATGACGGGACTTTGTTGCGTCGCGACGGTCCGTGAGGTGAAGTCGTTTCCTCGGCGTAGAGCAGGGGAGACTGATGGCGAAAACAACTCGGCGAAAGCGTTTTGATGTGGGGGACGCTTCGCTCGGCGACGTGATCGAGGCCCTGAGCGAAGGAACGGTTACGGCCAGCAGCCTCACCCGCGCATACCTGGCGCGCATCAAGGCCTATGACCGCAGCGGACCGCAGCTCAACTCCGTGCGCGAGGTCAATCCCGACGCGCTGAAGATCGCCACGAGCCTCGACGGCGTAAAGCCGTCGGCGCGCCAGCCGCTGGCCGGCGTTCCGATCCTGCTCAAGGACAACATCGCCACCGGCGACCGCCAGCACACCACCGCCGGCTCGCTGGCGCTGGCGAGCGCCCGCGCCCGCGACGACGCGCCGGTGGTCAAGCGGCTGCGCGATGCCGGGGCCATCATCCTGGGCAAGGCGAACCTGACGGAGTTCGCCAACCTGTTCGCGACCGACATGCCCTCGGGCTACAGTTCGCTGGGCGGGCAGGTGAAGAACCCCTATGTCCCGAAGCTGGTCAACGATCGCGGTATTCCCATCGTGCAGCCCGGCGGCTCGAGCGGCGGCTCCGCCGTCGCCGTCGCTGCCGGCCTGTGCACGGCGGCGATCGGCACCGAGACCTCGGGCTCGCTGCTCAGCCCCGCGACCCAGAACGGTTTGGTCACGGTGAAGCCGACCGTCGGGCTGATCAGCCGCGCCGGCATCATCCCGATCTCGCACAGCCAGGACACGGCGGGCCCGCTGACGCGCACCGTGCGCGATGCGGCGATCCTGCTGAACGTGATGGCGGCGCGCGATCCGCTCGATCCCGCGACGCGGCCGATGCAGCGGCCGAAGGATTTTACCTCTCATCTCGACAAGGACGGTTTGAAGGGCGCACGCATCGGCGTGCCGAGCGATCCCGACGATCCGTTGAACGACGTCTGGTTCGGCAAGCTGACGCCGCGCGGCAAGGCGACGATGAAGAAGGCGCTGGCTGTCCTGGGGGACTGCGGCGCCATCCTGGTGCGCGCCAGCATCCCGACCGCCGGCTGGATCGGGGGGCCGGGCACGACCATGAACGTGCTGAACCGCAATCCGCTCAGCCGCAACAAGGGCAATCTCGCCACGCCGCCGATCGTGTTCGTCTACGAAATCAAGCGCGATCTCAATCTCTACCTGCGCGACTGGGCGACGGCCACGAAGATGAAGACCATGGCCGACATCATCGCCTTCAATCGGCGCAATGTGAAGAAGGCGCTGCGCTTCGGCCAGGACCTCTTCCTCGCCGCCGATGCGACCCGCGGCGACCTGTCGGAGCTCGAATACCGCTCGGCGCGCGCCATGGACCTCGAGTCCGCGAAGGTCCGTGGCCTCGATGCCTACATGACGCGGCACAAGCTCGATGCCGTGGTGTTTCCCGGCGTGTCGGGCTGCGCCATGCCGGCCAAGGCGGGCTATCCCAGCGTCCAGGTGCCGGCGGGCGTCACGAGCGGTGTCGGCGACCATAAGACGCCGGACTATCCGCTCGGCCTCACCTTCACCGGCGGCGCCTGGAGCGAGGCGACGCTGTTGCGGCTGGCCTATGCCTACGAGCAGGCGTCGATGATGCGCCGTCCGCCTCCGGGGCTGCCGGCGCTTTAGCTTAGTCACGGTCCTCCAGCTCGCCCGTGGTCTTCTTCATGCTCCTTTCCCCCAAGGGGGAGAGGAACTCGAATCATGAGCGGGCCAGTAGGGTCCGGATGATTGATGAACGGTCCGCGTGCGCTGACTCGACCTGACGGTTCCAAATGCGCATGCTGGCGCCGCTCACAGTACTCCTGTTCGTAGTTGAGGTTGGCGGTACGTCGTATCGACGGCTCTGCTTGCGGCCGGTCTCGGCGCGCTTGCAGCCCCCGCTGTTGCGCGCGCCGATGCCAAGTATCCCGATCGCACGATCCGCCTGATCGTGCCGTTCCCGGCCGGCGGCGCAACCGACATCGTCGGCCGCATGTTCGCCGACAAGCTGACCCACCACCTCGGCCAGACCGTGATCGTCGACAACAAGACCGGCGCCGCAGGCTCGATCGGCGCCATGGAAGTGAAGAACGCGAAGCCCGACGGTTACACTTTGCTGGTGGCGACGTCGTCGACGCATGCCATCACTGCACCAGGCGGGCAAACTCAGGATCCTGGCCTTCTGCCAATCCAGGCGCGCCGCGATTGCCCCGGAGATCCCGACCATGATCGAGGCCGGCGTGCCGGGCTACGAGGCCTACACCTTCAGTCTCGTCCTCGGTCCGGCAGGCCTGCCGCGGAACGTAATCGACACGCTCGACAAGGCGAGCCGCCAGGCCATGGCCGCTCATGATGTTCGTCTTCCGGACCGCGCGCGTCCTCGCGCGCTCATGATTCATGAGCGGGCGGGAGCCCGCGGTCCGCGCTTCGCTGCTTACTTCCCGACCTCCGGGTCGATCTTCCTCGCCGCGTTGATGTCTTCATCCGCGCCGGCCTTGTCGCCCAGCTGCTCCTTGGCGACGCCGCGGCCGTATAAGGCGGCGGCGAAGCCCGGATCGAGCTTGAGCGCCTGATCGTAGTCCTGAACGGCCCGATCCAACTCTTTCCGACTGCCGTAGGCAACGCCGCGATTATAGAAGGTCGTGGCATCGGTCGGGTCGATTTGCAGCGCTCGATCGTAGTCCTGGATGGCGCGGTCGATCTCGCCCCGACGCAAATGGATGCCGCCGCTGAAGGCGAAGGCAGCCGCGTCCTTCGGATTGAGCGCGGCCGCCCGGTCGAAGTCCGCGACGGCGGCGTCGAGCCGAAGCAGCTTCTGGTAGGCAAGGCCGCGATTGCGGTAGGCCGACGCGTCGTCCGGACTGAGCCGGATCGCCTGGTCGAAATCCTGGGCAGCGGAGTCCCACTGCTGCTTTCGGCTGTGGGCGATGCCGCGATTGTAGAAGGCTGCGACGTCCTTGGGATTGAGCTCGATCGCCCGGGTGTATTCCTGGATGGCCAGGCCCCAGTCTCCCCGCGTGCTGTAGGCGACCCCCCGATAGGTGAAGGCGACGGCCAGCCGGGGATCGAGCTCGATCGCCCGATCGAGGTCCTGCAGGGCGCGGTCGAGCTCGCCTTTGCGCTGATACGCGGCGCCGCGGTAGGCGAAGGCGGAGGCATCGTCCGGCTGCAGCCTGATCACGCGATCGAAGTCCTGGACGGCCAGGTCCCATTGCCGCTTGCTGCTGTAGGCGACGCCGCGATTATGGAAGGTCGCGGCATCGTTGGCGTCGAGCGCGATGGCGCGCGTGAAATCCTCGATGGCGTGGTCGACTTCGCCCTTGCGCTGATAGGCCGAGCCGCGAAGGGCAAGGGTCGACGCATCGTTGGGGTCGAGTACGAGCGCCTGGTCGAAGTCTTTTATCGCCCGATCGAGCTCATTCTCCTTCTGGAGCGCGAAGCCCCGGCTGTAGAAAGCGGTGGCGAGCTTGGGATCGAGCTTGATCGCCTCGTCGTAGTCTTCGATGGCGCGGCGCCATTGTCCCGTGCGGCCATAGGCGAGGCCGCGGCTGTAGAAGGTCGTCGCGTTGCGCGGGTCGAGCTTCAGCGCCTGGTCGTAGTCGCCGATGGCGCGGTCGACCTGCTGCTTCTCCAGGTGAGCGTCGCCGCGATTGCGGAAGGCGGACGCGTCGTTGGGGTTGGACTTGATCGCCTGATCGTAGCTCTGGATGGCGCGTTCCCAGTCCTTCTTGGCGCCATAGGCGACGCCGCGATTGTAGGAGGCGATGGCGCTGCCCGGGTCGAGCTTGATCGCCTGGTCGTAGTCCTGGATGGCGCGGTCGAGGTCGCCTTTGCGCTGATGGGCGATCGCGCGAATGATGAGGACCGTGGAGAGATCCCGGCCGGCATAGCTGCCCGATTGAATGAGCGCCGAGCAGCCGCCGATCACGGCATCGATTGGCGCATTGCCCTTGCCTTCGCAGGCGTCCACCTGCTGCTGCGTCTGCGCGTAAAGGGAACCGCACCCAAGCGTGGCAGCGAAGATTGCAGCGCCCGCCGCGGCCATCCGAAATGTCAGTCGCATTGCCATAAGCTCCGGTGCCCGCCAAATGAGACGCGATCAAGGCCGTCGGATCGCCGATTTCACCCGTCGCCAGAGCGGCGACAGCACGCGGCTGGTGAGCGGGATGGCGACCAGGCCGACGACGATCCCGGCCACGCCGGCGCCGGCGGCTTCCACCAGCCAGGCCAGGAATGCGCCGGCGAAGGGAGCGGCGCGGGCGACGGCGGCGCCGGCGTCGTGCAGCGCATGGCTCGGCCAGCCCATGCCGTACGCCTCGAGGCCATGAAGGACGATGCCGCCGCCGACCCAGATCATCGCCGCGGTGCCGATGGTGCCGAGGCCGCTCAGCAGATAGGGCATGCCCTGGACGAGCGCGCGGCCGGTCACCCGCAACGGCGCGGCCGCGAGCGATCCGGGCGACAGGCGTGCCAGCACCAGGCCGAGATCGTCGGCTTTGACGATCAGGGCGACGACGCCGTAGACCGCCGCCGTTATGCCGACAGCGACGACGGCAAGGATGATAGCCTGGGTGAAGGAGTTGTCGGACGGGACGGCGGCCAGCGTGATGGCCATGATCTCGGCCGACAGGATGAAATCGGTCTTGATGGCGCTCGCGACCTTCTGCTCCTCGAAGGTCTTCGCGTCGATCGCCACCGTCTCGAGCCTGGCTTCGTGGGCGCTCGCGTCGTGCGGGAATAGCCTCTCGTAGACCTTCTCCACGCCTTCATAAGAGAGATAGGCGCCGCCCAGCATCAGGAGCGGCGTGATCGCCTGGGGCAGCAGCAGGCTCAGCACCAGGGCCGCCGGCAGCAGGAACAAAAGCTTGTTCTTCAGCGAGCCCAGCGCAATGCGGCCGACGACCGGCAGCTCGCGCGACGGGCTGAAGTCGGTGAGATAGCGCGGCGTGACGGCTGTGTCGTCGATGACGACGCCGGCGGCCTTGGTGCCGGCCTTGGCGGCCTGCCCCGCGACGTCGTCGATCGAGGCGGCCGCCGCCTTGGCCAAGGTCGCGATATCGTCGAAAAGGGCCATCAAACCAACGCTCATCACTCACCCTGTTCAGCGTATGACTGCCCCGAGCGAAACCACCCGCAGTGCCCGGAGACAACCATGAAGCCTCGCATATCCGTCGTCACGCTCGGTGTGACCGATCTGGAGCGGTCGCTGGTCTTCTATCGCGACGGTCTCGGCCTGCCGACCCAGGGCATCATCGGCCGCGAGTTCGAGCACGGCGCGGTCGCCTTCTTCGACCTGTCGGACGGGCTGCGGCTCGCGATCTGGGCGCAAGACGATCTCGCCCATGACAGCGGCGTACCCAAAGGCAACCCGGCATCGGTCTCGATCGGCCACAACGTGGCGAGCCGCCAGGAAGTCGACGAGGTGATGGAGGAGGCCCGTCGTGCCGGCGCCCAGATCGCGAAGCCGGCGCAGGACACCTTCTACGGCGGCTATGCCGGCTACTTCCGCGATCCCAGCGGCCACCTGTGGGAGGTCGTGTGGAATCCGGCGAGCATTCCCGACGAGGAGTGACCTAGCCCTTGAGCTGCCGCGCGAGGAATTCCTTTGCCACCTCGCGTGCCTTGTCAGTCTGCGGGCCGGGCTCGGCGACCCATTCGTGGACGGAGTTCTCGAACAGGCGGTACTCGCAGACGCCGCCGGCCGCCCGGTAAGTCTCGGCGAATTTCTGCTGCATTTCCGGCAGCACGTTGTCGTCGAGCGCGCCCTGCATGATGAGCAGCGGCGGCAGGCTGACCTTCTCCTTGCGTTCGAGGATCTCCTGCGGATTGCTTTCGTGGATCGTCTCCCACGGCATGAAGAACATCTTGTTGTTCTTGATCATGCCTTCGTTCTTGCGCCGCTCGGCATTCGCGTAGCGCGCCGCGGTGTTGCTGACGGGCGAACGCATCGCCACCCAGGCCACGCTGGCATCGACCCCTGGCGCGCCGTCGAACGGGATCGCGCCATAGCGCGGATCGTGCGGCCTGAGCGCCAGCAGCTCCGCCACGTGCCCGCCGCTCGACGAGCCGTAGACGCCGATCTTCGTGCCGTCGCCGTTCCATTTGGCGGCGTTGGCCTTCAGCCAGCGCACCGACCAGTTGGCGTCGGCCACGCAGGCGGGATAAGGCGCCTCGGGCGACACGGTGAGGTCGACGGCGACGACCAGCAGGCCGCTCGCCGCCAGCGCGCGGTCCATCGGCTCCTCGGCGAAGCGGTCCTTGCGGTTCCAGGCGCCGCCGTGAAGGTCGAGCACGGTCGGGAAGGGACCCGGCCCCTTGGGTTGATAGATCCGCGCCATCAGCATGCGGCCCGCGCTGTTCTTGCGCAGCTCGACCTCGCTGACGGCGAGATCGAACCGGGCGTTCGGATCGTAGGCGGGCGTGCCGGCGGCGTGGGCCGTGGCGGCGAGGCCCACCGCGCCGGCGGCGGCCGTGCCCTTGAGAATGTCGCGGCGAGCCGGAGGTCCCTTGTCCATGGTCAGCTCCTATGTGTCCGGTTTGGCGATGAAGGTGCCGTTGGGCTGGTGGAAGACAAGCTCGTGGATCTTACCCTCGGGGCCGCGCCGAAACTCCACGCGAAATCCTTCGAGCTCGGCGATGTTGAAGGTTGTGCCCTGGTAGGGGCTGAGGTGGTACAGCGGCTGGAAGTCCGGCTTGAGCGTCAGCTGGCCGTCGGCCTCCTGCGCGACGACATGGACCGTCGATCCATGCCGGTAGCGGCCGACGCAGGCCTTGCGGAAGGCGTCGTCCAGGCACTCGCCGGCCGGCGCGCGCTTGAAGACGATGTCGGGTACCATCGTCTCGAGCTGGGCGGAGAGGCTTGCGATGTTGCCGTCGCGGTCGGTGGTGAAGGAGATCGCCAGGCGGTCCGGATTCAGATCGAAGGGAACGCGCGGCAGCTCGAACGTATCGTAGTGGCGGTGAGACAGCGGCGCCGACATGCCGCGCCAGGCCCACTGCAGGTCGCCGTCCTTCGCCGCGATGATCATTCGTCCGTAGGCGGGATGTTCGTAGTGGCCGGCGTAGTCGACCGGATCGTGGCTCGGCCGCGTGTTCGGCTTGCGCGCACTCTTCTGCGTCTCCTCGTCGGTCGCCTGTTGCGCCAGGGCCTTGCGGCGCAGATCGCGCAGCCGATCGAGCCACGGCGCCGGCTCGTGGCTGCACAGGCGATCGAAGATGTGGTTGATCAGGATGCTGTGTACCGGCGCGCCGCCGCAGTTGGTGAACACGGCGACGCCCAGCTTCCGGTGGGGCATCAGCCGCATCAACGTGCTCCAGCCGATCCAGCCGCCGGAATGTCCCACCACCTGCTCGCCGCGATATGTGTGGGAGCCGAAACCGAGGCCGTAGTGGTTGTGGCCGAACTCGGCGAATTCCGGCGCCGACACGTGGACGCGCGGCGCCTGCAGCTCGCGAATGCGCGCTGCCGACAGCAGCCGCACGCCCTTGTACTCGCCTTCGCCCAGCAGGAACGTCATCCAGTTGGCGATGGCGGCGATCGACGTGTTGATGGCCCCGGCAGCCGTGGCCCGGATGGGCCAGAGCCTGCTGCGCTGGCGTTCGTCGCGATACGTGGAGTAAGGGGCCGCCGCATTCTCAGCGGCCGCCAGGTCCTCGGTCGTGAACGTCACCGGCATGCCCAGCGGTTCGGCCAGCCGCGTCCGCGTGAACTCCTCCCAGCTCTGCCCGCTCGTCCGCTCGGCGACGATGCCGGCCGCGTTGTAGCCGAGATTGCTGTACTGCCAGGTCGTCCGGAGGTCCCGGCTCGGCTCGATGTGGCGCAGCGCGGCCAGCATCTGCTTGGGCGCGACATCGCCCGGCATCCAGACCCAGTCGTGCCGCGGCAGGCCGCTGTGATGGCACAGCAGATCGCGCACCGTGATGCGGTCGGTGGCGACGGCGTCGTGCAGGCGGAATTCCGGAACGTAGTCGCGCACGGGCTTGGTCCAGTCGAGGCGGCCCTCGTCGGCCAACAGCGCCAGGCCGGTGGCGGTGAACGTCTTGGTGATCGAGCAGATCAGGAACTGCGTGTCGGTCGTCACCGGCAGGCCGGCTTCGACGTCGCGCTGGCCGTAGGCCTTGAGCAGCGCCGTCTCGCCATTGTGGACGACGGCGAGGGCGAGGCCCGGCACCTTCCACTCCGCCATCGCCTCGGCGGCGAGAGTGTCCAGCTCCGGCGCGATGGCCGTGATCGTCGGGGCGCCCGGGGCCGCTGGCATGGATCAGGCCACGGCGATCCGCTTCAGGTTCTCGCCGAACCAGCGTGCGAGGCCGGTCATGCGCGCGTCTTCATGCTGCTGGCCCATCAGCTGCACGCCGACCGGCAGGCCGCCGACGCTCATCAGCGGCACGGTGACGACCGGCGCGAACAGCATGGAGGAGGGCGCGTTGAACACGAAGTCGCCGGTCGGCCGCGGCGCCAGCGGCTTGCCGGGCTCGTCGCCCGCCCAGATCGGCGCCGGGCCGGGGCAGCTGAGCGTGATCGCGGCGTCGGCGAATTGGGCCACGGCGGCATGAGCGACTTGAGCCTGCTGGCGGGCGAGCAGCCCGCTGCGATAGTCGTCGGGCGTCATCGCCTCGGCCTTCAGCAGAGTCGACTTCGCGCGCTCGCTGAGGCCGTCGGGCGCGGCGTCGAGCATGCCGCGCTGGTACCAGCGGTTCTCCCAGGCGGTGACGGCGCCGCACACGGCGCGACCGTTGGCGATCGCCTTTTCCAGCGCCTCGACGAAGGGATGGTCGGTGCGGCGGATCAGCGTGACGCCGGCCGCCGTCAACTGGCCGAGCAGCTTGGTGAAGGCTTCCCTGGTGGCGGCGTCGACCTCGGGCCAGCCTTCGGTCTCGAGCACGATCAGACGGTTGGGCTTTATGGCGGCGGGCAGCGTGTCGGGGCCGATCAGGCCGAGCGAGCCGCGGTCGCCGCCGCAGCGCTTGGCCTGCTCGATCGCCGTCTGCCACATGTCTTCCAGGCAGCCGGCGTGCGGACCATGGGTGCTCTGGCTGGTGGCCAGCCGCTCGCCGCGATTGATGCCGCCCTGCGTCGGCTTCAGCGCGAAGTTCCCGCAATAAGCGGCCGGCCGAATGATCGAGCCGCCGACCTGGGTGCCGATCGCCACCGGCACCATGTTGGCGCCGACAGCCGCCGCCGAGTCCGACGACGAGCCGCCGGGCGTGCGCCTGGCATCGAACGGATTGGTGGTCGGGCCGGGATGCGAGCCGCCCAGTTCCGCCGTCACCGTCTTGGCGAGGATCACCGCGCCCGCCTGGCGCAGCGCCCACACGCCGGCATTGTCGCGCTTGGGGAAGTTCCCCTTCATCGCAACGCAGCCCATCTCGGTTGGCATGTCCCTGGTCTCGAGCAGGTCCTTGATGGCGACGGGCATGCCGTCGATCGGCGAGAGAGGCTTGCCGGCCTTCCAGCGCTCGGTGCTGGCGTCGGCGGCGGTGCGCGCGCCGCTCTCGTTGATCGCGGTGAGGGCTTTCACCGTGGGCTCGCGCGCGGCGATGGTCTCGAGGCAACGCTCGAGATAGGCGCGCGGGCTGTCATTGCCGTCGGTGAAACGGCGGGTCGCATCGTGGAAGGTGAGGGGCTTGTAGTCGGCGTAGGTGGTCATGCGGGCAGCCTAGCACCAATCGCCAGCCGTGCGGCACGGAACGTCGCCCATGCAAAATCGTTGGCTGGCACCAACACCGTACGGAGATTTTCCCATGTCACGATGGATCAAACTTTCTGTAATCGCTGCAACCGCAACCCTCACCGTCCTGCCGCTGGTGGTGCCCGCGGCGAATGCTCAGACCATCCAAATCAATCCGCCGCAGCCCTATCCGCAGCAGGCGCAGCAGCCGCCGCGCGGCGGTGCGTGGGGCGATCGCGACCGCGACGGCATCCCTAACGCCTACGACAATTACAACAACAACCGCCGTCGTGGCGGCGGCGACCAGGATCATGACGGTATTCCGAACCGCTACGACACGGATCGCGACGGCGACGGCCGCCCGAACCAATGGGACCGTGCGCCCGCTAACCCGCACCGCTAACTCAACGAAAAAGGCGCCCCCTCGCGGGGGCGCCCTGTCTTTGTCTATCGACTTAGCGGCTCTGTGTCGGAAGCGTGGGTCGGGCCGGCGGCGCGGCGGCGGTTTCCGGCGGCGCCGGCTTGCGGCGGTCGGTCTTGGTGTAGTCGGGGAGGGCCATCAAGGCATCCTTGGTGAGCGACGTGGTCAGCACCAGCGAGTTGTCCTCCTGGGTCATCGTGATGTCGCTCCACTTCACCGCGACGTCCTTGGAGCCGACCCCAAGAAAGCCGCCGACCGAGATCACCACGTCGGTGACCTTGGCATCTTTGTCGAGGTAGATCTCGTCGATCTTGCCGATCGAGTCCTTGTTCGCATTGCGCACCTTGGTGCCAATCAGGGCGCTTGCCGCCATGTCGCCCCTGGCGTTGAAGTCGCCGGTCGAAACCGTGCGTTCGGCCGGAGCGGCGGCCGGCGCCGGTGTGGTCTGGGTCTGGGCGTACGCACTGATCGCGCCGCAAGTGAGAAAAGCTGCGAGAACGACGGATTTCAGCATGTGTCATCTCCGTGGTAGAGGCAGACTAAAATTCAACGCGCCTTCGCGAGAAGGAGTTGCCGTGGAAATGAGCGAAAATAGCGAGACCGCCCAAGTGCTTATCCGGCCGCCCTTCGCCTGGGCGGTTGCCGTGATCGCCGGACTTGCCCTCGACTGGCTGGAGCCCGTGCCGGTCCTGCCGGAAGACTGGCCCAACGGCCTGCTGGGCGCCGTGGTGTTCGTGCTGGCGCTGGCGCTCGCCATCTGGGCCATGGACACCATGACCCGGGCCGGCACCAACGTACCGACCAACCGGCCGACCACCGCCATGGTCGAGAGCGGGCCCTACCGGTTCACGCGCAATCCCATCTATCTCGGCATGTTCGGCGGCCTGGTCGGACTTGCCATCGCCTTCGACTCGCCCTGGCTGCTGGCGATGCTGGTGCCCTTCGCGCTGGTCATCCGCTACGGCGTCGTCGCCCGCGAGGAGGCCTATCTCGAGCGCAAGTTCGACCAAGCTTATCGCGACTACCGAAAGCGCGTCCGGCGCTGGCTCTAGTCCAGCGCGGGAGATATGCGGGGGCCGCACTGGACGGCTTCGGCCGGGCAATCCTAGACTCGCTACCCTGACCGACCGCGCTGCCTGCGCGGCGCGCGCCGATCGCTTCTTCACGTTGTCCTAACAAGACGGAGGAAACCGATGGGTATCTGGCTCAGTGAACGCGAACAACGCCTCGTCGCAGGCGCCGAGGAAGCTTCGGCGGCAACGCCGATCCCGACGCAGATCGTGTCCAACGGCGAGTATCTGCCGCCCAGGCAAAGCGCCACGCAGAAGAAAGTCGAACAGCGCATCGTCGAGCTGGCCGACGCCAATGCCGGCCGGCTGGGCCTAAGCCGCCGCCAGTTCATGCGCACGAGTTGCGGCATGGCCGCAGCCTTCGTCGCCATGAACGAGATCTACGGCGGCAACGTCTTCCAGGTGACCCCGGCCGAGGCGCAGGAGCCCGAGCTGGCGCAGGCACGCCAGCACGGCCTCGCCGGGCAATTCATCTTCGACGTGCAGACCCATTTCGTGCGCGACGACTTCGACCACAAGGAGCTCTTGGACCTGGCCGCGTTCGCGAGCGAGAACTGGAACCCGAAGCTCAAGGCGGAGGGCGTTTCCTCGCTGGCGCGCTACAAGTTCCAGAACTACGTGAAGGAGGTCTTCTACGACAGCGACACCAGCCTCGCCCTGCTGAGCGGTGCGCCGTTCGACGATCCAACCTGGTGGTTCCTGTCCAACGAGCAGATGGCGCAGGCGCGGGCGCTGATCAACGGCTTCGCGGGCTCGCGTCGGCTCTTGTCGCATGCCCTGATCACGCCCGGCCAGCAGGGCTGGATGGACGAGGTCGACAAGGCGATCACGGCGCACAAGCCCGAATCGTGGAAAGGCTACACGATCGGCGATCCCCTCAATCCGTCGAAGTTCCCGTGGCGGCTCGACGACGAGAAGCTGATGTATCCGTTCTACGACAAGGCGGTGAAGGCGGGCATCACCACGATCTGCATCCACAAGGGCCTGCTGCCGCCAGACTACGAGAAGGCGTTCGCCGGCGTGTGGGAATATGCGACGGCGGCCGACATCGGCAAGGCGGCCAAGGACTGGCCGCAGATGAAGTTCGTGATGTACCACGCCTGCCTGCGCCCGGCCTTCGAGCTGCCCGACCAGGCGTGGACGGAGTTCGAGCAGACCGGCCGCATCCGCTGGGTGAGCGACCTTGCCGACATTCCACAGAAGTTCGGCGTCAACAACGTCTATGCCGAGCTCGGCACGGCCTTCGCCAACTCGGCGGTGTCGCATCCCAAGTTCTGCGCCGCCATGGTCGGCACCCTGGTCAAGGGCATGGGCGCCGATCACGTCCTGTGGGGCACCGATTCGGTGTGGTACGGCTCGCCGCAATGGCAGATCGATGCGATGCGCCGCCTCGAGATTCCCGAGGACATGCGCAAGAAGTACGGCTTCGCCACGCTCGGCGAGGCCAACAGCATGACCAAGCAGATGATCTTCGCCAACAACGCGCTGGCGATGTACGGCATCAAGCTCAAGGCCGCGTCCAACACCACGATGCCGGCCTACTCGGAAGACCGCTTCGCAGCACTCAAGAAGGACTACGCGCTGGCGTCCATGGAACGGTCGAACCTGCGCTACGGCTACATCCGCGCGGTATAGTCGCTCGTCGGCGGGGGCGCGTGGCGGACGATGATCGTGCGCGCCCTCAAGAGCGGATTTCTATGAACTCTCCGACCCAGGGGGCCCATACGCCTTCAAACTGGAAGTCCCGTTTTGCCGTGCGAGGCAGGCAGTGAACGTTGCCCTGCAGCCGTAGGGATGCGGAGTCGCCGTCCACGCGGACACTGCCGAGGGAAGGGGCGAACCGGCCGGCGAGGAGAAGGCCGGCGGGGCACCGTTCGGCGAAGATGAAACAGGGCGAGCCGGACGGATCGGGTGTCGGGTCGAGCAGCGCCAGGGCGGACCAACGCGGTGTCAGGAGCGGCGGCGCCGTCGTCGCCGGATCGCCGGGGACGAGGGTGCGGGCGACCGATAGATAGGTGCCGCCGTCACCCCATCTCGACGCGATCAACCACTCCCGGCGCGCCACGCCCGACCGGTCGATGAGCGTGCCGTGCAAGGCGACGACAAACCCCAGCGGCGGAAGGGACCGGTTTGACCGAACCATGGGACAATGATGCAGACTCAGCGTGAGGCTAGCGTTAGGGCAATTCCGATGCATCGCGGACTGCAATAATCAGGCACTTGCGCGGAGAACCAACGCATCGTCGCAGTTGGCTGACGGGACAGTGCTCGTCGCAGCGTCGTGCAATAATGACGGCTTCGGCTTATGCTGTGGCTTCGCCGCCCGCACGATGCGTGCGCTGGCGGCCGACGCAGCAGGCAGTCTGGGGGCGAAGCATCCATGAGCGAGCTCGACCGCCTATTCCGTACCGTCGCCAGGTAGCCATGAACGCCGCCCTGAGCGCAGCCAGCGCAGGATTCGGCGGGAGCGGCCGCGAGGGCGCGGTGGTGCCCGGCCTCGTCATCTCGCTGATCGGGGGCGCGGCCTTTACCTTCGGTGGCCGGGAAATTCCCCTGCGCAACCGAAAGGCCTGCGCGATGCTCGCCTACTTGGCGTTGACGGAGCGGGGCGAAGAGCAACGCGAGCGGCTCGCCGGCTTGTTCTGGAGCGAGTCGCCCGAGGCGAACGCGCGGGCCACCCTGCGCCAGGCCGTGCACGAGACGCGCGAGGTGATGCTTGCGGCGGGGTGCAACGCCCTGGTGACCGGACGCAGCACGATCGGATTGGAGCGTGGATCGTTCACGGTCGACGTGGAGACGATGCTGCATGCCCTCGCCGCAGGTGAGGTCGCCGAGCCGCTGCTGCGGCAGAGCCAGGTCGCCGAAGCGCTGCTGGCGGGCTTCGAGGACCTCGATCCCGCTTTTCACGGCTGGCTTTCGGCACGGCGGCAGACCTTGCACGATCGCATATTGCGCGACCTCGAGCGCGGCTATCGCGACCTCGTCCTGCCGCGCCGCCAGCGGCGGCGCCTCGCCGAGGCCGCCGTCCTGCTCGATCCGACCCACGAGGAAGCGTGCCGCGTGGTCATGCGCTGTGCTGCGGAGGATGGCGAGATCGGCGCCGCCCTGCATGCCTATGACGAGCTTTATCGGCTGCTCGGCGACGAGTACGACATGGAGCCTTCCGCGCCGACCCTGGAACTCATCGCCGAGATCAAGCAGGGCAAGTTCGACGGCGTGGCGTCGCGCGAGACGTCCCAGCAGTCGCTGCGCGACGAGGTTGCGCAGATCCTGATCGAACAGCGTCGGTCGCCGGCGCCGACCCCGCCGCCCGCTGCGGCGCCGGCCAAGCCGGTGCTCGTCATCGCACCGTTCGACATCCATGGCGTGGCGCCGGATCGCGTGCACCTGGTCGAGGGCTTCCGCTTCGAGCTGATCGCCTGCCTGGTGCGGTTTCGCGAATGGTACGTGACCGACAGCGTGGCCGGAACCGCCAACGCTCCTGCCGGCGCGCCGGTCTCGATGTGCTACCGGCTCTCCACCACGACCTATCAGGCCGGGTCGGCGATCAGCGCGGTCATGGTGCTGCAGGACCAGACCAGCGGCGTGGTCGTCTGGAGCGAACGGTTCGAGGTCAGTCTCGACAGTTGGGCGGTGACCCAGCAGCGCGTCGTGCGTCGGCTGGCGTCGACCCTCAGCGTCGAGCTGTCCACCGAGCGCCTGACGAGGTTGGCGGCGGTGCCGGAGGCGACGCTCGAGGCCCACGACGTCTGGCTTCGTGCCCAACTGCTGATCTTGCGCTTCACGCCGGAGAACTGGAACGGTGCCGCGCAAATGCTGGCGAAGGCGATCGACCAGGCGCCGACATTCTCGCCGCTCTACAGCAGCCTGGTGCAGATGAACAACACGTTCCACATCGCCCATCCGGGCATGTTCCGCGCGGCGCACAAGGAGGAGCGTACGCTGGGATTGGCGCAGCAGGCGGTGCGGCTCGACCCGCGCGATTCGCGGGCGGAACTCAGCCTGGGATGGGCGCTCGCGATGAACAAGCGCTACGCGCAGGCCGAGACGCACATGGAGATCGCGTGCGAACTCAATCCCTACGACGCGTGGACGCTGAGCGCGGCCGGCATGTTCCATTCCTTCGTCGGCAACCGTTCCCGCGCGCAGAGCCTGTCGGCGCAGGCCATGGAGCTCACGCTCGCACCCAACCTCGCGCAGTGGACCTATCTGGCAACCACGCGCTACCTCTGCGGCGACGATGAAGGGCTGCTCGTCGCCTCGGCTCACGCGCACGCGCTCACGCCCGAGCCCTATCCCTGGCGGACCCAGGCGCTCAGCAACCTGTTCGCCTGGCGGGCGGCGGCCTTGTGCAATCTGGGACGCAAAGAGGAAGCGCGGGAGGAGGCGAGACGCTTCCTCGAGCTGACGCGCGCGAACTGGTTCGGCTCGTCGCCACCGACCGATGCGATGATCGGCCGATGGCTGCTGCACATTTATCCGATCTCGGACCCCGAGGTGTGGCGGCGGCTGCATGACGGCATTGTCGCCGCCGGCATCCCCGATGGTGGCATGACGCATCACGGCTGGTGATGCGAACAGCTCAGGCGCAGAGCCCCATCGTGTAGTCGCCGATGCGATTGGCATGCAACTCCATGATGCCTTGGCGATTGGGCAGTGTGGGCGGCTGGGCGTGGGGCGCCGGGACCCCCGGCTGCTTGTACAAGGGCTCGTAGAAACTGAAGACAGGATAAGCGCCGCCGGCCAGCAGGTTGTCCTCCGAGGCCTTCAGTACAGGCTGCGGCGGCAAGCGGATGACCATGGTGTTGGCGCTGCCTTGCACGACGATCACCTCGGTCGTGCCCGGTGGATAGCTGCCACTGAAGATATTGGCTTCCTCGAGCAGCGCCGTGAATTCGCCGACCGAGAGGCGGACCACGCCGGGGATCGTCTTCTGTTCGGCGTGGCCATTGATGGTCGAGTCGAAATTGACGGGCTTCAAGGGCGGCAGAGCCCATTTCGGGGGCGCTGCGGGAGGTTGCTGCGGCGGATGGTTCGCGGGTGGCGTGTTGACGTAATCGAGACCAGTCGCCCAGCTCTTTACGAGAAGGCCCCACTGCAGCGTGTCGGCGTCACTTACCAATGCCATGTTTCTCTCCTTTCAAAAGTCGTTGATAGATCAGGCGAACGGCATCGGCGCCGCGCCGTCGAACCCGCAGTGGCGCGCGGCGAAGGCGACCAGCCCGGGCATCGACTCTATTGCCGCCATTTCATCCCAGAATGGCGCCTTGAACGCGGCTCTTGCCACGCATTCCGTCGCCGCCATGCGCTGCCGTTCCAGGATGACGCTGCGCCAGATCACCTCGCCGATGATGATCGATGCGAGCGGGCCGAGGTGACGGCCGAGGATTTCCGGGTCGAGCGCCGCTTCGAGAAGCACGAAGAACGGCAACGGCGGGTCATCGGCAAGCGTGTCGCTGTCGGTGTCCGACAGGCCTTGGGCCGTAAGCCAGCCGCGGATCACCTCCCGGCGTTGGCCGCCGTCGCGAAACATCCAGCCGGGGGGAATCGGATCCTGATTCTGCGCCAGGATCTGATCCAGCAACGCATCGACTCGCCACGTGCGGGCGAGGGCGGCGCTCAGCATGTCGCGCACAGCCAGATTCTCCGGCTGCTTGCCGTCGGAGACATTGAACACGCCCTCGACGTCCAGGGCCGACATGGTCGGGCTGATGCGCCGGCTCAGGTTGGGCGTGTCGGCGTCCTGCATCTTGAAGAATCGCGACCACCGCACGAGCCAAGCCTGTTGCAGCGGATCTCGGCTATCGCCCACGTTCCTGCCGATCGTAATCGTTTGGCCAACCGAGAGCGGATCGATCCCCAGATCGTTGAGCTTGTAGTCCCGGCGCACCATGGCGTGGCCGATCCGGAACGCCCCGTGGGTGAACTCCAGAGGCATCCGGCCTGTCCGCCACAGCCAGCGCGGGTCGTCCGCGGCACGGTCGACCAGGGTCGCCCACACCTGGGGGTGCAGGAGCTTCGGTAGCAGATCCCGTCCGATGATGGCGTGGTAGATGCGTTGCATCGCGACTTGCGCGTATCCGAACACCGCCTCGGGCGACGCTTCGGGTTGCGTCTTTCGCAATTTCTTTGCGATTGCGTCATGAACGTTCGCGAACAGGGCGACGAGCTGGGCAAGGATGATGTTGTCGTCGTTTCTGTCGTCAGCGACGCAGGTGACGTGCGGATGATCGAAATTCGCGGGTACCAGCCCGTCGGCGCTTTCCACGGGGTTGATTCGGCCAAGATCGCGGAACGGGCGTTCGGCCGCCGTGGCCGCGATTCCGGTCACCTGCGATTTGTAGCGCCCGAGGAGCAGCAGGGAACTGTCGCCCGACTGGTAGGCGACGGCGCTCCCCGTCGGGCCACCGCCATAGAGCGTATCCAGCACGAACGGCGCCGATCGCAGATTGCGGCTGGCGAGGCCGAGCTTTGCGGCGACCCAGAACGGAACGCTTGTCTGCACGGCGTCGTGGGCGACCAGCTGCAGCAGATAGGTGTAACCCGACGGTATGGAGGGATTGTCGTCCGTCAGCGGCGCTTTCCAGAAGCCCGCGCCGCGCGGCAGGACTTTCGAGAGGGCGAGCAGCAGCCGGTGCGCCTCTGCCGGATCTGCGCCGAGCCGGCTGCGCTGTCCGGTGGCCTCGTCGGGCGGGCCAAGCAGATAGCCGAAACCGGGAAAGCCGGATGGTTCGAACGCGTGCGGGCACTTCGCCAAGCCTTCGGCAAGGATCCCCGCTTGTGAGGTTGCGCTGTGGCTCATCCGACTCTCCCCCGGTCAGCCACATGAGGTTGCCAGGAAGTGCGTGATTCCACCGTGAGTCGTTTTCGGCCGCCGTGCCGTCCATCCGGGCCCCTGCGTCTAACGCTGAACTCACGGCGCGTGTGCAAACTCGTCCTGGCATGACGCGCATTGCGACCGATTCTTATGGAGGAGCGGGGACATGGTCGCCTTGTCGAGGACCATACGGCGAACTGTTTCGGTTGAAGGCACCGTGTCGCCACGGCACGGAGTTGCGGTAAGGCCGCTCGCCTTCCTTTTCACCGACCTGCAGAGCTCGTCGGCTCTCTATGAGCGAGTCGGCGACACCGAAGCTTGCGAAATCGTGCGCCGGCACTTCGAGTTCATCGCCGCCATCGTGCTCGATCACGACGGCAAGGTCGTGAAGACCACCGGGGACGGCGTGCTGGCGGCGTTCCACAGCTGGGTCGACGCCGTGCGAACGGCCCTCGCGGTGCAGAAGCGCATCGCCGATTTCAACTGGATGCACGCGGCGGGAAATGCCGATCGTCGCCTTGCCCTCAGGCTGGCCGTCCATGCGGGAGGCAGCGTCAGGCTCAAGCTCCACAACGGGTTCGACTATTTCGGGTCGACCGTGAACCTGGCGGCGCGGTTGCGCAGCGAAAGCCACGACAACGACGTCGTGCTGAGCCACGTCGTTGCCGAGCACCCGAGAGTGAGGTCGCTGCTTGCCGACCTGACGACCCGCGAGGAAAGCCTGCCCTTCAGGGGCTTCGATCGGCTGATCCGTTTCGTGCGGATCCTGCCCGCGGTCCATGCGGGCGCGAATGGGGACCATTGATCGTCAGCAGAGGAGGGTCGAATGCCAAACGCCATTTGCCGACGTACGGCAATCGCCACCGGTCTGGCCGCAGGCATGCTTGCGGGACCGACTCTGGCGCGCCGTGGCTGGGCACAGCGTCTTCGTCCCGGCGACAGGACGGCGCGTCTCGTCGTCCCGTTCGCCGCAGGCGGCACGACCGACTGCGTTGCCCGCACCGTGGCGGAAATCCTCGGCGAGGCGACGGGCTGGAACTTTGCGACGGAGAACCGCCTCGGAGGCAACGGCAACGTGAGTGCGGAGCTCGTGGCCAGGGCTGCGCCCGACGGGCGCACGCTGCTGCTGGGTCACATCGGGACGGGCGCGACCAACCAGTATGTCTACAAGTATCTGCCTTACGACAACATGGAGAGCTTTGCGCCCGTCGCCATGGTCGGATCGCTGGCGAACGTCCTGGTCGTCCATCCGACGTTCCCTTGTCGATCCATCGCCGAGCTCGTCGCGCACTGCCGGTCATTGCAAGCCCGCAAGGTGGGCTACGGTTCGCCCGGTAAAGGCAGCGTCGGGCATCTCACCATGGAGTACATGAAGGGACTCCTGGATATCGACCTTGCCCCTCTGTCTCATCGCAGCAGGTCGTCCCTGACCAAGGAACTGCTGGCGGGCAATGTCCCGGTCGCCGTGGACAACCTGCCGGCCTATCTGCCGTACATCCGGTCGGGAGCGTTGCGCGCCCTGGCGGTGAGCTCCGCCGGACGATGGTTCTCCGCCCCCGACATACCCACGGTCGCCGAATACGGCGGCGGGGCCTTCGAATCCACGCTCTGGTGGTACGTCGCCGCGCCGGCAGGCATTCGTCGCGCGCTGCTGCGCGATTTGTCCGACGCCATTGTGACCGGCCTCACGGCTGAACCCATCGTCTGCAGGATGCGCAGCCTCGGCGTGCTCGAGACGCCGCGCTGCGCGGAGGAATTGGTCGCCTACATGGCCGCCGAGGACGTCAAGTGGAAGAAGGTGATCGCGGCTGCCAGGATCGAGGCTCTCTGACCTCGGCGATCACCCGAGCTTGCGCCGCCGCTCGAGCTCGGCGGCGCTCGGCTCGGCATGGCCGAAGTCGCCGGTCTTGACCGCGCCGTCGGGCGTGTAGTTGGTCACGACCACGCCGGTCGGGAAGGACCTCGACTTGACGGTCCTCAGCGCGACCGGCGGCACGCCCTCGCCGAACAGACGCTTGCCCTTGCCCAGCACGACCGGGAAGGTGAGGACGCTGAACTTGTCGACAAGCTTCTCCTTCCACAGCGTCTGCAGCAGCACGCTGGAACCCTGGACCATCAGGTCCGGACCGTCCTCGGTCTTCAGCTTCTTCAGCGCCGCGACCGTGTCCTTGCCCAGCCACTGGCTGTTCGTCCAGTCGAGCTTGGGCTCGGCGTGCGTGGCGACGTACTTGGTGATGCGATTGAACATCGCGGCGAAGGCGTCGCTGGGATCGCTGATATAGGGCCAGTGCGCGGCGAAGATGTCGTAGGTCTTGCGGCCGAGCAGCAGATCGAACGGGCGGCCGAAAATCTCGCCCATGGCGGCACCCAGCGCTTCGTCGAAGTAGGGAAAGGTCCAGCCGCCCAAGGTGAAGCCGCCGGTCGGATCCTCGGCCGGGCCGCCCGGCGCCTGCATGATGCCATCGAGGCTGGTGAAGGTCGAAACAACGATTCTACGCATCTCGGGCTCCTGTTGGAGAAGGGGTGTGCTCCAAGGACGAACAGGCCGGCCCGACGCCGACAGGCCGCGGCGCCTTTTTTCAGGTGTCCTTGCCTCGGTCCCGGCGCCCTCACCATCAGCCATGTCGATCAGGGCGACGAGCGGTTCGCCTTCGTGCTGTCGCTCGTCCATCCGCTGCTCGGCGAGATCATTCGTCAGACCGCCATCTTCCGCGAGAGGCCCGCCGACGCGCCGCCGCCTTCGCCCGTGCGGGGTGACGGAGGTCGTTGCTCGTCATGAGATCAGGAGGCAAATTGGCGGCGATGACCGGCAAGTCCGAACCCGACGGCGCCACGAGCTGGATATTGGAGGCCCCTTTTCGGCCCGAGGGTCCTTTCGGCTGGGTTGCACGGTTGCCGGCCGAGCTCCATTCGCTGACGGATGGCAACGAAGAACCTTCTCGCTCGCGATTGCAGTTGTTCGAAGGCGAAGCCGCCCTCGGTCCCGCGCACGGCGTTCACGAGACGATCCGCAATGTCGGCGGGGGCCGCTACTCGTTCTGGTACGGTGCCGTCTACTTCGCGACGTCGGACAACAGCGATCCCAACAGCAATGGTCGGACCTATACGGCGCGGCTGCCGGCAGACCCCGAGCGCAAGACGTGGCCGCTTCCAGCCCCGTTCCGGCGCGCAGGAACGGCGGGATGGATCGCCGAGCTTCCGCCGGAGCTTCACGACCTGACCGACAGCAACGAGCATCCACATCGCTGCAGGCTGCGATTGCTGGAGGAGGGCCAGCGGCTCGGCCCTGCCCACACCGTCCATGACACGATCCAAAAGGCCGGACGCGGCGGCTACTCGGTCTGGGGAAACGTCGTGTATTTCTCGGCGTCGGACAACAGCGATCCCAACATCAACGGGGGGCGCTATTCCGCGCTGCTCGAACCGGCAAAAGACGTGCATGCGCTCGCCGCTTCGACGGCGGGCGCACGCCCGGTCTGGACGCGACCGGACAAGACGATCCGTTGTGCCGTCGTCGGCGTCGGCAACCGCGGGCTATGGCTCGGCGGATTGGCGCAAGGCATGGCGGGCGTGGAGGTCGCCTGGCTCATCGATCATTCCCCAAGCCGACTGGCCGATGCCATGAAGCTCTTCGGCAAGGACGTCCGCGGCGCAACCCGCATGGACGATATGTTGACCGATCCGGGCATCGATGCGGTCATCGTCACCGTCCCGGACGACCAGCATCGGCACGTGGCCGAGGCGGCATTCCGCGCGGGGAAGCATGTCTTCCTCGAAAAGCCGCTGGCAACGACGGCCATCGACGCCAAGGCGATCCTGGCTGCCTGGCAGCAGAGCGGTCGGATACTCCAGCTCGGTTACGCATATCGGCAGGCTCCTTTCTACGCCGCGATCCGAGCGTTGGTGCGCCAGGATGTCTTGGGCCCGATCCGCATCGCGGCCTCAGCGAGCAATTGGAATTGCGCCACGGCGGCGCCTACATGCGGCGCTGGCATGCCCAGTCGAAGCGGTCGGGCGGCCTCATGGTGCACAAGGGTTGCCATGACCTCGATCTCGTATGCTGGCTGCTGGCTGCTGGATGCGAGGCCGCGGACGGTCACCAGCTTCGGAGGGCTGGATACTTTCGTCGGTCCACCTCCCGCGCCCTTCTGCTCGCAGTGTCCGAGGCACCGCGATTGCTCACATGTCGACACGGCGCTCAATGAGCGCCGCTCCGCCGCGGAAGGTGCTGATCCGACGGCCTTCGGTCTGGATCGCTGTGTCTACCGGGACGACAAGGACATCATCGACAATCAGGTCGTGTCGTTCGAGCTCGACAATGGCACGCGCGGGACTTTTTATCTCGCCATGCAGGGGCCGAGGCGCGGAGAACGCCGGGTCACCTTGATCGGGGACCGTGCTCGCCTCGATGGATTGTTCGAAGACGGGCAAATCTCCGTCACGTTCACCGACATCGAGCAGTCGCCGATCGACCTGACCACAAAGGAGAGCAGCCAAGAAGGACACGGTGGCGGCGACATCGTGACCATGCATGAATTCCTGAACGCCTGCGCCGGACGTGCGCCGGCGCCCGTGACCGACGTGGATGACGCGATCAGGGGCCTGGTCTTTGCATTTGCAGCCGAACAAGCGCGCCTGGACGGCACGCTGGTCAAATTGACGGGCGCCGACTTTGCCTTGCCGAGCTCGACGTGAGGCGAACCGTCAAGCCCGCTGCGCCGCCTTCGCCCGCACCGGAAGCTTCCAGCCCGGCCGGATGAAGTGGCAGGTGTAGCCGTTGGGAATGCGCTCTAGGTAATCCTGGTGCTCGGGTTCGGCTTCCCAGAAGTCGGAAACCTTGGTCACCTCGGTCACGACCTTCCCGGGCCACAGGCCAGAGGCCTCGACGTCGGCGATGGTGTCCTCGGCGATCCGGCGCTGCTCGTCGTTCGTGTAGAAGATCGCCGAGCGATAGCTGGTGCCGAGGTCGTTGCCCTGGCGATTCAGGGTCGTCGGATCGTGGATCTGGAAGAAGAATTCCAGGATCTGCCGGAAGCTGGTCTTGGCCGGATCGTAGATGATCTCGATCGCCTCGGCGTGGCCGGCATGGTTGCGGTAGGTCGCGTTGGCCACATGGCCGCCTGTATAGCCGACCCGCGTCGTCAGGATGCCAGGCTGCTTGCGGATCAGGTCCTGCATGCCCCAGAAGCAGCCGCCGGCCAGCACTGCGCGTTCTTGGCTCATCGCACGTCCTCCACCTGGTCGAGATAGTCGCCATAGCCTGCCGCTTTCATGTCGTCGCGATGGACGAAGCGCAGCGAGGCCGAATTGATGCAGTAGCGCAGGCCGCCGCGATCCCGCGGCCCGTCAGGGAATACGTGCCCGAGATGGCTGTCGCCATGCTTGGATCGCACCTCGGTGCGGATCATGCCGTGTGTGGTGTCGTTGAGCTCGGCGACGTTGGCCGGCTCGATCGGCTTGGTGAAGGAGGGCCAGCCGCAGCCCGATTCGTACTTGTCGGACGAGGCGAACAGGGGCTCGCCCGAAACGATGTCGACGTAGATGCCGGGCTCCTTGTTGTGCAGCAGCGCGCCGGTGCCGGGCATCTCGGTGCCGCTCTGCTGGGTGACGCGATACTGCTCGGGCGTGAGCTTCGACAGGGCCTCTTTGGACTTGGCGTAGGTCGGCATCGTCTGCTCCTGTGGGAGACAGACCATATAGGCTGAAAACACCGTCGCGCAAGCCTCCCCCGACCTGATAAAACCGCAGCATGATCGCTGGCCGGCTGCCGTCCGTTGCCGTGTTCGTCATTGCCTGCGGCGCAGCGGGGGCGGGCGCCCGTGCCGACGACGCGGCCTGCCAGGCCGTGCTGCAGGCGGTCCTGAAGCAGACGGCGGCGCCCGTGCACCAGAAGGTGACGATCGAAACCGCCGCCGCGCCGGACAAGCCGATGCAGAACGAGATGATCCGTCTCGGCGATACGTTCTACATGCAGGTGCGCGGCCAGTGGATGGCGCGCCCCTACGATGCCGCGAAGGCGGCCGACGATGCCCGTCAGGCCATGACCAAGGGCGAGCACAGCTGCACGCGCGTGCGCAACGAGGCTGTCGACGGCCAGCCGGCCGAGCTCTACCGCGTGCAGAGCAAGACCGCTACCGGCGGCAGCGATTCACAGATCTGGATCTCGACCGCGTCCGGCCTGCCGCTGCGCCAAACGGTTGCCATGATGGAACAGGGCACGGTCAAGCTGAAGCACGAGGTGCGGTCCAACTACGCCAACGTCCGCGCGCCGGCGGGCGTCAGCCGCTAACGCTCGTGTTCTTCGTAGCGCGGACCTCCAGGTCCGCATCATGATCATGAGCGGACCTGGAGGTCCGCGCTCCGAAGACGTCATTTCGCCAGACGCGTCTCGTATTCCTTCTGCAGGCGCAGCCAGCCATCCCAGAACGGCCCGATCTCGCTGCCGCTCACGCGTGCGGCGAGCATGTCGAGGTGCATGTGCCAGCCCGGGCCGACCATCAGCATGGTGCGCCGGTCGGGCAGGCGGCGATGGGTGACGGTGAGCAGCACCTTGTCGCCCTTGGGCTCGAGCTCGAAGGTGACGTCGCCGCTGTTCTGCCAGGTGAAGGAGATCTTGCGCGGCGGATCGAGCTCGGTGATCCGGCTCTGCATGCGATGTTCGTCGGCAAAACCTTCCGGGCGCTGGCCGGGTGGATCGGTGAGCTCGTTGTTGCGCCACACCAGCTCGAACGGCGCGCCGACCTTCATCTCCATGAAGCCGGACGCCAGCCATTTGCGGCGCATGTCGCTCTCGGTGAGGTAGACCCAGATGCGCTCGACCGGGCCAGGCAGCAGACGCTGGATCTTCAAGGTGGCCGGCTCGGTCAGCAGGCCATACGGGTCCACGGTCGCGGCGTCGGTCATTGGTCGTCTCCTTTCCTGGCAGGCGGGGATTTCCGGGCGTCCTCCTCGAGGAGAATCTCTTCGAGGCGCGCGAGCCGGTCGCTCCAGTAGCGCTCGTAGTGATTCAGCCACTGGTGGGCGCTGGCGAGCGGTCCGGGCTCGAGGTGGCAAAGGTGGGTGCGGCCGCGCACCTCGCGCCGGATCAAACCGGCATTCTCCAGCGCCTTGATGTGCTTGGACGCGGCCGCGAGCGAGATCGAGAAGGGCTGGGCGAGCTGACCGACCGTGCGCTCGCCGTCCGTCAGGTCGCGCAGCATCTGCCGGCGGGTGGCATCGCCGAGGGCGTGGAAGACCGAGTCCAACTGAGGCGCATTTAATTCAACCATATGGTTGAATATAGGTGTATGCTGCCTATTGTCAACCATATGGTTGAATAATGATGCGCCCGGCTAGGCCGCGAGCGCGTTCTGGTTGACCTCGCTCTTGGCGAGCCGGCTCAGCATGAAGTCGGTTTTCTTCTCTTCGTCGAGGCTTTCACGCAGCAGGTTCTGGTCGTCACGCAAATAGAGCTGGCCGGCGAGCGCTGCTGCAGTGCCATAGGCGGCGATGGTGTAATGCGCGATCTTCAGTGCAGAGGCGATCAGGGCAGCGTCGCGCAGGTGGGGCGGCTTGACGATCGTCTGCATCTTTTCGGTTTCGGCAATCAGCGCCTGCATCGCCTGATCAGTGTGCTCTCGCGTCTTGACCTTGTGTCGGAAGAGGATCGAAGCGAGGCGCTCCTGCTTCAAGAGCGCCTTCTGCCGATGGTCCGCCAGAAGCTTCTTCAGCGACGGATGCGAGGCCATCTCTGCCTGGCGCAGCAGCGCGTCGGCGAGCTGCGCTTCGAGGCTGCGCAGCTCCTGCAATTCGGCGATATACATGTCCTTGAACGTGGCGATCTGCATGGGCGTGCTCCTTTCGGCGCCCAACGGTTCACGACAAGACAGGTTGCGGCTTCGATCTGTCCTATGCGGCGAAGCCACCGTCGATCATCTGCAGCGATCCGGTGATCATGGCAGCCTGGGGGCTGGCGACGAAGGCCACGTAGTCGGCTATCTCGCTCGGCCGGATATGGCGCTTGATGGCCATGAAGCTGTGCATCGTCTCGGCCATCGGGCCGCCGGCCGGATTCATGTCGCTGTCGGTCGGTCCCGGCTGAATGGCGTTGACGGTGATTCCGCGCGCGCCGAAATCGCGCGCCAGGCCGCGCACCATGCCCTGCATGGCGGACTTGCTGAGCGCATAGGCCGCGCCGCCGGCGAAGGGCATGCGATCGCCGTTGGTCGAGCCGATGACGACGATGCGGCCGCCGTCGGGCATGCGCCGCGCCGCCTCGACGGCGGCGTGGTAGGGCGCCTTCACGTTGATGTCGATCAGGCGGTCGACGGCATCAGGGTCGAGGGTGAGCGGATCGCCCATCACCAGGGCGCCGGCGCTGATCACGATGACGTCCAACGCGCCGCGATCGGCGATGGCCTTGATCAGCGCCCGTCGGTCGGCACTGTCGACCTTGAGTGCCTCCGAGCCCGTCTCCTTGGCGAGAGCCAGGGCGGCGTCCGACGAGCCGAGATAGGTGAAGGCGACCCTCGCGCCACCGCTGGCGAACCGGCGGACGATGGCGGCGCCGATGCCGCGGCTGCCGCCCAGGACGAGGACATTCTTGCCGGTAAAGTCGTTCACTCTTCGCTCCGCTAGTGTGAGTGCTGATGATGAGCGTGATCATGCCCGGCTTCGGCCTTCAGCTCGGCATGGAACCTGCCCATTTCTCCGAACAGTTCCATGATGTGGAGCTCCTGTTTGGAGCCGAACTCGCGATAGAGAGAGGCGACGTTGACCACCATGCGCTCGGCGTCCCCCCAGCCGGCGAAACGATCGAGGGCGATGTCGCGCGCCGCCTGGAAGACCGGCATGCCGGCATCGTAGCGCCGGCGCGTCTCGGCCTTGATGTACAGCAGGTAGTCCTTCATTGCCTGCACGCCCTTCTTGTCGGTGACCGGGCCGTGGCCCGGCACCACGGTCTCGACGTCCCAGGCGATGATCTGGTCGCAGGCCGCCACCCAGTTGTCGACGGGACCCGCCCACAGCACCGGATGGCCCTCGACGAACAGGATGTCGCCGGTGAACACGGTGCGATCCTTCGGGACATGCACCAGCACGTCGCCACGCGTGTGCGCCGGGCCGACGGTCTTCAGCACGACCTCCTTGTCGCCGACCTCGAGCTTCAGCTCGTCGTCGAACACGCGCGTCGGCAAAGTGTTCTTGACGTCGTCCCACTTGAACTTGCTGCCCATCACCTCGTGCAGGAAGGCGCCGGCCTCGCCGAGCTGCTGCCAGTTGCGCTGCATGGCGGCCAGTTCCTCGGCCGGCCGCTCCTTCATCTCCTCGGCGCAGGCGCGCGAGGCGATGATCTCGGCATCCTTGACGAGCTGGTTGCCGAAGGTGTGGTCGCCGTTGGCATGGGTGTTGACCAGGCGACCGATTGTCTGCGCGGCTGGGACGGCGGCGCGCATCTGCTCCAGCATCTCGCGTGTCAGCTTGAGGTCGAATAGCGTGTCGACCAGCAAGGTCTGGTCGTGATCGGCGATCAGACCGGCGTTGCTCCAACCCCAGCCGCCGTCGGGCTGCAGGTAGGCAAAGCAGCCATTGCCGAGGTCGTGGAGGCCCTTGGTGTACTGCCATTTCGCCATGACGTCCTCCTCACGTGATCTTGTCGGCCCAGGCGGCCGTCTTCGCCGCCATCGTCTTCAGGTGGTCGGCCATGGAGAAGCCCGACAGGGCCTTGCGCGGCCTGAGGTCGTGGTCGCCATCCTCCAGCCAGAGGATCTTTATCGCCTTCGAGAGCTTGTAGCCCGCTACTTCCTCGCGGGTGCCGAACGGGTCGCGCGTTCCCTGCACGATCAGCGTCGGAGTCTTGAGGTCGGCGAGGTGGGCCGTACGGAGCTGCGTCGGCTTGTCGACCGGATGGAAGGGGTAGCCGAGGCAGAGCAGACCCGCGACATGATGCTCGTCGGCGATCATGCTGGCGACGCGCCCGCCCATCGACTTGCCGCCGACGATCAACGGTCCGCGCGCCTTCAGCTCGGCGATCGCGGCGACGTACTCCGGACGAAGCGTCTCGGCCCGCGGCGGCGGCTTGCGGCCGGCCGACGTCCGGCGGCTCGCCATGTAGCCGAACTCGAACCGGGCGACGCGGAAACCGGCTTCGACCAGGCTCTTGGTGATGGCGTTCATCGCCGGCGAATCCATCGCCGCGCCTGCGCCGTGCGCCAACAGGATCGAGTGCTTCGCCTTGGCCGGTCCGTCGATCAGGAAATCCACTAAAACGCTCCCGTGAACTCGAACTCGATCGCGTTCCTCACATTGTCGATCTTCCACCAGTTCAGCCGCCGCAGGAAGCTCTGGCCGAGCAGGGCGCGGCTCCTGGGCGCGCCCATGGTGGCCAGGACATTCTCCATCGTGCGGTCGCCGATCTGCAGGGTGCGCAGGCGGAACACGCGCTGCTGCATGCCGCGGCCGTCGGCCAGGATGAAGCGGCGCTCGCCCATGAAGTCGGCGTCGGTGAGCGTGCCGTTGCGCTTCATCTCCACGACCGTTTCCTCGGGGATCTGCACCGTTGCGGCGCCGGAATCGACGATGAAATAGACCTGGGTACTGCCGGCCAACCGCGCTGGCAGCACGAACACGCCGCCCATCCTCTGGAATTGCGACGTTGCCCGCGTCGCCTCCTGTTGACTGCGGCCGGCGCAACGCGTCCAGACCTCGGCGCTGCGGTCGGCCGTCGGCGCATGGCACAAGCCGGCCAGTGCCAGGACCTTGGCCAACGTGTCGCGCTGCTCGCAGGCGCCGACGGCGTCGACGGCCGAGGCGGCGGGGTTACGGCAGGTCGTATCGCTGGCCGTCCAGCGCGCCGTGACCTGACCGGGGCTCGCTGGCGGACCTTCGACCGGGGTCTGGGCTGCCGCGGCCGACGTGAGAACGGCCGCGAGGCCGCAGCACAACAGCCGGCGCGCGATGATTGCTCTCGTGCACATCGTGATGTCTCGTTCGTCACCCATATCATCTCGCTTGGCTGATGACACCAGGCCCTCGGCGCGGTGGTCTCCCTTGGGTAGTCATGCGTTGCCGGATACAAGCACTGGGCGCATACTGATCAACCGGGGCAGGCATCGATGGCTAGACTGGACGCCAGGGACAAGCAACTGCTGGGCGACGCGGGCGTGACGCTGAGCGACATCCAGTACGTGCAGGCCGTGGCCGGCCTCGGCCTGCGAGGCGGCAAGCGGCGACTGGGCGCCGGTCCGGCCGGCATCATCTGGTCGGCGGCGCCGTGGTCGCGGCCGACCAGTCGGCGTCGGCAGTCGACATGGTCGCGGCAGGAGCTGCTCGGGTTCATCGAAGAATGGGAGAACCTGCAGAAGGCGACACCCGAGCCGCGCGTCGTCATCGAGCCCGACCCGGCGGCAGCCAGTGACATCGATACGTTTTCTCTGTTCCGCATTCTTGGCCGGCAGGAAGCGCGCACCGGTAGCGTCTTCATCTCGGCCCAGCCCGGGCAAACGGATCTCCGTCTCCAGATGCCGATGCGCGTCGGTGCGTGGCAGGAGGACTACGAGGCGTTGGGGCTCGAGGCGATCGCCACGGCTTGGCCGGCATCCTCCATCATGGAATTCCATCCGCTGTCGCGGGAGCACGCGCGCTGCGATGTGCTCATCCTGCGCGGCACGGTGCGAACGGCGTTGCGCCAGATCCTGGCGTCGCGCTTCATCGTGCGAGCTGCCCTGATACTGCTCCTCGGGCCTGCGGACGCCCCCTGGCAGCGGATGCAGGGCGTCGCGAATGCCTTGCTCTCAGAGACCCAGGCGGCGGGGTTGTCCTTGATAACGCTGCAGTCGGCCGGGCATCTCGCTTCTCTGTTCGGGGCGTGGGCATTCGAGCTGTCGCACAACACGCCGCTCGATATCGGCCTGAAGAAGGCTTTCGGAGAGACGGCGGCGCTCCATCTGCTGTCGCCCTCGCTGATCGAGGCTGCGGCTCTGCCGACGGCGGCCCGCATGTTGGGCAGACGTCTGCGCGTGCTGGCACCTTCGACACGCTTCGCGCTATCGGGCGGGACGCTGGAACGGATCGGGCTGGAAGGCCTTCGCGCCAAGGCACCGAGGACCCTTCCGCGCGAACTAGCAAGGACACTGCGTACCCGGGCCGACGTCCTTCCCTATGTGCAGGAAAGCCAGGGCGGGACGGCCCTGGCCGAGATCTCGGCCGCCGAGAAGGAGGCGAGGTATGCCGAAGCGGACGTCCAGCCGGATCGCGTCCTGCAGGCGGACCTCTTTGCCATCCGCGACGGCAAAGCGAACAAGCAGCTCCGTCCCTTCGTCGTCGATCAGCCGCATCGCCTGGAAGCGTTCATAGGCCCACCTGGCGGCGGGGCGCTGCAGGTTGACAAGGCATTCCCGGACACGGTGCTCGATTGGCAGAATGCTGACCAGTTCACGCTGGGTGTCGTCTTCAGCGAGCCCAACCAGTGGGACGTCCCGCAGGTCGGGACGTTGGTGCTGCGTCGCTACGGCACGAGCACACGCTGCCGCTTCGATTTCACGCCGACGAAGGCCGGGCCGTTTCGCGCCCGGCTCACCATCCAGTATCGCGGGCGGGTGCTGGAGACGGCGCTGCTCGAGGCCAAGGTCGAAACGTCGGATCAGGCGGCCGCCGCTGCCGTCGACGGCACGCCGCGTCTGTCGGACGAGACCAAGATCCACGGCACGCTGACCACCCTCGACGACCGCCGGCGGTTCGATGCGAACCTCGTGCTGAACAATACGGTGACCGGCCAGGCGACGGTGCAGGTGGCCGGTCGGGAGGGGGCGATCGTCGCCTCGCTCAGCGAGATCGAGCAACAGCTCGAACGGATAAGCGCGCGGCTGCGTGACGTGGCCAACAACGCCAAGCGCTACACCAAGGGCCTGGACAGCAAGGACTCCACGGCGATGCTGATCAAGCTCGCGACCCACGGTCACGCGCTGTTCGGCCGCCTGGTGAGGGACTACATCGATGTCTCCTCCGCCGCCAAGGAGCTGCGCGACAGCGAGTACCTGCAGATCGTCGCGGCCAAGCCGGAGGCGGTCGTGCCTCTGGAACTGGTCTATCAGTACGCGCCGCCGGCCGACGACGCCAAGCTATGCCCCAACGCCATCGAGGCTCTTGAGGCGGGCCGCTGCCCGGCAGATTGTGACACCAAGACGTCGCCCGCGACCCATGTGTGCCCGATGGGATTCTGGGGGCTGCGCAAGGTGATCGAGCGCCATGTGCACAATCCCAAGCTGGCGACCGGTGCCGCCTTCATCGCTGCGGTGGAGCCGATCGGCTCGCGCAGCGTCATTCCGCTCAAGGGAGCCGCATTGCTGGCGGCGAGCAAGAACGTCAAGGCCGTTGCCCGCACCGCGCTCGAAAAGGCCGTCGCCCGGCAGTGGAAGCCTTCGGGCAAGGTCGCCACGGTCGGAAAGTGGGCTGAATGGAAAAAGGCGGTTGGCGAGGTCAAGCCAACCCTGGTGGTCGCCCTGCCGCATTCGGACGGGGTCAACGAGGACATCAGCCTGGAGATCAGCGGTGATATCCTGGTCACTCGATTTCTTACCGAAGACTACCTACGGCCGTCGCACGACCAGCCGCCGCCGCTCGTCCTGCTGCTGGGCTGCGATGTCGCGGGGAAGGGCGACGCCAAGGCCTATACCAGCCACGTGCAGAATTTCCGCTACAGCGGCGCACCGGTGATCCTGGGCACGCTGGCCATCATCGAAGGTTCGGCTGCCGCCGCGGCGGCCGGAATCATCGTCGAGCAGCTCGTCAAGGTCGTGGGTAGCAAGCCCGACCGGTTCGGCGAGGTGCTGCGTCAGGCCAAGCGTGAGGCGATGAAGAAGGGTCTCCTGATGGTCCTTGGCCTCGTCGGCATCGGCGACGCCGACTGGCAGCTCAAGCTCTGAGGGAACACCATGGCAAGCAAGTTCTTCACCCTCGAGATGCTGCCTGCCCGTCACGGCGACTGCCTATGGCTCGAGTACGGCGACGACGAAGGTACCAGCCGGATTTTGGTCGACGGCGGTCCCGTCGGAACCTTCAAGGAGCTGTCGCAGCGCATAGCGCGCGTGCCGGCGGGCGAGAAGTCCTTTGAGCTCGTCGTGCTGTCGCACGTCGATGCCGACCATATCGAAGGACTGGTGCGGCTGTTCGCCGAGAAACCATTGCCGATGTCGGTCGATTGCGTTTGGTTCAACGGGTGGAGGCAACTCAATCCCCAGCACGGACTGCTTGGCGCCCTGCAAGGCGAGTTCCTGAGCGCCCTGCTGGTCGACCGCGTGCCCGATGCCTGGAAGACCAGTGCGCCGACCTGGTATGTGCCGACGGATGGAGCCTTGCCCGAGGCGACGCTGCCCGGCGGCATGAAGCTCACCCTGCTGTCGCCCAATGCGGCGAAGGTGAAGGCCATGGCGGCGGAGTGGAAGAAGGCCGTGCAAGGAGAGGGCCTGACGCCGGGCGATCTCGAGGCGGCCTGGAAGGCGCTGGCCGACAGAAAGAAGGTCCTACCCAAGACGGGGCTGCTCGGCGCCGCGCCGTCGCTTGACCGGCTGCTGAAGAAGCAATTCGCTATCGACGAGGCCAAGGCCAACGGCAGTAGCATCGCCATGCTCGCGGAGTATGGCGGCAAGAGCGTGCTGCTGTTGGCGGACGCGCATCCCGACGTCGTGACCCAGTCGATCCGGCGCCTGTGCAAGGCGCGCAATATCAGGCGCCTTCCCGTCGACGTCGTGAAGATCGCCCACCACGGCAGCAAGGCCAACACCAACGAAGCCCTGCTGAAGCTGATCGATAGCCGGAAGTACCTGATCAGCACCAATGGCGCGCAGTTCAAGCATCCCGACAAGGAGTGCCTGGCGCGCATCATCAAGTTCGGCAAGCCGGACGAGATCTACTTCAACTACGCCAGCGCCTTCACCAAGCCATGGTTGGCGAAGGCGACGCAGCGCAAGTACGACTACAAGGCGATCGTCAGGGGCGCCAAGGAGCTGTCGCTGCCGGTCAGGGTGTAGCGCGACAACGCGGTCTGGGCGGTCGATTTCGCCAGGCTACGCTGGGAGGCCTTCCTCAAGCGCGGCCTATTCGGCGGCAAGCGGCGCGGGCTCAGTCCGCGGAGCGTAGTTGGCCTCGATCTGGCCGCGATAGAGATTGACCAGCCGATCGATCACGTCCGGCGGCGGCTCTTCGTCGGCGCTGTGCTGGTAGGTTTCGCGCCAGGCGAGATGGGCCAGGGCGGAGGCGAAGGTCTCGATCAGCTCGGGCGTCTCGGCGATCAGGCGGCCGAAGGCGCGTCGGTCGAACTCGTACATCAGGACAGCGGTCTCGGCCGTCACCGTGGCGTTGTGCGGCTGGCAGGCGAACAACGCCTTGCGGCCGAAGAACTCGGTGACGATGAAGCTCTGCTCCTCGACCTTGGCGCCTTCGCGGTCCGAAGCAGTGCGCTTGGCCATGCCCTCGCCGACGATGAATAGCGAGTGCCGACGCTCGCCCGCCCGTACGATCGTCGCCCCGGCCGGGAAGTGGTGTTCGATCAGCACGCCGCTGATGCGATGGCAGAGTTCCTGCGGCAGGCCGCGGAACAGGCGGACCTGCTGCACCAGGTGGAAGACGTCGAGCGAGCGGTTGGCGATGCGCGTGCGGCCTTCGATCGTGATCGATCCGGCCTTGGGAAAGGCAATGCCGATGTCGGCGTCGCGCATGCATTGCAGGATGCTCTTGATCACTGCGTGCTCTGCCTTCTTGCCGTCGCCGTAGTTGCCGATGGTGAAGGCGACCTCGTAAAGCACGCCGTCCGGCGTGAGCTTGCGGGCGAATACCGTGGGGGGAGACACATGCGAGACGCCTGCCGCCGCCAGCGTCGCGGCGTAGAGGATGCGCTCGGCGCTCTCGACCGAGGTGTCGTAGTCGATGGTGATTTCGATGATGCGCTTGGAGCGCATGTCGGGCTGCGCCTGGTTGAGGATGACGGCGCTGGAGAGCTGCAGGTTGGGCACATAGACAGTCTCGTTGTTGCCGGTCTGCAGCACCGTCGTGCGCCAGGTGATGCGTTCGACCTTGCCCGTCAGGCGATCGTTGATGCGCACCGAATCGCCCACCCGGAAGGGCTTCTCGACGTTGAGCAGGATGCCGGTGAACAGCGCCAGCATGATGTCGCGCAACGCGATGCCCAGGATCATCAGGGAAGCGCCGCCGGTCGCCACCAGCGCGGTGACGTCGCGCTGGAAGACGAAGGCCAGGATCAGGCAGATGCCGATGAAGATCACCAGCCCCGACACCAGGCTGCCGATCAGCGGCGGCACGTCTTTTCCGCTGCGCCGCTCGAGCCAGCCGTGGATGACTTCGCGCTTGACGATGCGGGCCAGCATCAGGGTGCTGGCGAGGCACAGCGCGCCCACGATCCACTGCGCCAGCGTGACCTCGGAAAGGCCCGAGACCACGGCCAGCGGGCCGGTGAACAGCCGGTCGAGGACGACCAGCACGACCAAGGCGGCGATGACCGCCGCCAACCGGCCATAGACCTTCATCGCGCCGTCCGACATGGGCCCCTCCTAAACCGCCGCCGGCAGGCGGACGATAAAACCGGGTTCGCCGCCGGAAATGGCGAGCGAGCCGCCATAGAATTCCACGATGACGCGGGCGAGCGCGAGGCCAACCAGTTCGCCGCCGGCGGCGTCGCTGGTATCGACCGCAGCGAGCCGCGCCATGAACTGCCGCGATTCATCGAGCATGGCGTCGGTCGGCTGGGCCGGGCCGGAGAAGGCCGTGCCCGTGATGGCGAGGACCAGCCACTGGCCCGCGTCCTGCTTTGCCGAAATCGTCACACTGCCCTGGCCCGAACGCTGTGCCGCCATGGCGATGATGTTGGCGATGGCCCGGCGCAGCAGGTCGGCGTCGGCGCGGACTGGCGCAAGGTCGGCCGCTACCGTCGACGAGACGGAGAACTTCGGAAGACGGCGGTAGGCAACGAGATCGTCGTCGACCACCTGGCCGGCCACCGTCGCGAGACTGACCGGCGTGGTGTCCGCCTTGACCAGGCTTTGCCGGAACAGCTCGATCTGCTGGTAGTCGCCGACCAGCCGGCTGAGCCGCGTCGTCTCGCCCGTCACGAAGGCCAGTCGCCCGGCCGTGCCAGGATCGGCCTTGGCCATTGCGGGCGCGAGCGTTGCGAGCTGGCCGCTGACCGCCTGCAGGGGCTCGTTGATGGCGGCGACGAGATTGGTGAAGAAGCCGCGCTTGATCAGGTCGACTTCCTTGAGCTTGGCGAGGGCGGCTTGGCCGACGGCGACCTGCTGGGCGAGCTCGCGCCGCTGGCTGCCGACCAGTCCGGTCAGTCGGGCGCGGATCTGGCCGAACTTGACGTAGGCATAGAGGCCGATCGCTGCCAGCACGATGAACAAGATGCCGGCCTTGATCAGCGCCGAGTGCATCGCGTCGGTGAAATCGTCGGTGAGGTCATCGACAATGGCGACGACGATGGATGGTGCGCCGGCGAAATCGATCACCTGGAACGTGCGTACAAAGATCGTGTGGTGGCGCTTGTCGGTTGCCACTGTGTAGCCTTGGGCGCTGGGATCGAAGCTGATCGAGCGCAGGAACTGCGCAGTCTGCGGATCGGAGAAGAGATAGAAGACATCGTCCTTCTGCCAGACGTCGACCCGCGAATCGGCTGGCCGCTCGACGCGCTCGGAAACCTCCTTGCTGATGCCGACTGCCCATTTCACCTCGGCCGTAGCACTCGCGCGTTCGAGCGGCACGTCGAGGTTGCTGGCGAACTCCAGCGAGCCCGCGAACTTGCCGTCGACCATGATAGGCATGATGGCGCGGACATCGATGTGGCCGCCGATGCCGGTCTCGACGCCAACCACCGGTTGGCGGCGTTCGTTCGCCGCTACGACGGTCTTGCGGTATTTCGAGACGTCGGCCCCGAAGTCGTTGGGCTTGCCGGCCCGATAGTAGATGGTGGCGGGCGGCAGCCAGAAATTGAGCTGCTCGACGCTGTGGTGCTTGTTGAGGTGGGCGAAGAACGGCTCCATGCGCGCCGCCAGGGTCGGGCGATCCTGGCGCGCGAACGCCTCCATCGTGGTGGTGTCTTGGAGCAGCACGTCGGCTGCCATGCTCACGACCAGCGAACGCTGCTTCAGGAGATCACGGAATACCGTCTCGAAGTCCTTGGCGTCGTCGCTGGAGGTCTGGATGGCGGCCCTGGTGCCAGCGGAGTAGGCGTCGATGCCATAGAAGCTCGCCAGCACGGCCGCGCCGGCCACGATGGCGCCCAGGATCCATAGCCGGCTGCCGCCGCGCTTGCCGCTATCGTCGTCATCCACACTCATTGTCCCGCCCCAATAGACTCCCTTGGGGGCAGGCTATTGGAATCGGCCGCGTACTGACAGCGTCAATCGAGTTTTTAGCAGTCCGAAACGCGGCGACTGAAAATGGCAGAAGAATCAGGCCTTGTGACTGACCAGCGAGAACATCGCGCCCTGAGGGTCGATGCCCTGAACGATCCAGTCGTCGCCCGGCACTTCCATCGGCCCGTTGATGACCTGGCCGCCTTCCTTCTTCAGGCGCTCGAGTGCCGCACCGATGGAGTCGACACGGAAATAGTAGTTCCAGGACGGCACCGGCATCTGGGCCGGCTTCGTCATCATGCCGCCGATCGCGGACCCGCCGGCGGCGAACAGCTGGTAGCGGCCCATCGCGCCCATATCGAGCGCCTCGTCCTTGGTCCAGCCGAACAGCTCGGCATAGAAGGCGAAGGCCTTCTCGCCGTCGGCCGCCATCAACTCGTGCCAGCCGATCGTGCCTGGCGCCGCGGGATCGGCCGGAGGCGGCGGCATGTCGGATACCGGCTTGAACAGGTTGAAAGCGGCGCCCTGCAGATCGGCGACCATGGCGAAGCGGCCGATGTTGGGAATGTCGGTCGGCGGCACATGCACTGTACCGCCAGCCTTGGCGATGCGTCCGGCATAGCCGTCGACGTCGTCGACGCCGACATAGCCGATCCAGGCAGGCTTGGCGCCGGCATCGCAGGCGTCCTTCGGCATGGTCATCAGGCCCGCCATCGGCGTCTCGCCGGCGAGCAGGAGCGTGTAGGCCATGCTGGGCTGGCTCGCGTCCTGGGGCTTCCAGCCCACGACCTTGCCGTAGAAGGCCTGAGCCGCCTTGGCGTCGGTCGTCATCAGCTCGTACCAGACGAAGTTGTTGGCCATGTCGTCCTCCCGTCAGATCGTTGCGACCAGGGCTTCGAGCTGGTCTGTGCAGAGACCCCAGCCCGTGTGGAAGCCCATCTTCTCGTGAGCCTCCTTGTCGGCCACCGTCCAGTGGCGCACGCGCGCGGTGTAGCGGGTTTTGCCGCCTTCGTCCTCGAAGGTGAGGATCATGGTCATGAACGGCTTCTCCGACGGCTCCCAAGCCTTAATGAAGGCGTCGGTCGAGACCAGCCTTTCGTTGGGCACGACCTCGAGATAGACGCCGCGATTGGGCATGTCCTTGCCGTCGGGGCCGCGCATGACGAACAAGCCAGAACCGCCGGGCCGCACGTCGATCTCAACGACGGGCGTGGTGTAGGGTTTCGGCGCGAACCACTGCTTCAGGAGCGCGGGGTCGGTCCAGGCGCGATAGACCTTCTCGCGCGGGGCGTTGATCAGGCGGGTGAGGACAAGCTCGCGATCGGCGGACATCTGATTTCTCCTTGGGGGCAATCACGTTGCTACCCAAGGACGAACGGGCTATCCACCTTCCGACATCGCGCGGCAGATTATTTCGAGGGCACATGGCGGTCACAATCTACGGCATCAAGAATTGTGACACGATGAAGAAGGCGCGCGCCTGGCTGGACAAGAAGGGCGTCGCCTACGATTTCCACGACTACAAGACCGCCGGTATCGAGCGCGGCCGCCTCGAAGGCTGGGCGGGCAAGGTCGGCTGGGAAACGCTGCTCAACCGCGCCGGCACGACCTTCCGCAAGCTGCCCGACAAGGACAAGGAAGGCCTCACCGAGAAGAAGGCGATCGCGCTGATGCTCGACCAGCCGTCGATGATCAAGCGCCCGGTGCTGGACGTCGGCGGCAAGCTCCTGGTCGGCTTCAAGCCGGAGCTGTACGACAAAGCCTTCTAAGGGACCGCGGGCCTCTGGCCCGCTCCTGATTCATGAGCGGGCCAGAGTCCCGCGCTCCCATCAAGCCGCCCGCTTCACCTCGCGGCAGGCGAGCGCGATGCACTCGATGTGGCGGTGGTCGGTGCCGCAGCAGCCGCCCAGCACGTTGATCTGTGGATGACGCCGCACCAGGTCGCGGTACTCGGCGCCCAGCTCTACCGGATTGCCGGCATCGAGGTCGGGCGAGTCGTTCAGCTCCTGGTGGCTGCGCTTGGAGGCGTTGGCGCGCAGTCCGCCGATGCGGCGCGTCCAAGGCTCGTCGCCCAGCGTCTTCTGGAAGTGCGTGGGATGGGCGCAGTTGATCATGTAGTAGGCCGGCCCTTTGCCGGTGACGACATCGACCTCGCAGATCGCGTCGTCCAGGCCCTGGCCTGTCGGCAGCCGGCCATCTGTCTCGACAGTGAAGGAGATGGCCACCGGCAGGCCGGCCTTCGCCGCCGCGCGCGCGATCCCGATCGCCTCGTTGGCGTTGGTCATGGTGATCGCCGTCACCATGTCGGCGCCGGCCTCGGCGAAGGCTCCGACCTGCAGGCGGTGATAGGCTTCGGCGTCCAGGGCGGACATGACCTGCCCGGGATCGTAGCCATCGCCGCGCGGGCCGATGCAGCCGCTTACCACCATGGGCGAGGCCGACGTTTCATGGCGGGTGCGCAGGTCGTGCATCAGCTGCACCGACTCCCGGTTCACCGCCGCGATGTCGTCGGCCGAGTAGCCGAGCTTGGCGCCCCAGTCGGCGCTGGCCCGCCAGGTCGGGCTCTCCAGGATGAAACCCATGCGGTCGGCCTTGGCGATGGCGATGTAGCGTTCGTAGTAGCGCGCGAGCGCGGCCCGGCCGTTGGCATCGCGGAGCAGGTGGAAGGCCGCGAAGTGGGGCAGGTCGAAGCCGTCCTCGAAGATCAGCGTGGTCTCGATACCGCCGTCGGTCAGGAAGAGGGCGCCGCTGCTCTGCGGTAGGGAAGCCCGGTACTTGGCGCTGTCAGTCATCTTCACTCCATGCAATGCGTCACCAGCCTACGGGAATCACACCATATGAAAATCATTGTCTGCCCGGTTTTCTTGATCGGTCGTCCGGCGGCGAAAATGGTCACACTTTCAACACAGTGAGGCAGTTTCCTAAGGGGATATATGAACATTTGATAGGGCCTGCGTCAGATCGGCCACTACCCCTCTAGAGGTTATCCCATGAAGACCACGTTCGTTGCACTGATCGCGCTGCCGCTCGTCGTGACGCTGTCGGCCTGCGGCGACACCTGGGGAGAACGTGCCGTGACGGGCGGCGGCCTTGGCGCGGGCACGGGCCTGGTCATCGGTGCCGTGGCCGGGTGGCCGCTGCTGGCGCCTGTGCTGGTCGGTACGGCCGTGGGTGCGGGCATTGGTGCTGCGACCACGCCGAAGCAATAGGGTCAGCCCGTCAGCAGCCTGATCTTGCGCTCGAAGATGGCGAGCACGTCTTCCAGCGAATCGCCGTGCGCCAGCTTGCGCGGCCCGTTGTAGACCATGTAGCCGCCCTGGCTGGTGCCGGGGACCTTGGCGATGGCAAACAGCGGCTGCTCGGCGGTGTGGCGGAAGATCGAGAAGATCGCCATTCCCGGCCGGAAATCGATGGCGTAGTCACGCCATTCGCCCGAGGCGACTCGCATGCTGTAGAGATTGAGAAGCCGGGACAGTTCTCGCCGGTCGAATGAGACAATGCGGCGCCGGGCCTTTTGGTCGGCCAAACGGTACAGGTTGGTCATGCAGCCGGGACTTGAACCATGACGTCTGCGTGAATTGTTGCAGAACCGCCGCCAAGGGTAAAGCGCCCCCAAAAGGCCTTGCTGGTGTGGTTTGCCAAAGATCGGTTGCGGGTCTATGAACCGCGCCTGAAGCCGTTGATATTCCGCGATAATCCGGGAGCCATCGTGTCCGATTCCGCCGCCTTTCATGAAGTAGACGAGGCCGTCCGCAAGGACGAACTCAAGGAATGGTGGGGCCGTTGGGGGACCTGGGTCGTGGCGGGGGTCGTGATCGTCGTCGTCGCCGTGACGGCTCTGGTCGGCTGGCGCCAGTACGACGCTTCGCGCCGCGGGGCAGCGAGCGCGGCCTACTCGGCAGCATTGGCGCAGATCGCCCAAGACAAGCCGGCCGCGCTGAAAGACTTGGAGGACCAGGCCAAGAACGCGCCCGAACCCTACCGCTCGCTGGCGGCGCTGGTCGCCGCGCAATTGCGCGAGCCGCTGGACGCTCAGGTGACCGCGCTGCTGGCCGTCGCACCGACGCTCAATTCGTCCGAGCTCGCCGACCTTGCCAACGTGATCGCCGCCTACAAGAGCATTGATTCGCCCAAGGCCGAGGAGATGGTCGCCAAGCTCGAGCCGCTGGCCGGCCCCGACCGGCCGTTCCGCCTGAGCGTGCGCGAATTGCAGGCGATGCTTGCGGTGCGCAAGGGTGACCTGAAGCGCGCGCGCGAACTGTGGAGCGAGATCTCCAAGGATCCGCAGGCGCCGCAGGCCGCCGCCCAGCGCGCCTCGGCGATGCTCAACTTCTACGGCCCGGCAGAGGCGAAGTAGCAGCGATGCCAAACGTGTTGCGTGCCGCGGTCTCGTCCCGCATCGGTCTTGCGGGCCTTCTGCTCGTCGTGTCGCTGTCCGGCTGCGACATGGTCAGCGACTGGTTCGGCAAGAGCAAGGCTCCGCTGGTCGGCGAGCGCATCCCGGTGTTCACCGAACGAAGCGAGCTCGAGCCGGACAAGGAACTGGCCAGTGTGCCGGTCGTTCTGCCGGCGCCGGCGGTCAACGATTCTTGGCCGCAGTCGGGTGGCTTCGCCAACTACGCGATGCACAATCTCGCGGTCAGCGATTCGCCGCAGATCATCTGGACGGCCGATGTTGGTTCGGGATCGAGTTCCTCGCGCATCCTGACTTCGCCGCCGATTGTCGCCGAAGGCAAAGTGTTCGCCAAGGACGCGCAGGGCACCGTCTCGGCCTTCAATGCCGACACCGGCCAGCTTGTCTGGCGGGTGACGCTGAAGCCCGAGAAGGCGCGCGACGGCGACGAGTTCGGCGGCGGCCTGGCCTACTACGGCGGCAAGCTGTTCGTGACGACGGGCTTTGCCGCCGTCTACTCGCTCGATCCCAACGACGGCAAGGAAGTGTGGATGTCGACCGTGAGCGCGCCGGTGCGCGGCGCGCCGTTGGTCTACGCCGACCGGGTGTTCGCCATCAGCATCGACAACAAGCTGCAGGCGCTGGCGGCGGTCGACGGCTCCGAGCTCTGGCAGTTCACCGGCCTGACGGAAAGCGCGGGCTTTGTCGGCGGCAGCAGTGCGGCGGGCTCGGGCGAGTATATCGTGGCGCCGTTCTCCTCGGGCGAGCTGGTCGGGCTGCGCGTCGACAACGGCCGGCCGGTATGGAACGAGACCATGATCGGTGCGCGCGGCGAAGTGCGCGCCTTCGGCAACATGACCGACATCCGCGGCCGTCCGGTGATCGACCGCGGCCTGGTGCTGGCCATGGGCTCGGCGGGCCAGCTCGCGGCCATCGAGCTGCGTTCGGGGCAGCGCATGTGGGAGCGCAGCATCGGCGGCAACCAGACGCCGTGGGTGGCCGGCCGCTTCGTGTTCGTCACCACCAGCGCCGCCGAGATTGCGGCCCTGACGCGCGATACCGGCAAGGTGAAGTGGGTGACGCCGCTCACGCAGTATCACGACGAGGCACGCAAGCGGCCCGTCCTGTGGTCGGGCCCGGTGCTGGCCGGCGACCGCCTGCTGATCGGCGGCACGCTGGGGGAGCTTCTGGCCGTCTCGCCCTACACTGGCGAGATTCTGGGCAAGATGGATCTGCGCGACCCGATCCGGCTCGGCCCGGTGATCGCCAATCGCACGATCTACGTCTTGACCGATTCAGGGCGGCTCATTGCCCTCCGCTGACACAAAGCCTTCCCTTCCACGAGTGGCCCCAAGGGTAGCCATCGTCGGCCGGCCCAATGTCGGCAAGTCGACGCTGTTCAACCGTCTGGTCGGCAAGCGCCGCGCCATCGTCGACGACACGCCGGGCGTGACCCGCGACGTGCGCGAGGCGCCGGCGCAGCTCGGCGATCTCGCCTTCACCCTGCTCGATACGGCAGGGTGGGAGACGGCGGGCGGCGAGGCGCTGGAGGCGCGCATGCGCCGCTTCACCGAGCGGGCGATCGACAGCGCCGATGCCGTGCTGTTCCTGATCGACGCGCGGGCCGGCATTGTGCCGCTCGACGAGAGCTTCGCCGGCTGGCTGCGCAAGCGCGCCGGCAAGGTGATCCTGGTCGCCAACAAGTGCGAGGGCCGCGCCGGCCAGCAGGGCCTGGCCGAGGCGCACGGGCTGGGACTGGGCGAGCCCATCCCGGTATCGGCCGAGCATGGCGAGGGGCTGAGCGACCTGCACGAGGCGCTCGCCAAGTACATCGAGCCGGTGCCCGAGGACGACGAGGACGCGGCAGGCGAGAGCGACGAAGAGGAAGTGGAGGCGGCCGATCCCAAGCGGCCGTTGCTGCTCGCGATCGTCGGGCGGCCCAACGTCGGCAAGTCGACCTTGCTCAACCGGCTGGTCGGCGAGGAGCGCGTGCTGACCGGCCCTGAGGCGGGCATCACGCGCGATGCCATCCGCGTCGAATGGGAGTGGAAGGGTCGGCCGGTGCGACTGGTCGACACCGCCGGCATGCGCCGCCGCAGCCGCATCGAGGCCAAGCTCGAGGCGGCCTCCGTGGCCGACACGCTCGACACCATTCGGTTGGCCGACGTCGTGGTCGTGGTGCTCGATGCTGCCGACATGGCCGACAAGCAGGATCTCACCATCGCCGGCCGGGTGATCGACGAGGGCCGCGCCCTGGTGGTCGCCGTCAACAAGACCGATCTCCTGGCCGACGACCAGGCGGGCGCGAGCCGGGCCTGGCGCAAGCTCGCCGATCGGCTGGAGGCGTCGTTCGCCCAGGTCAAGGACGTGCCGATCGTCGGCTTCTCGGCGCTCAACGGCCGCGGCATCGACCGGCTGATGCCGGCAGTGTTCACGACCTACGACATCTGGAACAAGCGGGTGCCGACGCCCAAGCTCAATCGCTGGCTGCGCGAGATGGAGACCCTGCATCCGCCGCCGCTGGCCAAGGGCCGGCGCATCCGGCTGCGCTTCATGACCCAGATCAAGCGGCGGCCGCCGACTTTCGTGCTGCAGGTCAGCCAGCCCGAGGAACTGGGCGACGATTATCTGCGCTACCTGATGAACCGGCTGCGCGACGATTTCGGCCTGCCGGGCGTGCCGATCCGGCTCACCATGCGCAAGCCCAAGAACCCGTTCGCGGGGCGCGCCAACAGGCGCTAGGCAGGCAATCGCGCACGTAGTGTGCGGTTTCCCACAGAACGGTCACGCTCTATTGTGAAAGCTTCGACGGTGCGGCCCTCCCTGTCGGACGGCCAGTCGTGGCATCACGAGGGGGCTCAGATGCCGACGTTCGAGCAGATATCCAACGGGTTCGACGGCTTCCGCAAGGTCCTGATGGCCGTTGGCGCGGGCTTCATCGTCGTCGTCGTGCTGGCTGCGATCGTGCGCGAGCTGGCGATGGGCGGCATGGTCATCGATCCCGTCGTCGTCAAGGCGACCAACACACCCGACGCGCCGACGCCCGAGCTCTCCGCCCAGCAGATCGCGCGGCAGCTCGACAAGATCCAGCGATCGGGTGTTCAGGAATGGCGGCGTCTGCATGTCGACGACGGCGTCCACCCCGTCGACCTGCAGATCCCGGGTGCGCCGCTCAGCCTGCGCAGCGCGGCGCGCGAGGTCGTCGCCCTCTTTGGATTGGCGCCGGTGACGCTGCGCTCGGCGCTGACGCGGCGCAACGATCACGGCGGCTATTCGGCCGTGATGAGCCTCGCCGGCGACCACGGCGCGATGGCCAATTGCCCGGCCGATGGCATCGAGGACACGCTCGACAACATTTACGAATGCATCGCCTTCAACGCGATCGCCTTCGTCGATCCCAAGACGGCGGCCGCCTACATCCTCAAGCGCGAGCAGGCGGAGTGCAAAGCGCTCGACACCGGCGTCGCGCCGAGCATGCCCGACCTGCACCGCGAGGAGCACCGCATCAACAATCGCCGCGAGAACTGCAGCTTCGCGCGAACCCAGCAGGTCATCGCCAAGATGATGGCCAGCACCGACAAGTCGGAGCTGCGCTGGGTGCCCTATATCTTCGGCCAGATCCATATGGCGCGTGCCGAGGCGCTGGTCGGCGTCGGCCTTCAGCAGCAGCTCTCCGAGCTGGACCAGGCGATCGGCCGGTTCCGCGATTCGCAGCGCCAGATGCAGCATTCGCCCACGACCATCGCCGTGCTGATGAAGGCATTCCTGCGCAAGGGCATCATCGTCCACCAGACCACGCCGTCCATGGAATGGGCGGACGATGCCAACTCGCTGCTGCAGAAGCGCCTCGTCATCGCCGACCAGACTTTCGCCGAAGCCGCCGAGCAGTTGCAGCAAATTCCCAAGACACGCAGTCCCGGCCTCGACGCGCTGGTGAACCGTCTCGAAGGCCTGCTGATCTACCGCCAGTGGATGATCGACGCACATCGGCGCACGAAGTCCGGCGTCCTCACCGTCGCCATGGGCAAGGACGAACTCGCCGATCTCGAGAAGGCCGCAGCCAGGTACGCCTTGGCGGAGGCCAAGTCCCCGGCGTCGGCAACCGACCTGATGGATTGGGGCAATATCCTCCGCGCGACCGGCAAGTTCGATGAGGCGGTCGTCAAGTACCGTCGTGCCGTCGATCTCGATCCGTCGACCGAGGGGGGCGTGCTGAACATCGCGATCGCCTACATCGAGCGCTTCGAGCGCCATCCCGGACCGCCCGACACCGGCCAGCTGCTGGTGGCGCTGGGCGCGCTGGAAGACTATCTCGCCTGGAGGTCTTCCGGTGGCCCGTACAGAGCGCTGCTGCCCAGGGTGAAGCGGCTGCTCGCCAGCGTCGGCCACGGCCAGGAGTTTGACGAATGCCTGAGCAAGACGATCGCGGCGCCGCCCTTCGACGATCCCAAGATCGAGAAATGGAAGGATGCCGCGGTCTTCAAGTTCTGCGTCGACGGCGCGATCGACAGCATCACCAAGGTCGGGATACGTCCGGCCGAGGTAACGAACGCGTCAAGATAGACGCAGCGACTCGTCGCCGGCGATCCACTGGCCGTTCAGAGTGCACGACGGCAGCGCCAGCTGGATCAAGCCCTCGGCATGCGCCTCGGGCGGCACCTGCTGCTCGACCGGCTCGCCCGGGAAGGCCTGGGCACGCATGGTCGTGCGGATCGGGCCGGGATTGTAGAGGTTGACGCGCACGGCGGTGTGCGCGACCTCGGCGGCATAGGTCGCTGCCAGCACGTCGAGCGCGGCCTTGCTCGCGGCATAGGCGCTCCAGTAGGGCACGGCCTTGTGGGCGATGCCCGAGGTCACGAAGATCGCGCGGCCGGCATCAGAGCGGCGCAGCAGCGGGTCGAGCGATCGGATCAGCCGCCAGTTGGCCGTCACGTTCACCGCCATCACCTGCTCGAACACGGCGGGATCGATGTGGCCGATCGGCGAGAGGACGCCCAGGACGCCGGCATTGCCCAGAAGCACGTCGAGGCGGCCGAAGCGCTCGTAGAGCGCGGCGCCCAGGCGGTCGATGCCCGGCCCGTCGGTGACGTCGAGCGGCACCAGCGTCGCCGAGCCGCCCTCGGCCTTGATCCTGTCGTCGAGCTCTTCCAGGCCGCCCACGGTGCGCGCGACCAGAACGCAGTGCGCGCCCTCGCGGGCGAAGGCGAGGGCGGCGGCGGCACCGAGGCCGCGCGAGGCGCCGGTGACCAGCGCCAGACGGCCGGCCAGACGACCGGGAGAAGCCGCAGTCACGACAGGAGCCTCAGGCCGATTCGACGAGCAGCGAGAGCTGGCGATCCTCGACGCCCGTCACGTCGTCGAGCGAGATCGGATAGTCGCCGGTGAAGCAGGCGTCGCAGAAGGTCGGGTTGCTCGGATCGCGGCCCGCCGGCAGGCCCATCGCCTTGTAGAGGCCGTCGATCGACAGGAAGGCGAGCGAATCGACGCCGATGAACTTCGCCATGCCGGCGACGTCGTAGCGCGAGGCCAGGAGCTTTTCGCGCTCGGGCGTGTCGATGCCGTAGAAGCAGGGATCGGTCGTCGGCGGGGCGGCGATGCGCATGTGCACTTCGCGAGCGCCGGCGCTGCGCACCATCTCGACGATCTTCATCGAGGTTGTGCCGCGCACGATCGAATCGTCAACCAGGATGACGCGCTTGCCTTCGATCATGGCGCGGTTGGCGTTGTGCTTCAGACGCACGCCGAGATGGCGGATGTGGTCGGCCGGCTCGATGAAGGTGCGGCCGACATAATGATTGCGGATGATGCCGAGCTCGAACGGCAGGCCCGACCGGGCGGCATAGCCGATCGCTGCCGGCACGCCCGAGTCGGGCACCGGGACGACGACGTCGGCCGGCACCGGGCTCTCGGTGGCGAGCTGCATGCCGATGCGCTTGCGGGCATCGTAGACGCCGATGCCTTCGACGCGGGAATCGGGGCGGGCGAAGTAGATGTGCTCGAACACGCAGAAGCGGCGCTTCTCCTTGGTGAACGGCTTGATCGAGCGCAGGCCGTTGCCGTCGACGATGACGATCTCGCCGGGCTCGACGTCGCGCACGAAGCGGGCGCCGATGATGTCCAGCGCGCAGCTCTCCGACGTCAGGATCCAGGAATCCTCGAGCCGGCCGATGACCAGCGGCCGCACGCCCAGCGGGTCGCGCACGCCCAGCAGCGCTTCGTTGGTGAGCAGCAGCAGGGAGTAGGCGCCTTTTACCCGGCCCAGCGCGTCGATCACGCGGTCGACCACGGTCGAGTAGTTGGAGCGGGCGATCAGGTGGTTGATGACCTCGGTGTCGGTGGTCGACTGGAACAGGCAGCCGATCCGCACCAGCTCCTTGCGCAGCAGGTAGGCGTTGGTGAGGTTGCCGTTGTGGGCCAGCGCCAGGCCGCCGAAGTCGAAATCGGCGAAGATCGGCTGGATGTTGCGGTCCGACGAGCCGCCGGTCGTTGCATAGCGGTTATGCCCGATCGCCGAATAGCCCTTCAGCTTGGCGATGATCGACTGCTCGCCGAAAATGTCGCCGACCAGGCCGGCGGCGCGGTGATTGTGGAAATGTCGGCCGTCGAATGTGACGATGCCCGAGGCCTCCTGGCCGCGATGCTGCAGGGCATGCAGGCCCAGCGCGGTGTGGGCGGCGGCATCGGAAGTGCCGTAGATGCCGAACAACGCACATTCCTCGTGAAACTTATCGAGGTCATGGTCGAGGCGTTTGGGGGCACTGGACACGGCGGGGTTATAACTGGGGACCGAGCGCCGCGCCATCAAGGATAACTCACTGCGGCGGTTTGTTCTCAGGCTTGGGCTCGTCCGAGGGCGGAGCCGCCTGAGGGGCCGGCGAGGCCGGTGAGGGGACGGAAACCGACCCGGCATCGCCGCCGCGGCCCTGTTGCAGGCGGGTGCGGAAGCCCGGCGGCAGGTACGGCTCCACGAAGTTGCGCATCTCGCTGATCATCGGGAAGGTGGCGCCGCCTTCGACGGCTGGCGGCAAGGCGCGTGGGCCGAGGTAGCTGTAGAACAGCAGGGCCGTGCCCAGCACGACCCAGGCGCAGAGCACGCCGAACCCGGCGCCCAGGATGCGGTCGGGCTTGGCGAGCGGGCTCGCCCGCACCGAGCGCGACAGCGCATTGGTCAGGATCACCAGCACGATCAGGGCGGCCACGAACACGGCCAGCATGGCCAGGAAGTAGGCGAGTTCCGTGCTGCCCACGAGCTGCTCGACCTCGGGCTGGATCAGCTTGGCGTATTTCCACGCCACCCAGCCGGCGGCGATCCACGAGCCGATGAACAGAACGGCGTGCGCGAAACCAGACGAGGCGCCGAGCAGGGCGCCGAAGCAGGCGACGGCGATGACAGCCACGTCGAAAACGGTGATTCCCAGCTTGTCCATCGCCCCTCAAACACTCCGTTCCGCTCTACTCTTGCCCACGACCACGATCGTCGCTTCTGGGGCTGTCTCGGCGCGACCGTTTCATGGGTCGGTCGGGCGACTGAAAACGCGCCACAAGGTCCGATAGATGCTCGATTTCGTCAATGGCGATGCCCTCCGTGCGCGGTGCAGGGCCTGTGCCGGCGCGTCCACGAGGGACCAAGGCGCTGCGGAAGCCGAGCTTGGCCGCCTCGCGCAGCCGCGCCTCGCGCTGGCTCACCGGGCGCACTTCGCCACCCAGGCCGATCTCGCCGAACACGACCATGTCGGTCGGAACGGCTTCGTCCGCGAGTGACGACACAACGGCTGCAGCGACGGCGAGGTCGGCCGCCGGCTCGCCGATACGCAGGCCGCCCGCGACGTTGAGATAGACGTCGTTGGCGCCGACGGCGACGCCGCAGCGCGCCTCGAGCACGGCCAGCACCATGGCCAGCCGGTTGGAATCCCAGCCGACCACGGCATGGCGCGGCGTGGCGAAGGAGGAGGGCGCCACCAGGGCCTGGATCTCGGTCAGCACGGGCCGCGTGCCCTCGATGCCGGCGAACACGCAGGTGCCGGACACATGGCCGCGCCGCTCGCCCAAAAACAGCGCCGACGGGTTGGCGACGTCGGACAGGCCGCGGTCGGACATCTCGAACACGCCGATCTCGTCGGTCGGCCCGAAGCGGTTCTTGACCGTGCGCAGGATGCGGAAGTGATGCCCGCGCTCGCCCTCGAAGTAGAGCACCGTGTCGACCATGTGCTCGAGCACGCGCGGCCCCGCGATGGCGCCGTCCTTGGTGACGTGGCCGACCAGCAGCACGGCGATGCCGCGCCGCTTGGCCAGCTCGACCAGCGCCTGCGCCGAGGCGCGGACCTGGCTCACGGTGCCCGGCGTGCTGTCGATCGTGTCGAGCCACATGGTCTGGATGGAATCGATCACCGCCACGCGGGGCGCATCGGGCCGCTCCAGGGTCGCCACGATGTCGCGCACCGAGGTCGCGGCCGTGAGTTGCACCGGCGCATCGCCCAGCCCCAGCCGCTCGCCGCGCAGGCGCACCTGGTCGAGCGCCTCCTCGCCCGAGATGTAGGCGCAGGCCGTGTGCTGGCGCGCCAGCGCTGCTGCGACCTGCAGCAGCAAGGTCGACTTGCCGATGCCGGGATCGCCGCCGATCAGCAGGGCCGAGCCGACGACGAGACCGCCGCCGCAGACGCGGTCGAACTCCGAGATACCGCTGCGATAGCGCTCAGGTTGCGGCGTCGATCCGCGCAGGCCGGCGAACTCGAGCGTGCGGCCCTTGCCGGCGCGCGCCAGGCCGCCACCGGCCGGGCCGGGGGCGGGAGCCGCTTCCTCGACGATGGTGTTCCACTCGCCGCAGCTCTCGCAGCGGCCGCTCCACTTGGTCGTGACGGCGCCGCACGACTGGCAGACGAAGCGTTTTAGCGGCCGCGCCATGTCAGTGAAGTGTGCGCTTCGACAGGCACCAGCCGTCGCCGTGCAACCAGCACGACTCGTCCTTGTCGTGCGGATCGCGACGCAGGCAGCGCAGGGCGTGCTGGCCGGCTGTGTCGCCGAGCGCCTGCCGGAGAGCGGCTTCGCCCTCGGACGTGCGTGCGCCGATGCAGGGATAGAAGCCGACGCGGCCGACCGAACGCGCCAACAGGTCGTCGCCCTGGCGATCGAGCCGCAGCATGAAGCCCGTGATCGCAAAGTCGGCCACGGTCATCGGCAGCAGCAGGCGGCCGCCGTCGGCCAGCCTGTCCAGCCACCAGGCCTGCGGCGCGGTCGCGCCGGCGAATGCCACGACGACGTCCCACTCTCCGTCGATCGGCACGGCGGCGTCGCCGGGATGCACCGTCGCTGCCGGCCACGGTTCGAGGTTGCGCGTGGCCCTGGCCGCCAGTGCCTCGTCGATCTCGATGGCATCGACACGGCCGCCGCGGCCGACCGTCTCCGCCAGGATGGCGGTGAAGTAACCCGAGCCCGTGCCGATTTGCAGGACGCGCTCGCCTTCGCCGAGCGCGATGCGGTCGAGCTGGTAGGCCCACAGATTCGGTTCGCCGATATTGAGGCGACGCTTCTCGTCGAGCGCGACCAGGACGTTGTGGTAGAGCCAGTGCGGTTCCTGGTCGGGCGTGGTCCAGTAGCCGTCCCACGAATTCAGGAGACGCCACGGGCCGGGGCCGGCGAATGTCTCGCGTGGCACGGCGGCGAAGGCCTCGACCAGGCGGTCGTTGCCCATGTGCGCAGTGACGCGCAGTTCCTCGGCGAAGTGGCGGCGGGCTTCTTCGAGACTGGGAATCATGGTCAGAGCCTCCTGACCTGCATGCGGATCGGCCCCTCGGCGCGGCCGTTGATGAACTGGTCGACGTGGGCGTCGCCGGAATGGTCGATGTCGGCGGTGCGGCCCTGCCAGATCAGCTTGCCGTCGTAGAGCATGGCGATGCGATGGCCGATCTTGCGCGCCGAGGCCATGTCGTGGGTGATCGACACGGCGGTGGCGCCGAGGTCGCTGACGCATTTCACGATCAGGTCGTTGATGACGTCGGCCATGATCGGGTCGAGGCCGGTCGTGGGCTCGTCGAAGAAGATGATCTCGGGCTCGCGGGCGATGGCGCGGGCGAGCGCCACGCGCTTCTGCATGCCGCCGCTCAGCTCCGCGGGATAGAGTTCGCCGATCTCGGGACCCAGACCGACGGCGCCGAGCTTGGCGATCGCGATCTCGCGCGCCGCGGCGGGCTTCATGCCGTCGCTCTGGATCGGGCCGAAGGCCACGTTCTCCCAGACGCGCAGCGAATCGAACAGCGCGCCGCCCTGGAACAGCATGCCGAACTTGCGCATGACGTCGGCGCGGCTGCCGTCGGCCAGCGCGACCGTCTCCTGGTCGTCGATCTTGATCGAGCCGGAGTCGGGCCGCATCAGCCCCAGGATGCATTTCAGCAGCACGGACTTGCCGGTGCCCGAGCCGCCGATCACCACCATCGACTCGCCCTTGGCGACGTCGAGGTCGATGCCCTGCAGGACATTCTTGGACCCGAAGGATTTCGTGACGCCGCGCAGCGAGATCTTGGGGGACATTGCCTTAGCGCGCGAAGAAGGCTTCGGTGATGAAGTAGTTGAAGGTGAGGATCAGGGCCGAGGCCGAGACCACGGCGTTGGTCGTCGCCGTGCCGACGCCCTGGGCGCCGCCCTTGGACGTGTAGCCGTGGTAGCAGCCCATCAGGCTGATCAGGAAGCCGAACACCGCGGCCTTCACCAGGCCGGAGAAGACGTCCTGGAACTGCAGGAAGTCGAGTGTGTTGCGGAGGTAGGCCTGGTCGTTGAAGTCGAGCTTGTAGACGCCGATCAGATAGCCGCCCAGCACGCCGATGATGTCGGCGATCAGCACCAGGATGGGCATGGTCACGACGCCGGCGATCAGGCGCGGCACCACCAGGTACTTGTAGGGATTGGTCGAGAGCGTGGTGAGGGCGTCGATCTGCTCGGTGACGCGCATGGTGCCGATCTCGGCCGCCATCGCGGCGCCGACGCGGCCTGCCACCATCAGCGCTGCCAGCACGGGACCGAGCTCGCGCGTCAGCGATACGACGACGACATTGGGGATGGCCGATTCGGCGGAGAAGCGGGCGAAACCGGTGTAGCTCTGCAGCGCCAGCACCATGCCGGTGAAGATGGCCGTGAGGCCGACGATCGGCAGGGAGTAGTAGCCGATCTCCAGCATCTGGCGGACGATCTGCTGGCGGTACCAGGGTGGCGTGAGGGCGCAGCGGACCGACTGCAGGGCAAAGGACGTGACCGAGCCGATCGCCTCGAGGAAGGCGAGCGTCATGCGGCCGAGCAGGGTGACCAAGGGAATCGTCACGACGCGGTCTCCGGTTCGGTCTCGCTGCCGTCCTCGCCCTCGGGCGGCGTATCGGTATAGACGCGGGCATAGCGCCGGCCGAGCGCGGTCATGACTTCATAGGCGTTGGTGCGCGCATGGTCGGCGAGGTCGTCGGCCGTCATGTGCTGGCCCAGCACCTCGACCATGGCGCCGGTCTCGCTCAGGGCTTCGGGCACTTCGGTCACGTCGATCGTCACTAGATCCATGGAAATGCGGCCGATCACAGGCACGCGGTGCCCGGCGAGATGGACGTGGGTGCGGTTGATGAGGATGCGGAAGTACCCGTCGGCATAGCCCAGCGCGATCGTGGCCACGCGGGAAGGCCGGGCTGACCGCCAGGCGGCACCGTATCCAACGGTCTGAAAAGCGTCAATTCGCCGGGTCTGCAGGATGCGCGCCTGCAGCGTCACCACCGGCAGCATCGGATTGTCGCGCCCGGGCAGCGGGTTGATGCCGTAGAGCGCGGCGCCCGGCCGCAGCAGGTCGAAATGGTAGTCGGGCCCGAGGAAGATGCCCGAGGAGTTGGCGAGCGAGGTCGGCGCCCCCGGCATGGCGCGCACGAAATTGCGGAAGCGCGAGAGCTGCTCGCCGTTGATGGCGTTGTTGGGCTCCTCGGACGCCACGAGATGGCTCATCAGGAGGGCGAGGCGCAGGCCGCGCAGGCGGCCGCGCTCGTTGATCAGCACCTGGGCTTCTTCCGGGCCGAAGCCCAGGCGGTGCATGCCGGTGTCGATATGGATGATGGCGTCGAGCGGCCGGTTGAAGCGCTGGGCCGCGGCGCGCCAGGCATTGAGCTGGCCGAGCTGGTTCAGGACGGGGGTGAGATCGTGCTCGACGAAGTCGGCTTCGGTGTTGGGCAGCAGGCCATTCAGCACGTAGATCGGGTGCTCGGGCATCGCCTTGCGCAGCGCGATGCCTTCCTCGAGATGGGCGACGAAGAACTGGCGGCAGCCTTCGGCCGCGAGGCGCGGGCCGACGACCGCGGCGCCACAGCCGTAGGCGTCGGCCTTGAGCACGGCGGCGCAGTCGATCGGCCGGCCGCCGGCACGCCCGGCGTCGCGCAGCCCGCGCCAGTTGGCGGCGATGGCGCCGAGTTCGACCGTCAGGATCGCGCCGGCCCGGCGCGTGGCGTCGTCGGAAGAGGACATGCTCTTATTCTTCCGGACCGCCGGCCTCTGGCCGGCTCATGATCATGAGCCGGCCA
>JAIEOV010000091.1 GCA_019750135.1 Reyranella sp. | reverse complement strand
GCGCTTCCAGCGCGCTCATGAGCTTGAGCGCGCTGGAAGCGCGCGGTCCGGAAGAGCATGAGAAGACGCGCCACTGGAGTGGCGCGCCCCCGGCACTAAGATTCCGGAATCGACCGGTCGATCTGCCAGGTCGCGGCCGAGACGTTGGGCTCGAGGCTGAGCCGGCCGACGATTTGCTCGAGGGCCGCGTCGTTGCGGTTGGCGGCGACGGCCTGCGCGGTGACGGTCACCTTGGACGTGTCGGGAATGTCCTCGCTCTCGAGGCGGCGCAGGCCGAGCCCGGCCTGGGACAGCGCGTGCAGCAGCAGCGATCGCATGTGCGCCTCCTCGGCGCCGCGGCAGGCGATCTCCACGGTGTAGTGCGTCTCGACGTTGCTGCTCGTCATCAGGCGATTGTTGAGCCGCCGTATCAGCGGCCGCAGAAGAAGATTGGTGGCGATCACGAAGGCCGCCGCGAGCAGGCAGGGACCGAGCAGCCCCGCGCCCGCCAGCGAGCCCACCATGGCCGAGCACCAGAGCGTGGCCGCGGTGTTGAGTCCATGCACGTTGACGCCTTCGCGCAGGATCACGCCGGCCCCCAGGAAGCCGATGCCGGTCACCACCTGGGCGGCAATGCGCGTCGGATCGCCGGCGCCGACCAGGCCGGAGAAGACGACGAATCCCGAGGCGCCCAGGGCCACCAGCGCATTGGTGCGTAGGCCAGCCATCTTCTGGTTCCACTGGCGCTCGACGCCGATCGCCGAGCCGAGCAGCAGCGCCACGGCAAGGCGCAACGCGGAATCCCCAAGGGTCGCCAGGTCGAGATGCATGCGATCTCGTTAGCCGGCCCAGCGTTACAGGATGATGACGGCGGGACTCAGAAACTCATGCGCAGCCGTCCGCTGAACACGTTCACCGGACCGCGCACGATGTTGTAGGCAGGATTGCCGAGGAACTGGTAGTCCGCGCTCGCTACGATGCCCTTGGCGAGCTGGAAGGCATAGTAGGCCTCGAACACGTTCTCCGACGCGTAGCTCAAGGCGCCGTCGCCGACCAGCGGGCCCAGGCCGCCGGCCGCCAGGTAGCCACTGTGATCGCCGGAGATGTTGTTCCAGGCGCCCGCGATGCCGACGCGATCGTCCGGCCGACCCCACAACGTGCCCTTGATCTGCACGCCGAGCGACAGGCTGGTGTCGATGTCGGTGAAGGACATGATCTCGTTACGGCCGTCGTTCCAGCTGAAGCGACCGAACAGCCCGACCGAATCAGAGAGCGCCTGTTCGAAGTTGAGGTACAGGCCGTACTTGGTGCGGCCCTGCCGCGTCCACGGGATCGTGTCGTTCGCATTGAGGCCGAGAGCCGGATTGGCGAGCGCCGTGGCCTGGTTGTAGGAACCGGAAAAAGTGCTGTTCAACCATGTTCCCAGCCGGAACGCGCCGTCCTGGCCGAACGGCTTGTAGCGCATCTCCAGCTCGCCGACGTAACCGCCGCGCACGAACAGTGCGGTGTCGAGCGTGTTGGCATTGGATTCGAAGGGCACCAGGAAGTAGCCGGCCCGCACCGACCAGTCCTTGCGGTTCAGCTCGGCCGCGAGCCCCCAGGTCAGGCCCAGCCTGTCCGCCGGATAGTCGAAGGCGCCTGCCGCCCAGATCGACCAGTTGAGGAAGTCGATGCGCGGGTCGTTGGCGTAGGCGTTGGTGTCGAACAGGTCCTTCACCGAGTACTTGCCGAACTGCAGCGTGACGCGATTGATGTCCTTCACGCCCGACAGCTGGCCGTAGTCGCTGTCGACCGTCTCCGTCTCGCCGCCCAGGCCGATCTCCTGCCGCAGGAACAGGCGCGAGACGTTGAAGCGCGGATAGGGGAAGTTCGACTTCTGCGCCTCGCCGTTGGGATAGCCCGCAGCACCCACGGTGTTGGCGACGCCGAAACCCTGCAGGAACTCGGGATTGAAGTAGAGCTCACCGCCCTGCCAGAGCCGCACGCCGAGGAAGCCGGACACCGTCCAGGTCTCGCGGCTCTGGCCCTCCGGCGGCAGGCTGTTGGCGCCGCTGTAGAGCGCATAGATCGGCGGATAGCCCTGGTAGATGAACGTGGTCTGGCCGTGGATCTCCCAGGTGCCGGGGCCACGATCGTCGGCCTTCGCCTCCTTCTCGTCCTCGACGCCAAACTTGTAGTTCAGGCCGACGCGGAACTGATTCAGGCTGTATTGCGAATCGTAGCGCGCGGGGGCTGCGCCGAACAGAAGGCCGCCGAGCCCGAGGTTGGTGTAGAGATATTCGAGGCGGGTGGTCCAGCGCGGGTCGAGGCGGTAGTCGACGCCGCCGCCCACCGTCCAGCCGACACGGATGTTGCCGGGACTTGCATCCTCGTTGCCGGTCGTGAGGTCGGTGCGCGAGTAGCGCGTGCTCGCCCAGGCGATGCCGCCGGTCACGAAGGGGGTCCACGATCCCATGTCGTAGCCGGCACGGGCGCGCAGGCTCGACAGGAATTCGAGCTGCTCGTTGGCCGTGCCGGTACCCGTCGCGCGGTACGACAGCACGTTGGCGAGATCGCTGTAGCTGGCGAACGACATGTCGACCTCGAGCCCCAGCATCAGGCGTGATGCAAAGTGCTGCTCGTAGCCCGCGTGGACGCCGCCAAAGAGCGTGCCGTACGGGCTGGTGCCGCCGGCCGATTGAACGCCGATCGGGTCGGCCAGCGTCGCCGTGCCGTTGCCGAACAGGTAACCCATGTGGCCGCCGAAGTAGAAGCCCGACCGGTTCGGCTGCTGCGACAGGCCCGGCACGGGCACGAGCAGCAGCGCGAGCAGCGCCCCTGCCCCGGCCTGGATCGATCTCAGCATGTTCATCGTCATCAGGAACGATCTTCGTTAATGACGGTTACAACGGCATGCAAGGCGGCGTATGACAGCGACGTCGCGCGCTGCCATACGAGGGGCCGGCAAGAGATCTAATCCTCCACCAGCGTCACCGAGAAGCGCAGGCGGCAGCGCAGGCCTTGCGGCGCATAGACGACCTCGAACGCTGCACCGAGCTGCCGGGCGCTGCCGGCCAGCAGGCGCGAGCCGAAGCCGCGGTCCTTGGGCGGCGACACCGGCGGGCCGCCGTCCTCCTGCCAGTGCAGGTCGATCGCGATGCTCGAGCTCGATTCGGCGGCGCTCCAGCGGATCGACAGCCGGCCCTCGGCGACGGAGAGCGCGCCGTACTTCGCGGCGTTGGTGGCAAGCTCGTGCAGCATAAGACTGAGCGTGATCGTCGTGGTCGCCGGGATCAGCACCTCATCGCCGGCAATCTCGACCGGCCGGCCTTCGTCGACGAAGGCCTCGAGCGCCGTCATCACGATGTCGCGCAAGGGCGCGCCGCGCCAGGAATCGTTGGTGAGCAGGCTGTGGGCGCGGGCCAGCGACCCCAGACGGTCGGAGAAAGCCTCGGCGAATTGCTGCGGGTCGGGGCGCGTGCGCAGGGTCTGCTGGGCGAGCGCCTGGACGATCGCCAGCGTGTTCTTCACCCGGTGGTTCAGCTCGTCGAACAGCAGGTACTGGCGCAGCTCGGCTTCCTTGATCTCGGTGATGTCGAGCACGACGCCGATGACGCGCAGCGGCTTGCCGCTGGCATCGCGTATCACCTGGCCGCGATCCATCACCCAGCGCACATGGCCGTCGCGTCGGCGGATACGGTATTCGAGCTGGTAGTGGTCGCCGGCGCCCACCAGGATCTGCTGCTTGCGCTGGCGGGTCGATTCGCGGTCGTCGGGATGGACGAAATCCAGTCCGGCATCGAACGTGCCTGCGGTCTCGGCCTCGTCGGCGCCCAGGATCCTGAGGAACTGCGGCGAGCGCACCGTGCGATCGTGCACCACGTCGTATTCGTGCGCCCCGAACTGCGCCGCCTCGGCCGCCGTGCGCAACTGCTCCTCGCTTCGCCGCAGCGCCGCCGAACCCTGCTCGAGATCGTTCCGGGCGCGTTGCAGCGCCTCGCCGACGGCATTGACCTCGCGGATGCTTGACGCGGCGATGGTGAAGGGCCGGCCACGACCCAGCGCGCCGGCCGCCGCGGTGGCAGCCGCCAGCGGCCGCGTCAGCGCCCGGCCGAACAGGAAGGCAAGACCGACGGCGAGGCCGGCCATCAGGAGGATGGTGGCGCCCCAGAACAGGAGGGAATCTCGCAGCTGGCGATCGACCAGGGCTGCCGGGAAGGAGACGTCGATCGTCCAGTTCGACCAATGGCTCCGGCCGACGGCGATCAATGCCTCCCCGCCTTCGATGTTCGTGGTCCGCACGACCTTTTGCGGCTGCAACCGCATGAGATGTCTCGGCACGGCCGTACCCAGGAAACGCGCCTGGTCGTGCGTGCGCGCCACGGTGATGCCGTTGCCGTCCCAGATCGCCGCCGTCCAGTCCGACGGCAGGCTCTGGCTCTGCAGCAGGGCACGCAGGTCCTCGGGCAGCAGGCCGAGGCTCATGACGTAGCGTAGCTCCTTGTCGCGCATTACCGGGATGGAGATGTTGTAGACCGGCTGCCGCACCACCAGGCTGGTGAAGAGGTCGGAAATGATCGGGCGCGGATCCTGCTTCATCCTCTGCAGTGTCGCCGGATCGCCCGTCATTTTCGGCGCCTCGCCGTACGGCACGTAGGTATTGACGAGCTGGTGGCCGTCGGCGTCGACCAGGACAAGGTAGGCCCGGCTGCCCAGGGCCTGCTTGGCCTGGGCATAGAAGGCCGGCCAGTCTCCCGCCATCAGCAGCGGCGAGGTCGACAGCGTCTCCAGGATGGCGATGCGCCGCTCCATGTCGCGGTCGAGGTCGGCGACCAGGGCCTGCAGGACCTGGCCGATACGCTGCCTGATCTGCTCGCCCTCCAAGGTCACCGAGCGATAGAGCAGCGCGCCGACCAGCAGCAAAAGGGGTGCCGCGACGACCAGGGCGAAAACGATGAGATGGACGGCGGCCGAGTGGCCCTTTCTCGCTGAGACAGTGCCGGGCTCGGACACGGCCATCACCTCGACAGGACGGCCGCCAGCGCCGCCTCGAGGTCGGCCTTCCGGTAGGGCTTGGTCAGGACGACCCGCTCGCGATGGGCAGCGGCAAGCGACGATCGGCCGTAGCCGGTGGCGAACAGGAACGGCACGCCGCGATTCGCCAGGAGATCGGCGACCGGATCGACCCTTTCACCCGCGACATTGACGTCGAGGACGGCGACATCGAAGGCCAGCGCGGGCACCTTGGCCAGGGCCTCGCCCACGCGCGTGGCGCTCTCGACCACCTTGCAGCCGAGATCCTCCAGCATGTCCTGAAGGGTATCCAGGATCAGAGCCTCGTCCTCGACGATGAACACGCGCGTCCCGGCCAAGGACAAGTCACTCTCCACTAAGGCCGTTCGATTCTATCGGCTCGACAAGAAACGGTCTATCTGTCGCGTCGTCGGACAGCGTCATTTGCTGTCGAAATGCCAGGTGCCGTTCCAGCCCGCGGGCGGCCCGCTGCGCAGGAAGTCCGTGCAGCGCCCGATCAGGACGCCGCACGGCCCGTCATCGGGCTTGAGCGCCGCGGCGGCGCGAAACGCCGCCAGCGCCGCCTCGAAGCGGCCGGCAACGTAGGCTTCCCGGCCGGCGCGCCAGGCGGCCAGGAATTCGGCATGGCCGGCGGCCGCATCGATCTCGCCCATCGGCTCGTGGATCTCGTGTTCCTCCGTCGTGCCCGCCGCCACGATGCGATCGATCTGGCGCCAGACGAAGTGGCCGGCAGTGGCGGCGGCGACCTCGCCGCTGGCCAGGATCTCGGTGTGATACATCTTGTTCAGGCCTTCCAGCCGGGACGCCTGGTTCGCCACCGCCCCGACCAGCGTGTAGTTGATGTGCTCGCGCGCGCCGACATTGCCGACCACCGCCGGGCCTGTGTGCAGGCCAAAGCGGGTGCGAAAGCCCGGTCGGCCGAGCTGGCGCCATTTGTCGGAAAGCTGGCGGCCGGCGGCGGCGGCCTGCAGGGCGGCCCGGCAGGCATTGACGATGTGGTCGGGATCGGGCTCCGGCGCGTTCCAGAACGCCATGATGCTGTCGCCGATGTACTTGTCGATGGTGCCGCGGTTGGCGAGGATCGCCGACCCCAGCGCATCGAAATAGCGCGACAGCCGGCTGGTCAGCAGCTCGGGCTCCATGGTCTCGGCGATGCGCGAGAAGCCTTCGATGTCGGTGAACATCACCGTGATCTCGCGCCGCATGCCGCCGACGCCCGCGGCCTCGGGCGAGTGCATGATCTGCTCGACGAGGTGCTTCGACACGTAGCGGCCGAACACTTCCAGCCCCTCGCGCATGCGCTCGACCGAATCGGACAGGCGCACGATCTCGGTGATGCGGCTTTCGACCGGCGTGCGATCGGAGAAGTCGAGCGCGCGGATGCGTTCGGTCTTGGCGGCGATGCGCGAGATCGAGCGCGACAGCACGAAGGAGGCGAGCAGCACGCCGAAGATGGCCAGCGCCACGGCGATCGCCGCGGTGAGCGCCGCCCGTTCCAGCAGGGTCCGCGAATCGACCGCGAGCTCGCTGATCGGCACGGCGGCAACCACCATGTAGCGTCGTCCGTACGCCGGCGGCACCTGGTGCACCAGCAGTCGATAGTCGCGCTCACCCACGGTGATGTCGCGCTCGATGCGCGCGTCGCTGCCGACCGCCCGGCTGATGGCCGCACGCATCGCCGCACGCACCTGGTCTTCGCCGGGCAGGCATGTCCCACCGTCGATCCGGCAGCCTTCCGATTCCATGAAGACGGTGCCGGTATCGCTCGCCACCATGATGATCGAGTTGTGCGTGAAACGGTAATCGCCGATCAGGCGCGACAGCGTGTTCAGGGTGAAGTCGAAGCCGATCACGCCGCCCTGCCGCAGCGGCATGCCGGCCGACACGCCGACGACATTGGCCTGGGCGAAGGTGTATGGCTCGGTCAGCACCGGACCCTTGGCGGCCATCGCGTCGATGTACCAGGGCCTGACGCGCGGATCGAAGTCGAGCAGGCGCGTCTGGGTTGGCGACCGGCTACCGTCGGCGAGCTGGAACCACCAGGTCTCCTGGCGCGGGCCCTCGCCGGCCACCAACGTGCGCACCAGCAGCGAGGGCGCATCCGGCGCGTCGAACTCCAGGCGCTGGCTGATCGCCAGCGACTCGGTTCGGCCAACATAGAGGAAGCGCCCGTCGTCATAGCCGACATAGATTGCGGCCATCGCCGGATAGCGCTCGATGATCGTGGCGAACTGGCGCAGCCGCTCCTCGTCGGCGACGGTGCTGCCGGGCGCGAAGGCCTGCGTCTCGGCAAGCGTGGTGCCGATCGCCACCACGACGCGCAGGCCCGACGTCAGGAAGCCCTCGACGGCGCTGTCGAGGGCGGCCATGCGATGGCGGATGCTGCGATCCTCGAGCTGGTCGACCGAGCGCCAGCCCAGCCACAGCAGCGCCGCGGCCAGCGGCAGCACGATCAGCACCATCAACGTCAGAAGCGTGACGTGGAACGGAATGGAGCGTCGCGACCCGTTCATTTCATTCGGCGTCGACAAACGGCCAGAGACCTACTCCTTCTTGGCCGTCCACTTGCAGCCCAGGTTCTTCTCGGTGACGGTGAGCGTGCGCGGCGTCACCGAGAGATCGGCCACCACATGGAAATGGCGGCCGCCGAGCTGGTAGTCGGTCTCATAGACGTTGGGCTTGGCCATCTTCAGCTTGGTGTTTACGCCGCCCGGCGAGGTGAGCTCGGCCTGACCATCCTTCAGGGTGAAGGTGTGCTCGCGGGTGAACTGGGGATCGAGCGCAATGCATCCCTGGATGTTGCCAGGCAGGGCAGCCAGCCAGAAATTGACCGACTGCGCCGAGGCGACCGACGGCAGCATTGCAACAACGGTGAGACAGGCCAGGCGGTTGATGATGGTCATGGCTGATTCCTCCCGACGGCCATCCTAGTCCCCGCAGGAGGCGCCGTCAGTCCTTGCGGCCAAGCAGCCCGTAGGCCAGGCCGGCGATTGCCCCGCCGACCAGGGGCGCCACCCAGAACAGCCAGAGCTGGGCCAGCGCGGCCCCGCCCACGAATACCGCTGGCGCCGTGCTGCGCGCCGGGTTCACCGAGGTGTTGGTGACGGGAATGCTGATCAGGTGGATCAAGGTGAGGGTGAGGCCGATGGCCAGCGGCGCGGCCGGGGCGAAGGTCACGGCGCGCTTGTCGGTGACGCCCAGGATCACGGTGACGAAGGCGAAGGTCATCACCACCTCGCAGACGGCGGCGGCGAGCAGGCCGTAGCCCCCGGGCGAGTGCTCGCCGAAGCCGTTGGTGGCGAAGCTGCCGATCCCGGTCTCCGCCCGGCCGGTCGCGATGACGTAGAGGACGGCCGCGCCGGCGATGCCGCCCAGCACCTGGGCGACCACGTACTGCACCACCTCGCTCCACGGGAAGCGCCCGCCGAAGGCCAGGCCGACGGTGATTGCCGGATTGAAATGTGCGCCCGACACCGGCGCCACGGCGTAGGCCATGGTCACCACCGTCAGGCCGAAGGCGAGCGCCACGCCGGCAAAGCCGATGCCGACCTGAGGAAAGGCCGCGGCCAGCACCGCGCTGCCGCAGCCGCCCAGGACGAGCCAAGCCGTTCCGAGAAACTCGGCATAGAGCCGATTGGTCATTGGCATGATCGTTCTCCCCCGATTGCGAACGTCCGGCCAATTCTAGCGGATGTGGGGACAGTGGGGCTGCCTGTTTTCTGCACTTCTTGGTCCCCTCGCACCCATCACCGGGGATATCTGCCGCACTGCACAAACGAAGCGTCATAAGACCGAAACCGATCGGTCATCCAACCGGAATAGCGTGCCACCTTCTTCAGGGAGTTCGCACCATGTTCCTGCGCCGCCGCCGTCTGATCGCCACCACCGGCCTCGCCGCCGCCAGCCTCGGCCTGCCGCGCATCGCCATCGGCCAGGCCGACCAGCGGCCCAGCATCACCATCGCCGTCCAGCAGATCGCCAACTCGGCCTCGCTCGAGCCGTTGCGCGAGCAGTCGAACGTCGGCCAGCGCGTCTTCTCCTTCCTGTTCGAGCCGCTGATCATGCAGAACCTGCTGGGCAAGCTCGAATCGGTGCCGGGCGTGGCCGAGAGCTGGAAGCGGCTCGACGAGCGCACCGTCGAGTTCACCCTGCGCAAGGGCGTGAAGTTCCACAACGGCGACGAGATGACGGCCGACGACGTGGTCTTCACCTTCAGCCGCGAGCGCATGTTCGGCCCGGACTACGACATCACCTCCAACAAGACGCTGTTCACCTCGGTGCTGATCCGCGATTCGGTGCAGGGCAAGGCGCTGCCGCCCGAGGTGCCGGCCGTCGCCAAGCGCCTGTTGCCGGCGCTGGAAAAGGTCGAGGCGATCGACAAGTACACCGTGCGCTTCACCAACCGCACGCCCGACGTCACCCTGGAGGGCCGGTTGGGCCGCATGGGCAGCGACATCGTCTCGCGCCGCGCCTTCGAGCAGGCCAAGACCTGGATGGACTGGTCGCGGGCGCCGGTCGCCACCGGCCCCTACAAGGTGCGCGAGTTCGTGCCCGACCAGTCGCTGATGATCGACGCGCATGACGACTACTGGGGCGGCCGCCCGCCGCTCAAGAGCGTGCGCCTGGTCGTGGTGCCCGAGGTCGCGACCCGCATCAACGGCCTGCTGGCCGGCCAGTTCGACTTCATCTGCGACGTGCCGCCCGACCAGATCCCGGGCATCGAGAAGAACCCCAAGTTCGAGGTTTTGGGCAGCACCATCGTCAATCATCGCCTGACGGTGTTCGACAAGAACCATCCGCGGCTGGCCGACCCGCGCATCCGCCAGGCCTTCACCCATGCGATCGATCGCCAGGCCATCGTCGAGGCGCTGTGGTCGGGCCGCACCCGCGTGCCGGCCGGCCTGCAGTGGGAATTCTACGGCCCGATGTTCGTCGACAACTGGACGGTGCCGGCCTTCGACCCGGCCAAGGCGAAGCAGCTCCTGAAGGACGCGGGCTACAAGGGCGAGCCGATCCCCTACCGCCTGCTCAACAACTACTACACGAACCAGGCGGCGACGGCGCAGGTGCTGGTCGAGATGTGGCGCCAGGTCGGCCTGAACGTGCCGATCGAGATGAAGGAGAACTGGCAGCAGATCTTCGAGACCAACAGCCCGCGCGCCGTGCGCGACTGGTCGAACAGTGCGGGCTTCAACGACCCGATCTCCTCGATCGTGGCGCAGCACGGCCCGCAGGGCCAGCAGCAGCAGGTCGGCGAATGGACCAACGAGGAGATGAACAAGCTGTCGGCCGCCCTCGAGGTCGAGACCGACATGGCCAAGCGCAAGGCCATGTTCGCCCGCATGCTGGTGATCTGCGAGCGCGAGGACCCAGCCTACACCGTGCTGCACCAGAACGCGACCTTCACCGCCAAGCGCAAGGACATCCGCTGGAAGGCCTCGCCCTCCTTCGCGATGGAGTTCCGCACCGTCAACTTCGCCACCAACTGAGCGGAGGGCAACGGGCGATGACCGCTCCGCTGGTCGAGATCGCGGGCCTCACCGTCGATTTCGAGAGAGACGGACGAAGCTTGCGCGCCGTCGACGGCGTCGATCTCGCGATCGCGCCGGGCGAGGCGCTGGGCATCGTGGGCGAATCGGGCTCGGGCAAGAGCGTGACCTGGCTGGCGGCGCTCGGCCTGCTGCCGGCGCGCGCCCGCGTGCGCGGCTCGGTGCGGATCGACAAGCAGCAGTTGATCGGCGCCGCGCCGAAGATGCTCGAAGGCGTCCGCGGCAAGCGCATCGCCATGATCTTCCAGGACCCGTCGAGCTGCCTCAACCCGGTGCATCGCATCGGCTGGCAGCTCGTCGAGGCGCTGAGCCTGCATCGCGGCCTCAAGGGCGCGGCCGCCGAGGCCGCGGCGTTGCGCCTGTTCGACCAAGTCGGCATTGCCGACGCCAAGCGCCGGCTCGGCGATTATCCGCACCAGCTCTCCGGCGGGCTGAACCAGCGCGTCATGATCGCCATGGCGCTGGCCGGCGAGCCCGACCTCTTGATCGCCGACGAACCGACGACGGCGCTCGACGCCACCATCCAGGCGCAGATCCTGGCCTTGCTGGGCAGCATCCGGCGCGACACCGGCATGGCGCTGGTGCTGATCAGCCACGACCTCGGCGTGGTCGCCGAGAACGTCAATCGCGTGGCCGTCATGTATGCCGGCCGGCTGGTCGAGGAGGCGATGGGCCAGGACCTGTTCGGCGCCGCACGTCATCCCTACACACAGGGCCTCTTGGCCGCCCTGCCGACCTTGACCGGACCGCGCCGTCGGCTGGCCGCGATTCCGGGGACGGTGCCGGAGCCGGGCAAGGCGCCGCTGGGGTGCGCCTTCGCGGCGCGCTGCCCGGTGGCCGAGGCGCGCTGCCAGAACGAGCCGCCGCCCGTGCGCCATGTCGGCCTGATGCATCGCGCGGCGTGTCATCTGCAGATCGACGTCGGCATCTCGGCCTGGAACCTGCCGAAGGCGGCGGAATGATCATCATGGCGGAGCGCGGACCTCCAGGTCCGCTCATGCCTCTCCTCATGCTCCTCTCCCCCTTGGGGGAGAGGCTGGGTGAGGGGGTGATGCAGGAGACGGCCTTCGATACCCCCTCACCTAACCTCTCCCCCAAGGGGGAGAGGAACATGATTCATGAGCGGACCTGGAGGTCCGCGCTCCAATGACCGCTCTCCTCGAAGCAACCGATCTCCGTCGCCACTACCAGGTCCGCGCCGGGCGCGGGCCGTTTGGCGCCAAGGCCACCCTGCGTGCGGTCGACGGCGTGTCTCTCAGCCTGGCACCCGGGCGCACGCTCGGGCTCGTGGGCGAGTCCGGCTGCGGCAAGTCGACGACCGGCAAGCTCGTGCTGGGCTTCCTCCCGCCCACCGCCGGAACCGTACGCTATCGCGGCACCGACATGCCGCCGGCCGGCACGCCGGAATGGCGCGCGCTCCGGCCACGCATGCAGATGGTCTACCAGGATCCGTTGGGCGCGCTCGACCGCCGCCTGCCGGTCGGCGTGCAGATCATGGAGCCGCTCGCCATCCACGGGGCCAAAAGCCCGGCCGAGCAGCGCGACCGCGCCGCCAGCGTCATGATGGCGGCTGGCCTGCAGATGCATCAGTTCGACCGCTATCCGCATGAGCTCTCGGGCGGCCAGCGCCAGCGAGTCGTGCTGGCGCGCGCCCTGATGACCGAGCCCGACCTGCTGGTGTGCGACGAGCCGATCTCCGCCCTCGACGTCTCGATCCAGGCGCAGGTCGTGAACCTGCTGCTCGACCTGCAGGAGCAGCTGGGCATCGCCTATCTCTTCATCAGCCACGACCTCAAGGTCGTGCGCCAGGTCAGCCACGAAGTGGCCGTGATGTATCTCGGCCGCATCGTCGAGCAGGGCGAGGCCGAAGACCTGTTCGCCCGTCCCCTGCACCCCTACACGCGCGCGCTTGTCTCGGCGATTCCTGTCCTGGGTCCCCGTCGAGAGCGCCTGCTGCTGCCGGGCGATCCGCCCAATCCGGTCGCCGTGCCGTCGGGCTGCTCGTTCCACACGCGCTGCCCCTTCGCCACCGCCGCCTGCCGCGCCGAGACGCCGGCGCTGCGCACCCTGCCCGACGGCCGGCAGGTCGCCTGCCACCGTGTCGAGGAGCCTGCTTTGCAGGTCGCCGCCTGATGCTGCTGTTCACCGCCTCCCGCGCGCTGCGCGCCGCGCTCACCATCCTGTTCGTGATGACCTTCGCCTTCGTGGTGCTGCGTCTGTCGGGCGATCCCGCGCTGCTCATCATGTCGGTCGACGCGCCGCCCGAGGCGATCAAGGCCTTCCGCGAAGCCTGGGGCCTCGAGCGGCCGATCTGGGACCAGTACCTCTCCTACATCGGCCACGCCTTCACCGGCGACTTCGGCAAGTCGATGCGCGACGGCCGGCCGGCCATCGACCTCGTCATGGAGCGCGTGCCGGCGACGCTTGCCATCACCCTGCCGGCGCTGGCGCTCAAGGTGGGGCTCGGCATTCCGGCCGGCGTCTATGCCGCGCTGCATCGCAACTCCTTCGCCGACCGGCTGACCATGGCCGTATCGGTGGCAGGTTTCACCATGCCGAGCTTCGTGCTGGCGCTGCTGCTGGTGCTGGTCTTCTCGGTCAATCTCGGCTGGCTGCCGGCGAGCGGCGCCGATTCGCCGGTCTACGCCATCCTGCCCATCATCACCCTGGGAGCCGCGGGCGCCGCGATCATGGCGCGCTTCACCCGCTCGGCCATGCTCGAGGTGCTGGGCCAGCCCTATATCCGCGCCGCCTCGGCCAAGGGCGTCGAATGGCGGCGCGTGATCTCGCACCATGCCCTGCCCAACGCCGCCATCCCGACGGTCACCATCATAGGCTTCATGATCGGCAGCCTGGTGGCGGGCGCGGTCGTGGTCGAAAGCGTGTTCGCCTGGCCGGGCATCGGCCGCCTGCTGGTGTCGGCCGTCGCCAACCGCGACCTCGCCGTCGTGCAGGCGATCCTGATGGTGATCGCGGCCTGGATGGTTCTGGCCAACTTCACCGTCGACATGGCCTACGGCTGGCTCGACCCGCGCGTGCGCGGCACGGCCGGGGCGCACTGAGGAAACCATGGCCGTCCGCGACGCGATCCCTGCTCCGCTGCCCACCTCGACCTTGGCCGCGATCGCGCGCCATGTCGCGCGGCTGCCGTTCGCCGTCGGCCTGGCGACGCTCTGGCTGGTGCTGATGGTCGTGATCGCGCTCGGCGCCGACCTGCTGCTGCCCTATTCGATCACCGCCTTCGACCTCAAGGCGCGGCTGTCGCCGCCGCTGTTCTTCGGCGGCACGTTCGCCCATCCGCTGGGCACCGACGAGCTCGGCCGCGACGTGCTTTCGCGGCTGATCATGTCGATCCGCATGAGCCTGCTGATCGCCTTCTTCGGCACGCTGATCGCGGCGACGCTGGGCACGATGCTGGGCATCCTGGCCGCGCACTTCCGGCGCTTCGTCGAGACGCTGATCCTGATGGCGATCGACTTCCAGGCCAGCATGCCGTTCATGATCATCGCCCTCTCGGTGCTCGCCTTCTTCGGCAACAGCCTGCCGCTGTTCGTGGCCCTGATGGGCTTCCATTCCTGGGAGCGCTACGCCCGCATCACCCGCGGCCTGACGCTCGCCGCCAACGAGCAGGGCTATGCCTCCGCGGTGCGCCAGCTCGGCGCCGGCCCGGGCCGCATCTACGGCCGGCACGTCCTGCCCAACATCGCCTCGACCCTGATCGTGTCGATGACGCTCACTTTTCCGGAGATCATCCTGCTGGAGAGCGGCCTGTCGTTCCTCGGGCTCGGCGTGCAGCCGCCGCTGACGTCGCTGGGCAACATGGTCGGCTACGGCCGCGAGTACATCACCCGCGCCCCCTGGATCATGCTCGCGCCCGCGACGGTCATCGTGCTGACGACTCTCTCCATCAGCCTGCTGGGCGATTGGCTCCGCGACAAGCTCGACCCGACGCTCAGATAGGCTGGGGGCGCGCCACTCCAGTGGCGCGATCATCTCTTGCCCCGACAAAGACGCGCGACTGGAGTCGCGCGCCCCCAGCCATGAGGCAGGCCGGAGTCCCGCGCTCCCCTCACTCGATTCCGAGGTAGATCTTCTGGACGTCGGGGTTGTGCGCCATCTCGGTCGCGGGTCCCTGCAGCACCGACCGGCCGACCTGCAGGACGTAGGCGTAGTCGGCGGCCTCCAGCGCGAGATCGACCGATTGCTCCGCGAGCAGGATGGTCTGGCCGTCCTTGTGGAGCGCCGCGAACGCGTCGTACATCGAATCGACGATGGCCGGCGCCAAACCCAGGCTGGGCTCGTCGAGCAGCAGCAGCTTGGGTTCGCTCATCAGCGCCCGGCCGACGGCCAGCATCTGGCGCTCGCCGCCCGACATGGTGCCGGCGCGCTGGTTGCGCCGCTCGGCCAGCCGCGGGAACACCGCGTAGACCCGCTCGAGGAGCTGGGGAATGCGCTTGCGATCGCTGAGCGGCGTGGCGCCCAACAGCAGGTTGTTCTCGACGCTCTGCTGGGTGAACAGCCGCCAGCCCTCGGGCGACAACGCCAGACCCTTGCGGACGATGGCGTAGGCCGGCTGGCCGGCGATGTTCTCGCCGTCGAAGGCGACGGTCCCGGCCGACACCGGCACGATACCGGCGATGGCATTCAAGGTCGTCGTCTTGCCGGCGCCGTTGGAGCCCAGCAGCGCCACGACCGAGCCCGCCGGGACTTCCAGCGAGACATCGGCTACGCCGATGAGGTCGCCGTAGCGCACCTCGAGGTGCTCGATCTTGAGCAGCGCGGCCATCAGTGCCGCACCTTGCGGCGGCCGAGATAGGCCTCGATCACCTTGGGATCGCTGGTGACCTCGCGCGGCGTGCCGCGCGAGATCTCGCGACCCTGGTGGAACACCACGACGCGACGGGCGAGCGAGACGATCACCTCCATGATGTGCTCGACGATCACGATGGTGATGCCGCCGCCATGGATGCGCCGCACCAGCTCGATCGCGTCATGCACCTCGGTCGGCGTCAGGCCGGCCATCGCCTCGTCGAGCAGCAGCGCCTTGGGCTCGGAGGCGAGCGCGCGGGCGATCTCCAGCCGCTTGCGGCCCGGCGTGCCGAGGCTCTTGGCCGGCGCATCGATGACATGACCCAGCCCGACGCGCTGCAGGACGTCGCGCGCCCTCGCCCGGGCGTCACGCGCATTGTGATGGCGCAGCAGCGCGCCGATGGTGGCGTTGTCGAGCACCGACATCGATTCGAAGGTGAGCGGGACCTGGAAGGTGCGCGCCAGTCCCAGCTCGGCGCGCGCCTCGGGGGCCAAGCGCGTGACGTCGGCGCCGGCGAAGGACACCGAGCCCGACGTCACCGGCAGGTCGCCGGTCAGGCAGTTGAAGAAGGTCGACTTGCCGGCGCCGTTGGGGCCGATCAGGCCCAGGATGTCGCCCTCCTCGACCGACACCGACGCATCGTCGACCGCCTTGAAGGCGCCGAAGGCCTTGGTGACGTTGCGGGCGTCAATCAGCATGGCCGCTCGCAGGCTGGTTCTTGGCCGCCGTGGGCCGTGCCGGGCGCCGCTCGAACAGCGACAGCAGGCCGCTCGGCAGGAAGCGGGCGATGATGACGATGATCGCGCCGTAGACCACGAAGGTGAGGCCGGCGCCGCGGCCGCCGAGCCAGCTGTTCGACAGCTCCTCCAGCGGCACCAGGATCAGGGCGCCGACCAGCGGGCCGAACAGCACGCCGGCGCCGCCCAGGGCCGCCATCACCACCATCTTCACCGAGATCAGGATGCCGAAGCCCGATTCGGGATCGACGAAGCCGAACATGCAGAGATAGAGCGAGCCCGCCAGGGAGGTGAAGGCGCCGCTCAGCATGTAGGCATAGAGCTTGTAGCGGCCGGACGAGACGCCCAGCGACCGGGCGGCGCGCTCCGAATCCTTGATCGCGCGCAGGTAGAAGCCCATGCGGCCGCGCTCGATCCACCAGGTGAGGCCGAGCAGGAAGGCCAGCACGGCGAGGAAGATGTAATAGAACGGCGTCGCCGAGATGAAGGAGAGGTCGAAGACGGTGCGCGGCATGGCCGGGCCGCCCAGCCCCTGCGCGCCGCCCAGGAACTCCGAGGTCGAGCTCAGCACGCGCACCAGCTCGGCGACGGCGATGGTGGCCATGCTGAAATAGTGGCCGGCCAGGCGCAGCGTCGGCACGCCGATGATCGCTGCCAGCAGGACGCTCAGCAGCATGCCGAGCGGCGCGCCGGCGATCGGCGGCCAGCCGAGATGGGTATAGACCACGACCGCCGAATAGGTGCCGAAGCCGAAGAACACGGAATGGCCGACCGAGACCTGGCCGGCATAGCCGCCGACGATGTTCCAGGCCGAGGCGCCGATCGCGCCCAGCAGGACCAGCGCGCCCAGCCGCTCCCACACCGGCAAGCCGGCGACCAGCAAGGGATAGACCAGCGCCAGCACGACCAGCGCACCCGGAAGGAGATAGCGCTTCATGTCTTGCCCATCAGGCCTTCCCCATCAGTCCCTGCGGGCGGAACCACAGCACCAGGACGAACAGGATGTAGACGACGACGTCCTTGTAGACCGGCCCGATCAGGTAGGCCGACAGCGATTCGACGACGCCGATGATCAGCCCGGCGACCAGTGCGCCCAGCACGCTGCCGAAGCCGCCGAACGACACGGTGACGAAGGCGATGATGGCCAGCGTCTCGCCGACCGTGGGCGAGGTGTAGAAGAAGTTGGCGATCAGCGCGCCGGCGATGCCGGTCGCGGCGCCCGCCATCGCCCAGGCCAGCGCCTGCATGCGCTGCGGCCGGATGCCCATGAGCTGGGCCGCCGTTGCGTCCTCCGACACCGCGAGCATGCGGCTGCCGATGGCGGTGCGGGTCAGGATGAAGTGGAGCGCCAGCGTGATGAAGAGGCCCATGCCCCCTGCCAGGACGCGCGAGCCCTCGAAGCGCACGCCGCCCAGGACGAAGGAGCCGCCGACGATCGTGTCGGGCAGGGTCTTGAAGTCGGCGCCGAAGTACCAGAAGGCCGAGTAGCGCAGGAACAGCGCCAGGCCGAAGGTGCCCAGGATCTGCGCCAGCATCGGCCCGCGCATGATGTGACGCACCAGCAGGAAGTAGCTCAGGATCCCGAGCGTCGCGATCAGCATGGCGGCGACAGGGACGGCGGCGAACGGGCCGCCGCCCAGCGCCGTCCACATCATCACGGCGGCGTACATGCCCAGCATGACGAAGTCACCGTGCGCGAAGTTGACGACGTTCATCATGCCCCAGATCAGGGTGAGGCCCGACGAGAACAGGGCATAGACCGCGCCGAGCAAGAGCCCGCTCACGATCACCTGGGCCAGCGTGATCGACACGCTGCTGCTTCCGTTACGCTACGCCGCGACGGTTACCAGCCTTTGTAGGGCAGGATGACGGTGGCGGTGGCTCGGTCCTTGGGGAAGATCGTGACGTACTTGCCGCCCTGCAACTGCGTCACCACGCTCGACGCCAGCACGTTCTGGCCCTTGTCGTCGAACTTCACGCCGTCGTAGCCCGCGGCCATCTGGTCGGCCGGCAGGTTGGTGGCCCGGAGCGCCGCCTGGATCTTGGCCGCGTCGGTCGAGCCGGCACGATTGATTGCATCGGCCAGCACCAGGAAGCCCTCCAGGCCGCGCACCGAGACGTCGTCAAGATCAACACCGGCCTTGGCCTTGTAGAGCTCGTTGAAGATCGCCGGCACGCTGCCCGGCTTGCCGCCCGAGTAGGCCGAACGATTGACCAGGCCCTCGACCGTCGAGCCCATCGCCTTCAGGAAGGCCGGATCGTTGAAGCCGGCATTGTCGGCGATCATGATGCCGGGCTTCCAGTTCAGCTCCTTCATCGTCTTGGCGTAGAGGATCGCGTCCGACGTGTAGGAGATGAAGATCACGACGTCGGGATTCTTCTCCTTGAGCTGCAGCACCTGGGGCTGCACGTCGCTCGAGTTCGCCGAATAGGCGATCTTCTGCGTGATCGGCAGGCCGTCCTTGCTGAACTGGTCGGTGATGACGCTGCCGACCGAGTTGCCGTACTCGGTGTTCTCGTGGACCAGCGCGATCGAGCCGACCTTCTGGCCGGCCGCCTTCTGCTCCTTGAGGAAGGTCGAATAGGCACGCGCGAAGTCGATGGCGACCGGCGTGGTGCGGAAGAACCACTTGAAGCCGCGTTCCGTGAGGTTGGAAGCGACGGATTCGGCGGTCAGGAACGGCATGCCATGGCGCTCGGCGATGGCGCTCGCCGTGAGGGTGATGCCCGACTGGTAGGCGCCGATCAGCGCCGCGACCTTCTCCTCCGAGATCAGCCGCAGCGCCTGGTTCTGGCCGGCCGCCGGCGTACCCTGGTTGTCGGCGAAGATCAGCTGGATCTTGGCGCCGCCGAGCCCCGGCAGGCCACCACCCTTGGCCAGGGGAATGATCTTGGCCAGGTCGGCATTGCCGTTGTTGATCACGTCGGCGCCGACCTCGATCGCCATCTTGGAATAGTTGCCGGCGCTCGCCGAGTTGCCGCTCAGCGGATAGATGACGCCGATCTTGACGGCTGCCGGTTGCGCGCTGGCGGCCTTCCCCAAGCCCAGCACAGTGAGCGCCGCTCCTGCCGAGAAGCCGCGACGAGTTGCCTTGGTCATTCTTCCCACTCCCACTTCTTCAACGAAACATTGGCACGGCCCGCGCCGGTCAGCAAACGCGATAGCGCTCCACGGCATCGCGATCGAGCTCGACCCCGAGTCCGGGGCCGTCGGGCAACAGGATGTGGCCCGCCTCCAAGGTGAGCGGCTTCCTCAAGAGCTTTGTACGCAATGCATTGTCGCTCATGTCGTACTCGAGCATCAGTGGATACGGCGGATGGTCGGTGTGCGGCGTGTTGGGCAACGCGGCGATGAAGTGGCAGGCGGTGGCGAGCCCGATGGCGCCGCCCCAGACATGCGGCGCCACGCGCAGGTTCTGGGCGTGGGCCAGCGTGGCGATACGTCGGGCCTCGGTGAGGCCACCGGTGCCGGGGATCGACGGCTGCACGATGTCGATGCAGCGGCCGTCGATCAGGGCGCGGAAATCCCGCACGGTGTGGTGTGCTTCTCCGGCAGCGATCGGGATCGGCGAGCGCAGGCGCAGCTCCGCATAGCCGCGCAGATCGCCTGGCGGCAGAGGCTCTTCGATCCAGTGCACGGCAAAGGGCTCGATCGCCCGCGCGCACTCGAGCGCGACGTCAGCAGTGTAGGCGCCGTTGATATCGACCATCAGGAGCTTGTCAGGTCCCAACGCTTCGCGGGCGCGGCGCACGCGTAAGACATCGTCCTTGATGCCCCGGCCGATCTTGATCTTGGCGCCGGCATAGGGATGGCCGGCGGCCTCGGCCAGCATGTGGTCGAGCTGGCGGTCGGGGTCGTTGGAGAAGAAGCCGGTCGAGGCATAGGCCGGGATGCGGGTGGTGCCGCAGCCGCCGATCAGGTCGCAGACCCGGACGCCGAAGCCGCGGGCGATGGCATCCCACAAAGCCACATTGATGGCGGCCAGGCAGGCGGTGAGCTGGTTGCCGATGCCCAGGTGGTACATGGCGTTGCGCACGCGCGCTTCGACATGATCGAAGTCGAAGATGCTCTTGCCGACGAACATCGGCTCGACCATGCGGAAGTATTCGCGAGTGACCAGGGCATTGCCGAACGCCTCACCGACGCCGACGACACCGGCATCCGTCTCGACCTCGACCAGCCCGCCCTGCCGGCGAAAGCCGCCGCCGCGCGACATGCCGTAGGCCTTCTCCGGCGCGAAGGCGTATTCGAGGCCGATGAAGGTGAGGCGCTTGATGATGTGCATGGCGGCATCTTGAAGACGGGCGCGCCCGGCTTCAATGTACCGGCTCAAAGGGGGCAGTCGATTTTCCGTTCTACAAGTTCTCGCCGGCGGCACGCCCTCAGTTCGTGTGCCTGGATGGTCTGCCTTGGCCTGCTCGCGGCCTGCCGCAACGAGACCACGCCGGAGGCGCCGCTCACCCGCGTCAACGCGGTGACCACGGAGATCGTCGACTTCACGCCCTCGATCACCCTCACCGGAGTCATCGAGGCCAGGATCAAGACCGACCTCTCCTTCCGTATCAACGGCAAGATCAGCGAACGCATCGCCAATGTCGGCGACCACGTCAAAACCGGTCAGGTGCTGGCCAAGCTCGATCCCAACGAGCAGCAGGAGGAGGTCGTATCGGCCAAGGCCAGCGTCGCCTCGGCCGACGCCCTGGTGCGCCAGACCACAGCCGCCTTCGAGCGGCAGAAAGAGCTTTTAGGGCGCGGCAACACCACGCGGCGGGACTACGACCAGGCCGAGGCCGACATGCGTTCGGCCGAAGCCCAGCTCAAGCAGGCGCAATCCGACCTCAAGCTGGCCGAGGACCAGCTCTCCTATACCGAGCTGCGCTCCGAGGCCGACGGCATCATCACCGCCCAGCACGCCGAGGTCGGCCAGGTGGTCGCCCAGGCGCAGGCGATCTTCACCCTGGCGCGCGACGGCGCGCGAGACGCGGTGTTCAACGTCCACGAATGGGCGATGAACAATGCCGTGACGGACAAGGATCTCGCCATTTCGCTGGTCTCCGATCCGTCGGTGAAGACCGTGGGCGACGTGCGCGAGATTGCGCCGGCCTTCAACACCGACACCGAGACCGTCCGGGTGAAGGTGTCGCTGCGGCAGACGCCCGACGCCATGTCGCTCGGCAGCCTGGTGAACGGCACGGCGCCGATGCGGACGTACACGGTCGTGCTGCTGCCGTGGGGTTCGCTGTTCGAGATCGCCGGCAAGCCTGCCGTCTGGGTGATCGACCCGCGCAGCACGACGGTGTCGCTGAAACCGATCACGCTGAGCCGCTACACCAAGAACAGCCTCGTGGTCGGCGAGGGCCTGCAGGCGGGCGAGGTCGTGGTCAGCGCCGGCGTCCAGCTGCTGCGGCCCGGCCAGAAGGTCGAGATCGCAAAATGAACGCATCGCGACCCCTGGCGCTTGCCTTGCTCGTCGTCCTCGGCGCCTGTCGCGAGGAAGCCGCACCGCCACCGCCGGTTCGGCCTGTCCTGTCGGTCGTGGCGACGGTGCAATCCACCGAAACGCTCGGGCCCTTCGTCGGCATGATCGAGCCGCGCTACAAGACCGATCTCGGCTTTCGCGTCTTCGGCCGCATGGTGGCGCGCTTCGTCGATGTCGGCAGCGTGCTGAAGAAGGGCGAGGAGATCGCCGCCCTCGATCCCGCCGTGCAGGCGCTGGGGGTGCGCAGCGCCGAGGCGTCGCTGGCCAACGCGGAGGCCCAGTTCGCCAACGCCCAGGGCGAAGAGGCGCGGTTGAAGGACCTGGTCCAGCGCAACATCATCCCGCAGGCCCAGTACGACCTCAGCCGCCGCAATTTCGAGACCTCGCAGGCCAACCTGACGCGCGCCCGCGCCGCGCTACGCAAGGCCAACGATGCGCTCGCCTATACCCGCCTCGATGCCGACTTCGACGGTGTCGTCACCGCCAAGTACGCCGAACCGGGACAGGTCCTCACCGCCGGGCAGAAGGTCATCACCCTGGCGCGACCCGAGGTCCGCGAGGCCGTGATCGCCGTGCCCGACCGCATCGCCGAGCGGCTGTCGCACCCCAACGACTTCGCCATCACCGTCGATCTCGACCGCGTGGTGTCGTTCAAGGCCGCAGGCATCCGCGCCATCGATCCCATCGCCGATCCCAACACCCGCACGCGCAACGTCTACATCACGCTCGACGATCCCCCGACGTCGTTCCGGCTCGGCATCACCGTCTCCGTGAGCTTCGCCCGGCCAGTGCCGCCGCATGTCGACCTGCCGGCGACCGCGATCCTGGAGAAGGACGGCAAGAGCTTCGTCTGGCTGGTCGATCCGGCGAAGAGCACCGTATCGCTGCGTGCCGTCACCGTGGGCAAGCGCGAGGGCGACGACATCACCGTCACCAGCGGCATCTCGGCCGGCGAGCGCATCGTCATCGCGGGGGCGCACAGCCTGGCCGAGGGCCAGCCGGTCAAGGTGCCGCAATGAACGGCTTCAATCCGTCGAGCTTCAATCTTTCAACTTGGGCACTCGGCCACCGCTCCTTCGTCTGGTACCTGATGCTGCTGATCGTGGTGGCGGGCGGCCTGTCCTACGCGCGGCTCGGCCGCGAGGAGGACCCGTCCTTCACCATCAAGGCCATGGTCGTGCAGGCGAGCTGGCCCGGCGCCACCGTGGTCGAGATGACCAATCAGGTCACCGACCGCATCGAGCGCAAGCTGCAGGAACTCGACACCCTCGACTTCACCAAGAGCTACACGATCTCCGGCCAGACCACGATCTTCGTCAACCTCAAGGACGACACGCCGGCGAGCCGGGTCAAGGACATCTGGGTCGACGTCCGCAACAAGGTGAACGACATCCGGGGCGACCTGCCGTCCTCCGTGCAGGGCGTCTTCTTCAACGACCAGTTCGGCGACGTCTACGGCAACATCTATGCCTTCACCGCCGACGGCCTCTCCTTCCGCGAGCTGCGCGACTATGCCGAGTACGCCCGCTCGCAGATCCTGAAGATCCCCGGCGCCGGCAAGGTCGAGCTTCTGGGCACCCAGGACGAGGTCATCTTCCTCAACTTCTCGACACGGCATGTCGCGGGCCTCGGCCTCGACCAGCAGGCGGTGCTGAAGAGCCTGCAGGAGCAGAACGCGGTGGCGCCGTCGGGCGTCATCCAGGCCGGGCCCGAGCAGGTGACCCTGCGCGTCAGCGGCCATTTCAAGTCGGTCGCGAGCCTCGAGGCGGTGAACCTGCGCGTCGGCGACCGCTTCTTTCGCCTGAGCGACATCACCACCATCAGCCGGGGCTACGTCGACCCTCCGCAGCCGATGTTCCGTTACAACGGAGAGCCCGCGATCGGCATCGCCATCGGCATGAAGGCCAACGGCAACATCCTGCAATTCGGCCAGGACCTGCGCACCCGCATGCGCGAGATCGTCGGCACCTTGCCGATCGGCGTCGGCGTCCGTCTGGTGTCGAACCAGCCGGCGGTCGTCGAGGAGGCGGTCGGCGGCTTCACCAAGGCGCTGTTCGAAGCCGTGGTGATCGTGCTGGTGGTGAGCTTCCTCAGCCTCGGCCTGCGCGCCGGCCTGGTGGTGGCGGTCGCCATCCCGCTGGTGCTGGCCGGCACCTTCGTGTTCATGGAGTATTGCGGCATCACCCTGCAGCGCATCTCGCTCGGCGCGCTGATCATCGCGCTAGGCCTTCTGGTCGACGATGCCATGATCTCGGTCGAGATGATGGTGGCGCGCCGCGAGGCCGGCGACACGCTCGAGAAGGCCGCGACCTTCGCCTACACCTCGACCGCCTTCCCCATGCTGACCGGCACCGTGGTGACGGTGGCGGGTTTCGTGCCGATCGGGCTGAACGGCAGCTCGGCCGGCGAGTACACCTTTACATTGTTCGCCGTGATCGCGGCGGCGCTTGCGATCTCCTGGGTGGTCGCCGTGCTGTTCACGCCCCTGTTGGGCGTCACCATGCTGCCGCGCAACGTCGCGACGGAGCACGAGAAGCCGTCGCGGCTCAAGACGCATTTCCGCCCGCTGTTGCTCGGGGCCATGCGCTACCACTGGCTCACCATCGTCGTCACGCTCGCCCTGTTCGCGCTGTCGCTGTTCGGGATGAACTACGTCCAGAACCAGTTCTTCCCGGCCGCCGACCGGCCCGAGCTGCTGGTCGACATGACCCTGCCGCAGAGCGCCTCGATCGCCGCCACCAAGGACGAGATGGACCGCTTCGAGAAGTCGCTGGTCGGCGATCCCGACATCGTGCGCTGGAGCTCCTATGTCGGCCGTGGCGCCGTGCGCTTCTACCTGCCGCTCGACGAGCAGCTCAACAACGCCTTCTACGGCCAGCTCGTCATCGTCACCAAGGACTTCGACGCTCGCCAACGCGTCGCCGCGCGGCTCAAGAAGATATTGCGTGAGAACTTCGTCGGCATCGACGGCTTCGTCCATCCGCTCGACCTCGGCCCGCCCGTCGGCCGGCCGATCCAGTACCGGCTGAGCGGGCCGGACATCCAGGGCGTGCGCGAGCTGGCGCTCAAGTTCGCCGAGGTGATGGGCGCCAATCCCAACATCGGCGGCATCGTGCGTGACTGGAACGAGCCCGGCATGGTGCTGCGCGTCGACGTCGACCAGAACCGGGCACGCCAGTTCGGCGTTTCCTCGCAGGACATCGCCACTGTGCTGAACAACGTCGTCGGCGGCTCGTCGGTGACGCAGGTCTACGACAGCATCTACATCGTCAACGTCGTGGCCCGCGCCGACAAGGCCGAGCGCGTGGCCGTCGAGACCTTCCAGGCGCTGAGCATCGCCGGCCGCGACGGCCAGCCGGTGCCCCTGCCCGCCATCGCCAACATCGAGTTCCAGATCGAGCAGCCGATCGTCTGGCGCCGCAACCGCCAGCCGACCGTGACCCTGCAGGCGCCGGTGATCGGCGACCTGCAGCCCGCCACGGTCGTGCAGCAACTGAAGCCCGCGGTCGCCACGTTCGTCGCCGCTCTTCCGGTCGGCTATTCAGTCGAGATCGGCGGCACGGTCGAGGAAAGCGGCAAGGGCGAACGGCCGATCGCCGACGTCATCCCGCTGATGCTGTTCCTGATGGCGACCGTGCTGATGGTGCAGCTGCAGAGCTTCCAGAAGCTCTTCCTGGTGGTGAGCGTGGCGCCGCTCGGCCTGATCGGCGTGGTAGCGGCGCTGCTGCTCAGCAATCAGCCGCTGGGCTTCGTCGCCATCCTGGGCGTGCTGGCGCTGATCGGCATCATCATCCGCAACACCGTGATCCTGGTCACACAGGTCGACGCCTTCCGCGAGGAAGGGCTGGGGCCATGGGAGGCCGTGATCGAGGCCACCATGCATCGCATGCGGCCGATCCTGCTCACCGCCGCTGCAGCGAGCCTGGGCATGATCCCGATCGCCCGCGAGGTCTTCTGGGGCCCGATGGCCTTCGCCATGATTGGCGGAATCGTCGTCGCCACCCTGCTGACACTGCTCTTCCTGCCGGCGCTTTACGTGGCATGGTATCGACTGAAGGAACCGACCTAGCGCCGGCGTGGCCGGCGGCTCCGCTCCCGCGCTATGGTGCGGGCCACCCTTGGATCGGAGCGAACGATCATGGCCGCCATTCCCAAGACCCATCGTCGCGTCGTGCTCGTGCGTCGGCCGCCGGGCGAGCCTGCCGAGTCGGACTTCCGCGTCGAGGAGGTCCCGGTGCCGGAAGCGAAGCACGGCGAAGTGCTGGTGCGCGTGATCTATCTTTCGCTCGATCCCTATCAGCGCGGCCGCATGCGCGACGCCGCCTCCTACGCCGCCGCCGTCGGCCTCAACGAGGTCATGACCGGCGGCACGGTCGGCGAGGTCGTGGCCTCGCACAGTCCCAACTTCAAGGTGGGCGACATCGTCGAGGACCGGCTGGGCTGGCAGGAATACGCGGTCGGCGGCGGCCACACCCTGCGCAAGGTCGATCCCTCGATCGCACCGATCTCGACTGCCAACGGCGTCCTCGGCATGCCGGGTATGACCGCCTATTTCGGCCTTCTCGACGTCGGCCAGCCCAAGGCCGGCGAAACCATCGTGGTGTCGGCGGCCTCGGGCGCGGTCGGCCAGGTGGTGGGCCAGATCGGCAAGATCATGGGCTGCCGGGTCGTCGGCATTGCCGGCGGTGCCCGGAAATGCGCCTTCGTGAAGGACGAGCTCGGCTTCGATGCCTGCCTCGACTACAAGGCCGAGAAGGACCTGGACGCGGCCCTGCGCGCCGCCTGCCCCAACGGCATCGATGTCTATTTCGACAATGTTGGCGGCGAGATCTCCGACGCCGTGCTGCGCAACATCAACTTCTTCGGCCGCGTCGCGCTCTGCGGGTCGATCTCGCAGTACAACGCCACCACGCCGCCGATGGGACCGCGCCTGCTCGGCACCTTCGTCGGCAAGCGCGTGCGCGCCCAGGGGTTCATCGTCACCGACTTCGCCGAACGCTACGGGCCGGCGCGCCGCCAGATGGGGGAATGGGTGCGCTCGGGCCGCATCAAGTATCGCGAGGACGTCGTCGAAGGCATCGACAAGGCGCCACGCGCCTTCATCGGCATGCTGCGCGGCGAGAACTTCGGCAAGATGCTGGTCAAGGTCGGATGAGTTACGACGCGCCCTTTGCCGGCCTGAAGGTCGTCGATCTCAGCCAGGGCATCGCCGGCCCCTACTGTGCCATGCTGCTGGCGCAGTACGGCGCGGACGTCATCAAGGTCGAAGGCATCGGCGAGGGCGACTGGGCGCGCACGCTCGGCACGCGCTACGGCAGCCATTCGGCCTATTCCATCATCGGCAATCTCGGCAAGAAGAGCATCGCCGTCGATCTCAAGTCCGACGCCGGCAAGCAGGTCGTGTGGCGCCTGCTGAAGGGCGCCGATGTCTTCCTCGAAGGGTTCAGGCCCGGCGTCATCCAGCGGCTGGGCTTCGACTACAAGTCGGTCGCCGCGCGCGAGCCGCGGCTCCTCTATCTCTCGATCTCAGGCTTCGGCCAGACCGGACCATTGGCCACCCGGCCGGCAATGGATCCGGTGCTGCAGGCCTATACCGGCCTGATGAACGAGAATCGCGGCGAGGACGGCATCCCGCATCGCGTGCCGGTGATCGTGGTCGACATGTCGACGGCTCTCTATGCCTTCCAGGCCTTGTCGGCGGCGCTCTATGCCCGCCGCGACGAGGCGCGCGGCCGCTACCTCGACGTCAGCCTGATGCAGGCCGCGACGGCGCTGCAGTCGATTCGCCTGATGGCCTGCCATCTCGAAGGCGGTGTCATGAAACCGGGCGGCGCGCCGGGCGGCGTGTTCAAGATCGCCGACGGCTGGATGTCGCTGCTCGCTTTCAACGACCGCGACTTCAGGGCCCTGTGCAAGGCCATGGAGATGCCGGCGTTGGCCGACGACCCGCGCTTCACGACGCAGAAGCTGCGGCTCGCCAACGACGTGGCGCTGTACGCCATCGTGCGGCCGGCCATCGCCGCCGAGCCGTGGGCGGTGTGGACGAAGCGCCTGACCGACGCCGGCTTGATGCACGAGCGCCTCAACAGCTACGCCGAGTTCTTGGACCAGCCGCATGTCCGCGAGACGGGCCTGATCCAGTGGCTCACCCAGGCGGGCCTGAACCAGGCCGTTCCCGTCCCCGCCCTGCCCGGCATGCTGCCCCAGGCGGAGGGCACACTGCGCGGCACCGCGCCCGTTACCGGCCAGCACACGACGGAAATCCTGGCCGCGCACGGCTACGCCGGAGCCGAGATCGACGCGTTGCTGGCGCAGGGGACCGTCGCCGCCGCTTGATCAACCGACACCAAGGGAAGCGTCTTTCATGATCATACCGCTCGATCCCGCAGGGTACGTGCGCACGCCGTGGAAGAATGGCGGCGGCGTCACGACCGACATCGCCTTCGACGGCGATGTCTGGCGCTTCAGCCGCACGCCGATCACCGCGGCCGGGCCGTTCTCCGATTATTCAGGCTTCGACCGCCTCCAGGTACTGGTAGCGGGCGCCGGGCTCGTCCTCCAGACGCCGACGGGCGAGATCGACGTGCGCCGCCCGTTCCGGCCGGTGCGCTTCACTGGTGAGACGCCGATCGTGAGCCGGCTGGAGGCGGGCCCGGTCGAGGTCATCAACCTGATGGGCGAGCGCAGCAAGGTCGGCATCGATCTGGCGATCCTCGAGGCCGGGCAGCAGCAGCGCCTGGGTCCCGGCATCCACATCGCCTATTGTCCTGAAGGGCAGGCGATCCTGCAGCTCGCCGGCGAGACCCGCGACCTGCAGGCCAACGGCAGCGTCAGGATCGAGAACATCGATGACGTCGCGACGTGCCGCGCCGGCCGCATCGTGCTGGGGAGCATCACATGCGTATAGCCGTAGTCGGAGCGGGCGGCGTCGGCGGCGCCTATGGCGCTGCCCTGGCCAAGGCCGGCGCCGACGTCACCTTCATCGCCCGCGGCGCGCATCTTGCCGCGATGAAGAGCAAGGGCCTCAGGCTCGAGAGCCCGCGCGGCGACATCCATCTCGTGCCGACCCAGGCGACCGACGACCCGAAGACCGTCGGCCCGGTCGACGTCGTCCTGTTCTGCGTGAAGCTGTGGGACGTCGAAAGCGCGGGCGAGGCGATCAAGCCGCTGGTGGGAGCGAACACCGCGGTGATCCCATTGCAGAACGGCGTCGATGCAGCCGACCGGCTGGCGCCGATCCTGGGTCGGCAGGCGGTGATGGGCGGCGTCGCCGTCATCAGCGCGACGATTGCCGAACCCGGCGTGATCCGCCAGACCGGCACGGTCATGCGCATGCTGTTCGGCGAGCTCGACGGCGCCAGCAGCCCGCGCGGCGAGGCCTTCGCTGCTTTCTGCACCAAGGCCGGCATCGACGGCGTGGCGTCGACCTCGATCCAGACCGAGCTCTGGATGAAATTCATCCTGCTGGCCTCGAACGCCAGCGTCATGGCGCTCGCCCGCCTGCCGGTCGGCAAGCTGCGCGACGATCCCGAGATCGCGCCCTGGTTCACGACGGCCTACGAGGAAGTGGCGGCGGTCGGCCGCGCCGCGGGAGTCGCCCTGCCCATCGACGCCGTCGACAAGACCCTGAACTTCAACCGCAATGCGCCGCCGCATCTCATTCCCTCGATGGCCGTCGACCTTCTGCGCGGCAATCGCATCGAATTGCCGTGGCTCTCGGGCAAGGTCGTCGAGCTCGGCAGGAAGCATGGCGTGCCGACGCCTACACACGCCTTGATGTATGCGATGCTGAAGCCGTACATCATGGGCAAGCCTGCCTAGGAGATGACCATGCGCACCTTCCTGATCGCTCTCGTGGCGATTGCCAGCATCGCGTCGGCCTCGGCTGCCGATCTCAAGCTCCTGACTGCCGGCGCCTACAAGTCGGCGGCCCAGGCACTGGTGCCCGAGTTCGAGCAGAAGACCGGCCACAAGGTGACGATCGAGAACGACACCGCGGGCGCGCTCGCCCGCCGCGCGGCCGGCGGCGAGTACTTCGACGTGCTGGTGATCCCGCCCGCGGCCATGGCGCCGATGCTCGGCAAGCAGCTGGTCGAGAGCAGCGCCAAGCCGCTGGCGCGCGTCGGCATCGGCGTTGCCATCAAGCAGGGCGCCCCCGTACCCGACATCTCGACGGTCGACGCCTGGAAGAAGAGCCTGCTGGCGGCGCGCGCCATCGCCTACACCGATCCGGCGTCGGGCGGCACCGCCGGCGCCTACCTCGCCAACCTGTTCGAGAAGATGGGCATTGCCGCCGAGCTCAAGCCCAAGAGCGTCCTGGTGAAAGGCGGACTTGCCGCCGAGAAGCTCATCAACGGCGAAGCCGATATCGCCATGCAGCCTGCCAGCGAGCTTCTGGCCGTTGCCGGCGCTCAGCTGGTCGGGCCGATCCCGCTCGATGTGCAGACCTACATCCTCTATTCCGGCGCAGCCTCGACCGCCTCGCGCAACAGCGCGGCGGCCGACGAGCTTCTGCGCCACTTGGGCGATCCGAGGAACCTCGCCGTGCTGAAGAGCAAGGGACTCGACGGACCGTAATGGCCAGGATCGCGCCGCGGTGACAACCGGGCGGGCAACCGCGGCGCCGATCCTACTCACGGGCGCGATCGGGGCGGCAGCGGCCTGGCTGCTCGCCAGCCCGGGCCTTGTCGTCTCGCGCGAGATGACCTGGGACCTGCTGTTCAACCTTGCCGGCGCCTGGCACCTGTACAACGGTCAGGTTCCCCACGTCGACTTCCACGATCCGGTGGGCCAGCTCTATTTCCGGCTCACCCAGCTCGGCTTCTGGCTTTGCGGCCCGATCGCCTTCGCCGTCGTTCCGGGCAAGATCGCGGCCGGCGCCTTCGTCTTCGTCTGCGCCGCGAGCGCCGGCGTGACGCGCCTGCCGCCGGTTGCGGCGGCGGTGTTCATCCTGTTCGCGTCGCTGCTGGCGCTGATGCCCGTCAATGTCGGCGACGGCATGACCGATTTCACCTTCGCGATGTCGTACAACACATACGGCTGGGCGGCGCTTTCGGTCCTGTCGCTTCTCCTCTTTTTGCCAAGACAACGCCAAGGCAACAACTGGCCCGACGCAATCCTCGGCGCGTTGCTGATGGCGGCGCTCTACTATCTGAAGATCACTTACTTCGCCGCCGCCCTGGTCGAGCTCGCCGCGGCCTTCGTGCTTTGCCGGCACGTGCGGTCGACGGCGTGGCTGGTTGCCGGCGCTGTCGTCGTTCTGAACGCCGTGGCCCCCTACAATTGGCCCTACCTCGCCGATATCCGCACGGCGGTGCAGGCCGGTGCAGCCGAGGTCGAGCCGGCACATCTTCGCTTCCTCGTGCGGGCGAATGCCCTCGAACTCTCGCTGTACCTCGCCACGACCGTCGTCGCGCTCATCCTCGGGCTGCGCGGTCGCGCCGAGGCGCGCTTGCCGGTTGCCGCTGCGCTGCTGACGGCGCTGGGATTCGCGTTGCTGGTGTGGAACACGCAACAGCGTGGCCTGCCGCTTGGCATGGTGGCCTTGTTCCTCCTGTATGACGCGCTTCGCCCGCGATGGGTCTCGTTGGTGCTGCTGGTGTTCCCTTTCGCACTCGCCGTCCAAGCCTCGGCCAGCGTGATCGCCTATCACCAGACGGCAAGCCGACCCACAGGCCTTGTGATCGTCGAGCGCACCAACCTGCGCGGCCTCGCGGTGCCGGACGACGGCGCGATCAAGCGCGGCGAGGAGATATCACAGCGCGACTACGTCAAGAGCATCCTCGACGCGGCGACGCTGCTCGAGCGGGCGACAGGCGGCGTCGTGCTGCTCGACCAGGTGAACCCCATGGCCTTCGTTCTGGGTGTGCCACCGCCGCGCGGCGCCAGCCTGTGGCTGGATCTCGCCTTTCCCTGGCCGTCCGCCGAGGCGATGTTCGCGGGCACCGACCATGTGCTCATCCCGAAGTCGCCGACCTACGCCGCGGTGACGCGCAAGGCCGTCGAGCTCTACGGGCCCTACATGGCAGAGCGCTTTCCGGTTCGGCGCGCGAGCGCGCGCTGGATCGTGCTCGATCGCGCGCCCTGATCAATCGCGCCAGCGGAAGCGGCCGAGGTCGGGCATTTCCGACAATGGGAAGGGCTGCCAGCCCTTGTATGCCTGCGGCGGCGCGATCATGCCGTGGCCGGGAGGCTGGCTCACGATCGCGCTGGTCATCGGCATCGTCCAGGCCTCGCCCTGCAACAGGTACGGCAGGGAGGGCAGCCGGGTCGCTTCGAAGGCGATGACGCCGCCACGTACCTTGGTCGCCTCCTTCACGACGTCGAGATACGAGGCATAGAGCCGTACCAGCATCACGTTCCAGGGCAGCGTCGCGAGGAAGAGGAGGCAGGCGAAGGCGAGCAGCCGCCGTCCGGCATCGGTCGAGGCCAGCACGGCGAAGGCCTTCGGCTTGAGGGGCGAGGTCGACTTGTGCACCCACATGAAGACAATAATCGCCACGATCACCGGGCCGGCCGCCATGCGCGCAATGTTCTGGCCGTAGAGGTATGGCGGGCCGAACAAGGGGGTGATCAAGGTCAACAAGGGCGCGAGCGCGAGCGCCGCGAGGGCGAGGCCGGTCCATCGGTAGGGCCGGCTTCCGGCCAGGTCCTGCGGCCGGGCCAGCGCCCACAGCACGACGATGAGCGCCGCCATGATCGACAGGCAGAAAGTCGGGTTCTTCTTGAAGTCCCAGGCCTCGTTGCTGGCGGAAGCGAAGTAGACGTCGTCGTCATAGGTCATGATGGCGCGCGCCGCGAGCCAGGCCGCACCAAGGAAGAGTGCTGCGGCCAGACCATGCAGGACGGTCGCCGCAGTGGGCCGCGACGGTGAGCGGAGCACCGTCCACGCCGTCATCGCCGCCAGCAGCGGCCCGAAATAGATGAAGGCCTCGTAGGTCTTGAGCGACAGTATCGCGATGGCCAGCAGCACGAGGCCGTCGGCCAGGCGCAGACGGTCCGACGCCGCGAGCCAGGCCGCGGCCGCCAGCGCCGCTGCGTAGGCCGGGATATGCTCGGAGACGACCATGAACGACGTGGTCATGAACACGATGCCGAGGACTGCCACGACAGCAGCCTGCAGCACGGCATCGTGGCGCACGCGAACGAGGGCGAGCGAATAGAGCAGCGCCGGCAGGGCGAACCAGCCGAACGACGACAGACGCGCGAGCCAGTGCAGGTCGGTCACGCCGGCCTGGATCGCCAGGACCACCAGGACCTGGCTGATCGCATTGGGATAGGCGCGCGTTGGATAGAAGTCTTCGGGCAGGAACCCGCCGACGCGCACGATCTCGAGCAGGAAATACGATCCGTCGCCCGACAGGCCGCAGCTCTCCCAGCTGTACCACAGCCCGTACGCCCACAGGACGACGAGCGTCGTCCTGCGCAGCGCCGTCGCCGAGAGCATGCCTAGCGCGCCAGCTCCGCGACCGCCTCGGTCCAGGCGTTGATCGTGTGGTCGATGTCGGCGCGGGTATGGGCGAGGCTGACGTAATACTTCGACTCGCCCTTCATGATGCCGCGGGCGCGCAAAGCCTGGTTGAAGCGCGTGGCCAGCGCCTTGTCGCCCTTCAGCGTGTCGCGATAGTCCTTGATCGGCTGGTCGGTGAAGACGACGTCGAACAAGGGCGGCTCGCCGATCACCTGGGCAGGAATGCCGGCCTTCTTCAGGAGCCCGTCGAGCGCCTGCATCAGCTCGCGGCCCGTCGCGAACACCTGCTCGTAGGCGCCCGGCCGCTTCAGGATCTCCAGGGTGGCGAGGCCGGCGACGGCCGCCACCGGATTGCCCGACAGCGTTCCGACCTGGAAGATGTAGTCTTCGTCGGTCATGGCCAGCCGGTCGAAGTGCTTCATGATATCGGCGCGGCCGGCGATGGCGGCGAGCGCGAAGCCGCCGCCCACGATCTTGCCCAGGCTGCAGAGATCGGGTGTGACGCCGTAATACTCCTGCGCACCGCCATAGGCGAAGCGGAAGCCGGTCACGACCTCGTCGAAGATCAGCGGGATGTCGTGCTTGGCGGTGACCGCGCGCAGGGCCTGCAGGAAGCCGGGCTTGGGCGGAATCAGGCGCTGGAACGGCTCGACGATCACGCCGGCGAGGTCGTTCTTCTGCTCCTCGATCAGGCTCTCCACCATCTCGATGTCGTTGAAGGCGGCGACCAGCATCTCGTCCTGCACCGACTTCGGGATGCCGGCGGAATCCGGTGTCGGCCGCGGGAAGTTGCCCGGCCGCTTGGGCGCCAACGACATCAGCGCATAGTCGCTCATGCCGTGATAGCCGCCCTCGAACTTCAGGATCTTGTCGCGCTTCTTGAAGGCGCGAACCGCGCGCATGGCGTAGAGGTCCGCCTCTGTGCCGGAGCAGACGAAGCGCACTTGATCCGCGCAGGGCACGGCATCGCATATCGCCTCAGCGAGCGCGATGCCGTGGCGGTTGTTGCCGAAGAAGGTCGTGCCGAGCGGCACCTGCGCCTGTACCGCCGCCGTCACCTCGGGATGGGCGTGACCGACGAACATCGGCCCCGAGCCCAGCAGGAAGTCGACATATTCGTGCCCGGCCTCGTCCCAGATGCGGCCGCCCTTGCCCTCCTTCAGCACCACCTCGGCCGGCATGTTGCCGAAGCTGCCGCCGGGCAGCACGCGCTTGGCCTGTTCGACGAGATCGCGGGTCGGATCGAGGACGGTCTGGACGCTCATTGTTCACTTCCTAAATGGCCACGGGCTTGCATGCGATCATGCATGAGGCAAGCCAGAGCGGCGTTGGACCCGGCTCAAAATTTTCTAACCGGCCCTCTTTCGTCACTCGATGGGCACGAAGATCGAATGGCGCATCTTGCCTTCGACGGCCTTGGAGAAATGGCCCTTGCCCGACGTGTCCTCGACCAGCAGCACCTCGCCTGCGCCGATGATGCGCGTCTCGCCGTCGCTCGCCTGGATGCTGACGCCGCCGTCGAGGTTGATGATGTACTGTCGGCGCGGCGCGGGATGCCATTCGTAGTCGTAGCTGCCGGGCGTCTGGCGAAAGATGATGCCGGTCGCCGGGAAGGTCGCCGAGGTCTTGCCGCCGCGGCCCTCGTGCTTCCATTCGACCTGGATGTCGCGGAAATGCGTCTCGCCCTTGTCGTCGACGTAGATGTTGTGGATGCGCATGCGATTTCTCCGGCTTGTCGTTTCCTGAGGCGAGCTTAGAACGAAACCATGCTGAGGAAACCCCCGGCGGCATGATCGAGCTGTTCCTCCTCCTGATCGGCGCCCGCGTCGTTCGCCGCAAATGGTGGATCCTCTTCCTGGTCGGCTTCGCCTGGATGGCGCTCGGCGCCTTCTTCTTTGTCGATGCCTTCACCGACACCCGCATTCCCGCGACCTATTTCGCCTTCCCGCTGCTGCTCGACGCGGCGATTTCGCTGGTCGCCGCCGTGGGCACCGCGGGCGTCGAGCGCAAGCTGCGCATCGCCAAGGCCGTCCTGTTCACGGGCATCGCCCTGGTGCTCATCGAGGCGCCCTGGCATGTCGATATGATCGTCGGCATGCTGGCGGGTACCTTCCTGCTGGCCGATGCAAGTTGGCGCGCCGCCAGCGCCTTGACGGTGCGTTACGCGGGATGGCGTCTTTCGCTCTGGGGAGCGGGGTTCGAGTTCCTGCTGGCCATCATGTCCTACCTGCCCTTTCCGACGAACTGGGCCGGCGAAGCCGGTGCCGATGTCGGCCTGCTGCTGATGGTGTCGGCGACCGGCCTGTGCGCGCTTGCATTGCGCCTGCGCCGGCTGCCGCAGGGTCTGCCGATATCGGCCATGCTGACGCGCGGCTGGCCGTCGGAGCTCGATGACGAGGCGCCAACCGAACGCGAGCCGGGAACGGTGACCGTCCATGTCTGGACACCGACCGGCGCGCTCGCTCCCGTCGGCATCCGGCGCTATGTCGCTGCCTTCGACGAGAATGGCCGCGTGTCAACCGGCCATGCCGCGCTCGAGGCGCCCGACATCTACATCTCGCATTATCCCGCCGTCGAGATCAGCCGTACCGAGAAATACACCGGGGTCTTGCGCGCCACGCCGGACAACGACGTCGCCGGCCTGTTCCAGCCGAGCTATGCCGGGGAGATCGCCGACTGGTGCCCTTCGACCCGGCGCGTGCGGCTGGCCGGTCTCGATATCGGGCGGATGCGCGCCTTCTGGAAGGCCTATCGCCGCGACGCGACCTACAACCTGACCAACCGCAACTGCTCGAGCGGCGTCGCCAAGGCGCTCGATGCCGGGCTCGAAGGCATGTTCGAGGCCGAGGCGCGCTCGCCCTACTTCCTCATGCGGCTGCTCTTCCTGCCGGAGCTCTGGGTCGCCGGCGTGATGCGCCGCCGCGCCGCTGCGATGGCGTGGACGCCGGGCATCGCGCTCGATTACGCCCGTGCGCTGCGCCACGTCATCGCCCTGGCCGCGCGGCTGGGCGGCGGCAGGCGCTGATGGCCAACGCCCGCCTGGTCGCGCGCGGCGCGATCGTCGCCACCGCCATGGTGTTCGGGCTGACCTACAGTCTGTCCGCCACCCTGATTGCGCTCGATCTCGCCGAGAAGGGCCTGGACGAAGCCATGATCGGCGCCAACGCGGCGATGCATGCGCTCGGCGTGCTGGCCATGGCGTTCCTGCTGCCGCGCCTGGCCGTCTTCCTCGGCCTGCGGCGCGCCATCGTGGGCTCGCTCCTGGCGGCGGCGCTGCTGATGCTGGCCTTTCCCGCGCTGCCCTTCCTGTGGCTGTGGTTTGTGTTGCGCCTGCTGCTGGGCGCTGCGTCGGAGGTCCTGTTCGTCCTGTCCGAGACCTGGCTGAACGCGCTCAGCGCCGAGGAGAGCCGCGCCCGCACAATGGCGGCCTATACCACCGCGCTGTCGCTGGGCTTCGCGCTGGGACCACTGATCCTCGCCGCCGTAGGCACCGATGGCTTCCTGCCCTATGCGGTCGGCGCGGCGCTGGCAGTCGCCGCGGCAGGCTTGATCGTCTCGCCGAGGATCAAGGCGCCGGCCTTCGAGCGGTCGGCGAGCGGCAACCTGCTGAGCGCCATGCGCCTTGCGCCCATCGCCATGGCGGCGACGGCGCTGAACGCGGCGATCGAAACTGCGGGCCTGAGCTTCCTCGCGCTCTACGCCATGGCGACCGGCTGGACGGAGGCGCAGGCGACGCAGCTCATGTCCTGCATGATGGTCGGCGCCATCGTCCTGCAATTGCCGATCGGCTGGCTGGGCGACCGGATCGACCGCCGCCGCCTCATCATCGCCCTGGCGGCGCTGTCGGCGGCCGGCGCGCTCGCCTGGCCTTGGGCGCTCGACGCCGGCCCGTGGATCCTCTTCGCGCTGCTCTTCGTCTGGGGCGGCGCCTTCGTGGGCATCTACACGATCATGCTGGCAATCGTCGGCGGCCGCTTCTCCGGCAGCACGCTCGTCGGTATCTATGCCGGCATGGGCCTGATCTGGGGTGTCGGTGCGTTGATCGGCCCGCCGCTGGCCGGCCTTGCCATGCAGACCACCAGGCACGGACTGCCGCTGTTCGTGGCCGTCGCCTGCGCGCTGTTCATGGCGGCCGCGCTGTGTTTCAGGGATGCCGCGCCGCGCAAACCGCTCTAGAACCCACGCCATGCTGAAGCAACCCGTCGCGGCCGCCCTTTTCGACATGGACGGCCTGCTGCTCGACACCGAGGCGATCTACATCGAGGCGATACAGGTGGCGGCGCGCGGGCTCGGCTATCCCGAGATGCCGATCGACCTCTGCCATTCGACCGCCGGCATCACCGGGCCGGTGCGCAATCGCATGATCGAGGCGCACTACGGCGAGGGCTTCAACATCGAGGCGTTCCGCCAGCACTTCTCGGTCCATGTGCGTCGTCGCACGGAAGCCGGCATTCCGCTGAAGCCGGGCGTCGTCGAGCTGCTGGACTTCCTGGACGGCCACGGCCTGCCGCTCGCCGTGGCGACCTCTGCCCGCCGCCCCACCGCGGAAAACCATCTCGGCAAGGCGGGTCTGCTCGACCGCTTCAAGGCGGTGGCGACGCGCGACGACGTCGAGCGGACCAAGCCGCATCCCGACGTCTACCTCGAGGCGGCGCGCCGGCTGGCCGTGGCGCCCGAGCGTTGCATCGCCTTCGAGGATTCCAATGTCGGGCTGGAAGCGGCGCATGCTGCCGGTACCATGGCCTTCATGGTGCCCGACCTGGTGCAGCCGCTGCCGGAAAGTCGGGCCAGGTGCGTCGATGTCCTGCCCGACCTGCACGCGGCGCTGAGGCTGCTGCGCGAGCATTTCCCATGCTGAGAAAGCCCGTCGCGGCCGCCCTTTTCGACATGGACGGCCTGCTGCTCGACACCGAGGTGATCTACATCGAGGCCATGCAGCAGGCGGCCCGTTCGCTCGGCCGCGAGATGGCCCTCGATTTCTGCCATTCCATGGTCGGCGTACCGGCGCAGGAATGCAGCGTCATGATCGCGGCCTACTACGGCGACGGCTTCAGCATCGAGGAGTTCCGCGCGCGGTTCTACGAACTGCTGCGCGGACTGCTGGAGGCCGGCATACCGCTGAAGCCCGGCGTCCTCGAGCTGCTCGATTTCCTCGCCGACCGCGGCCTGCCGCTCGCTGTGGCGACGTCGTCCGAGCGCCGGACGGCCGAGCGCCATCTCGCCAAGGCGGGGATCTCCGACCGCTTCTCGGCACTGGCGACGCGTGACGACGTCGAACGCCCCAAGCCGCATCCCGACATCTATCTCGAGGCGGCTCGCCGGCTCGGCATCGCACCCGAGCGCTGCCTCGCTTTCGAGGATTCCAACATCGGTTTGGAGGCGGCCCACGCCGCCGGCACCATGGCTTTCATGGTGCCCGACCTGCTGCAGCCTCTGCCGGAAAGCCACGCCCGCTGCCTGCAGGTGCTGCCCGACCTGCACACCGCGCTGAGCCTGCTGCGCGAACATCTCTAAGGGAGCGCGGGCCTCCGGCCCGCGCTCCCCGCTAGAACTTCTCGACCCACGGCCGGACTTCGATCTCCCAACTCCAGGCGCTGCGGTGCTGTTGCAGGGTCGCCCAATAGGTTTCGGCGATGGCGTCGGGGTCGAGGAGGCTGTCGGGCGCATTGTCCGGCACCGGGCGTGACTCGCTGCGGATGCCGCCGTCGATCACGAAGTGGGCGACATGGATGCCCTTGGGCGACAGCTCGCGCGCCATCGATTGGGCCAGCCCACGCAAAGCGAACTTGCCCATGGCGAAGGTCGCCGAGAGCGCGAAGCCCTTCACGCCCGCCGTGGCGCCGGTCAGGAAGATGGCGCCGTGCGACTTCGGCAGCATGCGCCTGGCGGCCTGCTGCGAGACCAGGAAGCCGCCGAAGGCGCTGATCTCCATGGCGCGCTTCACGTCGTCGGGCGCGAGGTCGACCAGCGGCCCGCGCACGCGGTTGCTCGCATTGTAGACCACGACGTCGGGCGTGCGGCCCTTGGCGTCGAGCGTCTCGAACAGGCCGGCAACCTCCTTCGGATCGGCGCCGTTGCAGGCATAGGCGTCCGCTCCGGTCTCCTTGACCAGCGCGGCGAGCTTGTCGGTCTGTCGGGCGGCCAGGGACACGGCCAGGCCGTGTCGGGTGAACAGCCGGGCCAACGACGCGCTCAGGCCAGGGCCGGTGCCGACGATAAGCGCAGAGCGATATTCGATCTTTTGCATGGGCTCTCCTCGTTGCCGGGGATTCCACGCAGGTATAGGCTTCTGCGCAATAGGGCACACGCAAATGTGCCTCAGGGAAGGAAAAGGAAATAGCCATGGACCAGGCAAAGCCGGTCGGCCGCATCGACGTCATCTCCGACGCGATCTGCCCATGGTGCTATATCGGCAAACGCCATCTCGAGAGCGCGCTCGACCTTTTGGGCGGGCAGGGCCTGCACTTCACCGTCGCCTGGCATCCCTTCCAGCTCAATCCCGACATGCCGCGCGAGGGCGTCGACCGCGCCCAGTACCGCCTCGCCAAGTTCGGCAGCGCCGAGCGCTCGCGCCAGATCGACGAGCGCATCACCGAAACCGCCGCGACCGTCGGCCTGGAATTCCATCTCGACCGCCTGACGCGCACGCCCAACACGCTGGACGCCCATCGCCTGATCCGGCTGGCCGGCCAGAAGGGCGTGCAGGACGGCGTCGTCGAGGCGCTGTTCGAGGGCTACTTCTGCGACGGCGCCGACATCGGCAGCGCCGAGGTGCTGACGCGTCTCGGCGTCGAGGGCGGGCTGGAGCGCGACGACATCACCGGCATGCTACAGAGCGATGCCGGCCTCAAGGAAGTCACCGCGGCCGACCACATGGCGCGCAATGCCGGCATCCAGGGCGTGCCGAGCTTCGCGCTGCAGGGCCATGTGCTGTTCTCGGGCGCCGTGCCGGCCGACGAGATGGCCCAGGCCTTCCGGCGCGCCTGGGAGATCCTGCGCAACCGTGCGGCTTAGTTGCCGCCGCGAGTGGTCATGGTCGGCGCGGAGACCGGGCCCTTCACCGTCACCACGTAGTCCGCCGGGCCACGCTGACCGGCGTCGAGCGCGATCGTCGTGTCGGTGGTGGCGGCCGTCAGGCTGGTGTGGCTGGTGATCGTGGCGACGGCGTTCTGGCCTTGCACCTTGTGATCGATAAGCGACACCGTGCCATTGGCGATCGTGATCTCGCCCGCGATGCTGCTCTGGTGGTTGACGAACGCCGCCAGCACCGCCGAGTTGAACCCCATCTCGGTGCTGAAGATGCTCCCCAAGCCGGTCGCGAACGACGCGAAGCCGAGCGAGCCCTTGGTTGCCATCGGAAAGACCAGGCCGCTGACTTGGCCGCGGCCGACGAGCGTGTCGCGGATCTCCTCGGTCGTGCGGCCGTTGCCCTGGACGGAGATGTCCATGACGTTGATCTTGCCCTCGATCGCCACCGTCAGGTTATCGTTGCCGAAGCTGTTGGTGCCGGCAGTGCCGCGCAGCATCTCGCCGAAATAGATGCCCTGCAGGCTGCCCCTGAGGTCGACGGCCAAGGCGTTCCTGGTCGCGTCGACGGTACCGTTGAAGTCGACGGCGCCGCCATAGAACTGCCCGGTGAGCTTGGCGATGCTGAGCACGCCGTTACGCAGCTTCGCCTGGAGGTCGGCGTAGGTCACCCTCAGCGAGGCGATCTGCGTGGCGCTGGTTTCCAGGTTCACGGTGGCATCGAAGCCACGCAACGCCGAAAGGTCGATCGGCTTGCCGGTCGTCGCTCCGAGCGTACGCGATGCCGACACAGGTGCCGACGACGGCGCCGGCCGCGGAGCTGGCGACACGCCCAGCCAATCGTCGAGATCGAGCGTGCCGGGGACGCGCAGATTGACGCCGATGTTGGGCCGTACGCCCAGCGCGACATCGACATGCCCGGTCATGGCCGTGCCCAGCGCCGTGACACTGCCGTCGAAGGCAAGGCGCTGGCCGTCGCCCTTGAAAGCACCGACGGCCGAGGCCGCGCCGATGGTTGTTGGTTGGCCGATCGCGGCCGCGACCAGCCGGCCAGCCTCCTGGCTCTGCAGATTGAAGGTCGGGAACTCGAAGCGGAACGCGTTGCCGAGCGCCAATGCACCGGAGACACTCACCGTGCTGCCGAGCAGCGTCGCATTGACGCCGCGCAGGGTGAGCGCGTCCGGTGTACCGACGACGTTCCCGCTGGCCGACACCGCGCCGAGCTTGCCACTCGCGGCCTTCGCCAGGCCGGCATAGCCCACGACCTTGTCGGCGTCGGGTAGCGTGGCGTTGAAGGTGAGGTCGTAGCGAGGTGCGGTGGCAAAGTCGGTCACCGTCCCCTTCGCATCCGCCTTGCCTCCGAACAGATCGGCGACCTTGAGGGAATTCACCTTCAGGAGATTGCCCTGCATCGAGGCATCGCCCTCGACGCCGCCCAGGGTCAGCTTGCGGACGATGAGCTTTGTCACCTTGGCCTTGAGGGCGAAGACAGGCGTCGCCGGATCGGGCGCCGGCGGCGGCGCAGCCGCATTGCCTGTGGCCGGCGTGCCGGGCGCGGTCGGCGCCGTCACGGCCGGCAGGTAAGCATCGAGGTCGAAATGGTCGGCCTGCAGTGTCGCCGCGAGCGCGAGCGGCGTGCCGAATGTCACGCTGCCGCTACCCGTCACGCGCTCGCCGTCGAGCTGGGCCTGCATATCGGCGATCTGCACCTTGTCGCCCGCCACGGCGATCTTGCCGTTGAGGTCGAGGCGCCGCAGCTTGTCCGAAGGGATGCCGGCAGGATCGACCTCGAGCCACGCCAATGTCTCGCGCAGCCGCGGTGCCGAGACGCTGAGCGCGCCGGCTGCCTGGGCGGCGTCGGCCGACTGCTTGGCCGGCGGCGGCTGCGCGACCGCAGTCGCCTGCACGCGCATGTCTCCAGGCAGCACGGCGCTGAGCTGCGGCACCGTGATCACGCCCTGATGGATCTCCAGCGCCACCGCGACGTCGCGCACCGTGCCCCCGCGGTACATGACTTCCGCCACGTCGAGTGCCAGCGACACGTCCATCGCGACGGGGAACGGTGAAAGCGAGGCGGGCTCAGCCGGCGCCGGCGCTTTGGCAGGAGCGCCCTTGGCGGGCACCTGAGCGTTGGGCTGTGCCGGCAGGAAAACCTGCGGCTTTGCCAAAAGCGCCAGCCATTTCTCCAGATCGATCTTGGGCAAGGCGACCCGCCCCTGCAGGGATGGCGCGGCACCCTGCTCCAGCGCCAGCGTGCCTGAGGCGGTCTCCGCACCCATTGTCATCCTGAAGTCGGTGACGGAGAGCCGTGTCGGCGTGAGTTCGATGCCGCCATCGAAAACGAAGCGGCCCGCGACCGAGCCGTCGAACGTGGGGATCGCCTGGCCGCTGGCGCGCACGATAGCGGCGATAAAGTCGGTGAGAACGCCGGTCGTCACCGAGAGGTGGCCCTTCAACTCGGCTTTGGCGTTGAGCTCGCTGATGCGCCCTTTGAAGTCGAGCGTGCCGCCGAGCACCTGCAGGGCAAAGGACAGGTCGTGGCCGTCCGCCTTGCGCTCGCTCATGCTGATGTCGAGCGACAGCGGCACCTCGTTGACCGTGGCCTTGCCGGAAATGGTGAGCGGCCCCTGCAGCGAACGGACCCGGGCCGTCGCTTCCACCTGCTCGGCCTTGATGGTCTGCCGCGTTTGCGGATTGGTGTAGCTCAGCGTGCCCTGCACGACCTTGAGCTCGCCGACCGACAAGTGGAAGCCCTCCGCCGGCGCGCCTTCGGCCTGGCTGGCGCCGGCGCCCGGCTTGAACTGCCAGTTGGGCACGCCGTCGGCATCCGTCTCGAGGACGATGGTCGGCTGGTAGAGGGTGAGGTGGTCGATCTCGACCTTGCCGCGCAGCAGCGCCCACAATGACGGCGAGGCGCCGATCCAGCGTACATCGACCATCTGGGCGCCCTCGGCGCCTGCGGCGTTGGCGAAGTGAACGCGCTGGGCGCTGACCCTCGGCACCGGCAGCATTCTGAGCCGCATCGGCCCGTCGATCACCAGTTCGCGGCCGGTCGCCTGCTTCACGGCCTGCACCAGGGCGGGCTTGTATGCCTCGACGTGGACGAGATAGGGCGCCGCGACGGCCGCAGCCAGCAGCGGGCCGAGTAGCGCCGCAACAGTCCAAGCGATCCTTCTGCCCACCGACATTGCCATCGACCCGGTACAACGCCCCGCCGGCCACCTGGATGCCTACCCGACACAGCCTTCAGCCTGCCGCACGCGACCGATGGCCGTCCATTCCAGAAAGGAGTTCGACGTCCCTCAATCGGCCGAAATCATCAGGCGAACCGGTGGCGCGGACGGACCCAGCGAAGCTTGCTAGGATTGTCGCCAACGGAAACGACACAGAGACCGTGGTATGGGCGACATCGCCTTCGGCTTTCAGGCCGCGCCGGCCAGCGACGTGCACAAATCCGACCAGGCGCTCTATCGCGAGGTCATGGAGGATTGCGCGCTCGGCCAGAAGCTCGGCTACGACGCGGCCTGGCTGCTGGAGCACCATTTCAGCGACTACTATCCGACGCCGAGCCCGCTCCTGTTCATGGCGCACATCGCGGCGGCCTTTCCGGACCTATCGCTCGGCACCTCGGTGCTGGTGCTGCCGTGGTACCACCCGCTTCGGCTCGCCGAAGAGATCGCCATGCTGAACGGCATGACGGCGGGCACGCTGCATCTCGGCATCGGCCGCGGCACGGCCAAGATGGAGTACGACGCCTACAACGTCGACATGAACGAGGCGCGGGCTCGCTTCGCCGAATGTTACCGCATCGTCGAGAAGGGCCTGGCCGGCGAGCCCTTCACCCATGACGGCCGCTTCTGGAAGATCGAGCGGCCGATCCGTCTCCGGCCCGAGCCGGCGGCGAAGAAGGTGCGCTTCTACGGCGCCATCGGCAGCCCGGCCAGCGCCGAGGTGATGGGCGATCTCGGGGTGGCGCCGATCTGCCTGTCGACCTTCCCCGACAAGCTTCTGGCCAAGATCCTCGAGCGCTGGTCGGCACGCGCCGGCGCGGCGGCGCGCGACGCCATCCTGCCGATCTCGGTGAAGATGTTCATCGCCGACACCGACGAGGAGGCCCAGGTGCTCGGCCGCCGCTACTACCCGCCCTACTTCGACCTGCAGTGCGCGCACTACGAGTCCGACGCCAACCCGTGGGCCGACATCCCCGAGTACCAGGATTTCAGCCGCATGTTCGCCAACCTGCGCAAGCTCACCGACCCGGCCGAGCTCGGGCCGTTCATGGAGTCGAACCTGGTCGGCAGCCCGGCGACGATCTGCCGGCGCATCGACCAGCTCGCCGCCCTCGGCTTCAACTACTTCATGGTGTCCTGCGCCACGCCCGGCACGCCAATCGGCTTGCGGCAGCGCATGATGACTCGCTTCGCCGAGGAAGTGTGCCCAAGGTATTCGCAGTCGATGCGCCGCAAACAAGCGGCCTGAGGAGGCATAACGCGTAGTTGATTGCACTCCGGGCGCCCGCAGCCGTCGCAAGTTGTATCTTTTGTTTCTTCAATTAGTCTTTTGAAGGCTTCACCTGATATTTGTTGCGACGACAGGATCGGGTGTGACGGGATGAGAGGATCGGCAAGCGGCAGGCGCGGTACGCCTCGCCCGGCACGGACGGGCGTGCTGCTTGTCGGCATTGTGCTCGCGTTTCTGTGCTTTGCCGATGCCGCCCTGGCGCAGAAGCGCGGCGGCGTGCTGCGCATGTTCCAGCGCGACAATCCGCCGAGCACGTCGATCCTCGAGGAATTCACTCCGGCCACCGTCGTGCCCTTCATGCCGGTGTTCAACAACCTCGTCATGTTCGACCCGTCGGTGCCGCAGAACAGCGACAGGTCGATCGTGCCCGACCTCGCCGAATCGTGGAGCTGGAACGAGGACAAGACCGAGCTCACCTTCAAGCTGCGTCGCGGCGTGAAGTGGCATGACGGCTGGGCGTTCACCGCCAGCGACGTCGAATGCACCTTCAACCTCCTGACCGGCCGGGCACGCGAAAAGCTCCGGAACAATCCGCGCGGCAGCTGGTACGGCAACATCAACTACGTGCACGGCGGCAACGACTACGAAGTCACCATCCATCTCAACCATCCGCAGCCCTCGCTGCTGACACTGCTCGCTTCAGGCCTGTCGCCGATCTACCCCTGCCATGTGCCGGGCGCGCAGATGCGCCTCAAGCCGATTGGCACCGGACCGTTCAAGGTCGATTCGTTCAAGCAGTTCGACAGCGTCCGGCTGGTGCGCAATCCCGACTACTTCAAGCCGGGCAAGCCGCACCTCGACGGCATCGAGTTCCACATCGCCTCAAGCCCGTCGACGGCGATGCTGAGCTTCGTCGCCGGGCGCTTCGACATCACCTTCCCTTGGGAGGTGACGATCCCGCAGTTGCGCGACGTCCGCCGCCAGTCGCCGCGCGCGGTGTGCGAGACGACGTCGATGAACAGCAGCACCAACATGCTGGTGAACCGTGAGGTCGCACCTTTCGACAAGCCCGAGATCCGCCGCGCGCTGTCGCTGGCGCTCGATCGCCGCGCCTTCATCGCCGCCGCGGAGGGCGACGGTCAGATCGGCGGCATTATGCAGCCGCCGACCGAGGGCGTGTGGGGTCTGCCGGCCGACAAGCTGGAATCCGTGCCGGGCTACGGTCCCGATGTCGAGAAGAACCGCGAGGAGGCGCGCGCCATCATGGGCCGGGCGGGCTTCGGACCGGAGAAGCGCATGCGCACCAAGGTGCAGACGCGCGCGCTGTCGCTCTACCGGAACCCAGCGGCCATGCTGGTCGACCAGCTGCGCGAGATCCATATCGACGCCGAGCTCGACGTCATCGAGGCCTCGCACTGGTTCCCGCGCATTGCCCGCAAGGACTATACGATCGGCCTCAACACCACGGGTAACGGCGTCGACGATCCCGACCAGGCGTTCTTCGAGAACTTCTCCTGCCGCTCGGAGCGCAACTACAACGGCTACTGCAACGGCGAGATCGAACGCCTGTTCGAACTGCAGTCGGCCGAGCCCGATCTTGAAAAGCGCAAGCAGCTGGTATGGGAGATCGACGCCAAGCTGCTGGCCGACGGCGCGCGGCCGACCATCATGTGGAACCGCAGCGCCACCTGCTGGCAGCCCTACGTCAAGGGTTACGTCGCGCAGGTAAACAGCATGTTCAACGCCTTCCGCTTCGAGGACGTCTGGCTGGACCGTTGACACTCCGTTTTCCAGATCGCGAGGCTCGGCTCGCTCTTGCTCTTCTCATGTTCCTCTCCCCCTTGGAGGCAAGGCTATCGCGTATGGCCATTTTCCCGTCATCCCGAGCGGAGCCGCCCGAAGGGCGGCGCAGTCGAGGGACCTCTTTTTGTCGATGCATCAACAAAAACAGGTCCCTCCGCTCCGCCTCGCTACGCTCGGCTCCGGTCGGGATGACGGGGTTTTGCGGTCATATGCGATAGCCCTGCCCTTGGGGGAGAGGAACATGACGAGATCGGATATACTGCCTCCCAACGCCCGCGGCTCGACACGCGGGACAATTGGGAAGGGAACAGTAATGCGTCCAATGGTTCTGTTGGGCAGCCTCGCGGCTACCCTTGTCTTGAGTTCGAGCGTAGCGTTGGCCCAGAAGAGCGGCGGCGTCCTCAAAATGTACCACCGCGACAACCCGCCGAGCGCCTCGATCCACGAGGAGGCGACCAACTCGACGGTGATCCCGTTCATGCCGCTGTTCAACAACCTGGTGCTCTACGACCAGAAAAAGCCGCAGAACAGCCCGCAGACCATCGTCCCCGACCTCGCCAAGTCGTGGAGCTGGAGCGCCGACAACAAGAACCTGACCTTCAAGCTGCAGGAGGGCGTGAAGTGGCATGACGGCCAGCCCTTCACCGCCAAGGACGTCGTCTGCACCTTCGATATGCTGACCGGCAAGGGCGACGATCAGCGCAAGCTGCGCCGCAACCCGCGCCAGTCGTGGTACGGCAATGTCGAGGGCGCGACCGCCAACGGCGACAACGAGGTGACGCTGCATCTCAAGCGTCCGCAGCCCTCGATCCTGTCGCTGCTCGCCTCGGGCTTCTCGCCGATCTATCCCTGCCACGTGCCGGTGGCGCAGATGCGCACCAAGCCGGTCGGCACCGGCCCCTTCAAGTTCGTCGAGTTCAAGCAGAACGAGGGCATCAAGGTCACCAAGAACGCCGACTACTGGAAGAAGGGCAAGCCCTATCTCGATGCCATCGAGTTCACCATCGTGCCCAACCGCGCCACGGCGATGCTGAGCTTCGCGTCGGGCAAGTTCGACATCACCTTCCCGTGGGAGGTGACGATGCCGATCCTCAAGGACCTGAAGGTCCAGATGCCCAACGTGGCCTGCCAGGTCACGTCGATGAACAACAGCACCAACCTGATCGTGAACCGCGACGCGCCGCCGTTCGACAATGCCGACCTGCGCCGTGCGCTGGTCCTGTCGATCGATCGCAAGTCGTTCGTCGACATCATCAACCAGGGAGACGCCCAGCTCGGCGGCACCATGCAGCCGGTGACCGACGGCGTGTGGGGCCTGCCGCCCGAGATGTACGACTCCGTGCCGGGCTACGGCTCGGACGTGCAGAAGAACCGCGAGGCGGCGCGCGAGATCATGAAGAAGCTGGGCTACGGGCCCGACAAGCGCCTGCCGCTCAAGATCGCCACCCGCGGCATCTCGCTCTACAAGGACCCCGCGGTCATCCTGGCGAGCCAGCTCAAGGAGATCTGGATCGACGCCGACGTCGACATCATCGAGACCTCGCAGTGGTTCCCGAGGGTGGCGCGCAAGAACTACTCGGTCGGCCTCAACACCACCGGCAACGGCGTCGACGATCCCGACCAAAACTACTACGAGAACTTCTCGTGCAAGTCGGAGCGCAACTACACCGGCTACTGCAATCCCGAGATCGAGAAGCTGTTCGACGTGCAGTCGGGCGAGACCGACATGGAGAAGCGCAAGAAGGTCGTCTGGGAGATCGACCGCAAGCTGCTCGAGGACGGCGCCCGGCCGATCATCATGTGGAACCGCGCCGCGATCTGCATGCAGCCCTACGTCAAGGGCTACGTGGCCCAGGTGAACAGCGTCTACAACGGCTTCCGCTTCGAGGACGTGTGGCTCGATAAGTGACCGGCTCGGTCACACGTCCTCACTCTTGCCTCTCACTTCTCCTCGTATTCCTCTCCCCCTTGGGGGCCCCCAAGGGGGAGAGGAACATGAGGTGATAAGCTGGCACGAAGGATCTATTAACCAGCCGCTTGCTTTGCGTACGCGTATCGACGAGTTGATCCACCTTGGAGATGGAATCCATGACGCAACGCACCCTCGGCCTCATCATGAACGGCGTCTCGGGCCGCATGGGGGTCAACCAGCATCTGATCCGCTCGGTGGCGGCGATCCGCGCCCAGGGCGGCGTGCTGATGTCGGACGGCTCGCGCGTCATGCTCGACCCGGTGCTGGTCAGCCGCACGCCGGAGAAGGTTAAGACCCTGGCCGAGCAGCATGGCGGCCTGCGCTGGACCACCGACCTCGACGCCGAGATCGCCAGCCCGCGCAACCACATCTTCTTCGACACGGCGACGACGCAGATGCGCCCGACCCTGCTCGAGAAGGCCATCCACGCCGGCAAGCACATCTATTGCGAGAAGCCGATCGCCACCAACCTCGCCGAGGCGTTGAAAATCTGCCGCCTGGCCAAGGAGAAGGGCATCAAGAACGGCACGGTGCAGGACAAGCTGTTCCTGCCCGGCCTGCAGAAGATCAAGCTGCTGCGCGACTCCGGCTTCTTCGGCCGCATCTTCGCGGTGCGTGGCGAGTTCGGCTACTGGGTGTTCGAGGGCGACTGGGGCCAGCCGGCGCAGCGCCCGTCGTGGAACTACCGCACCGAAGAAGGCGGCGGCATCGTCCTCGACATGGTCTGCCACTGGCGCTACGTGCTCGACAACCTGTTCGGCGCCGTGAAGTCGGTGTCGTGCATTGCCGCCACCCACATCCCCGAGCGCGTCGACGAGGCCGGCAAGACCTACCCGGCGACCGCCGACGATGCGGCCTATGCCTCGTTCCAGCTCGAAGGCGGCATCATCGCCCACATCAACATGAGCTGGGCGGTGCGCGTCTATCGTGACGATCTCGTCACCTTCCAGGTCGACGGCACCCTGGGCTCGGCCGTCGCCGGGCTCAGCGACTGCATGATCCAGCCGCGCACCGCCACGCCGCGGCCGGTCTGGAACCCCGACCAGAAACAGACCATCGACTTCTACGACAGTTGGCAGAAGATGCCGGACAACATCGTCTACGAGAACGGCTTCAAGGCCGAATGGGAGATGTTCATTCGCCACGTCGTCGAGGACGCGCCGTTCAAGCACTCGCTGGTCGAAGGCGCCAAGGGCGTGCAGCTCGTCGAGTGCGCCCTGCAGAGCTGGAAGGAACGGCGCTGGGTCGACGTCCCGGCGCTCACGATCTAAGAGGAGGCAACATGTCCATCATCGTGCCCCTGCCCGCCGCCGACGGGCGCCTCGCCCCCTACACCCTGTCCGACGCCGCCCAGTTCCCCGACCGCATCACGCGGCCGTTGAACCGCGTCGCCCTGGCCGCGGCCCATGTCGTGGCCGACCCGCACGCCGACATCGATCCCTGGCTGCAGGCCGCGCCCGACTGGGAACGCACCATCGCCTACCGCGAATATCTCTGGGACCTCGGCCTCGGCGTCGCCGAGGCGATGGACACGGCCCAGCGTGGCATGGGCCTCGACTGGCCGATGGCCCTGGAGCTGATCAAGCGCTCGGTCGCCGCCGCGCGCGGCCGAGAGAGCGCCGTCGTCTTCTCGGGCGCCGGCACCGATCATCTCGATCCCGCCGGCGCCTACACGGTCGACGACGTGATCCGCGCCTACGAGGAGCAGATCGCCGCCATCGAGGCGGTCGGCGGTCGCATCATCCTGATGGCCTCGCGCGCCCTCGTCCGCGCCGCCCGCTCGGCCGACGACTATGCCCGCGTCTACCGGCGCGTGCTCTCCCAGGTACGCCAGCCGGTGATCATCCATTGGTTGGGCGACATGTTCGATCCTGCCCTGGCCGGCTACTGGGGCACGCGCGATCTCGGCCAGGCGATGGACACCGCCGTCGCCATCATCAATGCGTCGGCCGCCAAGGTCGACGGCGTAAAAATCTCGCTGCTCGACAAGGATCGCGAGATCGCCATGCGTCGCCGCCTCGACAAGAAGGTGAAGATGTACACCGGCGACGACTTCAATTACGCCGAGCTCATCGCCGGCGACGAGCACGGCTACTCGCATGCCCTTTTAGGCATCTTCGACGCTATCGCACCCGCCGCCGCGGCATCGCTGGCGGCGCTGGCCGGCAGCGATCTCGCGAAGTTCCATGCCATCCTGGCGCCGACCGTGCCGCTGTCGCGTCACATCTTCCGGGCGCCGACGCGCTTCTACAAGACGGGCGTCGTCTTCATGGCCTATCTCAACGGCCATCAGGACCATTTCACCATGGTCGGCGGCCAGGAGAGCGCGCGCTCGACCTTGCACCTCGCCGAGCTGTTCCGGCTGGCCGACAAGGCCGGCCTGTTCCGCGATCCCGAGCGCGCCGCGGCGCGCATGAAGGCGGTATTGGCCGTCCGCGGCGCAGCGGCATAGCCCGCGATGCGCGATCTCACTGCCGGACCGTCGCTGCTGTCGGTCAACACCGCGACGGTCCGCAAGCAGGCCGGTCTTCTCGAGATCATCGAGGCCTGCACCAAGCATGGCATCGCCGCGATCAGCCCGTGGCGCGATCAGGTGGCGGCCGTCGGCCTCGAGCGGGCCGGACAGGCCATCAAGGACGCCGGGCTGAAACTATCGGGCTACTGCCGCGGCGGGCTGTTCCCGGCCACGGGCGAGCACGTGGCGGCAGCCCGCGACGACAACCGCCGCATGGTCGACGAAGCGGTCGTGCTTGGTGCGCCCTGCATCATCCTGGTGGCGGGCGGCCTGCCGCAATTCGCGCGGCCCGGCTCGACGCCCTCCAAGGACATCGTCGGCGCGCGCAAGATGATCGAGGACGGCATCACCGAGCTTATGGCCTATGCGCGCCAGGCCAACATGCCGCTGGCGCTGGAACCCTTGCATCCGATGTATGCCGCCGACCGCGCCGCGGTGAACACGCTGGGTCAGGCGCTGGACATCGCCGACCGGCTCGATGCCGGCGGCACCGCGCTCGGCGTCGCCGTCGACGTCTATCACACCTGGTGGGATCCCGATCTCTACGCCAGCATCGCCCGCGCCGGCCGCGCCAAAAGGCTGATCGCCTATCACGTCTGCGACTGGCTGGTGCCGACCAAGGACATGCTGAACGACCGCGGCATGATGGGCGACGGCGTCGTCGACCTGCGCCGCATGCGGCACGCGGTCGAGGATGCTGGCTACACCGGCCTCATCGAGGCCGAGATCTTCTCCGACTACTGGTGGTCGCAGCCGATGGACCGGGTGCTGGCGACCTGCGTCGAGCGCTATCGCACGGTCGTCTGACACCTCCCCTTCGCGGACTCCGCGAAGGGGAGGAAGACTCAACGCCCCCGCCGCAGCTTCTGGATCGTCTCGTCGAGCGCCGACAGGAAGCGCGAGCGGTCGCGCGGGGCCATCGGCTTGGGACCGCCGGTGATCTCGCCCATGGCGCGCAGGTTGGACATCAATTCGCGATTGGCCATCGCCATGCCGATCGAGGCCGTCGTGAAGGGCACGCCGGTGTTGCCGATGACCGCCGCCCCCGCCTTCAGGCTGCGATCGGCCAAGGGGATATCCGCCGTCACGACGATGTCGCCCGCACCGACGCGCTCGACGATCCAGTTGTCGGCGGCATCGAAGCTGTCGCTCACCACGACCAGCTCGATGCGCGGATCGCGCGGCACGCCCAGGTAGGAATTACTGACGACGTAGACTTTCAGGCCGTAGCGCTCGGCAACGCGGTAAATCTCGTTCTTGACCGGACAGGCGTCGGCATCGACGTAGATGGACATCATCGTGCGGCGACAAGTCGGGCAGGCTGGCCGGATTGTCCATCAAAATGAGACGCCGGCGGCCCCTGCGGACCGCCGGCGCATGCTTTCAGCGAAGCAGTTCCGAGCGCTCAGCGCTGCGGGATGTGCGGCGAGATGACGTTGCCGCGCGCATCCAGGCGATTGCCCTGGCTGTCGTAGCGGAAACCGTATTCATCCTTCATCGTGGTCTGGCGCTGGCCGCCGGCGTCCATCGTTACCGGCTCCTGGCCCATGGCATGACCCTGTTCGAGCCTGTTGTTGCGCGTCGTCTTCTCAGAGGTCGGCATCGGCGGCTGCGAGGCGGGAGCCGTCGCCACGTTGCCGCTATAGGTGGTCACGGTGGTCGCGGCAGGAGCACTGTACTGCATGCTGGGCTGCTGCATCGCGGCGCCGCTGGGACCGGCCCGGTCGCCCGGCTGGCGCACCCAGTCATTGCGGCCGATCAGCGGCCGGCCATAGGGATCGGTGGGCTCGCCGGCCGGCGCCATGGTCTGCGCATGGGAAACGCCGGCGGTAGCGATGAGCGCGAGGGTGAGCAACGTGCGTTGCATGGGGGCACCTCCTTGAAGAGTGGATGCCCGCTCAACGCCCCCCGATCGAGGCGGGTTGCACGCCCCTTATCAGCTCAGGACGGCAATCTTCTTGCGCTCGATCAGCTTGAAATCGATGGCGGCGCCCAGGCCCGGCCCGTTGGGAACGTGCACCATGCCGTCCTTGCCGACGACGATGTCCTGCTCCAGGCCGTATTTCTGCGCGCCGTCAGGAAGCAGTACCTCGAAGAACTCGGTGTTCCGGATCGAGGCGATGACATGCAGGTTGGCGACGTTGTTCAGCGAATTGCCGCCGTGATGGACCTCGTAGTTCATACGGAATGACTCGGCCAAGTGCGCCGCCTTCACCAGGGTGGTGATGCCACCCTTCACGGCGACGTCGCCGCGCAGGTAGTCGGTGGCCTGCAGCATGATCCACGGCTGGTAGGAATCGAGGCCGGTGATGGGATACTCGGTGGCCAGGATCGGGATCGAGAGCTGCTGCTTCAGCTTCACGTAATTGTAGATGTCCTGGTCGGCCAGCGGATCCTCGTACCAGTGGTAATCCATCTCCTCGACGGCGCGGCCGACGCGGAGCGCCGCCGGATAGTCGTAGGCCCAGGTCGAATCGAGCATGATCGTGAAGTCGCCGACGGCGTTGCGCACGGCCTCGCAGACCTTGATGTCCTCGCGCCAGCGTGTCGGCGGATGGATCTTGTAGGCCGCCCAGCCGTTCTCCTTGAACTCGACGGCCTGCTCGGCATAGGCGCTGGCCGAGGCGAGCACGGCGGAGCTGGCATAGGCCGGCACGGATTCGCGATAGGTGCCGAGCAGGCGATGGATCGGCTGGCCGACCGCCTTGCCCAGAAGGTCCCAGAGGGCGACGTCGACGGCGCCGATGGTGCGCACGCCGGCCGGACGCTGACGCTTCCACAGGTCGACGACCAGCGCCTCGCGATGCAGCGGATTGCGGCCCATCAGCATGGGCTTGAGATGGGTGATCAGCCCCTGCCCGTCGATCGCCGCCGAGTTCGAGGCCGAGCCCAGGAAGGCATGGCCCTCGACGCCGTCGTCGGTGGCGATGCGCAGCAGCCCGAGCGCGCTCGAGCCGGCGAACCGGCTGTGCTGGCCGTACTGCGTCGGCGGAATGTCGTCCCAGGCGAACAGGGTCAGGCTGACGTCGGTGATCTTCATGGTGTCGTCCTCTTTCGGCGATCGAAAAGGCCGTTCGCCGCGTGCGCTTCGCTTCCCGGAGGCCTTCAGTATAGACTGCCTGCATGACCGACAAAGCCCGAGCCGAACTGGCACCCTCCGGCGTTCTGCGTGCCGGCATCAACCTCTCCAACTTCCTGCTGGTCACCGGCCGCAGCGAGAAATCCGAGCCGGTGGGCGTGGCGCCCGACCTGGCGAAGGAACTCGCCGCGTCGCTCGGCGTGCCGGTCACCTACGTGACCTTCAAGTCGCCCGGCGAGCTTGCCGACCAGGCCGGCAAGAATGTGTGGGACGTCGGCCTGATCGGCGCCGAGCCGCAGCGCGCCGCGGTGATGAGCTTCAGCGCCGCCTATGTCGAGATCGAGGCGACCTACATGGTGCCACCGGGCTCGCCGCTGAAGTCGATCGCCGACGTCGACAAGCCAGGCGTGCGCCTCGTCGTGTCGGCCCGCTCGGCCTACGGCCTGTGGCTGGAGAACAACATCAAGAACGCGACCCTGATCCAGGTCTCCGGCCTCGACGGCGCCTTCAACAAGTTCCTGGAAGACAAGGCCGACGCGCTGGCCGGCCTGCGGCCGGGCCTGCTCAAGGACCTCGAGAAGCATCCCGAGCTGAAGATCCTCGACGGCAAGTTCACCGCGGTACAGCAGGCCATCGGCTGCAACAAGCCCGCCACCGAGGGCGCCCGCTACATCGCGGCGTTCGTCGAGAACGCCAAGAAGTCGGGCCTGGTCGCGAGCCTGATCGAGAAGCACAAGGTCAAAGGCCTGTCGGTCGCGCCGCTGGCGTAGAGCCATTCATGCCGAAGGTCGACGTCGCCGCCGTGCCGAAACGCAAAGGCTCGGGCTATCCAGCGCCGTTCGACGCCCCCCTTGCTGAGCGAATCCGGCAGCGGCTGGGCGATGCCGGTGGACTCGCTGATTTCGGCGTCAACCTCATGCGCCTGCCGCCCGGCAACTGGTCGACCCAGCGCCACTGGCATTCGCACGAAGATGAGTTCGTCTACGTGCTCGAAGGCGAGCTGACATTGGTCGAGGATGGCGGCGAGACGGTGCTGCGCGCCGGCGATTGCGCGGCGTTCCCGAAAGGCACCGGCAACGGGCACCATCTGATCAACAAATCATCTACGGCAGCGGTGTATCTGGAAGTCGGCTCGCGCCAGCCTGCCGACGTCACGGTCTGCTCCGACGTCGACATGATGAGCACCAACGCCAACGGCCGGTTCATGCACAAGGACGGCACGCCCTACCAAGTCGAATGACCTCATCCCGAGGAGAGGCTTCCGACATGAATGACAAATCCGGTCTCAAGCAGGTCCACGACTATCGTTGGCCAATCGTCGACTGGACGATTGCACAGCTTACGGCCCCGTTTGAGCGAATCGCGGAACAAAATGGACTGGCGCCGGAAAACTGGATCGAAGACGGGCTCGGTGAATCGACCGGGTGCACTCTGCAACTGTCCTCCGGCCTGGTCATCCAAGTCCTCCAGCGCGCGCACAGTCTTCGGCATTACGGGCACGGTCCGCTCCTCAACGCCGACATCAAGGACGTTCATCTCGCCGGTATCGACCGCGTGCTGCGACTGACGTCGACTGGACGAACCGATCGCCCACGGCCATCGAAGTTGCCGAAGTCGAGGAGGCTTGCGCGAGGTGGGCAGAGATGAGCGGACCTGGAGGTCCGCGCTCCAAAGATCAGAGTTCCGAGCCCACGAACTGCTTGAACTCCGCCGTCCGCGGATTGGCGAAGACCTCGGCCGTCGGGCCGGTCTCCCACACCTTGCCCTGGTGCATGAACACCACGACGTCGGCAACGCGGCGGGCGAAGCCCATCTCGTGGGTGACGCTGATCATGGTCATGCCGTGATGCGCCAGGTTCTCCATCACGCCTAAAACCTCGGCTGTGAGCTCGGGGTCGAGCGCCGAGGTGACCTCGTCGAACAGCATGACCTGCGGCTGCAGCGCCAGCGAGCGGGCGATGGCGACGCGCTGCTGCTGGCCGCCGGACAGCTGCTCGGGATAGGACGCGATCTTGTCGGTCAGGCCGACCATGGCCAGCACCTCGGCGGCGCGCTTCCTGGCCTCGTCCTTCGACTGCTTCTTCACCAGGGTCAGCGCCAGGGTGATGTTCCGCTCGACGTTGAGATGCGGGAAGAGGTTGTAGCTCTGGAACACCATGCCGACGTCGCGGCGCAGCTGGGCGCGGGCGGCGCTGCCGGGCCGGCCGACGGCATGGCCGCACACGGTGATGCTGCCGCCCTGTACCGTTTCCAGTCCCGCGATGCAGCGCAGCAACGTGCTCTTGCCCGAGCCCGAGCGGCCGACGATGGCCACGGTCTGGCCGCGCTCGACCTCCAGGCCGACGCCGTCGAGCACGCGCAGCGGCCCGAACTCCTTGATGACGTCCTTGACGCTGACGACGGACTCGTTTGCCTGTTCAAGAGCGGCCGGCATGCGCCCTCCTTTCCAGCGTGCGGGCGGCCACCGAGAGCGGGTAGCACAGCACGAAATAGATGGCGGCCACGGCGGTGAAGATCGCGAACGGCTCGAAGGTCGAGTTGTTGACGATCTGGCCGGCGCGCGCCAGCTCGACGAAGCCGATGACCGAGGCCAACGAGGTGTTCTTCACGATCTGGACCATGAAGCCGACGGTTGGCGGAATAGCGATGCGCAGCGCCTGCGGCAGGATCACGTAGGCATACTGCTGGAAGACGTTGAGGCCGAGACAGTCGGAGGCCTCCCACTGGGTCTTCGGAACGGCCTCGATGCAGCCGCGCCAGATCTCGCCCAGGAAGGCCGCGGCGTAGAACGTGAAGGAGATGCCGGCGGCGACCAGCGGGTCGAGCTTGTAGCCCAGGATGCCGAGGCCGAAGTACGACAGGAACAGCACGATCAGGAGCGGCGTGCCCTGGATGAGCTGGATGTAGCCCCAGGCGATGCCGCGCAGCGTCGCCGACTTGGAGACTCGCATCAGCGCGATCGGCAGGCCGACGATGCCGCCGCCGACAAAGGCGATCACCGACAGGAGGATCGTCCAGCGCGCCGCCTCGACCAGGTACAGGATGTGGTTGAAGCTGAGCTGGATCACGGTGACGTCCTCATAGGGGCGTTCCCAGCCGGCGGCGGCGCTCGAACAGGACCAAGCCGATCGCCCAGAAGCCCAGGCGATAGAGCGCCGACAGCGCGAGGTAGACCACGGCCACGATCATGTAGACCTCGAAGCTGCGGTAGGTGTCGGACTGCACGAGGTTGGCGGTGGCGGTGAGCTCCTCGGCCGAGATCTGCGAGGTGATCGACGAGGCGAGCATCAGCAGCACGCCCTGGCTGCCCAGCGACGGATAGACCCGCTCCATGGCGGGCAGCAGCACGACGTGCAGGATGGTCTGGAAGCGCGTCAGGCCGAGGCAGTCGGCGGCCTCGAGCTGGGTACGCTGGATCGATTCGATGCCGGCGCGCATGATCTCGGTGGTGTAGGCGCCCATGTTGATGGTGAGCGCCAGAACCGCCGAGACCTCGGCCGAGAGCTTCAGGCCGAGGCTCGACAGGCCGAAATAGACGATGAAGATCTGGATCAGGAGCGGCGTGTTGCGGATGATCTCGACATAGGCGCCCGCCACCCGGCGCAGCACCGGCCCGCCATAGACGCGAGCCAATGCGCAGATCGTGCCGACGACGAAGCCGAAGGCGATCGCCAGCACGGTGAGCTGGATGGTGAGCCATGCCCCGGCCACGAAATCCGGCCACCGCTCGGCCAGGAACTCGAAGTCGAACTTATAAGACATGGTTCACACCGGCGGAGAGACCGCCGTCAGCTTCCCGACTTGGCCAGAAGCTCGTCGGTCGGAATGTCGACGCCATGATACTGCTTGTAGATGGCGGCGAGCTTACCGTTCTTGAGATTGGTCTTCACCCAGTCGTTGATCCAGGCGAGCAGCTTCGGATCGTCCTTGCGCACGCCGATGGCGAGCCAGTTCGTCTGCATGGTGATCTTGGGCTCGACGGTGCGCGCCGGGTTCTTCTTGCTGATGGCGGGCAGCAGCGAGCGCGCCGTCGCCAGGATGTCGGCCTGCCCCGAGGCCACGGCCGCCGCCATCGTGGCGTCGTCCTCGTAGCGCACGATCTGCGCGCCCTTGGCCTGCTTGGTCAGGTCGCTGTCCTGGGTGGTGCCGCGCACGACGGCGACCTTCTTGCCGTCGAGATCGGCCAGGCTCTTGACCTGGACGGTCGTCAGGCCGGCCACCACCGAGGGATGGTCGGCATAGGGGATCGAGAAATCGATCACCTTGGCGCGGTCGGGCGTGATCGACAGCGTCGAGACGACGATGTCGGCCTTGTTGGTCTGCAGCATGGGGATGCGGCTCGGCCCCGTCGTGGTGACGATCTCGAGCTGCACGCCGAGATCCTTGGCCAGGAGCTTGGCGAGATCGACGTCGGAGCCGGTCGGCTGCATCTTGTCGTCGGTCATGCCGAAGGGCGGGATCGCGGTGTCGATGGCGACCCGGATCTTCCCGGCCTTCTTGATCTCGGCGAGCGTGTCGGCGAAAGCCGGCGTGCCGAACGGCAGGACCAGCGCCGCGCCTCCGATCAGGCGCAGCAGGGTACGCTTCTTCATGATGGACCTACTGCTGGTTCACGATGACGTCGGGCAGCCCGTTGCCGTGGTACTTCTTGTAGATCGCGTCCAGCTTGCCGTTCTTGAGGTTGGCCAGGATCCACTTGTCGACTTCCTCGACCAGCCGCTTCTCGTCCTTCTTGACGCCAATGGCGAGCTTGAAGGTGTCGAGCACGAACTTGACCTCGACCTGGCGGGCCGGGTTCTTCTTGTCGATCGGCGCGACCAGCAGCTCGGCGGTCGAGAAGATGTCGACCTGGCCCGACAGGAAGGCCTGCGCCTCGGTGGCGTCGTCCTCGTAACGCACCAGCTTCATGCCCTTGGGGCCTTCCTTGGTGAGCTGCGTGTCGTGCGTCGTGCCGCGCACGGTGCCGACGGTCTTGCCGTCGAGATCGGCCATGCTCTTCAGCGCGATGTTCTTGGGCGCGGCAATGACCGTGCGCAGCACGGCGTAGCCCTTGGAGAAGTCGATGACCTTGGCGCGCTCGGGCGTGATCGACAGCGTCGAGATCACGAGGTCGGCCTTGCCGGTCTGCAACGCCGGAATGCGCGCCGCGCCAGTGGTCGGCACGTGCTCGAACTGCAGACCCCAATCCGCGGCCAGGAGCTTTGCCGTCTCGATGTCGGAGCCGGTCGGCTGCATCTTGTCGTCGGTCATGCCGTAGGGCGGCACGCCGAGATCGACGGCAATCCTGATCTTGCCGGACTTCTTGATGTCATCCAGCGCATCGGCGTTCGCCACCTGCGCAAGACCCATGATCGCCACCGCCGCAATGGCGATGCCTGACAACACCCTCTTCATCGTTTCCTCCAACTACCTCTTACTTGAGAACCTACAGCGTCTTCCCGCTTCAACAGAACCACCTCACCCGGAGGAGCATCGCGTAGCGATGCGTCTCGAAGGATCGGCATCCTGCTGCGGTTTGTGGCCCACCCTTCGAGACGCGATCCTGCGGATCGCTCCTCAGGGTGAGGCGATACTGTTGCGGCATCGCTCTAGCGACCCGCATCCATGTCGGCGAGCTTCGCGACGCGACGGCGAAATTCCTCCGCGGTCGAGAATTTTGCGTTCAGATAGGCTGCGATCAGATCCTTGGCGAGCCAGGGACCGACGATCTGCGCGCCGATGCACATGACGTTGACGTCGTCGTGCTCCACGCATTGATGTGCGGAATGCACGTCGTGGCACACCGCCGCGCGGATGCCCTTCATCTTGTTGGCGCCGATCGAGGCGCCGACGCCGGTGCCGCAGATCATCAGGCCGCGCTCGGCCTTCCCCGAGGTGATGGCGGCCGCGACCTTGCGGGCGATGTCGGGGAAATCGACGGGATTGGGATCGTAGGAGCCGACGTCCTCGATCTCGTGGCCCTGCTCCTTCAGGAAGGCCAGCAACTCGGCCTTCATGGGAAAGCCGGCATGGTCCGATCCGACGACGATCTTCATCAGTTGCTCGCTTGGTTCTGGTAGGTCGTGAACAGGTTCTTGCGGCGCAGCTCGTCGCCGATCTTGAAGTGCTGGCGCAGCCGGCTCTCGGCCGCGTCCGGGTCGCGCTGGACCAGCGAAAGGAACACGGAGCGATGGGCGTCGACGAGGTGCGAGGTGATGGCGGGCTCACGGAAGGTGTCGCGCCGGCGCTCGACATGGCTGCGCATCAACAGCGGCGAGATCGCCTCGTAGATCTTCATCAGGGCGCTGGAGCCGCTCGCGCGCACGATGGCGAGATGGAAGGCATAGTCGGCCTGGCCGCCCTTCTCCGGGTCGTGGAGAGACTCAACCAGGGTGTCGAGCATGCCGGCCAGCGCCTGCAGGTCGCGCTCGCTTGCCCGCTCGCAGGCGAGCCGGATGGCTTGGCATTCGATGGCGATGCGGGCCTGCAAGACGTCGTCGAGGATGTTGGGCTCGGGCGCCAAGCAGAGCGTCAGCGCCTGGCCCAGCACCGAGGCATCGGCCGCGCGCACGAAGGCGCCGCGGCCGTGCTGGATGTCGAGGAGGCCCAGCATGGCGAGCGATCGCAACGCCTCGCGCAATACCGGCCGGCTGACCCCGAGCGCCAGCGCCAGCTCGCGCTCGGCCAGCAGGCGGTCGCCCGCCTTCAGCTCGCCGGACAGGAGCTTGTCGCGAAAGAAGGTGAAGACCCGCGCCGCGCCGCCGGGCGTGTCCTCTCCCTCCGATCGAACGATGTCGAGTGTGGCCAGATCTTCCATTGGTCAGTCCGTGGTCTTACCACTGTAAGCACACCCGCGGACGGCTGGCAACGGACCACAACGAGGTTGCCGCGCTCCGCAAATTGTCACGGCGATGACGCAACTTTCTGCCCGTGCCAGACGTTGGGTGACGTTGCGGGGGGACTAAGCGCGTCTGGGGGCCCATGACATCGGAAACCCATAAAACCGGCTCATGAGCCTCGCTGGTGCTGTGACTGAACAATTCCAGGCAGGGTGAGTGTCCCCATGACGGCCGATGTCGATACCGCTGGAACGGCGGCAAGTCCGGTCCCCTCGTCCTCGCGCCGCGCCACAGCCGGCCAGAATGGCGCCATCCCCGTCGATCTTCATGAACTGCAGCAGGCCCTCGAGGCCATGCGCGCCGGCGACTTCTCGGTCCGCCTGCCGACCGGGCGCGCTGGCGCGATGGGCCGCATCGGCGTGCTGTTCAACGAGATCGTCGGCGCCAACCAGGTCATGGCCCAGCAACTCGAGCGCATCGGCAAGTCGGTGGGCGAGCAGGGCCGCACCCGCCAGCGCGTGAAGTTCGCCCTCTCCACGGCCGCGTGGGGAGAGATGGAGACCTCCGTCAACGGCCTGATCGACGACTTGGTGTGGCCGACCACCGAGGTGACGCGCGTGATCGGCGCGGTGGCGCAGGGCGACCTGCTGCAGACCGTGCGGCTCGACGTCGACGGCCGCCCCCTCAAGGGCGAGTTCCTGCGGGCCGCGACCATCGTCAACACCATGATCAAGCAGCTCTCGGTGTTCACCTCCGAGGTGACGCGCGTGGCGCGCGAGGTCGGCACCGAGGGCAAGCTCGGTGGCCAGGCCAAGGTGAGCGAGGTCACGGGCGTGTGGCGCGAGCTGACCGAGAGCGTCAACTCGATGGCCAACAACCTGACGGCCCAGGTGCGCAACATCTCGGACGTGACCATCGCGGTGGCCAACGGCGACCTGTCGCGCAAGATCACCGTCGACCCGCGCGGCGAGATCCTGCAGCTCAAGGAAGCCATCAACACCATGGTGGACCAGCTGCGCTCCTTCGCCTCGGAAGTGACGCGCGTGGCCCGCGAAGTCGGCACCGAGGGCAAGCTCGGCGGCCAGGCGATCGTGCCGGGCGTGGCCGGCACCTGGAAGGACCTGACCGATTCGGTCAACGCCATGTGCGGCAGCCTCACCGACCAGGTGCGCAACATCGCCGACGTGACCACCGCCGTGGCGCGCGGCGACCTTTCCAAGAAGATCACCGTCGACGTGCGCGGCGAGATCCTGCAGCTCAAGGACACCATCAACACCATGGTGGACCAGCTGAACGGTTTCGCCGGTGAGGTGACCCGCGTGGCCCGCGAGGTCGGCACCGAAGGCAAGCTCGGCGGCCAGGCACAGGTGCCGGGTGTCGCCGGCACCTGGAAGGACCTCACCGACAACGTCAACTCGATGGCGACCAACCTCACGGCGCAGGTGCGAAACATCGCCGAGGTGACGACAGCGGTGGCAGGCGGCGACTTGTCGAAGAAGATCACCGTCGACGTGCGTGGCGAGATCCTGCAGCTGAAAGAGACCATCAACACGATGGTGGACCAGCTGAACGGCTTCGCCGGCGAGGTGACCCGCGTGGCCCGCGAGGTCGGCACCGAAGGCAAGCTCGGCGGCCAGGCGCAAGTGCCCGGCGTCGCCGGCACCTGGAAGGACCTGACCGACAACGTCAACCTGCTGGCTGCGAACCTGACCACCCAGGTGCGCAACATCGCCGACGTCACCATCGCGGTGGCGGGCGGCGACCTTTCCAAGAAGATCACCGTCGACGCCTCGGGCGAGATCCTGCGCCTGAAGGAAACCATCAACACGATGGTGGATCAGCTCAACAGCTTCGCCGGCGAAGTGACCCGCGTGGCGCGCGAGGTCGGCACCGAAGGCAAGCTCGGCGGCCAGGCGCAGGTGCCGGGTGTCGCCGGCACCTGGAAGGACCTGACCGACAACGTCAACTTCATGGCCACCAACCTCACGGGCCAGGTGCGCAACATCGCCGAGGTGACCACCGCGGTCGCCAACGGCGACCTTTCCAAGAAGATCACCGTCGACGTGCGCGGCGAGATCCTGCAGCTGAAGGACACCATCAATACCATGGTGGACCAGCTGAACGGCTTCGCCGGTGAGGTGACCCGCGTGGCCCGCGAGGTCGGCACCGAGGGCCGGCTGGGCGGCCAGGCCCAGGTGCCGGGCGTCGCGGGCGTGTGGAAGGACCTGACCGACAACGTCAACCTGCTGGCCGCGAACCTCACCACCCAGGTGCGTAACATCGCCGACGTGACGACGGCAGTGGCGACGGGCGACCTGTCCAAGAAGATGTCCGTCGACGTGCGCGGCGAGATCCTGCAGCTGAAAGAAACGATCAACACCATGGTCGATCAGCTGCGGTCCTTCGCCGGCGAAGTGACGCGCGTCGCCCGCGAGGTCGGCACCGAGGGCCGCCTGGGCGGCCAGGCGCAGGTGCCCGGCGTCGCCGGCACCTGGAAGGACCTCACCGACAACGTCAACCTCATGGCGGCGAACCTCACCACCCAGGTGCGCAACATCGCCGACGTGACGACGGCAGTGGCGACCGGCGACCTCTCCAAGAAGATCACCGTCGACGTGCGCGGCGAGATCCTGCAGCTGAAGGAGACCATCAACGTGATGGTCGATCAGCTGAACGGCTTCGCCGGCGAGGTGACCCGCATGGCGCGCGAGGTCGGCACCGAGGGCAAGCTCGGCGGCCAGGCCCAGGTGCCGGGCGTCGCCGGCACCTGGAAGGACCTCACCGACAACGTCAACATGCTCGCGACCAACCTCACCACCCAGGTGCGCGCCATCGCCGAGGTGACGACCGCCGTGACCAAGGGCGATCTCACGCGGTCGATCCAGGTCGACGCCTCGGGCGAACTGGCCGAGCTGAAGGACAAGATCAACACCATGATCGACAACCTCCGTCTGACGACGGAGCGCAACACCGAACAGGACTGGCTGAAGACAAACCTCGCCAAGTTCACTAACATGCTGCAGGGCCAGCGCGACCTCGGCGTCGTCGGCCGCCTGATGCTGAGCGAGCTGACGCCGCTGGTCGGCGCGCACCAGGCCGTGATCTACAAGACCGAGACCGACGAGCAGGGCGACAGCTCGCTCCATCTCTTGTCGGTCTACGCCGATTCGCCCGCTGGCCATCCCGCCACCATCCGCATCGGCGAAGGCCTGATCGGCCAGTGCGCCGCCGACAGCCGGCAGATCCTGATCTCCGACATGCCCAAGACGGCCCATCCGATCGGCTCGGGCCTGTTCCAGGCCTCGCCGCAGAGCATCATCGTCCTGCCGGTCCTGTTCGAGGGCCAGGTCAAGGCGGTGATCGAGCTGGCGTCGCTCAGCCACTTCACCGAGCTGCAGATCGCCTTTCTGGAGCAGCTCACCGCCTCGATCGGCATCGTGCTGAACTCGATCGAAGCCACCATGCAGACCGAGAACCTGCTGGAGCAGAGCCAGAAGCTCGCCGGCGAGCTGCAGACCCAGCAAGGCGAACTGCAGCAGACCAACGAGCAGCTCGAGCAGAAGGCGGCCCAGCTCGCCGAGCGCAACTTCGAGGTCGAGCGCAAGAACCAGGAGATCGAGCAGGCCCGCCGCGCGGTGGAAGAGAAGGCGTCGGAGCTGGCGCTGACCTCGCGCTACAAGTCGGAGTTCCTGGCCAACATGAGCCACGAGCTGCGCACGCCCTTGAACTCGATCCTGATCCTGGGCTAGCAGCTGGCCGAAAATCCCGAGGGCAACCTCGCACCCAAGCAGGTCGAGTTCGCCCGCACCATCCACGGCGCCGGCACCGACCTCTTGAACCTGATCAGCGACATCCTCGATCTCTCCAAGATCGAATCCGGCACCGTCACCGTCGACGCCGAGGAGATCTTCTTCTCCAACGTGCTCGAGACAGTTGCGCGGCCGTTCCGCCATCAGGCCGAATCGCAGGGCCTTTCGTTCGAGGTGCAGATCGACCACCAGCTCGGCCGCAGCATCGTCACCGATTCAAAGCGCCTGCAGCAGATCCTGAAGAACCTGCTCAGCAACGCACTGAAGTTCACCGCCCAGGGCAGCGTGCGCCTGCGCGTCGTGCCGGCGCTGACCGGCTGGCGCTCCGACAATGTCACGCTGAACCAGGCGAGCGCGGTGGTCGCCTTCGAGGTCACCGATACCGGCGTCGGCATCCCGGTCGAGAAGCAGAAGATCGTGTTCGAGGCCTTCCAGCAGGCCGACGCCTCGACCAGCCGCAAGTACGGCGGCACGGGTCTCGGCCTCGCCATCAGCCGCGAGCTCGCGATGTTGCTCGGCGGCGAGCTGACCTTGCGCAGCACGCCCGGCCTCGGCAGCACCTTCACCCTCTTCCTGCCGACCATGTACACCGGCCCGCGCACGGCGCTGCGCCAGCCGCCGCCGGGCGCGCTGCCGCTGCCCCAGGTCACCTTGCCCGACCATCTGGCCGATCAATTCCCGGACGACCGCCACACCATCCAGCCCGACGACCGCACACTGCTGATCGTCGAGGACGATCCCAACTACGCCGGCATCCTGGTCGATGCCGCCCACGCCGCCGGTCTGAAGGCCGTCGTCACCGCGCGTGGCGCGGAGGCGCTCGATCTGGCGCTGCAATACAGGCCCGTCGCCATGTCGCTCGACATCTTCCTGCCCGACATGCTGGGCTGGAACGTGCTCAGCCAGTTCAAGCGCACCCTGGAGACGCGTCATATCCCGGTGCAGATCCTGAGCATGGACGAGGACCGCCAGCAGGGCCTGGCACGCGGCGCCTTCTCCTATCTGAGCAAGCCGACGACCAGCGAAGGGCTGACCGCGGCGCTGGCGCGCATCAACGACTATGTGCGGCCGCGCAAGAAGCGGCTGCTGATCGCCGAGGACAACGAGGCCGAGCGCTTCGGCGTCAGCGAGCTGCTGGCGCATCCCGACATCGAGATCGCCACCGTCGATTCCGGCCGCGGCGCGCTCGACAAGCTGCGCGCCGAGCGCTTCGACTGCATGGTGCTCGACCTGCGCCTGCCCGACCTGTCGGGCTTTGACGTGCTGGAAGAGATGCAGCAGGACGCCGCGCTGGCCGACCTGCCGGTCGTGGTGTTCACCGGCCGCGACCTGTCGCCCGACGAGGACGCCAAGCTGCACACCATGGCGCGCTCGATCGTGGTCAAGGGCGCGGCTTCGCCCGAGCGGCTGTACGACGAGACCGCCCTCTTCCTGCACCAGGTCGCCGCCGACCTGCCCGACGACAAGAAGCGCATGCTGGAGCGCCTGCACAGCTCCGACGAGATGCTGGCCGGCCGCACCGTGCTGGTGGTCGACGACGACACGCGCAACATCTTCGCCCTGTCGAGCGCGCTAGAGCGGCGCGGCATGCGCGTGCTGACGGCCACGACCGGCCGCGAGGCGGTCTCCATCCTCGAACGCTCGCCCGAGGTCGCGATCGTGCTGATGGACATCATGATGCCCGAGATGGACGGCTACGAGACCATCGCCCTGATCCGCGGCAATCCGGCGCTGCGGCGGCTGCCGATCGTGGCGCTGACCGCCAAGGCGATGAAAGGCGACCGCGAGAAGTGCCTGGAAGCCGGCGCCTCCGACTACCTCGCCAAGCCGGTCAACACCGAGCAGCTCTTCTCGGCGCTGCGCCTGTGGCTGCATCGCTGAAGGGTTCGGCCGTGGCACCCGAGGGAGACAAGGTCAACATCCTGCTGATCGACGATCAGCCGGCCAAGCTCCTCAGCTACGAGGTGATCCTGGCCGAGTTGGGCGAGAACCTGATCAAGGCCAACTCGCCGCAGGAAGCGCTCGGCCTGCTGCTCACGACCGAGAATGTCGCGGTCGTGCTGATCGACGTGGTGATGCCGGGCATCGATGGCTTCCAGCTCGCCGCCATGATCCGCGATCACCCGCGCTTCGCCGACCTCGCCATCATCTTCGTGTCGGCCGTGCAGGTCGGCGAGACCGACCATCTGCGCGGCTACGAGATCGGCGCCGTCGACTATGTCTCGGTGCCCGTCGTCCCCAAGGTGCTGCGCGCCAAGGTGCGGGTGTTCGTCGACCTCTACCGCAAGACCCGCCAGCTCGAGGCGCTGAACGCCGAGCTCGAGGAGCGCGTGGCCGCGCGCACAGCCGAGCTGGAAGCCCAGACCGAGCGCCTGCGCCAAAGCGAGGAGCGCCGCTCGATCGCCCTGTCGGCCGGCGACATGGGCTCGTGGGAGGTCGATGTCGCGACCGGCCAGATCGAATGGGACGACGGCCCCTACCGCATCTTCGACGTCGACCCCAAGACCTTCGAGCCGACGGTGGAGCGCATCGAGGCGATGATGCACCCCGACGATCGCGCCAAGAATTCGATCACGGGCATCCTCGACGAGGGCAAGCCGCGCTTCCAGGTCGAGTTCCGCATCGTCCGGCCGAGCGGCGAGGTCCGCTGGTGCTACGGCGCCGGCATCATCTCGCGCGATGCCAACGGCAAGGCGGTGCGCATGAACGGCGTCACCGTCGACATCACCGACCGCAAGCGCGCCGAGGAGCGCCAGGTGCTGCTGGCGCGCGAAGTCGACCATCGCGCCAAGAACACGCTGGCGGTCGTGCTGTCGGTGCTGCGATTGACGCGCGCGCCGACCACGCAGGAATTCATCACCGCCGTCGAAGGCCGCGTGCATGCGCTCGCGGCCACGCACAACCTCTTGTCCTCGACGCGCTGGGAGGGCGCCGACCTGCGCAAGATCGTCGAGGAGGAGATGGCGCCCTATCACGCCTCGCACCGCCAGCGGGTGATCACCGCCGGCCCGGCCGTGGTGCTGCTGCCGGCGACGGCGCAGGCCGTGGCGCTGGCGCTGCACGAGCTCGCCACCAACGCCGCCAAGTACGGCGCGCTCTCGACCGATACCGGCACCTTGACGGTGAGCTGGAAGACCAGCGACGACGCCTTGATGCTCGACTGGGTCGAAACCGGCGGGCCGCCCGCGGCCGAGCCGGCGCGGCTGGGCTTCGGCCTCACGATCGTGCGCTCGAGCATCGAGGCGCAGTTCCGCGGCGGCGTCAGCTACGACTGGCAGCCGGAGGGCCTGCATTGCCAACTGACCATCCCGGCGGCGCAGATTGCTTCCGCTCCAGCCGTGAAGGAAATCCCGGCCGAGGCGCCGTCGAGCAACCAGACGCGCCGCAGCCTCGCCGGCATGCGCCTGATGGTGGTCGAAGACGAGCTTCTGGTCAGCATGCTGCTGCAGAACATCCTGACCGATCTCGGCGCTGAGGTCGCGGGACCGTACGGTCGGCTGGCCGACGGCCTCGCCGCGGCCAGGGTCGAGCGCTTCGACGGCGCTATCCTCGATTTCAATCTTGCCGGCCAGCAGGCCGAGCCATTGGCCGACCTGCTGCTGGCGCGCGGCGTGCCGTTCGTGTTCATCACCGGCTATCAGCGCGACAGCATCGACCGGCGCTACGCCAACGTGCCGGTGCTGCCCAAGCCGATCGATTCCGCCGCCCTCGAAGGCGTGCTGCTCACGTTGCTGGGCGGCGAGCAGCTGATGCGGGCCGCCGAAGGCAGCTGAAGCCTGCTACACTCGGCGCATGATCGTCCTCAGTGAGAATTTCCGCGCGCTGTTCTATGCGCCGTTCTATGCCGCCCACGCCACCGGCGCGTTCCGCGACGCCGGCGTCGAGGTCACGCTGCGGCCGTCGCCCGATCCCACTGCCGCCGCGCGCGCCTTGCGCTCGGGCGAGGTCGACGTGATGTGGGGCGGGCCCTTGCGCGTGATGATCGTGCATGACAGCGAGCCCGACGCCGATCTCGTGTGCTTCGCCGACGTGGTGGCGCGCGATCCGTTCTTCGTGATCGGGGCGAAGCCGCAGCCCGACTTCCGACTGGCCGATCTCGCCAAGGTGAAGTTCGCCACCGTGTCCGAGGTGCCGACGCCGTGGATCTGCCTGGCCGACGATCTGCGGCGCGCCGGCGTCGACCTCGATCGCCTCGACCGCGTCTCGGGCCCGTCGATGGCCGAGAATGCCGCCGCCATCCGCGCCGGCACGCTCGAGGCCGCACAGCTCTTCCAGCCCTACGCCGAGGAGCTTCTGGCCTCCGGCGCGGGCCATCTCTGGTACGCCGCGGCCAACCGCGGCCTCACCGCCTACACCACCCTGGTCACGCGCCGTGCCACGCTCGAGCGCCGCGCCGACGATCTTCTGGCGATGACCAGGGGCCTGCACCGCACGCTCGGCTGGTTCGCCGCGACGCCGGCGGTCGAGATCGCCCGCCTCTTGAAGAGTTACTTCCCCGATGTCGGCGAAGCGATCTTCGCCGCCGCCATCGAGCGCTATCGCAAGCTCGGGCTGTGGGGTCCCGACCCGGTGATCCGCCGCGAAGGCTTCGACCGCCTGCACGCCGCCATGCGCGCCTTCGGCACGCTGAAGCGCGACATCCCTTACGAGCTCTGCGTCGATACGAGTCTCGCCGAGCGCGCTCGCTCATGATGGGAGCGCGGGCCTCCGGCCCGCTCTGCCGTTACGGCTTGATCGTCACGCAGCCGGGATCGATCGCCTCGTTGGCGATGGCCACGAAGCGTTCCAGTGGGCAGGCCTTCTCGACGGCGTCGGCCGCGCAGGCCGGCAGGTCGACCGCGACCATGCCGGGCGGATGCTCGAAGTCGAGCAGGCTCGCCTTGCGCATCTGCTCCAGCGTCTGGGCATAGTAGGCGAGACGCACATAGCGCCGGCCGGTGCTGGGCGCGCGCAGCAGCTCGAAGGCGAGCGCGCCGCCCGGCACCACCTCGTCGGCCTGGAAGCCCGGGATGCGCCATCCGACATTGAGCAGGCGCGACACGTTGGCGATGTTGGTGTCGTGACCGACCAGCAGGCCGAGGCGCACCGGCTCCGCGAGCTGCTTCAGGCCCGGGAACTTGTGGCCGTTCTGCAGGCTGGCCGAGACCTGCGCCAGCAGGTTGGAGCCGTGCTGTCGGGCGACCGGCAGCGTCTTCTGCGCCAGGTCGAACTCCAGCCGGTGGATCTCCAGCAGGCTCGCCAGCTCGGCATCGCCCGACAGGCGGCCCCACGCCACCTGCGCGCTGGGCGTGCCCTGGGCACTTTCCATCAGGAAGGTCTCGGCGGCCGACGCGCCGATGCCGATCGGGCCGGAGATGCGCATCCGGCCGTCGTTGCTGGCGACGACCGCCGATGGCTCCGACGGCAGGCCGCAGGCGCGGCCGGGCGAGGCTTGGCCGGGCGGGCAGAGGATCGCCTGCATCCTGCTGAGCTGCGCAGCGTATTCGCGCAGCACCGAATCGAAGTTGCCGCCGATGCGCGCCAGCACGGCCGCGCGGTTGGCCGCGGGATCCATCGGACAGCTCGCCGTCGGCTGCGGATGGAACAGCGGATCGGGCACCGTCGGATCATCCTGGTTGCGCAGCAGCGGATTGGCACAGCCGGGATACATGCCGTTCAGCAGCGCCGCGCCGGTGAGCCGCGTGCGCTGGTCGATGTCGGTCCACGCCGCGACGGTATTGACCGGCGGGCAGATCGACGCCTCCATCAGGCCGCGCCCGCCGTAGAGCACGCGGTAATAGCGGCCCATCAGGCGCATCAGCTCCGCGCCGTGCGGCGTCAGGAAGCCGGGCGCGACCGGCCACGCCGGCCATGGCGTAGCGACATGCTGGTCCATTTCCTCGTTGGACTTGACCGGCGACCGTACGCCGTGCCGCGACAGCAGGACCGCGCGTTCCATCTGCCAGCCCGGCGGAATGGGCAGGATCTGGGCAGCCGCGGGCTCACCCAGCAGCAGGCCGAGGATGACGGCAACAACAACGCGGATGCGCATGGTACTCCCCCAAGGGGGAGGACTATGCCGTCACCCGCGACTCAGGCTCAAGTCGGATCAGTTTGGCGTCGGCTTTGATGGGCCGATTCGGCCGACGTGCCGGTGACCGGCGAGCGACCCCGCCCGTCGTCGCTGTCGGAAGATGCCACGGGACGAACGGAGATCTGCAGCTCGTGCGCGCCGATCAGGGCATCGATCGCCCGCTGGCGCTGCTCCTCAGTGGGCACCGACCCGCGGGCGATGAGCATGCCGTGCTCGACCTCGACGGCGAGGTTGCGGGCATCCACCCCCAGGGTCGCCAGCCGGTCCAGGAGCTTCTCGCGGATGGTCTCGTCGCGATTGTTCATCAGGTCCTCCGGTCGTTCCCCGAATCGAACGTCCGGCGAGGGCGATTGTTGCGGCGCGAAGGCAAGTTGCCGGAAGGGGGTTGTAATGGCCGTCGCGCGGCCGCGGTGGTACTTTCGGCCCATGCCGGTCCATTGGACGATTTCCCATCCCCAGCGCCTGGTCGTGGCCGTCGCCAAGGACCCGGTGACGGTGGCCGACATCGAGCAGTATTTCGCCGGCGTCACCGCCGACGGCGGCATGGCCTACCGCAAGATCTTCGAGATCACCCAGACGCCGCTCGCCATCTCCGAGGACAATCTCCAGGCGCTCGGCCAGCGCGACATGTTCTACGCCCAACACGGCCAGATCGGACCGCTCGCCATCGTCGCGGCGTCCGACGAGAGCTATGCCCAGGCCCAGATCTTCGCCAAGGCGGCGGTCGCCAAACGGCCGCTGCAGATCTTCCGCGAGCTGCACGACGCGCGCCAATGGCTCGACGCGCAGCCGACGCCGTCCTAGAAAGATCGCCGTGCCTCCCCTGCATGGGCCCACGCTGCAATTCGTCGCCGTCCTGGTCACCCTGGTCGCGGCCGGCGTATCGCTGCTCACGTGGTATCACCATCGCGAAGGACCGGGCCTGCGCGGCTGGGCGCTCGCCATGCTGCTGGGCACCGCCGGCACCTATCTGTTCGGCCTGCGCGAGCCGGATGCCTCCTTTCGCTTCATCCTGATCGGCGACGGGCTGTTCGTGGCGGGCTTCGCCACCATGTGGATGAGCATGCGCCGCTTCAACGATCCCGCCGTGACCGCCGAGCTCATGGGGGTGATCGTCGCGACCATCCTGATCCTGTTCGCCGCCCTGTTCACCTTGGCCTGGCAGGTCGCCCCGGTGGCGCGGGCGCAATCGATCGTCTTCTCCCTGTTCGTCTGCATCCTGGCGTCGCTGGCGTCCTGGGAGACCTGGCGCGGCCGCCATCTCGACGGCCTGCGCAGCCGGCCGATCGCGGCCCTGGCGCTCGCCGGCATCGCCGTCGCCCGGCTGGTGCGGGCGGCGATGGTGTCCGCGCAGGGCATCGGCCTGATGGGTGCGGACGTCGGCATCGTCGCCCAGGGCTATGCCCAGTACTTCACCACCGTCTGCATCCTCGTGGTGACGTTCGGCCTGGTGCTGATGGCCCACGAACGCTTCGAACGGCAGTACGCGATCTCGACCGAGGCCGGTCGCGCCGCCGAATAGCGCGATCGCGGCTCGCCGCTATTAACGGGCAGTGCTAGGGTCGACCTCCAACTGACGGGGGTCTTTTCATGCGGGCGATCTGGGCGGGCGTTGCGGCGACGCTTGTGGCGTTGTTGCTGGCGACGACGGCGTGGGCGCAGAACGGGCTGGAGCGCTTCGAGAAGGAGCTGAAGCCGCAGTTCGAGTTCAAGACCTTCACCTATGCCAACGCCGCCCCGCTCGGCACCGCGGGCTTCGTGTTGAACGACGTCGTCGCCGTGATCCCTGCCAACGCGGCGACCGGCGACAAGGAAAGCACGGTCAAGATCCAGAAGGTGACGGTCGATGCGCTCGACTTCGATCGCCTGAAGAAGGACGCCAAGGACAACGACGCGCCGCGCTTCGCCAAGTTCAAGCTCGAAGGCATGACCGGCGACGACGAGATGTTCACCGCGCTGCAGCCTTACGGCGTGCCCAACGTGCCGCTCGACATCGCGCTCGACTACACGCTCGACCCGGCGACCAGGGTCCTCGACGTCAAGACGCTGGAGATCAACATGCGCGGCCAGGCCAAGCTCGCCCTGTCGCTGGCGGTGGACGGCGTCAGCGACATGGCCGGCGCCAAGGACGACGCCCGCCTGCGCACCGCGGGACTCACGGTCGACGATACCGGGCTGCTCGCCAAGCTGCTGCCGGCCTGGGCCAAGGAGGAAGGCGTGCAGCCCGAGGAGCTGGTGCAGACCGCGCTGACCGGCCTCGCCGCCTTCGCCGCCCAGCAGGGAGCCGACACCCTGAAGCAGCTCGACGCCGTCGCCTCCTTCATCACCGACTGGAAGGCGCCCAAGGGGCCGCTGGTGCTAGGGCTGAAGCCCGCCAAGGGCGCGGGCCTCTCCGACCTCGACAAAGTGGCGATGCCCGACGCGATCACGACCGAGTTCGGCTTTACGGCCACCTATCCCGGAACCAAGGCCGGGGCCGCCAAGGCCGGCGCAAAGTAAGGAACAGAAGACAAAAATAAAGGGAGGGAACGATGAAGCGGCGAACGCTCGTTGCCGCGGGCTTGGTGTTGCCGGCGCTGCGTCCTGCTCAGGCGCAGGATGCCTGGCCGTCCAAACCCGTGCAGATGTTCGTGCCCTTCCCGCCGGGCGGCGTCGCCGACATCACCGCCCGGCCGCTCGCCCACGTGATGGGTCGGCTGGCCAAGCAATCGGTCGTGGTGGTGAACAAGCCCGGCGCCGGCGGCTCGGTGGGCGCCGCGCAAGCCGCACGCGCCACGCCCGACGGCTACACGCTGCTGCTGGCGCTGTCCTCGATCTCGGTGCTGCCGGTGGCCGATCGCCTGCAGGGACGGCCGGCGGCCTACGAACTCGACCAGTTCGCGCCCGTCGCCCTGATCAGCGCCGATCCGACGGTGCTGGTCGTGCGCGCCGACGGTCCCTACAAGACGCTGAAGGACCTCGTCGACGCGGCCAAGGCCAAGCCCGGCACGATCAACTACGGCTCCTCGGGCGTCTACGGCACGCTGCACGTGGCGATGGAAATCTTCGCCCAGGCCGCCGACATCAAGCTGTTCCACATCCCCTATCAGGGCGGCGGCCCGGCCGTGGCCGCATTGCTCGGCGGGCAGATCGATGCGCTGGCCTCGGGACCCGCGCCGGCGATCGGCCAGATCAAAGCCGGCAAGATGCGCGCGCTCGCGGTGTGGGGCGACAAGCGCCTGGCGGCAATGCCCGACGTGCCCAGCATGAAGGAGCTGGGCTACGACGCCACCTTCTATATCTGGTCGGGACTGTTCGCACCGGCCGCCACGCCGCAGCCGGTGATGACGGCGCTGCGCGAGCTGGTGAAGCGCACCGTCGAGGATCCGGAATTCAAGGAAGCGATGGACAAGGTCGAGACGCCGATCGCCTATCTCGACGCGCCGCAGTTCAAGACGTTCCTCGACCGCGACGCTGCAAGGCTCAAGGTCGCGGTCGAGCGCATCGGCAAGGTACCGGAGAACTGACTCAAGACATCAATTCTGATACGGCGTGCGCATCCTCTGGATCTCGGCATCGCTCGGCTGGTAGGGCCGGCTCGCCGGATCGAAGCGCGTCCAGCCCTGACCGCGATAGACGCCACGCCGCTCGATCGGATCGATCGGCCGATGGCGGTTCATGATCTGCTGCACATAGGCCACGTTGTCGTCGGCCGCGCGCACGCTGACCAAGGTGCCGCCGCGGCGCACGGCTTCGCAATAGACATGCGCTTCCTCCTCCGGCACGCCCGAGCTGACCAGCGCACCGACCACGCCGCCGGTCACCGCACCGGCCGCGGCGCCAAGCGCCGTCGCTGCAAGCGCGCCGGCCGCAACCACAGGACCAAGTCCCGGAATGGCAATGATGCCGAGCCCGGCCAGAAGGCCCGCCGTGCCGCCGAGGGCCGCACCGACGCCGGCGCTCGGTCCTGCCGCCGACGACTCCTCGATGCGGGCGGTCTCGTCGCAGATGTACTTGTTGGCGATCAGGTTGATGTCCGAGCTCTTGATGCCGGATGTTTCGAGGTCCGCCACGGCCTGGCGGGCCTGGCCATAGGTGTCATAGACGCGCGTGATGGTCTGCATGATCGAGCTCCTACTGGCTGACGACGTTGCCCTTGAAATCGACGGCGACCTTGACGCTCTTGCCGTCCTTCATCGCGCTGCCTCGCCAGATGCCGTCACCATCCTTGGCGAGCCACGACACGCTGGTCAGTCCGGCGGCGAGCGCGCGATCCTTGGCCTGTCCTTCGGTGAAGCTGTTGGCGCCCTTGAGCGGCGCGCCGGCCTCGGACGCCTTGGCCATGAAGACGTCGTTCTCGCAGGACTTCATGAATTCCTGCTGGCTGATGCGGCCGTCGACCGGCGTCACCTGGGCACGCACGCGATAATAGGCGAGGTAGCGATCCGCCTCGGGGCCGACCAGCACGCCGTCGTTGTTGCCGTCGGCGCTCTTCCACTGCGCCGCGCAGTCGGCCTCCGACGCGGCCCAGCCGGTTGCCGGCAGGACAGCGCAGGACGCCACGAGCACGGCAAATGCAGATTTTCTGGTCATCACGCGCCTCCATATCCCGTGGGCCGGGTGTCCCGAGTGAACGAGACGGCGGGCAACCCGTTGCGTCGGGGGTGCGTTCCTGAAGGTGACGGCGCTCAATCCCGGGCGCCGTCGAATCGCCATGGAGGGCTAGCGATGAACGATCCCAAGGACCGCAACCCGCAGCAGTCCCAACAGGACCGTGACCAGCAGCAACGCGAGCGCCAACAGCGTGAGCAGCAGCAGCGCCAGAATCGGCAGCAGCCGAACCAACAGCCCAACCAGCAGCCGGCCCAGAAGCCGAATCCCCAGCAGACCGATGAATAGGGCCTGATCTTGACCACGAAGGGAATGCCCGCCGACCGGCGGGCATTCCTTTTACAAGGGAGAGCGACATGACGAGACCACCGCGCGAGCCAGCACAGGTGCCGCCACCGCCGGGCAAGGCCGATCCGATCCCACCAGAGTTGCCGCAGCCCGGCGGACCGTCACCGGAAGACGTACCGCCTGCGCCGTCTCATCCGAACGGCCCGCCGACGCCGGTAGCCCGAGACTATTCCTTCACCGCACCGGTGAGCGAGGAGACGTAGTAGTCGACGAAGAACGAGTAGAAGATCGCCACCGGCAGCGAGCCCAGCAGCGATCCCGCCATCAGCGCGCCCCACTGGTAGACGTCGCCCGAAACCAGTTCCGTCAGGATCGCCACCGGCACCGTCTTCTTTTCGCTGCTCTGGATGAAGGCCAGGGAATAGATGAACTCGTTCCACGACAGGGTGAACGAGAAGATTCCTGCGGAGATCAGGCCAGGCACGGCGAGCGGCAAGGTAATGCGTCGCAAGATCTGCAGGCGCGTGGCGCCATCGATCAGGGCGCATTCCTCGAGTTCATAGGGAATCGACTTGAAGTAGCCGATCAGCAGCCAAGTGCAGAACGGCACGAGGAACGTCGGATAGGTCAGGATCAAAGCGAGCGGCGAGTCGAACAGGCCGAGCTGGTAGACCGTGGTGGCGAGCGGAATGAACAGGATCGAGGGCGGCACCAGATAGGCGAGATAGATGCCGAGCCCGACATACTGGCTGCCTCTGAAGCGCAGGCGCTGGATCGCGTAGGCCGCCAGGACACTGGACAGCAGCGACAGGAAGGTCGCGCAGACCGCCACGACCATCGTCGTCATCAGCCACTTCGGATAGGCCGTCTGGAACAGGAGCTTGTAGATGTGGTCGAGCGTCGGGCTGGTGATCCAGAACGGATTGTGGGTCTTGTAGTCGTAGAGCTCGGCGTTGGGTTTGAACGACGTCACCGTCATCCAATAGAATGGGAACAGCAGGATGATGACGAAGCAGACGAGCGGCAGGTAGATCGTCACCATGCGCCGCGCGCGGCTGTCCCACGCCATCTGCTCCGGCGCGACGGTCGCTGTGGACTGGGTCTCGTTGCCGGCTGGCTGATTTAGGGGGGCGTCAGTCATTGGCTTCTCCCTGCTGCCACTTGCGACGCGCCAGCGCGAAGTAGCTGAACAAGGTGGCGAACACCAGGAACGGGATCATCGAGACCGCGATCGCCGCGCCCTCGCCCAGCTCGCCGCCGGCGATGCCGCGCTGGAAGGCCAGGGTTGCCATGAGATGGGTGGAGTTCACCGGACCGCCGCGGGTGATCGCATAGACCAGCTGGAAGTCGGTGAAGGTGAAGATGATCGAGAAGGTCATGACGATCGCTAGGATCGGCATCAGCAGCGGGAAGGTGATGTAGCGGAAGCGCTGCCAGGCCGTCGAACCGTCGAGCAGGGCCGCCTCGTACAGCGAAGGCGAGATGGTCTGCAGGCCGGCGAGCAGCGAGATCGCCACGAACGGGATGCCGCGCCAAATGTTGGCCGCGATCAGCGACCAGCGCGCCGGCCATACCGTGCTCAGGAAGTCGAAGGGCGTGCTGCGGATGCCGAGCACGTCGACGGCGAGATAGGACAGGATCGAGAACTGCGGATCGTAGATCCACCAGAAGGCAATGGCCGACAGCACGGTCGGCACGATCCACGGCAGCAGGATGATTGCGCGCAGCAGGCTCTTGAACGGCACGTGGTTGTTCAGCAGCAGGGCCAGCCACAGGCCGAGCGCGAACTTCCCGAAGGTCGCGACGCTCGTATAGAACACGCTGTAGAACACCGCCTTCCAGAACAGCGGGTCCTCGAGCAGGTACTCGAAGTTCTCCAGGCCGACATACTGGCCCGAGCGGCCGATCTTGGTGTCGGTGAAGGCGAGCCAGACGCCGAGGCCCAGCGGATAGGTCAGGAACACCATCAGCAGGCCGCCTGCGGGCAGCAGGCAGAGGAAGATCAGCAGCGGCTTGTAGTCGAGCAGCCGGCTGAACCACCCCTGTTGCGGGCGGCTGCGGCTCCAGTCGGATACGGTGGCGACGGTCATCTGAACTCCGGGGCAGGAATGGCGGCGCGGCCGGATCTCCGGCCGCGCCGCTCCTTACTCAGCGGTAGTAGCGGCGCGTGCGGCGCTCGGCTTCCTTGGCGGCCTCCTCGGGCGTCGCCGAGCCCGAGGCCACCGAGGCGCACATCTGCACCAGGATGTATTCGGCCGCGACAGTGCCGGCCGCCTGGGTGATCGGGCCCTTGTAGCCCGTCCAGAACTGGTTGTTCATGCCCTCGCGGTAGACCGCGAGCTTGGGATCGCTGTCCCACACCTTGCTGGAATTGTAGGCCTTGAGCGGGTGGGCCCAGTAGCCGAGGCATCCGGTCAGCCACGTATTGTACTGCTCGGCCTCCATCATGTAGGTCAGGTAGGCCTTGGCCGCGTTCTGGAACTTGGAGTGCTTGAACAGCATGGCGTTCAGCACCAGCGCCGACTGCGGCTGCTTGTCGATCGCGCCCTTCATCAGCGGCGCATGATCGGTGTCCTCGGCGATCGCCTTGGTCGCCGGGTCGTTCTTCAGCGCGAAGTACAGCGACACGCCGTTGGCCGTCAGGAACAGCTCGTTGGCGGCGAAGGCGCGGTTGTTGCTGACGTCGCCCCAGGACAGCGTGCCCGCCGCAAAGGTCGGGAACAGGTCCTTGAGATACTTCAGCGCCGCGATCGTCTCCTTGCTGTTGATCGCGACCTTGCCGTTCTCGTCGACCAGGTAGCCGCCGTGCGACCAGATCAGCCAGTTGGCGAAGCCGTTGCCGTCGCCGACGGCGTTGCCCAGTGCGAAACCCGCCGGCTTGTTGGCCTTCTTCAGGCCCTGGCAGAGCTTGAGGAAGTCGGCGTGGCCGTCGGGGATCTTGTCGAAGCCCGCTTCCTTGACCGCCGACTTGCGATACACGATCGGGCCGGTCGAGCCGCCGAACGGCAGGCCGATCCAGTTGTTGGTGCCGGCCTTCTTGCCGTACTTCTCGCCGAGGAACATCCAGCCGCCGTACTTCTTGCCGAGATATTCGGCGACGTCGCTGAGCTCGGAGACCTTGTCGGCGTAGACGTGCGGATCCTCGGCCCAGCCGAGCACGATGTCGGGGCCGGCGCCGGTGTTGGCCGACACGGCGGCCTGCTGGCGCAGGTCTTCCCAGCCGACGAAGTCGACGCGGACATCGATGCCGGTGTCCTTGGCGAACTTCGCGGTGTTGGCACGGAAGATGACCTCATCCGGCTCGACGAAGCGCGCCGGACGCAGGATGCGCAGCGACGCGCCCTTCTCCGGCTCGAGCTTCGGCGCCGGCACGTTCGCCGTCGGAATCTCCTGCGCACTTGCCTGGCGCGCCAGCGCCATCGCCGCCGCCGCGGCCCCCAACGCCATTGTCTGGCGACGCCTGATAATGAACACCATTTTTCGTTTCCTCCGTTGACTCTACGCTGACTTCACTCCCCGATCTCAGAGACGCTGGCCCGACTGCTGGTCGAACAGATGGACCAGCGCCGGGTCGGGTCGCACCGGCAGGATCTCGCCGGGCTTGGCCGACACGCGCTCGCGGAAGGCGCCGATCATCGTCTGGCTGCCGATCTTCATCATGACCTGTGTCTCCGAGCCGGTCGGCTCGACGACCTGCACCGTCGCCGGGATGCCGCCGGCATCCAGGCGCAGGTGCTCGGGCCGCACGCCGTAGATCGCGGGACCCTCCTTCGGCTTCGCGCCATTGACCGGTAGCGGCCACGTCGTGCCATCGTCGGTGCGCAGGGCGCCGTCGGTCACGGTGCCCTTCAGCATGTTCATCGCCGGCGAGCCGATGAAACCGGCGACGAAGAGGTTGGCCGGATTGTCGTAGAGATCGAGCGGGCGACCGGCCTGCTCGATGTGGCCGTTGTTCATCACCACGATCTTGTCGGCCATGGTCATGGCCTCGATCTGGTCGTGGGTGACGTAGACCGTTGTCACCTTGAGCCGCTGATGCAGCTCCTTGATCTCCGAGCGCATCTGCACACGCAGCTTGGCGTCGAGGTTGCTGAGCGGCTCGTCGAACAGGAAGACCTGCGGGTTGCGCACGATGGCGCGGCCCATGGCGACCCGCTGGCGCTGGCCGCCCGAGAGCTGGCGCGGGAAGCGATGCAGCAGCTGCTCGAGGCCCAGGATCTTGGCGGCGCGCGCCACCTCCTGGTCCATGACCGGCTTGGGCGCGTTCGCGAGCTTCATCGAGAACGCCATGTTGTCGTAGACGGTCATGTGCGGATAGAGCGCGTAGTTCTGGAACACCATGGCGATGTCCCGGTCCTTCGGCGGGACCGAATTGACCACGCGGCCACCGATCGCGATCTCTCCCGAGGTGATGTTCTCGAGCCCCGCCAGCATGCGCAGAAGAGTTGACTTGCCGCAGCCTGAGGGGCCGACCAGGACGACGAACTCGCCATCTGCAATGTCTACGCTTACGCCGTGTAACACTTCGACTGGACCGAACGCCTTCCGCACATTGCGGATCTCGACCGTCGCCATACTTCCTCCACGCACGGGCAGCCGAAGCCGCCCTTTACCACTCGTACCGATGTACCAGTCGCCGGCTCTTTGGTCCGGTCAGGGCGCGGACTATAGCAAACCGCAGCACGACTGCGAGCGGCTTACGCAACTGTGACTTCGTCACTGTCGCAACCGCTTGTCGAAAGATGCGAGCGCGCACATGATTCGCGCATCAATTCCGAAAACGGAGATACAGTCATGAATATCGACGCACTGGCGGCCGCGTGGTCCCCGCGCCTGCTGAGTATCCTGCGCATCATGGCCGGCCTGCTCTTCTTGCAGCACGGAACTGGCAAGCTGCTGAAGTTCCCGGCCGGAGCGGTGCCCCCGAACTTCAACCTGATGTCGATGCCCGGCTACGCTGGCTTCATCGAGTTCGTCTGCGGCATCCTTCTGGTCATCGGGCTGTTCAGCCGGCCGGCCGCGTTCGTGGCTTCCGGCATGACAGCGGTCGCCTACTTCATGGTGCACGCGCCGCAGGGCTTCTTCCCGATCCTCAACCGCGGTGAGCTCGCGGTGCTCTATTGCTTCGTCTTCCTCTATCTGGCGCTCGCCGGCCCCGGCCCGTGGAGCTTGGACGCCATGCGAAAGAGGTAGCTTAACGCTGCTTCATTTCGACTGTAAGCATGGGAGACGGCCGCCACGGGCGGCCGTCTTGCTGTGAGCCAGGAGGAAGATCTTGCTTAAGCGTCGCCATTTCACCGCCCTCGCCGGCGCCACCGCTCTCAGTGCGCCGATGGTTGCCCGTGGCCAGGCCCGTTGGAAGCCGGAGAAGCCGATCACGATCTACAATCCATTCGCCGCGGGCGGCGTCACCGACGTGCACATCCGCATGCTCGGCGAGACGGTCTCGAAGGTGCTGGGCCAGCAGGTCATCGTCGACATCAAGGCCGGCGCTGCCGGCACGCTGGCGCCCGCCATGCTGCTCAACGCCAAGCCGGACGGCCAGACGCTCGCCTGCATGAGCATCAACAGCCTGCGCTACCCGCACTACCAGAAGACCAACTGGGATCCGCTGAAGGACTTCACCTACATCAGCGGGCTGTCCGGCTACACCATGGGCATCGTCGTGAAGTCGACGGCGCCGTGGCAGACGCTCGAGGAGCTGATCGCCGCCGGCAAGAAGGAGCCCGAGAAGTACAATTTCGGGACCTCGGGCATCGGCGGCACCGGCCAGCTCATGATGATCGAGGTCGAGCAGGTGACCGGCGCGAAGTTCACCCACGTGCCCTACAAGGGCGGTGCAGAGTGGATGCAGGCGCTGCTCAGCGACCAAGTGCACTTCCTGGCCGACGCCGCGCAATGGGCGCCGTTCGTCGACAACGGCCAGTGCCGCATCCTCGCCATGGCGACCGAGCAGCGCATCGCCAAGTACAAGGACACGCCGACCCTGATCGAGCGCGGCATCAACGTCGTGGGACAGAGCCCCTACGGCATCGTCGGCCCCAAGGGCATGCCGCCGGAAGTCGTCGATTCGATCTACCTCGCCTTCAAGGATGCGATGGGCGAGCCCAAGGTCAACGCGTATCTGGAGCAGTTCCTCCAGCTGCCGTGGTACAAGAACCCGGCCGAGTACCGCGCCTTCGCCGAGAAGTACTATGTCGAGGTGAAGCCGTTGCTGATCAAGGCAGGGCTGGCGCAGGGTTAGCCGACTTTGGAGGAGGAAACGTCATGGCGCTGAAACGCGTAGCGCTCGAGATCGGCATGGGGACCGACATTCGCGGCGGCGACTACACCAAGGCCGCGGTGCGCGCCCTGCGCGATGCGCTGTGGCACAACTCGCTCACCGTCGCGACGGCGGTCGGCAAGTCGAGCGACGACATGCAGGTCGAGGTGCTGATCGGCGTCCCCAAGCCCGACCAGGTAGACACCAAGCAGGTGCTGGCGGTGCTGCCGCACGGCACCGGCACGATCAAGGTGGTCGAAGGCGGGCTGGAAATCCCCAACGAAGCCGGCACGGACAAGACGGTGATCGCCCAGGCGGCCGCCGTCGTCCGGCTCGACCTGTAAGGGAGGCCGCGATGCCCGCAAAACGCGTCATCCTCGAGCTCGGCACCGGCAACGACCTGCATGGCGGCGACTACACCAAGGCGGCCCTGCGCGCCGTGCAGGACGCCCTGCATCACAGCTCGCTCGCCATGATCCGCAGCCTCAAGGTCGATCCCAAGACCGGCATGTTCGTCGATGTCACGATCGGCGTGCAGCAGCCCGACAAGGTCGACCTCGAGAAGGTCCGCACGTCGCTGCCGCACGGCATCGTCACGGTGAAGGCGGTCAAGGGCGGGCTCGACATACCCGATCCCGAGAACAACGACCCGGCGGTGGTCGCCAGCGCCGCGGTCTGCGTCAGGCTGGAGTTGCCCTAGCCAGGGAGGGATCCCGTGCCGTTGCTGCTCTACGAACACCCGCTCTCGTCCTACGCCCAGAAGGTCAAGATCGCGCTGCGCGAGAAGGGGCTCGACTTCAGTGCCGAGACGCCGCTGGCGCTGGGCTCAGGCAAGGCCGAGGGTCGGTTCGCGGCGGCAAGCCCGCGCAACGAAGTGCCGGCACTGATCGACGGCGACGTCCAGATCTTCGATTCGACCATCATCCTCGAATACCTCGAGGACAAGTTCCCCTCCCCGCCCCTGCTGCCGCGCGATCCTGCAGCGCGCGCCAAGGCGCGCATGATCGAGGAGATCTGCGACACGCTCTACGAGGCGATCAACTGGGGCCTGAGCGAGATCCGCTGGTTCAAGCGCGCCGAGGGCGAGCAGGCCGAACAGATGACGGCGATCGCCAGCCGCCAGACCGCCGAGCTGCAGGCCTGGCTCACGGAGAAGCTCGGCACGGCGCAATGGTTCAATGGCGGCAGTTTCGGCTGGGCCGATCTCAGCGTCGCGCCCTACGTCAATCGTTCCTTCCACTACGGCCTCGGCACACCGACCGATTCGCCGCTGGCAGCCTGGCGCGCCCGCATCCGCGAACGTCCCTCGGTCGCGGCGACCTTCCGCGAGTTCGAGGCGGCCACCGAGCGCATGGGCGACGCCGCCGGACGCCTGGTCTCGGGCGCGATCCGCCGCGAGTACCGCGACCACCGGCTGGAATGGATGATGAAGTCGGGCGGGGTGCAGGTCGTGCTCGACGGCCTTGCGAAGAACAACATCCGATTCACCTGGCCGCTGGGTTAGACTTCCCTGCCACAACAGGGAGACGTCCGCGTGAAACAGGTCATCCAGGCCTCCGGCGTGCTGGCGTATGAGCCGTTCGGCTTCACCAACTGCGTGCGCTTCAAGGATGTGCTCTATCTGTCCGGCATCTCGGCCCTCGATCCGGAAGGCAAGATCGTCGGCAACGACATCGAGGCGCAGACCCAGGAGACCTACCGCAACATCCAGAAGGTGCTGCGGGCCGGCGGTTCGGACCTCGACCAGATCCTGCAGATGACGAGCTTCATCGTCGACCTGCCGGCCAACGGGTCGGGTTACGTCGCCACCCGCAAGAAGATCCTCACCCGGACCAGCTACACCAGTGCGACGATCGGCGTGGCGGCGCTGATGATCCCGGGCCTTCTGCTCGAAGTGCAGTGCATCGCCGCGACGCCGTAACAATAAAGCCGAAGGAAACACCCATGCTGCGCAGCGACGACCGAATCCTCACCACCCATGTCGGCAGCTTGCCGCGCAATGCGGTGCTGACCGACCTGCTCATCCGGGACGAGGCCGGCGAGACGATCGACAAGGCTGAGCTCAGGCGGCAGAGCGAGAGCGCCGTGCGCTACGTCGTCGACAAGCAGGTGGCGAGCGGCGTCGATATCGTGAATGACGGCGAGCAGCCGCGCGTCGGCTTCCAGACCTACGTGGCGCAGCGCATGCAGGGCTTCGGCGGCGAGTCGAAGCGGCCGCGGCCGCGCGATTATGTCGACTTTCCGACGCTTCTCGCCCAGCTCCCTCATCGCTACCCGAGGCGCGCCAAGGTCTCGAATGCGCCTCAGGCGATCGCCGAGGTGCGCTACGAGGACCTGGCGCCGGCCGAGGACGAGTGCCGCATGTTCCGCTCGGCGCTCGGCACGCTGCCGTCCAAGCCGCTCGGGACGTTCATGACGGCGGCATCGCCCGGCATCATCGCCACGACGCTGCTCAACGCCCACTACGACAGCTACGAAGCCTACGTCTTTGCCCTGGCGCGCCAGATGCGCAAGGAATACGAGCTGATAGCGCGCGACTTCATCCTGCAGATCGACGCGCCCGACCTGGCGCTGGAGCGCACCACGCTCTTCCAGGACAAGACCGTGTCCGAGTTCGTCGCGATCGCCGAGATGCACGTCGCGGCACTGAACGAGGCGCTGGCCGGCATTCCGCGCGAGCGCATCCGGCTGCATTGCTGCTGGGGCAACTACGACGGACCGCATATCCACGACGTGCCGTTGGCTGACATCTTTCCCGTACTGACCCAGGCGAAGGTCGGCGCGCTGTCGATCGAGTTCGCCAACCCACGCCATCAGCACGAATACGCCGCCCTCAAGAAGGCCGGGCTTCCGCCGGAATTCCTGCTGCTGCCGGGCGTCATCGACACCAAGACGAATTTCGTCGAGCATCCGGAGGTCGTGGCCAACCGCATCTGCGAGGCCGTCGACGCGGTCGGTGACCGCAGCCGCGTCATCGCCTCCTGCGACTGCGGCTTCGGCACCTTCGCCGGCTCCGAGCTGGTCGCCGAAGAAGTCGTTTGGGCGAAGCTCAAGACCTGCCGCGAGGGCGCCGAGCTCGCGACCCGGCGCCTCTGGGGCAAAAGCTGAGCTCAGCCACAGACGGGAGGCCGTGGAGACGAAACCTCCCGCTCACGTCGCGTTACTGCGTGCCGGTGCACGGCGTCGTCTCGTAGGTCATCTTGTCGGTGTTCCAGGTCTCGACTCCGCACTTGGCGGCGTTCGTCTTGCCCTGATGGGACTTGGCATCCTGGGCGTTCGGCTCCTCGCCCGAGCACGGCATCGTCTCGTAGTGCATCTTCTCCGTGTTCCAGGTCTCGACGCCGCAGGCCTGCTTCTGCGACTTGGTCTGCGCATGGCCCACGCCGATCCCGAGTGTCAACGCGGCAAGGGCGACGACTGTTAGGGTTGCAAGAAAACGCATGGCTTCCTCCTCCTACGGAGTTGCCATGAAACGCCCTGCCGGATGACAGCGCCCTTACCGTCGACGCAATGTCAGAAGCAAGTCATGAAGCTGACGTCAGCCTCTCGCCCGGCGATCGAAAAAGAGCATGCCGCCACCGACCACGATGGCGATCACGCCGACGATGCTGGGGATGGGAATGGTGCGCTGCTGGTCGGCCGTGATCTTGAGCGGCCCGGCGTCGACGACCGTGCGCTTCTCAGTGAAGGTGATGTTGTCGATCGCCAAGCCAGCGATGCCAATGGCGATCAGCAGCGCGCCAAAAATGACGAGCGGTCGCATCCAGAACTCCCTGTTGTTCTGGGTACCAACGCGACGGCTACGGCGTTGGTTCCTTTACGACTTCCTGCAGGGACGCCGCCAACGGAGCGAACACAGCGCTGGCGCTACGCCTTCACCAGCATCGCCTTGCCCTGCTCGATGGCCATCCTTGCCACCGCCTCGAGGCCGGCGTCGGTGGCGCTGCTGACCGGATGCCCGATCTTCGCGAAAGAATAGTCGGGCATGCCCAGCACGCGGCTCATCAGCTCGGCGGCGCTCACGAAGCGCTCGGTCATGACGCTAAAGGCGGGAACCAGGAGACGTTCAGCTGTTACGGAGTCGTGCAGACTGCACGATGAACAGCTTCCTCAATCTCCTATGCCGGAGATCACCGCGTCCCAGCTCTTGATCTCGGCGACGATGTGGGCGTCGGCCGGCGCGCTGTAGTTCGACTTGGTGCGCATCACGACCTTGGCGACGCCATGCTCCTCGCGCAGCAGGCGGTCGAGATGGCCGAAGAAGCCCTTGGTGCCTTCCTTGCCGTTGGAGATGAAGCCGATGGTCTTGCCTTCGAGCGTGGCAAGCCGCGGCGCGAGCTGGCCGGCCGGCGGGGCCTTTTCCGGCGTGGGGTCGAGGACACGGAACGTCATGGTCTACCTCTGCTATTTCTTCGGCGGCTCGCAGTCGACGCAGGCGCCGATCGCCATGGTGACGGCATGGCTCTTGTTGCCGAGCCACGGGGGAATGATGGCGCCGAAGCCGCCGGCCGGACCGCCGGCGGCCACGACCAGAAGCTGGTCCGGCGATTCCATCGCCGGATAGACGCTGTCGCCGCGGTCGCGCACCACGGCGCCCTTGCCGACCTCGGCCCATTCGCGGCGATGGATGCGCGCGCGTTCATGGATGAAGGTGGCGATGTCGGTCTTGCTCCACTTCGCCGCCTGCAGATGCTCGCGCAGCTGCTTGGGAATGATCAGCGCGTAATTGCCGGGATGGATCGAGTAGTGCCGCAGGTTGGCGCGCATCTCGGCCGCGAAGGTCTCCAGGATCTCTTCCGGCTTGGTCGTCCACTCGTTCATGATCTGGCGCGGCGCGCCGGCCGCCATCACCGTGACAGCCGACGCCTCCTTCGGGATACCGCGCTGCTCGGCGAGCGACAGCCAGGTCGTGTCCTCCTCGTCCTCGGCCACGCAGTAGCTGAACTTGCCGGGATGGCCCAGGGTCGAGCGGTCGATGGCGCCCGGCCGCACGTCCATCAGGTTGATCAGGCAGAGCCGGATGGCGCGGCCGATCACAGCCGTCGCGCGATCGCTGTTGCCCAGCGCATTGAAGCCGCCGCTGGCGCCGAGCTCGAGCCGGATCGGCCCGTTCAGCACCACCAGCACGGCACAGCCGCCGGTGCTGGCCGTGGCGCCATGCATCAGGAAATCGTCCTGCATCATCGCCGTCCAGGCGGTGAGCACGACCGGGAAGTGCATGGGTAGGCAGCCCGCCATCACGGCGTTGATGGCGAGCTTTTCCGCCGTAACCGCCAAGCCGCGCACCGGCTCGATACCGATCAGCTGGTCGGGCGGCATCATCGCCCAGTCGAGGCAGGCCTGCACCGCGTCGGCGGTCGGCGGCACGATGGGCAGGCCGTCGGTCCAGCCGTTCGAGTGATAGAGCTCCTGGACCGCGGCGATGTTGTCCGCGTCGTAAGTCCGCGAAGAAAGCTGCACGTGGGTCCTCCGAAGAGCGCCAGCATAGCGCTGCCGGCCCTTATGCCAACATCAACTTGATAGACAGGATTATTGCGATCGATGCATCAATCCTGCCGCGGCCACTCCCGCCGCAGCAGGGCCAGGAAGCCCGCGGCCGCAGGCGTCGGTTCGCGTTCGCGTAGCGCGATCACACCGATGCGGCGCACCAGGCGCGGCTCGAGCGGCACGGCGCGCAGGTTGCGGCCGGCCGGCACGGCGCCGCGCGGCACGATGCCGATGCCGACGTCGGCCGCGACCAGGCCGAGCAGGGTGGCGATCTGGGTCACCACCACCATCTGGCGCAGCGGCACGCCGGCCATCGCCGCCGCCGCGTCGATGGTGCGGCGGGTGCGCGAGTCGGTGGGCAGCGCCACGATCGGCTGCTCGGCGAGATCGGCCAGGCCGAGCTTGCGGCGGCCGGCGAGCTTGTGGCGGGCCGAGGTCACGACACAGAACGTCTCGCGACCGAGCGGCGTGCCGACGGCGAAGTCCGGCAGCTCGTCGACATAGCCCAGGCCGAAATCGGCGACGCCGCTGCGCACGTCCTCCATGACGGAGCCATGGACGCTTTCCCGCACATGGATCTCCACGCCCGGCCGGTCGGCGCGGTAGGCGGCGATCAGGCGCGGCAGGAACGCCCCCGCCACCGACATGACGCTCGACAGCACGACCAGGCCGCGGCGCTCCTGCGCCACTTCCCGCACGCTCTGCACGGTGATGCCGAGGTCGGCCAGCATGCGCTCGGCGACCGCCGCGAACTCCCGCCCGGCAGCGGTGACCTGCACGCGGCGTGTCGTGCGGTCGAACAGGCGCACGCCGAGCTCGGTCTCCAGCCGCTTGACCGCCCGGGTCAGCGCCGGCTGGGAGATGCGCAGGCGGGCGGCGGCGGCGACGAAGCTACCGTACTCGACCAGCGCCAGGACCGCTTCGAGCTGGCGGGCGCTGAAATCGGGAAGCGCGGCAGGCGGCATCGGGCGAGCATAGCGTTGAGGGCTGTCGCTGTAAGGAGTGGACACATCGTTCATGCTCCTCTCCCCGATAGGGCAGGGCTATCGCATATGACTGCAAAACCCCGTCATCCCGACCGGAGCCGAGCGTAGCGAGGCGGAGCGGAGGGACCTGTTTTTGTTGATGCATCGACAAAACAGGTCCCTCGGCTGCGCCGCCCTTCGGGCGGCTCCGCTCGGGATGACGGGAAAATTGGTCATATGCGATAGCCCTGCCCTAGCGGGGGAGAGGAATTTGAACGTCGGTAGGAAAGTCCTAGAGCGGCGAGCGCTTAATCGGAAGCGTATCCGGCGTGTTTGAGGTAGTTCCAACACTCCTGCTCGGTGTAGAT
>JAIEOV010000031.1 GCA_019750135.1 Reyranella sp. | reverse complement strand
AGCGCCTCGTCGCCCAGCTCCAGGGCGCCGAAGTTGCCGGTGTCGAGGCCGTCGGTGATCAGCTCGGCGATGCGCATACGCACCGCCGCGGTGTTGGCCGCAATCAGCTTGCGTACGGCAGGCGTGTCGAAGGCGCTGGTATCGAGCCCGAGGTCGGCCGGCCGCACGATCTCGACCTGGCTGATGGCAATGCCGCCGGAGAGCTGGGCGAGATACTCGCCGAACGCCGACTGCAGCATCAGCAGCTCGAGCTCGCCTTTCGCTCCCTGCTCCGCCCAGCGGCGCATCTGGCGCAAGGCCGCGACATAGGTCGCGATCCAGGCGAAGCCGTGCGCCGCGAACTGCTCGCGCTCCAGGATCTTCGGATCGACCTTGCCGTTGGGGGCCACCAGGCCGCGCACCGCTTCGCGCGCGGCGACCTCGTACGCCTCGGCGTCGCGCTCCGCTTCGGAGGCGAAGCCGAGCAGGTTTTCCAGCAGCATCAGTCGTCCAGCGCGTCTTCGAGGGTGCGCAGGCCCGGCCGCTTGGCCGAGACCAGCACCGCCATGTTTCCGGGCTTGTGCTGGTTCTTCCACATCTTGGTGTGGGCCTTGGGAATGTCGGCCCAATCGAAGACCTCGCTCATGCACGGATCGATGCGGCGCTCGATCACCAGCTGGTTGGCCTGGCTGGCCTGCAGCAGGTTGGCGAAGTGGCTACCCTGGATGCGCTTCTGGCGCATCCACACGAAGCGGGCGTCCATGGTCAGGTTGTAACCGGTGGTGCCGGCGCAGAAGACCACCATGCCGCCGCGCTTCACGATGTTGCACGACACCGGGAAGGTCTGCTCGCCGGGATGCTCGAACACGAAGTCGACGTCGTTGCCCTTGCCGGTGATCCCCCAGATGGCAGCGCCGAACTTGCGCACCTTCTTCATGTACTCGGCATAGCCCTTCTGGTCGTCGACGTCGGGGAGCTGGCCCCAGCAGTCGAAGTCGTTGCGGTTGATGACGCCCTTGGCGCCGAGCGACATCACGAAGTCGGTCTTGGACGTATCGGAGATCACGCCGATGGCGTTGGCGCCGGCCGTGGCGATGAGCTGGATCGCCATCGAGCCCAGGCCGCCCGCCGCGCCCCACACCAGCACGTTGTGGCCGGGACGCAGGATGTGCGGGCGATGGCCGAACAGCATGCGGTAGGCGGTAGCCAGCGTCAGCGTGTAGGAGGCGCCCTCCTCCCAGGTGAGATGCGCCGGCCGGCGCATGAGCTGGCGCGCCTGCACCTTGCAGAACTGCGCGAACGAGCCGTCCGGCGTCTCATAACCCCAGATGCGCTGGCTGGTGGAGAACATCGGATCGCCGCCGTTGCACTCCTCGTCGTCGCCGTCGTCCTGGTTACAGTGGATGACGACCTCGTCGCCGACCTTCCAGCGCTTCACCTTGGCGCCGACCGCCCAAACGATGCCCGAGGCATCCGAGCCCGCGATGTGGAACGGCTGCTTGTGGACATCGAAGGGCGAGATCGGCAGGCCGAGACCGGCCCACACGCCGTTGTAGTTGACGCCGGCGGCCATCACGAGGACCAGCACCTCGTCCTCGCCGATCGCATGCGTCGGCACGACCTCGAGCTGCATGGACTGCTCGGGCGGACCGTGCCGGTCGCGCCGGATCACCCAGGCGTACATGTTCTTCGGCACATGACCGAGCGGCGGGATCTCCCCGATCTCGTAGAGGTCCTTCTTGGGCTGGTTGGCCGTCGGATGCTCGCGCATCGGGAAGGCGACAACGGACATGGCGTTACTCCTCTCGCAGTGCGGCGAAGGTATTGCTGCGGTCGCGAGAGTGCAACGCACAAATTACAAAAGGTTCCAATTAGTCGCGGGGAAAAAGCAATAAAATTACCCTCATCCTGCGGAAGTCACAGATTGCGCAGGTCGCCGACTCGGCTCATTTTGAGGTAGGTGAACGGTCATTCACCCGACGGTCCCGAGTCAGCGGAGGAAACCAATGAAGCTCATGTGGTTCCACTTGATGCCGTACACGGAGCTTCCAGACGACTTCAACAAGAAGCATCCCTCGGTGTGGGTCGACATCCATTCGTCGCTCTTCGATCCACGCCGGGCGCACCACATGTACAACGACTTCATGGACGAGCTCGAATACGCCGCCGAGGTGGGCTTCGACGCCGTCTGCGTGAACGAGCACCATTCCAACGGCTATGGGTTGATGCCCTCGCCCAACCTGATCGCCTCGTCGCTGGCGCGCCGCACCACCGACACGGCGCTCTGCGTCATGGGCAACTCGCTGGCGCTCTACAATCCGCCGACGCGCGTGGCCGAAGAGTTCGCCATGATCGACTGCATCTCGGGCGGCCGCCTGATCGCGGGCTTTCCCGTCGGCTCGCCGATGGACACCTGCTACGCCTACGGCCAGAACCCGAGCCTGCTGCGCGAGCGCTACTACGAGGCGCACGACCTGGTGAAGAAGGCATGGACCGAGAAGGAGACGTTCGCCTTCTCCGGCCGCTACAACCAGCAGCGCTACGTCAACATCTGGCCGCGGCCGATCCAGAACGATCCGCATCCGCCGATCTGGATCCCGGGCGGCGGCTCGATCGAGACATGGCGGTGGTGCGCCGAGATGGACTACGTCTACTGCTATCTCTCGTACTACGGCTACAAGGCCGGGCTCACGACCATGCAGGGCTTCTGGAACGAGATGTCCAAGCTCGGCAAGGATCGTAACCCCTATCGCGCGGGCTTCCTGCAGTTCGTCGGCGTCGCCGAGAGCCGCCAGCAGGCGCTCGATCTCTACTCCGAGCCGGCCGAGTACTTCTACGGCCGCTGCCTGCACGTCGATCCGCGCTTCGCGCTGCCGCCGGGCTACACGACCGAGGCGACGCAGCGCGCCGGCATCGAAGGCATGATGACCAAGGCCGCCAACCTCGCCAATCCGGCGACCAAGGCGGCGCTGAAGGCCACCAACATGAAGGACATCGTCGACGGCGGTTACGTGCTGATCGGCTCGCCCGACGAAGTCGTCGAGCAGATCCGCCATGTCGGCACCAGCCTCAATGTCGGCCATCTCATGCTTCTGCTGCAGTACGGCAACATGAGCAAGGACGTCACCAAGTACAACACGCGCCTGTTCGCCGAGAAGGTGATGCCGCACGTGAAGGACCTGTTCTCCGAATGGGAGGACAAGTGGTGGCCGAAGCCGATGGCCAAGGGCCGGCGCGCCGCCGTTCCCGCCTTCGCCCCGCAGCTCGCCGCGGAGTAGGCCCGTGTCAGATAGTTTGAAGGGGCCGAAGACGAGCACCGTCGAGGTCAACGGTTTCCTCTGCCGTGTCTGGACCAAGGGCAGCGGCCCCAAGCTCGGCTTCCTCGCGGGCCTGGGCGGCCTGCCGCGCTGGCTGCCCTTCCTCGACCGGCTGGCCGAGACGCGCACCGTGATCGCGCCGTCGCTGCCGGGCTATCCCGGTGCTACAGGCCACACCGAGCTCGACACGCATCTCGACTGGGTGCTGGCGGTGCGCCAGCTGATCGACAAGACCGGCCTGGCCGGCGCCGACCTTCTGGGCGCCTCGGTGGGCGGCGCGTTCGCGGCCGAGATGGCGGCGATCTTTCCCGCGCATGTGCGCAAGCTCTGCCTGATCGCGCCGTTCGGCCTGTTCGACGACAAGGAGCCCGCCGCCGATCCGTGGGCGCAGCGCCGGGACAATGTGCCGGGCCTGATGTGCGCCGACGGCGCCAAGTGGACCGAGCTGGTGGCGCCACCGGAGGGCGCCAACTCGGTCGAATGGCCGATCGAGATGACGCGCGCCTCGGAGGCCGCCGCCCGCGCCTTCTGGCCGCTCGGCAACACGCGGCTGGAGAAGCGGCTTGGCCTCATCGCCGCGCCGACCCTGATCCTGTGGGGCGAGCGCGACGCCGTGCTGCCGCCGAGTTATGCGAAGAAGTTCGCGGCCGGCATCAACGGCTCGACCCGGGTGCAGACGGTGGCCGATGCCGGCCATCTCGCCTACCTCGACCAGCCCGACGCCGTCGCCCGTGCGGTTCTTGCACATTTTGCCTGATCACGTTCGTTTTGAACCCCGGCTTCGTGGTTGCGTCGCCGGTTCGGATCGCTATTGTCCGCCCCGTTAGGGTTTTGCGAGGTAGAGGGCGATGAAAATCCGTTCGATGAGCGTTTCGCTGGTTGCGGCGGTGCTGGCGGCAGGCACGATCCTGCCGGTGTCGGCCCAGGTGACGGCCGTTCCGCGCGAAGGCGTGGCCTTCAGCGATACGGTAACGCAGCGGGTCAAGGTCGAGACGGTCGATCCCGACGATCGGACGATCGCCTTCACCACGCCCGACGGCCAGGTCCTGGTCCTGCCGGTCAGCCCGAGCGCGGGCAACCTTGCCAACATCGCCGACGGCTCGACGGCCAACGTGACCTACAGCCAGATCGTGACCATGCTGAACCTGCGCCAGAAGGGCCCGGGCTCCAAGGAAGCGCGCCGCGACCAGATGAACGTCAAGCCGAACAAGACCGACATCGAAGCCGGCCGCTTCACGCTGACGGTGACGGCGGTCGACCTGCCCAACAACACCGTGTCCGTGATCGAGGGTGACGGCGGCGCGGTGCGGACCTACAAGGCCAACACCATCGCCAAGCAGGACATGCTGAAGAAGATCAAGGTCGGCGACGTGGTGATCGGCCTCACGACCCCGCTGATGGTGACGGCGGTCTCGCCGGCGAATTAAGGATTTCGCCGGAGCGCGGACCTCCAGGTCCGCATCATGATCATGAGCGGACCTGGAGGTCCGCGCTCCGGCATGAGATGTCGCGCCACTAGAGTGGCGCGCTCATAGGCGCTAACTTACGTATGACCTCACCCTGAGAAGCCGCGCGGAACGCGGCGTCTCGAAGGGTGGGCAACACCAAGACTGGTTCTCATCCTTCGAGACGCCGCGCTCCCAGCGATGAATTAAAGCGACAGCGGCAGTTCCAGCCGCTCCCGGTACATCATGTCCCGATGCTCGAGCAGCATCGGGTCGAGAGCGGCGGCAGTCGCCGCATCCAGCGTCTCCATGGCGGCCCGCGAACCCGCATCCATCGCGCTTTGCGCCTGCGGCAGCGGGCTCAGCAGCGCCATGAAGGTCGCGCTGTAGATATCGACGGCCGACAAGACGTTTCCGACATAGAAGCGGCTTCCGGCCGCGCGCTGCGCTTTCAGGCGCGACGCCAGCATGCCGAGCAACGCCGCCACGCGCGCGCCCGCAGCAGCGCCGGCTTCGGGGCTGTAGCCGTATTTCTTGGCGAGATAGGTCGCGACCCTCGGCGCGAAGCCGCCCGCGCCCTGCAAGCCGGCATGGATCAGTTGCAGGCGGCGCGCCCAGCCCAGGCCCTCCTCGCCGCAGATCTCGTGGGCGAGGCCGAAGACAAGCGCCCGCTCGGCCGCATCCTTGGGCAGCAGCCCCGGCGTCGGCGCCAACCGTTCGGCCAGCAAAAGGATCTCGGCCCAGCCGGCCCGCGGCCGCTCGTCGTCGTAGATCGCAACCGGGCCCGAGCGCTGGCCGCCGGCCCACGCCTTCAGCGGCTCGCTGTCATAGGCGAGCCGCACCGCGACCCAGTCGATCCCCTTGATGTGCAGGATGCCCTTGGCAGCTTCGCCCCAGGGGCTCGGCACATTCCCGACCACGACCATGCGCAGGCCACGGCGGGCGATGGCCTCGTCGACGTTCACATATTCGAACGGCATTCAGCGGACTTCGACGTCTTCCCAGAAGCCGATCCAATGGTCGACCGACTGCATCTTGGCCTGCGGCGCCTCGTAGGACCACGCCGCGCGCGGGCTCTTCGCATCGCCTTCGACCACGTCATAGAACTGAACGCCGTGCGGGCATTTCAGGTCGTTCTCGGTCTTGGGCGCGCTTTTGAGCAGTTCCATGCACACCGTCTCGCGCGGGAAGTAGACGTAGCCGCCGACTTCGAGCGTGCGGTCACTTACGGCGATCGTCTTGCCGTGCCATGTCGCGGTATGGGCCATCGGTCGAGTCCCCTGATGGTTGAGATGTCTCACCATTAGGTGAGGACGCGACCCGGTCTTTCAAGCGCTATTCAAGCGGCGCGGGCGGCGATCGGTTCGGGCACGGTGGCCTGCATGCTCGGCCGGGCCGACATGTCGCGCATCCAGCGGGCCAGGTTGGGCGAGGCTTCGCCGAGCTCCTTCAATCCGGGGATGCCCGGGAAATTGAACACGATCGGCGCCAGGAACAGGTCCGCCGCCGTCATGCTGTCGCCGACCAGGTAGCGGCTCTGGCCGAGCTGGCGATCGAACACCGGCACGACCTCCTTTGCCTTGGCGAGGTACTTGTCGGCCATCTCCTGCGGCACCGGCAGGAAGCCGAAATGATGGGCCAGGAAGCGCAGGGCCGAGTTGACCAGAGCATCGTTGACCGCGCTCACCCATTGGTCGCACAGCGCCGCCTGGCGCGAGTCCTGCGGCCACAACATAGGGCCGGGGAAGGTGCGATCGAGGTAGCGCAGGATGGCGGTCGATTCGTAGAGCGTCAGGTCGCCGTGGCTGATCGCCGGGATCTTCTGGAACGGATTGAGCGCGCCCAGCTGGCCGGGAAACATCGGTACCAGCTCGTAGTCGATGCCCTTCTCGTGACAGGCCAGCCGCGCGGTACGGGTGAAGGTGCTGGGCGCTACGCCGTAGATCTTGATGTCAGCCATGGTCCCCTCCGTTGAAAAATCAGTAGCGGTCGTGGCGGCGAACCCAGGCCATCGGGAAGGGCAGCCCCTCCTCCTGGCGGCCATGGGCGGTGAGATCGAGCAGTTGATAGGAGGCATTCATGGGATCGAGCCCGCGGGCGAAGGTCGAGTAGGTGTGGAAGACCGCATCGCCCTGCCTGACGAAGGTGCTGATGCCGGGATGTTCGTCGGCGTCGCGCTGCAGGGTGCCGTAGTTGTAGTCGAGAAGCTTGTCGCCGGGCCGGCGCGAGACACCGTAGTCGTAGTTGAAGTCGCTTCCCGCCGATGACACCCAGCGGAACGTCCAGCCCATGCGCTGCTTGTAGGGCGCGAACCGGGAAAGCGGCGCGCGCGAGACGGCGACCAACGCGGTGTCGCGCGCCGCGAGATGCACGCCGACGCCGTTGTAGTTGTCGGCCCAGAACGAGCAGCTCGGGCAACCTTCCGCGTAGTCCGGTCCGAACATGAAGTGATAGACGACGAGCTGGCTCTTGCCGCCGAACAGGTTGGCCAGCGTCGTGCGGCCCTCCGGCGCCTCGAAGACGTAGTCCTTCTCGACCCGCTCCCAGGGCAAGGCCCGCCGCTCACGCGCCAGCTCATCGCGCAGCCGCGTAAACTCCTTCTCCTTGGCCATGAAGGCAGTGCGAGCCTTCAGCCATTCCTCATGGGACACGATGCGCGGTTCGGCCATGGCAACCTCCTCGGGTCTTCAGGGAGCGTTGGACAGGAACGCGTCGAGCTTCTCAAACGAGCCGGTCCAACCCCAGCGATGGTTGGCGCTGCCCGTGGTGTCGCGGAAGCGCGACTGGGTCAGCGTCACTTCCGTGCGCTTGCCGACGGGCTTGAATTCCAAGGTGACGGTCGTCTCGTGCTCGCGCGGCGAGTCGAGACTGCCGGTCTCGTGCCAGGCCCAGGTGAAGGAAAGAAGGCGCGGCGGATCGATGGCGAGATACTTGCCCGAGATGGCCCGCCTGGTGCCCAGCCCCTCGCCGGTCAGCTCCCACACGCCGCCGACGCGCAGGTCGAGGCGGCAGTGCGTGGTCTTCATGCCGGGCGGGCCGAACCATTCGGCGAACTGCGCGGGATCGGACCACGCCGCGAACACGCGCGCCGGCGCGGCGTCGAAGGTGTGGGTCATGACCAGCGTGCGGTCGTCAGGAACGGCGCTTGCGACCATCGCTCTTTCCTTTCGGTGCCGTGCGCTTGAGATAGGCCTCCAGCCTGTCGAACTGCTGCTCCCAGAAGCGGCGGTATTCCTCGATCCAGTCGGCGGCGGCGCGCAGGCCCTCGCCGCGCAGTTCGCAGCGCCGCCATTGTGCCTCGGTGTGTCGCTCGATCAGGCCGGCGTCGGTCAGCACCTTGAGATGCCGCGACACCGCGGGCAGCGACATGTCGAACGGCTCGGCGATCTCGCCCACCGTGGCCGCGCCCGTGGCGAGCCGGGCCAGGATGGCGCGGCGCGTGGGATCGGCGAGTGCCGAGAAGGTCTGGGAGAGCGTATCTATATTTAACATACTTGTTAAATACAAAACCAGCCTCCGTCAAGCTCATTACCGGCGATGTCATTGCCGTTGGCCGGCCGGGACCCTATGAAGGCCGCCCCGCCCGTACGGAGTTGATGGAATGGAGCCGATTTACCGCGTCGATGGCGCGACCGCCGAGACCAGCGCCTTCGCCGGCGGGCCGTGGGACCCCAAGCTGCAGCACGGGGCGGCGCCCTCCTCGCTGATCTGCTGGGCGGTCGAGCAGCTGCCGGCGCCCGCGCCGATGCGCGTGGCGCGGCTCACCGTCGACCTGATGCGGCCCGTGCCGGTGGCGCCGCTCACCATCGAGACCGAGCTGCTGCGCGAGGGCCGCAAGATCCAGCTCGTGTCGGTGCGCCTGCTGGCCAACGGCACGGAAGTGGTGCGCGCCACGGTGCTGCGCGTGCGCCGGCTGGAGCAGGTCCTGCCGGTCGAGACGCCGTGGCCGCCGATCGACATCAAGAGCCCCGAGGACAGCCACGATCCGACGGAATCCGGCCTGTCGCAGACGCCTTTCCTGTCGGGCCTGGAGATGCGGGTGGCCAAGGGCTCGTTCCGCATGCCCGGTCCGGCGGCGGTGTGGTATCGCGCGACACGGCCGATCGTCGACGGCGCGCCCTTGTCGCCGCTGATGCGCGCGGCCATCGCCGCCGACTTCTGCAACGGCACGTCGGCGGTGCTCGACTTCACCAAGTGGACGTTCATCAACGGCGACCTCACGCTCAGCCTGGCGCGCGAACCGGTGGGCGAATGGGTGCTGTTGGACGCCGAGACCTGGGCCGGACCCGATTCGATCGGCATCGCCGCCGCGCGACTGGCCGACCGCGACGGCTATTTCGGCCGCGCCGTGCAGAGCGTGCTGTTCGAGAAGCGCTGAAGGAGGTTGCCATGCTGGTCGTGCTCGCCGAGGCAAGGTTCGATGCGTCGCAGATGGACAAGGTCCGCAGCGTGGCGCGGCCGATGATCGAAGCCTCGCGCGCCGAGGCGGGCTGTGCGGGCTACGATTACGCCGTCGACATGCTCGAGCCCGACCTGATGCGCGTCCGCGAGCTGTGGCGCGACGAGCAGGCGCTGACGGACCACTTCGCGACACCGCACATGGCGGCGTTCCTCAAGGGCCTGCGCGAGCTGCGCCCGGTGTCCGTGACGGTGAAATGCTACGAGCTCGGCCCCGAACGAAAGATGCCGAACGCATCATGATGCTGGGGGCGCGCCACTCCAGTGGCGCGTCTTCTCATGCTCTTCCGGACAGCGCGCGTCTCGCGCGCCTCATGAGCGCGCGGGGACGCGCGCGGTCCGGAAAACCATGACGCGCCACTGGAGTGGCGCGCCCCCAGCTAACCCCGCTTCCAGGTCGTGCCCTTGGGGCCGTCCTCGAGGATCACGCCGTTGCCCTTCAGCTCGTCGCGGATGCGGTCGGACTCCTTGAAGTCCTTGGCCTTGCGCGCGGCCTGACGGGCGGCGATGGCCGTTTCGATCTCGGCGTCGGTCGGGCCGGGGGAGCCGGCGGGCGTCCAGCGGAACCACGCCTCGGCGTCCTGCTGCAGCAGGCCGAGCGCGTTGGCCCCGGCGCGGAGCTCGGCGGGATCGCCCAGCTGATGGATGGCGCTGATGGCGAGCGGCGTGTTGATGTCGTCGGACAAGGCATCCTCGACCGACTGCGGCACGGCCGGCGCCGCCGGCACATCCTTGCCGCGCAGCGCGCCATACCAGCGATCGAGCGTCGCCTTGGCCTGCACCAGCCCCTCGTGCGTGAAGTCGAGCGGCTGGCGGTAGTGCGCCGACAGCAGCAGCAGGCGGATCACCTCGCCGGGATACTGGTCGAGCAGTTCGTGCACGGTGAAGAAGTTGCCGAGCGATTTGCTCATCTTCTCGCCGGAGATGTTGAGGAAGCCGTTGTGCATCCAGTACGTCGCCATGACGGCGTGACCGAAGGCGCAGCGGCTCTGTGCGATCTCGTTCTCGTGGTGCGGGAAGATGAGGTCGAGACCGCCGGCATGGATGTCGAAGGTCTCGCCCAAGAGCTTGCCGCTCATGGCCGAGCACTCGATGTGCCAGCCCGGTCGGCCGCGACCCCACGGGCTGTCCCAGCCCGGCTGCTGCGCTGTCGACGGCTTCCACAGCACGAAGTCGGCGGGATCCTTCTTGTAGGGCGCGACATCGACGCGGGCGCCGGCCACCAGCTCGTCGCGCGTGTGGCGCGACAGGCGGCCATAGTCACTCATGCTCGGCACGCTGAACAGCACGTGGCCTTCGGCGGCATAGGCATGGCCGTTGGCGATCAGCCGCTCGATCATGTCGATCATCGGGCCGACATGCTCGGTGGCGCGCGGCTCGAAATCGGGCGCGAGCGCGCCCAGCCGGCGCATGTCGCTCTTGTAGGCGTCGCCGGTGCGCGTGGTCAGCGCCTCGATCGTCTCCTTGTTGTCGGACGCCCGCACGATGATGCGGTCGTCGATATCGGTGATGTTGCGCACGTAGGTGACGCGCGGATAGCGCCGCTTCAGCAGGCGATAAAGCACGTCGAAGGCCACGACGGGCCGCGCATTGCCGATATGGACGTAGTCGTAGACGGTCGGGCCGCAGACATACATCCGCACATGCCCTGCATCGATGGGTGCGAACGCTTCTTTTTCGCGCGACAGCGTGTTGTAGATGACGAGGGACATGGTCCCTACTCCCCGATCAAGTTTGTACGAAGCTGAAAATGCCCGTGCCCTTCCGAGAAGAAGGAGGGCAGGCTTCAGTTACATCGCGCAGACACCGCGCCGGGGAATAGAAACAGCGACATTTCGGTAGTTTATCCGACCAGCTCTTTTCGTGCAAATGCGCGCCCATGGAAGCGTTTTTCGTCTCTACAGCTCTCGTTGCCGTCGCCGAGATCGGCGACAAGACGCAGCTTCTCGCCCTGATGCTGGCGGCGCGGTACCGCAAGCCCGTGCCCATCATCCTGGGCATCCTCTGCGCCACCCTGGCCAACCACGCGCTCGCCGCCTGGATCGGCGGCGCGGTCGCGGCCTGGATCGGCCCCGAGACGATGCGTTGGGTGCTGGCCGTCACCTTCATCGTCATGGCGGGCTGGTGCCTGATCCCCGACAAGGCCGACGAGGGGCCGCAGGCAGCGCGCAAGGCCGGCGCCTTCCTCGCGACGCTGGTCGCCTTCTTCCTGGTCGAGATCGGCGACAAGACGCAGATCGCCACGGTGGCACTGGCCGCCCGCTTCCAGTCGGTGGCGATCGTCACCGCCGGCACCACGCTCGGCATGCTGATCGCCAACGCACCCGTGGTGCTGTTCGGCGATGCCATCGCCAAGCGCCTGCCGCTCCACATCGTACGCATTGTCGCGGCGCTGCTGTTCGTGGCGTTGGGCGTCGCGGCGATCCTGATGCCCGCTGCCGGCTGAGTCGCCGCCGAGACCGCCGTGGGCCACTCCCCGTTGGCGGGCCAAGCAGGCTTCAGCTAGTGTGACAGAACGGGGACGAAAGAGCTTCAGGGAGGAAACGAGTGAAAAGACGTCATCTGATGGCGGCGGGCTTCGGCGCCATCGCCGCGCCGGCCGTGGTTCGCGCCCAGGCGAAATATCCGGAGAAGACCATCCGGCTGGTCGTGCCGTTCGCGGCGGCGGGCCCCACCGACATCATCGGCCGCAAGGTCTCCGAGAAGATGACCGGTCTCCTGGGCCAGACCATGATCGTCGAGAACAAGTCGGGCGCGGCCGGCTCGATCGGTGCAGTCGAGGTCAAGAACGCCAAGCCCGACGGCTACACGCTGCTGTTCGCGCCGTCATCGACCCATGCCGTCAACCCGACGGCGTTCGTCCATCCAGCCTACGATGCGGTCAAGGACTTCACGCCGATCTCGTCGATCTGCGTCAACCCGCTGGTGCTGGTCGTCCATCCGTCGATGCCCGATTCGGTCAAGGGACTCGTCGAAGAAATGAAGAAGAACCCCGGCAAGTATTCCTACGCATCGTCGGGCAACGGCAGCATCCTTCATCTCGCCTCGGAATACTTCAAGCGCGAGGTCGGTGGGATGGACGTCGTGCATGTGCCCTATCGCGGATCTGGGCCGGCGCTGCAGGACCTGATGTCCGGCCAGGTGGCCTGGATGTTCGAGACGTTCAGCACGACCCTGCAGCAGCATCGCGCCGGCAAGGTGCGCATCCTCGCCTACGCCCATGCCAAGCGTGCTCCGATCGCGCCCGAGATCCCGACGATGATCGAGGCTGGGGTGCCCGGCTACGAGGCCTATACCTTCAACCTGATTTTGGGGCCGGCCGGCATGCCGCAGCCCGTGGTCGACACGCTCGACCAGGCCTCGCGCAAGCTGATGAAGGATGCCGAGATGGTGAAGTTCCTCGAGGACATCGCCGCGGTGCCGACAACCGACACTTCGCCGGAACGGACGGCAAAGTTCATCAAGGACGAGATCGCCAAGTGGGCGCCGGTCATCAAGGCCGCCGGCGTGAAGATCGAGTAGCGCTGGGGGCGTTCCCCCGGAAAATCACCGATAGCCCGGCGGCGGAGGCACGTTGCCGGGCGTCGGCGTGATCGGCGCCTGCTGCGGCATCTGGCTGGGCGTCGGCAGGTTGGACGGCGTGGGCATCGCGGTGATGTCGCTGGTCGAGGCGACGCGACCCGGCGCCACCGCGCCCGTGGTGCTGATGTAGTAGCCGGCGACGGCATTGGAGCTCTCGCCCTCGGTCTTGGCCGGCACGTTGATCAAGCCGATGCGCTCGCCGTCCTGGTTGACGCGGTAGCCCTGGTTGTCGAGCTTGACGTCGGCGTTGTCGACCCGGACCCCGCCCGGCTCCGTGCGATAAGAAGCCGGCTGCTGGACGTCGACATAGTCAGGCCGCGGCAGTGGATTACATCCTGCAATCGCCAGTCCCAGCGTTGCAGCCATCAACCATCTCGCAGCCATCGCGCCCCCTAGTTCAGGGCTGGGTCGACTGCGGGCTGATGATGTTGCCGCGAGCGTCGACCCGGTTCCCCTGGCCATCATAGCGGAAACCGTATTCGTCACGGAAGGCCTGAACGCCGGCCGGCGGGGTTGTCGCAGCCGGGGCGTAGGTCACCGTCGAGGGCGGGGGGCTCGTATAGACCGTGGTGCCGGACGACGGATAGTAGGTCGGCGCGGCCGGCGTGTAGGTCGACACCACCGCCTCCAGGCGATAGCGCCGGGCGTCGATTTCGCGGCTGACGCAGCTGTCGTAGGTCATGCTTCCGCGCGACAGCCCGTAGGACGAGCAAGCCATCTGGGCGTCGGCGGCCAGGTTCGCCTGGCTATAGCCCATGGAGGCGCGGCCGCGAGCCCGCGCATCGGCCTCGAGGCGCACGCAGCGATCGTACGACGCCGTGCCCGGGCTGAAGCCGTAGTCCACGCAGGCCTGCTGCGAGCTGTTGTTCACGACCACGGTGCCGGCCGGCATGGCCACCGCTCCCGGCGGCGGCGCGCTTGCCGTCGTGGTGTTGGAATAGCTGCAGGCGGCGGCCGACAGGCCGACCGCGGCCACGGCCAAGAACTTCGCTGGCGTCATCGCACCCTCCTCGCGGGCAGAAATCTCCCGGGTGGAACGGGGAGAAGCCGGGGAGGTTGCAGGCCCCCTGCCTAAATCAAGCGGCTTTCTTCAGCATGCTGTCGCGCAACTCGCGACGCAGGATCTTGCCGACATTGGTCTTGGGCAGCTCGTCGCGGAACTCGATGTACTTGGGCCGCTTGTAGCCGGTGAACTGCTGGGCGCACCAGGCCTGCAACGCCTCCTTGGTGAGCGCCGCATCCTTTTTCACCACGAAGAGCATGACGGCCTCGCCCGAGCCGGCATCGGGCACGCCGATGGCGGCGCACTCCATGACGCCGGGATGGCTCGCCACCACGCCTTCGATCTCGTTGGGGAAGACCTTGAAGCCCGAGACCACGATCATGTCCTTCTTGCGATCCACGATCTTGATGTAGCCGCGTGCATCCATCTCGCCGACGTCGCCCGACTTGAAGAAGCCGTCTTGTGTCATGACCAGCGCCGTCTCGTCGAGACGCTGCCAGTAGCCCTGCATGACCTGCGGACCCTTGATGGCGATCTCGCCGGCCTCGCCCAGCGGCACCTCCCTGCCCTGGTCGTCGAGGATCTTGATCTCGACGTTGGGCAGCGGCAGGCCGATCGTGCCGGTGTATTCCTCGGAGTCGGTGGGATTGCAGGTGACGCCGGCCGAGGTTTCGCTGAGGCCGTAGCCTTCGACGATCGGACAGCCGGTGATGGCGAGCCACTTCTTCGCGACGGCCTCCTGCACCGCCATGCCGCCGCCATTGGAGATGGCGAGCTGCGAGAAGTCGAGCTTGGCGAAGTCGGGCTGGTTGGCCAGGCCGTTGAACAACGTGTTCACGCCCGGGAAGATGTTGATCTTGTACTTGGCGAGCTCGGCGATCGTGCCCTTCATGTCGCGCGGGTTGGGAATCAGGATGTTGAGCGCGCCGGTGCGCATGCCGAGCAGCCCGCAGGCGATGAAGGCGAAGACGTGATAGAGCGGCAGCGCGCAGACGATGGTGAACTGGCCGGTGAGGTTCTTGCGCTTGAGACCCGGCTGCATCCACGCTTCCGACGCCAGCAGGTTGGCGACGATGGTGTGATGCAAGAGCGTCGCGCCCTTGGCGACGCCGGTGGTGCCGCCGGTGTATTGCAGGACTGCCACATCCTGCGGTCCGAGGTCGGGGCGGGCAAAGGCCATCGAGCGGCCGGCCGACACGGCGGCATTGAATTTGGTGTGGCCGGGCAGCGAGAAGGCCGGCACCATCTTGCGCAGGGTGCGCACGACGAAGTTCACGATCAGGCCCTTGGGGAAACCCAACAAGTCGCCCATCGAGGCGACGACGACATGCTTCACCGCCGTGCCGTCCAGCGCCTGCTGCAAGGTGCCCGCGAAGTTCTCGAGCACGATCACGGCCTCGGCACCGGAGTCCTTCAGCTGGTGGGCGAGCTCGCGCGCGGTGTAGAGCGGATTGACGTTGACGGCGATCAGGCCGGCGCGCAGCACGGCGGCCAGCGCCACTGGGTATTGCAGCACGTTGGGCATCATGATGGCGACGCGCGTGCCCTTCCGCAGGCCCTTGTCCTGCAGCCAGGACGCCAGCGCCAGGGACAGCGTGTCGACCTCGCCGAAGGTAATGGCCTTGTCCATACAGACATAGGCGCGCTGGTCGCGAAATTTGGCGAAGCTCTCCTCGAGCAGAGCGACGAGGCTGGGATAGACCGACGGGTCGATGTCCGACGGCACTCCCGGCGGATAGCTTTTCAACCAGAACCGGTCCATGCGTTCTCCCGAGGTCGTTGGCAGGACTATAACGCATGAAAAAGGCCCGTCCTTGCGGACGGGCCTCGATCGAAACCGAAGGTGACGCCTTAGGCGGCCTTGGTGAACTTCTCGATGCGCTCCTGCACGGGGCGGACGGCGTCGTCCGCCACCTTGCGGGCGAAGGCGCCGAGGTCCTGGGCCTGCGCGATGCGGGTCTCCAGGCGGCCGCGCCAGTACTTGGCGCTGATGTCGAAAGCCTCGACCGGCGACTTGGCCGACAGGAAGTCGCGCCAGGCGGCGAAGCCGGCATCGGCATCTTCCTTGGCGACCTCGAGCAGCTTCAGGCTGGCCTTGGTGGCGCCGTCGCGCGCCTGGACGAACTGGGTGTTCAGCTCGGCCGAAGCGGTCTGGGCGGCCTTGCTGATCTGCTCGAAGCTCTCGGTGGCCTTGCGCACGCCGATCTGGGCGAACTCGCGGACGCGCTCGTTGGCGGCCTTGGTGGTCTCGGTGGCGTGCTCGATGACGTTGTCGAGCGGGGTGCTGGTGGTGGTCATGGATGGGTCCTTGGTGGGTTGTGTCTGGGAAAACTGTTGCTCGGTGACCGGGGGTATATGGGATCGTCATTGTGCGTTGCAACATAAATTGTTGCGATGCGAGAAGAAAAGTCAAAAATCCATGTATTTCAATTGATTAGACCACTGATCCGGGAGACTGTGAGGACCAACGAACGTCAGGGCCAACGGGAGGTTCGCCATGGAACAGCAGCAGCTGTCGGGCATCGACGCGTCATTCCTCTACCTGGAGACGCCCGAGACGCCCATGCACGTGGCCGGGCTGACCTACTTCGAATTGCCGCCCGGGTTCGAGGGCAGCTTCTACCAGCACTTCCGCCGCTTCTTCGAAAGCCGGCTGCACACCATCCCGATCTTCTCCAAGCGGCTCGCGCCCTCGCTCTACGATCTCGATCATCCCGGCTGGGTCGATGCCGACGACCTCGACCTCGACTATCACCTGCGCGAGACGGCCCTGCCCTCGCCCGGCACCGAGGAGCAGCTCGAGGAGGTGATCGGCCGCCTGCATGCCAACACGCTCGATCGCAGCCGGCCGCTCTGGCAGTTCTACGTCATCACCGGCCTGGAGAACGGCCAGGGCGTGCTCTACTCCAAGGTCCACCATGCCGCGATCGACGGCGGCGCCGGCATGGCGATCAACAAGGCGCTGTACGACGTCTCGGCGACGCCGCGCGACGTGCCACCGCCGACGCCCAAGTCGGCAACCGCCAATGCCGCACCGAGCTCGCCGACGGCCGTCGATCCCGTCAAAGGCATCTCCGACATCATGGGCAACATGATGCGCCAGCAGCTGCGCATGTGGCAGACCGCGTCGGAGATCGGCACGGCGATGACCAACGCCTTCCTCGCCAAGCCCGGCGAGGCCGGCCCCAAGGCGCTGGCGACCTTGCAGAGCATGGTCAACCAGCTGCCGACGCTGAGCGCGCCCAAGACGCCGTTCAACGCCACCATCACGCGCGAGCGCAGCTATGCCGCGCGCACCGTGTCGCTCTCCGACGCCAAAGCGATCGCCAAGGCGAGCGGCACCAAGCTCAACGACGTGGTGATGGCGATCTGCGCCGGTGCGCTGCGCCGCTATCTGCAGGAGAAGGGCGAGCTGCCCGACAAGCCGCTGATCGCCGGCGTGCCGATCAGCTTGCGCGATCCCGGCGACACGCGGCAGAACAACCAGGTCTCGGGCATGCTGTGCTCGATCGCCACGGACGTCGCCGATCCGGTCGAGCGGCTGAAGGCGATCCTGAAGTCGTCGTCGGAGTCCAAGCAGATCGCCGGCACGTTCCGCGACGCCGTCCCGCAGGACTTCGCCTTCGTCGGCGCGCCGATCCTGCTGCAGCTCATCATGCTGGTCTATGGCCGCTCGGGCCTGGCCGACAAGCTGCCCATGCCGATGAACGTCACGATCTCGAACGTGCCCGGGCCGCCGATGCCGCTCTACTGCGCGGGGGCAAAAGTGACGGCGCTGCATCCGGTGTCGATCCCCGCGCATGGCGCGGCGCTCAACATCACGGTGCAGAGCTACATGGATGCGCTGAACTTCGGCCTGACCGCCGACCGGCGGGCGGTTCCCGATGTCGGCAAGCTCGGTGACTATCTGGTGGGTGCGGCAAACGAGCTGAAGAAAGCGGTCGTGCCCAATTGAAACCCTTTTGCCCCCTCACGATATGTGAGACTCTTGCAGGAACGATGTAAGGAGCCCCGATGACGGTTGCCCAGGCGTTGCGTCCTCCCTCTCGAACGCTGCTGCTGATGGAAGGCCGCGCCGTTCAGGAATTGGGCGCGTTCATGCTCTTGCGGCCCTGGCTGGCCGCGGCGCCGCGCGGTGACGGGCATCCGGTGCTGGTGTTCCCCGGCCTGCTGGCGAGCGACCTGTCCACGCAGCCGTTGCGCGGGTTCCTGAAGCAGCATGGCTATGCTGCGCACGGCTGGAAGCAGGGCCGCAATCTCGGCCTTCGTGAAGGCGTCGAGGGCGACATGCTCGCGCGCATCGAGGAGCTTTATGAGCGTTACGGCCAGCGCAAGATCAGCCTGGTCGGCTGGAGCCTCGGCGGCATCTACGCCCGCCAGCTCGCCAAGCGCGTGCCGGAGAAGATCCGCTCGGTGATCAGCCTGGGCAGCCCGTTCACCGGCAGCCCGCGCGCCACCAATGCCTGGAAGGTCTACGAGTTCGCCTCCGGCCAGAAGGTCGATGATCGCGACCGCCACATCGCGGGAGCGTTGTCGGATCCACCGCCGGTGCCGACGACCTCGATCTTCAGCCGTAGCGACGGCATCTGCGCCTGGCAGACCTGCCTCAACGAGGAAGGCCCGCAGACCGAGAACATCGAGGTCTACGGCAGCCATTGCGGCCTCGGCCATCATCCGGCCGCCGTCTACGCCGTCGCCGACCGCTTGGCGCAGCTCGAAGGCCAGTGGATGAAGTTCGATCGCTCGGGCTGGAAGAGCCTGGTCTATCCGGATTGGCGGCGGTCGTAGCGGGAGCTACTTCTTCTCCACGCTCGACTTGATCTCCTCGTAGGACTCCTTCATGCGGTCCTGGACGATCTTGAAGGCCTCGCCGCTCGACTTCTGAACCAGCTCGGCTATGTCGCGCGTGTTGGCGATGGCAGCTTCCATCGCCTTCTTCGCGAACTCGGTCTGCTTGGCCATGATCTCCTGCGGGCTGCCGCCGGGCTTGTACTCCTTCGCCATCTCGGTGACATCCTTCACGGCCTGCTCAAAGATCGCGCGCTGCTTGCTGGCGACCTCGGTGACGCCGCTCGCCATCGCCTGCCACGACCGCGTCATGGCATCGAGGTTCTTCTGGTGATGCTGCATGATCTTGGCGACGTCGACCTGCGGCAGCTTCAGCTGCTCGCCCAGGGTCTTGAACATGTCGGTGAAGCTCTGGGGTGCCTGTGCCATGCGAACCTCCTGGTGATCAGGGCAGGAGCTTCAACCCCTGCTCCAGCGCGTGCAAGGCCAAACCGGCGAGGCCGCCGATCATCGCACCGTTGAAGCGAATGTATTGCAGGTCGCGGCCGACCGTGAGCTCGATGCGGCCGATCAGCATGTCGATATCCCAGGATTTCACCTGATCGGCGATGAAGCGGCCGACGCCGCTCTTCTGGCTTTGCACGAAGTCGGCAAGAACCCGCACCATGCCGCGGTTGATCTCGGCGCGGATCGCCGGGTCGCGCGCCAGCTGGCCGCCGATCTCGACCAGCATGGCCTCGAGCTGGCGACGCACCTGGCTGTCGGACGCCCTGGCATCCTGCTCGAGGAAGCTCCGAAGGCTGTCCCACGCGCCCTCGGCGACGGTGACGATCTCCGGCCGCGCCAGCATGTCGCGCTTCAGGCTTTCGGCGCGCCGGGCGAAGGCCGCCGAGCTGCGTAGACGCTCGATGAAACTCGTCACGAAACTGTCGAATTCGCCACGCAGCGGATGCGCGGGATTGGCGCGCGCATCCTGGATGAAGGCGCTGGTCGAGGCGACGATCTTGCGCAGCAGGTAAGCGTCGGCGCGGTAGAGGTTGAAAAGCGCCGGCAGCTCCTTGCGGATCTTTTCGCGCAATGCCTCGAGCGTCTCCTCGTTGGTCAGCACCTTCTCGAGCGCAGCCAGAATTTCGTCGAGCAGGCGCTGGTGGCGGCCCTTCTCGGTGACGGCGCTGAGCAGCCCTGCCGCCAGAGGCGCGAGCTCGACCCGCTCCAGCTCGGTCATGATCCGCTTGCCGATGAAGTCCTTCAGCCCCGACTGTTCGATCGCGCCGAGCGATTGCGGCAGCAGGCGCAGCACGAAGCCCGCCAGCGCAGCGCTGCGTTCGCGGTCCGACAGCCAGTCGGCGACCAGGGCGGCGAAGTCGACCTCGCGCAGGCGCGCCTCGACCGGCTCGGCCGCCAAGAAATTGGTCTCGATGAACTCGCCCAGCGTGTCGGCGATGCGCAGGTGATTGCGCGGGATGATGGCGGTGTGCGGGATCGGCAGGCCGAGCGGCCGGCGGAACAGCGCGACGATCGCGTACCAGTCGGCCAGGCCGCCGACCGTCGCCGCCGCGGCGAAGGCCGCGACGTAGCCCCAGGCCCAGTGCCTCGGCTCGAAGTGCCGCGCCACGATGAACAACGCCGCCGTGAAGACCAGCAGCGCGGTCGCCGCAAGCTTTATGCGGCGCAGGTCGCGGGCGCGTTCCTGGTCGCGGTTCAGCTGCTCGCCCACACGTCGAGCACGTAGCGATTGTCGGTCGCGAGCCGGGCGACAAAGGCGTCGTCGTACATCGCCGCCAGCGCACGCTTGACGTCGGGCTCCATGCGCCCGCCGTCGCCGCAGACATAGACGATGGCGCCCTGGTCGATCAGGGCGCGCACGCGATCGGCCTGCTGGTTCAGCAGATCCTGCACGTAGGTCTTCTTTCCGTCGTGACGCGAGAAGGCGACATGGAGGTCAACGATACCGGCAGCGGCCTGTTCCTTGAGCTCGTCGGCATAGATGAAATCGTGCTCGGGATGACGGCAACCGAAGAACAGCATCGCCGGTCCCAGGGCACGGCCCTGCGCCTTGAGCGCGGCCCGCTCGCGCAAGAAGCCGCGGAACGGCGCCAGGCCCGTGCCCGGTCCGATCATGACGATGGGCGCTGCCGGATCGACGGGCAGGCGGAAGCCGACCTTGGTCTCCTTCACGAAGGCCTGGACCGTGGCGCCGCCGGCCTGGCGCAGCAGGTGGTTGGAGCAGACGCCGTGATAGACGCCGGCGCCCGAGCGTGCCGGCCCCTCGACCACCGCCACGGTGATCGAGCAGCGGTTGCCGTCGGCCATGGGCGACGACGAGATCGAGTAGTAGCGCGGCGTCATCAGCGGCAGCATTTCCAGGAACGCCGCGAAGGGCAGCTCGCAGGCCGGATGCTCCTCCAGGAGGTCGAGCACGGACTTCCGTTTGCCGAGAATCTCGGCGCGGAAACGTTCCTCGTCGAGCAGCGCCTCGAGCTTTGGTCGGGTAAAAGGGCAGCGCGTGTGCTGCGCCATGGTCTGGATCTGCTTGCGCGTCGCCGGATGTTGCAGCTCGACGAAGTCCGACAGCAGGCGATGGACGGCGATCGCCTCGCCGACCGGCAGGTTGGCGCGCCGGCCTTCGGCCGCTTCCAGCATGACATGCGAGCCGGGCGCGAAGGCGAAACGGCGCAGCGCGCGCTCGACCAGGGCAGCGGCGTTCTGCGGCACGATGCTGAGATGGTCGCCGGCGCGGTAACTGACGCCGTCGGGCAGCAGCACCTCGATGTGCCGCGTGCTGCGGCCCGAGGCATCGGGCTTCTGCAGTTCGCGATTGGCCAGCACGCGCATGGGCAACGCGCCGGTGCCGCCGATGATGGGATTGACCGGCGGCTTGTCGACCGCCTGCACGTGGTAGAGAGGCTCCTGCGCGGCGCCGGCGTCGGCTTCGAGCGTGACGCCGAGCTTGTCGGCCAGCGCCGGCAGCAGCGGACCGCTCCAGGCCTGGAAGTGGCCGTCGAGGTCTTCCTTGGCGTCGCCCTCGCCGCGGGCATAGATCCGCTCGGCGCCCTTCGTGGCCAGAAGCTCGTCGATCTGGCGCGGGATCGCCTGGTAGGTGGAAGCCCAGTCGCGGTTGCCGCAGCCGAACACGGTGTAGCGCACGCCCGCCAGCGCACCCGGCGCCGCGTCGCGCAGGCTCTTCAGGAAGGCGCCGGCATTGTCCGGCGGCCCGCCATTGTAGGAGGCGCAGACGATGGCCACGGCGCTGTCGGTTGGCAGCTTGCCCGCATGATCGTCGAGACCGGCCAGGGTCGTCTCGAAGCCTTGCGCCTCGCCCGCGTCGGCGATCGAGCGCGCGAGCTCCTCGGCCGTGCCCATGTTGGACCCGAACAGCACGGTGAGCCTGGTGCCGTGGCTCCTGGCGGCTTTCTTCTTGGGCGCCGCCTTCTTGGGTGCCGGCCGCGCAGCCGCACTCACGCCCGAGCCGCGCACGACGTCGGGCCGCAGCTTCACGCGCATCATCAGGCCCTCGGGCTTGATGGTGAGCGATTCCTTGATCTTCAGCTGATAGCGCGTGTGATCGACCAGGCGAAAACGCTGCAGGATAAGGCCCAGCACAAGGGTCGCCTCGGTCATGGCGAACTGCCGGCCGATGCAGGCGCGCTGGCCGTTGCCGAACGGCTTGAAGGCGTGCGCCGGCATCTTGGCCTCGCGCTCGGGCGCGAAGTTTTCGGGATCGAAGACTTCCGCGCGCGGTCCCCAGACCGACGGGTCGCGGTGTAGCATCGCGGTCAACACGGTGACGAAGGTGCGTTTGCGCAGCTTGTATTTCCCGCCGATCGTCTCGTTCTGGTACGGGTAGAGCCCGAATGCCGGCGCGGTCGGCCACAGCCGGAGCGATTCCTTCAGGATCTGGCCGATATAGACGAGCTGGTTGACTTGGCTCGCCGTGGGCTTGGCGTTGATGTCGCGGCCCAGCACGCGGTCGACCTCCTCGTAGGCCTTCTGGATCACGTGCGGATTGTTCAGCAGGAAGTAGATCGCGAAGGACAGCATCCCGCTCGTGGTCTCGTGGCCCGCGATCAGGAAGGTGTTCATCTGGTAGCGGATGTTGACGTCGTCCAGCCGCTCGCCGCTCTGCTTGTCCATGCCGCTCAGCATGAAGCCGAGAAGATCCGGCTTGCCCTGGTCATCCGCCGGCACCTCGCGGCGCTCGCGGATGATGCGGTCGGCGATGCCGTTCATGTAGCCGACATCCTGCTCGAGCTTCTTGCGGCTCTTGCGCTGGGTGATGTCCTCGAGCGGCAGTCCGCGCATCTTCATCACCGCTTCCAGCGCACGCACCAGCGATTCGACGTAGGGATGGTTGTCGCTGCGGTAGAACGAGTTGAAGCGGTAGTTGAAGCCGCACAGGCCGATCGTATCGAGCGTGAGCGCGGTCATGTCGCGCACCACGTCGATCTCCTCGTCAGCATTCAGCCGCTCCCACTTGGTCACGAGCTGGTCGGCGATGTCGAGCATGCCCTCGTGATAGGTCTGCATCATGCGATGGGCGAAGGTCGGCAGCAGGATGTTGTGCGCCTTCTGCCAGTTGGGCTCCTGGGTCTCGGCCGTGAACAGCGCGTCGCCGCCCAGCATGCGCACGCGCCGCAGCGAGCCACGCACCGCCTTGTCGAACCGCTTCTCGTCGCACAGCTCGGCCACCAGGTCGGCGCCCGACACTACGACCAGCGGCGTGCCCATCATGTCGAGCCAGAAGATCGGCCCCTGTTCCCGCGAGATCCGCATCAGGTCCTGGATCGGCGCGTCGCCGTCGACGGTGAGCATGTTGCCCAGAACCGGCGTGCGCGGCGGATGGGGAATCGGATGCAGTTTGTTACGCGCCATTGGCCGGTCGGTCCTCCCAGTCTTGCCGGCCATATTGCCCCGCCGCGTTGCGAGGCGAAACACTCCCGTTCACAATCCGGCGTATAGTTGGCCGTCGCATCCTGCTGGAGGAAAAAGTGAAAGTCGGATTCATCGGCGTCGGCAACATGGGCGGCCCCATGTGCCGCAACATCGTCAAGCGCAGTAACCACCAGGTGACGGTGTTCGACCTGAACGCCGCCGCCGTGAAGACCTGCACCGATCTCGGCGCCACCGCGGCCAAGTCGATCGCCGAGGTGACCAAGGGCGCCGACGTGGTCATGACCTCGCTGCCCATGCCCAAGGACGTCGAGGCCGTGACCCTGGGCGACAACGGCATTCTGGCCACGATCAACAAGGGTCAGACCTACATCGACCTCAGCACCAACGCGCCCTCGATGGTGAAGAAGATCGGCGCCGCCATGGCGGCCAAGGGCATCGCCATGCTCGACGCGCCGGTGAGCGGCGGCACGGTGGGCGCCGAGGCCGCCACCATCGCCATCATGGTGGGCGGCGACAAGAAGGTGTTCGACGACGCCCTGCCCGTGCTGCAATCGTTCAGCGCCAACGTCATCCACATGGGCGAGCTCGGCACCGGCACGGTGGCCAAGCTGGTCAACAACATGCTGGCCTTCTGCAACGCCGCCGCGGCAGCCGAAGGACTGATGCTCGGCGTCACGGCCGGCCTCGACCCGAAGAAGCTGATCCAGGTCGTGTCCAGCTCCAGCGGCAACTCCAACGCCTTCAAGAGCCTGTCCGAGCGCTCGCTGAGCGGCGACTTCAAGGCGAGCTTCGCGCTGGACCTCGCTTACAAGGACCTGCATCTCGCCCTGGAGCTCGGCGACGAGCTCGGCGTGCCGCTGCCGCAGGGTTCCTCGACCCACAACCTGCAACGCCTGGCGCGCGGCATGAAGCTCGGCTCGAGCGATAGTTCGTCGATCCTGCGCGTCTACGAGACGGCGCTGGGCCGGACGGTCAAGCGGTGATCGAGGTCGCCCTCGAACGCTCGCGCGGTTCGGTCCTCGAGCGGATCGCGCAGGCGTTCCGGCAGAGGGATCCCTACTACGACGCGCGTTGGATGCCGCTGAACGCCCGGCGAAAGAACCTCAACGACATCCTCGCCGAACTGCTGAAGAAGGGCCATCCGATGGAATGCGCCCTCCAGCACTTCTACGAAGCCAAGTGGCTGATCAACTACACCGACGATTGGGCTCGCGCGTCCGCGGCGCTGGACGAGTGCGAAAAGAGCCTGCAGGACGTCGACCAACCGCGCATCAAGCAGGGCGACGACGGCTCCTGGGGACCCTGCTGCCACGAATGGTATCGCAAGCTCGAGCCGACCATCGATGCCCTGCAGGAAAGGGAAGCGGCAACCGATCACCTGGAGCCCCTGGCCTTCATGAGCTTCCTGCAGAAGCCGGCGAACGTCGTCGGGCTGCTCCGGGCCCTCAGCGTCAGCGACATCGTCGCCACCGGACGCAACCTGCGCGACGAGCAGAACGCCCTGTTGACGGCACTCGGCCAGCTCATCTTCAAGGACGGACTGCGCAAGCTGCTGGTCTGCCGGCCACAGCTGAAGTTCACGGTCTCGCAGGAGCTCGAGGAGACGTTCATCGACTACCTCTGGGGCCTCCAGCAGAAGCAGACCGGCTACTGGGGCCCGTCCTACAAGTTCGATGACGGCATCGCGACCGTGCCGGACCTCTCATTCACCTTCCATGTCGTCCACTACTACATGGACAACACGACCCGGGTTGCACCCAACCTCGACAAGATGGTGGCGACCACGCTCGCCATGAAACACGAGATCTATCCGAACGGCTGGCTCGAGAAGGACGGCAGCTTCTCGGACCACAACAACTATGACGTCGTCACCCTGTTCGATTGCGGCTGGAGGGCCGCGTCATGGAAGCAGCGCGAGGTTGTTCGGCACGAAATACAGGCCCTGCTCGACTGGTGCCTCACCCGATCGCTGCGGGATGATCACTTCGGCAAGGAAAAGACGATCGACGGCTACTACTACGGCGTCCGCTTCCTCGACCGCATCGGCTTCTGGGACAAGGCCAAGCGTTTCTGGCTGAGCGACGACATCTCCCTCCCCAACGGGTGCCCTCCTCCGGAGAAGATCCGCGAACGGCTGCTGGAGGGCTTCAAGACCGTCGACGATGGCTCGGAATACTGTGAGACCATCGCCCAGATCCTGACCGGCGAGCCGCCGGTGCCCGACGCCTGCGGGCGGACGTGACGCGGCCATGAGCAAGGGCATCCCGCTGACGCGCCGCTCGCTCGGCGCCCTCCTCGGGATACCGCTCGCTTTCATCCCCGCGCGCTCGTCCGACCTGTGGTCGGCCTTGAGCGACCCTGGCCATTTCGCGTTGATCCGCCACGCCACCGCCCCCGGCACGCTGGACCCGCCGGGCTTCAGGCTCGACGACTGCTCGACCCAACGCAATCTATCGGACGGGGGCCGCGCGCAGGCGATCCGGATGGGCGATCTTTTCCGCGCCAACGGCTTCACGGCGGCACGTATCTATTCCAGCCAATGGTGCCGCTGTCTCGATACCGCGACGCTCATGAAGCTGGGCGATGTCACCCAGCAACCATTGCTCAACTACTTCGGCCGCGATCCAGATCGCACGCTGAAGCAGATCGCCGACCTGCGGGCCTGGATCGCCGGACTCGAGCTTGCGCAACCGACGCTGCTACTGACGCACCAGCTGGTGATCTCGACCATAGCCCAGGGGCCAACCGACGACGGTGAGATTGTCGTGGTGCGCCGCGACGCCGGAGGCAAGCTCACCGTGCAGGGACGCCAACCAACCGCCTGATCAGGCGAGATGGTGCGCGATCAGTGGCGCGATCTCGGTCGCGTGGGTCTGTGCCAGATCGTGATCGCCACCCGCAACGACGTGCAAGCGCGCGCCGGAGATGCGTTGCTCGAGATGACGGCCGACGGCGACCGGGCTGATCGGATCGGCGTCACCCCACAGCAGCAGCGTCGGCGCGGCGATCTGTTCGACCGGCAGCAGGGCCGCCGCCCGCGCTTCGGTGATCCAGGATGCCGCACGCGGAAACGACTTGCGATAACTCTCGCGCCAGTCCGACGCGCCCAGGCCCGCCATGTCGATGCCGGCGGACGTCACGGACAGCACCAGGCGGCGCACCTTCTGCGGCCGCTCGATCGCCAGCCGGGCGGCGATGCCGCCGCCCATCGATTGGGCCACCAGGTCGACCGGACCGTCCATCTTCGCGGCGACCATGCGCACCAGGTCGTCGATCCCTTTGATGGCAGGGTCGTGCGGCTCATCGCCGAGACCGGGCCAACCGAAATATTCCTTCTGCCAATCGGCCGGCAGCAGCGCCCCGACGGGCTTCCAGAAGTCAGGCGATGCGCCGGCGCCGGGGAGGAACAGAATCTTCGCCATGTCGGCAGCCTTACCTGGTGAGCTCAGCAAGGAACGCCGGGAGTTTACGGCCTTGGCTCAGCAGATACTGCCCCATGGCACCGGCAACCTTGCGGACGGCGGGCCGAGCGCTCATGCGGTCGCGCCACGCCTGCAGTCGCGGATGGGCGCCGGTCATGGGGGCGCCCATACGATCCCCGAAGATCTGCGCCATGTAGAACGCAATGTCGGCGTACGAGTAGCCGCCGGCCAACCAGTCCATGCTGGCGATCTCCTTCTCCATCCTGTCATGGAAGGCGCGTGCTGCCGCGCGCGCCTCGACGGCTACGGGATCGTCGGGAGTGCCTTGCAGCCCCATCAACCGAATGATCGGCGGAAAGTAGACTTCGTCGGACTTGTGCTCGAGCAGCCGCGCTCTCGCGCGGGCCTTGGGCTCGGCCGGCCACAGCGCCGGCTCGGGCTTGATCGATTCGAAGTACTCGAAAATCTGCGTCGAATCGAAGATCTCGAGATCGCCCCCGGGGCCACTATCGATCAGCACCGGCACCTGGCGCTTGGGATTGACGCGCAGCACCTCGGGATGCTTGGGCTCATACAGCGTCTTCATCTCGAAGGGCACCATGATGAGCTCGAAGTCGAGCCCCTTCTCATGGGCGGCAATCTCGGCCTTGGCGCCGAACATGCTGAGCGGTCCGGAATAGAGCTTCATGGGAAAACGGTAGCATGTGCTTGCCCGCTTTCGTGCACGACGTAAGCTAGGCCGGAATGACAAAGTCTCTCATGCTGTTGCTGGCGCTGCTGGCCCTCTCTCTGCCCGCATCGGCACAGGACACGAAAGTCTGCGGCGCGCCCGTCGCGTTGAACGATGGTTGGAGCATCGCCAGCCAGGCAGAGGTTGGTCTCGATTCGACAAGGCTCTGCCAGCTCGACGCCTTCATCGGGCAATGGCCCAGGGCGAACATCCATGCGGTCGTCGTGGTGCGAAATGGCAAGCTCGTCATGGAACGCTACTTCGCAGGCGAAGACGAGAGGTGGGGCGACGAGCTCGGCCGCGTCACCTTCGGCCCGGAGACGAAGCATGATCTGCGCTCGATCTCCAAGAGCGTCACCTCTCTACTGGTCGGCATCGCGTTGAGCGAAGGCAAGTTCCCCGCTCTCGACTCGTCGGTATTCGATACCTTCTCAGACTACGCTGATCTCAGGACCCCTGAGAAGGCGCGTATCACCTTTCGCGACTTGCTCACCATGTCGTCGGGACTAGCATGGAACGAAGACCTGCCATGGGAAGATCCGCGCAACACGGAAGAGGCGATGATCATGGCGGCCGATCCGTTCCGCTACATCCTCTCGCGGCCCGTCGCCTATCCGCCGGGGACGGTCTACGTCTACTCCGCTGGTGGTACGTCGCTCCTGGGCGAGACGCTGGTGCGGTCGACCGGCCGCAGCCTGCGCGACTATGCGCGCGAAAAGCTCTTCCTGCCAATCGACGCACCCGACTTCGAATGGCTGGACGCCGGCGTGAGCGGCCGGCTCGGCGCCTTCGGCAGCCTGCGCATGCGGCCGCGCGACGCCGCCAAGCTCGGCCGCCTGCTGCTGACCGACGGCCAGTGGAACGGCAAGCAGGTGATACCGGCAGGCTGGGCCGCCGAATCGATCAAGCCGCGCATCAACGGCGAGGGGCTGTTCTTCTACGGCTATCAATGGTGGCTCGGTCGCTCTTTCCGCAATGGCCGCGAGCTCACCTGGGCAGCCGGCGTCGGCCTGGGCGGCCAACGCCTCTATGTCGTGCCCGCGCTCGACCTCGTGGTCATGATCACGGCCGGCCACTACCGCGACGGCCTACAGGGCCCGATCCCCTTCGGCATCTTCAATCGCGTCGTCCTCCCCGCCGTGAAGGACTAGGACATCAACGCCATCGAAAGCGTGTTCTCATAGCACCCGTCGATGCAAACCGCCTTCCGGTGCAGGCCTTCCATCTCGAAGCCGAAGCTTTCGTACAGGGCGATCGCGTTGATGTTGGTTTCTCGCACCGTCAGCTCGATGCGGGTGAAGCCAAAGGCAAGAGCCGCATCGACCGTGCACCGCATGAGCTTTCGACCGATCCCCTGGCCGCGATACGCCAGCAACAGCCCCATGCCCAAAGTCGCGCAGTGACCGGAAACGGTCCTTCGCGGCATGGGAAGCACATCGCACCAGCCGACTACCTCGTCTTCGGCGAGAACGACCAGCTGCGGCGATCCTTCCTTGATGTTGTTCAGAACGAAAGGCCGCATTTGCTCGAGCGGCGGCGCTTCCAGGAACGACAGGGATTTGCGCTCCCGAGCCACCGCATCCACCGTCGCGCGGAAACCCAGAATATGATTCTCGGCGATCGGCGTGATTTCATAGACCGTCATGACGGCCTGGTTCTCACATCGTCGCCAACATGGCCACCGCCGCCGCGGTCATGACGGCCGTCGCCGACCAGCCGAGCACCACCTGCCAGCGCGCGGCGACGAAGCGGCCCATCAGCTTGCGCCGGCTCGCCATGATCATCATTGCCACCATGATCGGCACGACGATGACGCCATTTACCACCGCACTCCAGAACAGTGCCCTGATGGGATCGAGCGGGGTGAACTCCACCCCGACACCGAGCAGGATGGCCAGCGCGATGACGATGTAGAACGGGCGCGCTTCGTTGAGCGGGCGTTCGAGGCCGATCTGCCAGCCGCGCGCTTCGCCCACGGCGTAGGCGACCGAGCCCGCCAGCACGGGCACGGCGAGAAGCCCGGTGCCAATCAGGCCAAGGCTGAACAGGAAGAAGGCGGCGTCGCCCGCGATCGGGCGCAGCGCCTCGGCCGCCTGCTCGGCCGTCTGTATGTCGGTCTTGCCGGCGGCGTTCAAGGTCACTGCCGCGGTCAGCATGATGAAGAAGGCGATCAGGTTGGACATTCCCATGCCCACCCAGGTCTCCCAGCTGATGCGGTTCAGCTCACGCCTGGCCTGCTCCGGATGTTCCTTGAGCGGGCCCGCCTCGGGATCGGCCTCCTCTTCCTCGACCTCCTGCGAGCTCTGCCAGAAGAAGAGATAGGGACTGATGGTCGTGCCGAATATGGCGACGACCAGGGTCAGCGCGTCGCCGGACAGCGCCACCTTCGGGACGAGGGCGCCGGCCGCGACCGCGGCCCAGTCGATCTTCACGAAGAAGACCACGCCTACATAGGCCAGCAGCGAGAAGGTGAACCACTTCAGCAGCCCCACATAGCGATGATAGGGCACGAACACGATCGCCAGCAGGGAGAAGACGGCGAAGCCCAGCGTGTACAGGCGTTCACTGCCGCCCAGCACCAGCTTCGCTGCCGCCCCCATGGCGGCGAGATCGGCGCCGAGATTGATGGTGTTGGCCACGAACAGCAGCAGCACGAGCACCATGACGATGCCCTTCGGAAAGACCTTCACCATGTTGCCGGCAAGACCGCGCCCCGTGACGCGGCCGATGCGGGCGCTGATCGACTGCACCGCCACCATGAGGGGGAAGGTCAGCACCACCGTCCACAGGAGCCCCAGGCCCGCCTGGGCACCGGCCTGAGAGTACGTGGCGATGCCGCTGGGGTCGTCGTCGGCTGCGCCGGTGATCACTCCCGGCCCCAGCTTCTTCAAAAGAGCTTCAAGGCTCCACCGCGAACCGGGCTGAGATTGTGCGACCGTCATTGCAGCGTTCGAAACGGCTCCGGGCCCTTGTAGGTTCCAATGTAGCTGACGTGGGTCACGAGCCCCATGCCTGGCCGCCACAGGTGAAGCGACAGGCCAGGCGGTTCCATCATCAACGAATGCGGCGTCCCGCGGTGAAGATCGAGCGTCGCCTGGTGGGCGGTGCTGGGCGCGATCGAGGCCATCGTGCCGGCCCACAGCACCTGGATCGGCCGATGGACGTGGCCGCACATCACGCGCTCGACATGGCTGTGACGCCGGACGATCGCGGCCATCCGGTCGGCACCCTCGTTGACCTTCATGCCGTCGAAGGCATCGATGCCGCAGTCGAAGGGCGGGTGATGCATGAACAGCACCGTCGGCCGGTCGCTTTCGCCGAGCCGAGCTTCCAGCCAGCCGAGCCTCTCCTCGCACAGCGCGCCGTGGCCCTTGCCAGGGACCAGCGTGTCGAGGGCGATCAGCCGCACCGGCAGGTCCTCGATCGTGTACTGCAGGAAGCCGTCTTTCGGCAGATAGGCGTGATCGGGGAAGGCCTCGCGCATGGCGTCGCGCGCATCGTGATTGCCGGGGATGAGATAGACCGGCATCGACAACGGCGCCAGCAGGCGGCGCAGCAGGGCGTATTCCTCGGGCTTGCCGCCGTCGACCAGGTCGCCCGTGGCGACGACGACGTCGGGCTTGGGGTCGAGCGCCATGACATGGGCCACCGCCCGCTCGAGGAAGCCCGTCGTATCGATGCGCTTGTACAGAAGCTCGCCCGGCGGCTTGACGTGCATGTCGGAGATTTGCGCGATCAACATGACTTGCCCTCATGGTCTTCCGGACCGCGCGCTTCCAGCGCGCTCACACCTTCTTCATACTCCTCTCCCCGCCAGGGTAGGGCTATCGCATTGACTGATTTTCCCGTCATCCCGAGCGAAGCCGCCCGAAGGGCGGCGCAGTCGAGGGACCTTTTTTTGTCGACGCATCAACAAAAGAGGTCCCTCCGCTCCGCCTCGCTACGCTCGGCTCCGGTCGGGATGACGGGGTTTTGCGGTCTTATGCGATAGCCCTGCCCTGGCGGGGAGAGGAACATGATCATGAGCGCGCAGGATGCGCGCGGTCCGGAAGAATTCAACCCCTGAACCCATTCACGATCGGATAGCGCCGCTCACGGCTGATGATGCGCGAGGTGATCTTGACGCCCGGCGGCGCCTGGCGTCGTTTGTACTCCGCACCTTCGAGCAGGCGCCACACCTTGTTCACGACGGCGAGATCGTGGCCTTCGCCCGCCAGTTCTTCGGCCGACAGGTCGCGCTCGATCAGGCCCTTCAGGATGGCATCCAGCACCGGATAGGGCGGCAGCGAATCGGAGTCCTGCTGGTCGGGCCGCAGCTCGGCCGACGGCGGCTTGTCGATGATGCGCTCGGGGATCACCCTGCCCTTGCGGCCCAGCGCGCCCTCGGGCAGGTGCCCATTCCGCCAGCGGCAGAGCTCGAACACCGTGGTCTTGTAGACATCCTTCAGCACGTTGTAGCCGCCGCACATGTCGCCATAGAGCGTGGCATAGCCCACCGCCATCTCCGACTTGTTGCCCGTCGTCACCACCATGCCGCCGAGCTTGTTGGACACCGCCATCAGCACGACGCCGCGGGCGCGGCTCTGGATGTTCTCCTCGGTGACATCTTCCGGGGCGTTGCCGAACAGCGGCACCGTCATGCCGCGGAAAGCCTCCATCGCCGGCTCGATGCCGACGATGTCGTAGCGCACGCCGATCGCCTCGGCGCAGGCCTTGGCGTCTTCCAGCGAATGCGCGCTGGTGTAGGGCGACGGCATCATGATCGTGTGCACGCGGTCGGGGCCCAGCGCGTCGGCGGCGACCGCCGCGGTCAGCGCCGAATCGACGCCGCCCGACAGGCCGATCACGACCGATGGGAAGCCGGTCTTGTTCACGTAGTCGCGCAGGCCCAGCATCATCGCCTGGTAGATCGATTCGATATCGCTGAGCTCGGGGGCGATCGGCCCAGGCTGGCATTCCCAACCGCTGCCATTTCGGCGGAACTCGATGGTCACGACCTGCTCGCGGAACGAGGCGAGCTTGACCTTCAGCGAGCGGTCGGCGCCCAGGGCGAACGAGCCGCCGTCATAGACCACCTCGTCCTGGCCGCCGACCTGGTTGAGATAGACCAGCGGCAGGCCGCTCTCGACCACGCGCTTCACCGCGAGCTGCACGCGTATGTCGGTCTTCCCTACCTCATAGGGCGAGGCGTTGGGCACCAGCAGGATTTCGCCGCCGGTCTCGGAGATGCATTCGACGACATCGGGCGTCCAGACGTCCTCGCAGATCGGCACGCCGATGCGGACGCCCCTGACCACCAGCGGCCCCGGCATCGGGCCGGGGGCGAAGACGCGCTTGTCGTCGAACACGCCGTAGTTCGGCAAGTCGACCTTGTAGCGCTTGCCGACGATCTCGCCTTTGTCGAGGCAGATGATCGCGTTGTAGAGCTTGCCGTCCTCGTGCCACGGCGTGGCGACGAACAGCGCCGGCCCGCCATCCATCGTATCGGCGCGCAGTTCCTCGACCGCGTCGTGGCAGCGCTTCACGAACGAGGGTTTCAACACCAGGTCCTCGGGGAAGTATCCGGCGAGGACCAGTTCGGTCGTCAGCATCAGGTCGGCGCCCTGCCTTGCCGCTTCTGTGCGCGCTGCCCGGACCTTGGCGAGATTGCCCGTGACGTCGCCGACCGTGGGATTGAGCTGGGCGAGGGCGACCTTGAGCGACTGCGTCATCTTCTTATGCTATTTTTGAGCATAATTGATGTCAAGGCGCCGCCCGCCGTCACTTCGCGGCGCCGAAGAACTGGTAAAGCGCGTAATAACGAATGCGGGCCTGTTCGCCCTTGTGCGCCGCATCGCAGCCCGCGGTCGGGGCTCCGCCGCCCCTGGTATCGGCGCGGCGAACGAAGGCGGCGTTTGCCGGCACACCCGAGCCCTCGTGGCTCTTGGACTTGAGCAGCAGCCAGGGAATGGCCCCGCTCGACGGCGCATCGGCGCGCACGGCGACCTCGCCGACCACGCTGCCGTCGGCGAGCTTCCAGGTCGGCCCCGCGAAGTGAGTGCCGACCAGGCGACCCTGCTTGTCGAACAGATTGGCCTCGGGCGCCTTGAACACCCAGGCAAAGCCCTGGTCCTTGGCTTCGCAGGCGTAGATCTGCACGCCGTCCGCCTCGACCTCCAGCAACAGCGCTGAGCCCTTCGGTGGCGGCACCAGCTCATCGGCCGCGTAGGCGACACCCGACGATACGACGATGGATGCGATCAGGCTGCAGGCGATCCTACGCATGGCACTTGCTCCTTCACTTCGCGGCGATGAGCTCGATCTCGACCAGCATGGCGGGATCGGCCAGCCCCGGGACAATGAGCAAGGTACAGGACAGATGCGGCTACTTCGCGGCGATGACCTCGATCTCGACCAGCATGGCGGGATCGGCCAGCCCCTGGACGATGAGCAGGGTCGAAGACGGATACGGCTCGCCGATGACCTTGTCGCGCGCGGCGCGGTTGGCCATGATGAAGCGGCTGTCGGTCAGGAAGGAATTGATCTTCACGATGTCCTTGAAGGTCATGTCGGCGGCCTTCAGCACCTCGCCGATATTTTTCCACACTTGGTCGCACTGTGCCTCGATGCCGTCGGCGAGCTTGCCGCTGCCGTCGAGGCCGACCTGGCCGGCGACGAAGACGACCCGCGCACCGGCCGGAACCTCGGCGGCAAGACTATACTTGCCGGCGAGGGCAACGGTCTTGGGGTTGTGGAACTTGTTGGCCATTGCGCGATCTCCCATCTATTAGCTTGTCATCCTGAGCGAAGCGAAGGACCTCAGAACTCTCAGGTCGGACAGCATGACGTCAAGCGCCAAGCCAATACATATCGTAGGGGGCGGTCTCGCCGGCTCCGAGGCGGCGTGGCAGATCGCGTCGGCCGGCGTGCCCGTAGTGCTGCACGAGATGCGGCCGGTGCGCGGGACCGAGGCGCATCTCACCGACAGCCTGGCCGAGCTGGTCTGCTCCAATTCCTTCCGCTCGGACGATGCCGCCAACAACGCGGTCGGCCTGCTGCACGAGGAGATGCGGCGCGCCGGCTCGCTGATCATGCGGGCGGCCGACGCCCACAAGCTGCCGGCCGGCGGCGCGCTCGCCGTCGACCGCCACGGCTTCTCGGCGGCCGTGCAGGACGCCCTGCTCGGCCATCCGCTGGTCGAGCTTCGGCGCGAGGAGGTGGCGGGCCTGCCGCCTGCCGACTGGGATAGCGTGATCGTGGCCACCGGCCCCCTCACCTCGCCGGCGCTGGCCGAGGCGATCCGCACGCTGAGCGGCGAGGAAGCGCTCGCCTTCTTCGACGCCATCGCGCCCATCGTGCACCACGAGAGCATCGACCTGTCGATCGCCTGGAAGCAGTCGCGCTACGACAAAGGGGGCCCGGCCGGCGACGGCGCCGACTATCTCAACTGCCCGCTCACCAAGCCGGAGTACGAGGCCTTCGTCGCGGCCCTGCTCGCCGGCGACAAGACCGAATTCAAGGAGTGGGAGCACAACACGCCCTACTTCAACGGCTGCCAGCCGATCGAGGTGATCGCCGCCAGCGGGCCGCAGACGCTTCGCTTCGGGCCGATGAAGCCGGTCGGCCTGCGCGACCCGCGCACCGGCCATCGCCCCTGGGCCGTCGTGCAGCTTCGCCAGGACAACGCGCTCGGCACGCTGTGGAACATCGTGGGCTTCCAGACCAAGCTGAAGCACGGCGAGCAGACGCGCCTGTTCCGCACCATCCCCGGCCTGCAGAACGCCGAGTTCGCGCGCCTGGGCGGGCTGCATCGCAACACCTTCCTCAACAGCCCGCGGCTGCTCGACGCCACGCTCCGGCTGAAGGCCATGCCACGCCTGCGCTTCGCCGGCCAGATCACGGGCTGTGAGGGCTATGTCGAAAGCGCGGCGGTCGGACTGATGACCGGCCGGTTCGCGGCGGCCGAGCGGCTCGGGCAGGCGTCTGCCACACCGCCTGCAACGACGGCGATGGGCGCGCTGCTCGGCCACATCACGGGCGGTGCCGACGCCATGACCTTCCAGCCGATGAACGTCAACTTCGGCCTGTTCCCGCCGATCGAGGGAACCCTGCGCGGCAAGGAGCGCAAGCAGGCGCTTAGTGCACGCGCCCTGCGTGATTTCGATCGCTGGCTGAAGCCAACTCCGCTCGCAGCAGATTAGACCGTCGCAACGTTTGGTAACCAAACGTTATTTCCCTGCGACTGACGATTCCTGTTTGATGCCATCGGCGTCATTCGGCGGAGAGTCGTTTTGCAAAGCACGATCAACCTGATTGCCGACAAAGCGGAGCGCGTGTCCCTGCAGCTGGACGTGATGCGCGAGATCCGCCATCAGCTTCTGCCCTACCAGGTCGGCGACAGACCGATCACCGGGGCTACGGTCATTTCCGATGGCTCGACCATCGATTCGCTGACGCTCATGGACATGATCATGGCGCTCGAGGACCGGTTCGACGTCTCCCTCCCCATCAATCTCATCGCCGAAGTCCGCACCGTGGACCAGCTCGCCAACACGATCCTGACGCTGTGCGCCCGGGCCTGACGCCCCTCCTCTGATAAGCCCATGAGATAACCTCGCGCGCAGAACCGCGTGAGCATGGGCATGTTGCTCGGTAGGTGTATCTACACGAGTAATCCATGAGTCCCGCCGAGCGCCGGCAGATGATGCTGGCAGGGCCGATCGTGCCCACCATTCTCGCCCTTGCCATGCCCAATGTGCTGAACGTGGCCATGCAGAGCCTGGTCAGCATTTCCGACGGCTGGTTCGTGGGCCAGCTCGGCATCGTCGACCTCGCCGCCCTGGCGCTGGTGTTCCCGACCCAGATGACGCTCGGCATGATGTCCGCCGGCGCCATGGGCGGCGGCATCTCCTCCTTGGTGGCGCGCGCGCTGGGCGCCGGCAACCGCGCTGCCGCCGAAGCCGCCGCCGCCCATGCGCTCGTGATCGCGCTCGGCATGTCGGTGCTGTTCGCCGTCGTGTTTGTGGGCTTCGGCCGCACGATCTACGGCGCGCTGGGCGGCAGCGGTGCCGCCCTCGATCGCGCCGAGGCCTTTGCTACCGTGCTCTTCCTGGGCTGCGCCGCCCACTGGGTCGCCAACTCCATGGCCTCGGTGCTGCGCGGCACCGGCGACATGAAGACCCCGGGCTATGCCCTGGTCGCCACCGCGGCACTGCAGATCCCGCTGACCGGCGCGCTGACCTTGGGCTGGTTCGGCCTGCCCGCGCTCGGCATCCGCGGGCCAGCCCTGGCCGCCGTGATCTCCTTCACCCTCGCCGCCGTCTGGATGCTGAGCAAGCTTTTGGGGCCTAAGGCCGCGCTGCGCCTGCACTGGCCTCGCGATGGCTTCAAGTGGGTGGCCTTCCGCGACATCCTGAAGGTCGGCCTGATCGCCTGCCTGGTCGTCATCCTGACCAACGGCACGGTGCTGGTCGTCACCGGGCTGATCGGGCGCGAAGGCGATGGCGCCATCGCGGGCTACGGCATCGGCAGCCGCCTGGAATACATGCTGATCCCCATCAGCTTCGGCATCGGCGCCACGCTGACCGCCCTGGTCGGCACCAACATCGGCGCCCGCCAGTACGCCCGCGCCCAGCGGCTCGCCTGGACGGGCGCGGCCATGGCGGGCGGCATCGCCGCCGCCATCGGCATCGTTGTGGCGATCTGGCCCGGCCTCTGGCTCGGCCTGTTCACCGCCGACCCCAAGGCGCTCGCCTCGGGCGGTCACTATCTCAGCATCGTCGGCCCAGCCTACGGCTTCTTCGGCGTCGCCATGGCGCTCTACTTCGCCTCGCAGGGCACGGGCGAGATGTACTGGCCGGTCGCCGCCAACCTCACGCGCATCACCATCGCGGGCGGCGGCAGCCTTCTCGCCCTCGACCAGTTCGGCTGGGGCGTGTCGGGGCTCTATGCCTGCGTCGCAACCGGGATCATTGCCTTTTCCCTGTTGCTCGCCTTCTCGACGACGCGACGGGCCTGGACGGGATGAGTCCCGAGCAGCGCCGTCAATCGATGCTGGTGGGGCCGCTGCTTCCCACCATCCTCGCACTGGCTGCGCCCAATATCGTCAATGTCTCGGTACAAAGCCTGGTGCTGATCGCTGACGGCTGGTTCGTCGGCCGACTCGGCACGGCGGAGCTCGCCGCGCTGGCGCTGGTCTTCCCCGCCCAGACTACGCTGCAGATGATGTCGGCCGGCGCGATGGGCGGCGGCGTCTCCTCGTCCGTGGCCCGCGCGCTGGGCTCCGGCGATCGCGAGCGCGCAGAGGCCGTGGCCACGCATGCGCTCGTCATCGCCGCGGTCATGACCGCGCTGTTTGCGGTCGTGTTCGTGGGCTTCGGTCGGCCACTGTTCGCCGCCTTGGGCGGCAGCGGTGCAGCACTCGAGGGCGCCATCGCCTTCTCGACGGTGATGTTCCTGGGCTGCGGCGCGCATTGGTTGGCCAACACGCTCGCGTCCATCCTGCGCGGCAGCGGCGACATGAAGACGCCGGGCTATGCCCTGATCACCCTCGCCATCCTGCAGGTCCCGGTGAGCGGCGCCCTCACGCTGGGCTGGCTGGGCATGCCGCGGCTCGGCGTCGCCGGCCCCGCTCTTGCCGCCGTGATCTCCTACGCCGTCGCTGCCGCCTGGATCCTGCTGCCGATCCTCCAGGGCCGCGCTGGCGTGCGGCTGCGCTGGCCCGCGGGTGGATTCCGTTGGCCGATCTTTGCTGACATCCTGAAGGTCGGCGCCACGTCCTGCGTCGTGGTCATCCTGATCAATGCCGCCGTGCTGGTCGTCATCGGGCTGATCGGTCGCGCCGGCGACGCGGCGATCGCCGGTTACGGCGTCGGCAGCCGCCTGGAATACCTCCTGAGCCCGCTCACCTTCGGCATCGGCGCGGCGCTGACCGCCATGGTCGGCACCAACAAGGGTGCCCGCCAGTTCGCACGGGCGCGCCGAGCCGCCTGGGCCGGTGCGCTGATCGCCGGTGCCGTCACGATGGCCATCGGCCTCACTGTGGCGTTGTTCCCCGACCTGTGGCTGCGGATGTTCACCGACGACCCTGCGGCGCTCGAAGCCGGTCGCCTCTATTTCCGCATCGTCGGGCCGACCTATGGCCTCTTCGGCCTGGCGATGGCGCTGAACTTCGCCGCCATGGGCGCGGGCGACATGATCTGGCCGACGCTGGCCACCGCTACGCGCATCGTTGTCGTTATCGGCGGCGGCCTGCTCGCCCTCGACGTCTGGGGATGGGCGGCGCCCGGCCTCTATGCCTGCGTCGCCGCGGGGGTAGTAGCCTACGCGCTCCTGCTCGCTGTCTCGACGACGCGCCGCGCCTGGCACGTCTGATACGGGGGTCGCCGGCGGCGGCAGCCTTCTCGCCCTCCCGGGCCTGGACGGGATGAGCACGCGGCGCAACCTACGAAACCAATCGCCGAACCCGCGCAATTTCCGGGTTACGGCGGAAGACGAAGCTCCGTCCCATAGGAGGACGTCATGCTTCGTGTGCTTTCTGTGTGTGGGACCTGCTTGCTGCTGTTGCTTGCCGCGACATCCTCGCCGGCTCGGGCGCAGGACCAGCGCTCGCCGCTGCACGACAGCCGCGCGCGCCCGCACGGGCCTGTCGGCGAGCCAGGCCGCCTGGCTCTGCTCGAGCGCGCCATGGACGGGCATGCACGCGGTGACGCCCGCAGGGCTTTGGCCCTCTACGACGAGGTCCTCCGCAGCGAGCCTGCCAACCGGGTCGCGCTGCTCAATCGCGGCATCGTCCTGTCGACGCATCTCTCGGAGCCGGATCGCGCCATCGCCGATTTCGACCGTGTGCTTGCACTGGCGCCCGGCAACATCGATGCTCTGGTCTTCCGCGGCGACGCCCACATGCATCGCGCCGCCTACCGCCAGGCGCTGGCCGACTTCGATCGTGCCGTCGCGAGCGCACCGACCAGCGCCCAGGTCCGTGTCCTGCGCGGCCTCGCGCACGCCATGCTGGGAGACGTAGCGCAGGCCAGCATCGACTACGGCAGCGCAGTGGCGCTCGACGACCGCAACGTCGATGCCCTGGTCAATCGCGCGGCCATCATGGTTGGCAAAGGCGACTCCGATGCCGGCCTGCGCGACCTCGATGCCGCCCTGGCGATCGAGCCGCGCAACGCCCTGGCGCTCTACAATCGCGGCTATATCCATTTCTCCCGCCACCAGCACGAGGCGGCCATCCGCGACTACAGCGCCGCGATCGACCTCGATCCGCAGTTCGGCTGGGCCTACCTCAACCGTTGCCTGACGCGCGCCGTCGCCGGCCGCGACCTGGGCCGGGCGCTCGCCGATTGCGACCGGGCCCGCGCCCTGCTGCCCAACGCACCGCAGGTCCGCACGCTCTCGCCTCGGATCGCCCGCCTCATCGCAGCCACCAACTAGGTATCGCCGGCCGAATATGCGACAAGGCCGGCATGAAGAAGGTCTTGGTCATCGGCATCGGCGTGGGCGATCCCGACCAGCTCACGGTGCAGGCGGTGAAGGCGCTGAACCGAGTCGACGTCTTCTTCGTCCTGGACAAGGGTCCGGCCAAGACCAAGCTGCGCGGACTGCGCGAGGAGATCCTGCGGCGGCACGCCAGGGACCGGACGTATCGCGTCGCCGAGGCGCCGAGCCCGCCCCGCGATTCCGCACCCGCCGACTACCGCGCCTGCGTCGACGACTTGAACCAGGCCAAGCAGGCTGTATTCGAGACGCTGATCGGCGAGATGAAGGACGGCGAGACCGGCGCGTTCCTCGTCTGGGGCGATCCCATGCTCTACGACAGCACCATCCGCAATCTCGATGCGCTGAAGGAAGCGGGTAGCGCGTTCGACTACGAGGTGATCCCCGGCATCACCGCCATTCAGGTGCTGGCGGCCGCGCACAGGATCCCGCTCAACCGCATCGCCGAGGCGGTCACGATCACGACGGGCCGCAAGCTCGCGAATGGCTTCCCACCGGGCGTCGACAGCGTGGTCGTGCTGCTCGACGGCGAGGACACGTTCAGGCGCTTCGCCGACTCCAAGGTCCATGGGGACGTCGACATCTACTGGGGCGCCTATCTCGGCACGCCTGACCAGATCCTAATCGCGGGCAAGGTGAAGGACGTGGCCGAGGAGATCCATCGGCGCCGTGCCGAAGCGCGCCGCGCCAACGGATGGATCATGGATACGTACCTGATGCGGCGCTAGCGGGCGCCGTTGGCGGTCTTCATTTCTGGATCGCTGCCGTGGGCGCGCAGGCAGCCGCGCACGATCGGCGCGCAGACGCCCTCCTTGCCGACGAAATCGTCGTTGTCGCCGGTGTAGTTCAGCTCGGCGACCTTGCCGTCGACGACGCGGACGATCGCGTGACAGTAGGAACCGCTCTTGCCGATTTTGAACCCGCCGCCCACCATTGGAACGCTGACTTCCACGCCGCCGGTGTTCTCGTTCTTAAGCTCGTAGGACAAGAGTTCGGTGCGGTCATCGAGGCGCTTCATGCGCGTCGGAATGCCGGCACAAGATTGGAAGGTATCGGCGTTCATGCCGAGGACGGCGCGGCGACCGTCCGTCGCCACACTGTGGCCCGTGGCGCAGGCGCCAACCAGGAACGCGGCAAGCAACAAAACTATCACGCGACGCGACATCACAACTCCATCGGCGCTTGAAGGGCGTGGGAGTTCGAAAATAAGAAATTCGTCCGCCCAGTCGAGGGGATGGCCTGTGATCAATCACCCCAGCCGCAGCAGCGGTATTGCTGCGGCGGCCAGCAGCACAGCCACGATGCGTGTGCGCGTAAAAGGTTCCTTCAGCCAGACGACGGCGATCAGGATCGCGAAGACCGCGCTGGTATCGCGCAAGGCGGCGGCCGGCGCGATCGGAGCATGGCCCCACACCCAGAGGATCAGCAGATATGATGCGACCGAGGCGATGGCGGCCGGCGTGGCGATCGACCACTGGCCCTTGAGCTGCATCCACGGCGCGCCGTTGCGGCGCTGGCGCCAGCACATCGCCGCGGCATTGGTGACCGAGACGACGAAGCCGTAGGCCCACGGCGAGCCCGACGTGCGCACGCCTTGGGCGTCACACAGGATGTAGCCGGCGGCGCCGACGCCTGCGGCGAAGATCCAGGCCAAGGCCTGCAGCGGAACACCGCGAGCGCGCACGGTGTCCCAGGCGAGCACGGCAAGCGACAGCGCGATGACGGCAATGCCGGCCAGTGCCGCCGTGCTGGGCCAGCCGCCGGCGACCACGGCCACCAGCGGCACGACCAGCACGACCGCGATGGCGCGGGCGACGGGATAGACCAGACCGAAGCCGCCGAGCTCGTAGCCGCGCAGCAAGGCGGTCACGGTTATGACGTTCAGCAAGGTCGATGCCGCGATCCACGGCCACGCCGCCAGCGGCGGCAGGCCGGACCAAAGCAGGCCCGGCAGCACCAGAATGGCGCTCAGCAGCATTTGCGCGGTCATGGCCCGCGGCGGATCGCGGCTCGCCTTCAACGCGGCATTCCAGCCGGCATGCAGAAGCGCGCTTGTCAGCGCGGCAGCGACGTCGAGGGCGTCCATCAAGCGGGCCGATGATCGATGACCACCGCGTAGCGCGCCGATTTGGACGTCCGATTGCTGAAGGTGATCTGGCTGTCGACCACCATGGCGAGGCAGTCGCCCGCGCCGAGCTCGTGGCGTATCTTGTCCACCGTCACCTCGAGCGCTCCCTGAAGCACCCAGATCTGCTGATACTGCACACCCGGCCGCGGGCCGGTGTCGTAGGCCACGCGCGCGCCCGCGGGGAAGACGACCTCGACGATCTGTATGGGCGACGGAAAGCCGGGCGGCGAGACGTTGCGGCGGACGTAGCCCGAGGCGGGATCGCGCCATTCGACCTGATCCTTGCGGCGGGACACCGGAGCGGCCGGCGCCGCCGGCGCATCGAACAGCGAGGCCAGCGGCACGCCGAGTCCGGTCGCGAGCTTCTCGAGCACCACGGCGGTCGCGCTGCTCTGGCCGCGCTCGACCAGCGAGATCATCGAGCGGCTGACGCCCGAGCTTTCGGCCAGCGCTTCCAGCGACAGCCCGCGCTCGGCCCGGATCTGGCGCACGCGCGCGGCGATGCGGTCGTTGATGTCCATTATATTGGATCATTGTCCAACATAATGGAAAGATCAACCGGCCATCGTAGTGGAGCGCTTACGGCACCGGGCAGGGCTTCGCGTGCCAGATGTCGGCGGCGTATTCGGCGATGGTGCGGTCGCTGGAGAACTTGCCGGAGCTTGCGATGTTCAGAACTGCTCTCCGCCCCCACTCCTGCGGGTCGGCATACAGCTCCAGCAGCCGTCGGTCGGTCTCCAGATAGGAGGTGAGATCGGCCAGGTGCATGTAGTGGTCGCGGACCAGCAGCGGCTCGCGCAACGGCTCGAAGATGCCGGGCTCACCGGCATTGAAGCGATCCGAGAAAATCGCATCGAGCGCGCTGCGCGTCTCCGCTTCGTTGTCGTAGTGCCACTGCGGGCTGTACCAGCTGCGGTTGGCCGCCACCTGCTCCGCGCTGAGCCCGAACAGGAAGAAGTTTCCCTCGCCCGCGGCCTCGGCCATCTCGATCGTGGCGCCGTCGCGCGTGCCGAGGGTCAACGCTCCGTTCATCATGAACTTCATGTTGCTGGTCCCGCTCGCCTCGTAGCCCGCGGTCGAGATCTGGTTGGAGACGTCGGTCGCCGGGATCAGCCGCTCGGCGAGCGACACGCAGTACTCGGGCAGGAAGACGACCTTCAGCCGGCCCTGCATCGCCGGGTCGGCGTTGACGGTCTCGGCCAGGCTGTTGAGGAACTTTATGACCAGCTTTGCCAGGTGATAGGCGGGCGCCGCCTTGCCGGAGAAAAAGAACGTGCGCGGCGCCATGGCGAGATGCGGCTCCTCGCGCAGCCGATTGTACAGGGCGACGACGCGCAGTCCGTTCAGCAACTGGCGCTTGTACTCGTGGATGCGTTTGACCTGGCTGTCGAAGATGGAGTCCGGGTCGACGGCGATCCCGGCCGTCGATTTCAGCCAGTCGGCGAAGCGCGATTTGGACTGGCGCTTGGCCTGGCGGACGGCGTCGCGAAAGCCCACATCTCCGGCGAACGGCTTCAACAGCGCCAGCTCGGTCAGGTCGGTGATCCAGCCGTCGCCGATCGCCTCGGTGATATGGCCGGCAAGCGCCGGATTGGCCGCCAGCAGCCAACGCCGCGGCGTGATGCCGTTGGTCTTGTTGTTGAAGCGCTCGGGGAACAGGTCGGCCAGGTCCTTCAGCGTCGACGAGCGCAGCAACCTCGAATGGATCGCCGCGACCCCGTTCGTGCTGTGCGAGCCGACGACGGCAAGATTGGCCATGCGGACCCTGCGCTCGTCGCCTTCCTCGACCAGGCTTATGCGCGCGACCCGATCCTCTTCGCCGGGGAAGCGCGCTCGCACCTCGTCGACGAGGCGCTGGTTGATGCCCAGGATGATCTCGAGATGGCGCGGCAGCATCAGCTCGAACCATCGGAGCGGCCATTTCTCCAGGGCCTCGGGCAGCAGCGTGTGGTTGGTATAGGCCAGGGTCCGCTTGGAAATGTCCCAGGCCTGGTCCCATCCAATGCCTGCCTGATCGAGCAGGATCCGCATCAGTTCCGGGATCGCCAAGCTGGGATGGGTATCGTTGAGCTGGATCGCAGCCTTCTCCGGCAGGGCATTCCAGTCGTCGTTGTGTCGACGGAAGCGCCGCACGAGATCCGCCAGCGAACAGGCGACCAGGAAATACTCCTGCACGAAGCGCAGGCCTCGCCCCAAGGTCGTCGAATCGTCGGGATAGAGGACCCGGGTGATCGAATCGGCCGCAAGTCGCTTGGCGAGCGCGGTGACGAACGCGCCGGTGCTGAACGCCTGAAGGTCGAAGACGTCGGGCGTGCCGGCCGCCCATAGCCGAAGCGTATTGATGGTCCGGCCGCCGTAGCCCACGATCGGCCGGTCGTACGGCACGCCGAACACGGTGGACGGGCTGCCGAACTTCGCGCGCAGAGTTCCCTCGTGTACCTCGAACGAGCAGTCGAGCTTGAACTCGACCGCCTCCTGGGGCCGGGCGATCTCCCAAGGGTCGGGATATCTCAGCCAGTTGTCCGGCTGCTCGCGCTGCCAGCCGTTCTCGATGCTCTGGCGGAAGATGCCGTACTCGTAGCGCAGCCCGTAGCCCATCGCCGGGAGCTGCATCGTGGCCATCGAATCGAGGAAGCACGCCGCGAGGCGGCCCAGGCCGCCATTGCCGAGACCGGCGTCGGGTTCCTCCTCGAGGATGGCCGGCCAGTCGAGCTTGTTGTCGTCGACGATGCGCCGGACCACGGGGTCGAGGCGCAGGTTGAGGATGTTGTTCGACAGCGACCGGCCGATCAGGAACTCGAGGGATAGATAGTAGACCCGCTTGGGATTCTCCCGATCGTAGGTCTGCTGCGTACGGTGCCAGCGCTGCGAGAGGATATCCCGCACCGATCGGGCAAGCGCGTCGTAGTGCTGGCGCAGCCCGACCTCGGCACTGTCGGCCACGTTGTCGAACATGAGATGCCGTTCGAACAGCGCATCACGCTCGCCGTCGAACTGGATCGGCCCGCCATATTGCTCGAGGAGCTTGGCGAACTCCGGTGCGCTCCACGCCTCGGCGACAGCCGTCATGGTCTTGTTCCGTGCCATGCTTTCAGCCCTGTTTTCGTCACTCAAACATTATCGGCCTCGGTCGAGCTACCGCCGCCGGAAGCGGCGTGGCGCCCCCATCGCCAGCTGCTGATCTCCGGCATGTCGTCGCCATGGCGGGCGATGTACTGACGATGCTCGATGAGCTTGTCGCGGATCGCCTGCTTGGCATAGGCCGCCCGCGCACCGAGGCCCGGCAGGCGGTCGATCACCGCGCCCACCAGGTGGAAGCGGTCGAGCCCGTTCAGCACGCACATGTCGAACGGCGTCGTCGTAGTGCCCTCCTCCCTGTAGCCGTGCACGTGAAGATTGGCGTGACTGTGGCGCTTATAGGTCAGCCGGTGGATGAGCCACGGATAGCCGTGGAACGCGAAGATGATCGGCTTGTCGGTGGTGAACAGGGCGTCGAAGTCGGCGTCGTTCAGCCCGTGCGGATGCTCGCTGGACGGCTGCAGGGTCATCAGGTTCACGACGTTGACGACGCGTATCTTCACCTCGGGTGCGTGCCGCCGGATGAGCTCGACCGCCGCCAGCGTCTCCAGGGTCGGCACGTCGCCGCAACAGGCCATCACGACGTCGGGCTCGCCACCGCGGTCGTTGCTGGCCCACTCCCAAATGCCGAGGCCGGCCTGGCAGTGCCGGAGCGCCTGGTCCATCGTCAGCCATTGCGGCGCGGGCTGCTTGCCGGCGACGACGACGTTCACGTAGTTGCGGCTGCGCAGGCAGTGGTCGGTGACCGACAGCAGGCAGTTGGCGTCGGGCGGCAGGTAGACGCGCACGACCTCGGCCTTCTTGTTGACGACGTGGTCGATGAAGCCGGGATCCTGATGGCTGAATCCGTTGTGATCCTGGCGCCAGACGTGGCTCGACAGCAGATAGTTCAGCGAGGCGATCGGCCGTCGCCACTCGATGTGATTACAGACCTTCAGCCACTTGGCGTGCTGGTTGACCATCGAATCGACGATGTGAACGAACGCCTCGTAGCAGGAGAAGAAGCCGTGCCGACCGGTCAGGAGATAACCCTCCAGCCAGCCCTGGCATTGATGCTCGCTCAGCACCTCCATGACCCGGCCGTCGGGCGCGAGGTGGTCGTCCCACGGCTCGATCTTAGCGGCCCACGCACGGTTGGTGACGTCGAGCACGTCCTGCCAGCGATTGGAGTTGTTCTCGTCGGGACTGAAGAGCCTGAAGTTCTTCTGCTCGCCGTTGAGCTTCATCACATCGCGCAGGAACCCGCCCATGACGCGCGTCGCCTCGGCGGTCGCGGCGCCCGGCTGGGGCACCTCGACCGCATAGTCGCGAAAGTCCGGCAGCCGCAGGTCGCGCAGCACGATGCCGCCGTTGGTGCGGGGATTGTCGCTCATGCGCCGCGTGCCCTTGGGCGGAAGCTCGGCAAGCTCGCGCCGCAGGCGGCCGGCCTCGTCGAACAGCTCCTCGGGCCGGTAGCTTTTCATCCATTGCTCGAGGATGCGCACATGCTCCGGATTGGTGTGCATCTCTCCCATCGGCACCTGGTGGGCGCGCCAGTAGCCCTCGGTGCGCTTGCCGTCGATCTCCTTCGGGCAGGTCCAGCCCTTGGGCGTGCGCAGCACGATCATCGGCCAGCGCGGACGTTCGGCCGAGCCCTGCTTCGCCTTCGCCTTGATGTCGCGGATCTCGCCGATGACCGCGTCCAGGGTGGCGGCCATGAGCTGATGCATCTTTTCCGGGTCGTCGCCCTCGACGAAATGCGGCGTATAGCCGTAGCCGCGGAAGAGCTGCTCCAGTTCCTCGTGGCTGATGCGGGCGAGGATCGTCGGGTTGGCGATCTTGTAGCCGTTGAGATGGAGGATCGGCAGGACAACGCCGTCGGTCGCCGCGTTCAGGAACTTGTTGGAATGCCAGCTCGTCGCCATCGGCCCGGTCTCGGCCTCGCCGTCACCGACGACGCAGGCGACGATCAGGTCGGGGTTGTCGAAGGCGGCGCCATAGGCGTGCGACAAGGCATAGCCCAGCTCGCCACCCTCGTGGATCGAGCCCGGGGTCTCGGGCGCGACGTGGCTGGGTATGCCGCCGGGGAACGAGAACTGGGTGAACAGGCGCTTCATCCCCGCCTCGTCGGCGGACACGTTGGGATAGACCTCGCTGTAGGTGCCTTCGAGGTAGGCGTTCGCCACCATGGCCGGGCCGCCATGGCCGGGGCCGGCGACATAGATCATGTCGAGGTCGTGCTTGCGGATGATCCGGTTGAGGTGGACGTAGACGAAGTTCAGCCCCGGTGTCGTGCCCCAGTGGCCGAGCAGGCGCGGCTTGATGTGGTCCTTGGACAACGGCTGCTTGAGCAGCGGATTGTCGTAGAGATATATCTGACCGACGGACAGATAGTTGGCCGCGCGCCAATACGCGTCGATCGACGTCCGTTCCTTGTCCGACAAGGTGTTGGCCATGACTCGCCTCCCGTACGTCCCATACCGAACATTAGGGAAAGCGGTTGGCAAGTCGAGGGCTTGCCCGAGGATATCACAAGGCGGCCAACGGCGAGCGCCGTTCAGAACCTCGGCGTCGGATCCTGGTTCCAGTCGGGATCGCTCGAGGGGCTGAGTGGCTTGTCGCCGACCAGCAGGCCCTTGCCCGGGATGAAGTTCACCTCCAGGCGGATGCCGTCGGGATCCTCGAACACGATGTAGTAGTAGCCGGGCGCCCAATCGCCGGCCATCGGCCCGCGATCGATATGGGCTCCCATCTCGCGCAACTTGGCGGCGACGGCATCGACATCCTCGCGCGACCGGGCGCGGATGCAGAAATGATGCAGGCCGATGCGGCTGGCGACGAAGCGCTGGCCCTCGTGCTCGGGCGCGCAACGCTGGATGCCGACCGCGGTGCGGCCGCCGACATGATAGAGGAAGTTGTTGCCGTCATAGACCTTGGTGAGGCCGAGGAAGGGCAGCAGCTCGGCGTAGAAAGCGCGCGCCTTGTCCCATTGGCTCACCGTCAGGATGACGTGCGCCATGCCGTTGACTTCGATCATGTGTCGGCCTCAGTCGATGACCCAGAATTCGTGGGGCAGCTCGACGGTGACGTCGAAGTTGGCTTCGTGTTCCTGCGCCTTGTGCAGATGGTAGCGCTTCTGGTCGACCTCGACGATGGCGCGATTCTGGTGGCGCTCCATCACCGTGCCGCCGAACGGATCGCCGTCAGGCAGGCTGCCGTAGAAGGTGTCGCCACCATGCAGGGTGGGCACCTCGTCCTTGTCGATCTTGTCGCGCTGCAGAACCAGCACCGATCCGGTGCTGAGGGTCTGCATGAGGAGCGTCGCCTGCCAGTTCGCCATCCGAACCTCCGCTGTTGGCGGAGCATAGCGTCCCCGCGGGCTGGATGTGCTAACAAAGGTCTCATGCACGGATTAGCGGGAGAACGACCATGAGCGCAACGACGGGACTGCAACTTCGCTCCCTCATCACCAAGAGCGGCGAGCTCGAGCTGTCGCTGGTGGAGATGCCGATCCCCGAGCCCGGTCCGGACCAGGTCGTGGTCAAGATCGAGGCGACGCCGATCAACCCGTCGGATCTCGGCCTGCTGATCGGACCGGCCGACATGAGCACGGCCAAGGCCTCGGGCAGCGGTGCGGCCGCCAAGGTGACGGCCAAGGTGCCGGAGCAGGCGCTGCCCTTCATCGCCGCGCGGCTCGACCAGGCCATGCCGGTCGGCAACGAGGGCGCGGGAACCGTGATCAAGGCGGGCTCGTCGGAGGCCGCCCAGGCGCTGATGGGCAAGACGGTGTCGGCGGTTGGCGGCTCGATGTACTCGCAGTACCGGCTGCTGAAGGCGACCGACTGCCAGCCGCTGCCGGCCGGCACGACGGCGGCCGAGGGCGCCTCGTGGTTCGTCAATCCGCTGACCGCGCTCGGCATGACCGAGACCATGAAGCGCGAGGGCCACAAGGCGCTGGTCCATACCGCGGCGGCCTCCAACCTCGGCCAGATGCTGAACAAGATCTGCCAGGAGGACGGCATTCCCCTGGTGAACATCGTGCGCAGCGCCGAGCAGGCGAAAATCCTGCGCGGCATCGGCGCCAAGCACGTCGTCGATTCGACCTCGCCAAATTTCAACGAAGAGCTGACGCAGGCGCTGGTCGAGACCGGCGCCACCATCGCCTTCGATGCGATCGGCGGCGGCAAGCTCGCCAGCCAGATCCTGACCGCCATGGAGATGGCGATCAACAAGACGGCCAAGGAGTACAGCCGCTACGGCTCGACCACGCACAAGCAGGTCTACATCTACGGCAGCCTCAACACCGGCCCGGTCGAGCTCTCGCGCAACTACGGCACGGCGTGGGGCGTCGGCGGCTGGCTGCTCACGCCCTTCCTGCAGAAGATCGGCCGGCCCGGCCAGGCGGCGCTGCGCGAGCGCGTGGTCAAGAACCTGAAGACCACCTTCGCCAGCCACTACACGAAGGTGGTGTCGCTGCCCGAGGTGCTCGATCTCGACAACATCGCCGTCTACGGCAAGCGCTCGACCGGCGAGAAATTCCTGATCAATCCGAACAAGGGCTGAAACGCGGCATAATTTGGACGCAAGGAACTTCCTCCTCGCTCGCCCGTTTTGAGGCGAACAAATCCACGAGGAGGTTCATATGCTGCGTGTCAAAACCCTTGTCGTCCTTGCGACTCTCGCCACCGCGACCGCAGCCTGCGGCGAGCGCCCGGTCGACCGTGCCCTGACGGGCGGCGCGATCGGCGCCGGCGGCGGTGCGCTGGTCGGCGCAGCGGCGGGCAATCCGGTGGCCGGCGCGGTGGTCGGCGGCCTGGGCGGCGCAGCGATCGGTGCGGCCACGGCGCCGCGTCAGTACTACTACTAAGTCAAACGGCGCCTCAGGCGATTGCCGCCGCATCGTGCTGGTAAAGCCAGCTGATGTTGGCAATCGAGCGATCGCCTGAGGCCGCCATCGCCTCGTCGCGCTTCTGCTGTTCGGGCCCGTCGGGAAGATGGAACCGTGTGCGGTTCGCCGAACTCGCTTCCTGGAGTCGTGTCGCCCGCGGCTTGCGCAGTTCCTCATAACGCCCGAGCGCCTCAGCCACGTTGCTTGGCATTTTCTCCAAGAGCGCTGCCAGCGCGGCCCCATCTTCGATCGATTGCGCCGCGCCCTGCGCCATGAAAGGCAGCATGGGATGGCATGCGTCACCCAGCAGCGTGACCCGGCCGTCGGTCCAGCGCGGCAACGGCAGGCGGTCGTGCAGCGCCCAGACGAAGGTCTCGGGGAAGGCCTGGATCAGGCCGCGCACGGTGGGATGCCAGCCTTCGTAGCGCGCCAGCGCCTCGGCGACATTGCCCCTGGTGGTCCACGATTCATCCGTCCACGCGCCATGCTCGGTGACACAGACGACGTTCATCAGCTGTCCCGACGCGACCCAGTAGTGCACGACATGCCCATCCGGGCCCATCCAGTTGTGCGCGGCAACCTCGATGTCGAGATGCCTGATGCGTTCGGCCGGGACGAGCCCACGCCAGGCGACGCAGCCCGTGAAGCGCGGCTTCTCTGGCCCGAAGGTGAGATGGCGCACCCGGCTATGGATGCCGTCGGCGCCGACCAGAAGATCGACTTCGGTCGAGGCGCCGTTCTCGAAGCGCGCGATCACGCGCTCGCCTTGCTCGAGGTCGACCAGCCTGTGGCCGACATGCAGGCGTTCGGCCGGCACGGCGTCTCCCAGGAACCCGGCGAGATCGCCGCGGTGGAAGTGATAATAGGGAGCGCCGAAGGCCGTCTCGACCTCCGCGCCCACCGGTGCCCTCTGCAGGGTGCGGCCGTCGTCCCATCGCCGCTGATTCACGGCAGCCGGCCGCACGCCGACGCGATCCATCGCCGGCTTCAGGCCGAGCCGCACCAGCAAACGCGAGGCGTTGGGGCTGATCTGGATGCCGGCGCCGATCTCGCCGATGCGCGGTGACTGCTCGTAGACATGGACGTCGAGCCCCGCCTTGAGGAGATGCAACGCGGCGGACAGGCCGCCGATGCCGCCGCCGATGACTGCGATCTTCATGCCTGCTCCGATGATTGTCGCCGTGCATAGCTCGCCAGAAGGTCCTTCACATTGATACCGGCGATCTGCATGCCGTTGAAGTTGCAGTTCGAGGTGATCACGGTATTGCTGAAGTCGATGTCGTCGAACTTCGCCCCGGACAGGCTGACATTCTCAAACGACGCCTGGGCCAGCGTGACGTCCTTGAACAGGGCGTTTTCGAGCCGCATGCCGATGAACACCTTGGCAGGGCCTTCTGGCTTCACGATTACGCGGCGGCCCGGATCGAACGGCTTGGCGGTGCCGCCGAGTTGACCCTCCAACGCCTCCAGGCCGAGCGGCCGTCCCCTCGCCCAGCCGCCGACGTCGATGTCGCTGGGCGTTGCGTCGCCGCCGACGCCGATCTGCATTCGCCGTTCGGCCGGGATGCAGACAATGGTGTGCATCGTCCCGGACCCGGTCGTGTAGCGGTGATCGAAGACCGGCGACAGCGAGTCGTTGAGCGCCTTGAACAGCCGGTCGGCGGCGAGCTGCTCGCGCGCGAACGTCTCGAGCGCCGGCAGGTGCCGGTACGAGCCGGGATTGCGCCGATTGAAGGCCTGCTGCGACGGCGCCAGGAAATGGTTGGCGCAGCCCAATTGCCCGCCCTCGCGCACGACGACCTCGGCCGGCGAGGCCTCGACGACGGCGCCATGGCCGCCGGCATCCATCAGCGAATAGTTGAAGGAAAGGCCGTGCGAAATCCGCCGCAGCAGGGCGACGGCCTCGCGCGTCGTGGCGCATTGATCGAGCACGATGCGCACGATCAGGATGCAGACGAGGCCCGGCTTCCATGTCCGCTGGCTCACCTGGTGCAGGCCGACACAGAGCCCGTGCTCATTCATGCCGTCGACGCGGCCGGTGAAGCGATCGGAGAAGCCGATGCTGGCGTGCACGCCCTTGGGCTGGATCGCGACCAGGAGTCGGTCGTAGTGGCGGACGTCGTAGTCGTAGTTGCGTCCGTAAAGGCCCGCGCTCATCACGGCCGAACAGCCGCGCGGCGGATAGCGCAGGCGGCCGTTGGAATATTCCGCGACGGCGCGCTCGAGGGGAATCTTCAAGCCGTCGGCCAGGCCGTGCAGCTCTTCCCAGACATTGGGCGCCCAGGTCTTCAGGGCTGCTTCGGCGTTCCGGAGGCTGAAGGCGAAGGGCCGCCGCTCCTTGCGGCGTGCATAGGCGCGACCGCGCGTCGTCTTCAGAAACGCTTCGGCGAGCTGCTTGCCGACATCGTAGGAGCTTCCCCGACATTCCAGCACATCGACGCGCCACGGCTTGGTCATTCGCTTGATGCTCCGCCCATTTACTCGCTCATGCTGTTGCCGGCAGCGGTGGATGGTCAATCGGGCGGCCCGCATAACCGGTCCGCCATGACAGCCCTTCATCGCGGGGTTGGCGAGCGCTACACTCCTCAAATTGCAATTTGAATTTCAGGCCAGCAGCTGACGCCAGACAGCGCGGCCGTCGGCGCAGGCATTGCCGCGCCAGGCAACGTGCGTGTCGGGCCGCACCAGCACGAGTCGCGCCTCGTAGATCGGCGCCACGGGATCATCGACCATGACGATGTCGAGCGGCGCAGGCGCGGCATCGATCAGGGGCGACGGATCGGCGTTGCCGAACACCAGCAAGGTGAACCAGGGACCGAGCCGGTCGTAGAGCGCGCTGCCGTCGCGCAGGAAGGTGCTGGGCAGCCGTGCGCCCGGCGCCGTCGTCGGCTCGTACGTCACGGGATCGGGCTCGACGCCGTCGTAGCGATAGCCGAATTCGACGCCCCAGCTCTCGTTCTCGGCGTTGCCCAGTGCCGCGATCTCGCGCGCCAGCATGTCGGGATCGGGGATGCGCTCATAGAGCTCGCCGATCTTGATGCGCACGTCGGTGTGGCGCTCCGACGCCAAGCGATTGCGATAGCCGACCGGCCGGCGTTCGGCTTCGTAGGAGGCGAGCAGGCCGGGACCGGCATAACCCTTGAGAGTCGCGGCGAGCTTCCAGCCGAGATCGACGGCGTCGCCGATGCCGGTGTTCATGCCGTAGCCGCCGGTCGGGATGTACTGGTGCGCCGAATCGCCGGCCAGGAAGACGCGCCCGCCCCGGTAGCGCTCGGCCAGCAGGAGATGCGTGAACCAGGGATTGGCGACCAGGATCTCGCGCGCGAACGGCCGGCCGACCCAGGCCTCGAGCACGGCGTCGGGATCGAGGTTGGGCACGTCGATGCCGGGCGGCGGCCGCGTCTGCAGGGTCCAGGTGTCCTTGTCGTCCTGCGCGATCAGGGTGCCGCGCGCCGTCTGGTAGTGCCAGGCGACGCCGAAGGCCTGCAGGATGTCGCGCGCGTCGGAGCGGAAATGGATCATGTAGCGATGGGCCACCGCCGCGCGGCCTTCGAGGCCGATGCCGAGCTTGTCGCGCACGATGCTGGAGCCGCCGTCGCAGCCGGCCAGGAAGTCGCAGCGCACCTGTTCCGTGGCGCCGGTCTCGACGGTGCGCAGGGTCGCCGTCACGCCGTCGGCGTCCTGCTGGAAGTCCTCGAAGGCCACGCCCCAGCGCGCATCGACGAGTCGGTCGTCCAGGATCGCCGCCTGCAGCACCGGCTCGATCATGACCTGGCTGACACGCATGGCGGGCTCGCGCGGCTGGGTGCCGTCGTTCCTGGCCAGGATCTCGGCGCGCTTCTCGACGACGCTGGGATAGCGGAAGCGATGCAGCTCGCGGCCGGTCAGCGATGTGATCCAGGAGACATCGAAGTTGTTCGCCTCGGGCACCGCCACTGCACGCAGCTTCCCGGCCAGGCCGAGTCGGCGGAACAGCTCCATCGAGCGCCCGTTGGTGATGTCCATCTTGGGATGCCGCGTGGTCGAGGCGTTGCGCTCGACCAGCAGGCAGCGGATGCCGAACGAGGCAAGCGTCCGTGCCAGCGTCATCCCGACCGGCCCGCCGCCTGCGATGAGGACGGGAACGTGCTTCATGGCTGGGGGCGCGCCACTCCAGTGGCGCGTCTTTCATGCTCTTTTGGACCGCCGGCGTCTCGCCGGCTCATGCTCATGAGGCCGGCCAGAGGCCGGCGGTCCGGAAGACCATGACGCGCCACTGGAGTGGCGCGCCCCCAGCGATGATCAGTCCTCACCGCCGGCTACCTTCGCCGCCGCTTCCTTCTCGGCCATCTTCTGCTTCAGCTGCTCGGGCGTGAGCCGCACGATGTGCTCGTTCTGGTGGCTGTAGATGTCGTACTTCTGGACGTCGAGGTCCTCGAGCACGATCTCGCGCGCCAGCACCTTGCGCTTCCACTCGGCATGCTCGGATTCGGCAGCATGGAACTCGGGCATCACCTCCTTGGCGAACAACTCCAGGGAATCGCAGATGTCCTGGTGGCTGGTCTTGCCGGCCTGGTTCAACAGGATCACCTGGTCGACGCGACTCTGCTGGAACTGGCGCAGCTTCCTGCGGATCGTCTCGGGCGAGCCGATCAGGCCGGAGTCGAGCGCCTTGCGCTCCTCGGGCCCGCCCTTCCAGCTCTGGTACTCCTGCCAGAGATCGGACGTGCCCGGCGCATCGACGCCCTTCCGGCCGTAGTAGCTGAGCGCGAAGATGAAGAACGTCCAGCCGGCCGCCTTGGCTTCGGCTTCCTCATCGGTCGCCGCGCACATGAAGCCCGACACCATGGCGACGTTGGGATTGCCGGGATAGTCGGTGAGCTTCGCCGGATTGTTCAAGAGGTTGTTGTAGTACTTGTGCACCCAGGCGCGCGCCGCCTCGGGCGTGACGAAGGTGAAGCCCAGCGCGCCCATGCCCCATTCGCCGGCCTTGCCGATGGTCTGGATGTTGGAGCAGGCGACCCACAGCGGCGGATGCGGCTTCTGGTAGGGCTTGGGAATGACGTTGCGCGCCGGGAAGTCGTAGTACTGGCCGTGGAACTCCCAGCTCTCCTTGGTGAACATCGGCACGATCGCCTTGACCGCCTCCTCCCAGCGCTCGCGCTTGTCGCGCACGCGGATGTTGAAGGGATGAAGCTCCGCCGGCCCCGCCGCCTCGCCCATGCCGAGGTCGACGCGGCCGCCCGACAGCAGGTCGAGCGTGGCGACGCGCTCGGCGACGCGATGCGGCTGGTTGGTCGTGAGCTGGACGACGCCGTGGCCCAACCGGATGCGCTTGGTGCGCTGGCTGGCGGCGCCGAGGAAGACTTCCGGCGCCGAGGAGTGCGAGTACTCCTCGAGGAAGTGATGTTCGACCTCCCAGGCGTAATCGTAGCCCAGCCTGTCGGCGAGCTCGATCTGGGTGAGCGAGTCCTGCAGCAGCTGGTATTCGCTCTTCGGCCCCCAGGGGCGCGGCAGTTGGTGTTCGTAGAAGATGCCGAATTTCATGTTTCCTCCGTCATGACGGCTATTTGCCGTCGCAGAACCCGGCGATGCGATCGATCAGCGTCGGCAGGAAGGCGCCCGGCAGATCGTGGCCCCAGCCCGGGAAGGTTTCGATCTTTGCCGCCGGCACCAGTCGCGCGACGTCGCGGCCGCACTCGACCGGCAGGAGCGGGTCGTCCTCGCCATGCAGCACCAGGGTCGGGACCTTGATGCCCTTCAGCATCTCGACGCGATCGCCCGAGGCCAGGATCGCAAGATACTGGCGCGCGCCGCCCTCGGGATACCAGCGTCGATCGACGTTCCTCTCGACGAAGGCACGCACCTCGGGCTCGGGCATGGGGTAGCCCGCGCCAGCGATGGCGCGGCGCACCTTCATCCCGTGCGCCACGCGATGCTCGCGGCTCGGGCCTTCGGGCTGCGCGGTCAGCATGGCCAGCGCCTCGGGCTTGCCCTGCGGCAGGCCGGGCCGGCCGCTGGTCGACATGATCGACTGCAGCGAGCGCGTGCGTTGCGGGTACTGCGCCGCGACGATCTGGGCGATCATGCCGCCCATCGAGATGCCGACCATGTGCGCACGCTCGATGTCCAGCGCGTCGAGCAGGCCCACCGCATCGGCCGCCATGTCGTTCAGGACGTAGGGCGCCTCGAGCTTCCGGCCGCTCATCAGCTTGCCGAAGGCCTCCATGAGGTTGGGCACTCCCCAAGAGCCGAAGTCGGTCGACAGGCCGGTATCGCGATTGTCGTAGCGGATGACGTAGAAGCCCTGCTTCGCCAGGCCCTCGAAGAAGGCATCCGGCCAGATGGTGAGCTGTCCGCCCAAGCCCATGATCAGCAGCAGAGCCGGATCGTTCTTGCTGCCTGCCGTCTCGTATTCGATCTCGATGCCGTTGGCCTTGATGCGCGCCACTTAGGTCGCCTTCCCTGCTGTGTTGAGCGCCATCGCCAACCAGGCGACGGACCTGACGGCGGCCGCCAGGGCCGCGTCATTCGACGCATAAGCGGCGCCTGAATAGTACGCAACCGGCGTCCAGGCGCCGGCATCCTCGACGTCGCGGCGGAACTCGTCGAAGCCGAAGCTGCCGTCGGGGCGGCGGAACAGGTCGACGCAGCGGTCGTGCTCGCTGTTCTCGATGCTGCGCAGGACGACCCACGATTTGTCGATGCGCTGGGACATGCCGGTCAGTATCGGCCGCGCTTGGCGGCCCACCAATAGGCGATGGGCTTGCGCCAGGCGCCGATATCGCCGAGCGAGAGCGCCGGCAGCAGGATCGGCAGGGAAGCGGGCTCGACCTCGCGGCGCAACGCCCGCGCGTCGGCGAGCAGCGCATCGCGCTCCGGCCCCTCGCCCATCAGCCACGCCGCGGCGACCGCGCGCGCCGCGCGTCGGCTCGCCTCGCTGCTCGCGCCGAGGACGGAGAGTTCCAAGTCGGCCAACGCGTGGCCCGCGCGCAGCACGTCGAGCGGGCCTTCGATCTCCTCTTCCCGGGCATCGATCAGGGCGATGAGGTCATGCGGGCGCAGACGGTGCCGCCGCACGGTTTCGCTCAGCGATTCGACGATGGGCTGCGCGCGTGGCTTGCCGGTGCCGGCGGCCTCGGCGACGGCCTCGCGCCACCATTCCAGGCGAATGCGCGCCAGCATCGGCTCGCGCGTGACAGTGCGTGTGCGAGCCAGCTCGTGATTGAAGGCCAGCAACGCCAGCAGATCCGTGCGCGCGGGCTCGGGCGCGAACAATGCGCCGAGGAAGCGATCGCGATCGGCGCCGCGAACGAGGTCGAGCACATAGCGCTGCGATGCTGCAGGCGCGAGGTAGGCGTCGCTCATGCAGCGGAAAACTCCAACCTGCGACCGTTGAACGCAGAAGCTTCTGCGCGTACAATGCGCAAACGGAGATTCACCAAGCCCATCAACAACATAAAAGGGGTAGCTAACATGGGTGCCATCTTCACATCGCCCAGGAATACCGTCATCGCCGGGGTCGTGCTGATCATTGCCATCGTCATCGTCGTGGGGCTGGCCACGGGGCAGATGGTCAAGGTCGACCACTCCTACTCGACCTTTATCATGCGCTGGCTGCACGTGATCAGCGGCGTGCTGTGGATCGGATTGCTGTGGTACCTCAACTTCGTGCAGGTGCCGACCATGCCGACCATCCAGCCGGTCGAGCATCGCGCGGCGATCAGCAAGTTCATCGCACCGAACGTGCTCTTCTATTTCCGCTACGCCGCGCTCGCCACGGTGATCACTGGCCTGCTGCTGGCGTGGATGCAGGGCTACATCATCCAGGCGCTGGCCTTGCGTCCGGGCTTCGTGATGATCGGCATCGGCATGTGGATGGCGCTGGTCATGGCCTTCAACGTCTGGTTCATCATCTGGCCGAACCAGCAGAAGATCCTGGGCCTCGTCGAAGCCACGGCCGAGCAGAAGGCCGCCGCCGCCAAGCCCGCCCTCTATGCCAGCCGCTTCAACACCATGTTTTCGATCGGCATGCTCTACTGCATGGTGGCACAGCAGAACGCGCCGATCTGATCGGCAACAAGATCTGGCGACAAGATCGACGGAAGCGGGGCCCACGGGCCCCGTTCTCTTTTGCCGGTCCCTTTCCCACCACGGCGTGCAGCCCAGGAGGACTTTGCGGTATTTCCGGTATTTCCGGCGGAGGTCGTTGTGGTCCTCCCGGAAGCGCTACACCACTGATTGGGGGGCGTTGCCATTTCGGACATTTCCGCTATTTCCGCTACCGGTTTTCAGGTTGGAACTGGCAGCCTCCTCGATCGGATCCGAGCGCGCCTGTTTGCTCGTCGACCGCAGGCGCGTCGCGCGAAGGGTATGGGATAGACGATGCATAGAGCGGAGACCGGAAACCGGCCACGGATCAAAAATAACTCAGATTATTAGATGGGTCAATAACTATAGTGGGCAAGACAAGCGGTAGTGCCTGCGATGCTGTCACGAGCCCCTAGACCGGGATGAGCGCCGCCGCGACGCGCCGGCCCTCGGCCAGCAGGACGTTGTAGATGCGGCAGGCCGAGCCCGTGTCGACGACCTCGAGCGACAGGCCGGCGGCCTTTAGCGACGCCCGCAATGCCGGCGGCAGGAAGACCGCGCGCGGGCCGCAGCCCACGACCAGAAGCTCGGTCGGCGTCGGTGCCTCCCTGAGGGCGGCGAGATTGTCCAGAGCGAGGTCCTCGGCGCGCACCACGTTCCACTCGGTCGTGCGCGTCGGCGTTACCAGCACGGGCGAGCGCCATTCGCGCTCGCTGATCAGGAAATGGCCGGGGCCGTAGCTGCGGATGAGCTGGACCTGCGCGGGGTCCGGCGTCGGCAGGGTCTTGTCGGCCGGACCCTGCGGCGGCTTCACGCCTTGGCCTTCTCGGCCTTCTCCGCGTCCATCCGCAGCTGCTCGGGCCTGAGGTTCAGGTAGACCAGGCAGGCCGAGGCCACCCAGATCGACGAATAGGTGCCGACGATGACGCCCCACAGCATGGCGATCGAGAAGCTGTACAGGACAGGCCCGCCGAACAGCACCAGCGCCAGCACCGCCACGAACACCGTGCCCGAAGTCATCAAGGTGCGGGCCAGCGTCTCGTTGATCGAGAAGTTCAGGAGCTCGATCAGGCCCATCTTCTTGTAGCGGCGCATGTTCTCGCGTACGCGGTCGAAGATCACGACCGTGTCGTTGATCGAGTAGCCGGCGATGGTCAGCAGCGCAGCCAGCGCCGTCAGGCTGAAGTCGAGCCTGAGCAGCACGAACAGGCCCACCGTGCACAGCACGTCGTGCAGCAGCGCCACCAGGGCGCCGACGCCGAACTGCCATTCGAAGCGGAACCAGACGTAGATCGCGATCGCGCCCAGGGTCGCCAGCACGGCGAGGATGCCGTTGCGCATCAGCTCCTCGCCGATCTTGGGACCGACCGATTCGGTGCCGCGCAGCTCGTAATTGCTGCCGATCGTGTCCTCGACCAGCTTGATCGCCACCTGCTGGCACCATTCGGCGCGCTGCTCGTGCGTCATGTCGATCTTGGCGGTGTTGACCGTGCCGCGCGGCAACTGGCGCTCCTGGACGGTGAGGCCGACCCGGCTCACCGCGTCGCGCCAGGCGACGGCATCCAGGGAGCTGGGCGCCGTGAACTCGACGTCGCCGGTGCTGGCGGGGCCGGGCTTCACGCTCCAGCCGTCGCCCGCCCGCTTCTTCATGACGCGCTCGGCGTTGGCCACGCACTGGTTGTTGCCTTCCTGGCGCTGGACGCGAATGAGCGCGGTGCTGGCGTCGCCGAACTCCTGCAGCGACACCTCGCCGACGCCGAGATGGCCCAGGGTTGAGCGCAGGTCCTCGAGATGGACCGTGCCCTGCTTCGCCTTCACCTGGATGGCGATGCCGCCCTCGAAATCGATGCCGAAATTGAGGCCGAAGATGAAGACGCCGACCAGCGAGGCGACGTTGATCACCGTCGACAGGACCATCGCGATCTTGCGCTTGCCCAGGAAGTCGAAGTTGGGCCGGGCCTGGATGAGGTGGTGCGGTCTCCACAACATGATGATGCCTCAGATCGGCAATGCCGTCGGCCGCCGCCAACGCACCCAGAGGGACAGCAGCATGCGGGTGAAGATGGTGGCCGTGAACAGATGGGTGAGCAGTCCGAGCGTCAACGACGTGGCGAAGCCCCTGATCGGCCCCGAGCCGAAGCCGAACAGCAGGACGCCGGCGATCAGCGCCGTCAGGTTGGAATCGATCACCGCCGTCAGTGCCCGCTCATAGCCCGTGGCCAGCGCGCTGAACGGCGAGCGGCCGTTGGCGCTTTCCTCGCGCACGCGCTCGTAGATCAGCACGTTGGAATCGACCGACATGCCGACGGTCAGCACCAGGCCCGCGATGCCGGGCAAGGTGAGCGAGGCGCCCAGGATCGACATGCCGGCGAACACCAGCAGCATGTTGACCACCATGGCGAGGCTGGCGAAGCCGCCGAACACCGGCCCATAGACGATCAGCATCAGCAGGACGACCAGCGCCGTGCCGACCAGGGCGGCAACCGTGCCGTCTCGGATGGCGTCGGCGCCGAGATCGGCGCCAACCGTGCGTTCCTCGATGATGGTCAGCGTGGCCGGCAGCGCGCCCGAACGCAGCAGCAGCGCCTGCTCCTGGGTCTGCTGGGTGGTGAAGGTGCCAGTGATGATGCCGCTGCCGCCGCAGATCGCGCTCTGCACGACCGGGGCGCTGATGATCTCGTTGTCGAGTTGGATGGCCAGCCGCTTGCCGATATTGGCGCGCGTAGCGGCGCAGAAGGCGCGGCCGCCCGCTGCGTTGAAGGTGAAGCTGATGATCGGCCGGCCGCCCTGCTGCTGCTCGAAGGTCGACTTGGCGTCGTCAAGATCCTCGCCGCCAACGATGACGCGCTTCAGTACAGGCAGGCACTGCGGCTGGTAGCGCCGGCAGATCTGCTCCGGGCTCATGCGCGGATTGGCGGCCTGGATCTCGTCCCAGGCCTTGGGATTGCTGCGCCGCAGGTCCTGCATGCCCTCGCGCGTCGGCACCATCATGGTGGTGGGCGGCGTCGGCGCGTTGGGCGGCGACGCCGCCATGTCCTCGTTGACCAGATGGAAGGTGAGCTTGGCGGTCTGGTTGATCTTGCGCTTGAGGTCGGTCGTGTCCTTGATGCCCGGCACCTGCAGCAGGATGCGGTCGTCGCCCTGGCGCACGATGGTCGGCTCGATAGTGCCTGTCTCGTCGACGCGGCGGCGCAGGATCTCGATCGACTGGTCGATCACTTCCTTCTTGCGGCGGAACAGGTCCTGGTCGGAATAGGCCAGCCGGATCGTGTCGCCGCTGCCCGACACGCTGAGCGACGGGTCGACGTTGCGGATCGCCTCGATCGCCTTGGCGCGCTGGGCCTCGTCGCGCAGCACCACGACCACGGCGCGTCCCTGCTCCGTGGTGATGTCCTTGAACGCCACCTGCTGCTTGCGCAGTTCGCCGCGCACCGAATCGCCGAGGTTGGTCAGGCGCTCGTTCAGCACCGACCGCAGGTCGGCCTCCAGCAGGAAGTGCGCGCCGCCGCGCAGGTCGAGGCCGAGGTTGATGCGGCTCTGTTGGTACCAGCCCGGCAGATGGTCGAGCACGACCACCGGAAGCACGTTCGGCAGGGCGAACAGCACGGCGAGCGCCGTGAAAGCAATCACGGCGATCGTCTGCCAGCGCTGAAGATTAAGCATGCCGACCTTCTACATGGCCATTAAGGCTACTTCTTACCACCCCCGAACAGGCTGCCGAGCAGGCTCTTGCGCTCGGGCGCCGGTGCGGGCGGCGGCAGCATGGGCTTCTCGTCGTCCTCGGTGTCCTTGGCGCCCCGCACCGATTCGCCGCGGGTGACGATGTCGGTGATGGTCTGCTTGATGACGCGCACCCGCACGCCTTCTGCGAGTTCAACCTGGATCTCGTTGTCGGAGATCACCTTGGTGACCAGGCCGATGATGCCGCCGCCGGTGACGACGCGGTCGCCGCGCTTGACGCCGGACAGCATCTCGCGCTGCGCCTTGACCTTGGCCTGTTGCGGACGGATCAGCAGGAAATAGAAGACGACGAAGATCAGGATCAGCGGGAAGAGCTGGACGAGGAAATCGCCGCCCCCCGCGCCGCCCGCCTGGGCCCATGCTTCTGATATCAACATCTTGCGCTCCGATCTTCGTTCTTCCGGCCGCCGGAAAAAGCGCGCGGACTATAGCGGCCCCGCCCCGCTTTGCAACGCAACTGCGGGAGCGTATGGTCGCCCCCTTTCACGTCCCCGGCAACGATGGATCAAGACCTTAAAGCCACGCTTTCACGCATTGTCGAAGCCCTCGACCGGCTCGCCCCGCCCGCTCCCGCCACCGCCGACATCGCCACCGCCGAAGCCTATGTCTGGCACGCGGCCGGCCACCGCCTGGAAGCCGTTCCGAAGGTCAACCGGGTCGACCTCGACCTCCTGATGGGCGTCGACCGCCAGAAGGAGACCCTGCTCGAGAACACCCGGCGCTTCGCCAAGGGCCTGCCAGCCAACAACGCCCTGCTGTGGGGCTCGCGCGGCGCCGGCAAGAGTTCGATCGTGAAGGCCGTGCACGCCCATGTGAACCGCGAGATGGGCGGACCACCCGGACCGCTGGCGCTGGTCGAGATCCATCGCGAGGACATCCCCTCCCTGCCAGCTCTGCTGTCGATGATCAGGACCTCGCCGCGTCACTTCGTGGTGTTTTGCGACGATCTTTCGTTCGACGGTCAGGACGCCGCCTACAAGTCGCTGAAGGCGGTGCTGGAAGGCGGCATCGAGGGCAGGCCGGACAACGTGGTGTTCTACGCCACCTCCAACCGCCGCCACCTGATGCCGCGCGACATGATCGAGAACGAGCGGTCGACGGCGATCAACCCGTCGGAGGCGGTCGAGGAGAAGGTGTCGCTCAGCGACCGCTTCGGCCTGTGGCTGGGCTTCCACAACGCCGACCAGGACACCTTCTTCGCCATGATCGAAGGTTACGCCAACCATTATAAGCTCGGCGTGCCGGTCGAGGACCTGCGCAAGCAGGCGATCGAATGGTCGGTGACCCGCGGCTCGCGCTCGGGCCGCGTCGCCTGGCAGTTCATCCAGGAAGTGGCAGGACAGCTCGGCAAGAAACTGGAGTAGTCATGGCAAACCCCGAAGACGTGATGTTCTCGCCCGCGGTCAAGGCCGAGCAGATGCGTCTGGGATCGCGGACCCTGTTCGAGGACCGCGAATGGAAGGCCGAGATCACCGACGATCTCCGCGAGTTCCTGAGAGTCATCGACACCTTCTTCCTGGCGACGGCCAGCGCCGACGGACAGCCCTACATCCAGCATCGCGGCGGGCCGCCGGGATTCCTCAAGACCATCGGCACCCACACGCTGGCCTTCGCCGACTTCGCCGGCAATCGGCAGTACATAACGCTCGGGCATCTCAAGGAGAACGTCCGCGCCCACATCTTCCTCCTGCATTTCGCCACCCGGCAGCGCGTCAAGCTGTGGGGCCGCGCGCGGGTGGTCGAAGGCGATCTGGAGCTAATGGAGCGCCTGGTCGACCCGGGCTACAAGGCCAAGCCCCAGCGCGCGATCGTGTTCACCCTCGACGTTTGGGACGTCAACTGCCAGCAGCACATCATCCCGCGCTACACTGAGGCTGAAGTCGCTCCCGCCGTGGACCGCCTGGCGCAACGCATCAAGGAGCTGGAAGAAGAAGTGGCGCGGCTCAAGGGCTCTTAATCTTGTCGGACCGCGGGCCTCCGCCCGCTCATGGCGGAGCGCGGACCTCCAGGTCCGCATCATGCTCATGAGCGGACCTGGAGGTCCGCGCTCCGAAGAGCATGAGGCAGGCCTGGAGGCGCGCAGTCCGGCAAGAGCATAGGCACGGTCCTTGCTTCCTTGGGTTCCCGAAGGGGAAGCCATATGAAAAAGCCTCAGACCATCGCCTTGAACCGCCGCATGATTCTCGCCGCCGCGGGTGCCGCCACGGCCGCTCTTGCCGCCCCGCGCATCCTGCGCGCCCAGGGCAAGGAGCTCGTGGTCGGCGGCGCCGCCAGCCACAAGACCTTCGTCGAGACCATCATCGCGCCGGTGGTGGAGAAGAAGTACGGCTGCAAGATCGTCTACGAGGGCACGCGCTCGCTGGTGAACCTCGAGAAGATGCAGAAGAACAAGGACAAGCAGTATCTCTCGGTCGTCCAGATGGACGATCCCGTCATGATCCCCGCCGTCGCCGAAGGCCTGCTGGAGAAGATCACGGCGACCAAGGTGCCGAACATCGCCAACCTGAAACCGGGCACCGTCCACATGGACGGCATGTGGCTTAACTACCTGCAGCCCTGGCTCGGCATCGCCTACAACCCGAAGGCCATGAAGACGGCCCCGACCTCGTGGGCCGACGCCTACGATCCCAAGTACAAGGGCCGGGTGATCCTGCCGTCGCTGCAGAACACCGAGGGCCTGGCCAACCTGTTCATGGCGGCCTTCCTCGCCACCGGCAAGCCGATGCCCGAGGCGCAGAAGGACATCGACGCCGCCTTCAAGAAGCTCGTGACCATCAAGCCCAACCTGCTGACGGCGTACACGCAGATGCCGCAGGCCTACAATCTCCTGGAGCAGGGCGAGGGCTTCATGATCTCGAGCGCGATCTCGCAGGTGGCGCTGGAGCGCAAGGCAGCCGGCGCGCCCGTCGACATCGCCGTGCCCAAGGAAGGCATCTTCGCCATGCCGTCCGGCGTGGCGCTGGTGAAGGGCGGCCCGCAGCCCGAGCTCGCCGCCGCCTACATCAACGAGATGATCGGGCCGGAGGTGCAGGCCAAGCTCTCCTCGGTCACCTTCTCGCTGCCGACCAACAAGGACACGCCGGTGCCGGCCGGCATGCCGACCAACGCCACCATGTTCGGCGTCGACTGGCAGTTCGTCGCCGACAACCGTGCCGACTGGGTGAAGCGCTGGGATCGCGACATGGCGATGTAGTCGCCGGTCGTGGCCAACAACTCGTTCCTCGACGTCACCGGAGCCGAGAAGGCCTTCGGCGCCGCCACGGTACTGGGCGGCGTCGATCTCAAGGTCGCGGCCGGCGAGTTCGTCTCCCTGCTCGGCCCCTCGGGCTGCGGCAAGACCACCCTGTTGCGCATCATCGCCGGGCTTCTCGCGGCCGATCGCGGCAGCGTGCGACTCGACGGCGAGGACATCACCGCCCGGCCCCCGCATCGGCGCGACGTCGGCGTGGTGTTCCAGAACTATGCCCTGTTCCCCCATCTCTCCGTCGCCGAGAACGTCGCTTTCGGCTTGAAGGCGCGACGCCGCGCCGCCGGCGACATCGCGCCCACGGTCAAGCGCTTCCTCGAGCTGGTGCATCTCACCGACTTCGCCGACCGCTCGGTGCGCGCCCTCTCGGGCGGCCAGCAGCAGCGCGTCGCCGTCGCCCGCGCCCTCGCCGTGCGGCCCAAGCTGCTGCTGCTCGACGAGCCCTTCTCCGCCCTCGACCGCAAGCTGCGCGAGACGATGCAGATCGAGCTGCGCCGCCTGCTGCGCGAGCTCGGCACCACGGCGGTGTTCGTCACCCACGACCAGGACGAGGCGCTGACCATGTCCGATCGCATCGCGGTGATGAATCGCGGCGCCATCGAGCAGCTCTCCACGCCGGAGATGATCTATCGATCGCCCGCGACGGCTTTCGTCGTGGAGTTCGTCGGCCTGTCGTCGCGGCTGGCCGGCAAGGTCGTCGGCACCAGCGACGGCGGCGTGCTCGCGGTCGATACCTCGGTCGGCCGGCTGTTCGGCCGCGGCAGCTTCGTTGCCGGCAGCGACGTCGTGGTCGCGGTGCGGCCGGAGCGCATCGCCGTCAACCAGCCCGGTGACAACGAGGTGCGTGCCGAGCTGCGCGACGCGGTGTTCCAGGGCTCGAAGGTCCAGCTGCATTTCGCCAGCGCCGAGACCGACCGGCTGCTGGTCGAGACCGCCGATTTGCCGGGCGGGCTGCCCGCGCCTGGAACGGCGATGCAGCTCGCCTGGTCGCGCGGCGACACCCTGATCTATCCGGCGCCATGAAGGCCCAAGTTCCTTCGGCATGGCGCGATCCAGTGGCGCTGCTCGCCCTGCCCGCGGTGCTCTACCTGCTGGTCGTCTACGCCTATCCGCTGCTCTGGCTGCTGATGAAGAGTTTCAGCGGCCCCGCCGGACCGACGCTGCAACCCTACATCGCCTTCATGAGCGACCCGTTCAACTGGCGCGTCGTCGGCAACACGCTGCGCGTCGGGGCCTGGGTCACCGTGGTCTGCTTCGTCATCGGCTATCCGGCCGCTTTCGCCCTCGCGCGAGCCGGCACCGTGCTGCAGATCGTCATGCTGGTCTCGATCATCCTGCCCTTGTCGATCGGTGCGGTGGTGAAAGCCTTCGCCTGGCAGATCGTCCTGCGCCGCGACGGCGTCGTCACCCAGTTCATGATGGGCTTGGGCATCTGGGACGAGCCGCAGCGACTTCTCTTCACCGAGACCGGGCTGGTGCTGGGCGCCGCCAACATCTTCCTGCCCTTCATGATCCTGCCGATATATTCGGTGGTGAAGCTGATCGATCCCCGGCTGAGCGAGGCCGGCGCGACCCTGGGCGCCACGCCGATCTATCGCTTCACGCATGTCACCCTGCCGCTCACCCTGCCGGGCGTGGTCTCGGGCATCGCCTTCGTCTTCTCGCTCAGCGTCTCGATGTTCGTCATCCCCTCGCTGCTGATCGGCGATCGCTTCCAGACGCTGTCGACCTTGACCGGCCGCTCCTTCCTGCTGATGCGCAACGAGCAGCTCGGCTCGACCACGGCCGTCATCCTGCTGGCGCTGGCCGTTGCCATCGTCGTCGGCTCGACCTGGCTTGCCCGCCGGCTTGGCGGCAGCACATGACGGGTATCGAGCGCGCCACGCGCTACTTCACCTGGTTCATCGCGGCCTTCACCGTGGTCTTCCTGATGACGCCGCTGGTCGTCACCATCGCGGTGTCGTTCGGCTCCTCGACGGTCTTCACCCTGCCGCCGCCCGACTGGTCGCTGCGCTGGTACGAGCGCTTGGCCAACACGCGCGGCCTTCTGCCCGCCTTGGTCACCTCCCTGCAGGTCGCGGCGATCTCGACGGCCGTCGCCATGGCGCTGGGCACGCTCTGCGCCATCGCCCTGGTGCGCGGCCGCTTCCCCGGACGCGAGGCCATATCGACCTTCCTGGTGTCGCCGCTGATGCTGCCGGGCCTGGTGATCGGTATCGCGATGCTGCAGGGCTTCAAGGCGATGGGCCTGCGCGACATCTACGCCAGCCTGCTGGTGGCGCATGTGGTCATCACCCTGCCCTATGTCGTGCGCACCGTCGTGGGCGCGCTCAGCCTGTTCGACTTCTCGCTGATCGATGCCGCCCGCACGCTCGGCTGCAACTACCCGCAGGCGCTGCTGCGCGTGCTGGTGCCGGCGCTGGCGCCGGCCTTCCTGACCTCCGGCATGTTCGCCTTCCTGGCCTCGATGGATAACTACCCGATCTCGATCTTCTTCACCGACGCCTGGACCAAGACCCTGCCCATCCAGATGCTGCAATATGTCGAAGAGCGGCCCGATCCCACCATCGCCGCCATCTCGGCAGGGCTGGTGCTGCTGGCCGTCGTGGCGCTGGTGATCGGTGATCGCCTGGTCGGCCTTCGCAAGCTCGCCGACTTCTAGAACTGGGCTAGACTTCCGCCATGAAAATCCTGGTCGCCAATCCCAACACCTCGACGGGCGTCACCGACCGGCTGGTCGCCTCGGGCAAGCTCGTCGCCAGCCCCGGCACCGAGCTGCAGGCGATGACGGCGTCGTACGGCGTGCCCTACATCGCCACGCGGGCGGAAGCCGCCATCGGCTCGGCTGCCGCCCTCGACATGCTGGCGGAGCGGCGCGGCACGATGGATGCCGCCATCATTGCCGCGTTCGGCGATCCAGGCCTGGGCGGCGCGCGCGAGCTGTTCGACTTCCCGGTGGTCGGCATGGCGGAAGCCGCGATGCTGATGGCCTGCACGCTCGGACGACGCTTCGGCATCGTGAGCTTCTCGCGCTCGCTCGAGCCGTGGTTCGCCGAGATCGTCGCCTGGCACGGCATGACCGGCCGCTGCGCCGCCATCCGCACCCTCGACGAGGGCTTCAAGTCGATCGACGACGTGCAGGAGGAGAAAGAGGCGGTGTTGATCGACCTCGCCCTGCGCACCGTCACCAACGATGCCGCCGACGTCGTGATCCTGGCCGGTGCGCCGCTGGCGGGCCTCGCCAACAAGATCCGCGACCGCGTGCCGGTGCCGCTGGTCGACGGCATCCAGGCGGCCGTCGTGATGGCCGAGGGCCTGGTGCGCATGAACCCGCGCAAGGCGACCGCCGGCACCTATCGCCGTCCGGGGCCGAAGGACTCCAAGGGCCTCTCGACAGCCCTCGCCGACGTGATCGCGCACCGTGACTCGTGACCTGAAAGGCTACGGCCGCACACCGCCCCACGCGCAGTGGCCGCACGGCGCGCGTGTCGCCGTCTCCTTCGTCATCAACTTCGAGGAAGGCGCGGAGATGTCCCTCTCCGCCGGCGATGCCTTCAACGAAAAGGTCTACGAGGTGACCGACGAGATCTCGGGCGTCGCCGACCGCTGCATGGAATCGCACTTCGAGTACGGCACCAAGGCCGCCTGGTGGCGGATCGCCGACGCCCTGGAGCGGCTTGGCGTGCAGGCCACCGTCAGCACCTGCGGCAAGGCGGCCGAGCTCTCGCCCTGGCTGATCGAGGATGCGGTCACGCGCGGCCACGAGATCTCCTGCCATGGCTGGCGCTGGGAGCGGCATGCGCACATGAAGGAGGCCGAGGAGCGCGAGGCGATCGCCCGCACGGTGAAGGTGCTGACCGAGATCGCCGGCGCGCGGCCGGTCGGCTGGCATACGCGCTCGACGCCGTCGCCCAACACGCGTCGCCTGCTGGTCGAGGAAGGCGGCTTCCTCTACGACAGCGACGACTATTCCGACGACCTGCCGTTCTTCGTCGATGTCTCGGGCAAACGCCATCTCGTCCTGCCCTACAGCTTCGACACCAACGACATGCACTACCACCAGGGCTTCCACCGCTTCGTGACGGCGCGCGATTTCGCCGAGTACACGACCGATGCCTTCGACACGTTGTGGGCCGAAGGTGAACAGGCGCCCAGGATGATGTCGATCGGGCTCCACCTGCGCATGATCGGCCGCCCCGGCCGCATCGCGGCGCTCGACAGCATCGTATCGCACATGAAGCGGAAAGGCGGCGCCTGGTTCGCCACGCGCCGCCAGATCGCGGAGCATTGGCTGGCGAGATTCTAGTCTTGCCGGAGCGCGGACCTCCAGGTCCGCTCATGATCTTCGCTGGGGGCGCGCCACTCCAGTGGCGCGATCATCTCTTGCCTCGACGAAGACGCGCGACTGGAGTCGCGCGCCCCCAGCATGAGCGGACCTGGAGGTCCGCGCTAAGGCTACTTCTTCGGCCGCACGATCTTGATGGTCGACGTCGCGTGCACCACCAGGCGGCCCTTGTCGTCCCTGATGTCGCCGTCGAGGAAGCCGACCGAGCCGCCCCAGCGCACAACGCGGCCCTCGGCGGTCACGATGCCCGGGCCGGCAGCCTCGAGGAAGCTGATCTTGAGCTCGAGCGTCGGCACCGCGTTGATGAAGTTGCCCTTGGCCATCGCGGCATGGGCCATCGCGGTGTCGACCATGCCGGTAAGGAAGCCGCCCTGACAGACGCGGCCCTGCGAATGGCAGAAGGCCGGTACGATCTCGAAGCGGAAGCGGCAGAAGCCGCGTTTCGAATCGAGGTCGATGACCTGGCCGTTCAGGATCTTCACCGGCTCGGTGGTGCGGGCATTGAGGACTTTCAGCGCCTCGGCGTCGCTCAGCGTGCCGATGTCGACGCCGGCGAAGTCAGGATGGGTAGAGGTCATGCGGCGCGGACTATACTGAACGCGCGCCCGCGTGCACCTTCTCCAAGAGGTCGATCAGCACCCGTATTTCGGCGGCCGAAAGCTGCGAGGCAATGCGCTTTTCGTGGGTACGCACCAACCGGGCGAAGCGCGCCAGCGCCTTCTCGCCGTTGGGCGTCAGCGCCAGCGCATGGGTGCGGCCATCGGTCGGCGAGCGGTGACGCATCAGCAGCCCGCGTTCCTGCAGGCGGTCGAGGATCGGCACCAGCGTGGAACGGTCGATGCCGAGCGCCCGCGCCAGCTCCATCTGGCTCAGCCCTGCATTGCGGTCGACCAGCACCAGCAGGCCGAACTCGCCCGGCGTCAGCGCTTCGCCCGCCTTGGCGAACGTATTGGCGAAGTCGTCGAACACCGCCGACTGGGCGCGCCGCAGCACATAGCCCAGCAAGGAAGGCAGAAGCCCGCGATCCAGCGAGGCGGTCGGTTTGGCGGGTGGACGGCCCATGCCGGGAGTGGTAAACGGAGATTGTTTGGGGATCAAACAAATTATCGCGTTTGCCCGATGAGCTTCAAAGTCCGTATCGTCCAGGCCGAGCGTACCATCGAGGTTCCGACCGGGGCCACCATTCTGTCGTCCGCGCTCGACGCCGGCCTGTCCTATCCGTTCGGCTGCCAGTCCGGCAATTGCGGCGCCTGCAAGTCGCACCTCGTGAAGGGCGAGGTGACGATGGAGGGCTACTCGGAGTTCGCTCTCAGCGACGAGGAGAAGGCGCGCGGCCTGATCCTCGCCTGCCGCGCCGTGCCGTGGGAGGACAGCGAGGTCGCCTGGCTGGAGGAGGACGACCTGATCGTCCATCCGCGGCGCCTGCTCGACTGCGAGGTCGTGGGCCTCGACGACGCCACGCACGACATCAAGCGAGTCCGCCTCAAGATCGTGTCGGGCGGGCCGTTCGACTTCTCGGCCGGCCAGTTCGCCTCGGTGACCTTCGAGGGCTGCCCGCCGCGCGACTATTCGATGGCCAATGTGCCGGGCGATCCGATCCTCGAATTCCATGTGCGCACGACGGGCGGCGCCACCTCCGCGCATGTCGCCGAGAAGCTCAAGGTCGGCGACCATGTGCGCGTCGAAGGCCCGTTCGGCCCCTCCTACCTGCGCGAGACCCATCGTGGGCCGATCATCGCCGTCGCCGGCGGCTCGGGCATGGCGCCCATCAAGTCGGTGATCGAGCGCGCGCTGCAGCAGGCATTGCCGCAGCATATCTACTTCTATTTCGGCGTCCGCAGCGAACGCGACCTCTATCTGCACGACCATTTCGCCAAGCTGGCCGAGACGCACAAGAACCTGCACTTCATTCCGGCGCCTCGATCGGCGGCGAGGATGGCGACCCGACGGTGGCCAAGGAGACGGCAGCGGCGCTGGGCAAGAAGGCGCTCGCCTTCGCCGACAGCGTCGCCTCGCCCGGTGCCGCCAAGGGCCTGGTCGAGATGGCGGTGAAGAACTTCGGCGGCATCGACATCGTGGTGAACAACGCCGCCATCCTGCGCGACGCCTTCGTCTTCCGCGCCGATCCGCGCGACTGGGATGCGGTGATCCGCAACAACCTGTCGGCTGCCTTCTATCTCATCAACGCCGCCTCGCCGGTGATGCGCGACCAGGGCAAATCCGGCCGCGGCGGATCCGGTGGCTACGACTGGGGCCGCATCGTCAACATCGTGTCGTCGGCCGGTCTTTACGGAAATCTCGGCCAAGCAGCTTACGCCAGCGCCAAGGCGGGCCTGTTCGGCCTGACCCGCGTCACGGCGATGGACCTTTTCCGCGCGCAGATCACCGCCAATGCCGTGGCGCCGTTCGCGCGCACGCGCGTCACCGACATCATCCAGCCGGCCAATGACGCGCAGAAATCCTACAAGGAACGCGCTCTCAAGATCGGTGCGCACCATGTCGCCAACCTGGTGACGGCGCTCTGCGCGCCGGCCGGCAAAGGCATCACCGGACAACTGCTGGGCGTGCGTGGCCGCGAGGTCTTCCTGTTCGGCCAGCCGCGGCCGGTAGCCCGCATCGAAGCCGGCGCATCGCTCGCACAGGACCTCAGCGCCAAGCTCTCGGACAAGTTCACCGACCTCACGACCGATCTGGAAGCCTTCAATACCGAACCGCTACTTTAATGATGCTCGTCTGAGGAGCCGACCATGAGCGAGCCCATCGTCGTCAAGACCGTCGAGGAGTTGAAAGCCGCTCCCGAAGAGTATCGCGAGGCCGTGGCGAAGCTGGTGATCAGCCATGCCGTCAACGAGCTCTACGGCGCGCAGGTGTTCGACGAGCCGGCGATCGCCTACGCGCCGACGCCTTACGCCAAGTGGCTGACCTGCCGCGTCGCCATGGAGGAGTACGGCCATCACGTGCGCTTCAAGCAGCTCGGCGTGCAGATGGGCATCCCCGAGGAGCGCATGATCCCGGGCGCCGGCAAGCGGCCATTGTCGATCTTCGAGTTCCCGCTCAAGACCTGGGAGGAGTTCGTCGCCATCAAGCTGCTGGCCGACCTGGCCGAGATCCTGCAGGTCGAGGACCTGCTGCATTGCACGTTCCATCCGTTGCGGAACCTTGCCCGTGCGACCATGCCGGAAGAGCGCTTCCACGCGCAGTTCGGCGAGGACTTCACCGCCGAGCTGATCAGGACGCCGGAGGGCAAGGCCACGCTGCAGGCCGCGATCGACGAATACTTCCCCTACCTGCCCTCGTTCTTCGGCGGCTCGAAGTCTAAGAACAACGAGGTCTTCCGCAGGTGGAACATCAAGCAGCGCACCAACGACGAGATGCGCTCCGACTTCATGAAGCGCGCGACCGAGGTCGCCGCCAAGTACGACCTCACCCTGCCCGACGTCCGGCAGGCAGCATGAACAATTGAACAATTTGCCGAATGAGCGCTCTCACTCTACGCCTACCGAATGACAAGCATGCTCGCTTGAAGTCGTTGGCGCGCCGGCGGGGCACCAGCGTCAACCGCCTCATGGAAGAGATGGCGACCGTCATGATCGCCGAAGCCGATGCGGAATCCCGCTTCGCCATCAGGGCCGCTCGCGGCCGAGGCAGGACCGCTCGTGGCCTTGCGCTCTTGCGGAAGGCCGCGACAACGAAGTGATGGAGGCGATTGCCGTTTCCAACGCCTCGCTTGCAACGCTGCGCAAGGAAATTCGAGCCGCCGCGTGGTTTGCGGCACTCGGCGAGCCGTTGACCGAAGGCGACCGGAGCGACGCCATTGCCTATGCCGCTGCACTCGGCCTTGGCCCGCTCCGCGTCGTGCACGCCCACGACTGGCCCGAGGCGGAACGCGTCCTCAAGGCGCCCGACTGGTCGCCGGCGTGGTGGGATCGCGAAGAGGCGCTGCGCCAGCACCTGCTGGCCAAAGCCGAAGCGCGCTATCCCGAGCGCGATTTGTGGATGGCGCTCACCGAGCTCACCACCGGCGCGGGCGAGATCGTGCACGGCAAGGCCGCCACCGCCGCCTCGCGCATGGGCGGCGCGGCCAGGGCCTCGATCCATGTTGCGGCCGGCGCGGCCGCACAGGCCGCCTACCAACTGGCGCTGGCACGCTTGGCGGAAGACGCCGCCTCGCCGTTCGAAAGCAAGTTTCGTCTGTTCGCCGCGGGCCGCTGGCCGTTGGGCGTTGTCGGCTCTACGCTGGTCCTCTTCTGAGAGGGCTTCCATCTCCATGACCTACAAGGCGCCGGCGCACAGCGTCGGCCGACTGAAGCGACCGTTCGGCGACCTCTACTACGAGGTGTCGGGCAGCGGTCCGGCACTGTTGTTCGCTCACGGCCTGGGCGGCAATCACCTGAGCTGGTGGCAACAGGTGGCGCACTTCGCTCCCCACTATACGTGCGTGAGCTTCGCCCATCGCGGCTTCGCGCCCTCGAGCGCCATTGACGGCGGTCCCGATCCGGCCGATTACGCCTCCGACCTCGCCGCGCTGATCGATCACCTGAAATTTTCCGACGTGCGCCTGGTCGGCCAATCGATGGGCGGTTGGGCCGTCCTCGACTACGCGATCGCCAACCCGGAGAAGGTGAAGGCGCTGGTCCTGAGCTCGACCTCCGGCACGCTCGATCGGCGCAGCTGCGATCCGTCGGGCGGCGGCGCCTACGATGCCTGGACGAAGGACGCCGAAGCGAAGATCGCGGCGGGACGCGCCAGCGGCATCCATCCGGCGATGGGCATGAGCGCCGCGGCGCGCTCGCCGGCGCTGCACCTTCTCTATGCCAGCATCGACACCATGGCGGGCGCGCTCGACAAGGAGAAGGTCCGCGCCGGTCTGCGCCGCACCGCGCAACGGACCGTCAATGACCTGAAGGATTTCCGCGTACCGACGCTCCTGATCGCCGGCGGCCAGGACATCGTCTTCCCGGCCTTCCTGGCAAGCGCCATCGCAGCAGCCTTGCCATGCGGCGAAGCACATCTGATCCCCCATGCCGGCCACTCGCCATATTTCGAGGAGGCCGCTACGTTCAACGCGCTGGTCGAGGCGTTTCTGGCGCGCCAGCGCTGAGGAGGAAACGTGTCGCAGGACAATCCGCGGATTGCCGTTCTGAGCTTCGCCATCGAATGCAATCGCTTCTCGCCGGTGACCACGGCGGAAGACTTCCAGACGGACGTCGATATCCGCGGCAACCAGATCGTGAGCGAGTCCCGCTCGGGCGCATCGATCACCCTGCCCGACCTTCCCGGCTTCTTCACCGAGATGGATCGCACCGGCAACTGGACGCCGGTGCCGTTGCGCGTCTCGCAGGCCCAGCCCGGCGGTCCGGTCGAGGAGAGCTTCTTCAAGGCGTTTTTGGCCGAGATCGAGGCCGGCCTGCAAGCGGCGATGCCTCTCGATGCGGTGTTCGTCGCGGCTCATGGCGCGGCACTGGCTGAAGGCACCGACGATCCCGAGGGTGATCTGTTCGAGGTCATCCGCAAGGTCGTCGGGCCGGACATCCCCGTGGTCTCGACCTTCGACCTGCACGCCAACGTCTCGCGCCGGATGACCGACAACCTCTCGGTGTTCGTCGGCTACCTCGAGAACCCGCACACCGACATCTACGAGCGCGGTGTCGAAGCCGCCAAGCACATGCGCGAGTGCCTGGCCGGCGCTCGTACCGCCGTCACCATGGTCAAGGTGCCGCTGGTGCCGCCGCAGATCGCGCTGCTGACCGCCAAGGGCCCCTATGCCGACCTGATCAAGTACGGCCAGACCAAGGTGGGCGGCGACATCCTCAACGTCTCGGTGATGGCGGGCTTCGCCTACAGCGACAGTCCCAAGAACGGCCTCACCGCCGTGGTGACGGCGCGCAATGGCAACCGCCAGGCCGCGGCCGACCTGTCGCTCGACATCGCCAAGCGCGCCTGGGGCATGAAGGAGCGCTTCAAGCGCGCCATGACGACGCTCGCCGATGCCGTCCAACTCGCCGTCTCGGTCGGACGCGACCGGCGGCGCAAGGCCATCATTCTGGCCGACGTCGCCGACAATCCCGGTGGCGGCGGCCGTGGCAACACCACCTACCTCCTGCGTGCGCTGAAGGCCGCCCGCGCCCAGCATGTGATCTTTGGCGTGTTCAACGACGGCGCCGCGGCCGCCAAGGCGCACGAGTTGGGGGAAGGCGCCATCTTCACCGCCTCGTTCAACTCCCAGGAACACCAGGAATTCTCCCTGCCCTTCGACTGCGAGGCCAAGGTCATAAAACTGTCGGACGGCAAGTATGTCGGCCGCCGTGGCGTGCTGCGGAACGTGTCGTCCGACATGGGTCCTTCGGCCCTGCTCGATCTCGGCGGCATCCAGCTCGTGGTCATCACCAACCGCTGCCAGTGCATGGACCCCATGCAGTTCGAGATGTTCGGCCTCGACATCGCCCAGGCGCGGGTGGTCGTGGTCAAGAGCCGCGGCCATTTCCGGGGCGGTTTCGACGAGTTTTTCAACACCGGCCAGATCTACGAAGTCGACTGTCCGGGCTTGACGTCGCCGATCCTGGCGAACTTCACTTGGACCAAGTTGCCGCGGCCGGTCTATCCACTCGACGAAGAAACGAGCTGGACGCCACCCACTGGCGTCTAAAGGACCGCCGCCCTTGAAGGGAGGCTGTCATGTTGCGTCGTTCGTTGTTCGCCCTGGCGGGCGTCGCGTTGCTCTCCGGCCCGGCGTTGGCGCAATCGCCCAAGACGCTGCGCTTGGTCATGCATTCGGATCTCAAGATCGTCGATCCGGTGTGGACCACGGCCTACATCGTGCGCAATCACGGTTACCTGATCTACGACACGCTGTTCGCCATCGACGGCAAGTTCCAGCCGCAGCCGCAGATGGTCGACAGCTGGACGGTGAGCGACGACAAGCTCACCTGGACCTTCAAGCTGCGCGACGGCCTCAAGTGGCACGACGGCACGCCCGTGACCTCGGCCGACGTCATCCCTTCGATCAAGCGCTGGACGGACAAGGATGCGCTGGGCGGCCTGCTGGCCAAGTCGACCAGGGAGATGACGGCCGTCGACGATCGCACCTTCCAGATCGCGCTCAAGGAGCCGTTCGGCCTGATGCTGAGCGCGCTCGCCAAGTCCGCCTCGGTGCCGCTGTTCGTCATGCCCAAGCGCGTCGCCGAGACGCCGGTGTCGCAGCAGATCTCCGATACCACCGGCTCGGGTCCTTTCATCTTCAAGAAGGATGAATGGAAGGCCGGCGAGAAGGTCGTGTATGTCCGCAATCCCGACTACAAGCCGCGCGCCGAGCCGCCGTCGGGCCTGGCGGGCGGCAAGGTCGCCAAGCTCGACCGCGTCGAGTGGCGCTCGATCTCCGATCCGCAGACCGCGGTCAACGCCCTGATGTCCGGCGAGATCGACATGATCGAGACGGTAGCGCACGACCTGCTGCCCGTCCTCGAGAAGGACAAGAACGTCCAGGTCGTCGTGCTCGATCAGCTCGGGCTGACCTACATCCTGCGCTACAACTGGAAGCAGCCGCCGTTCAACGACGTGCGCTACCGCCGCGCCGCGACGCTGTCGCTCAACCAGAAGGACTTTCTGCAGGCGGTGATCGGCGATCCGCGCTACTACAAGGAATGCAAGGCGATGTTCGGCTGCGGCACGCCGCTCGAGACCTCAGCCGGCATGCAGGGCCTGCTGGAATCGCGCTTCGAGGAATCGCGCAAGCTCCTGAAGGAGCTGAACTACGACGGCACACCCATCGTCGTGCTGCAGACCAGCGACAACCCGACCTTGACCAACCTGGCCCCGGTCACCAAGACCCTGCTCGAGCGCGGCGGCTTCAAGGTCGACGTGCAGTCGATGGACTGGCAGACCCTGGTGGCGCGGCGCGCCAAGAAGGATCCCGTGGCGCAGGGCGGCTGGAACATCGCCCAGACCGCGGCGGCGGCGGTGCTGCTGCTCGACCCGGTGAACAACCACTACGCCGAGGCGAGCGGCGATCGCGCCCAGTTCGGCTGGCCACTCGACGAGGAGATCGAGAAGCTCAGGGTGCAGTTCATCCGCGAGGGCGATCCCAAGAAGCAGCTCGAGATCGCGGAGAAGGTCCAGACGCGCATCCTGGGCGAAGGCGTCACCGTGCCGCTCGGCCAGTTCCAGCAGCCGATGGCGCGCCGCGCGAACGTCAGCGGCAACGTGGTGTCGCCGGTCGTCGTGTTCTGGAACGTGGAGAAGAAATAGCACCTCCTTTTCCACCTCCCCGTCGCTCGAAAATCCCGCCATCCCGGCCGAAGCCGAGCGCTGGCCATATGCGATGGCCCAGCCCCGTCATACGGGGCGATGATTAAGGAGTCCGGGGGCCCGATTAGAATTGTCTGGCAACTCGCCGGGTGCCACTCTGCCCACATACGGGGAGGCAGGCCAGCAGGCCCGCCCGCGCCACGGTCGAACACGGCCGGGTGAATGCAAGGGAGAAGAACGATGTCCAAGACGATCACGCGTCGCACCGCGCTGTCCGTGTCGCTGCTCGCCGCCGGCGTGCTGGTTGCCGGCCAGGCGACCGCCCAGAACCGCCAGTTCAGCTTCGCCTACGATCAGCCGACCAGTACGGCCTACGGCATTGCCGCCAACATCTTCGACGCCAAGCTGAAGGAACTGAGCGGTGGCAAGTTCACCATCAACCAGTTCCCCGGCGGCCAGCTCGGCCAGGAACCGCAGGCGCTGCAGAAGATGCGCGCAGGCGACATCGACTTCGTCATCACGGCCACCGCCAACGCCGCAACGCTCGCGCCCGAGGCCGGCGTGTTCTCGTTGCATTTCATCTTCCGCGACCAGGGCCACCTCACGCGCGTGCTCGCCGACCCGGAGGTCTCGAAAGCCTTCCGCGACATGATCAAGGAAAAAGTTCAGGGCGCGCAGGTCCTCGGGCTGATGACCATGGGCATGCGCAACATGTATTCCAAGAAGGAGATCAAGTCGGTCGAGGACATCAAGGGCCAGAAGGTGCGTGTTCAGGCGACCAAGACCGAGGACACCCATTTCCCGGCCTACGGCGCGCAGACCGTGCACATGCCGTTCGGCGAGGTCTACACTTCGCTGCAGACCGGTGTCGTCAACGTCGCGGAGAACGGCGTCAACGTCTATCTCGCCAACAAGCACTACGAAGTGGCGCCGATCCTGTCGATGACCGAGCACGAGGCCAACAACAACTGCATCTGGGTGAGCCAGAAGACCTGGGACAGCCTGAACGACGAGCAAAAGAAGTGGGTACAGGCCGCGGCTGACGAGGTCTCCAAGACCGAGCCTGCCAAGGCGTTGCAGCTCGAGAAGGATTCGGCCGAGCGGCTGAAGAAGATGGGCGTGAAGGTGGTCGACGGCGTCGACAAGACCGGCTTCGCCAAGGCGGCCGCGCCCATCCAGGATCAGCTCGCCGTCGAACTGGGACCGCACGCCGTCAAGATCCTCGGCCTCGTGCGCAACGTGAAGTGATCCGAACGGTCGCTCCTGCCGGACACACGCGTTGTCATGAGTAACCGCACCCTCGTCCTCCAGCGCCATCGTCATCTCAAGTGGAAGGCGCTGGATCCGCTGGAGGCTGCCCTGATGGTCCTCTGCGGCGTGTCGATCATCGGCTTCACGGGTTCGGTGTTCCTCGATGTCGTGACGCGCGAGATCGGCGCACCGTGGCTGTGGCTGCAACAGGTGACGACGGGCTTCTTTGCCTGGGGTGTGTTCATCGGCATGGCCGCGGCGGCGCGGCGCAACGACCATCTCTATCTGGTCGAGATCACGAAGCGCCTGAGAGGCCCCAAGCGCACCTTCATGGAGAGCTTCAACCGCCTCGTCGTGCTGTGTGTGGCGCTGGCCATGGTGTGGTTCGGCTACAAGAACGCCATCCTCGACCTCGGCAGCTTCCGCATGCCCTCGCTGATCCCCCTCACCTTCTACACGGCCAGCGTGCCGCTGGCGGGGGCCCTGATCGCGCTGTTCGCCGTCGAGCAGTTGGTCAACGGTTGGAAGAACGGCTTCGAGGGGCCGGAAGACACCGCCGACCTGCGCGAGCTCGTCGAATGAGCAACGGCTACGTCCTGTTCCTCATGGCCTTCTTGTTTCTCGGCCTTGGCTACATGGGCGTTCCGGTCGCCTTCGCCTTGATGGCCGGCGTCATGGTCGCCACCGCCTTCACGCAGATCAGCCTGCAGTCGATGGTGGGACAAATGTTCCACGGCATCGATTCGGAAACGCTGCTGGCCGTGCCGTTCTTCCTCCTGGTCGGCGAGCTCATGACCTCGGCCAACGTCACGCAACGCATGGTGCGTCTGGCGCAGACCATGGTCGGCCACCTGCGCGGCGGCCTCGCCCAGGTCGTCACCCTGTTCAGCATGTTCTTTGCGGGCATTTCGGGTTCCTCGACAGCCGACGTCGCTGTGCTGAGCCGCACCGTGGCGCCCGAGATGGACCGCGAAGGCTACGACCGCGCCTTCACCGCCGCCCTGATCGCCTGCGCCTCTACCATGGCGAACCTGATTCCGCCCAGCATCATGGCGGTCGTCTACGGCGCCACCGGCAACGTCTCCATCGGCGGGCTGTTCCTCGGCGGCATCGTGCCCGGCGTGCTGATCGGCATAGGGCTGATGATTTATGCCTATTTCTTCGGACCCGTCGGCATCAAGAAGAAGATGGCGTCCTTCGGCGAGTTCGCCGGGGCGCTCAGGGGCTCGTCGTTGCCGCTGATGATCCCGCTGATCATCATGGGCGGCATCCTGACCGGATGGTTCACGCCGACCGAGGCCGGCATGATCGCGTCGGTCTACATCCTGGTCGTGCTGATCCCGGCGCTCAATCGCGGCCATATCCGCTTCCTGCTGTGGGACTTCGTCTATACCGGGATGCTCTATGCCATCCCGCTGGCCGCCGTGGCCGGCGCCTCGGCCTTCGGCTGGATGCTGGGCTACCTGCGCGGACCCGACATCGTCGCGGCCTGGATCGCCGATTTCGCCGGCACCGACGCCGGCATGATCCTGCTGCTGCTGGTCCTGCTGTTCGTCATCATCGGCGATTTCGTCGATGCCGTACCTGCCATCATCATCTTCATGCCGATCATCAACAAGCTGACCGAGCTCGGGAACATCAATCCCGTGCATATGGGCGTGGTCATCATCACCACGCTCGTCTTCGGCTTGATTACGCCGCCCTACGGGCTGTCGCTGCTGGTGGCCTCCAAGTTCGTCGGAGTCAGTTTCGCGCGGGCAATGTATGCCTCGCTGCCAATCTACATCGTGTTCTTCGTCGTCATCGCCTTCACGGTGCTGTTTCCCGATGTCGTCCTCTACCTGCCCAAGCTGCTGCTGCCCGAATCGGTAGGCTGCTTCAAGAACCCGAGCGGCACCGGCTACATCTGCCCGACTTGACGCTCGGGGCGCGGACCTCCAGGTCCGCGCTCCGGCAAGAAGTCACCGATCCGGCAGCGGGATGAACTCCTTGTCGCCCGGCACCTTGGCGAAGCGGCCGTCGCGCCAGTCGGCCTTGGCCTTCTCGATGCGCTCCTTGGATGACGACACGAAGTTCCACCAGATGTGGCGCGGACCGTCGATCGTGGCGCCGCCCAGCAGCATGACCTTCGCGCCGTCGGGACCGGCGATCATCTCGACCGGCTGGCCGGCATGGAACGCCGCGAGGTCGCCCACCGTCAGCTGGCGGTCGCCGACCATCAGGCTACCCTCGGCAACATAGGCCGCGCGCTCGACATGCTCGGGCGACACCGCGACCTTGGCGGCCGCCGGCATCTCGACCGCGACGTAGAAGATCGGCGAGAAGTGCGTCGTCGGCGCCGTGCGCCCGCCGTAGGTGCCGACGATCAGGCGCAGCGCGCTGCCGCCGTCCTGCCAGGCCGGCAGCCTGGCCTTCTCGACATGCTCGAACGACGGCGCCGTCTCCTCGTGGCTCTTGGGCAGCGCCACCCAGGTCTGGACACCGTGCATGCGAAAGCCGGTGCGCTTCATCTCGGGGTCGGTGCGCTCGCTGTGGGCGATGCCGCTGCCGGCGGTCATCCAGTTCACGTCGCCCGGCCGGATCGGCTGGGCATAGCCCAGGCTGTCGCGATGGAAGATGCCGCCGTCGAACAGGTAGGACACGGTGGCGAGCCCGATATGCGGATGAGGCCGCACCTCCATGCCGTCGCCGCCCGGCGGCACGACCATCGGCCCGAAATGGTCGAGGAAGATGAACGGCCCGACCATGCGCCGCTTGGCGCTGGGCAGCACGCGCCGCACCGGGAAGCCCGGTCCCAGTTCGTGAGCGCGCCCCTGGATGAGAAGCTCGATCGGATCGGCCATCTTGTCCTCCTACTCCCTCTATCGCGACGTCCGCAGTGACAACTTGTCCGACGTGCGCTTGCGCGGCCGTCAGGCGCTTTAACGCCGCCGCATATGACCTCACACGCCTTATTCACGGGTGTTGCATTTTTGCAACTTTTTGTTGGACTTGTGGATTATCCGTGGCCACACTTGGGGTTAGCAGGGCATGGCGTGGGGCTCCGATCAGGGGATGGGTCGGTGAATTCGCTGTTTCCGCTGAGAGCTGAGTTCGAGTTTCAATGGACCGGGAGAAGGCTGATGGCGTTCAAGACGACGCAAGATCAACGCGCCCAGCGCTGGCGAATCGTCCCAAACCTCATTGCAGCTACCTTCGTTTTTTCCGCCTGTCAGTTCGTCTGCGCCGCCGGGTCCATGGCCCAGATCAAGGCGCCCAATAAGAACCATCTCAAGGCCGCGCCCAAGGCAGCGGCCGCTCCCTCCGAAGACATCCAGCCGTTCGCGATCAGTGCAAATGGCCAGGTGACCGAGCAGCTCACCGCGCTGAACATCGATCCGGCCGACGCCCAGGCTGCCAACGACGCCGTCGCCAAGGCCCTCGAGCAACTCGACCGCAAGGTCACCAATTCCGGCCGCGCCGTCCTGCAGCCGCAGGGTGCGGGCCAGCCCAAGCGCCTGGTCGCCCTGCAGCTCTATTCCGCCACCTCGCTGGCCATCGAGCTGCATCGTGGCGCCGACGGCACCTACGGCTACAAGCTCGCCCCCAACGCCACCGCGAACGACGACGAGCGCGTGTCGAGCGTCCCGAGCACGACCCAGGCCGCCGGAGCCGGCGCCCGCTCGGTCGTGGCCGGTTCGGTCGGCCTTGTGAAGGTGAGCGGCAGCTCCGGGCTGGCGACCAGCCTCGCTTCGACCGGCGCCAGCAGCGCCACGCTCAAGGAACTGACCGAAGCGCTCTCGGGCTTCCAGACCGGCGGCACCAAGGTCGAGGTCTGGAAGGGCCGCACCGTCGACGGCACGTCGCGGCTCCTCGCCGCCGCCATCGGCGAAGGCTCGTCCAAGAAGTCGTTCTGGTGGTTCGCGCCGCCCAACGAGCCCGAAGGCTGGTTCGACGAGAACGGCAAGCGGCTCGGCAACACCGGCCTCGCCGAGCCGAGCGGCGGTGCGCGCATCTCCTCGCCGTTCGGCGGGCGCCGCTACTACGGCCGCTCGAGCGGCGGCGGCTTCCACAACGGCATCGATTTCGAAGGCAAGACCGGCATGCCGATCTATGCGGCGGCCGACGGCACGATCAATCACCAGGGCTGGTACTTCAACTACGGCCGCACGGTGAAGATCAGCCACGCCGACAGCTTCGAGACGCTGTATGCCCACATGTCGCGCTTCGCCGACGGCATGGGCCCGGGCAGCCGCGTCCGCAAGGGCGACCTGATCGGCTATGTCGGCTCGACAGGCCGTTCGACCGGCCCGCACCTGCACTTCTCCGTGATCGTGAACGGCCAGTTCGTCGATCCGCAGCCCTACATCGCGGGCAAAGGCTTCAACAGCGTGCTGGTCAACGAGAGCCTGGTGGCCTACCGCCAATGGCAGCAGGAGATCCGCAAGGCCGCTGGCGCCAAGGACGACGGCAACCGCTTCCGCGGCCTGCAGGGTGCGGAGCCGTGGAGCCACAATCCCTTCTCCTCGCGCAACGTTGATCGCCTGTAATCTGGCGGCCGCAATCAGCCTCAGTTGAACCGGCGCCCGCCGTTGCGCGCGTCGGTTTGATCGCCTAGGAATTGCGCCATCGTCGTCCGCGGCCCGGCTGAGGCCCGACGGACGGCAGAGGCAACCACGAAGGGAAGGACAAATGCTCAAGAAGTACATGGCCGCCGGCGTCGTCGCGGCCACCCTGGTCGGCGCCGCGGGTACGGCGTATGCCGGCAAGGATCTCGACACCATCAAGGCGCGCGGCAGCCTGATCTGCGGCGTCTCCACGGGCGTGGCGGGCTTCGCAGCCGCCGACACCCAGGGCAAGTGGACGGGCCTCGACGTCGACACCTGCCGCGCCATCGCCGCGGCGATCTTCGGCGATGCCGACAAGGTCAAGTTCGTGCCGACCACCGCCCAGCAGCGCTTCACCGCGCTCCAGTCGGGCGAGGTCGACCTGCTGGTCCGCACCACGACCTGGACGCTGACGCGCGACACCGCGCTCGGCTTCGACTTCACCGGCGTCAACTACTATGACGGCCAGGGCTTCATGGTGAACAAGAAGCTCGGCGTGAAGAGCGCCAAGGAGCTCAACGGCGCCACGGTCTGCGTGCAGCCCGGCACCACCACGGAGCTCAACCTCGCCGATTACTTCCGCGCCAACAAGATGACCTTCAAGCCGGTCGTCATCGAGAAGGTCGAGGAAGTGCGCGCCGCCTTCTTCGCCGGCCGCTGCGACGTGTTCACGACGGACGCCTCCGGCCTCTACTCGACCCGTGCGGCCAACGCGCCGAACCCCGACGACTACATCATCCTGCCGGAGATCATCTCCAAGGAGCCGTTGGGCCCGCTCGTGCGCCATGGCGACAACCAGTTCGCCGACATCGTGCGCTGGACGCTGTTCGCCCAGATCGAGGCCGAGGAGTACGGCATCACCTCGAAGAACGTCGACGAGATGATGAAGAGCGACAACCCCACCATCAAGCGCATCCTCGGCGTCACGCCCGGCATGGGCAAGGCGCTCGGCGTCGACGAGAAGTGGGTCTACAACATCATCAAGCAGGTCGGTAACTACGGCGAGATGTTCGAGCGCAACGTCGGCATGGGCTCGCCGCTCAAGATCGCCCGTGGCCAGAACGCGCTGTGGACCCAGGGCGGCCTGCAGTACGCGCCCCCAATTCGCTGAGAGCGATCCGCTGAGCCAAAGATCATCGAACTGAAACAGACCGCCGCCCGCGAGGGCGGCGGTTTTTCATTTGGACTGTTGCATGCCGAGTGAGCGCCTCTACACTCGCGCCGGGGAGTCGTGAAACACAGGGGCTTCAATGCAAAAGTTCATCGCCGCCGCGGCCGGCCTCGCCGGCCTGCTCCTGTCGGGCGCCGCCATGGCGGGCAAGGATCTCGACGCGATCAAGGCGCGCGGCTCGCTGAATTGCGGCGTCGGCATCGGCACGGCGGGCTTCATGCTGGCCGACAGCCAGGGCAAGTGGAAAGGCCTGTCGGTCGACGTCTGCCGCGCCGTGGCGGCGGCGTTGTTCGGCGATGCCGAGAAGGTCCGGTACGTCCCCCTCACCTCGCAGCAGCGTTTCACCGCCGTGCAGTCGGGCGAAGTCGACATGGTGATGGGCAACGCCACCTACACGCTGACCCGCGACACCGCGCTCGGCCTCGATTTCACCGGCGTGTTCTACTACGACGGCCAGAGCTTCCTGGTGCCCAAGAAGCTCGGCGTGAAGAGCGCCAAGGAGCTGAACGGCGCCACCGTCTGTGTGGCCCCCGGCACCACCACCGAGCTCAACCTCGCCGACTATTTCCGCGCCAACAAGATGACCTTCAAGCCGGTCGTGATCGAGAAGGTCGACGAGATCCGCGCCGCCTTCTTCGCCGGCCGCTGCGACGTCTACACGACCGATGCCTCGAGCCTGGCGGCGACCCGCGCCGCCAACGTGCCGCCGCCGCGGACCTTCGACGACTTCCTGATCCTGCCGGAGATCATCTCCAAGGAACCGCTGGGGCCGGTCGTCCGCCATGGCGACAACCAGTTCGCCGACATCGTGCGCTGGGCGCTCTTTGCCATGCTCGAGGCCGAGGAGTACGGCATCGATTCCAAGAACGTCGACGAGATGCTGAAGAGCGACAATCCCGCCATCAAGCGTATCCTCGGCGTCACCCCGGGCATGGGCAAGGCCTTGGGGGTCGACGAGAAGTGGGTCTACAACATCGTCAAGCAGGTCGGTAACTACGGCGAGAGCTTCGACCGCAACATCGGCAAGGATTCGGCCCTCAAGATCGACCGCGGCCTGAACAATCTCTGGACCAAGGGCGGCCTGCAGTACGCCCCGCCGATCCGCTAGGCCGCCTCCCGTTCCTCATTTGGCCTGTTGCTTGCAGGGCCCCGAGGGCTGACACTCCCTGTGGGAGAAAACGCAAAAAAAGGGGCTTCAATGCGCAATGTGATGATGGCGGCGGCAGCCGGATTTGCCGCGACCGTGTTCTCGACCGCCGCCATGGCCGGCAAGGATCTCGACGCGATCAAGGCGCGCGGCTCGCTGGTCTGCGGAGTCGGCACCGGCACAGCGGGCTTCATGATGCAGGACAGCCAGGGCAAATGGGTCGGCCTCGACGTCGATGTCTGCCGGGCGATTGCAGCGGCGATCTTCGGCGACGCCGAGAAGGTCAAGTACGTGGGACTGACATCGCAGCAGCGCTTCACCGCGCTGCAGTCGGGCGAGGTCGACCTGCTGTCCAACAACACCACCGAGACGCTGACGCGCGACACCGCGCTCGGCCTCGATTTCACCGCCGTCACCTACTATGACGGCCAGGGCTTCCTGGTGAACAAGAAGCTCGGCGTGAAGAGCGCCAAGGAGCTGAACGGCGCCACCGTCTGCGTGGCCCCCGGCACCACCACCGAGCTCAACCTCGCCGACTACTTCCGCGCCAACAAGATGACCTTCAAGCCGGTCGTCATCGAGAAGGTCGAGGAAGTGCGCGCCGCCTTCTTCTCGGGCCGGTGCGACGTCTACACCAACGATTCCTCGAGCCTCTATGCGACCCGCGCCGCCAACGTGCCGGCGCCGGCCAAGGCCGAGGACTTCATCGTGCTGCCGGAGATCATCTCCAAGGAGCCGCTGGCGCCGGCCGTCCGCCATGGCGACAACCAGTTCGCCGACATCGTGCGCTGGACCCAGTACGCCATGATCGAGGCCGAGGAGTACGGCATCGATTCCAAGAACGTCGACGAGATGCTGAAGAGCGAGAACCCTGCCATCAAGCGCATCCTCGGCGTCACCCCGGGCATGGGCAAGGCGCTCGGCGTCGACGAGAAGTGGGTCTACAACATCGTCAAGCAGGTCGGTAACTACGGCGAGAGCTTCGAGCGCAACGTCGGCCAGGGCTCCATCCTCAAGATCGACCGCGGCCTCAACAATCTGTGGACCAAGGGCGGGCTGCAGTACGCGCCGCCGATCCGCTAAGATCCGTCATCCGAGCGCGTGCTCGGGGGCGTTCATGCGCAAATTCTTGTTGGCCGCGGCGATCGCAGTCGCCGCGGTTCCGGCCGGCCATCGGGTACAGGCTGATCCCAATCTCGACGCCGCCAAGGCGCTCGGCTAGCTCGTCCTTGGCCTCGGCGGACCGACCGCTGGGCAAGGCGTCTTCTACGTGCCGCCCATTCGTCAGCTCTTGGTTTCGTCTTCCAGACCGTGATTGGGTCACCCGTCACGGTTGCGTATGTCCTGTTGTTCCACTCCTGAACATGTGCCACCCTCCAGTGCTAGAGCATCGAGCTTGAAATAAGAATCGAAAGGGGATTCCCAAGGAATCGGAAGTCTGATTCAAGATGCTGGCTG
>JAIEOV010000083.1 GCA_019750135.1 Reyranella sp. | reverse complement strand
CGTCGGGTTCTTCTTCGGGACGTTCAATCCCTTCCACAATTCGCATCTGATGATCCTGCGGCGCGCGCTCGAGGAGCGACAGCTCGACCACATCATCATCCACCCCACGCTGATCCCGCGCCTGCATGCCGACGCGTTCCGCAAGGGCGAGATCCGGGTCGGCCGTCTGGACGACGGCTTCCAGATCTACGAGAAGACCGACAAGGCCGATTCCAACGTCGATTATTTTCCCACCGGCAACAAGTTCCTGCCGCCGGAGACGCGCAAGGCGCTGATCGAGCTGGCGCTGAAGGAAGCGGGCCTCTCGAACAGGGTGGAAGTGGCCTACTACCCCGAGGTCTACAACACCAAGGGCTTCCAGGGTGTGATCGGCGAGATCAAGCGCCGCTATCCCGGCGCGCGACTGCATACGCTGCACGGCACGGATTTCGGCGGCATGCTGGTCCGCCAGATCAGCGACGAATGCGGCTGGATCTATCCCTGGCGCATCCTGCGCCGCGACGAGGTTTCGGCGACCGCGATCCGCAAGGGCGCCAAGGGCATGACCTCGCCGGCCGTGTCCGACGCACTTTCGCAGATTTCACGGAACCTTCCGGTGGTGACGGCTGGGGGCCGCCGCTTCCGGAACGACAACGGAGTACTTACAGAGGGGGCCTAGGATGACCGAACCGAAGACGACAGCGACGTCTAATCGTCCTGTCGTGACCATCAAGCTCGCGACGACGTCGGACGAGCTGATGCAGTGCTACATGTTGCGGGCTGCCGTCTTCATGGGCGAGCAGCACTGTCCGTACTGGGAAGAGTTCGACGGCAACGACTACACCGCGAGCCACCTGATGCTCTACGTCGACGGCGAGCCCGCGGCGTCGATGCGGGTGCGCTGGTTCGCGTCTTTCGCCAAGCTCGAGCGGGCCATCATCCTGAAACGCTATCGCTCGTACGGCCTGTTCATTCCGTTCGTGAACTGGGCGCGCGATTTCTGCCGCAAGAAGGGATATCGCAAAGCCTACCTGCATGCCCAGCACCGGCTGTGGCCGATCTTCGAACGCATGGGATTCAAGCAGGTCGACGACAAGATCTTCCATTTCTCGGATCACGAATACGGTGCCTTCTACTGCGACCTCGAGGTCGATGAGAGGACCATGCCGACCGTGGCCACCGATCCGATGGTGCTGAACCGGCCGGAGGATCAGCTGGACATGCCCGGCATTTTGGAAGACTCGGCGAAACGAGGGGCGTCCAATCCGCATGCGGAATGGACCGAGCGTCGCGCGAATTAGAAGGGGGAGAGAGATGAGTGCTATGGCATTATCGATTGGCGGCGAGACGGTCACGACCAAGCTCGCCATGAGGATGGAAGACTCGCTGCAGGCCTTCGCGGTGCGCGCCGCCTGCTTCATCGGCGAGCTCGACGTGCCGTACTCGGAAGAGTTCGACGGCCATGATTTCGGCGCCACCCACATCATCGCCTATGTCGGCGAGGAGCCGGTGGGCACACTGCGCGTCCGCTGGTTCCAGTCCTTCGCCATGCCCGAGCGGCTGGCCGTCATCCAGCGCTTCCGCGGCCACAATATCGGCCAGCTCCTGCTCGAGCGCGCCCGCAAGCTGGCCGAAAGCCGGGGCTGCAACATGCTCTATGCCCAGGTCCTGCCGACGGACATCAAGTACTGGGAAAAGCAGGGCTGGCGCCGGCTGGTCGCCGAGGAGGCGAGCTCGGGCGACAAGCGCATCGTGGCGGTCGTGCGGGCGGTGGATCCCAACAAGCCGCTGCCGGAGGTCGAGGCGCCTGAATCGGTCGTGCTGCGCCGCGAAGGCCAGCTCGACGCCTCGGGCCTGCCGCTGGGGACCGCATCCAACTGAACCGGGCGGAATGTGCCCGGGGCGAGCAAGATTCTCCTGCTCCTAAAGGCTAGAGGACACCTCCTCTTGGTGTCGTGTAGGATCGTCTGACTGTCAGCCGTTACTCGGGGGAGAACGGCCGGCCGGCGGTCCAGCTGGGGTGACGCGACGCCTGTCGCGCCCACCCGTCCGCCGGCGAAGGCCGGCGGGCGGGTGCGGTGGCGAAAAACAGGGGGGAATCAGTTGGTCGAGATCGTCCTTGAACCCAATGTTCGGCGGCGGCGCGGCCGCCAACCATTATCCGGAAAGAAGAAAGCGGCGGCGCTGTTCCGCGTCTGGCACGGCGTGCGCGAGCTGATCGGGCAGGCCGAGAAGCTCGGCGACAACGAGCTCGTCCACTTCCTCGCCGTGACCCAGCTCCTGGTCGAGGAGCGCGCGACGACGCTGACGTCCGGCGTCGCCGCGTTCGAGCACATCGATACGAGCCTGCCGAACTGATCACGGGAGCGCGCCACTCCAGTGGCGCGTCTTCTCATGCTCTTTTGGACCGCCGGCGTCTCGCCGGCTCATGATCATGAGGCCGGCCGGAGGCCGGCGGTCCGGAAGACCATGACGCGCCACTGGAGTGGCGCGCGCCCAGCCTACTTGTGCCGCGGATCCAGCGCGTCGCGCAGGCCGTCGCCCAGAAGGTTGAACGACAGCACGGCGAAGAAGATGGCGAAGCCCGGCCAGAAGGCCATCCAGGGCGCCTGGGCGATGAAGCGCTGGGCGGAGTTCAGCATGCTGCCCCACGACGGCGAGGGCGGCTGCTGGCCGAGCCCGAGGAACGACAGCGCCGCCTCGGCGATGATCGCGCCGGCGATGGCGAGCGAGGCCTGCACCAGGAGCGGCGGCACGATGTTGGGCAGGACATGGCGCAACGCGATGCGCCAGTGCGGATTGCCGACGGCGCGGGCTGCTTCGACATAGTCCTCGACCTTGGCGGCGAGCGTCTGGCCGCGCGTCAGGCGCACGAAGATCGGCGTGGCGGTGACGCCGATGGCGATCATGGCGTTGCTCAGGCTGGGCCCGAGGAAGGCGGCCAGCGCGATGGCCAGGATCAGGAACGGCACCGCCAGCATGGCGTCGACGATGCGCGACAGTACCGAGTCGACCCAGCCGCCGGCATAGCCCGCCAACAGCCCGAGCGGCACGCCGACACCCAGCGCAATGCCTACCGAGACCAGGCCGGCGCTGAGCGAGGCGCGCGCGCCCCAGATGACGCGGGAGAGCACGTCTCGGCCGACCTCATCGGTGCCCAGCCAATGGGCCCACGACGGCGGCTTGCGCACGAGGCTCCAGCTCGTCGCGATGGGGTCATAGGGAGCGACCCAGGGCGCAAAGACCGCCACCACCACGAACAGGACGACGACGGCCAGGCCAACCATCGCGCCCTTCCGCCGCTTGAGGCGCCGCCAGGCGCGTGCCCACGGGTTCTCCTCGCTGGCGTCGCGGACGGCGACCTCGGGCAGGGCGGTGGCGGTCATCCGCGCAGCCTCGGATTGACCAGCACGTAGGCCACGTCGGCCAGCAGGTTCAGTACGATGTAGGTCGTGGCCGTCACCAGCACGACGCCCTGGACCACGGCGTAGTCGCGGTTGAACACGGCATCGACGATCAGCTTGCCGAAGCCCGGGATGGTGAAGATCTGCTCGGTCAGCACCGCGCCCGACAGCAGCGTGCCGAATTCCAGCGCGCCCAGCGTGATCACCGGCGTCATGGCGTTGCGCAGCGCGTGCTTCAGCACCACGCGGCGCTCGTAGAGGCCCTTGGCGCGGGCGGTGCGCACATAGTCGGCGCCCATCGCCTGCAGCATGGCGCTGCGCGTGTGCCGCATCAGGATGGCGGCGATGGCGTTGCCCAGCACGAAGGCCGGCATCACCGTCGTGGCGAGGCTGGCGCGCCAGTCCTCGCCCAGCCGGACGTAGCCCGAGGCCGGCAGCCAGGAGAGCGTCACCGAGAACAGGAAGATCATCAGGATGCCCAGCCAGAAGTTGGGCGTGCTGATGCCCCACAGGGCGAAGATGTTGGCGCCGTAGTCCCAGGCAGTGTCCTTCTTCACCGCGGAGATGATGCCGGCGGGGATGCCGATGCCCAGCGCCACGACGATCGCCATGGCGGCGAGCTGCAGGGTCACCGGCAGCTTCTCGCCCACCAGCGAGGCGACCGACGCCTTGAGCCGCATCGATTCGCCCAGGTTTCCCGACAGCACGCCCTTCATCCAGTAGAAGTACTGGATGGGGATCGGGTCGTTCAGCCGATACTGCTCGCGGATCTCCGCCAGCACCGCGGGATCGCGTTCCTCGCCCGCCATGATCAGCGCCGGGTCGCCCGGCAACAGCTGCTGCAGGCCGAAGATCAGCATCGACACCAGGATCAGCGTCGGGATGATCTGCAGCAGCCGCTGGGTGAGAAACGAGAGCAAGGCGTCCTACTTCAGCTTGACGCCGACGACGCGGATCAGGCCGTCGGGCATCTGCTTGTAGCCGTCGATCTTGTCGCTCAGCGCCATCAGCACACGGCGATGGTAGAGGTACTTGATCGAGCCGTCGGCCAGGTAGCGCTTGGCGACGTTCTCGTAGATCTTCTTACGCTCGGCGGGATCGCTCTTGATGCGTGCCTGCTTGTGCCACTCGTCGACGTCCTTGTCGCAGTAGCCCGAGTTGTTCTGCGGCGAGCCGCAGGTCTGGAAGGAGAAGGAGTTGCCGTCGGGATCGCTGCGGCCCGACCAGCCGATCAGGTACAGCTCGTAGTCGCCGTCCTCAGCCGCCTTCAGCGAGGTCGCGAACTCGGTGACCCTGATCTTCAGGTCGAAGCCCGCCTCGGCCACCATCGACTGCAGCACCTCCGCGACCTGCCTGGTCTCGGGGTTGTTGGGCACCATGAGGTCGAGAGAGATCTTGCCCGTGACGCCCGCCTCCTTGAGCAGCGCCTTGGCCTTGGCAAGGTCGCGCTTCGGCACCGGCAGCGACTGCTGATAGTAGGGGTTGGTGGGGTTGATCCACTGGTTGCCCGGCACGAACTCGCCGTTGAACACGACCTGGTTCAGCGCGTCGCGGTCGATCGAAAGCTCGAGAGCCTGTCGCACGCGCGCGTCCTTGGCGAGCGGCGAGGCGGCCTTGGGGCCGTTCGACAGGTTGATGGTGAGGCCCTGGTAGCCGAGCTCGACCGCGCTGATCAGCTTGAGCTTGGGATTGTCGCGCACCGTCTTGATGTCGGTCGCCAGCAGCCGCTCGATCATGTCGAGTCCGCCGGAGCGCAGGTTGGCCAGCCGCACCGTCGAATCGACGATCGGCAGGTAGGTGATCTTGTCGATGAAGACCTGGTCCTTGTTCCAGTAGTCGGCGAACTTCTCGACCACGATGCGGTCCTGCTGGACGCGCTCGACGAACTTGTAGGGGCCGGCGCAGACCGGCTTCAGGCCGAACTTGTCGCCCGCGGCCTCGGCCGCCTTGGGCGACACCATCATGCCGGCCCGGTCGGTGAGCTGGGCGAGCAGCGGCGAGAACGGCGTCTTGAGGTTGAGCTTGATCGTCGACGGATCGACGACCTCGACGGCATTGATCGACGCGATCTCGGGCTTGCGGAACGACCCCTTCATGTTGAGGTGGCGCTCGAGGCTGTACTTGGCGGCGGCCGCGTCGAAGATCTCGCCGTCGTGGAATTTCACGCCCGTGCGCAGCTTGATGGTCACCGTCAGGCCGTCGGGCGAGGTCTCGTGGCTGGTGGCGAGCTGCGGCACCACGTTGAGCTTCTCGTCGATGTCGAACAGCTTGTCGCAGATCGAGGAGAAGACGATGCGGCCGACATAGGTGCGCGCCAGCGTCGGATCGAGCACGTCGGGATCCTCGGCGAGCCCGACGCGCAGGTGCGACTGGGCCATGGCGCTGCCGCTTGCGAAGGCGGCGAACGCCAGCGAAAGCGCGATGCGCCTGAACGTGTGCTTCATGAATCCTCCCTTTGTTGATTATCGACGAACGCCGCCTGCAGGCGGGTCAGTCGGATGCGATCGGCGTCGCGGCCGGCCGTCTCGGCGAGCACGGCCGGCGGCGGGAATTCGGGCCAGTAAGGGCAGGCCGTGGCGTGGCCCGCACCGTCGTCGGCGAGCGCCGGCTCGTCGCGCCTGCAGGCGTCGCGGGCGAAGGTGCAGCGCGTGTGGAAGCGGCAGCCCGCGGGCGGGTTCATCGCGCTCGGAATGTCGCCCTCGAGCAGCATGCGCTCGCGTGCCGCTGTCGGGTCGGGCAGCGGCACGGCGGCCAGCAGGGCGCGCGTGTAGGGATGGCGCGGATTGCGGAAGAGCTCGTCGGTCGTCGCCGTCTCCACGATCTTGCCGAGGTACATTACGGCGATGCGATCGGCGATGTGTTTCACGACTGCGAGATCGTGGCTGATGAAGATGTAGGCGAGCCCGAAGCGCTGCTGCAGCGAGCGCATCAGGTTGATGACCTGCGCCTGGATCGACACGTCGAGCGCCGACACCGGCTCGTCGGCCACGATCAGCTTGGGCTCGACGGCGAGCGCGCGGGCGATCGCCAGGCGCTGGCGCTGGCCGCCGGAGAATTCGTGCGGATAGCGCCGCGCGTGATCGGGCCTGAGGCCGACGAGATCGAGAAGCTCGCCGACGCGGGCGCGGCGGGCGGCTTCGTTCTTGGCCAGCCCGTGAAGCATCAGCGGTTCGCCCAGCATGGCGCCCACCGTCATGCGCGGATTGAGCGACGCATAGGGATCCTGGAAGATCACCTGCATGCGCTGACGACGCCCACGCATGGCGCCGTCGCTCAGCGCCAGCAGGTCCTCGCCCTCGAAGCGCACCTGGCCGGCCGACGGCTCGATCAGGCGCAGCACCAGGCGGCCGACCGTCGACTTGCCGCAGCCCGATTCGCCCACGATGGCCAGCGTCTCGCCGGCGCGCAGCTCGAAGTCGACGCCGTCGACGGCGCGGACATGGCCCGATACCAGCCCGAAGGCGCCGCGCCGCACCGGGAAGTGCTTGGCGAGGCCGGCGACTTCGAGCAGCGCGCTCACTGCAGCACCTGGGCGAGCGGGGCGCGGCGGCAGCGCGTCAGATGGCCCGGCGCCACTTCCACGAGCGGCGGCGTCGCGACTCGGCAAGCCGGCTCGACGAACGGGCAGCGGGCGGCGAAGCGGCAACCATCGGGCGGCCGGCTCATGTCGGGCACGCGGCCCTCGATCGAGGGCAGGCGCTCGCGCTTCTCGTCGAGCCGCGGGATCGAGCCCAGGAGGCCCACCGTGTAGGGATGCTCGGGTCGGGCGAACAACGCCTTAACCGGCGCGCGTTCGACGATCTGGCCGGCATACATGACGGCGACGTCGTCGGCCATTTCGGCAACCACGCCGAGATCATGGGTGATCAGGATGATGGCGGTGCCGGTGTCGCGGCGCAGGCCGCGCATCAGGTCGAGGATCTGCGCCTGGATGGTGACGTCGAGCGCGGTGGTCGGCTCGTCGGCGATCAGGAGTTCCGGGCCGCAGGCCAGAGCCATGGCGATCATGGCGCGCTGGCGCATGCCGCCCGACAGCTTGTGCGGATAGTCGTCGATGCGCTTCTCGGGCGAGGGGATGCGCACGGTGCGCAGCATCTCGATGGCGCGCGCGCGGGCATCGGCAGACGACAGCCCCTGATGGCGCTGGATGGCTTCGATGATCTGGTCGCCCACCGTGTAGGCGGGATTGAGCGAGGTCATCGGCTCCTGGAAGATCATGGCGAGACGCGCGCCGCGCATGTCGCGGATCGTGTTGGCGTCGAGGGTCAGGAGATCGCGGCCCTCGAAGCGCACCTCGCCTTTCACCGTGGAATTCTCGGGCGGCAGCAGGCCCATGACGGCGAGCGACGTCACGCTCTTGCCGCAGCCCGATTCGCCGACCAGTCCCAGGGTGCGGCCGCGCTCCAGCGACAGGTCGATGCCGTCGACGGCGCGCACCGTGCCGTCGTCGGTGGCGAAGGAGACGGCGAGCTGGCGCAGTTCCAGCAGAACGCTCATTGAGGCTCCGCCAAGCTCCTTTCGATGCCGGCGTCGATCGCGGCGCGATCGAAGACGCCGGCCGGATTCTCGCGCGTCGGGATGAAGGCGCGGAAATGCGTCCAGCGTTCGCGGCTCACGGCTTCCAGCCGCGCCAGCTCGAGCAGGGGCTCGATATGGTCGTCGACGCGCAGGTCGAGCTCGGAATAGTCCTGGTTGCCGTAGATCACCAGCGCCGCCGACTGCTTGCCGCGCTTGTCGCCGCCGGCCTTTTCGCCCGCCTTCATGGCGCCGATCAGGCGCCGCGGCAGGGCCATGGACGCGTTCTCGCGGAAGAAGCGCACGGTCTCGGAAACGACTTGGGGGCCGGCCAACATGTTGCCCGCGACCGACATGTCCTCGCCGATCCAGTGGCCGCACCAGGGCACGCATTCGCTGCCGGTGTGGGCGGCGAACCTGCCATCGGCGCCCATGACATGGAGCTGGCGGTGCTCGCGTCCGGCGTCGGGTGTCGTGAGGATCCGCACGAGGTCGGCAGCGCCGACGCCGTCACGGATCAGCCGCAGCCCGTGCGGGCCGTACAGCGGGTTCATGAGCGCCTGGGTGCAGACGGCGCCCTTCTTGGGCTCGATATGAGGCACCCGCGCGCCGACAGCGAAGAACTTGGTGGCGACGGCGATGGCGATGCGGCCGCTGGTTTTTTCATGAAAGATGATCGACCAGGTCATGCGGGAGCGCGGGCCTCCGGCCCGCTCATGATCATGATGCGGGCCAGAGGCCCGCGCTCCCGACAATGATCCATTCCGATCACCGCCCCGCCGCGTAGCCCTGCATGCCGCGCGGGTTGGCGGCGGCCTTGCGCCAGGGATCCTGGCGGCTGGCGGCGGTCAGGCGGCCTTCGGACCAGTCGTCGTTCATCTCGACCTCATGGCCGCGCTTACGCAATTCCTGGACCGTTTCGGCCGGGATGCGGCCTTCCAACACCAGCACGCCCGGGCGGGCGGTGCGCGGCCAGAAGGAGGAGGGGAAATGTTCGCTGTGCCAGGCCGGCGCGTCGATCGCCTCCTGCAGGTTCATGCCGCAATGGACATGGCGCAGGAACATCTGGGTGATCCACTGCTCCTGCTGGTCGCCGCCGGGCGAGCCCCAGACCATGTACGGCTCGCCATCGCGATGGGCGAGGGTCGGCGTCAAGGTCGTGCGCGGCCGCTTGCCGGGCGCCAGCGACGACGGCTGGCCTTCCTCGAGCCACATGATCTGGCCGCGCGTGCCGACCGGGAAGCCGAGCTCGGGCACGACCGGCGAGCCGTGCAGCCAGCCGCCCGACGGCGTCGCCGAGACCATGTTGCCGTCCTTGTCGACGATGTCGAAATGCACCGTGTCGCCGCTCATCTGGCCCATGCGGCCGACCGTCGGCTCGCCGGCGCCGCTCGCCGCCACCGCGGCGCGCACGCCGTCGGCCTTGCGCAGCCGGATGACGCCGCCATAGCCCTCGACCTTGCCGGGCCGCTGGTCGTGCGAGGCCTTCGCCGGGTCGATCAGCTTGCGCCGGTCGGCGTTGTAGGCGTCGGACAGCAGGGTCTGCATCGGCACGTCGACGAACTTGGGATCGCCGTAGAAGGCTTCGCGGTCGGCGAAGGCGAGCTTGCTCGCCTCGACGACGGTATGGATGAACTCGGCGGACGTGGGATCGGCGCCGTCGAGGTTGAAACCCTTCAGAAGCGCCAGCTTCTGCAGGGTGACCGGGCTCTGCGCCCACGGGCCCGCCTTGCACACCGTGTAGCGGCCATAGTCGTAAGTCGTCGGCTCCTCGACGGTGGCCTGCCACTTCGCCATGTCGTCGCCGCGCAGCAGGCCCTTGTTGCGCTGGCCCGAGACGTCCATCAACTCTTCGTGCGTGTAGAAGCGGTCGATCGCTTCGGCGACGAAGCCCTGGCTCCACACCTTGCGGGCGCGCTCGATCACCGCCTCGCGATTGCCGCCGCCGGCCTCGGCCTCCTTGATGATGCGGAGATAGGTGTTGCCCGCGGCCTGGTTGCGGAACAGCGTGGCGGGCTTCGGCACCTTGTTGCCCGGCAGGTAGACCGCGGCCGAGGTCGGCCAGTTGTTCCGGAAGTTCTCCTGCACCGTCGCGATGGTGGCCGCGGCGCGCTCCAGCATCGGATAGCCGCCCATGTAGTAGCCGACGGCCGGCGCCAGCACCTCGCTCAACGACATCGTGCCGTAGTCGCGCAGCATCAGCATGTAGGCGTCGAAGGTGCCGGGCACGGCGGCGGGCAGCAGGCCGGTGCCGGGGATGAGGTCGAGGCCCAGGCCCTTGAAGTGGGCGATGTTGGCCTTGGCCGGCATCACGCCCTGGCCGCACATCACCTCGGTCTTGCCCTTCTTCACCGAGTGGAAGATCAGCGGCACGTCGCCGCCCGGGCCGTTGAGATGCGGCTCGACCACCTGCAGGGCGAAGGCCGTGGCGACCGCGGCATCGAACGCGTTGCCGCCGCGCTCGAGGACGCCCATGCCGACCGCGGTGGCGATCCAGTGCGTGGACGCGACGACGCCGAACGTGCCGACGATCTCGGGACGGGTGGTGAACGGATTGGGATTGATGAGCTTCACGGGGCCGGCCTCCAAGGACGCTGGAAGCCGGAGACCTTAAGCCCGGCGAAGCGTGCCGGCTAGAGGCAGCTGTATTGGCGTTTTCGTATCGCTACTTGCCGATGAGGGTCACGGTTCCAGCGCCGGACTTTGTAAGCGTGCCTGTTCCAGACATCGTGCCTGCTCCAGAACTTGGGGCGCCGCCGCTCACGAACGTCACGACGGGGACGCTTGCATTCACCATTGTGATGCAGGCGCAAATCGAGTGCCAGGTGGGCGATGGTGGCGTGCTTGCCGATGTGATCGGAGCTGCCGCGGTTGGCATTGGAACTGCTGGGGGCAAAGCCTGTGGCCGGGTGATACCCGCTACTGATGGCAAAATCGGCGGCGGCGTTGTGGCGGTCAGCCTCGACGCCTGCTGCTGGCTCATCTGTTGCAGGAACGACTGGATCGCCTGGACCTGATCCGTGGGTCTGGGCGACGAGGCGACCGGTCTGGCATGGCTTGGTTGGCCCAGCGCCAAGCTGGAATTGTGCTTAGGCAGGTCAGACTTCGCGAATGCGCTGTCCGCCGGCGATGCCGGCAGTCGGTTCGTGGACGGCGTGCGGTCGATCGACTGGATATTGGTCATCTGTCCAGACGACAGCACGGTCGGCATAGCCGGCTGTCTGCCGGCCGGAACGTTGATTTGCGAGCCACTACGTGTGGCGGTCTGCGTGACGCCTTGCCCGGTCACGTGCATGAAGCTGCCGTGAAGGAAATCTGCGCTGGTCGCACCGCTTTCGCCCACCGATACGGCGGCAATGCCGCCGCGAATGCCGACGGTGCTCGACGGCGTACGGATCTGGACATCGGCCTTCTTGCTGATGGCGCCGCCGACGAAGCGGATCGTGCCCTGCTGAACGTCGAGCGTCATCGCGCCGGTCTTGGTCGCGGGATCGTAGCTGTAGCTTTCGATCCGAAGCGTGCTGTTGGGGCCGACGGTGACGGCCGAGCCGTCGACGAACATCAGGTGGACGCGGCCATCCGCACCGGTCGTGATGTGCTGCCCGGCCTGCAGGTCCGTGCCCTGCACTGCCGAGGTCGTGCCGGCGGTGACAGAGGTCACGCCAATCCGGGCCCAGGCCGGTGCGGCAAGGACTGCCGCCAACGCCATCGCTGCTGCGAAATAAGCTGCGCGCCTCACGTGAAAACTCCCCCGGCGAATCGCCGTCCCGCGCGCATCTTAGGGTGAACGCGGCGCGCCTGGAAGAGCTGAAGTGTGCAAAAGACGGCGTCTACAACCAACCGTTTGTTGCCGGCAGGTTACGGCAGGCGCATCCAGGCGGGGATTTCGGGGATGACCTCGGCGCCGTCGGCGACGAGCCTGGCGCCGCTGCGCGCCGCCTCGGTCTGCAGCATCGCAAGAGCCCGCTGCCCGACCCCGGAACGCAGCTCGCCGATCTCCTCGCCGTCCTTGAGGACGGCAGCACCGGAGGCCGGCAACGCGCCCTCGATCCTGACGGGGAACAGGCGCTTCTTGATCAAGGCGCGATACTTCGTGCGGGCCGTCAGCTCCTGGCCCATGTAGCAACCCTTCTGCCAGTCGACGCCGTTCAGTTCGTCGAAGCCGTTCTCGAGCAGCAGCGCCTTCTCGACCACGAGGTCGCGGCTGCCGTCGGGCACGCCCAGGCTGAGACGCAGCTCGTCATAGGACTGCAGCGGCGCCGCCGAGAAGCCGCGCGCCTGCAGAAGACTCGCCGCTGTGCCAGCGGGCGCGATCACGCGGACGCCGAGCTCGGCGAGCCGGGGATCGACGAAGGCGATGGCGCCGTCGATCGGCAGCGTCGTCGCGGCGTCGGGGCCGTAGGCCACGGCGACCTCGAGGCTTTCGCCGCGGTCCTCGACCGTCACCTTGGAGCGCAGCTTGTAGAGAGAAAGCTTCTTGGCGAGAGCCGGGGCACGCTCGCGCTCGGTCTCGATCAAAAGTGTGTCATCGCCGCCATCGGCCACGAACATATCGTTGAGGAAGCGGCCCTGCGGCGTCAGCAGCGCCGCCCAGATGGCGCGGTCCGGCGCGACCTTGGTCGTATCGTTGGAGATCAGGCCCTGCAGGAACTCGACGCGGTCCGGACCGCCGATGGCGATCACGCTGCGATGCGGGCTGAGGCTGAACTGGCGGATGCTCATTGTTCCAAGATTTGGGTCGCCGGCGCCCGCTTGGCAAGCACCTGTGCGCCGTTGCAACCTTGCCGCATCGTCGAGCAGCATAGTAGCGTGGCGGGCCCGTCGCCGCCGCCGGAAGCCAACAATGAGCCTTTTCAGCCCAGGGTCTTTACCAGCCCGTAAGTTCGCTGCCGGACTGTTCACCATCCGCTCGTACCTGCTGCTGCTGATCGTTGCCGTCATCGTGCCGATGATGGTGCTGGTCGCCATCCTTGCCTGGGATTACGGCACGGCCGGCCGGCGTACGATCGAGGCCCAGCGGCTCGACGCCGCCAACAACCTCAAGCACCTGGTGGACCGGGAAATCCAGGCCACCGCAGGTTTTCTCAGCGGGCTTGCCACGTCGCTCGCCCAGCATCCCTCCGATCCTCGCATCGCCGAAAGCGCTATCGCTGCGGCCCGGTCGGACGGCTTCGCCGCGGTGGTCGTGCACGACCGGGCAGGCCACCAGCTCTTCGTCGCGCCGCTTGGCGTCGCGGCCAGCTTGACCGCGACCCGCGATCTCGGGGTTGCCGAGGTGGTTGCCAGCCACAAGCCCTTCGTGACGGACTTCGTGGCCGACGCCGGCGAGCACAAGCCCGGCCTGTTCTTCGTGTCCGTGCCCGTGCTGGTCGATGGCCAGGTTGCGCTGGTGCTGAGCGGCGGCCTGCAGCCGCAACGCCTGCAACCCCTCATGGCCGAGGCTGGCCTGGGCGACGGCTGGCGGGCGGCCATCGTCGATCGCGAGGGCATCATATTGGCGCGCCGGGACCGGCCGGACCTCTATGTCGGCACCCATGCACAGAAGCCCATGGTCGAGGTCGCGCGCGGCAAGCAGTCGGCCGGTCTGTTCGACGTCGTGTCGCGTGACGGCGTCGACATGAAGAATTCCTACGTGCGTTCGGCGTTCTCCGGCTGGACCGCCGCGGTCGCAGTCCCCGCAGCCGTCGTCGACGCGCCGATGCATCGTACGGCGCTCACCATGGCCGCCGCGGGCCTCGCTCTCGCTCTGGTGAGCCTGTTGCTGGGCGCGTTGGTCGCGGGCCGCATCTCGCGCGCCGTGCAGCAGCTCGGCGTGGCCTCGGCCGCGTTTGCCAGCGGCTTTCCCGTGCCGCTGCCGACCAGCAAGCTGACCGAACTGCGGGACGTGGCGCAGGCGATGCAGGTGTCGGCTGAACGCGCCAGGCGGCGCGAAGCGAGCGCGCGCGAGGCGCAGCCCCAAGTCTAGTCGAACACGCCGCGCCGCTGCAGCGCATCGATGATGCGATCGACTTCCTCGTCGATCGTCATCTCGATCGTCCGCAGATGGAGATCGGGCCTCTCGGGGGGCTCATAGGCCGAATCGATGCCCGTGAAGTTCCTGAGCTCGCCGACCCGCGCCTTGTGATAGAGGCCCTTGGGATCGCGGCGTTCGCATTCGGCGATCGGCGTATCGACGAAGATCTCGAGGAACGCATCGTCGGCCAGCCGCTCGCGCGCCAGTCGCCGCTCGGCGCGGAACGGCGAGATGAAGGACACCAGTACGACCAGGCCGGCATCGGCCATCAGCCGGGCGGTCTCGATCACGCGCCGGACGTTCTCGACCCGGTCGGCATCGGTGAAGCCCAGGTCGCGGTTGAGGCCGTGGCGGACATTGTCGCCGTCCAGCAGGTAGGTGTGGCGGCCGAGCGCCGTCAGCCGCCGTTCGACGCCGTCGGCGATGGTCGATTTGCCCGAGCCGGAGAGGCCGGTGAACCACAGGATCGCCGGACGATGGCCCTTGATCGCCGAACGCGCCTTCTTGTCGACGGTGAAGTCGCGCCAGGCGAGGTTGGCGGCGCGCCGCAACGGGAAGCGGATCATGCCGGCGCCGACCGTGGCGTTGGTCAGCCGGTCGACAAGGATGAAGCTGCCGGTCTCGCGATTGTCGTCGTAGGTGTCGAAGGGCAGCGCCCGGTCGAGGGAGAGGTTGGCGAGGCCGATGTCGTTCGGCGCGAGCTGCTTGGCCGGGCGCTGCGATCCGCTGGAAATGTCGAGCCGGTGCTTCAGCTCGCTCACCGTCGCCGTCGCCGTCGCCGTGCCGAGGCGCAGCAGATAGGGGCGCCCCGGCAGCATCGACGAATCGCCGAGCCAGACGATGTGGGCTGAGAACTGGTCGCTGAGATGCGGCGGCGCGCCGGCGGCCGCGATGACGTCGCCGCGGCCGACATCGATCTCCGGATCGAGCGTCAGCGTGACGGCCTGGCCCGCCAGTGCGTGCTCGAGGTCGCCCTCGTAGGTGACGATGCGGGCAACGCGCGCCCGCACGCCCGACGGCAGGACGACGACCTCGTCGCCCGGACGCACGCTGCCGCCCAGCACGGTGCCGGCATAACCGCGGAAGCCGTCGGCGCGGGTGACCAACTGCACGGCCAGGCGAAACGGTTGATCGGCGACCGGCGCCGCCGGGACGGTCTCGAGATGGTCGAGCAGCGTCGGTCCGCGATACCACGGCATCGCTGCACTCGGCCTTATGACGTTGTCGCCGCGCAGCGCGCAGACCGGAATGGCCGTCACGTCGCCAAGGCCGAGCTGGCCGGCCATCGCCGCATAACCTTCGACGATCGCGGTAAAGCAGTCTTCGCGGTAGCCGACCAGGTCCATCTTGTTGACCGCGAGCACGATGCGGCGGATGCCCATCAGCGCCACGATGGCGCTGTGCCGAAGCGTCTGCGGCAACAGGCCCTTGGTCGCGTCGACCAGGATGACCGCGAGATCGGCAGTCGAGGCGCCGGTCGCCATGTTGCGCGTGTACTGCTCGTGGCCCGGCGTGTCGGCGACGATGAAGCGGCGCCGCGGCGTCGAGAAGTACCGGTAGCCGACGTCGATGGTGATGCCCTGTTCGCGTTCCGCCTGCAGGCCGTCGATCAGGCCCGCGAGATCGGGCGCCGCCGCGCGGCGGTCGTCGGGCACGACGTCGGCGTCGACCAGCAGCCGACCGATCAATGTGCTCTTGCCGTCGTCCACGCTGCCGCAGGTGATGAAGCGCAGTAGGCCGGTGGCGCCGCTGTCCATCAGAAGTAGCCTTCGACTTTCTTGCGTTCCATCGAGGCCTCGCCGTGATCGATGGCGCGGCCCTGGCGCTCGGAGGTGCGCGCGCGTCCGAGCTCCTCGATGATGGCGGGGACGGTGTCGGCACGCGATTCGATGGCGCCGGTCAGCGGGTAGCAGCCGAGCGTCCGGAAGCGCACCCAGCGCAGCTCGGGCACCTCCCTGGGCAGGAGCGTGAGCCGCTCGTCGTCGCGCAGGATCAGCATGCCGTTGCGCTGCACGACCATGCGGCCGGCCGCGAAATAGAGCGGTACGACGGGAATGTTCTCGCGCGCAATGTAGGCCCAGACGTCGAGCTCGGTCCAATTCGACAAGGGAAAGACGCGGATGCTCTCGCCCCGATTGAGGCGGCCGTTATAGAGGTGCCAGAGCTCGGGCCGCTGGCCGCGCGGATCCCAGCGATGGCCGGCGCTGCGCAGCGAGAAGATGCGCTCCTTTGCGCGCGACGGCTCCTCGTCGCGGCGCGCCCCCCCGATCGCGGCATCGAAGCCATGGAGATCGAGGGCCTGCTTCAGCGCCGCGGTCTTCATGACGTCGGTGTGGACCGCGGCGCCATGGCTGAACGGGCCGACGCCGCGTGCCAGTCCCTCGCGGTTGACGTGGACGAGCAGCGGCAGGCCGAGCTCCTTCATGCGCTGGTCGCGGAAGGCGATCATCTCGCGGAACTTCCAGGTCGTGTCGACATGCAGCAGCGCAAACGGCGGCTTGGCCGGATGGAAGGCCTTGATCGCGAGATGAAGCAGGACGGACGAGTCCTTGCCGATCGAATAGAGGATGACCGGTTTGCGGAACACCGCGGCCGCCTCGCGCAGGGCGTGGATGGCCTCGGCTTCGAGTGCCTGCAGGTGGTGATTCGAGACTGGCAAGTGGGCTGCTCTTCCAGTGCGCACGAGGAGGGCTGTCGGCTAGGCGGCGGCGGTGGCCGCCTGTTTGGCGAGCGGCCATTCGAACAGGCCGATGTCGAGTCCCAGACGGTCCAGGAACGCCATCGCCTCGGTACGGGTCCGGTCGTCGAGGCGGACGTCGGTCCGGCCGGGGCTGACCTGGCTGATATGGCTGCCGCGGGCGATGCGCGTGCCGTCGAGCGAGCGGCCGAGCTCCCTCTCGATGGCTTTCATATGCTCGCGCCGCGCCAGCCACACCGCGTCGGCCAGCGCCGGCCACATGCGCGGCGATCCCGAGAGGTGGTCGAGGATGAGGGCAAGGACATCGACCGGCCGGGCCATCAGCCGCTCGTAGGGCACCAGCCTCACCTGCGCCGGATAGCGCTCGGCCAGCGCTTGGAACGAGATGAACTGCTTGGCGTACGACGGCAGCGCGCGCTCGAGCAGGTAGTCGCGCAGCGCGACGGCGGCGAGCGGCCGCTCGTTCAGCGAGTTATACGCCGAATCTTTGTGGTTTTGGCTATAGCGGAAGTACGACACCGCCTGGTCGAGCGGATTGCGGTAGACGAGGACGATCGGACGGCTGTGGCCTCGACTGGCAGAACGCTCGAGGGCGCGCACGTGGACCGGTGTATAGCGGTGGGCTGCCAAGTCGATCGGCGTGTAGCGGTAGTTCATGCCCTCGTGCAAGTAATCGTAGCCCGGCACGTGGAAGCGTGTGGTGTCCCACCAATCAAAGTCAGCCGGGGTGAAGCCGGGGCACACCGTGTGGCCGATGAACAGACGGTCGTCCGGCAGGGTGCCATGGACGCTGAACAGGGGGCCGCCCCGGAAATTCTGGAAATCGAAGGTTGGTCCCGACGGATCGCCGAAGGTCCGCTGGGTCAGGAGGTCGTCGATGCGCCCGCCGCGATCGAGATGGCAAAGAAAGGAGATTGCATAACGAAGGAACCACGTCCCCGAGCGGGGGACTGTCGACAGGATGGGCAGGCTGGAAACGCGAAACATAGAGCCTATTACGTTAGGGGTGCCCGTTGCCGTCCCCGTGCGTTTGCAATTTCATTGTCAAAGTGCGGCAGTTTTTTGTTGATAGTCTTCAAGGGAGTTACGGGTCAGCTATGCAACCGTGCATGAGGAAGGTTGGTCCGCCTCTTGCGAAGCAGACAGCTTGCACTCAGTCGCGAGAACCGTGCAGGCTTGCTAGAAGGATCACTGGATTCAGTCGCTCGGAGTTTTCATGTCATTGCGCGCGCTCGTCCTGAGCCAAGGTGCCGACCGCAAGGTGAGCGGCGCCATCGAGACCCTGCCTGTGGACAGGCTGCCGGCCGGAGACGTCACCGTCGCCGTCGACTATTCGACACTGAACTACAAGGACGGGCTTGTCCTGACCACGGGCGGCGGGCTGGTGAAGACCTGGCCGCATGTCGGGGGCATCGACTTCAGCGGCACTGTTGAAACATCCGATACACCGGCCTTCAAGCCCGGCGACAAGGTCGTGCTGAACGGCTGGCGGGTGGGCGAATTGCATTGGGGCGGCTACGCCACCAAGGCACGGGTCAAGGCCGACTGGCTGGTCAAGCTGCCAGCCTCGATCTCGACCCGGCGCGCCATGGCGATCGGCACGGCGGGCTACACCTCCATGCTCTGCGTCATGGCGCTGGAGAAGCACGGCATCAAGCCGGCGGCGGGCGAGATCCTGGTCACCGGCGCGGCGGGCGGCGTCGGTTCGGTGGCGGTCGCCATCCTGGCCAAGCTCGGCTTCACCGTGGTCGCCGCCACCGGCCGGCCGCAGGAGGGCGACTACCTGAAGGCGCTGGGTGCTGCGACCATCATGGACCGCAAGGAGCTGACCGAGGCGCCCGACCGGCCGCTCCTGTCGGAGCGTTTCGCCGGCGTCGTCGACACGGTGTCCGGCGTGATGTTCGCGCGGGCGCTGGCCCAGGTGAAGTATGGCGGCGCGGCCGCGGTGTGCGGTCTGGCGGGCGGTCCGGCGTTCCCCGGCTCGATCCTGCCTTTCATCCTGCGCGGCGTTTCCGTCTACGGCATCGATTCGGTGATGCTGCCCAAGCCGCCGCGCGAGGAGGCGTGGCGCCGCCTCGGCATCGACCTGCCGCTCGACAAGCTCGACAGCACAGTGAGCGAAACGGGCCTGTCGGACCTCATGGCGCTGGCGCCAAAGATCCTGAAGGGCGAGGTACGCGGGCGTGTGGTGGTCGACGTTTCGCGCTGACTACGGCTTGAGTGGGCAGATCGACGGCGACTGCGGACCGGCGAACGCAGATTTGACGACGTTATCGTCGGACAGGTTGACCACGACGACAACCTGGCCTGGATAGCGTCTTGCGAAGTCGGGCGGCTGCGGCCTGTCGTTGACGGCGTAGCGGCATACGAACGAGCCCAGCATTGCGCACTCGCATCGGACAACGGCTTCCACCGGCCTGCATGACATGCCGTGCTCGGAGAAATACGCAGCGGCGGTGGCGCTGGGGTCCGCATTCAGGTGTTTGCGCAGGTCGCCGATCAGCAACACCGTGTCGAGTTGCCTGTTGCGCTCCACGAACAGGGTTTCGCCGGTCTTCGGATCCCGGTGCACCACCCTCGGCAGCCACTTCCAAAGAACTCGTCCGGCGGGCGGTCGTACGAGGAATCGTCGGCGATAACGGGAGTGACGCAGTCACCAGGACCGATCCTGATGAAAGGCAGGATGAACCTGCAGCCGCCGGCGATCACCATGACCGGTACCAGCAGCAGAGACAGCACGATGGGCACACGGGAAGAGGGCGATAGCATCCAGACCTGCAGCTAGAAGGACGGGCAAGCGTGGGTCAAGCACGCGTCACGTGCAGCCGTCTCGTTCCGCGAAGTCCCAGAAATCTTCAAGCGAGAGATACGAGACCGCGTGGTCGGCGCAGGGTCGGGGTGATAGGGTCCGCCATCCCGTCGAATTTGAGAGTTCTCCCATGACGCCTCCGGCCACTGCGCCCACCGCCAACAATCTCGAAGCTTTCTTCATGCCGTTCACGGCGAACCGGCAGTTCAAGAAGAACCCGCGGTTGCTGGCCCGCGCCAAGGGCGTGCACTACTGGACGCCGGAAGGCCGCAAGGTGATCGACGGCACGGCCGGCCTGTGGTGCGTCAATGCCGGCCACGGCCGCGAGGAGATCAAGGCCGCGATTGCCCAGCAGCTCGAGGAGATGGACTACGCGCCGTCCTTCCAGATGGGCCATCCCAAGTCGTTCGAGCTCGCCGCGCGCCATGCGGCCATGCTGCCGGGCGACCTCGACCACGCGTTCTACTGCAACTCGGGGTCCGAGGCGGTCGACTCCGCGCTCAAGATCGCGCTGGCCTGGCAGCGGGCGCGCGGCCAGGGCACACGCACCCGGCTGATTGGCCGCGAGCGCGGCTATCACGGTGTCGGCTTCGGCGGCATCTCGGTCGGCGGCATGGTGAACAACCGCAAGCAATGGGGCGTCCTGCTGCCGGGCGTCGACCATATGCCGCACACCCATCTGCCGGCCAAGAACGCCTTCTCGCGCGGCCTGCCGGATCATGGCGGCGTCGAGCTGGCCGACGAGCTGGAGCGCATCGTGGCGCTGCACGACGCCTCGACCATCGCCGCCGTGATCGTCGAGCCATGCGCCGGCTCGACCGGCTACCTGCCGCCGCCCAAGGGCTACCTGGAGCGCCTGCGCCAGATCTGCGACAAGCACGGCATCCTGCTGATCTTCGACGAGGTCATCACCGGCTTCGGCCGCCTCGGCACCGGCTTCGCCGCCGAGTATTTCAACGTCATCCCCGACCTCATGACGGTGGCCAAGGGCATCTCCAACGCCACGGTGCCAATGGGCGGCGTGTTCGTGCGCAAGCACATCTACGACGGCCTGATGAACGGGCCCGAGAATGTCGTGGAACTGTTCCATGGCTACACCTACTCGGCCCATCCGCTGGCCTGCGCCGCGGCCTCGGCCGTGCTCGACATCTACAAGGACGAGGGCCTGTTCCAGCGCTCGGCCGAGCTCTCCAAGTACTGGGAAGACGGCATCCATTCGCTGAAGGGCCTGCCCGGCGTCATCGACATCCGCAACCTCGGCCTGGCCGGCGGCATCGACATGGAAAGCCGCAAGGATGCGGTTGGCGCGCGCGGCTTCGACACCTTCATCAAGGCCTTCGAGCTCGGCCTGATGGTGCGCCAGGCCGCCGACACGATCGCCATGTCGCCGCCGCTGGTGATCGAAAAGGTCCAGATCGACGAGATCATCGATCTCGCCGGCAAGGCGATCAAGGCGACGGCGTAGTCGCTGCAGGCGAGGAACCTGCTATACCCACGGCGTGTTCCTCGACCTCGGTCTGCCCACATTGATCGGTCCGGTGGCGGTGATGGCGCATGTCGTCATCGCCGCCCTCGTTACCGTCCACGTGCTGCTTTACAAGCGCAACGTGCCGGCCTCGGTGTCGTGGATCGGCATCGCCTGGCTGTCGCCATTCCTGGGCGCGCTGCTCTACGTCACGATGGGCATCAACCGCGTCAAGCGCCGCGCCCAGCGGCTGCGCCGCCAGCGCCTGCCCATGGCGATCGCCGAGGAGACGCTGGCCGAAGCCGCCCTCGACGATCCGCTGACGCCGCTCGAGTTCGCCATCGGCCGCCTGACCGGCCTGCCCTGCGAGCCCGGCAATAGCGTGAAAGTCCTGCACAGCGGCGATCAGGCCTATCCGCGCATGCTGGCGGCGATTGCCGCGGCGGAGAAGAGCGTCGGCTTGGCGAGCTACATCTTCCGCGCCGACAAGGCGGGCGAGGCCTTCCACCACGCGCTGACCGAGGCGCAGCGCCGCGGCGTCGAAGTGCGGGTGCTGATCGACGGAGTTGGCAGCGGCTATTTCTGGTCGGGCACCTACAATCGCCTGCACCAGGCCGGCGTGCCGGTCGCGCGCTTCCTGCATTCGTATTTCCCCTGGCGCATGCCGTTCGTGAACCTGCGCAACCATCGCAAGGTGCTGGTGGTCGACGGCCGCATCGGCTTCACCGGCGGCATCAACATCGGCGCCGAGAACATCGCTGCCGACGAGCCGCCCTTCGTCGTGCACGACACGCACTTCGAGCTCGAGGGGCCGATCGTCGAGCAGCTCACCGATGCGTTCGCCGATGATTGGCTCTATACGACCGGCGAGACATTGCTGACCGAGAAATGGTTCCCGCCGCTCCACAAGGCGGGTCCGGTGACGGCGCGCGTCGTCACCTCTGGCCCCGACGAGGATATGGAGCAGATCGAGTACGTGGCGCTTCACGCCATCTCGTGCGCCCACAAGTCGGTGCGCATCGTCACGCCCTACTTCCTGCCGCCCGAGCCGCTGACCATGGCGCTGGGCCTGGCGGCGCTGCGCGGCGTCACGGTCGAGATCGTGCTGCCCGACCATTCCAACCACGCGCTGCTCGATTGGGCGCGGCGCATTCCGCTCAGGCCGCTGATCGAGGCCGGCTGCCGCATCTGGCTGACCGGCGCGCCGTTCGATCATTCCAAGCTGATGGTGATCGACGGCGTGTGGTCGCTGATCGGCAGCGCCAACTGGGATACCCGCAGCTTCCGCCTGAACTTCGAGCTCAATGTCGAGCTGCACGACGCCGACTTCGCGGCCAAGATCGCCGCCATCGCCCCCAATGCGCGGCGGCTCACGCTCGCCGAGCTCGACGGCGACCCGCTGCCGATCCGCCTGCGCAACAGCGCGGCGAGGTTACTGCAGCCTTATCTTTAAGGGAGCGCGGGCCGGAGGCCCGCGCTCCCTTACCGATACAGCCTGCCCAGCCGGTCGCGCCGGATCCAGCGGTGCTCGGGCTTGGCCCTGAGCCCGCTCTCCAGCCCCCAGCCTTCGACGAAGCCCAGCTCGAGCCGGATCGGCCGGTGGTCGGACGGGCCGAAGGCCAGCGCATCGGCGGTGCGGCAGGTGAGGCCGTGCACCAGGCAGCGGTCGAGCCGGAAGGGCACGACATTGCTGGCATAGTGCGTCGGCTCGCGCGGGCCGACGTCGGTGAAGCCCGGCAGGATCACGGGCCCGACAATGTTGTAGTCGCCGATGATGGCCGACGGCTTGCCGCGCAGCGCGGCGGCGATGCGCGCGAGCTGGCGACGATTGAGCAGCTGGCCGTGGCTGAGATGGACGTTGGCGAAGGTCATCTCGCCGACCTGCACGATCTGCGCCCGCCGTCGCGGCAGGCGGCCGGGCAGGCGCGAGGCCGGCAGCGACAGCGCGCGCGGCACGGCGAAGCGATGCGGGCTCCACACCGCCAGGCCATGGATGCGGCCGAGCCACGACAGGCGATGGAAGTGCCCGCCGAGCAGCGACGGCAACGTCTCCATCTCCTTGGTCGCCTCCTGCATCAGCAGCACGTCGGGCTTCTCGTGCCGGGCCAGGGTGGCCACGTCCTCGACGGCGGCGCCGGTCAGTCGGAGCAGGTTCCAGCTGATGATCTTCAAGATGTCCTCATGACTTCAGCGAACGGTCGCGCCGTGCTTGGCGGATCTGCTCGGTGACCGACGAGGTCGTGCCGGCCGCCGCCTGCAACTCGCGGCGCACCGTCTCGCGCCGCTCGTGGATCGAGGCGATCACCAGGCCCATCGGCACGCCGAGCTCGACCAGCGCCGATTCGGCCAGCTGCAGGCTCGCCTCGATGGTCTCGGGCACGGTGTCGGTGACCTTGAGCGTGTAGAGATGGCGCGCGTGCTGTGCATCGTGCGCGCGCGCCACGATCATCACGTCGGGCCGGCGCGCCCGCACCGCGCGCACCACGTCGTCGACCGCCGAGGTGTCGAGGGTGACGATCACGCCCGTCGCCTCGTCGATGCCGCAGCGCTGCAGGAACAGCGGGTTGGACGCGTCGCCGTAGTAGATCGGTCGGCCGAGCGCGCGCCAGCGCGCGACCAGCGCGGTGTCGCGGTCGGCGGCGATGTAGGGGACGTTGTGCTCCTCGAGCAGGCCGCAGACGAGCTGGCCGACCCGGCCGTGGCCGACGACGATGACGCGCTTGGCATGGTCCTCGGGCGGTAGCACGGTGAACAGGGGATCGGATGACGCTTCGCGGGCAAAATAATGGCCGACCCGCCGGGCAAACAGGGCGATGAACGGCACGGTCGCCATGCTGAGCGACACCACCGCAAGGATGCCCGCCGACACGTCGGCGGCGACCAGGCTGAAGTGCACGGCAAGGCCGATGCCGATGAAGGCGAACTCGCCGCCCGGCGCCAGGAGCAACCCCGTCTCGACGCTGGCGCCCCACGGCACGCCGAAGGCGCGGCTGAGCGGTGCCAGCAGCACTGACTTCACCACCATCATCGCCAGGAAGCCGCCCAGCACCAGCAGCGGCTCGCGCCAGATGAAGCCGAGATCGATATGCATGCCGACCGAGAAGAAGAACACGCCGAGCAGCAGGCCGCGAAAGGGATCGATCATGGCCTCGACGGCGCGGCGGTACTCGGTCTCGGCCAGCAACAGGCCGGCGATGAAGGCGCCCAGCGCCATCGACAGGCCGGCATAGGCAGCGATCACGCCCGAGCCGACGGCGATCAGCAATGTGGCGGCCATGAAGAACTCGGGATTGTCGGTGCCGGCGGCCAGCTTGAACAGCGGCTTCAGCACCAGCCGGCCGACCACGGCGATCACGGCGATGGCGATCGCGGCCTCGACCAGGGCGATGATCACGCCCTGGGCCACCGACGTCGAATCGGCGGCGCTGCCCAGCGCCCCGATCAGGAACAGCAGCGGCACCACGGCGAGGTCCTGGGCGAGCAGGATGGCGAAGCTGGTGCGGCCGGTGGTCGACATCATGCGGCGCTGGCCGGACAGCACCTCCATGACCAGGGCGGTCGAGCTGAGCGCCAGGCAGGCGCCGATGATCAAGGCGGCGGCCGGCGGCTGGCCGTACCACAGCGCGCCGAAGCTGATCACCACCGTCGTCAGCAGGCCCTGCAGTCCGCCCAGCCCGAACACCAGGCGGCGCATGGTGAGCAGGCGCCGCATCGACAGTTCCAGGCCGATGAAGAACAGCAGGAAGACGATGCCTAAGTCGGCGATGAAGGCGATCTGCTTCTCGCCGGTCACGGTGAGCCAATCGATCGCCCGCGAATAGTCGGCCAGCCGGCCGAGCCCGTGCGGCCCCAGTGCCGCGCCGACAGCGAAAAAACCCAGGACGGGGCTGATTTTCAGGCGGTGGACCACGGGGGCCACGACGGCGGCGGTGCCCAGGATGATGAGGGCATCCTTGAAGACGAAGATATCGCTGCTTCCCGCCATTGCGGCCAACATAGACTGTGAAGGCCGATCTGTGCACACTTTCGTTTCCAGAGGACCATTGGACACAAGGGCGGAAACGACATGAAGGTGGTGATCACCGGCGGCGGAGGATTCCTGGGCAAGAAGCTGGCGCGGCGCCTGCTGCAGGAGGGCGGCATCGCCGGCCCCGCGGGCAAGCCCGAGCGGGTGAGCGAACTCGTGCTGTTCGACGTCGGCAAGGCGAGCGGCCCGGGCCTCGACGATCCGCGGGTCAAGGCCCTGGCCGGCGACATCGCCAATTTCGCCACGGTGCAGTCGATCGTGCAGGGCGCCGCCACGGTGTTCCATTTCGCCGCCGTGGTCAGCGCCGGCGCGGAAGCCGATTTCGATCTCGGCTACCGCGTCAACCTCGACGGCACGCGCAACGTGCTGGAGGCCTGCCGCGCCCTCGGCACCAACCCGCGCGTGGTCTTCACCAGTTCGCTGGCGGCGTTCGGCGGCGACCTGCCGCCGGCCGTGACCGACGACACGGCGCTGACGCCGCAGACCTCCTACGGCGCGCAGAAGTCGATCGGCGAGTTCCTGATCCGCGACTACACCCGCAAGGGATTCTTGCGCGGCACCTCGGTACGGCTGCCGACGATCTGCGTGCGCACCGGCCTGCCCAACAAGGCGGCCTCGACCTGGGCCTCCTCGGTGGTGCGCGAGCCGCTGACCGGCATCGACGTCGTCTGCCCGGTGACGCCCGAGACCATCATGGTGGTGCTGAGCCCGCGCAAGACGGTCGACGCCTTCGTGCGCCTGCACGACCTCGCGCCCGACGCCTTCGGCCCGGGCCGCACGCTGCTGCTGAACGGCATCAACGTCACGGCCAAGGAACTCGAGCAGGCGGTCGGCCGCCATGCCGGCAACCGCAAGGTCGGCAAGGTGACCTGGCAGAACGATCCCGCGATCCAGAAGATCTGCGACGGCTGGCCCCAGGGCATCGACTCGAAGCGCGCCCGCTCGCTCGGCTTCGAGACCGACAAGGATCTCGACGAGGTCGTGCGCAACTTCATCGCCGACGATCTCGACGATCAGCTGAAGATCGCGAAGGCGGCTTGATTGGGAGCGCGGGCCTCCGGCCCGCTCATGATCATGATGCGGGCCGGAGGCCCGCGCTCCCGATTAACGCCCGCGCAGCATCCGCCAGCCGTTCTGCAGGTGACGCACCGGTCCCCACACATGCCGCGTGCGCATCATGTGCCAGCGTTGCGGCTCGTTGTCGGGGCCGGCGATCGGGCCGGCATCGTCGACGAAGTCGGTGATGCCGACGGCGTCGGTGTCCCACGGCCCGGTGGTCTTGAAGATCGTCGTCTTGGCGCCGTAGCCGGTGAGCGTGCGGCTCATGCCCGAGGCCATGAAGTCCATGTAGCGCGGCAAGCTCTCGGGCCGGCAGAGATAGCCCTTGTTGAAGCCGACCGCGAGCAGGCGGAAGTGGAACGGGTTCTTCTCGAGATAGCGGATCACCTCGGTCGTGTTGGCCGGGTAGCGCGGCGAGAAGAAGTCGTCGATCACCACGATGCCGTCGTTGTTGACGATGCGGTTGGCGAGCTCGAGCTCGCGATAGACCGCGGTGCCGGTATGCTCGCCGTCGATGTGGAACCAGCGCACCGTCTGGTGCATGGCCTGCAGGTCGAGCTTGGCCGGCAGGTCGGCCGACGGCCCCGACAGCGGCACGATGTTGGCGGGCTCCACGCCGACCGAGCGGATGGCGCGCTCGACCGCCGGCTGGTCGAGTCGGAGGTCGCAGAGATAGAGCTTCTCGCCACCCTTGCGATAGGAGGCGAGCACCGACGCCGAGCGGCCGCGCCACACGCCGATCTCGAACAGGTCGCCCGTGATCCGGGCCTGCTGGTCGAGCAGGGCGCGCCAGACGCAGTAGGACTGGAACATGAACCAGCCCGGAATGGCGTCGATCTTTTCCCAACTGAGCATCGTGGATCCTTGCATTGAAGGCCTTGCTAACAGCGCTCTTTCGACGCTGCAAGCCGGGAGCGCTTGCACGGGGGGCAGGCCTCGGGTAGACGCCGAACGCGTGCAAATGCCAACAACGACAGTCGCTTACCGCACGACGATCGGCCTGATTTGGGCCCTGGCCCTGTGGCATAGCTGGGAGAGCCGCGGCCTATTCGTCGACGGCTCCGCCTTCCTCGTGCAGATCGCGCGGCGGGAGTGGTTCTTCGACTTCTACGCCCCGCGCCTCTACGCCATGGTGGTCGGCCAGGCGCCGATCATGACCGCCGTCTTCCTCGGCATCACCGACCTGCATCTCCTTGCACGGCTGCTGTCGATCGGCCTGTTCGCGCTGCCGACCGCGCTCTATACGCTCGCCCTGGTGCGGGTGAAGGACGACCCGGTGCTGCTGGCCGCGGTGATCGCCGCCATCGGCGTGGTGTTCATGACGACGTCCTTCTTCATCGTCGGAGAATACAACACGGCCTATGCGATCGCCATCTGCGTCGCCGTGCGGCTGGTGACGGCGCGCGAGCTCACTCTCCTCGACGGCCTGTTCCTCGCCGTGATCAGCCTGCTGGCGGCGCGCACCTACGAGGCGATGATCTATCTCGGCCCGCTGCTGACGCTGATGGTCCTGCACACGGTGTGGCGGATGCCGCAGCGCCGCTGGGGACCGACCACGCTCTACCTCATGTCCACGGTCGGCTTCATCGGCGGCATGGCCGTCGCCATCCGCTCCCTGGTCAAGCCGTGGTCGGTCGAGCATCTCGACGAGACGATCGAGACCGCCACCAACTTCTGGCAGAACCTGCAGTTCGACCTGGCGCTGGCCGCCGCGCTGGTGGTCGTCGTCTGGGGCCTCATCAGGCCGCGCGACCTCCTCGCCGGCAAGCCCTATCGCTGGGCCTGCGTCCTGCTGGCGATCCTGGCGCTGTCGCCGCTGCTGGCGCTCAGCGACACGCTGGTCCGGCCGCTCGCCAAGTCCCAGTACGTGGCGCGCCAGGCCGCCGGCATGGTCATCGTCAGCATCGTGCTGTTCATCTGGTTCTACGGCTCGCTCCTCAAGGACAAGCTCGCCGTCTTCGCCACGCTGCGCACGCCCGAGGCGGCGCGCCGCTTCCTCACCTTTGCCGTCGTGGTCGTGCTGGCGATCCTGCCCTCCGACATCTACCTGACGCGGACCTGGTCGTCGTACCTCGACGTCGTGCGCAAAGAGGTCCTGTCCAAGGACGGCGTGATCGCCTTCGAGGACTCGCCGTTGTCGCGCCATCCCTACGACCTGCTGGTCGAGGCCTGGATCCTGCCCAGCCAGAGCCTGGCGCTGCGCGCCAAGCGCGGCGACGGCATCATCGCGCCGCCCCGCGATTTCAAGTCCTGGCAGCCCTTCCCGCCGGCGGATCCCTATCCGCTGGGCAAGTACACGTGGCGTGACTAGCGCGCCCGCCGCCGCGCCGCCGCCGGCTGCCTACCGCAGCGTCGTGCTGCTGCTGTGGGCGCTGGCGATCAATGCCACGATCGCCTGCCGCGGCCTGTTCTGGGACGGCTCGCCCTTCATGGCGAACATCCTCGACCTCGGCCAGGTCCACGACTTCTACACCGCGCGCGCCCACGTCGACTGGGTGACGCAGCTTCCGCTGCTGCTGCTGAGCGAGCTCGGCGTGCGCGACACCAGGCTGCTGGCGATGGTCTATTCGGCGGCGCTGTTCGGCCTGCCGACCGGCCTCTACCATCTGGCGCTGGCGCGCGTGAAACACGACGCCGTGCTGCTCGGCATCGTCATCGCCGTAGTCGCCGCGGTCTATCTACCGACCAGCTTCTTCATCATCGGCGAATACAACGCCACCTTCGCCGCGGCTGTCGTCGTCATGGCGCTGACGCTGACCCCAGGGCCAAGGCGCCTCGGCGACGCCGTGCTGCTCTGCCTGCTCGGGATTCTCTGCGTGCGTTCCTACGAGACGATGGTCTATCTCGGCCCGCTCCTCGCCGCCGCCATCGTCTGGTCGATGCGCCAGGACGACGATCCCTGGGTGAGGGGGCTCATGGTCGTCGCCGCCGTAGCGTTCGTCGCGGCCGCCATCGTCGGGCTCGTCGCCATCGTCGACTACTGGAACCATCCGCACTTCCAGAAGGTGCGGGCGATGTCCTTCGACTTCTGGCAAAACCAGCAGTTCATCATTCCTGTCATCGGACTCGCGATCTCGGCGGCGGTCGCCTTGCTGCGGCCGTCATGGCTGCGCGGCAGCGGCCCGGCGGTGATCATCGGTATTGCCGCCACCGCGCTCGCGCTCTCGCCCTGGTATCGGCTGGTGTACCAGCACTCCATCCTCTATCCGCCGGCGCATTATCTCGCGCGTCAGGCGGCAGGCATCGTGCTGGCGGTGCTGCTGGTCTGCATGTGGCTGCACGTCGCCTGGCGGCAGCGGCCGCCCGAGGTCTTCACCATCCTGCGCCTGCCTGCGGTGTCGCGCCGCCTGGTGCTGGCCATGACCGCGCTGCTGCTGGCCGCCGCCGTGCCCGACGTGGTGCTGACCGGCCTGTGGTCGGATTATCTCGGCCGCATGCGCACTGTGGTCGACACGCGCGAGGGCGCGATCCGCGCGCGCGACCTGCCGCTGCTCGAATGGCCCGACAAGCTCTTCGCCCAGGACTGGTCGCTGCCGGCGATGAGCGCCCTGGTCAGCCGCACGCCCGGCCGCGCCTACGTGCTGGCCGACAAGGACTACCTCAGCAATCCGCCGTTCGATCCCGCCTGCGGGACGCTGCCGCATCTGCGGGGGTATGGCTGGGGGAAGTGATCGTCATCGTCTTCCGGACCGCCGGCCTCTGGCCGGCTCATGATCATGATGCCGGCCAGAGGCCGGCGGTCCGGAAGAGCATGAGCCTCAAGAGCTAAGGCCGCATCCAGTGCCGGCTCGGCCCGCTGCCGCGCACCGGCGCCGCCAGCTCGACGAACTCACACAGGATCTTGCGCGTGTCGCGCGGGTCGATGATCTCCTCGATCCAGAAGGTCTCGGCGCTGCGGAAGGGCGAGCGCAACTTGTTCAGGCGGTCCTCGATCTCGGCCATCTTGGCCTTGGGATCGTCGGCGGCGGCGATTTCGGCGCGATACGCCGCCTCGATGCCGCCCTCCAGCGGTAGCGAGCCCCAGCGGCCCGACGGCCAGGCGTAGCGCCAGTTGAGCCGCGCGCCGTTCTGGTGCGCCGCGCCCGCCACGCCGAAAGCGTTGCGGATGATGAAGGTGCACCACGGGATCGTGGTCTGGAACATCGCCGACATGGCGCGCACGCCCTGCCGGATCACGCCGCTCTTCTCGGCCTCCAGCCCGATCAGGAATCCCGGGCAGTCGCAGAGATACACCGCCGGCAGATGGAAGGTCTCCGCCATGTCGACGAAGCGCGCCACCTTCTGGCAGGCGTCGGCCGTCCAGCCGCCGCCATAGAACATCGGGTCGGAGGCCATCAGCGCCACCGGCCAGCCGTCGATGCGCGCGAAGCCCGTCACCACCGAGCGGCCGTAGAGCTTGCCCATCTCGAAGAAGGAGCCCTTGTCGACGATCTTCTCGATGATCGGCCGGATGCGATAGACCTTGCGGATGTCGCGTGGGATGGCCTCGAACAGCGACTCCTCGCGGCGCGCCGGATCGTCGGTGACCGGCCCGCGCGGCGGCGCCTCGTGCACCGAGGAGGGCAGGTAGGAGAGGAAGCGGCGGGCCGCGGCGAACGCATCGTCCTCGCTGTCGACCGCCTCGTCGATCGCGCCGGCGCGCAGCTGGATCTCCCAGCCGCCCAACTCCTGCTTGTCGTACTGCTTGGGGCTGAGGCGATTCACCACCGGCGGCCCGGCGACGAACATCGCCGAGACCTCCTTCACCATCACCGAGTAGTGCGTGGCGGCGAGCCGGGCCGCGCCCAGGCCGGCGACCGATCCGAGGCCCAGCCCGACCGTCGGCACCTCGCCCATGTTGTGCACCACCCATTCCCAGCCCTTGACGCCCGGCACGTTGGCGCGGCCCGTGGTCTCGATGGTCTTGACCGAGCCGCCGCCGCCCGAGCCCTCGATCATGCGGATCAGAGGCACACGGTACTGATTGGCGTAGCGCTCGATGAAGATGTCCTTTTCCTTGATCGTGGCGTCGGCCGAGCCGCCGCGCACCGTGAAGTCGTCGCCGGTCACCGCGACGTGCCGGCCGTCGATCTTGCCGCGTCCCATCACGGCGTTGGCCGGCATGAGATCGACCAGATCGTTGCGGCCGTCGTACTCGGCCTTGCCGGCGATGCTGCCGATCTCGCGGAAGCTGTCCTTGTCGACCAGCCGGTCGATGCGCTCGCGCACGGTCAAACGGCCGCCGTCGTGCTGGCGCTTGACCTTGTCGGCGCCGCCCATGCGCTTGGTCATCTCCTGACGTCGGCGCAGCTCGTCCATTTCCGGTTGCCAGGCCATCGCGAATCCTCGGGTGTTCGGTCGATTTCGTTCGTACCAATGCCGGGCGGCAGCGGCCACAGTGAAAGCGGCATCGACGATGCCGTAGGGCCGATGGACGAAACGGCAAGGACTAGGCGAGCTGATTCCTGAGCATCTCGAGGATCTTCGTCCAGTGGCTGACGCCGAACTCGTTGGCGACGACCCTGCCGTCCCGCACGATCAGGAAGCGCGGCGTACCGTTCTTGCGCGGCAGCTGGTCGAGGACCAGCTTCAGCTCGCCGGGCCAGAAGCGCTCCTGGTAGGCCTCTTTCAGCTTGGGCGATTCCACTTCGATCCACGTCACCTGCCGGTATTCCGGCGAGGCCAGCCAGCGGGCCTTGTACTTGTTCTTCCACGCCGTGCAGGGCTGGCAATCCAACCCGCCGACATAGATCACCTCGAGAGCGGATGCGGCCCGTGCCGAAAGGGGCATCGAGCCGGCCAGCAAGCCGGCGACGACAAAGGTCCGACGGTTCATAGCTTCCCTATAGCCGATACCCGAACGGGAAGGTCAAATCTCCAGGCCGGCGGCCCTGAGGCCCGCGGTCATCCTGGCTGCATCCTCGCTGCGCTCGAAGCGCGGCAGGTGCAGCGCCCGGTAGACCTCGACGAGCCGCTGGGCATTGCCGAAGAGCTGGGTGGCGGAGGCGAACGCCGCGTGCGCGCCGGTCCTGTCGCCCTGCAGCCCCAACAGGTTGGCAAGCAGCACGAGACTCCAGGCATAGCCCGGATTGAAGGAGAGGGCGCGCCGCACGGCGATCTCCGCGGTGTCGGTGCGGCCGCCCATCAATTCGGCGTTGGCGAGCACGAACCAGCTGTAGTGGCCAGCCACCGGATCGTTGTGGCTGAGCTCGACGGCGTGCTGGGCGCGGCTCGCCGCCTGCTCGGCCTGGCCGCGATAGACCAGCGCCAGGGCAAGCGTCGCCGCTGCCGGACCGTGGGTCGGGTCGAGCTGGATGGCGCGTTCGAGGTAGGGGATGGCGTCGCGCGCCTTGCCGGTGAAGGCCAGCGCCGAGCCGAGCGCGCTGATCGTGTAGGTATGGTCGGGATCGAGCTCGACCGCGCGATGGCCGGCCGCCAGGGATTCGGCGTTCAGTTCGACCGGGTCGCCATCGCCGCCATTGGCAACCAGGGTCCGCACCGCGACCGACAGCAAGGCGTGGGCATTCGCATAGTCGGGCCTGCGGGCGATGCCTTGCCGCGCGAGATCGATCGCCTCCTGCAGGCCGCCGAGCCGCATGGAGTAGAAGGCGATCATGCCGCGCACGAACAGCGACCAGCTGTCGAGATGCTCGGGCGCGATGCCGTGGACGCGCTGCACCTCCGCCCGGTTCAAGCGCGGCTGCAGGGTGGAGATGATGGTGTTGACGACTTCTTCCTGCACGGTGAGCAGCTGCTGCAAGGGCCGGTCGAAGTTCTCCGCCCACAGATGCCGGCCCGTCTCGCGCTCGGACAGGCGGATCGTGACGCGCACGTTGTCGCGCAGCTGGCGCAGGCTGCCCTCCACGATGTAGCGGGTCGCAAGGTCGCGTTTAGCGCGATCGAAGTCGGTCGCTGCGCCGACGCCGTAGGCATAGGCAGCGCTGCGTCCCACCACGACGAAGACCTGTGATCGCGCCAGCGCCACGATGACCTCGTCGGTGAGGCCGGCGGCGATATGGTCGAACTTCTGGTCGTCGCTGAGATTGCGGAAGGGCAGCACGGCGATGGTCGGCCGCTCGACCTCGGCCTTTGCGGCGGCGGCCGGCGCCGCGGCCGGGGTCAACGCTTTCACCGGCGCCACGAAGCTGTAGCCGGTGCCGTGCCGCGTGACGATGAATTGCGGGCGGCGGGCATCGTCCTGCAGCTTCTGGCGCAGCCGGCTCACCAGCGTATCGATAGCGCGGTCGTAGACGTCCTTGTTGGTCTCGCCCAGCGAATCGAGCAGGAAGTCGCGGCTGAGCGTGCGCCCGGCGGCGCGCACGAATACGGTAAGCAGGCGCATTTCCTGGCGGGTCAGCTCGACGGCGCGGCCATCGGGTCCGCAGAGGCCGTCATGATCGGGCGCGAAGCGCCAGCCGGCGAACGACCAGCCGCGCCTGGTTTCATGGGACGCCCATCGATTCTCGGTCTGCACCGGCTGCTCATCCAAGCCTGTCACTTCCCCTGGTGATATCACGGCACAACTCGGATGAAACTTCACGATAAGAGTGCGAACTTCGCATTTGGTAGGCAATCAATTTGCTGCTCGTCTCCCCCGTATGAGGGAGGAATAAAAGTAGACGGAGGTGCACCATGGCTAAGCACGACGCGCGCATCGACCGGCTGCTGCTCGGGCAGGAGATGGATGCCGATGCGCCGCAACGTCAAGTTCGGCGAGGGCGAGCGCGAGTTAACGCTTCGACGAGGGCAAGGAGACGCTCGGCCGGCGCGTGAAGCAGATCGAGCCCGCCATCCATTGGGCCGATGAGCCGCGCTCGCGCTTGTCGCATCTCATCACCAACGTGCAGCCGCAGGGCGCCGAGCCGTCCTTCGTCGCACCGCAGGAGGTCTCGGTGACCTGACCTCAAAGCCCCTCGCGTCGCTCGGGGTGCCAGTCTTACTGGTACACCACGCCGTCTATGAGGTTCTCCTCGTAGAGCCGCACGAGATCGATCCCGCCCGGCGGCCGCGCCGTCTTGAAATCCGCGATGGCGCGCTGCAGGCGCGCTTCCTGGTCGCGCCGCAGCTTCTCGGCCTCTTCGACGGTCACCGGCGTGAAGCGCACGACCTGGCCCGGCAGCAGGCGGCCGAGCCGCGGCAGGTCGACCGAGGCGACCGTGGCGATCTTCGAATAGCCGCCGACGGTCTGTCGGTCGCCTAAAAGCACGATCGGCAGGCCAGCGCCGGGCACTTGGATGCCGCCGGGGCCGATGCCGTCGGAGATGATGTCGGCGCCTTTCGAATGCTCGATGGTCGGTCCGTCGAAACGGATGCCCATGCGATCGGCTTCCTTGGAGGCGCGATACTCGGACTCGATGAACGTCCGCCGGCCTTTCTCGCTGAAATAGTCGTCCTGTGGTCCCCAGACGACGCGGACCGGCCCGCTGCCATAGTCGAACGGCTGTGCCAGCTTCTTCTCGTCGCCCGGCGGCGCCTGCTCGCGTGAGAGCGGCAGCACGTCGCCGGCCGCCAGCTTCCGGCCCTCGTAGCCGCCGACGCCGGCGCGTGCATAGGTCGACAGGCTGCCCATGAACGGCGGCACGGCGAAGCCGCCGGCGACGGCGAGATAGGCGGTGCTCGATCCCTCGACCATGCCGACGCGCAGGACCTGGCCACGCTTGAGAAGATGCGTGCGATCGGACTCGAGTGGCTTGGGCGGCGCGTCGGGCGTTTCGATCAGCATCGGCGACAGCGGGCCGACCAGCGCGACGCGCACGCTCTCGGCCTCGACCAGCAGGTCGGGGCCCATCACGCCGATCTCCAGGCCCGCAGTGCCGGCGGGATTGCCGCACAGGGCGTTGGCCAGGCGCAGGGCGATGCGATCCTGGGCGCCGGCGGTCGGCATGCCGAGCGCCATGAAGCCGATCCGACCCAGGTCCTGCAGCGTGTCGAACAGGCCGGCACGCACGACTTTCAACTGGGCGGTCATGCGCTTTTCACCAGCTTGGCCCAGTCGAAGGCGCCGGCCTCGACGTCGCGGGCGATGCGGTCGAATGTCTTGCGGTCGATGCGCTGGAAGGTGAGGGAGTCGCCGGGCGCCAGGAAGACCGGCTGCTCGCGGCGCTGGTCGAACATCCAGAGCGGGGTGCGGCCGATCAGGTGCCAGCCGCCGGGGCTTTCGAACGGGTAGATGGTCGTCATGTCCATGGCGATGGCGACCGTGGACCGCGGCACGCGCACCCGCGGCTGCGAACGCCGCGGCAGGTAGAGCGACTTCTCCAGGCCGGCGATATAAGCGAGGCCCGGCATGAAGCCCAGCACATAGACCTTGAAGCGGGAGCCGAGGTGGTCCGTGATCACCTCTTCCGGCTTCTTCTTGGTGCGCTCAGCGACCTCCTTGAGGTCGGGCGCGAATTCGGGATCGTCGTAGCAGCAGGGGATGGTGACCTGCCGGCTCTTCATGTCGGTCGGCAGGCCGCGCGCGATCAGGCCCTCGATCTCGGGCTCGAGCTTGGCGCGCGACGTCGCCATCGGGTCATAGCAGACCATCAGCGCCCGCATGGACGGCACCGTTTCGACCACGCCGTCGATCCCGGCCTGGCCAATGGCCGCGTGCAGGGCCATCACCCGGCCGTTGATTTCAGGGGAGATCTCGTTGCCGAATTCGACAGAGAAGGCGGTGTCACCGCAGGACAGGTACCGTACGCTCACATCTGCTAGGATATAGTGTCATCCCGAGCCTAGCGAGGGACCTTTCTTTCCGGCCTCCAAGGAGTTTTCTCATGGCTGCGACAAACGCCGGTTTCGTCAACATCAACTCCGACCTGGGCGAGAGCTTCGGCCCGTGGGTGATGGGCAACGACGCCGAGGTGCTGAAGATTGTGAAGTCGGCCAACGTCGCCTGCGGCTTCCATGCCAGCGACCCGGTGGTGATGGTCGACACCGTGAAGCTCTGCAAGGAGAACGGCGTGTCGATCGGCGCCCATCCCGGCTTCGCCGACCTGCAGGGCTTCGGCCGGCGCGTCATCAACCTCACGATCAAGGAGCTCGAGGCCAACATCGCCTATCAGATCGGCGCGCTGCAAGCGATCGCCGCGCTGCACGGCGCCAAGGTCACGCACATGAAGCCGCACGGCATGATGGCCAACATGTCGGCCGAGAGCGCCGAGATGTGCGACGCGATCTGCCGGGCCACCAAGGCCGCCGACCGCGACCTGATCTTCCTCGCCCAGGCCAATACCGAGCAGGGCAAGTCGGCGCGCAAGCACGGCCTGCGCGTCGCCGAGGAGGTCTTCGCCGACCGGACTTATGGGGACAACGGCCTGCTGACGCCGCGCAAGGAGCCCAACTCGATGATCAAGGACGCCGCGCAGGCGGTGGCGCACGTCCGCCGCATGGTCGACGAGCAGGCGATCTACTCGACCTCAGGCAAGCGCATCCCCTGCCAGGTCGACTCGATCTGCGTGCACGGCGACGGCCCAACCGCGGTCACGGTGTCGACGGCCGTCCGCCAGGGCCTCGAGGCCGCGGGTATTCGCATTGTGCCCCTGACGGAAATGCCGAATCTGAAGCATTGATGCTGCGGACGTGAGGGCCGTCATGCCCTCGTCATCTCGCCTTGCCATGGCTCTTCCGCGAAAGGCTTGCCATGGCACGATTGTCTCAGCCCCGTATTGACCAGCGCCCGCCGCTGCCGCTGCGCAGCGCGGGTTTGCGGCCCAATCCCTACGATCTCGCGATCTTCATCGTGGTCGGGGCGGGCTTCGTCGTGCTGGCCCACGGCGCCCGCGAGATGGTGGAGCCGATCGGCCGGCTCGCCGCCGCGCCGGTCACGCTGGATCCGGCCAACCTGCCCGAATACGCCCTGCGCACCGTGCTGCGCATGTTCGCGGCCATCATCGCCTCGCTCGTCTTCACCTTCGTGGTCGGCACGCTGGCGGCCAAGAGCAAGCGCGCCGAGCTGGTGATCATCCCGGCCCTCGACATCCTGCAGTCGGTGCCGGTCCTGGGCTTCCTCACCTTCACCGTCGTCTATTTCATAAAGCTCTTTCCCGGCAGCCAGCTCGGCGCGGAGTGCGCGGCGATCTTCGCCATCTTCACCAGTCAGGCCTGGAACATGGCCTTCAGCTTCTATCAGTCGCTGCGCACCCTGCCGCCCGACCTCGAGGAGGCGGCCCGCCACTTCCGCCTCTCGTCCTGGCTGCGCTTCTGGCGGCTGGAGGCGCCGTTCGCCGCACCCGGCCTGATCTGGAACACCATGATGTCGATGTCGGGCGGCTGGTTCTTCGTCGTCGCATCGGAAGCCATCACCGTCGGCGACACCACGATCAAGCTGCCGGGCATCGGCTCGTGGCTGGCGCTCGCCATCGACAACAAGGACGTACCCGCCGTGCTGATGGCCGTCGGCACCATGGCGCTGGTGATCCTGGCCTACGACCAGCTGCTGTTCCGCCCGATCGTCGCCTGGGCCGACAAGTTCCGCTTCGAGCAGACGGCCAGCCAGCGCCGGCCGCGCTCCTGGGTCTACGACATCTGGCGCCACGCCGCCCTGCTGCGACGCCTGGCGGCGATGGTGTCGACGCTTACCGGCTGGCTCGGCGCCCAGCTGCCGCACCCTGCGACGCGCCCCGGGGCAGCGGCGCGGCCGCAGCTGACGCGGCTGTTCGATCGACTGTGGCTGGCCATCGTCCTCGTGGGTTGCGCCTGGGCGCTGTGGCGCATCGTGCAGTTCGTCGACGTCTCGCTGGGCTGGCGTGACGTCGGTCAGGCGTTCGGGCTCGGCCTGCTCACCTTGTTGCGCGTCGTGATCCTGATCGCGCTGGCGAGCCTGCTCTGGGTGCCGATCGGCGTCTGGATCGGGCTCAGGCCCAATGTCGCCACCCGCGTCCAGCCGATCGCGCAGTTCCTCGCCGCCTTCCCGGCGAACGTGCTCTTCCCGATCGCCGTCGTGGCGATCGTGCATTGGCGTCTCGATCCGAACATATGGTTGAGCCCGCTGATGGTGCTGGGCACGCAGTGGTACATCCTGTTCAACGTCATCGCCGGCGCCAGCGCCTTCCCGACCGACCTGCGCGAAGCGGCGGCGCTCTTCCGCCTGCGGTCGTGGCAGTGGTGGCGCAAGGTCATCCTGCCCGGGATCCTGCCCTACTACGTGACCGGTGCGCTGACGGCGACCGGCGGCTCGTGGAACGCCAGCATCGTGGCCGAGGTCGCGAGTTGGGGCTCAACGACGCTGCAGGCGACCGGTCTCGGCGCCTACATCGCCGACGCCTCGGCCAAGGGCGACTATGCGCGCGTCGTATTGGGCATCGCCGTGATGTCGGTGATGGTGGTGGCCTGCAACCGCGTGGTCTGGCGGCCACTCTACCGTCTGGCCGAGCGGCGTTATCGCCTGACATGAGGAGAGCGACATGGATGGCATGAACCAGCCGCTGGTCGAGGTCGACCAGGTGCGGCAGTCCTATCCCAAGGGCAGCGGCGAGCGCCTGCTGGTGCTGGACGGCGTCAGCCTCAAGCTCGCCAACCGCGAGATCGTCTCCCTGCTCGGCCGCTCGGGCTGCGGCAAGTCCTCGTTGCTGCGCATCATCGCCGGCCTCATGCCGGCGAGCGAAGGCCGTGTCGTCATCGACGGCCACGCCGTTGCCGGCCCGGCGAGCGAGGTCGCGATGGTGTTCCAGACCTTCGCGCTGTTTCCCTGGCTGACCGTGCAGGAGAATGTCGAGCTCGGGCTCGAGGCGCTGGGCATCGCGCCGGCCGAGCGCCGACGCCGCGCGCTCGAGGCGATCGACCTGATCGGCCTCGACGGCTACGAAAGCGCCTATCCCAAGGAGCTGTCGGGCGGCATGCGCCAGCGCGTCGGCATTGCCCGCGCGCTGGTCGTTCATCCCCGGCTGCTGCTGATGGACGAGGCCTTCTCCGCACTCGACGTGCTGACCGCAGAGACCTTGCGCACGGATCTGCTCGACCTCTGGCACGAGGGGCGGCTGCCGATCTCGTCCATCCTGCTGGTGACGCACAACATCGAGGAGGCGGTGCTGATGAGCGACCGCATCCTGGTGCTGGCCTCCAATCCCGGCCGCGTCGCCGCCGAGATTCCCGTCGACCTGCCGCAGCCGCGCAACCGGCTCGATCCGGCCTTCCGCCGGCTGGTCGACGAGATCTACGCGCTGATGACTTCCAGGCCGGCCGCCCAGCTACCGGCGCATGCGCTGCCGGGCAGCGGCATCTCGCTGTTGCTGCCGCGCGTCTCCACCAACCTGCTGGCCGGCCTGCTGGAGGCGATCGCAGCCGATCCCTATCGCGGGCGCGCCGACCTGCCCGATCTCGCCGCGACCCTGCAGATGGAGATCGACGATCTCTTCCCGGTGGCCGAGAGCCTGCACCTGATGCGCTTCGCCGAGTTGGCAGAGGGTGACATCCGCCTGACCGAGGCCGGCCGGCGCTTCGTCGATCTCGGGCCCGACGATCGCAAGCACCTGTTCGCCCAGCACCTCCTGGCCAACGTCCCGCTCGCCGGCCACATCCGCCGGGTGCTCGATGAGCGCGGCAACCACCGCGCGCCCGCCAGCCGCTTCCGCGACGAGCTCGAGGACCACATGTCCGAGCAGTTCGCCGACCAGACCCTGCGCGCCGTCACCGGCTGGGGCCGCTACGCCGAGGCTTTTGCCTACGACGAGACGACGGGCGTGTTCAGCCTCGACAATCCGGGATGACTCTCTCTCTCTCTCTCTCTTTCTTTCTCCTCCCCCGTCTTACGCAGGCAAAACCCCGTCATCCCGACCGGAGCCGAGCGTAGCGAGGCGGAGCGGAGGGACCTGTTTTGTTGATGCATCGACAAAAAGAGGTCCCTCGACTGCGCCGCCCGTCGGGCGGCTCCGCTCGGGATGACGGGAAAATGGCCATACGCGACAGCCCTGCCCCGCTAGGGGGAAAGGCAAGGTGAAGGTGACGTGCGTTGCCTCCTCACCCAACCTCTCCCCCTAGCGGTGGAGAGGAGCCTGACGGGCCGACGCGTCTCACGGCGAGGGCGAGCAGAAGAGTCACCTGAATGTGACCGCTGGTTGAACTGCCCGAGACCGACACGTCGTTCATAGTCTCCGGGCCGTTCGCAGAGACGGAAACCAGGGAGAAAACATCCATGCACAGGCTCATGATCGCGGCCGCCGTTGCGGCCAGCTTCGTCGCGTCACCGCTTTTCGCCCAGGCGCCGCCGCCAACGCCGGCCTACGGCCCGCCCATCACCTTCGATGCCGCCAAGAAGGCGATGGCCGCCGCCGAGGCCGAGGCCAAGAAGAACAACTGGCCGGTCGCCATCGCCATCGTCGACAGCGCCGGCCAGCTCGCGGCCTTTTCCAAGATCGACAAGACGCAGCATGCAAGCGTCGATATCGCCATCGGCAAGGCGGTGACGGCCAACAATTTCAAGCGGCCGACCAAGGCCCTGCAGGACGCCATCGCGCAGGGCGGCGCCAACCTGCGGCTGCTCGCCGTCAAGGGCGCCACGCCGCTGGAAGGCGGCGTGCCCATCGTCGTCGACGGCAAGATCATCGGCGCCATCGGCGTCTCGGGCGTGATGGCCAACCAGGACGCCGAGGTTGCGATGGCGGGGGCGGCAGCGGCCAAATAAAGACACAGGGCGCGCAAGTAGGGCATCGCGCCGCCTTGTCGCCGGGCCCTCCGCCGGTATAGTCCGCCCGACTCGTTCGGGCGGACTTTTATCTGATGAAGCAGCGTATTTTTGGCTGGATATCGGCCCTCTTCGGTATCGTGCTGGCCTTGGCGGCGATCGAGCTCGCGGCCATCGCCTGGCTGTTCATCGAGGACGGCCGCTACACGCCTGCGGCGCAGCTCTTCGAGCGCACCCAGAACACCTATCTGCGCGACGCCACCAAGGGCACGACCTGCCGCTACGTCGACACGCTCTATCCGCATCCCTATGTCGGCTTCGTGCACCACGCCAACCCGCCGTGCGGCCAGCCGTGGGTCAACAACATCGGCCTGTACGGGCCCGACTATCCGACGGTCCGCAATCCCGAGCGCTACACCGTCATCCTGAGCGGCGGCTCGGTCGCCTCGCAGCTCGCCCAGAATTCCGCGCCGCCGGCGCCGCGCTATCTCGAGGAGGAGCTGAACAAGAAATACGTCAGCCCCAACGGCAAGCCGTGGCTGGTGCTGAACGGCGGCGACGGCGCCTGGAAGGAGCCGCAGCCCTTCATCCTGTTCGCCATGTACGCGACCTCGGTCGATGCCGTGGTCAATCTCGGCGGCTTCAACGAGCACTACTTCTTCTGGCCCGGCGCCGAGGAGCGGCTGGAGCGGCCGCTCAGCAACTTCATCGAGGTCAATCCCTTCGTCGCCGACGAGAATTTCGGCGATGCCGCCATCGGCTGGGTGATGGGGCGGCTGGCGGGTTCGCTGGCGGCCATGCCGGTGCTGGGCCACAGCCACGCGGCCTATCTGGTGGTGCGCGGCATCGAGCAGGCGGCCAAGGGCCAGGACATCTTCAAGTCGAGCAAGAAGACAACGCTCAACAGCATCTTTCACATGCCCGAGGAGATCCGCCGCGACGCCGACCGCGAGTTCGCCGTCCAGCTCGGCCTCTACCAGAAGTACCTGCGCGCCACCGAGGTGCTGGCGCGCGAGTACAATCTCAAGTCGGCGTTCTTCATCCAGCCGGCGCCGGCCTATGGCAAGACCCTGACCGACGACGAGAAGCGCCTCGTCGGCGACCTCTCCTACCGCGACATCTATCGCAAGATGGTGGCGGGCCTGCTGACCCTGCGCGAGCGCGGGCTCGCGATCTACGACCTGGGCGACATCTTCGCCAACGAGAAGGGCACGATCTACGCCGACCACATCCACTACTGGCGCGACGACAAGGCGGAGAGCCCGGGCAACCGCATGATGGCGGCGCGCATCGCGGCCCAGCTTGCCGAGACGTGGGGACTGCAGAAGAAGCCGTGAGCTATTGTTGATTGCATTCAGCGTCGCTCGTGATGAGCGAGGCCTCGAGTCTTCCATCTAGTCGGAGGCAACCGGCTCGCCACGTTCCCGTGAAGGTATCGGCGTCGACCTGGAGCGTGCCTGGACCATCAGGCCTGCCGCTTTGCCACTCGCCTTTGTACCAGGCGCCGTTCGGCCACATCATGACACCGTAGCCATTGATGTCGTGGTCCCGCACTTCTCCTTCGTACCAGGCTCCATTGACGAAGCTGTAGACGCCACGGCCATTGAACTGACTGTTGCGCCACTCTCCTTCGTAGCGGAGGCCGTCGGAGTACGTCATGACTCCGCGTCCGTTTGCGCGGCCGTTGCGCCACTCGCCGTCATATCGGTCTCCGTTGAGCCGGGTAAAGACTCCTCGACCGTGCCATTTGTAGCCGCGAAACTCGCCCTCATAGCGTGTCCCGTCCGCCCAGGTCTCCACGCCGCGTCCGTTCGGTTCGTTGTTTCGCCAGTCTCCGATGTAGCGGGAGCCGTCTTCCCAAGTCAGGGTGCCGTGACCGTTACGCTCCCCTTTTGCCCACGCGCCTTCATAACGCGCGCCGGTCGGCCAGGTCATGACACCATACCCTTCGGCCTTGCCGCGGCGGAGATGTCCTTCGTAACGATCGTCTGGGTCGCCGGCCAGGAACGACGCCGCCACGCCCGTCCCTTCAGCGAAGCCGTCGACACAGTCGCCGGACCACATGACCTTTTCCTGAAGCTGCGGACATAAGTTCCACAGTTTGCATCCGCTGCCTTCAGCCTTGATGAATCCTGGCGGGCCGCCTGGACATTCCACCGCCTGTGCGAGAGCCGTCGCGGCGCAGAGAAGGCAAGCAGCCAGCCATACCAACCTGATCATCGCGCTTCTCCAACTTGACATGCATCAAGCGGGAGACGTCATTCATCGGCAGTTCGTTACAGCAAAATGAAAGCTTCAATGCGAGCGGTCGTCAAAAAATGGCGCAATGGAGCCTCTATCCGAATTCCGGCGAACATTCTTAAGGAAGCAAAGCTCGAAATCGATGATCCCGTCGACATTCGAGAAGAGCGGGGCCGCATCGTCATCGAGCCGCTGCGGCCAACTTTCTATGATCTTGCCGACCTCATCGGGGAGATCAGGCGTGACAATCTCCACGATGAGATCGACTTTGGACTCGTTGGTAGGGAGAGGCTTTGATGGCTCTCAATGAGTGTTAGGTCAGGCCGTCTTCCGTACCCGCCACCGGTGCAGCGCGATGAAGGTCCAGACGCCCTCCACGAGTCCGAACGGCCACGCGCCTTGGAGGAAGCCGTAGATCGATGCAAGGGCGCAAGAAGCGGCGAAGCCCAGGATGAACCAATGGCTGCGATCCTCGAGGGCGTAGCAGGCCACCATGGTGGTCACGGAGAACAGGCCGAAAGCGGTGAGGGCATCCATGGTCGTCAGATCGCGCAGGTCCGGAAGCCGGCGAACACGTCGCTGCGGTCCGGCGTGAAGAAGTTGCGGTAGGCCGGCCGGGCGATGCGCGCGCTGGTCGCCCAGCAACCGCCGCGCAGCACCTTGCGGCTGCCGAACCACGGCTGCGAGTAGTCCTTGTAGGGATCGGCATCGAAGCCTGCGAAGGGCAGGAAGTCGGACGCCGTCCATTCCCAGACATTGCCGATCATCTGGCGGCAGCCGAAGGCGCTGTCGCCCTCGGCAAGCGCCGCGACATCGACTGTCCCGTCGAAGGCGAAGTCGAGGTTGGCGCGCGCCGGCGTCGGCGGCTCGGCGCCCCACGGCCAGCGACGGCGCTGGTCCGCGAGACGGGCGCCGTCGGGCGTCGGCAGGCCGATCGCCGCGGCTTCCCATTCGGCTTCGCTCGGCAGCCGGCGCTTGGCCCAGCGGCACCAGGCGTCGGCTTCGAACCAGTTCACGAACACGACAGGGGCGTGCGGCGCCAGCTCCTCGACGGTACGATAGCGGCGCACCGTCCAGACGCCGTCGCGCTTGCCCTGCCAGTAGACGGGGTGCTCGGCGCCGTGCTGCTCGCGCCATGTCCAGCCGGCATCGCTCCAGAATTCGTGCGTCCGATAGCCGCCCGCTTCGATGAAGGCGGCGAACTCGGCATTGGTCACCGGCGCGCGGGCGATGCGGAACGGTTTCAGTATCGCCTCATGCGCCCATTTCTCGTTGTCGAAGATGAAGCCGTCGTCGGCGGTCGAGCCGAGCCGCCAGCGACCGCCTGGCACGGCGGCATCGCCCGGCAGCGGGCCGGCGTGTGGCCGGCCAGCGATGCCGAGGTCGTGGGGCGGCGCGTAGCTCAGCGTCTGGCGCATGTAGGTCAGCGCCTCGACATGCATGTCCTCGTGACGAATGGCGAGGTCGTAGAAGTAGCGCGCCGTCTGGTCGATGCCGCCGGCCAACCCGTCTTCCTGGCGCGCCAGCACGTCGGCCATGTAGCGCCAGGTGCCGGCGCGGTCGGGAAGGTCGAGATGCCAGCGTGTGGCGTGCGCCACCGCGCTCGAATCCCACAGCCGGTCGCAGCGCTCGATCAGGGGCGCGCGGCCTGCGGCATGGCGCAAGGTCCAGTACTCGTGGAACCAGGCGACGTGGCCGATCTCCCACAGCACGGGATTGACGATGCCGAGGTACGGTCCCATCAATTCCTGAGATGACAGATCTTCCGTCAAGCGCTCGGTGCGATGACGGGCCTCGCGCAGTTGCGCCAACAGTTCGCCGGCGGAAGATCCGCTGGTCGGGCGGTGGTCCTGCGTGGCCTGGTCCATGAAGATCGTCCTTATCACACCGTCCGGTCCGACGGCACATACCGGTAATCGCGTGGCCGCCTCGCGCTGGGCGGGGATCCTGCGGCAGCTCGGTCATCGTGTGCGCGTCGCCAATGAGTACGACGGCAGCGCCGCCGACCTGATGGTGGCGGTGCATGCCTGGCGCAGCGCCGCCGCGATCGAAGGTTTCAAGGCTCGCTTCCCGACGCGACCGGTGGTGCTGCAGCTGAGCGGCACCGACATTTATGAATACCTCGACAGTGATCCCAGGCCGACATTGCGGTCGATGGAGCGGGCTGACCGGCTCGTCGCCTTGAACGATCTCGCCTGGAAGGCGGTGCCCAACCCGCTGCACGCGCGCCTCCATGTGATCCATCAATCGGCCCCACCTTTGGCACAGCCGCGCCTGCCGAGCCGCCGGGCTGTCGTGGTCTCGGTGATCGGTCATCTACGCGACGTGAAGGATCCGCTGCGCGCCGCGGAAGCAGCGCGTCTTCTGCCGGCCGAAAGCCGGATTGGCATCGAGCAGGTCGGCCGCGCCTATACGGCGGAATGGGCCGGGCGGGCCCAGGCCGAGATGGCCGTCAATGCGCGCTACCAGTGGCATGGCGACGTTCCACCTGCCGCCGTGCGCCGGCTGCTGGCGCGCAGCCACGCCATGGTCATCTCCTCGCTGAGCGAAGGCGGCGCCAACGTGGTGTCTGAAGCGATCGTCGCCGGCGTGCCCGTATTGGCATCACGGGTGGACGGCAACGTCGGGCTGCTCGGCGCCGACTATCGCGGCTACTTCCCGGTTGGCGACACCCAGGCGCTCGCCCGCCTTCTCCAGCGGCTCGAGAGCGATTCGAACTTTGTCGCGACGCTGGGCAAGGCATTGGCGCGGCTCAAGCCATTGTTCCGTCCGGCGCGCGAGAAGGCGGCCTTGCGGCGCCTGCTGGCGGATCTTCGGCAATCTGTCTGACAGCATTGCAAGCAGCCATCGGCTTTGGAGCCGCTTGGTCTACCAGCCGTAGTGGAGAGGGACCTGCCCGATGGCACGAAAAAATTACCCGGGTGTTGAATTGATAGAACACCCAGGTTATACTGTCTGAATGAACAATCCCGGCCGCCCCACTCTTTACCGCCCCGATTATTGCGATCTCGCGCGCAACTATTGCCTGCTCGGCGCCACCAACGAACACCTTGGTGTCTTCTTCGACGTCACCTCACGCACCATCGATAACTGGATCGCCCAGCACCCCGCGTTCGCTGCTGCCGTGCACGAAGGGAGAGCCATCGCGGACGCCGGAGTGGCGCGTGGCCTCTATCAGCGCGCCGTAGGCCATGAGCACAAAGTCGAGCGCACCGTCTGGCATCTCGGCAAGGAGCGCCCGGTCAGCGACACGCTCTACTATCCGCCCGATGTCCGGGCGTGCATCTTCTGGCTGCGCAATCGTCAGCCAAGGCTGTGGAACGGCCGGGCCGCGGCGCCTGCGGATGATTCGCACAACTGCATCGCCGCCCTCGATGCGGCCGGCGAAGAGGCGCGCCAGACGGGTTCCCGATGGTTTCGAGACGGCAACCATCGGTAGCTCAGGAGTCACCGAAATGTGCGCTGATTTCTGTTGATTCAGGGACTTAGTAGGGTTTCACTGCTCGAGACGCACATAAAAATGTCATGGCCGAAAAGGCCGGACGAAAAAGCGTCGTATGGGATGGAGACCAACATGGCCGTCACACGTCGGCAATTCATGAAGGTGAGCGCTGCTGGCCTCGCCGCTTCCTCGGTGGGCGCCTTGGGATTCGTCGGCGCGGGCGACGTGCTCGCGGCTGGCGTCAGGCCCTTCAAGCTCGAGCGCGCGACCGAGACGCGCAACGCCTGCCCCTACTGCGCCGTGGCCTGCGGCGTGCTGATCTACTCGCTGGGCGACAAGTCGAAGAACGCCAAGTCCTCGATCATCCATGTCGAGGGCGACCCCGATCATCCGGTGAACCGCGGCACGCTCTGCGCCCGTGGCGCCGCCTCGCTGGGCTACATCCACAGCGCCAACCGCCTGAAGTATCCGATGCACCGCAAGCCGGGCACGGACAAGTTCGAGCGGGTGAGCTGGGATTTCGCGCTCGACCGCATCGCCAAGCTGATGAAGGAAGACCGCGACAAGAACTTCATCGCCAAGAACCGCGACGGCGTCACGGTCAACCGCTGGCTGACGACCGGCTTCTTCGGCGGCTCCTCGCTCAGCAACGAGGCGGGCTACCTCACCTACAAGTTCGTGCGTTCGACCGGGATACTGGGGTTCGAAGACCAAGCTAGAATTTGACACGGTCCGACCGTGGCCAGTCTTGGCCCGACCTTCGGACGCGGTGCGATGACGAACTCGTGGAACGACATCAAGAACACTGATCTCGTTCTGATCATGGGCGGCAATGCCGCCGAGGCCCACCCCTGCGGCTTCAAGTGGGTGACCGAAGCCAAGGCCAACAACGGCGCCAAGCTGATCGTGGTCGATCCGCGCTTCACGCGCTCGGCCGCGGTCGCCGACGTCTATGCGCCGATCCGGCCGGGCACCGATGTGGCGTTCCTGTCGGGCGTGATGCGCTACCTGCTGGGCAACAACAAGATCCACCAGGACTACGTCAAGGCGTTCACCAACGCCTCCTACATCGTGAAGGAGGGCTACGCCTTCAACGACGGCCTGTTCACGGGCTTCGACGCCAACCGCAAGGCCTATACCGACCGCTCGAGCTGGGACTACGAGTTCGACGAGCAGGGCATGGCCAAGGTCGACGAGACCCTGCAGAACCCGCGCTGCGCCATCAACCTCCTGAAGGCCCATGTCGAGCGCTACACGCCCGAGATGGTCGAGCGCATCTGCGGCACGCCCAAGGCCAAGTTCCTGCAGGTTTGCGAGATGATCGCCACGACGTCGGTGCCCGACCGCACGATGACGTCGATGTACGCCCTGGGCTGGACCCAGCACACGACGGGCGCGCAGAACATCCGCTCGATGGCCATGATCCAGCTGCTGCTGGGCAACATGGGCATGCCGGGCGGCGGCGTGAACGCGCTGCGCGGCCATTCCAACGTCCAGGGCATCACCGATCTCGCCCTGCTCTCGACCTCGACGCCGGGCTACCTGGTCCTGCCGACGGACCGCGAGACGACCTACGCCGACTACATCAAGTCGCGCGCTTTCAAGCCGATCCGGCCGGGCCAGACCAGCTTCTGGCAGAACTACGAGAAGTTCTTCGTCAGCCAGCAGAAGAGCTTCTTCGGCGCGGCGGCGACCAAGGACAACGACTGGGCGTATGATTACCTGCCCAAGTTCGACACGTCCTACGACGTGCTGAAGATGGTCGACATGATGGCGGCGGGCCAGATGAACGGCCTGTTCTGTCAGGGCCTCAACATCATGTTGGCCTCGCCCGACAAGAACAAGGTCGTGACCGGGCTCACCAAGCTCAAGTGGATGGTCGTGATCGATCCGCTCGAGACCGAGACGGCGCGGTTCTGGGAGAACCACGGCGAGTTCAACAATGTCGACACCAAGTCGATCCAGACCGAGGTCATCCAGCTGCCGGCGTCAGCCTACGCCGAGGAGGAAGGCAGCGCCACCAATTCGAGCCGCGTCATCATGTGGCACTGGAAGGCGGCGGACGGTCCCGGCGAATCCAAGAGCGACATCGAGATCGTCTCGGAGCTGCATCTGAAGCTGAAGGCGCTCTATGCCAAGGACGGCGGCGCCTTCCCCGATCCGATCGTGAAGACCACGTGGAACTACACGCGGCCGCACAATCCCGATCCGCAGGAAGTGCTGAAGGAGATCAACGGCTACGCGCTCGAGGATCTGCCGGATCCGGCCGATCCCTCCAAGATCATGCTGCGCGCCGGCCAGCTGCTGCCGACCTTCGGCATCATGCGCGACGACGGCAAGACGGCCTCCGGCATGTGGATCTACACCGGCGTCTTCACCGAGGCCGGCAACATGTCGATGCGCCGCGACGCCGGCGACCCGACCGGGCTCGGCATCTATCCCAACTGGGGCTTCTCGTGGCCGGCCAACCGCCGCATCCTCTACAACCGCGCCTCGGCGGCGCCTGACGGCAAGCCGTGGAGCGAGAGGAAGAAATACGTCTGGTGGAATGGTTCGCGCTGGACGGGCGGCGACGTGCCAGACTATGCGCCGACCATCGCGCCCGACAAGGCGGTCGGGCCGTTCATCATGAACCAGGAAGGCACCGCCCGGCTGTTCGCCCGCACGGCGATGTCCGACGGGCCGTTCCCCGAGCACTACGAGCCGATGGACGCCTACATCGCCAACCCGCTGCATCCCAAGGTCAGCAGCAATCCGGTGGTGCGGGTGTTCGCCGCCGACGCCAAGTCGTTCGGCACACCCGACAAGTTCCCGATCGTGGCGACCAGCTATCGCCTCGCTGAGCACTTCCATTACTGGACCAAAAACGTGCACGACAACGCCGTGCTGCAGCCCGAGCTGTTCGTCGAGATGGGCGAGCGGCTGGCCAAGGCCAAGGGCATCCAGAACGGCGACTGGGTGGAGGTGTCCAGCCAGCGCGGCGCCATCAAGGCCAAGGCCTGCGTCACCAAGCGCATCCGGCCGATGATGGTCGACGGCAAGCCGTGCGACGTGGTCGGGCTGCCGATCCACTACGGCTTCGTCGGTTTCGCCCGCAAGGCCCATCCGATGAACGTGCTGACGCCGTCGGTCGGCGACGCCAACGTGAACACGCCCGAGTACAAGGCGTTCCTGGTCGACGTGAAGAAAACCACCCCACCGGCCCAGCCGGCGGTCGCATAGGCGGAGGAGGGCATCATGGCTACGCTGCAATCGCTCGACATCCGCCGCCGCTCCGCTTCGACCGAGACGCCGCCGCAGGCGCGCCAGTCTCCGATCGAGGTCGCCAAGCTGATCGATGTCTCCAAGTGCATCGGCTGCAAGGCCTGCCAGGCCGCCTGCCTGGAGTGGAACGACCTCAAGCAGGAGATCGGCTACACCGACGGCACCTACAACAACCCGACCGACCTGACGCCGGCCTCGTGGACCGTGATGCGCTTCACGGAGTACGAGCACGGCGACGATCTGGAATGGCTGATCCGCAAGGACGGCTGCATGCACTGCGACGACCCGGGCTGCCTGAAGGCCTGCCCGGCGCCGGGCGCGATCGTGCAGTACACCAACGGCATCGTCGACTTCGTGTCGGAGAACTGCATCGGTTGCGGCTACTGCGTGAAGGGCTGCCCCTTCAACATCCCGCGCATCTCCAAGGTCGACCGCAAGGCCTACAAGTGCTCGCTGTGCTCCGACCGCGTCTCGGTCGGCCAGGCGCCGGCCTGCGCCAAGGCGTGCCCGACCCAGGCGATCTACTTCGGCTCCAAGGACGACATGATCGTCCACGCCGAGAAGCGGGTCACCGACCTCAAGTCGCGCGGCTTCAAGAATGCCGGGCTGTACAATCCGCCGGGCGTCGGCGGCACGCACGTCATGTACGTGCTGCATCATGCCGACAATCCGTCGCTCTATGCCGGCCTGCCCAACGATCCGCGGATCAGCCCCATGGTCGGGTTCTGGAAGGGCGTCATGAAGCCGATCTCGCTGGCGGCGATCGCATTCGCCGGCGTGTTCGGCTTCCTGCACTACATCACCAAGGGACCCAACGAGGTCAGCGAAGCCGATCAGCGCAAGGCTGACGAAGTGGCCGGAGGCAAGAAGACATGAGCGAGAACAACGTCGTCTCGCGCTATACGACAGGCGCCCGCATCAACCACTGGATCACCGCCATTTCGTTGATCCTGCTGGCGCTGAGCGGCATGGCGCTGTTCCATCCCTCGCTCTACTTCCTCACCAACCTGTTCGGCGGCGGGCAGATGACTCGCGCGGTCCATCCGTGGATCGGCGTGGTGCTGTTCTTCAGCTTCCTGGGGCTGTTCTTCCGGTTCTTCACGCTTAACCTGTGGAACTGCGACGACACGGTGTGGATGAAGAACCTCGGCAAGGTGATCAACAACGAGGAGGAAGGGCTGCCCGAGCTCGGCAAGTACAATGCCGGCCAGAAGCTCGTCTTCTGGGGCCAGTCGATCCTGATCCTGCTGCTGTTCTGCAGCGGGCTGGTGCTGTGGGACGTCTACTTCGAGGCCTATACCTCGATCGACCAGAAGCGGCTGTCGGCCGTCGTCCACGCGCTGTGCGCCATCGGCGCCATCCTGATCTGGATCGTGCATGTGTACGCGGCGATCTGGGTCAAGGGCACCCTGCGCGCCATGACCCGCGGCTCGGTCACCAGAGGCTGGAGCTGGAAGCATCATCGCAAGTGGTTCCGCCAGGAAGTCGGTAAGCACTGAGTGAGTGACAACACCGTCGGGTCGTTCGCCGAGAGCGACCCCGTCAAGCTTCCCGACCTTGCAACGGTCTTCGCCAGGCGCGCGGAGCGGCTGGACGCGCTCGCGCCCGGACACGAGCTCGAAGGCTTCCTGAAGATGATCGCGGCCCTGGTCGCCGCCCAGCACGCGGCGCTGCCGGACCTACCCGCCGGCACGCTGCCCGGCCCGGCCAAGGGCGCGCCGCTCGATCCCTTGACCCTGAAACGCGACGACACCTGGCGCGTCGCGCTGACACGCATCCTCGAGCGCATCGATGTCGCGGCTTTGCCCGAGCCCGCGCAACAGGCCCGTGCGACGCTGGCGGCCGCATCGGCGAGCGATCTCGAGACGCTGGCCGACCGCTTCCTGAGCGGCGACGTGAAGGCGAGCCAGGCCGCGGAGATGGTGTTCGTGGCGGCGGCGCTTCAGGTGGCCTGGACGCGCATGGGGGCGCTGCTCGATGTCGCCCAGCTCGATCCGTCGGATGCCGGCGAGTGCCCGGCCTGCGGCTCGCCGCCGGTCGCCGGCATGATCGCGCCCGGCGGCACCAAGTTCGGCCATCGCCATCTGCACTGCTCGCTCTGCGCCACGTCGTGGCGCTACGTGCGGACGCGCTGCGTGCATTGCGGCAGCACCGACAAGATCTCGTTCCGCCAGTTCGCCGGCACGTCCTATCTCAGGGCCGAGTGCTGCGAGGCCTGCCAGGGCTATTCCAAGGTCTTCTATGTCGAGAGCGTGCGCACGCTCGAGCCGCTGGCCGACGATCTCGCCTCGCTGGGTCTCGACGTGGTGGTCGGCGAAGAGGGCTTTTCGCGCGTCGCCAATCCCTTCGTGCTGGGCGTGATGGCCGAGCCCGACGGAAACAATTGATACCAATGTCCGGGGCCTCGGAAACGCACGATACGTGCGGGAGCTATATAAGACCCGCGCGGCGCACGGGAGGGGTCCTGGGCGTCGTCGGGAAGGGGGCTGGTCACCAGGGCGAAGGGGTTCGCCCGGCCGGCGCCAGGGAAGAAGTTGGGGACTCATATGCGGACCATTATTTCGCTACTCAAGGACACGTCAGGCGTTTCGTCGACCAAGGTGGCGCTGATGATCGGCCTGTCGTCGTCGGCCGTCCTGGTGCTGGTTCGCGTAGGCGTTGCCGTCGCCAGTCAATAAGGCCAATCTGCCCTCCGCCGGGCGAACGGCCCGGCTGAGACGTCTTGGGGAAACGACCCGTGTCGCGTGCCGACCCTGCAAGCAGCCCTGCGCTGCGCCCGCCATCCATCGACCGTATGGCCAACTGGCCCGCGTTGGCGCCGCTGATCCAGCGCGCCGGCCGGCCGCTGGTGATCGAGGCCCTGCGCGGCTGGGCCGAGGCCCGGCGCGGCACCGCGGAGGCGGCCGACGAGGCCGCCTGCGCGCGCTGGTGCGAGCTCCGGCTGGCCTCGCTGGTGCAGCCCTCGCAGCGCCGGGTGTTCAATCTCACGAGCACCGTGCTGCACACCAACCTCGGCCGTGCGCTTCTTGCCGAAGAGGCGATCGAGGCGGCGGTCGCGGCCATGCGTTCGCCGACCACGCTGGAGTACGACTTGAGTGGTGGCGGTCGTGGCGAGCGCGACGATCACATCGCGCCCTGGCTGCATCGCCTGACCGGCGCGGAGGCGGCGACGGCCGTCAACAACAATGCGGCGGCCGTGCTGCTGGTGTTGGCGGCGCTGGCCGCCGGCCGCGAGGTCATCGTCTCGCGCGGCGAGCTCATCGAGATCGGCGGCGCCTTCCGCATCCCCGACATCATGAAGCAGGCAGGCTGCCGCCTGGTCGAGGTCGGCACCACCAACCGCACCCATCTCAAGGACTATGCCGCCGCAATCGGCCCCGACACCGCGGCGATCATGAAGGTCCATCCCTCGAACTACGCGGTGTCCGGCTTCACCAAGACCGTGTCGGCCGCCGAGCTCGTGCCGCTCGCGCGCGAAAAGGGCCTGCCCGTGATCGAGGACCTCGGCAGCGGCACGCTGGTCGATCTCGAAACCTGGGGCCTGCCGCACGAGCCCACGGCGCGCGAAGCGATCGAAGCCGGCATCGACGTCGTCACCTTCTCCGGCGACAAGCTCTTGGGCGGTCCGCAGGCCGGCCTGATCGTCGGCCGCCGCTCCCTGATCGAACGCATCGCGAAGAATCCGATGAAGCGGGCGCTGCGCCTCGACAAGGTGCGGCTGGCGGCGCTGGAGGCGACGCTGCGTCTCTACGCCGATCCGACACGTCTCGCCGAGCGCCTGCCCACGGTGCGTGCGCTCGCGCGCCCGGCCGACGAGATCAGGGCGCTGGCCGAGCGCCTGCTGCCCGTCATCGCCAAGGCGATCGGCTCCAATACCACCGTCGGCATGGAACCGGTGCGCGGCCAGATCGGCTCGGGCGCCTTGCCGGTCGACCTGTTGCCGTCCTTCGCCATCGCCGTGCGCGGCAAGGGCCTCGATCGCCTGGCTGCGGCGTTCCGCGGCCTGCCGATTCCGGTGATCGGCCGCATCAGCGACGGCTGCCTTTACTTCGACCTGCGCACGCTCGACGACGAAGCGGCGTTCACCGGCCAACTGGACAAGCTGCATGTCGTGGCTGGGTAAGATGTTCGGCGCCGAGCGCCGATTGGACCAAGCCCTCGCCGCCTGGAACGGCGGCAACTACGGCGTCGCGCTCGACCTGTGGGCGCCGCTCGCCCATCGCGGCCACGCACGGGCGCAGAGCAACATGGGCGCGGCGTTTCTCGAAGGCCGCGGCGTCGAGCGCGATCCAGCCAAGGCCGTCGATTGGCTGCGGCGCGCCGCCGAGCAGGGCGATGTCGGCGGCCAGCGCAACCTCGCGCTTTGCTATTACGAAGGCTGGGGTGTCGAGCAGGATCAGGAGCAGGCCGCCCTCTGGTACGAGAAGGCGGCGGAGCAGGGCGATGCCGACGCTCAGGACATGCTCTCCTGGATGAAGCTTTTGGGCGGCGGTTGCGCCCAGGACTATGTCGGCGCGCGCTTGTGGTCGGAGAAGGCGGCAGCGCAGGGCCGCGCCGGCGCCATGGCGCGGCTGGGCGACATGCATCACAACGCCCTCGGCGTGCCGCGCGATCCCGCGCTGGCCGCCGAATGGTGGGAGCGCGCGGCCAAGCTCGGCCACGCCGAGGCGCAGGCGATGCTGGGCGCGGCCTACCTCGCCGGCAAGGGCGTGGCGCGCGATCGCGCGCAGGCGCTGCACTGGCTGGAACAGGCCGAAGCCGGCGGCGCGGGCGAGCTCGCGGCGGGCTTCCTGAAGTTGGCAAGGACCGGAACATGATCGTCGGCACCGCGGGCCACATCGATCACGGCAAGACGGCGCTGGTGAAGGCGCTGACCGGCGTCGATGCCGACCGCCTCAAGGAAGAGAAGGCGCGCGGCATCACCATCGATCTCGGCTACGCCTACTCGGACCTGGGCGACGGCCGCCAGCTCGGCTTCGTCGACGTGCCGGGCCACGAGCGCTTCGTGCACAACATGCTGGCCGGCGCCACCGGTATCGATGCCGCCCTGCTGATCGTCTCGGCGGCCGAGGGCATCAAGCCGCAGACCGTCGAGCACCTGCAGATCATCGACCTTCTGGGGCTCGATCGCGGCGTCGTGGCGCTGACCAAGGCCGACCTCGCCGACGACGACCAGCTGCTCGAGCGCATGGCCGAGGTCGAGACGCTGCTGTCGGCGACCTCGCTCAAGGGCGCGGAGATCGTGCCGGTGTCGGCGCTGACCGGCCGTGGCGTCGACGAACTGAAGACCCGGCTTCTGGCGCTGGGCGAGAGCAGCAAGGGCGCCACCGGCTTCGCACGGCTCGCCGTCGACCGCAGCTTCGTGCTGTCGGGCGCAGGCGTGGTGGTGACGGGGACCGTCCATGCCGGCGAGATCAGGGTCGACGACCGCCTGCTGCTGACGCCGTCGGGCCTGGAGGCGCGGGTGCGCTCGCTGCATGCCCAGAACCGGCCGGCTGAGATCGGCCGCGCCGGCGAGCGCTGCGCTCTCAACCTCACCGGACCGCGTTTGTCGAAGGACGCCATCCGGCGCGGCGACTGGGTGGTCAGTCCCGAGCTGCATGCGCCGACCGACCGGCTCGACGTGCAGCTGAGCCTGCTCACGTCGGAAGGCCAGCCGATTAAGCACTGGTCGCCGGTGCACGTTCATCTCGGCTCGGCCCACGTCATGGGCCGCGTCGCCCTGCTGGAAGGCGACAAGCTCGCGCCCGGCGACACGGCGCTGGCCCAGCTCGTGCTCGACGAGAAGGTCGGCGCGCTGGCGGGCGACCGCGTCATCCTGCGCGATCCCTCGGCCATCCGCACGATGGCGGGCGCCAACGTGATCGATCCCTTCGGTCCGCCGCGCAACCGCCGCTCGGAGCGACGCCTCGCCGAGCTCGCGGCCCTGGCCGAGCCCGATGCCGAGGTGCTGCCCAAGCTGCTGCGGCTCGAGACGGGCTTCGTCGAGACCGGCCGCTTCGGTCTCTCGCGCAACCTCCGGCCGGTCGATGTCGACAAGCTGCTGCAGGCGGCGGGCGGCGCCAAGCTCGAAGGCTTCGGTTTCCTGGGCGAGACGCTGGCCGCGGCGCGCAAGGACATCGTCGACACGCTGAAGGCCCATCACGAGGCCAAGCCCGATGCGCCCGGCCTGCAGCCCGAGCGCCTGCGGCTCGCGCTCAAGAAACGCTGGCCGCCCGCCGTGTTCAAGGCGCTGCTCGACCAGGAGGTCAAGGCGCGGACGGTGATGGTCGACGGCGCCTTCCTGCGCCTGCCCGGCCATTCGCTGACCCTGGGCGCGCGCGACGAGGCGTTGTGGCGCAAGATCTCGGCCGAGCTGGTCCGCGAGCGCTACAAGCCGCCCCGCGTGCGCGACTTTGCCAACGCCTATTCGGTGCCCGAGCCCGAGATGCGCAAGCTCCTGCAGCGGCTGGCCAAGGTCGGTCGCGTCGTCGAGGTCGCTCCCGACCAGTATTTCCTGCGGCCCGTGGTGGCCGAGATGATCGCCATCGCCCACGCCTTCGGCCGCGACTTCACCGCCGCCGAATTCCGCGACAAGCTCGACAACGGCCGCAAGGTGGCGATCCTGATCCTCGAGTTCTTCGACCGCCACGGCATCACCATCCGCCGCGGCGACCTGCGCCGCACGGTGCCGCAGAAACTCGAACAGTACGGGCCGGCCGGTGCGGCATCGACGGCCGTTGCCGACAGATGACAGGGTCCGTTTTCTGGGGAATGATCGATGACGGAGGAGAAGCGCTCCCGGTGGGGCGGCTGGCCTTCAAAGCCAGAGAGGGCCGTTAGCCGGTTCTTAGTGGGTTCGACTCCCACTCTCTTCCGCCAATTCCGCCCGACGTGATCAAGCAAGCCGAAGGAGAGCCAGTTTGCCGGCATACGACGAAAACATCGAAGCGCGCGTCGACCGGGAGATCGCTGCATTTCTCGAAGAGGAGTATGCCGCCCAGGGCGAGGACCTATACCAGTGGTATCGCTATAAATTTATCGCGGCCAACAACAAGCGCCTGACGTCGACCATCGGCCTCGCTCATTACGACAAGGCGATCGTGAGATTCGTGCTGCAAGCCTGCCCGTTCGCCACTCGCTTCGTGGAGATCGGCGCGGGGGTCGCTCAAGAGTCGATGCTCATTGCCTTGCATGGGCTGCCTGCCTTTGGCGTCGACACCACGCCTGCGCATATCGAGATGATGAAGAGGCTGCGAGAGCGGCTGGCGGAGAGGCTGGATTCCGGGCTGCTCGAGCGGATGACGCCAGTTTACGACTGGTACCCGAATCGCGCGGAGGAATACGTCGACGCCGGCACGGTGCTGGTCTTTCCGACCCTGAGCGCGTCAACCACTCCGGAGCAGGACATCAAGATCCTGGACATGATGAAGCTCGCGGGCGGCGTGATCCTGAGCATGGAGCATTTTTTCCGCACGCGTACTCCGGAACAGCAGGAGGCCTTGCTTTCGGAAATCCGCAGCAGGGGCTTTGACAAGCCCGTGGAGGTCTTCGCCTGGGGCAACGGCGACATGGGCTTTTCAGCCAATCGCATCGTCTTCCTGAAAAGACTTTAGGTACCGTTCCGGAAGATCGCCTGGCCGCGCGCCTGCATGACGTACTTCATCGCCCGAAACTCGCTGTCCTGGCGAATCGAGGCGGCGACCCTGGCGTCGCCGCTATAGTCCGAGGCGGCGATCAGCTGGTCGGTTTCGGCGCTGCAGGAGAGCGCCACCGCATGGGCGAGCGTCGCCGGATCCTCGCCGCTGACGCCGTCGGCTGCGGCATTGCGGGCGAGGCAGGCGTCGCGGGCCTCGTAGCTCTTGTCGATGCTGACCTTGCGTCCCAGGCTGCCGGCCCGCACGAAGCTGCCTTCGCAGGCACCAAGCAACAACAACATCAGGACGAGAACGATTCGCAATTCAGCCCCCCGCTGACCCCGTCCCTAAATTCAATACATGCACAGTGCCGTCAAGATCACAGTACGTCACGGGCTGACGGACGGATGACGGCGTTGTATCAATGGCTTCGCCGGCGCCTGCCGGGAGTGGGATAGAGGCCTCGTTCATGCGGATTGCTGTTGTTCTGGTTGCGTTGCTGCTGGGTGGCTGCGCCGGTGCCTATCACACCTCCAGCGACGGCAGGCTGCAGACGCGGATCGACGATTCGTACAAGGCGCGGGATGCCTGCCTGGCCAAGAACGCCAATGCTGACGGGACCATGAGCCTCGACGCCGGCTCGGTCGCGCAAGCCGCGGCGCTCGCCTGCACCGCCGAGACCGATAAGCTGATCGAGGTCTCCAATCGCGACGGCGATCCGGCGGTCGCCAATCGCATTCGCCAGGATTCCGAGTTCCGGGCCATGGGCTACGTGCTGAAGGCCCGCGGGCAAGGCTCGACCTGAAACTGGAACTGGCCACAATCCCTCCCTGAAACGCAAACGGCGCGGAACCGAAATCCCGCGCCGTCCACGACCGCCTCAGGTTGCTTCAGGGAGGAGGGCGGTCGAACCGGGAGAAGAGGGTTCCCCGATTCTTCCGAACGACTCTCGCTGCGCCGGCTTACGGGCACCTTACCGACGCCTGCAAATTAACCCACAGGGCGGCCGCCCCCCGCCGGAATGCAGCCTTGTTCTTCCGGCACCGTTGTTGAGAGGTGCTCGCATCGGCCGAGCGCTCAGCCACAAGAGGAGAGTTGTCCATGCTGCGATCGATATTGACGGCGGCAGGTGTTGCGTCGTTGCTCGTCGGCACTGCGGTCCAGGCGCAGACTCCCGCGACGCCCGGCACGCCGCAGGCGGCCGGCCGGACGGGTGCCAATGCCGGCTCGTTGACCTGCAATGTCGCGGGCGGCGTCGGTTTCGTGTTCGGCTCGTCCAAGGACATGAACTGCCTGTTCACCCGGACCGACGGCATCGCCGAGCGCTATACGGGCTCCATCGACAAGTACGGTGTCGATCTCGGCTTCACCAAGGAAGCGCAGATGGTCTGGCTGGTGTTCGCGCCGGGCAATATCGGCCCGGGCGCGCTGGCCGGCAAATACGTCGGAGGAACCGCGTCAGCCACGGTCGGCGTCGGCGCCGGCGCCAACGTGTTGTTGGGCGGCGGCAGCGGCCAGGTCACCCTGCAGCCGGTGAGCGTCGAGGGCAGCGTCGGCCTGAACATCGCCGCCGGCGTCGGTGCCGTCGAGCTCAGGAAGGCCAAGTAGCAGCGTCTGAGGCGCTTGCGATGGGTCGCTCGGCGGTACACCTTGGACGGCGATGCCGTCCGCCGCCGAGACCCTGATCGCCCGCCTGCAGGCCGATTGCACGGCCGCCGAGGCCGCCGAACGATCCGTTCGCGCCGAGGTCGAGGCCCAGCTCAAGGAAGCCGAGCGCGTCCGCGCCTTCGCATGGCGAAGGCTGAGCGCGCTCGGCGACATGGCGCGCATCGCCGCCCTCGAGCCCGATCGCGAACTCGCGGTCGAGCGCCAGCTGGTGGCGCTGTTCCGCGACATCGGCTGGATCGACGGCGGTCTGGACGAACTGGGCGAGGGCGCCCGTCCGCTGCTCGACTGGCTGAGGCCGATCGCCGAGGCGCTGCACGCCACTGCGTTTCCGGCTGCGGCGGAGGACGGCGAGGCGCCGACGGACGAGGCGCCCATCGCCGATCCGATCGCGGCGTTTCGCGCCTTCGAGGCCTGGTACGAGGCCGATCGCGGCCAGCCCTTCCTGCAGGTGTTCGAGCGCTACATGCCGCCGACGCCGCTCGTCGAGTTCTAGATGAAGACCGACTTCGAGCAGTGGCTCTCCGCCCAGTTCGGCGAGACCGGGCCGTTCACGCTGTTCATCGTGCTGGTGCGCATCGCCGGCGACGAGGTCGTTCCCCTGAAGTCGAGCTACGCCCATCTGATCGGCGACGACATGGCCTGGCGCGAGATGCAGGGCCTGCTCGACCGCGCCGGCACAGCGTGGGACGGCGTGGCGTTCTTCGTCGGCCTCGGCCACGCCGGCGGGCCGCTGCCCGACGCCGCGGCGGCGCGCAAGCTCCGGGAAGTCGAAGCCGATGTGAAGGCCGATCCGCTCGTCCTCAACCGCGGTCGCTTCTTCGACCGCAAAGGGCGGCATCTGCGCATCGACGAGGTCGCACGGTGACCGACGGCTCGGTCCATCGCGCGGCCCGGCGCCTGACGGCCGCCGGCGACGAAACGCTGGACGAGATCGTCGCCGAGGAGGTCGCCGTCGCCCTGGTCTACAACGGCATCAGCCACGCCGTGATGATGGCCACGCCCTGCGATCTCGAGGATTTCGCGCGCGGCTTCTCCCTGACCGAGCGCATCGTCGACAAGCCGTCGGAGATTTACGACATTGAGGTCGAGCCGGTAGACCGCGGCATCGAGGTACGTCTCGACATCGCCGCCCAGCGCATGGCGCGGCTGCAGGAGCGGCGGCGCAGCCTGGCCGGGCGTACCGGCTGCGGCCTGTGCGGCGTCGACAGCATCGACGCGGCGATGCGGCCGGTGACCGTCGTCGGCGCCGCGCCGCCGGTATCGCGCGCCGCCATCGAGCAGGCGATGGCGGCCCTGCCTCTGGAACAGCGCATCAATCGCGTGAACGGCGCGACCCATGCCGCCGGCTGGGCGCGGCCGGACGGCGCGCTGGTCGCCGTGCGCGAGGATGTCGGCCGGCACAACGCGCTCGACAAGCTGGGCGGCGCCCTGGCGAAATCCGGCGCAGCGCAGCCCGGCGGCTTCGTCGTCGTGACCAGCCGCTGCTCCTACGAGATGGTGCACAAGGCGGCGGCCCTGGGCGCCGCCGTGATCGCGGCGGTCTCCGCGCCGACGTCGCTTGCCATCGAGACCGCCGAGCAGGCCGGCATCGCCCTGGCGGCCTTCGTGCGCGACGGCCGGCTGACCGTCTACGCCAACGCCGGGCGCATCGCGCCATGAGAGACCCACGCGTCTTCGGCATCACCGGCTGGAAGAACGCCGGCAAGACGACGCTGGTCGAGCGTCTGGTCGCCGAACTCGTGCGTCGCGGGTTCAGGGTCAACACCATCAAGCACGGCCATCACGATCTCGATGTCGACCAGCCGGGCCGGGATTCGTACCGGCATCGTGCGGCGGGGGCGACGGAGGTCGCGGTCGTCGGCGGCCACCGCTACGCCATCATGCGCGAGCAGGAGGACGCCACTCTGGCGGAAGTGCTGGCGCGCCTGGCGCCGGCCGACCTGGTGCTGATCGAGGGCTTCAAGCGCGAGCCCCACCGCAAGATCGAGGTGCGCGCCGGGACCGGAGAGCCGATGGCGCCCAACGATCCGAACATCGTGGCGATCGCGGCTGACGAGCGACCGGCCGACGCCACGCTGCCCTGGTTCCGGCGCGACGACATCGCCGCGATTGCCGACTTCGTCGTCGGCACCTTGTCGCGATGAGCTACTTCTGGCCGGCGAAGATTCCCGAGGCCTGGTAATTCGAGCCGTTGGTTCCGATCGAGAACGTTCCGCCCTGGTTCGCCGCACCGGGGCCGTAGAACGACCCGCTCATGGAGCCGACGCGACGTCCACCGGCGAAGGCGCCCACGAAGTTGGTCCCATCGTTATTGCTCGCGATCACGCCACCGCCATAGCTGCGATTGTCGAACGTCATGGAGGTCGTGCCGGCCCGGGCGGCGTAGTTGTAGTTCATCGAATAGTTGCCGCCGGCAATGTACGAGTTGCCTCGGTTGTTCACGCCGCCGACCATGAGTCCGGTGTAGGTGGCGCTGCCGGTTCTCGGCATCTCGATCGGGGTCGTGAGGCGGCCGACGACGTACGTCCCCATGTTGACGCGCAGCTCATCGCCCGCGTTCGGCCCGTTCTTGATCTTGGTGTCGGTGCTCCACCAGCCCCAGCTCAGATACTCGCAGGTGCAGGAAATGGTGCCGGGGATCGTCACCGGAGCCGCCTGCGAGCTCGCCAGCACGGTGTGGTCCTTCACGCGGTAGGTATGGTCGCCCTTCTCGTACTTCGACCGCCGGTGACGATCGCCGTCCTGCGTCGTCATGGCGTAGGTGTTGTTGTCGATGAAGGCGCTGGTCGGTTGCCCGTTGCGGCCGCTGCCGCCGCCCAGCTGCAGGGTGAGCTCGTTGGGCGAGAACAGCGAGCCGTCATAGCCGCGCAGCACGATCTTGCCGAGCGCCTGGTTGGTCGCGGGATCGGTCGTGATCGTGACGTCGCCGGGACGGGCGAACAGCGCAATCGGCACCTTGGTCGTGTAGGTGTTGCCGCTCTTGTAGTCGACCAGGCCAGCGGCATAGCCAACCATCGTCTGTTCGGTGCGCGTCTGGCCGATGGTCGGCGAGACGTTCGTGGTCGCCGGCACCGCCGCGGTGACGGGATAATAGGAGCTGCCCGGGGAGTTGCTGTAGGGCTTTTCGAGGCCTGCCCCGGTCGTGCGGGTGACTCCCGAGCCGGTCTGCTTCAGCTTGTCGGGCGTGTAGGCCATGAACTGCCCGGTGTCTCCATAGATCGCGGTGCCTTGGCCGGTATCCGCCGTCGCAAGGTTGGAGGCGGTGCGGATGATCTTCTGGTCGCCACCCATCCGGGCCGAGCCGGCATAGACGCCGTTGCTGTAGAGCGTGTTGTTGGACGGATCGATACCATAGTCGGCGATCATCACGCCCATGTACGACTTCTGCGCTGCGCCCGTGCCGGCCACCGAGATCGTCACTTGCAGACCCTTGCTGCTGGACGGATCGGCACCATACTTGGTGTAGAGCGGCGAGACGTTAGCCGCCGCCTTCAGCTGCGGGTCGCCACCGATCGTGGTCGGGGCAAGTGGCAGGTCTCCAGGTTTCGCCAAGTTGACCAGCTCATAAGGGACGACGCCGTTCTTGGGAAGGTTGGCGGTTGCCGTGGGCGTGCCGCCGAATACGCCGAACCTCTTGTTGTTGCTGTCGGTCATGCTGTAGGCGAAGAACTGGCCGGCCTGATCGACGAAGCCGACGCCCGTCGCCGGGCCGAAGGGTGTGGCGCCGGTGAAGCTGAAGATCTGTCCCGGCAGCCACGGAACCTGCAACGTGTTACCGCCCTGAAGCGTGAGCGTGACGATCCCGTTGAGCACCGAGGCCGTCGGCACCAGCGCCTGATTGTTGGCGGTGTCGCGCTCGGCGGAGAGCGTCTTGGGATTGAAGGTGTTCTCCTTGTAGGGAGGATCCGCCAGGAAGCGGCCCTGACTGATGATGACCGTCGGCTTGGGGGTAGGAGCCGGGGTTGGACCGGGGGTGGGGCCAGGAGTTGGGCCGGGAGTCGGATTCGGCGTGGGATTAGGGGCTGGTGTCTTTTCGGTCTTCTGCGTTTCGGTGGGCTGCCTGTCTCCCGTAACCGTACTGACGGTTTGCGTCACGACGTTGTTGTTGGAATTGAGCGGCAAGCCTTGATTGATGCCCGGCGGGTTGAACGGCTGGCCGGAATTGACGCCCGAAATGCCGGACTTCTGGGCCGCCTGGTCGGCGCCGCCCCCGGAGCCGCCCGAAGAAGAGGATGACGACGACTTGCCTTCGAGTGCGCCAAGCGCGGCATTGAGGCTTCCCTGCTTGGTCATCGTCGGGGCACCGGGCCCGCTGCCGGCATTCGTGACGATCTGGGAACCGGCGCGGGTCGCGGTCTGGGTCTGGCCCATCGCGCTGACGCTCATGCTGTTGCCGAACACGAAGTCGGAGGTCGTAACGGTCTGCGCCACGACGAAGATCGCGATGCCGCCGCGGATGCCGATCGTGGCGGAGGGCGTCGTGATGGTGATCGGGTTGTTCTTGCTGATCTTGCCACCCACCAAGCGAAACACGCCCTTGCTGGCGCTGACGGCCAGGTCGCCAGTCTTGGTGGCGGGATCGAAAACGAACCTGTCGATGGTGAGCTGGGCGTTGGGCCCGACCGTCAGCGAGCTGCCGTCGAGAAAGAGCAGATGGGCACGGTCGTTGGCACCCGTGGTGACCAGCTCGTTGGCCTGGATATCGAGGCCGATGCGCAGGACGCGCTCGTTTTCGTTGGGCGGCTTGCCCAGGGGAGAGCCGTCGGCCGCCGACGTGATGCCGACCTTGGCCGAGGCGTCACCGACGATGAATGGTGAGTTGAAGACTGCAAGCGCCGTCGTGCCAAGCAATACCGCACGCACGAGCGATGCCCGTACCAGCACAGATCTCGCCATGGATCCATCTCCGTGGCCGTCCCCCGGCCAACCCCGACACCAATCCACCCTGCCCAAACACGATTTTGCACGAACGCGCTTGGTGAAACCCCGACCGAGGCAAGTCCCACCCGACCCCGGCAGCCTTATCGTACTCTCGTTGGAAAGTACGGCCAATGATGCGTCGGAAATAATGTCAATTTGCCGGCGGGCGGCCGGTGGCCATCGATCGGCACCAATAGTTGCAATTCTGCCACGGCCGGGTGCGTGTGTGGGCCTACTTCGCCACTCCGCCGCAAACTCAGAAGCGCCAGCTCACGCCCATGAGGAAGCTGTTGTTGGTGAAGGTGTAGTTCGGGATGTTCGCGCTACGGACGAAGCGACCTCCGGAAACGATCAAGTTCGTACGCTCATCGAAGGGAACGGACAATGTAATGTTCAGGATTACGTCGTTCTGCTGGCGGCTCAGGCTGGGGTCGATAACCGGGTCCGGCTGATCGTAGTTCCACCACTGCAGGTTCGCCGAGAGCGCGATGCTCCACGGCAGCTGGCTCTTGAACAGCGGGTCGGCGAAGCGGAACTGCATGCCGCCACCGACGCCGAGCAGGACGTAGGCGTACTGCGGTGAATTGTCGGTCATGTAGCGCTGGATGTTGCCGTTGCCGAACAGCATCACCATCTCGTTCAGCGCGTATTGGAAGGTCGTATTGGCCGTGTACTCGTTGCCGGTATAGAGGCTGTTGAACGGCAGGTACCAGCTGTCCTGGTACATCAGGCGGCGATAGGTGGCGATGGAGGTGTTGCGCAGCTTGTCGCTCAGCAGGGCGCCGAACTCGACGCCCGATCCGTAGCTGCCGTAATACGGCACGTCGTTGACCCAGATGTAGCCCGCCGACATCAGCGGCTTGATGCTCACATCCTCGAAGATGCCCTGGAAGGCCTGGAAGCGCGGCCCCGACGTCAGGTCCAGGATCGACACGTTGGCCTGGGAAATCTGGAACTGCCGGTTGGCGTAGCCGGTGAGCTGCGTCTCCAGCGCGGCCTTGTCCTGGGTGCCGAGGTCGTAGATGTGGCGGACAAAGCCCGAGCCGACGACACCCCAGTCGGCGGTGCCGAGCCCCGACTGGTTGAGGTTGGCGGTCTGGCCGAACAGGCGGACGCTGGAGGTCGGCGGACCGAGATTGGCGTTCGACTGGTAGCGCACGCCGGCGAAGGTTTCACCGACGAAACGCGAGGGGGTGCTGCGCTTGACGACCTCGGCGAGGTACTGCTCGGCGCGGGCGCGCACTTCGGCAGGGATGCCCGGCGAGGCCACCACGGCCTCGAGATAGGTGCGTGCCACCTCGTAGGAGCCCAGGCGGTAATACAGCACGGCGAGCTCGAGGCGGACGCGCGGCAGGTCGGGATTGACCAGCAGCATGCGCTCCAGCGCCGAGATCGCGCCCTCGTAGTCGCCGGTCTTGGTGGCGATGGTCGCGAACTTGAACAGGACGTCGAGATCGGCGGGATTGCGCAGCATTTCCTGGAACGCAGCGTCGTATTCGCGTTCCTGCTCCGCAGTCGCGTTCACCGGGCCCTGTGCGAATGCCGGTGCGATGGTCGTCCCGAAGAGACTTGCCCCAACGACGACAGCGCAGACAAGCTGCTTCAGACGACGCAAGTGCCTGATCTCCCCAATGGCACAATCAGCGTTTTCTATTGTAACTCAGTTCGCTCAGACGAGCCAGCTTCGCGCCACCAGGAGCCACGAGATCGGCCAGGCCGCCCGTGCCGCTTGCATGCGCAGCAGCATGCGCTTGTATTGCCGTTCGCCCAACGAAGTTACGAACCGTTCGCGATCGCGCTCCATCGCCGCGAGCATGCGGTCCAGCATCACCGTGTAGGTGTTTCCCCAGTTGCGGCTGGACAAATGCAGGCGGCCGCCCAGTACCGGGTTGTCGGCCGCGCCGTTGCGGCCGTGCAGGCGATAGGAATAGAGCGCCTCGTCGATCAGCAGCGAGCCCGCCACCATCTGGGCCATGACGACGACGTAGAAGTCCATGTGCAGGCGGAACGTCTCATCGTCGTCGGGAAAGACGAGATCGATCAGCGAGCGGCGGAACATCATCGACGAGGTGCTGACCCACACCCAGTGCACCACGCGGCTGGTGTAGAGGCGGTAGGGCGTCTGCTTCTGCCAGTGCGCGGTGTTGCTGGCGACGTCGACCTTGGGCACGCGCGCGGGATCGATGGGCGCGAAGGCGCGGTCACGGTCGGCGCTGGCCCTTTCCTTGCCGAACCAGTAGACGCAGCCCGCGATCAGCTTGCCCTGGCCGTCAATCAGCCGCGCGTTGCAGGCGGTGAAGCCCACGGCATAGGACTCGTTCAGATGCGCGGCGAGGTGGCGCTCGAGGAAATCGGGATTCCACAGATCGTCGGAATCGAGAAAGCAGACGAAGGTCGCCCGCGTCGCCGCCAATCCAGCCCGCGTCGCGCCGGTCTGGCCGACATTCTTGGCCAGCCGAATCAGCCTGAAGCGCGCATCGGCCAGCTCGTCGAGCGTGCGCTGCACGACCTCGGCCGAATCATCGGTCGAGGCGTCGTCGACGATCACGCATTCGAAACCGCCGAGCGTCTGGCGCGCCACCGAACGGATGGCGTCGCCGATATAGTCACGACAGTTGTAGCAGGTGACGACGACCGAGATGCCCGGGAGTGCCGCGTCGGTCACGATTTGCTGGGGCCCAGGAAGCCGAAATCGACGCCTTCGTCGGCCTGCAGCACTTCCTTGTGGAACAGGCCGGTATAGCCGCGGTCGCTGCCGTTGAGCGGAGCGGGCGCCTGCCACTTCTTGCGCCGAGCCGACAGCTCCTTGGCGTCGACATGCAGCTTGAGCACGCGCTTGGGGACATCGAGGGTGATGCGATCGCCGGTCTTGACCAGGGCGAGCGGCCCGCCGACCGCGGCTTCCGGCGCCACGTGCAGAACGATGGTGCCGAAGGCCGTGCCGCTCATGCGCGCGTCGGAGATGCGGATCATGTCCTTCACGCCGGCGCGCGCGAGCTTCATGGGGATCGGGAACGAGCCGGCCTCCGGCATGCCCGGCGCGCCCTTCGGCCCGGCATTGCGCAGCACCAGGATGTCGTCGGCCTTGACGTCGAGGTCGGGATCGTCGCCGCGCGCGGCGAGATCCTCCAGCGAATCGAACACGACGGCGCGGCCGGTATGGGTCATCAGCGCCGGCGAGGCGGCGGCATGCTTGATGACCGCGCCGCGCGGCGCGAGGTTGCCGCGCAGCACGGCCATGCCGCCGGTCGGCTTGATCGGGTTCTTGGGTGTGCGGATCACGGTCTGGTTGGGCACCATCTCGGCCGCGTCGATCACCTGCTTCAGGGTGTGACCGGAGACGGTCAGGCACTTCTCGTCGAGGTGCGTGCGGATCTCCTTCATCAGGCGCGAGTTGCCGCCCGCCCAATGGAAATGCTCCATGTAGTGGTCGCCCGACGGCTTGAGGTCGACCAGCACCGGCACCTTGCGGCCGATCTCGTCGAACTCCTCAAGCTCGATGTTGACGCCCAGCCGGCGGGCGACAGCGGTGAGATGGACCAGCGCATTGGTAGAGCCGCCGATCGCCTGCAGCACCGTGAGCGCGTTCCTGAAGGCCGGGGCCGTCATGATCTCGCTGGGGCGCGGGCCCTGCTTCTTGGCCATCTCGGCGGCGAGCCGGCCGCTCGCCTCGGCGACGCGCAGGCGGTCGGAGTGGGTCGCCGGGATCGAGCCGCTGCCGGGCAGGCCCATACCCAGAGTCTCGACGATGCAGCCCATCGTGCTGGCGGTGCCCATCACCATGCAGGTGCCCTTAGTCGGCGCCAGCCGCTCGCTCACCTTCTCGATGTCGGTCTCCGAGAAGGTGCCGGCGCGATACTGGCCCCAAAGGCGACGGCAGTCGGTGCAGGCGCCCAGGACCTCGCCCTTGAAGTGGCCGACCAGCATCGGCCCGACCGGCAGCACGATGGCCGGCCGGTCGGCGCTGGCCGCGGCCATGAGCTGGGCCGGCAGGGTCTTGTCGCAGCCGCCGATCAGCACCACCGAATCCATCGGCTGGGCGCGGATCATCTCCTCGGTGTCCATCGACATGAGGTTGCGCAGGAACATGCTGGTGGGATGGGAGAAGCTCTCGTGGATCGAGATGGTCGGGAAGACCATGGGCAGCGCGCCGGCCAGCATGACGCCGCGCTTCACCGCCTCGATCAGGTCGGGCACGTTGCCGTGGCAGGGATTGTAGTCGCTGAAGGTGTTGGTGATGCCCACGATCGGCCGATCGAGCGCATCGTCGGAATAGCCGCCGGCCTTGATGAAGGCCTTGCGCAGGAACAGCGAGAAGCCCGCATCGCCGTAGGTCGCGAGGCCTTGACGCATTCCCGTTGCCTTCGGGCCGGTTGCCTTCGGGGTGCCGTTGGTCCGTCGCTTGCGGGCAGCCATGGCGTTCCTTCTCCCTGAACTATGCGGTCATTTTGTCAGGAGGGTTTATCGCCTTCCAGACCGGCCGCCCAGCGCGCATGCGCCGCAGGATCGCGGGCGCCTGCGATGGTGCGCGCGAGTTCGAGCCCCATCACCGCGCCGAACTTGAAGCCGTGGCCCGAGCACGGCGACATCAGCCAGCCCTTGGAGCCCTGCTGCTCGACGACGAACCGTTCGTCCTCGGTCACGGTATAGAAGCAGACCTTCAGCCGATCGACGCGCCAGCGCGCGAAGTCCCTGATCAGGGTGCCGCAGCGCCGCAGCAGGGGCTGCATCTCCTGTTCACGGGCCTCGCGCTCGGCCGAGGGATCGCCGGTCCGGCTGAAGACATGGTCGCCGATCTTGAGGCCGCGGCCCTCGGCCGGCGGCACGAGGTAGAGACCGACCTCGCCGGTCTTGTCGATGACCATCGGGTGCTTGGCCCAGATCGCGCGCTGGTCGGCGGGCAGGTCGAAATAGATCACGACCTGGCGCGACGGGACGAGGCGGCGGCCCGTCGCCAGCAGCCGGCCGACCCATGCGCCCGCCGCCACCACGACGACGTCGGCGTCGTGCCGGGCGCCGGCCTCGGTGACGATGCGGCCATGCTCCAGATCGACCGTGCGGACGGGCGTGTTGGCATGCAGGGCGACGTTCGGTCGCCCTGCGAGATGCCGCGCCAGCGCCGTGACGATGTCCTGGGCGAACAGCACGCCGCCGCTGTCCATCCAGAAGGCGCGCTCGACGCCGCTTGCGTCGAGCTGGGGAAAGCGTCGCGGCAGCTCGTCGAGCGGCAGCTCCTTCATGGCCTTGCCGATGCCGGCCAGCGTGGCGGCCGAACGCTCCGCCCAGGTCTCGCCATTGCCGGTCAGCGCCAGCGTGCCGGTGGCGGCGTAGAGACGCTGGCCGAGATCGCGCCACAGGAGGTCCCAGGCTACATAGGCGCGGTCGATCATGCGCGCATAGCCTGTGTGATCGCCGTAGGGATGGCGGATCAGGCGATGCTCGTCCATCGACGATGCCAGCGGATTGGGCAGCGCGCCCTGCTCGAACAACTCGACGGCATGGCCGTCGCGAGCCAAGCCCCATGCGGTTGCCAGCCCCATGATGCCGCCGCCGATGACGATGGCCTTCATGGCGACAGCACTGCCGATCGGGCAGAATAGGAATATTTCCTATGGGCCGGCATCAGCGGGCGTACTTGCCGACGATCAGCTGGGCCTTTTGCCATTGCCCGCGATCGAGGTCGAAATCCTTTGCCGGATTGAACTGGCGGACCCGCCACTTCTCCGGCGTGATGCGAAGCAGGCGCTTGACCAGGGCGTGTTGCGAACCATCGCCTGAATCGCGCACGAACACGCAGTCGTCGCCCGGCCGCACCGGCCGGCTGGGGTGGACTAGCAGCAGGTCGCCCTGCTCATAGGCCGGGCTCATGCTTTCGCCGATGACATAGCAGCCGTAGCTGTCGCGCACGGACAGCAGGGGCTCGGGGCGGCGCACGTAGTCGATCGGTTCGTTGGTGATGATAAGCGCTCCACCGCCGCCTTCCGCCGAGGCATAGACAGGCAGGTCGGTGCGGTCGGCGCGCAGCACCGAACCCCTTGCATCGCCTGCCGGTACGCCGCCGGCCGGCGCCGCCGTGGAGCGCAAATCGTCGGGCGACACGCCGAGCATCGGCGCCAGGCCATGGCGCACCGATTCAGGCAACTCGCGCGGCGAGCCGCGCATGAGATACTGCTGCAGGTAGGCATGGTTGCGCCCGATCGCCAGCGACAGATTCTTGAGGTCGAGGTCGGGCCGCCGCGCCAAGGTATCGACCAGAAGCTTGCGGGGAGCATCCATGGCGGCGCCATCCTGCCAGCGGCAATCGGAAAGGTCTATGATGAATTGTACGATTGCCGCCTTGAATTTTTCCTATGCCGGGCTACAGCACCGCTGCGGAATGGGGGCGGTTCGGGGTGTTCACAAGGCGGAGTCTGCAGTCGATGACACGATCGTGACTCGGGGCCTTGTGTCATGCACCCGAGGGTCTTGCAAAATGCGTCGCCTTAGGCGTTGATGGGGTCAAGGCTTACACAACCGTAGCGTAGTTGAAGGGAACGAACATGGCGATGACGATGCTGCAGATGGCGGGAGCGACGCCGACACCGGCCACCATGGCCGATGGTGTTCTGCTGATCATCGATGCTCAAAGGGAATACACCGACGGCCTGTTGCCCCTGCCGGGCGTACAGTCGGCGGTCGAGGCGCTGGCCGGCCTGCTGGAGCAGGCGCGCAAGGCCGGGGCGCCCATCGTCCATGTGCGGCACAAGTCCGGCGGCAAGGCGTTCAACCCGTCGTCGAGCGGCTTCGAAATCGTCGCGCCCCTGACGCCTCGTGCGGGCGAGACGATCGTCGACAAAGGCCTGCCCAATGCCTTCGCCGGGACCGACCTTGCCAAGCACCTGACCGCGAGCGGCCGCAAGAACCTGATCGTCGGCGGCTTCATGACCCACATGTGCGTATCGGCGACGGTGCGGTGCGCGACCGACAACGGCTTCATGAGCACGATCGCGGCCGACACGGTGGCGACGCGCGATTTGCCCGATGCGACCGGCGGCAGCACCGTTACCGCCGACGACATCAACCGCATCACGCTGGCGGCCCTGTCCGACCGCTTCGCGTGGATCGTGCCGAAGGCCGCCCAGATCCGCTGAGAGGGCTGAAGGTCTCTGACCAGTCCGACAACGTCAGTCTGACGACAGGGTGCCGCCGGCGCGCTGATGAGGCGCGCCGGTCTCGCTGTTGGCGTGCCCCAGCAGCGTGATCGCCGCGATCGCCACCAGCAGCGCCAGCGAGCTGTAGCCGACCATGGTCGATCCTCGCCGGCAGGCGAGGGCCCGGATGCAGGAGCGAAGGGCGGACCGGGACATCAGATCATGGCGCTGGTGGCGGTGCTCAAGACGCTCTGAATCGTCTGCCCGACACTGTTCATCGCCGCCACGGCTGTCACCGACAGCAGCGCGACCAGAAGCGTATATTCGACCGCGGCGACGCCTCGCTGGTTGCGCGCGAGGCGGCACAGGACGGTGGATGGGCGGGGCAGCATGGGTTTGAAGCCTATCGGCTTGGCCGATCGGCACAACCACAAGGCGTGTAACGTTGGTAAGGAATGTAGCGACCGGATGGTACCGGGCGGCCGGAGGGCCAAAAGAAATGGGCGGCCGTTGCTGGGCCGCCCATGACTGATCCAAAATGGATGCGAATTACATCGCGTTGGCGACGTTGCTCAGGACGTTCGAGACCTTCGTGCCGACGTTACCCATGGCGGCGATCGCAGCGACGGCGATCAGCGAGGCGATCAGCGTGTACTCGATAGCCGTGGCACCCTGCTCGCTCTTCATCAGACGACGGAAAATGGACAGCATTGGGAATCTCCAAAGAAAAGAACGTTCTTCTGGCCTTGATCGGCGCTCTTGCCCTTCGCCCCACGGTTCTGGGGACCAATGAAGCGACTGACCCGAACGCTGGGACGTTTATGCGTCCCTGACCTCATTAAATGGTTGAGGTCTGAGGCTTAACATATTGATAACGCATGGCCTCTCAACGCTATAATTGTATCAACTTCGTCATGGCGCTGAACGTTCCGTGGGCTGTACTTTTGCAGGCCCAATGCGATCCAAGCCCGTGATATCGTGCATCAACACAGGGGAGGCATGTCATGAAGTCAATTCTGACAATGGCCTGGACGGCAGAAGACCCGTCGGCATTTGATCTCGCCGCGAAGCTCGCGCGGACCTTCGACGCCAAGCTGGTCGGCCTGGAGCCGCCTTCGTACGGCGTCATGAGCATGGCCTGGGCCGATGCGGGCATGGGCGCGCCGATCGGCGGCGGCCTGGCCGAGGACGCCGAGGAACGCCAGCGCGTGGCGGCCGTGAAGCAGGCTTTCGAGCAGCGCTCGGCTGGGCTCAATTCGGAATGGCGCTCGGCCGACGACAGCGGCCCGACCGCCATCGGCACGATCGGCCGGGCCTACGATCTGATCGTCATGCCGCAGCCCGGCGCCTTGCCCAAGATGCCAGAGAGCGTGTTCGAGACCGCGCTGTTCGATTCCGGCCGGCCGGTCCTGGTTGTGCCGCCGGGCTTCGGCGGCATGGTCGGCAAGCGCGTCCTGTTCGCCTGGAATGGCTCGACGGAGAGCGCGCGGGCGATTTCGCTCGCCATGCCCGTGCTGAGCGGCGCCGAATCGATCGATGTGCTGAGCGTCGACGGCGCCATGGTGCCGGGACCGAGTGCGGCCGAGATCGCGGAATCGCTCAGGAGCCACGGGCTCAACGTCACCAGCCAGCACGTCAAGCCGGGCAATCGTTCGGCCGGCCAGACCATCGTCGACACAGCGGTCGGCGGCGGCGCCGACCTGATCGTCAAGGGCGCCTACACGCAGAGTCGGCTTCGCCAGATGATCTTCGGCGGCATGACCCGCCATCTCATTCTCAATTCGACCCTGCCGGTCCTGTTCTCGTACTGACTGCCGGCCCCTGCCTTCGCCGAAGCGAAGCCGCGTCGGCTTCGCGCAGGCAGGTCCGGCTGCATCAGGTCATGTTGTTGCAGCAGAAGACGCGGCACTGGGGCGCCGCGCGCCCAACGAAGACCATGCTAGAACCCGCCGCATGGCCGCAGCCCCCCGTTCGATACCCCTGCGCCGTGTGCTGGGCGTGCTCGTCGTCGTCGCCTTTGTTGCGGCGGCCGCCGTCTTCGCGGTCGTGCGCGAGGAGATGCCGGCGAGCGGTCCGACAGTCGAGGAGAAGATTGCCGTGCTGCGCACCGAGCGCGCCAGCCTGCAGGCTCGCGCCGACAGCGAAGCCCGGATCGGCCTGCTGTCCGACTTCCGCACTGCCAGCCTGTTGTTCGATGCATTGGCGGTGCGCTCGGACTCAGACAGCGATCGTGCCTTCGACCAACTGCCGGCCTTCAGGCGTCAGGCGTTCGGCGAAATCGATGCGCTGAACGCTGCCCTCAAGGAGGCGCTCGACAGACCGGGCGAAGGCGCGCGGCTCGCCGCCCACAAGGCCGCCTTGCCGGCCGCGGCACGGCTCGAGCGTCTGGCTGCCGAGGCGGCGCCGCTCATCCTGTCCTATACGCCACGCTTCGTGCCGCCGCGCCGCGCACCGGCGAACTCACGCTCGCCCCCGGCGCGCCCGGAGCGGCGCCGCAGGGCGCATTGCGGCTCGACAGCCCGGGTGGACCGACGTCCCAGTCGACTGCACAGGCGGTGCCGCGCTATGCGCCGGATTTCACCGCGTCAGGCGATGACGATCCGCCCTTGCAGATCGAGATCGTGGGCTCGCACCTCGCCTCCGCCGGCAGGCCGCCGCCTGTGCTGTCGATCGGCGCGTGGCGCGGACAGGCCACGGTGACGCCCGAGCGACTGCGCTTCGCGGTGCCGCGCGCTGCCTTCCCAACCGACGCGCGGCGCACCAGCTTCGCGGCCGCCACGCTGTCGCTCAGGCGCGGCTCGCGCACGGTGCTGTTCCAGCTGCTGTTCACCGTGCTGCCCGACCGGCCGGGCTCGTTCGCCTTCGACCAGCGCGTGGTCACGACGACGTTGGAGTCCAACACCCTTGTGTCGCCCGAGATCCTGTCGCGCGCGCCGCCCGGCGAGACGCGCACGGTGCGCCGCTGCTTCGACCCGCCGGCCGGCTGGCGTTTCGACAAGGAACGCCAGCGTGTGGTCATCGTCGAGCGGCTGGGCTGGCAGGAAGACGTCAGCGACCCGACGATGAACGCCGGCTCGGTCGAATTCGTCCCCGCGGAGGAACCCGGACAGGTCTGCATCGCCGTGATCGCCCGGCCGGTGATGCGCAGCGCGCGCACGGCAACGATCGGCCGCTTCGAGGCGACGCTGGTGCGCGACAAACCGAGCGAGACGGCGGTGAAGAGCGGCGTGCGCGCGCTCGACTGGCGCGAAGCCGTGCGCGTGCCGATCGAGCCCGACATGGTCGAATGGAAGCTCTACATGCGGCTGTTCGACGATCTCGACCGCGAGTTCGCGGGCGACGCCGATTCCGGCCTGCCGCGCATCAGTATGCCGTTCCTCAGCATCGGCGTTGACGGGCAAGCGCTCGTCCTGCGCGCCGACCCGACAGCGGAGCCTTAGCTCTTGCCAGACCGCGGGCTCATAGTCTTCCGGGCCGCGCGCGTCCGACGCGCGCGGTCCGGAAGAGCATGAGCCCTACCGCCCGCGCGCTTCGAGGCGGAGGCGGCGTTTGCCGGCGGCGTCGGTCAAATCGAGAGTGGTGCCGGCGAGCTGCGCTTCGCGCACGGCAGTCAGCGCGTCGAGGAAGCGCTTCTCGGCGGCGGCCAACGTCGGCGTGCAGGCGGCCAAGGTCGTTGCCGCCGGCTCGAAGCGCAGTCCGTCGGGATCGAGCTGGTAGCTGCCGGTCAGCGCGTTGCAACCGGTCGAGCCGCTGAACTTGCCGTCATCGTCGAGCCGCAACCGCGGCCGTTGCCGCCAGTCGTCATAGACCGGTTTTTCGCCGTCGATCTCGAGCACCCGCCATTCGGTGTCGCGCAGCGCCGAGCTGCGCGGCGCCAGCGGCGGGCAGGCGCCATCGCGCTTGAGGCTCAGGAATCGTTCGGCCTTGATCTCGCCCGGGGCGAAGCGGCCGACGATCTCGACATGGAGCTGCGCTTCCTTGGAGGGCGTGGCCTCGGTCCAGGCGCGTTCGAGATCGGGTTCGGCGCCGCCCGGCGCCAGTTCGAAGGTGCGGCCGGTCAGGCACTCGGTGAACAGGCCGCCGGTCTGCGTGTCGCGATAGAGGCCACTCAGGCGAAAGCGGTCGTCGATCGGATCGGCGGTGGCGGCGCGCTCGAGCTCGCTGCCGTTCTCGGCGATCAGCCTGTCGCGATTGGCCTCGCGGAAGACGCGCCGCGGAACCGCGCCGCCGCGCAACACCAGGCGCACGCCGCCATCGACCTCCTGCGCCCATTGGCCGAGATCGACGGTCTCGCTGGCGCCGCTGCGGTCGCGCAGGCGGAAGATGCCGTCGGGGAACAGGGTGATGGTGAGACCGCCGCCCTGATACGTGCGCGGCGGCTCGCCCGGCCGACCGATCGCATGGCAGCGGATCGAGCGGCCGCCGGCGGTCAAGGTGGCCTCGCGGCCGCGGCCGCGCAATTCGTAGTAGGAATCGCCGAATGAGAAACCCGATCCCGACGGCTGGCGCGATAGCTCGACTTCCGGCTGGCCCGGCACGCTGATCGTGGCGAGGTCGCCGTCCTTGGAGAAGGCGGCGGAGAAGTCGCTCCCGCCAGGGCAGGAGTACATCACCTGCAGGCCGGGCGGCTGGGCCGGCGCGGCGGGCTCGGCCGGCGGTGTCTGCGTCTGCGCCTGTGCCACCGTGAGGGTGGCGGCGAGCGTCGCGAAGAAGGCCGGCCATCTCATCGCCGCGGCTCCGGAATCTTGCCGTCGGAAGACAGCAGCACGGCGATCGGCCGCGTGGTTTCGAACTGGGCCAGCACGATCAGGCTGACGACGGTGATGGGCACGCACAGGAACATGCCGACGACTCCCCAGATCGTGCCCCATACCATCAGGGAGACGATCACCACCAGCGGCGAGAGGTTGAGCGTGCTGCCCATGATGGCAGGCTCGACGACGTTGGCCGTCACGATCTGGATGGTGCCGAAGACCAGGAGCACGATCAGGAAGGGCGTCAGGTTGTCGAACTGCACCAGCGTCAGCACGGCGGGCGAGAGAATGGCGAGAATCGAGCCCACGGTCGGAATGTAATAGAAGAAGAACACCATGACGGCCCAGAAGGCGGCGAAGTCGACCCCGACCGAGGCCATCACGCTGTAGGCCAGCGCCGAGGTGATCACTGCCAGCGTGGTCTTGATGCGGATGTAGACGCGAATGTCATGGTCGATCTGGTCGAGCACGGCCTCGACACGCTCGTGGTTCTGGCCCGAGCCCAGCACGATCAGGAGCTTGCGGCGGAACCGCACCTGCTCGACGAACAGGAAGCCGGCGTAGATCACCACGATGCCGGCCACGCTCACCAACGAGGCGGCCGCCGTGGCGATGCTGCTCAGCGTGTCGGCGAGGCTGATGCGGTCGAACAGCTCGCCGATGGTCGGCGCCTGCTCGACGCCGACCAGTCGCGCGCCCTCGTTGATCAGGTTCTGCAGGCGGCCTTCGTAGTTGGGCGCGGCGGCGATGACGGCGGTGACGTTGCGCCCGATGGTTCGGCCGACCACCCACAGGAGCCCGCCCATGATGCAGACCGCCGCCACCAGCGCGAGCGGGCGCGGCAGGCGGAGGCGGCCGATGCGCGGATGCTCGAAGGCATCGGCCAATGCGTCGACCATGTACCAGAGCACGATGCCCAGCACGAACGGCAGGAGCAGTCCGCGCCCCGCCACGAGAAGGTACATCGTGGCCGCAACAACGATGGCCCAGAGGGCGGCGCGCTGGAGGGTCATGGCTGCTTATAGTACCCTGAGGCACGGTCGCGCCGCCCCAAGAAAGAAGCGCGGTGCCGCACCTGCCCGCTCAAGCCTCGGGGGAGATGACACATGGCAAATCTGCTGTTCGGCTTTCAGGGACGGGCCAACCGCGCCAAGTGGTGGCTCGTGGCACTCGGAATCCTTGTCGTGGAAGTGATCCTCTTTGCCGCGATCTTCGGCGGCGCTGCCATGTCGGGCGATCCTGAACGGATGGCAGCGGCGATGGGGCCGATCGCGAGCGTCGTGCTCTTCATTTTCTTCGTCGTCGCCTTCTGGATCTCCATCGCCGTCGCGGTGAAGCGCTATCAGGACCGCAACAAGAGCGGCTGGTGGGTGCTGATCGTCTTCGTGCCGGTTATCGGCGGGCTGTGGTACCTGATCGAGTGCGGCTTCCTGCGCGGCACGGCCGGCCCGAACGACTACGGTCCCGATCCGCTGGCCGCCGGCTGAGCGCGCGTCGGGCGCGGCCGGATATCGGCGCGGCGCAGCGCCGCCTTGCCACGTTCGGTCAGTTCAACGCGATGCTCGCCGCGGTCGCCGCCGGACTGGCGGATCAGCCCGTCGGCGCGCGCGTCCTCCCACACCGGAAAGCGCGGGCAGGAGCTGCGCCAGGCGTCCATGACGTCCTCGCGGCTGCGTGGCCGATCGGCCACCCACTGCAGGAACTGGATCATGATCAGGCTCGGCTGGGTCGGCATGTCACGGAGGCTCCGGGTCGACGTGCGGCAGGATAGCCTGCGCACCGCGAATTTGCAGCGGCGAACTGCACGGCCGCTATCCTTCGGCCATCGGCGCCGGGCTGTCGTGCAGGTCCGTCTGCGGCTCGTGGCGGGCGCGCAACTGCACGGCAGCCGAGCGGCCGACCAGGAAGGAGGCGGTCACGGTCAGGCCGAGTTCCATCGTCGGCTGGCTGGCGGGGCCGATCGCGGCGAGGGCGATCTCGATCAGCGCCAGGCCGACCATTGCGACGGCGACGACGAAACAGTCGCGGGCCTTGCGCAGCCGGATCAAGCGCCAGCCGTGGTCGACATAGATCCGCAGCCAGTAGCCGCGCGCCGCCCCGGCAAGGGCGGCAATAATGGCGACCATCCAGAGGCCGGGATTCTTGAGCTCGCCCCACGTCGGATAGGCGATCAGCGAAAGCGCAGACACCGCCGCCAGCAGCGCCGTCACGGCGGGCCGCCATTGCGGAACGGCGCGACCGCTGCTTTCGGGCAGCGCCGCCCAGGCTGCGGCGAGCGCACACAACAGCATCAGGGCATGCGTGAGATAGACATTGGCGACCAATGTCATCGGAAGCCGCACTGCTGGGCGGTGACGCCGACGGTGGCCCAACGCTGGCCGTCGCGGAAGCAGCCGTTCTGCCAGATGCCGGCGTAGCTCTGGCCGTCGGCGCCGTAGCGCGTGCCGTAGCCGTTGGGCAGGTCGTCGCGCCACTCGCCGTCGAAGCGGCCGCCGCTGGCATAGGTGCGGATGCCGCGGCCCTGCGCCTTGCCGTCGACGAAGTCGCCTTCGTATCGATCGCCGTTGACGTAGTAGAGCGTGCCACGTCCGGTCCGCTGGTTGTCGCGGAAATCGCCGACGTAGCGGTTGCCGTTGGGCCAGATATAGGTGCCGCGTCCGTTCGGCTTGTTGTCGCGGAAGTCGCCGGTGTAGCGCGCGCCGTTGGCGAAGGTGAAGGTGCCACGGCCGGAGCGCTCGCCGTTCTGCCATTCGCCCTCGTAGCGCATGCCGTTGGCATAGCTCATCTTGCCCGACCCATTCGCCATGCCGTCCCGCATCTCGCCCTCGTAACGCCCGATCGGCTTGCCGCCTTGCAACCACTGCAGCACGCCCTGGCCGTGGGCCAGGCCGTGATAGCACTCGCCCGACCAGGTGATGCCGATGTTGGGTTCGTTGTCGGCCCGCACGACCTTGCAGCCGGTCGTGGGATCGGCGAGCTCGTCGCTCGCCATGGGGGTGGGGGCGGGGGCGGGCGGCGGCGTCTGCGGCAGCGGGGGAACAGGCCGGGTACCTTGCGCCGACGCCGATCCAATCAGCGCAAGCGACAGCAGCGCAACCCTGACCACCAGCATGAATTCCTCCCGCACGAAGGCGAGTGTAGCAGACGTGGCGAGGGCCGGAACGTCAGCCGCGTGTTCGCAGATAGACCGTCACTGCCCGGGTCGACAGGAAGCCCGCACCGAACGCCACGGCCGCCGTGGCATAGGGCACATACGACTCGGCGTGCGCCGAGACCAGCGGCGCCGCGGCTGCGATGACGACCGCGAAAGCCAGCAGAATGGCCAGCCAGAACCCGTCCCTGCCGCTCGGCAGCCGCACGGTCGACCACAGGGGGTCCATGTCGACGGCCATGAACCAGCCGCGCGCCGCGCCCAGCAGGGCGCCTACCGCGATGGCGAGACGCAGCATGTCGGGCTGCTGCTGGTCGGGGTCGGTCAGGCCGATCATCATCAGCACACAGACGAACGCCAGCGGCGGCGGTACCATCAGATGGCCGCGTGACTGCGAGATGCCGCGCGCCTCTCGCCACAGGGTGTAGAGGCACGCCGCCATCGCCAGCACGGCGAGGAGATGAAGGAGGTTCAGCACGAGGTCACGGCGCGTTGCCCTCTAGAAGCGATGAAGGTCGACATGCGGCGCTCCCCGCCAACGGATCGCAATGGCCAGCGCGCGTCCGGCCAACATGCCGGCGCAGACGGCGACAATCTCCGGCGCGACCAGCCGGAAGGGCTGTCCGCTCGGCCCGGCGAAGGCGCCGCCGATCTCGAGCAGGACGGCGGCAACGAGCACGAGGGCGACCAGGAACGAGCCGCGCGCCCGCGGCAGGCGCACCTTGTCGAACATGTGATCGACTTGGAGCTGCAGCGTGAAGCCGCGCACCGTGCCGATCGCCAATCCGGCCGCCAGGGCGGCGAGGAATGTCCACGGCGGCCATTGCGAGCCCAGCTGGAACAGCAGGAACATCAGGGCACAGGCCATCGCCAGCAGCGCCGGCGCCGCCAGGCGGCCGCGCGGCAGCGGACGGTGACGCATCTCGCTCAGCGTGTAGCGAGCGCAAGGCAATGCGCATCCGAGCAGCACGAGGTGGAGAACGTTCGGGCCAACGGTCACATCGGCACGGCGGCGCATGCCCGATGATCCTCGCCTGGCGCTGCTGCCCTCGATATTGCGCGGAATGCGTGTGGAATCGCCGAACAGGTCATCGGCGGCTGGCCCCCCAAAGCCGGCACCTTTGTTCTAAGGCGATGTCGATTATCGAGCGCTTCATGCACGATCAAGGAGAATAGGCTGCAGTTGCGACGCGGATTGAATTGCAGATGCAATGATGTTGCTTACTACGACCTTACGTTGAGTTGCGTCGGCCCCGGATGTGCACCTAATTGCATCTGGCCGCCGTGGTTCGTGAGGCACCAGCGAGTTGGGTGCCGTCTGGTGACTCGATCCGGGGCGTCGCCAGGTCACCCTGGTGCGCCGCTCCAATCCGTGGCTTTACGGCAAGCGGTGGCCTTGCTCCGGCTGTTCGGCTGGCGCGTTCTGTCGATAACATACGACCGCTGAAGCGAACGTCGTGAATTTGCACAGCGCGTGTTGGCGGCTGTGTCCAGCATGCCACACCTGACAGCCCAAATCGGTTCAAGGCAGTTGCCCCCGTGGCGTGGGTTCCGTGCTCTCGGGTAAGGTCCGGACGGTTTTTCAGCCCGCGGCCAGCTACTGCCGATGTCCGGCGGAGCGGCCTGCGAACCAAGGAGAATTTGATGAAGAAGGCTTTGATGGCTGCTGCGGCGCTGGTTGCGCTGCCGGTCATGGCTCAGGCGCAGTCTCCGTCGCCGGG
>JAIEOV010000033.1 GCA_019750135.1 Reyranella sp. | reverse complement strand
CCCTGGGAGATCGGTCTGGCCGAGACCCAGCAGACCCTGGTGCTGAACGGGCTGCGCGGGCGCATTGCCGTGCAGGTGGACGGCGGCCTGCGCACCGGCCGCGACGTCGCCATCGGCGCGCTGCTGGGCGCCGACGAGTTCGGCTTCGCCACGGCGCCCTTGATCGCCGCCGGCTGTATCATGATGCGCAAGTGCCATCTCAACACCTGCCCGGTCGGCGTCGCGACCCAGGATCCGGTGCTGCGCAAGCGCTTCACGGGCCAGCCCGAACACGTCATCAACTACTTCTTCTTCGTCGCCGAGGAGCTGCGCGAGATCATGGCGCGGCTGGGGTTCCGCACGCTCGGCGAGATGATCGGACGGGTCGACCGGCTCGACATGAAGCGCGCCGTCGATCACTGGAAGGCGGGCGGCGTCGATCTCACCAAGCTGCTGCACGTCGCGCCGGCCAAGGATGGCGTCGCGATCTGGAATCGCGAGAGCCAGGACCACGGGCTCGATAAGGCGCTCGACCACAAGCTGATCGAGGCGGCGCAGCCGGCGCTCGAGAAGCGTGAGCCGGTGCTGGTCGAGCAGACCATCAGCAACGTCAACCGCACTGTCGGCGCCATGCTGTCGGGCGAGGTGGCCAAGCGCTACGGCCATGAGGGCCTGGGCGAGGACACGATCTCGGTGCGGCTCACCGGCACCGCCGGCCAGAGCTTCGGCGCCTTCCTGGCGCACGGCGTGTCGCTGGAGCTGACCGGCGACGCCAACGACTATGTCGGCAAGGGCCTGTCGGGCGGCCGCGTCGTCGTGCGCCAGCCCAAGGGCAGCACGCGCGATCCGCTGCACAACATCATCGTCGGCAACACCGTGCTGTACGGTGCGATCGGCGGCGAGGCCTATTTCCAGGGCGTCGCGGGCGAGCGCTTCGCCGTGCGCAACTCGGGCGCCGTCTCGGTCGTCGAGGGCACCGGCGACCATGGCTGCGAGTACATGACCGGCGGCGTCGTGGTCGTGCTGGGCGATACGGGCCGCAATTTCGCGGCCGGCATGTCGGGCGGCATCGCCTATGTCTACGATCCCAAGGCGCGCTTCGGCGAGCTCTGCAACATGTCGATGGTCGAGCTCGAGCCGGTCGGCGTCGCGTCTGCCGACAAGGACGCGCCGGGGCGGCCGCATCAGCGTGCTGTAAGTGCCGACGACAACGGCATGGGCGACGTGCTGGGCTTCGACGCCGAGCGCCTGCGCATCCTGGTCGAGCGCCATCACCTGCACACCGGCAGCGCCCGCGCCCGGGCGCTGTTGGAAGACTGGGACAACGCACTCAAGAGCTTCATCAAGGTGATGCCCAAGGACTACAAGCGCGCGCTGGTGCAGGCGCGCGAACGCGCGGCGGCGAAAGCGGTCGCGGCCGAATAAAAGTCGTCGAAAAACGAGAGGGGAGTTAGCAAGCCAATGGGCCAGCCCACCGGCTTCCTGGAGATCGAGCGCAAGGACCGGCCTTACGAGAAGGTCGAGGCGCGCCTGAAGCATTGGCACGAGTTCGTGCTGCCGTTGCCGCCCGCCGAAGTGTCCAAGCAGGGCGCGCGCTGCATGGATTGCGGCATCCCCTTTTGCCACAACGGCTGCCCGGTCAATAACCTGATCCCCGACTGGAACGAGCTGGTGCGGCGCGACCGCTGGCAGGACGCGCTGGAGGTCCTGCACTCGACCAACAACTTCCCGGAATTCACCGGCCGCATCTGCCCCGCGCCTTGCGAGGCCTCGTGCACGCTGAACATCGACGACAACCCGGTGACGATCAAATCGATCGAATGCTCGATCGTGGATCGCGGCTGGGACGAGGGCTGGATCGCGCCGCTGGTGCCGGCGAGGAAGACCGGCAAGCGCGTCGCTGTCGTCGGCTCGGGACCGGCCGGCATGGCCTGTGCCCAGCAGCTCGCGCGCGCCGGCCATGCGGTGACCCTGTTCGAGAAGGCCGACCGCATCGGCGGGCTGCTGCGCTACGGCATCCCCGACTTCAAGATGGAGAAGCGCCATATCGACCGGCGCATGCGCCAGATGGAGGCCGAGGGCGTGGAGTTCCGCACCGGCGTCGAGGTCGGCGCCACGCTGTCGATCAAGTCGCTGCTCGAAGGCTACGATGCCGTGGCGCTGACCGGCGGCGCCGAATGGCCGCGCGACCTCGAAGTGCCGGGCCGCGACCTGTCGGGCATCCATTTCGCCATGGATTTCCTGACCCAGCAGAACAAGCGCGTGGCGGGCGACGACGAGGCGCGTGCCGCGCCGCGCGGCACGCTGACGGCCAAGGGCAAGCACGTCGTGGTGATCGGCGGCGGCGACACCGGCTCGGACTGCGTCGGCACGTCGAACCGCCAGGGTGCCGCCTCGGTGACCCAGCTGGAAGTGATGCCGCAGCCGCCGGAGCGCGAGAACAAGGCGCTGACCTGGCCCGACTGGCCGCTCAAGATGCGCACTTCGTCCTCGCACGAGGAGGGCGCGGACCGCGACTTCGCGGTGCTGACCAAGCGCGCGACGGGCAAGGACGGCAGGATCACCGCGCTCGACTGCGTGCGCATCGAGTGGGTGAAGGGCGCCGACGGCCGCATGGCCATGAAGGAGGTCGAGGGCAGCGGCTTCGAGCTCAAGGCCGACCTGGTGCTGCTGGCCATGGGCTTCCTGGGGCCGCGCAAGCCCGGGATGCTGGAGCAGTCGGGCGTGGCGCTCGATCCGCGCGGCAACATCGCGGCCAACGTCCAGGACTACAAGACCAGCGTGCCGAAGCTGTTCGCCGCGGGCGACATGCGGCGCGGCCAGTCGCTGGTCGTCTGGGCGATCCGCGAGGGCCGCCAGTGCGCGCGGTCGATCGACGAGACGCTGATGGGGGAGACGAGCCTGCCGCGCTGATCGATCGGCGGGAAGGGCCGGCATCCGCCAACAGAGGTCGGCTGCAATGTTTGCCCCGCGAATGCGGTAAACTTCGGAACACTTTCAGTTTCAGCGAGAATTGTTTTAGAGTTCATCCAGCGTTGGTGGCAGGCGCCTGGGGAGGCCCTGCCGCGTCGGTGTCTCATCGGGGTGTCAATGAAGCTGCTGCTGATCCAGGGCGCCAATATGGAGTATCTGGGCCGCCGCCAACCTGAGCTCTATGGAACGACTTCGGCCAAGGAACTCGACGCCATCCTGCGCCGGCGGGCGCGCGAGCTCGAGGTCGACCTCGACATCCTCTACACCAATACCGAGGGCGAGGCGGTGTCGGCGATCTACCGCGCCGACCGGGCGGAGATCGAAGGCATCCTGTTCAATCCGGCGGGCTTCCTGCATGCCGGCCACGCCCTGCGCGACTGCCTGAGGTCGATCAACGCGCCGGCGATCGAAATCCACATGACCAACATCGGGAAGCGTGGCTATGGCTCGGTCACGGCCGAAGCTGCGGTCGGCATGATCGCGGGCTTCGGAGTCGATTCCTATCTGCTGGCGCTCGAGGCCATGGCGGCGCGGCTGCGCAAGGCCTGACGCTCACCAGATGCCGGTCGCAAGGGTGGTCGGCGCGTAGTCGCCGAACGTCCAGGCAAAGGGAAAGGCGCCGCGCCGCCGCCAGGCACGCGCGATCTCGACCCGCCACAGCCGCTCGGCGCCGGCCGGGCCGCTGCCCGCCGGGTGCCAGTCGATCGTCACCCGGCCCTGCAGCTGCAGGATGTCGCCCGAGGCGAAGTCGATGAAGATCAGGCCGGCGCGCGGATCGCCCAGAAGGTTGCCCAGCGTGTTGTAGAAGCGGTTGCCGCGGAAGTCGGGGATGGCGAGCGTGTCGCCCATCGTGCCGACGAAGCCCGGCCTGCCGCCGCGATGCGACATGTCGAGACCGCCATCGCCGATGCCGGCGCGGGACCGGCTGGCGATGAAGAAGGTGTCGGCGGCGGCGATCTGGGCGCGCGCGGCATCGTCGAGGCGGTCGAGGCGCTCCGCCGGTGCGCCGGCGGCGGCGCGCGGCGCCGGCGCACGCGTCTGGATGTACTGGGCGCAGTTGCCGAAGCTCTGGGCGATCTGCACGCTGAGTCCGTTGTCGACGGCGACCAGCCGGCCGTTGGCACGGTTGCGCCGCCGCGTGGTGAAGTCGAGGCCGATCATGCCGATCTCGGCGCCGGTCCGGAACGTCGATACGGCGGGATCGTCGGCGGCCGGCAGGGCGCCGATGCGCAAGGTCACCGGATCGGGCGAGCGGATGAAGCCCTTGTCGCCGGTCAACACCGAGGCCATCGGCCAGCCGTCGGCATCCGGCGTGGCGACGAAGAGGTAGGGCAGCACGGCGAAGAACTCGCGATGCTGATCGGGCATGAACGGCCGGATGGCGGCGCGTGTGGCGCGCTGATGTCCGGCCAGGGCCTGCGCCTTGAGCTCGTCCTCGTGGAAGGCGAGGAAGCTCGATCCGTCTTGCGGGCTCATGCGAGGCCCTCCGGCTTCTCGGGGAACTGCTGCTTGGGGTCGTACCAGGGGGCGGCGTCGGATCGCCAGATATGGACCTGCGGGCGGCCCTCGAGCTCATGGACGGTGACCGGCGTGTCGAGGCAGCCCAGCCGCAGCAGCACGACCGGCTGGGCGACCCGCTCGGCCATGACGTGCGAGCCGCAGCGCGTGCAGAAGCGGCGGAACTTGCCGGGCGAGGATTCGATGGCGCCGAGCCGGTCGTGGCCGCGGGTCCAGCGGAATCTTTCGCGCGGCACCGCGGTGACCGACGAGAAGGCGCTGCCGTGGGTCTTGCGGCAGGTCTGGCAATGGCAATGCACGATGCGCTCAAGAAGGGCGTCTGCTTCGTAGGCGACAGCGCCGCACAGGCAGCTTCCGGTCAGCATGGTGTCCTCCGTCGCCCTGAAGCTAGGGCTGGCGGATTGCGACGGGTAGATCATCAATGTACAAATCACTCTTCCATTTCATGGAAGAATAAGATGGATCGGCTGGACGAACTCGCGATCTTCGTGCGCACCGTGGAGGAGGGCAGCCTGGCGCGCGCCGCCGCGCGCCTTCGCCGCTCGCCGCCGGCGGTGACGCGCGCCCTGGCGGCGCTGGAGGACCGCATCGGGGTTCGGCTGGTCGACCGCACGACGCGGCGGCTGGCGCCCACGGAAGCAGGCCGCGCCTTCTACGACAAGGCGCGCAGCCTGACCGCCGACTACGAGGCAGCGACGGCGGGCGCGCGCGAGGCGCCGGTCCGCGGGCTGCTGCGGATCACCGCGCCGGTGCAGTTCGGCCGCCGTCACATCGCGCCGATCGTGGCGCGCTTCCTCGATGCCGAGGCCGGCGTCGAGGTCGAGCTGATGCTGAACGACCGCAACATCGACTTCATCGACGAGGGCATCGACGTGGCCCTGCGCATCGGGCCGCTGGCCGATTCGACCCTGTCGGCGCGGCTGGTCGGCCATGTGCGGCGGCTGTGGGTGGCGAGCCCCGCCTATCTCAAGCGCCGCGGCACCCCGCGGACGCCGGGCGACCTCGCCGAACATGAGGCAGTCCTGGGAACGGTGCGCGCCAACCGGGAATGGAGCTTCGCCGGCCTGCGCACGCCGCCGCGCCTGATGGGCCGCCTGCGTGTCGACGACGTCGAGACCCGGCTGCGCGCCGCGCGCGAGGGCCGCGGCGTTGCGCACCTCCTGTCGTACCAAGTCGCCGACGAGCTGGCGTCGGGCAAGCTGGTGCGCCTGCTGCAGGCCTGGGAGGCGCCGCCGCTCCCGGTCCATCTCGTCACCAAGGGCCGCGCCCATCGCGCGCCCAAGATCGACGCCTTCGTCGAGTTCGCCGCCAGGCGACTGAAGGTCCTGCCGGTGCTGCTCGGCACCGATTGACACCTGATCTGCAATTCCGTATCGCTTAACCATCCAGTTAAGCGTTGGGAGTTGAACACATGTCCTATGTCGACGGTTTCGTCCTGGTCGTGCCGAAGAAGAAGCTCGCGATCTACAAGAAGATGGCGACCCGCGCCGCCACGGTGTGGAAGGATCATGGCGCGCTCGACTATCGCGAATGCGTGGGCGACGACCTCAAGGTGAAGATGGGCCTGCCGTTCCCCAAGCTCGCCAAGACCAGGCCCGGCGAGACCGTGGTGTTCTCCTACATCGTCTACAAGTCGCGCGCCCATCGCGACAAGGTCAACGCCAAGGTGATGAAGGACAAGCGGCTGTTCGACGGCATGCCCAAGGAGATGCCGTTCGACATGAAGCGCATGGCCTACGGCGGCTTCAAGACGCTGGTCGAGTTCTGAGGGATCGCGTTACGAGCGGGCATGATCGAGATCACGCCGCTTCGCCCGGACGACCGCGCCGCCTGGCAACCGCTCGCCGTCGGTTACAACACCTTCTACGAGCGCACGTTGCCCGGTGCCACCTACGACCATGTCTGGCGGCGCCTGATGGACGGCAAGGAGCTGAACGGGCTTGCCGCCCGGCTCGGCGGCCGGGTGGTCGGTATCGCCCACTTCTTCTTCCACACCAACGTCTGGGTCGACGAGGTGTGCTACCTCGCCGACCTGTTCGTCGACGAAGAGGTTCGCGGCCAGGGCGCGGCGCGCCTGCTGATCGAGGCGATCGCCGAGCGTGCGCGCCAGCGCGGCTGCCAGCGCTATTACTGGCTGACGCAGCAGCACAATATCCGCGCCCGCGGCCTCTACGACCAGGTCGCGCGCTTCGCGGGCTTCATCCGCTATGACTATCCGCTGAACGTGCCGAGCTCGTAGCTCGTCACCCAAGCGATGACAGCACTGCTGGCACTCGCGTCCGGCGGCACAAGGCGGGCGTTATTGCGCCGAACCCCCCTTTATGGGACGCAATAACCCTCGAAAACGAAATTGATAATAGCAACCAAAGTTATTGACATACCTGCACCTTGGTTATATAAAGGTGTCGTTGCACTGCTTGTCGGTGTTCCCGCTCTATGCATCGTTTATCCGATCGTGTGCCAGGCGGCTCCTGCCCGCGAGCTGGTCATCCCGTCCGGCTGCGTTCGGTCGGACGGGGGCAATGATCTTCCGTAAGGGGTGCAGTCCACTGCGAGGCTCTGCCGGAAACTCCGGAAACCTCTCGCACCGCTGAAGGCAGTGCATGCACGACCTGGATAGGTGCGGAACGGGATCAGTCCGGCGTGACGCCGAAGCGGCGCTGCCAGAACTCGCGGCTGCGCCGCTCGCCGATGTCGCAGCCGAGCTCGTATTCCGGCCGCACGAACTTGGTGTAGTCGTCGTCACCGCGCACCGGCCGCCGGCCGCTTTGCGCGAGCTGGGTGCCGTCGGGCAGGGGACCGAGGGCGATGTCGAAGTCGCTGACCGGACCGAACGCGGGGCTGAGATTGGCCACCTCCTGCAGGAGCTTCTTGCGCACGGCGCGGGGGAAGTCCTCGAAGTTGGTGGCGACCTCGACGAACGAGCGCGGCCCGCCGGTGACGCAGTGCAGGTAGTACTTGTCGAGATCGGCTTCGCTCGGGAAGCCGAACGGGTTGGGCCGGTCGTTCATGATCGGCAGCCCGTTGATGACGATCTTCTCCTTCAGCGCCTCGTAGCGCATGTCGGTGACCAGCCCGCCGTCGTTGTTCGAGCCGTCGCCCGAGATGTCCAGGACCTTGCGCTCGGCCTCGTAGGGGCTGCGGCCGAACAGCGGGATGGCATAGCGGATGGCGCCGCTGATCGAGGTGCGCCGCGCGATCGAGATCGGCGCGTTGGCGAGCTGCGTCGTGAAGGCCATGATCGCGGCCTCCGAATCGAGCAGCGTCCAGTCGATCAGCAGGCGCTGCACCCAGGCGTCGGACCATTCGTAGTAGGCGACGGCGATGCGGCCGTGGCTGCCGCCCAGGATCGCCTTGACGATCACCGGATCGCGGAAGGCCTGGACGTAACCCTCGCGCTGCAGCTTGGCCTCGTCGGGATCGATGCTGCCCGAGATGTCGATGCCCAGAGCCAGCGCGAGGTCGACCTCCTTCTTGTCCTGGGCGCCCACTGGGCCATTGGCCGAGAAGGCGAGGAGGAGGCTTAGAGCAACGAGACGCAGCAGCTTGGCCATGGGGCGACTCCGCGGTCGGATGCGGATGATCAGGCAAGAACCATACCGCCCGTCGGAAGCCTCGGCCAGTCGAGTGCTGGACTCGGTTGTGCGTGCGCCGCTAGCCTTTGTGGAAAGATTACTGGAGGAACGCATGGACTTGGCCCTCAGCCCGCAGGACGAAGCCTTCCGCGACGAGGTGCGCCGCTTCCTCGACGAGAACCTTACGGAGGACTTACGCGAGGCCGGCCGCAAGACTGGCGGCGTGTTTGCCGAGATCGATGCCGGCCTGCGCTGGCACAAGGTGCTGGCCAAGCGCGGCTGGTCGGCGCCGAGCTGGCCCGCCGAATATGGCGGCACCGGCTGGAACGCCACCCAGCGCTACATCTTCGCCCGCGAATGCATCGCCGTCGATGCGCCGCGCATCTTCGCCATGGGGCTGCGCATGGTCGGCCCGGTGATCATGAAGTACGGCACGCCGGAGCAGAAGGCCAAGTACCTGCCGCGGATCGTGGCGGGCGACATCGTGTTCTGCCAAGGCTACTCCGAGCCGGGCTCGGGCTCCGACCTCGCCAGCCTCAAGACCCGCGCCGTGCAGGACGGCGACGACTATGTGATCAACGGCACCAAGATCTGGACGACCGGCGCGCATGTCGCCGATCACATGTTCTGCCTGGTGCGCACCGCGACCGAAGGCAAGCCGCAGGACGGCATCTCCTTCGTGCTGATCGATTCGATGAAGACGCCCGGTTTGACGGTGAAGCCGATCGTCACCCTGGCAGGCGACCACGAGGTCAACCAGGTGTTCTTCGACAATGTGCGCACGCCCGTCGCCAACCGCATCGGCCCGGAGAACGCGGGCTGGACGGTCGCCAAGTACCTGCTCGAGTTCGAACGCGGCGGCGATGCCTATACGCCCAACCTCTATGCCCGCATCGAGGACATCCGGCGCATCGCCCGTGAAGAAGCCTCGGACGGCACCGGCCGGCTGCTCGAGGAGCGCACCTTCGCCGAGCGTCTGGCCGAGGCCGAGATGGAGATCCAGGCGCTGGAGATGATCGAGATGCAGGTCCTGTCCGACCTGAGCCGCGGCAAGAACCCCGGGGCGGTGTCGTCGGCGATGAAGATCCGCGGCAGCGAGACCTTGCAGAAGCTCGATCATCTCGGCGTCGAGGCGCTGGCCTGGTACGCCGCCCCGCACGAGCCCGAGGCGCGCCTGCTCGGCCACAACCAGCCGACGGTGACGCCCGAGTGGGGCATCACGGCGATGCCGCTCTATCTCAACAACCGCGCGTCGACGATCTATGCGGGGTCGAACGAGATCCAGCGCAACATCATCGCGAAGGCGGTATTGGGCCTGTAGGGCTGACCCAGCGCACGGTCTGGCCGTTCCGGCCGACGAGGTAGCTGAGCGCCGCATCGTCGCCCATCAGCGTGCTGCGGAAGAAGGCGACCTGCAGGCGTTCGATCGCCTCGATCATGGCCGACCGCCGGGAGTTGGTGCGGAGCAGGCTGCTGCGTCGCAGCTCGAACAGGTCGTCCGCCAGGTCGCCGTGCCGGGCGGGCTCGATCAAGACCCAGTAGTTGCGCGGCTGTTCCATGCGCCGCTTGTGGCGCGGTATGTCGACCGCACTGAGACGCGCGTAGCTGCGCACCGCCGGATCGGTCGAGGTCAGCTCGGCTTCGGGAGGAAACGCCTCGCGGCTCGACAGCAGGAAGTAGGCTTGCGGGCCGATCTGGTCGGCGGGTGGTCCCAGGAGCGCGCCGTCGATATTGAGGACGGCGAGGATGCGATGGTCCATCAGGCCTGCCTGGATCGCCGCCGCGCCGCCCACCGAGAAGCCCATGGCGCCGACGCGCGTGAGGTCGAGACGGCGGGCGAGCGCCGAAGCCTGGCTGCTTTCGAGGGCGCGCAGGACGTCGATCAGCCGGTTGGCCTGCGCAAGGACGTGCTTGCCGCCGCGCTCGATCGTCGCCTTCAGCGCCGCCTCCGACCCGAAGTCGAGCGCCGCGCCGCGGTCGGGATCGGTGGCGGGGTCGCTTGCGATGTCGTCGCAGCCGACGACCACGAAGCCGTGGCTCGCCAGGTTCTCGATCTGGATAGTGCTCTGCGTGCGCGTGCCGCCCCAGCCCGGGGAATAGAGGATGACCGGCGCCGGCTCGCGCAGCCCCGCGGGATACCACACGGTGACCGGCAACGATCGTCCGCCGGGCTCGCGCAGCACGACTTCCATCTGGCCGACGGCCTGCGGCCCGGTCGGCGAGGGCCGGCGCGGCACGAACACCAGCACCAGCACGAGCAGGCAGCCGAGGGTGAGCAGCCCTACCACCAACGACAGGCGTGGGGCGGTCATCCGCCGCGACGGCCTTCGATCGCGGCCAGCAGCGGAGCCAGGAACGACGCGATGTCGACGGCCGGCTTCTCCTGGAACATGTCGAGATGGGCGCAGTCCATGTTGGACTGATAGAGCCTGCCGGCCACGATCGGTCCCCAGCCCATGCGCTCGTCGAACAGCCGGCCGCGCAGCGTCTCGGCGCTGCGGAAGAGGACGGCGTCGATGTTGGCGGGCGCCGGCCGATGCTTGTGCGCGGCGTCGCGGATGTGGTCGTCGAACCAGCGGCCGGCGAACAGGTCGGCCTCGGTCGGCTCGGCGGGCGGCGTCTGGTAGCCGAAACGGCGCATGACGGGCTCCCAGACGAGATCCTTCATGCCGATCTCGCCCTTGCGATACTGCTCGATGCGGTTGCGCCGGGCGCGCGCGCGAAGTTGTCTCTGGCGGCGCTCCTGGTTCCGCGGCGACATCGATTCGCGGTAGCCCGGCGCCCAGGTATCGAACAGGCAGACGAGCTCGATCTTCTCGCCCATGCGCTGCAGCTGTCGCGCGGCCTCGAAGGCAAGGGCGCCGTAGACGCAATGGCCGCCGAGGAGGTAGGGACCGCTCGGCTGTGCCCAGCGGATGAGCCGGACCGCGTAGGTCGCGAAATCGTCGAAGCTGTATCCCGAGAGGTCCAGCGGGCCCTCGGGATGATAGGTCTGGATGTCGATGAACGGGCGGTCGGAGCCGAGCGCACGCGCGAGCTGGTAATAGACCGATCGATTGTTGATCGCGATCATCGGCATGCGGCTGCCATCTTCGTGGAAGCGCGCCACCTGCTGGGCCGGATCGTGGACGGGAATGGGCTCGCGATGGCCGCTCGTCTGGAGCGCGGGCGCGTCGAGCGGCGCGGTCGCGGCGCGCGTGGCAATGCCGCGCAATGCCGGACAGTCGGCCGGGCGAAGGTCGGGCGAGGCTATCAGCGCCTCCAGGCAGGTGCGCCAGCCTTCCAGCAGGGCCTGCGCCGTCTCGGGCTCGTAGAGGTCGCCGTCGGCCTCGCAGGACATGCGCCAGCCTTCGTCGCGCCAGATCAGGAAGAAGTTGAGATCCCACTGGGTGCCCGAGGAGAAGGACGGCAGCGAGACCAGGCTGAAGCTGCCGTGCTCGCGCTCGGCTTCCCGCGTGCCCGAGTAGGATCGATGGACGACGAGATTGACGGCGTGCAGCCGTTCGCCGGCGGCCTCGGGCAGGTCCTGCAGGACCGCCTCGAAGGGCAGTCGCTGGTGATGGAGCGCCTCCCGCACCTCGTCGGCCGCCATCTGCGCGAAGGTGAGAAGAGGGGCCTGGCCGTCGACTGGCAGGCAGAGGGTGATCGAGTTGACGGTCGGACCTGCCAGCAGCTCGGCCGCCGGTTCCTCGCGGTGCGCCACCTGCGATCCGATCACGACCTTTGCCTCGCCGGTCACGCGATGCAGCAGCAGCCCGAGGGCGGCGACAGCCAGACCGTAGAGCGTGAAGCTGTGCCGGCTCGCGAAGTCGTCGACCGCGGTGCTGAGGCCGGGCGGCAGCAGCAGCGAGACGATGTAGCCATGGTCCCCGCGACGGCTGGCCGGCCGGTGGTCCGCGGGCACTGTCGTGCCGCTTACGCCCTTGAGCTTGCGCAGCCAGTACTGGCGTGACTCGTCCAGGGCGCCGCTCGCCAGCACTTCGCGTTCCCACAGCGCATAGTCGACGACTTGCAGCTCGGGTTCGATGTTGCCAGGGCTGCCGCCGGCCTCGATCGCCTTCGCCGCCGCCTCGAGCTCCGAGACGAGCAGGCCGATCGACCAGCCGTCGGCCACCGCCGCGTGAAAAGTGAGGAGCAGGATGCTGTGGCCGGGCCTGAGGCGTAGCAGGCCGGCGCGAAACAAAGGCGCCACACCGAGGTCGATGGGCTCGAGTGCCTCTCTTCTGGCGATCTCTTCCGCCCGCGCCATGGCGGCGGCGTCATCGAGCGTCGACAGGTCGATGCTGCGCAGCTTGATCGCACAGTCCGGCAGGACCACCTGCTTCGGCACGCCGTCGACTTCGCGCAGGCACGTCCGCAGGATCTCGTGGCGCCGGACCAGGGCCTGGAGGGCGCGTTGCGCCACATCCTGGGTGAGCCGGCCGGTCACCAGCCAGCGCATGGCGCCGTTGAGGCCGTACGGGCGCGCGGACCGCGCCTGCGACCACAGCCGCTCCTGCAGCAGGGTGCACGGAAACGCACGGCTCCCGATATCGAGCCGCGTTGCCTGATTGTCGTCGGGGCGGCCGGCCATCACGGCACCACGATATGCCGACGCGCGCCGCGCCGGAAATCGGCGAGCGCGGGGGCCTTTGCACGGCCTGCATTGTCCGGCCCGCGCTGTTTGTCCTGAACCGTGCGGGCGAGCGCTGCGATGGTCGGGTTCTTCATCAGGTCACGGGCATCGATGGCGATGTCCTGTCGTTGCAGGCGCGCGGCGATACGGAAGACGTGCAGCGAATCGGCGCCCGCCGAAAACAGCGGATCGTCGACCCCGAAGTCATTGCGGCCCAGCACCTCCATCCACACGGCGGCGATGGCGGCTTCGATCGGCGAGCCAGGACGTCCGGCCTCCGGTTTGACCGGCCGCGGCATCTCCGCCGGTCGCGGCAGGGCGTTGCGGTCGAGCTTGCCGGCCGTCGAGAGCGGCAGCGCCTCGAGCACGACCCACCGGGTGGGCACCATGTAGTCGGGCAGGCGCCGCGCCAGGGCGGCGCGGGGCGCTTCCGGATCGCCGCCGTCCGCCACGACATAGGCCACGAGCGCCGGATCCGGGCCGACATCGTGGCGCAACAGCACCGCGCAGTCGCGGACGCCGGGTGCCTGGCGCAGCGCGCTCTCGATTTCTTCGAGCTCGATGCGAAAACCGCGCAGCTTGACCTGGCGGTCGTTGCGGCCGCGCAGCTCGAATTCGCCGGAGGGCAGCAGCCGCGCCCGATCGCCGGTGCTGTAGAGGCGCCGCGGCGGTCGCCCCGCCAGCGAGACATCGCGGAAAGACCGAGCCGTCAGGTCCGGCCGGTCGAAGTAGCCCTTGGCAAGGCCGTCCCCGCCGATGAAGAGCGTCCCGAAGACGCCCGGCGGCACGAGGCGATCGTGGTCGTCGAGCACGTAGAGCGCGGTATTGGCGATCGGCCGGCCGATGGTGATCTCGCCGCCATCGACGGCGACCTCGCAGCCTGACGCACAGATCGCCGCCTCCGTCGGACCATAGAGGTTCCACAGTCGCCCGCCGGCGGCCAGCAGGCGGTCGGCGAGATCGCGCGGCAATGCCTCGCCGCCGGCCATCATCTTCATGCCGGGCCGCCCGACGAATCCTGCCTCGAGCAGGATACGCCACAGGGTGGACGTCGCCAGCATCGCGGTGGCTTTCGTCCTGTCGAGCAGTGCCACGAGCTCGAAGCCCGTCCGCACGGCTTCGGAACTCGCGATGACGACGTGGCCGCCGGCCATCAGGGGCATGAAGAGTTCGGGCAGCGAGGCGTCGAAGGTCACGGCGCTCGTTGCGACCAGCACATCGTCGGCCGAGATCTCGCACAGCGCCGACCAGGCAATCAATGTGTTGGTCAACGAGCGATGGCCGATCTCGACGCCCTTCGGCGCGCCCGTCGAGCCCGACGTGAAGATGATGTAGGCCGAGGCCTCCGACGGCACGCGCGGCAAGTCGGCAGCATCACTCGCGCGCGCGGCGAGACCGTCGAGGCGAAGCGTGAACGCGTCGGGTGCGATGGCGGCGATCGACGCGTCCTGGCAGACGATGCCGTCGATGCGAGCTGTCGTCGCAATCTGCCTCAGCCGCTCAGCCGGCTGGCGGACGTCGAGCGGGACGTAGGCATGGCCGGCCTTCATCACGCCCAGCAGGCTGACCAGCAGCGCGCATGACCGATCGACGGCGACGGCAATCCGGCCGCACCGCACGGGGCTCGCCTGCAACAGGGCGCGGGCGAGCGCGGTCGACCGTCGGTCGAGCTCGGCGTAGGTCAATGAACCCGAATCGTCGCTGCAGGCGACGCGCCCGGGTGTCCGGACGGCCTGGGCGGCAACCAGGTCGTGGATGCAGCTGTCGCCGGGATAGGGCGTGACGGTGGCGTTGACGGCGTCGAGCACGAAGCGCTGCTGCTCCATCGACAGGAGCTCCAGCGCTGCCAGTGGCGTTTCGGGTGCGGCGACGATGCCTTCGAGCACCAGCCGGTAATGCTCCATCCAGCGCGCGATCGTCGCCCCCTCGTACAGCGCCGTGCTGTAGTCGCAGTCGACCCGCAGGCCTGCGTCCGATTCGATGACGTTGACGCAGAGATCGAAGATGGCGGCGGCCTTGGCGTTGGGCGTGACCGCCACCGAGAGATCGCCGAAGTCGGTCGCGGTCGACAGGCGCTCGAGATTGAACTGGATCTCGGTGATCGGCAGCCGGTCGACCGTGCGTTCGATGGGCAGGGCGCGCACCAGGGTGCCGTAAGTGCACCGGGCGTGGTCGAAGCCGTCGGCCAGCCGCCCGGCCGCCGTCCGCACGGCCGAGCTGAACGGCTTGGTCCAGTCGAGTGGCGAGCGGAAGGGAAGCATGTTCACGCAATGGCCGACGAGGTCTGGCCGATCTTCCACTGCCTGGACCGCTACCGGAACGCCGATCACGACATCGCTGGTGTCCGATAGCCGGCCGATCACGACCTGCAGCGCGGTGAACAGCGTCGAGAAGAGAGTGGCGCCGCTTGCCGCTGCGGTACGGCGCAGTGCTGTAAGAAGCGGGGCGTCTAACTGCGCTGTATAGGTGGCGCCGGCATAGGCCCGTTGGTGCGGACGCGGCCGGTCCGTCGGCAGCTCCGGCAAGGAAGGAATGTCGCGGTAGAGCGACGTCCAGTAGGCGAGGTCGGTCGCCTGCCCGTCACGCGACGACGCTTCGTCGAGGGCATAGCGCGAGAACGATGCGGCGTCGGGGAGAGGCACCGGCTGCTTTGCGCACGCCGCCCGATAGCAGGCGGCAAGCTCCGACAGGATGACGTTGATCGACCAACCGTCGCAAACGATGTGGTGGGCGGTGAAGACGAGGACGTGGCGCCGTGCTCCGAGCTGCACCAGGGCGGCGCGCACCAGCGGGCCGGCCCAAAGATCAAAAGGTGCGCGCGCGTCGGCCGCGACGAGGGTTGCAAGCGCGGCCTCGGGATCGGCCTCGTTGCCGAAGTCGTGCGGGCGAAGAGCGAGGGCGAGCCGGGACGCAAAATGCATGCGTTCGTCGTTGCGACCGACCCGGCCACGCAGCGCATCGTGTCGCGCGATCACTTCGTTCAGCGCGGCCGCGAGGGCAGCCGGATCCAGTACGCCGTCGAGCGCGATGTTGATCGACTCGTTGAAGGTACAGGAGGCTTCGTCGCCCATCTGTGCCGCGGTCAGGATCTCGATCTGTGGCTCCGTAAGCGGCGCCGACGTGATCGTGCTGCTGACCGCTTCGAGGATGCCGCCGGCCTCGAGCGCGTCGAGCGATTCCCTGAACGCGTTTTCGATGGCTGCGATGTCGGCGTCACTGTGCGCCGTCGTGAGGAAGCAGGGAAAGCCTTCCTGAATATGGATGCCGAGCAGCCGCATCTGCGGCCAGAACAGGGACGCGAGCGGTCCCTCGGCCGCGAAGCTGATGTGGAACCAGCTCGAATAGCCTTCGACGCGTGTCGCCAGGGCGCGCCGCTCGAGGTCGCGGTTGAGTGTATCGACGAGCTGGCCCATGCGCCCGGCCAGCCGCTCCTGCAATGCCGGCCCCTCGGCCTGGAGATGGAGCAGCACCGCCTTGGCGGCGGCCAGCGCCAGGGGATGCCGCACGAAGGTGCCGGCGACGAAGGTCGCGGCCGCCTCGGGGACCGAGTCGTCGCCGTAGCGCCAGGTACCGCCGTCCAGCGCGTCCATGTACTCAGCCTTGCCGGCCAGGACGCCGATCGGCATGCCGCCGCCCAAGACCTTGCCGTAAGTCACGAGGTCGGCGGCGATGCCGAACACTGCCTGCACGCCGCCCGGATGGACGCGGAAGCCGGTGACGATCTCGTCGAATACCAGCACCGCGCCGCTGGCGTCGCAGAGGGCGCGGAGCTGCTTCAGGAATTCGACCGGCCGCAGCGCCGGGTGGCGGCTCTGTACCGGCTCGACCAAGACGGCCGCGATGTCACGACCGTTGGCCGCGATCCAGTCCAGGCTGCGCTGCTGGCCATAGGGCAGCACGGTCATGTTGGCGATGGAGCCCGGCGGAATGCCAGGCGCCGTCGGCAGCGCCTGCGGGCCGGTGCCGCCCTTCGCTCTGACCAGCGCCTCGTCGAACTGGCCGTGATAGTCGTTGTTGAACACCACGACGCGCTCGCGACCGGTGACCGTCCGCGCCACGCGCATCGCCGCCATGACCGCTTCGGAGCCGGTGTTGCAGAAGGTCACGCGCTCGCTTCCGGTCAGGGCGCACACAAGGGCGGCGACTTCGCCGGCCAGCGAGCTCTGCGGGCCGATCGGAAAGCCGTCCTGCAGCTGAGCGGCGATGGCGTCGGTTACGAAGTCGGGAGAGTGGCCGAACATCGTCTGGCCAAAGCCGTTCACCAAGTCGACGTAGTCGTTGCCGTCGATGTCGCGGATCTTCGAGCCCTTGGCTTTGTCGGCGACCACGGGATAGACGAGTTCTTTCCATTCGCGCCGGAAGCCCGCGGCCGTGCGCGGATCGGCCAGCACGTCGCGGTCGCGCTGAGTGCGCGCCTTCGACAGCGGCGTGCGCGTGTTTATGCGCTGCGCCAAGGTCCGGATGTAGTCCTGTTGCCGCTGTGTCAGCGGCGCGCTCTTGGCTCGCGAGAGGCGAGGCGGGCCGGCGACATCCTGGGTCGGCTCCGCCGCCGGCGACCGTGCCGCGGATGCGGCGGCAGGCGCCTGTCCATGCAGGGCGCGCAGCTGTTCGGCGAACAGTGCATGCATGGCGTCGAGCTGCGCCTGGAAGAGGGCCGCGGTCGGGGAGGCCGGCGCTTCTGCCGATGGCTGCGCCGGCAGGATCGAACCGAGGTAGTCGGCCAGCGTGGTCGCCGAGGGCGTCTCCTTCAGCAGTTGCCTGAACGATATCCTCGTCTGGAACTTCTTCTCGATGGCGCGGGCCGCCTGTCCCAGCAGGAGCGAGTCGAAACCTTGCGCGATGAAGTTGGCCTCGGGATCGATGTCGCTGACGCCCGACAGGTCGCGGAAGATCTCCATGATCTGGGCGGCCAGCGCGGGCGCGCGCGCCGCTGGCGGAGCCGGCGGCTCGGGTCGCTCGACCGGCGGGGTGCGCCCAGCCGCCGGCTCAATCCAGTGCCGGCTGCGTTGGAAGGGATAGGTCGGCAGGGAAATCCGGTGGCCGCGTGAGCCCGCCGCCCGCCAGTCGAGCGGCAGGCCAGCGCTCCACACCGCGCCTGCCGCATCGGCCAGGTCGCCATTGTCGGCGTCCGGCATGCTGGCGGTCACGCCACGCAGCGCCGTCCGGTCGACGATCTGCGGCGCCAGCGACGACAGCGTGCGTCCCGGCCCGACCTCCAGCAGGTACGGCCGGCTTCCGCGCACGGCAGTGGCGAGCGCGGCGGCGAACTGTACGGGCGCTCGGCAATGGCGCGCCCAATAGTTCGGATCGACGGCTTCCGTCGCGGTGATCCAGCCGCCGGTGACACTGGAGACGAAGGGAATGACGGGCGGCTGCAGGCGAACCGCCTTGGCGCTGATCGTGATCTCCGCGAGGGCCGGTTCGACGGCGCGCGAATGGAAGGCGTGGGGAACGGCGAGGCGGCGGTATGGCACGTCCCTGGCAGCCAGCCGCGCTTCGAGGGCTTCGATCTCGGGGACCGGGCCGGCCGCAACGCAGAGCGAGGGCGCGTTGATCGCGGCAACCTCGAGCACGTCGCCCAGGCCGGCTTTGAGCTCCTGCTGCGGCAGGCGCACCGCCAGCATCGCGCCGGGCGGCATCGCCTGCATGACGCGAGCGCGCGCGGCGACCAGCCGGCAGCCGTCCTCGAACGAGAAGACACCGGCCAGACAGGCGGCGACGAACTCGCCGACGCTGTGCCCGACCATGGTTGTCGGTTGCAGGCCCCATTCCATCCAGAGGCGCGCCTGGGCGTACTCGAAGATGAACAGCGCCGGTTGCGTCAGGCCGGTGGCATCGCCGCCGTCGGCATCGCGGTCGAGCAACTGTCGGCGCAGGCCTGCGCCGACAACGGGCGCGGCGATCTCGATGCCCTGGTCGATCAGCGCGCGAAAGCCGGCATGCGCCTCGTAGAGATCACGCGCCATCCCGGGCATCTGTGCGCCCTGCCCAGGGAACATGAACACCAGGGGGACCGTGTCCTCGGCGGCGTTGCTCGGGGCTGGCAAGGCACGCAGCGCCTGGATCGCCTGCTCGCGGGACGCGACGGCGATGGCGGCACGTTGCTCGAAGGCGCGCCGGCCGGCCTGTAGGGTGAAGGCGACGTCGTCGAGGTCGACATCGGGCCGTTGGGCAAGATCATCGGCCAGCGCGGCCGCCGCCGTGCGTAGCGCGGCATCGTTGCGTGCGGACAATGGCAGAACGAAGTGACGCCGCGTGCTCGCGGCGGTTCGGGCGATGCGAGGCGCTTCCTCGAGCACGGCGTGCACGTTGGTGCCGCCGACGCCGAACGAGCTGACGCCCGCCCGGCGCGGGCTCTCGCCTGTCGACCATGGCTGGGCGGTCGTCGGGAAGTAGAACGGGCTGTCGGACGCATCGATGTGCCGGTTGAGCCGGCGGAAGTTGGCGAGCGGCGGGATTTCGCCGTGATGCAGCGCGAGCGCGGCCCTGATCAGCCCTGCTGCGCCGGCTGCCGCGTCGAGATGACCGATATTGGCCTTGGCTGACCCGATCGCGCAGGTGGGGCGGTCGATCCGCTGCATGCCGAAGCCCTGCTGGATGCCGGCGAGCTCGATCGGATCGCCGAGTGGCGTCGCGGTGCCGTGGCACTCGACGTAGCCGATCGAGGCAGCGTCGACTCCGGCCACCGCGAGCGCCGTCGCGATGACTTCGGCCTGGCCTTGAATGCTGGGCGCGGTGAACCCGACCTTGCCGCTGCCGTCGTTGTTCACGGCGGTGCCGCGGATGACGGCATAGATGTGATTGCGCTCGTCGATGGCGTCGGCGAGGCGCTTCAGCGCGACGATCGCCACGCCGTCGCCGAACACGGTGCCCGTCGCATCGTCGTCGAAGGGGCGGCAGGTCCCGTCCGCCGACACCATGCCGCCCTCCTGGTGGAGGTAGCCGCGCTTCTGCGGGAAGGTGATCGAGACGCCGCCGGCCAGCGCCATGTCCGACTGGCCGAGCAGCAGGCTTTGGCAGGCCTGGGCGATCGCCAGCAGGGACGTCGAGCAGGCGCTCTGCACGGTGATGGCGGGGCCGCGCAGGTTGAGCTTGTAGGCGACGCGCGTGGCCAGCGTGTCGGGCAGGGCGCCGAGAAGGGTGTCGTAGGAGCCGACCTGGTAGTCGCTGGCGAACCGTGCCGGATCGAGCTGTTCCGCCAGCACGTTGTTCAGCAGGTACGTCGGCATGCTGGCGCCGGCGAACACGCCGATCGCACCGGGAAAGCGCGCCGGATCGCAGCCGGCATCCTCGAGTGCTGCCCACGCGCATTCGAGCAGCAGCCTGTGCTGCGGGTCAGTGAGAGCGGCAACCTTCGGCAGGATGCCGAAGAAGTCCGCATCGAACCGGTCGACGTCGCGCAGGATGGCGCGGGCGCGAACGAAGTTGGGGGCGTTGCGTATCTCGGCGGCGAAGCTGTCCTCGAGCTCGGCGTCGGAGAAGCGCGTGATCGACGTCACGCCGCTTCTCATGTTGGCCCAGAATCGCCTGACGTCGTCGGCGCCCGGGAACCGCCCGGCCATGCCGACAATGGCGATGGCATTGTCCGGCAGGCTCATCGCGGCCTGGCGTTGCGCAGCCGCTGCAGGGCGGCGGCCTGGCCTTGCGCCCGACGCTGGGCTTCATCGGCGATCGATCCGTGGCCGCCGTCGAGCGCGCGTGCCAAGTCGCGGATCGTGGGATGGCGGAACAGCGTCAGCACTTCGACCGCCGGCCAGATCCGGGCGATCGAGGCATGCGCTTCCATGAGCTTGAGCGAGGTCGCGCCTAGCTCGAAAAAATTTGTCGCGACGCTGATGCTGTGCACCCCCAGCACGCGGGCAAAGATCCTGGCCAGCATGCGTTCGGTCTCGCTGGTCGCCGGCACGATCGGCGACCGTTCGACCGCCGTACGTGCCGCCAGCAGGCGCTGGTCGATCTTGCCGTTGGCCGTGAGGGGGAATTCGTCATGAGCCACGATCCGCGACGGTCGCATGTACGGCGGCAGCGCCTGCAGGGCCTGCGCCTGCACGGCGGCAACGGCCAGCGGTCCCTGGCCGGCGACGGCAGGCTTGACGTGGGCGGTCAGGACCACGGCGCCGGAGTCGGCCTGCGTCGCCGTCACCACGGCGTCGCTGACGCCGGCGCAGCGCCGAACGGTCTCCTCGATCTCGCCGAGCTCGACCCGCTTGCCGTCCACCTTCACCTGGCGGTCCTGGCGGCCGATGAAGTCGAGGTTGCCGTCCGGCCGGCGGCGCACCAGGTCGCCGGTGCGGTACAGCTTGCTGCCCTGACGTTGCGGATCGGGCACGAACTGCTCGGCCGAGCGCAGCGGATCGCCGGCATAGTCGACCGCGAGCCCGAGCCCGCCGGCATAGAGGATGCCGATCTCGCCGTCCGGCACCGGCCGCATGTCGTCGTCGAGCAGGCGCACGTAGGTGCCGACGATTGGCACGCCGATCGGTACCGGCCCTTCGCCCCAGCCGTCGCGCGGGACGCGGTAGCAGCAGGTGAACGTCGTGTTCTCCGTCGGCCCATAGCCGTTGATCAGCTGGCAGGCCGGCAGCGCGGCGACGGCGCGCATGACATGGCTGGGCGACAGGACATCGCCACCGGCAAGAAGCTGGCGAAGCCCCGACAGGGCGTCGAGCTCCTGATCGACCAGCGCCCGGAAGAGCCCGGCGGTGAACCACGCGGTCGTCACGCCTTCGCGCCGGATCGTATCGGCGATGAACTTGAGGGAAGGGTGGTCGTCGGTGACGAGGACCGCTCGCGCGCCGTGCAGCAGGGTTCCCCAGATCTCGAACGTGCTGGCGTCGAACGACAGCGGCGCATTGTGGAGCAGGACCTCGTCGGCGCCGAAATGGGCGTAGCTTTGACCGGTGACCAGGCGCACCACGGCGCGGTGGGGAATGCGTACGCCCTTGGGATTGCCGGTCGAGCCCGACGTGTACATCACGTAGGCGATGTCGTCGGGCAGCGCGTTCTCTTCGAGTGCGAGGTCGGACTCATCGCGGCTGAGGTTGATCGCGTCGGCGAGGTCGATCGTGGGCGCCGAGAGGGCGCCGGCATCGCGGTGCGACGAAAGCACCAGGATGGCCCCGCAGTCATTCACGATCGATTCGAGGTAGCTGTAGGGACTGGCGGGATCGAGGGGGATGTAGCCGGCGCGGATTTTCAAAGTCGCCACAATGGCGATTAGCGATGCCAGCGAGCGACCGGCATGCAGGCCAATCAGGCTGCCTGGTTTTGCACCGCGCCGGAGCATGAAGCGCGCGAGCTGGTTGGACCGGCGATCGAGCTCGTCGTAGGTCAGGCAAGCGCTACCTTCGACGGCAGCCACTGCAGGGCCAGCCGCGCGCACCGCCGCATCAAAGCGGCTGGTTATTCCTTCGCCGGAGGCCTCGAAATCGAAGCCATCCCACTGGTGAAACCTAGGCCTCGCGGCTCCAGGTGCTGAACCGATCATCACAATACGTTCGAACCGGACGCGTGGATTCGCCCCGGAACCACGTTCCGGGAGAGCTCACTGTCCACCCCACTTCCCAGCCGAACGCATACCAACATTGGCTCAGGAATCAAACTACTTGCGTTGGTTCGGCAGTTTCTTGCATCGGGTGAGGACTGTAGGTGCGGGAACGCGCCCTGTTGTACGGCGTTGCTCGCCATATGAAGCGGCGCGCGCTGCCACGGACGATCATGGGGTACGTGGTCCGCAGCTCGGGCCGCCATCAGATTGCGCTCGCTGTGCTATCGGCCGCAGTGTTCGGCCTCTCGAGTGTTCCCCTCGAACTGCAGCGCCGGGTCGTCAACGACGCCATCAAGAACGGTGCGACCGAGACCATCATGTGGCTCGCCATCGCCTACGCGGGCGTCGCCCTGGTCGAGCAGATCCTGAAGATGGCGCTGAACGTCTATCGCAGCTGGGTGAGCGAGGACGCCGTTCGCACCCTGCGCAGGACCCTGGAGGACGTCGAAGGCGCCGGATCTTGCGAACGTGAGGCGACCGGCACCCGCACCGCCATGGCGGTGGCCGAGGCCGAGCCGATCGGGGGCTTCGTCGGCATGGCGATCTCCGAACCGCTGCTGCAGGCCGGCATTCTTTTGAGTGTGATGGGCTACATGGCCTGGCTGGAACCTTGGACGCTGGCGCTGAGCCTGGGCTACCTGCTGCCGCAGGCGCTGTTCGTGCCGCCCCTGCAGCAGGCGATCAACCGCCGCGCCGAGGACCGCATCAAGACGTTGCGCCGGGTCAGCGGCGACATCGTCGAGAGCGGCACGCCCGACGATCGGCGCATCGAGCGCGTGTTCGAGCTCAACATGGGCATCTACAAGCTGAAGTTCGGCATGAACCTCGGCATGAACCTGATGTATGCCTTCGCCGTCGCCGCGGCGCTCGGCGTCGGCGGCTGGTTCGCCGCGAGCGGCCGCATCGATGTCGGCACCGTGGTGGCCGTCGTCTCGGGCCTGGGCAAGCTCAAGGATCCGTGGGGCGATCTGGTGAGCTGGGGCCGCGAACTCTCGGTCGACAGCGTGAAGTACCGGCTTTTCGTCGACGCCGTCGGCCGGCGGGGACTTGCAACTGCCTGATCAAGCCTCACATTCAACGGGTTATGGCTGATCCCTATTCCATCCTCGGCGTTTCGAAGACCGCCTCGGACGACGACATCCGGAAGGCGTTCCGGAAGCTCGCCAAGAAGCACCATCCCGACCTCAATCCGGGCGACAAGGCTGCCGAAGCCAAGTTCAAGGAAATCTCGCAGGCCAACGACATCCTCTCGGATCCCGAGAAACGACGCCGTTTCGATGCCGGGGAGATCGATGCGACCGGCCAGGAAGTGCCGCCGCGCGGCTTCTACCGCGACCACGGCGGCGGCTTCGGCGGCGCCAAGTACGAACGGTCGGGCGGCGAGGAGGCCTTTGTCGACATGGGCGACGTCTTCTCGGAAATGTTCGGCCGCGCGCGCGGAGGCCGCGCCGGCCCCGGCGGCTTCTCCTTTCACTCGGGTGGCGGCGAAGGCTTCGACATGGGCGGCATGCCGGTGACCTACAGCCTGCGCGTGCCGTTCCTGGTGGCGGCGCGCGGCGGCAAGCAGCGCGTCAACCTGCCCGACGGCAAGACGCTCGACATCGACATCCCCGAAGGCACGACCGACGGCCAGACGCTCCGGCTGAAGGGCCAGGGCATGCCCGGCACCAAGGGCGCTCCGGCGGGCGATGCTTATGTCGAGATCCATGTCGATCCGCACGCCTTCTTCGAGCCGCGCGACAACGACATCCATGTCGAGTTGCCGGTGACGCCGACCGAGGCGGTGCTGGGCGGCCGCATCCGCGTGCCGACAGTCGGCGGTCCGGTGATGCTGAACGTGCCAGCCGGCTCCAACACCGGCACGTCGCTCCGGCTGAAGGGCCGTGGCCTGCTCGACCGCAAGTCGGGCCAGCACGGCGACCAGTACGTCAAGCTCAAGGTCGTGATGCCGGAGAAGCCGGACGACGCCCTGAAGGAGTTCCTGGAGAAATGGGAGGCGGGCCGCGGCTATGACCCGCGCCAGTCGATGGAGCAGTTCACATGACCACGCTCGAGGAACTGCTGCGCGTGCATGAGCGTCTCACCGCTGTCCATGTCGAGCGCTGGGTGGCGCGCGGCCTGCTGCGGCCCTCGGCCGACGGCGAGCATTGGGTGTTCGAGCCGGTCGACGTGGCGCGCGCCCGGCTGCTCGCCGACCTGACCGACGACCTCGGCTTCGACGAAGAAGCGGTCGAGACAGTGGTCGACCTGCTCGATCAGGTGCACACGCTGCGCCGCCAGCTCCACCAGCTCGGGCTGGCGATCGGTCAGCAGCCGATGACGACGCGCGAGGCGATCGCCGTCGCGTTGAAGGACCTTCGCGAGCGTTAGCGTCTTCCCATGCTCTTCCGGACCGCCGGCCTCTGGCCAGCCTCATGATCATGAGCCGGCCAGAGGCCGGCGGTCCGGAAGACAATGACGCATGCGGCTCACTCCGGCTCGACGCCGGCGCGCTTCACCGCTTCGCCCCAGGCGGCGCAGCCGGTCTTCATGATCTCGGTCAGCTCGGCCGGCGTCGTGCCCGTGGCGAACAGGCCCATGTCCAGAAGCTTCTCCTTGCCTTCGGACGTCTGCACCAGCTTGCGAATCTCCGCACTCATGCGCTCGACGATTTCCGGGGGTGTGCCGGCGGGCGCCAGGATCGCATTCCAGCCGGTGAGGTTGATCTTGTAGCCGGCCTCTTCGAAGGTCGGCACGTCGGGCAGCCGCGGCCAGCGCACCGTCGACGTTACCGCAAGCGGCGTGAGCTTGCCGCCCGAGATCGCCGGGCCGCTGGCTGCGAGATCCTGGATGGTCATCGGGATGTGGCCGGCCAGCGTATCTTGGATCGCCGGGCCCGCGCCCTTATAGGGCACGTGGGTCATGTCGAGTTTTTCGGCCTGGTTCAGCATCTCGCCCCAGATGTGCGACGACGAGCCGGTGCCGAACGAGGCGAAGCTCACCTTGCCCTTGCGCTCGCGCGCCCAGGCGACGAACTCCTTCACCGATTTCGGGCCGAGCGTCGGCGGCACCACCATCGCAAGCGGCGCCAGGCCATGCTGCGTCACCGGCACGAAGTCCTTGAAGCCGTCGTAGGGCAGCTTCTTGTAGACGTAGGGGTTGATACACATCATCGACGAGTTGACGTACAGGAACGTGTAGCCGTCGGGCGCCGAATTCTTGGCGATCTCCGCGCCGACCATGCCTTGGGCGCCGGGTTTGTTCTCGACGATCACCTGCTGGCCGAACACCGCGCCGAGCTTGTCGGCGAAGTAGCGCGACACCACGTCGGTCTGCCCTGCCGGCGGATAGGGCGCGATCAGCTTGATCGGCTTGCTCGGCCAGGCCTGGGCCGAAGCCTCGGCGGCGAACAGCAGCAATCCGCCGGCAAGCGCGGCGATCATCTTCCGTGTCATTGAATATCCTCCCGGCGGCGAACGTAGAGGAGATTTCCAGGAAGGGAAACGCGTTCGAGACGCCGCGCTTCGCGCGGCTCTTCAGGGTGAGGTCGTACTTGTCAGTCGCCTGACAATTTTCGCCAGGCGGCGACGATGGCGGCCATGGCCGGTGGATCGGCGATCATGCCGAGATGCGTCTCGCCGGGCACGATCGTCACGCCGATGCGAGGATTGACCGACTGCAGCATCGGCTTGAACTGGTCGGAGACGAACAGCTGGTCGTCGGCGCCGACCACGATCTCCGTCGGCGCCGTTATGCGCGCCAGCACGCCGCGCCAATCGCGGCCGAGCTCCAGGCTCGCCACCAGGCGGAAGGAGTAGACGGGCGTGCGGCGGTCGCTCGGCTTGGCGTCGGTCGCAAAGTGGACGGCCGGCAGGTCCTGGAACCAGGGCAGTCCGATGCTGTTCAGCAGCGACAGCGCGATGATGCGTGGCACGGCGACGCCGGCCCAGCCGCCCGAGCCCGGCCTATTGGTCGGCGAGTCCTGGCCGACATAGGGCGAGATCGCGATGTAGTCGTTGAACAGGCCGGCCCGCCGCCCGCCGGCGATGCGCAGCGCGAAGCCGCCGCCGGAGGAGAAGCCGATCAGCGTGCGATGCATGCCCGGCTTGTCGAGGCCGGCTCCTTTGACGAGGTCGGCGAGGTCGTCGTCGAGCTGGCCGATGTAGGAGACGTCGCCGTTGGTCGTGCCGCTGCCGCCGTGGCCGCGCAGGTCGATCGCATAGACGCTGGCGCCCGCGGCCTGCAGAGCCTGGGCGAGTTTCAGCATCGAGGCGTCGGTGGCGCTCGATCCATGCACCAGGACGACGGCGTGATGCGGGCGGCCGGGATAGAGACGGTAGTTCAGCGGGGCGCCGTCGCGCGCCTTGAGGCTCTGCATCCTCGGCAGGTCGGCGAAGTTCCACTGGGCGATGCCGGGGACCGAGTTGCCGGCGGCCAGGACCGACGGCGCGGTAGGAGCGTCGAAGGCGATGATGGAGGTGAACCCGGCCACCACGGCAACAAGAAGGGCAACGAGGCCAATCGAGATACGGCGCAACATGCCGCCACAAATCACGCTATTCCGCTCCGCTCCATCGTTCTTTCGTGAATTTGCTCCTCTTCTTCGCCAATCCGTTGCCGAAGCGTCGGATATCAGGCCGCGCGCTGCCCAAGCCCCTTCACGGCTTCCAGCATGCCCGCGATCGACGCGCGACTCCGCGAGCCGACGCGGCCTACCAGGGTGTCGCGCACCGGCGCAAAGCCGACAAATCTCAGGACGTTGCGCTTCAGGTTCTTCAGTCCGTGCGCGCGGAAGTACCAGCGGTATACGAGGGCTGGCATGCCCATGGTGACGATGATGCGCGCCGACCGTCCCTTCATGTGCTGGATCGGGAATCCGCTGGCGCGATAGGTGAAGGCGAAGCCCGGTCGCAGGGCCTGCTCGAAGAAGGCCTTGAGCACCGCCGGCATGTCGCCCAGCCATAGCGGGAAGATCACCACCAGGTGATTCGACCAGCGGATGGCGTCCTGCGCCGCCATGATCTCCGGCGGCGGAGCGTCCTTTTCGAATGCGGCTTGTGAGTGCAACAAGCCGAAGTCGAGCTTGGCGACATCGAGACGACGCACGGCATGACCAGCCGCGAGCGCGCCCGCCTCGTACGCGCCGGCCAGCGCGTGACACAGGCCGGTGCTGGCCGGATCGGGATGGCCGTTCAGGATGAGGATGTTGCGCGGCATCGGCACATGCATGCCCGCGCCGCCATGCGCCGGCTTTGATTCAGATCATTTGCAGTGGAATTTTGAGATAGCTGACGCCATTGGCTTCCGGTGGCGGCGGGTTGCCGGCGCGGATGTTGACCTGCACGGAGGGCAACAGCAGCACCGGAGCAGCGAGGGTGGCATCGCGCCTGGTACGCAGATCCACGAAAGCCGCTTCGTCGACGCCATCGTGAACGTGGACGTTGCGAGCGCGCTGCTCGGACACCGTGCTCTCCCAGGCGAAGCAGTCGCGTCCGGGCGCCTTGTAGTCGTGGCACATGAAGAGCCGCGTTGCTCCGGGCAGCGACAGCAGGCGGCGGATCGAACGATAGAGGGTCGCGGCGTCGCCACCGGGGAAGTCGGTCCGCGCCGTGCCGTAGTCGGGCATGAAGATGGTGTCGCCGACGAACACGGCATCGTCGACGCGATAGGCCACGTCGGCGGGCGTATGGCCCGGCAGGTGCATGACCTCGATCTCGAGGCTGCCCAGCGCAAGTCGGTCGCCGTCGCGCACCAGCCGGTCGAACTCGGTTCCGTCCTCGCTCACGTCGGCGACGTTGAACACGCCCTTGAAGATCTTCTGCACGGCACGGATGTGTTCGCCGATGACGACCTTTGCGCCGGACTTCATCCGGAGATAGGGCGCCGCTGAGAGATGGTCGGCATGGGCGTGCGTCTCCAGGATCCAGTCGATGGTGAGGTCGCGCTCGCGTGCCCTGGCGAGAATGCGGTCGGCTGACGCCGTCGAAGCCTTGCCCGACTTGTGGTCGTAGTCGCGCACCGGGTCGACGATTGCGGCGCGCCCGGTCGCGGGATCGCTGACCAGGTAGGTCACGGTAGAGGTCGGCTCGTCGAAAAAGGCTTCTATGGCGGGTTTGCTGGGCATGGAATTTCTCCAGAGCGTAACTTGACATATATATTAGTAATAGCTAATTTAGCAATTACTAATATGAAAAAAACCACCACCCGTATCGATCCACGGGCCCTGGAGGCGAGGGCCGGCGAAGTCGCAGGCGTTCTGGCGGCACTCGCCAACGATCGCCGTCTGCTCATCCTCTGCAAGCTTGTGGAAGAGGGCGAGGCGACTGTCGGCGCGCTGGCCGAAGAGATCGGACTGTCGCAGTCGGCGCTGTCGCAGCATCTCGCGCGCATGCGCGAGGAAGGCATCGTGGCCTTCCGCCGTGACGCCCAGACGCTGTGGTACCGGATCGCCGATTCTCGGGTCGAGAGCCTGCTCGCGACCTTGCACCGTCTCTATTGCCAGGACTGATCTGGCGGAAAGGAAACACCAATGTCTCTGCCTACCATTGACGTCGCTGGCGCTCGCCGGCTGCTCGACCAGGGCGCCGTCCTGATCGATGTCCGCGAAGCCGATGAGCATGCGCGTGAGCGCGTCGTCGGCTCCTTGAGCAATCCGCTCTCCCGCTTGGTTCCCGTCGCCCCCTCTGCTGGCAGGCCGGTCATCTTCCATTGCCGGTCCGGCGCGCGCACCGCGGCCAACGCTGCGCGGCTGGCCGGTGCAGCTGCATGCGAGGCCTATATCCTCGAGGGCGGACTGGACGCCTGGAAGAAGGCCGGTCTCCCGGTCGCGGTCGATCGCGGCCAGCCACTCGAGATCATGCGCCAGGTGCAGATCGTTGCCGGCTCCCTGGTCCTGCTGGGCGTTGCGCTCGGCATCTGGGTAGCACCGGCCTTCTTCGGTCTGTCGGCGTTCGTCGGCGCCGGTCTCGCTTTCGCCGGCATCAGCGGCTGGTGCGGCATGGCGCGGTTGTTGGCGCTGATGCCCTGGAATCGCCCGAGCCGGGCGGTCGCCCTCTGATGGCCGGCGCGCTGCTCGCTCTGGGTTCGGGCAGCCTGATCGGCCTCGTGCTCGGGCTGATCGGCGGCGGCGGCTCCATCCTGGCCGTCCCGCTGCTCGTCTATGCCGTCGGGGTGCCGCCGCATATCGCCATCGGCACGGCGGCGTTTGCCGTCGCGCTGAATGCGCTGGCCAGCCTGGGCCTGCATGCGCGTCGCGCGCCGATACGGTGGCCTTGCGCCATCGCCTTCAGCGCGGCCGGTGTCGCAGGCGCGTTGCTCGGCGCCACGCTCGGCAAGGCGATCGACGGACGCCAGCTCCTGGCGTTGTTCGGCTTGCTGATGATCGTGGTCGGCATCCTGATGATGCGACCCAAACCCGCCGCCGCGGTCTCGTCGGAGCGCCTGAGCCTGGCCAATGCCCGGCGCCTGTTGCCACGCCTGCTGTTTGCGGGCCTCGCCGTCGGCACATTGTCGGGTTTCTTTGGCATCGGCGGCGGCTTCCTGATCCTGCCGGGCCTGATGCTTGCCGCCGACATGGACGTGAGCGATGCCGCCAGTGCCTCGCTGGTCGGCGTCGCAGCCTTCGGCACGGCCTCCGCGTCCAGCTATGCTTGGTCAGGTCTGATCGACTGGCAGATCGCGGCGCTCCTGGTGGCCGGCGGCTTCGTGGGTGCCGTCGCGGGCAGCCGCGCCAATGCGGCGCTGGCGCAGAACAAGGAACGCCTGTCTCGCCTCTTCGCCTGGTTCGTCGCCGCCGCCGGCCTCTATGTCGCCGGTCGGGGCGTGCTCTCCATCCTGGCGGCCTGAAGCGCCCGCCACACCTTGTGCGACGTGATCGGCATGTCGAGATGGCGGACGCCAAGCGGGCGCAGGGCGTCGAGCACGGCGTTGGCGATGGCGGCCGGGGCGCCGTTGGTCGGCAGCTCGCCGACGCCCTTCAGGCCCATGAAATTGTTGGGCGAGGCCGTGTTGATGGTCTCGACCTGCAGGGACGGGGTGTCGTCGGCACGCGGCAAGGCGTAGTCCATCAAGGTGCCGCTCAGCAGCTGGCCGCTCTCCTCGTCGTAGATCGCCTCTTCCATCAGCGCATTGCCCAGCCCGTGGACGATGCCGCCATGGACCTGGCCCATCAGCAATCGCGGATTGACCACGGTGCCGCAGTCGGCGACCTCGGTCAGGCGGTCGACGCGCACCACGCCGGTCTCGGGATCGACCTCGACCTCGCAGACCATGACGCCGGTCGGGAAGGATTCGATCTTGTCGCCGAACAGCGCATCGCCGGTGAACGGCTTTTTGGCCGCCAGCTCGAACAGGCCGATGCGCCGGTCCGTGCCGACGACCTCGAAGTTGCCGTCGCGGTAGGCGATGTCGGCCGGCGCCGTCTCCAGCCGCTCGGCGGCAAGATCGCGGCCGCGCTCGATCACGACGTCGGCGGCGCGCTTCAATGTGGTGCCGCTGATGATGGTCGAGGACGAGCCGCCGGTGCCGCCGCCGCGCGGGATGCTGCGCGTGTCGCCCTGGCGGACCTCGATCTTGTCGATCGGCACGCCGAGCGACGCCGCCAGGATCTGGGCGAAGACCGTCTCGTGGCCCTGGCCCTGGCTTTGCGTGCCGACGCTCGCCACCAGGCGGTCGGGCTCGACCTGCACCACGACGTGCTCGTCGGCGATGCCGCCGGTGCCGTGCAGATGGCAGGCGAGGCCGAGACCCCGGCGCTTACCCGCGGCTTCGCTCGCCGTGCGCCGTGCGGCGAAGCCCGGCTCGTCGGCGGCCTTCAATGCGGTCTCGAACAGACGCACGCAGTCCGCTGCGTCATAGGTGTAGCCGCTCGCCGCTGCGTACGGCATCTCGTCGGCCTTGATCAGGTTCAGGCGGCGCAGCTCGGCCGGCGAGCGGCCGGTCTCGTGGGCGGCGAGATCGACCAGGCGCTCGAGCAGGAACAGGGCCTCGGGCTTGCCGGCGCCGCGGATGGCGTCGACCGGCACGGTGTTCGTGAAGGCGCAGTCGAAGTCGATGCGGATCGCCGGGATGCGGTAGAGGCCGGAGATCACCTTGGCCAGGCCCGTCGTCGGGATGGTCGGCGCAAACATCGACACATAGGCGCCGTAGTTGGCCGCCGCCTTGACGCGCACCGCCAGGAATTTCCCGTCGGAATCCAGCGCGAGTTCGCCGCTCGCCACGAGATCGCGGGCGTGGCTGTCGCTTTGCGCCAGCTCGGCGCGCTCGCAGACCCAACGCAGGCCGCGCTTGAGCTTGCGGGTGGCCCAGGCCATCAACGTCGACTCGGCATAGATCGGATATTTCGGCCCGAAGCCGCCGCCGACATCCTCGGTGACCAGACGAAGCTTGTCCTTGGGCACGTTCAGCACGCGCTCGCACATCAGCCGGTGTGGGATCTGCACGCCCTGCGAGGCGAAGGTGACGGTCACGAGGTCGTCCGCGGCGTCGTAGGCGGACCACGCCGCGCGCGTCTCCATGTAGTGCACGATCTGGCGCGGCGAGCGGATCGACAGGGTCGAGACGTGTGCCGCACGCGCGAAGGCCGCGTCGGTAGCCGCCGCGTCGCCTTTGCCCCAGCGGCACATCAGGTTGCCCGCCACGTCGTCGTGCACCAGCGGTGCATCGGGGGCGAGGGCCTGCGCCGCCGTGACGACGGCCGGTAGCGCGTCGTAGTCGATTTCCAGCAGCTCGGCCGCGTCGCGCGCCTGGTCGAGCGTTTCCGCCGCGATCATGGCGACGATGTCGCCGACGTGACGCACCTTGCCCGGCGGCATCGGCAGGTGCTCAGGCTCGCGATGGCGGTTGCCGGCGGCGTCCTTGATCTCGCTGATCGCCGGCAGATGGCCGACTTTGTCGGCTAATAGATCATCGGCTGTGTAGATTGCCGCGACGCCTGGCGAGGCCAGCGCCGACGTCTTGTCGATGCCGGCGATGCGCGCATGGGCGTGCGGCGAGCGCACGAACAGGACGGCCAGCGCACCGGCCGGCGCGGTGTTGTCGGCGTAGCGGCCGCGGCCGGTCAGCAGGCGGCGATCCTCGCGTCGGGTCAGCGGCTGGCCGAGCGTCACTGGAGCATTCATGCCGTCGGATATACCGGCTTTTGCCGCCGGTCCGTGACGGTGAAAATCTGGGGCTGGGATTACTCCTGTTCCCGGCGTCGGCCGCCCTTGCGGCGGGGCCCGGAGCGTGGCAACTCGGTGGCCATGGACAGCCTCCTGATCCTGGTCAGCGTCTTCGCCGTCTTCATCCCCGCGCTCATCCTGCCGGGGCCGGATTTCGTCGCCGTGGTGCGCTCGTCCATGACCCATGGCACGCGCGCCGGCCTGCTGACGACGCTTGGCGTCTCGACCGGCCTCTGCATGTACTCGACGCTCAGCCTCCTCGGCCTGTCGGCCATCCTGGCGGAGTACCAGTGGCTCACCTGGACGGTCCGGGTGCTGGGCGGCTGCTATCTCGCCTATCTCGGCATCAAGCTCTTGCGCGCCAAGCCACAGACCATCGACCTCGACGAGCAGCCGCGCCGGCCTGCGGGAAAGCGCGCGATCCTGTTCGGCTTCCTGGTGACGCTCACCAATCCCAAGGCGATCGTGCTGTTCGCCAGCGTGTTCGCCACGGCCGTCACCGCTTCGACACCGACCTGGCTGATGGTGCTGATGATCGGCCTCGTGACGGCGTCGTCCCTGATCTGGTATTCCTGCGTCAGCCTGTTCATGTCCTCCGGCCCGGTGATGCGGCGCTTCCAGAACGCACGGCACTGGATCGAGCGGGCAGCAGGCGTCTGCTTCATCGGCCTCGGCGGCAAGGTTCTGGCCGACGCCGGGAGACCGATATCTTAGTCTTGCGTTGTTGAGTGCTTGGCTTCCAACGAGACGAAGGGTTTTACGCCATGTCCGAGCCGCCACCGAATCGCAATCCCGCCTTTCAAGCCGTCATCCGGCGGCTGCTTGCCCGGCGGCCGCCGCAGCCCAGGAGCGCGCCCGGCAAGAGCCAGGCGCCGTCTTCGTCGAAGAAGAAGCCGCGGGCGGCCTGAGGTCTACGCCGCCAGTGCGTCGCTGATCACCTTCAGCGCAACGTCGATTTCCTGGCGGTTGACGTCGAGATGCGTCACCGCGCGGATGCGCGTTGCGGTGTTGGCGCCGATGCCGACGCCGCGCTCGCGGCACGCATCGACCAGCTTGGCCGAGCTCCAGCCGGGCTTGGTGATCTCGAAGAACACCAGGTTGGTCTCCATGCGCGGCACGTCGATCTGGATGCCCTTGATGTTGGCCAACCCCTCGGAGAGGTGACGGGCGTTGTCGTGATCCTCGGCCAGTCGGTCCCAATTGTTCTCCAGCGCATAGAGCGCCGCGGCGGCGATCACGCCGGACTGGCGCATCGAGCCGCCCAGCATCTGCTTCTGGCGCCACGCCTCCTTGATGAAGGCCTTGTCGCCCGCGAGGCTGGCGCCGACCGGCGCGCCCAGGCCCTTGGTGTAGTCGAGCCACAGCGAATCGACGCAGGCGGCGTAGTCGCTGGCCTTGACGCCCGACTTCACCGAGGCGTTGCAGAGACGCGCGCCGTCCATGTGCAGCGCGACGCCCGCCTCGCGCGCCACCTTGGTGACGCCTTGCATGGTCGCGAGCGGCCACACCGTGCCGAAGCCGCCGTTGGAGGTGTTCTCGATCGACACCAGGCGCGAGCGCGGCGCGTTGCGGCTGTTGGGATCGCGCAGGGCGGCCTTGACCTGCTCGCCGGTGAACACGCCGTTGGGGCCTTCGATGGCGCGGATCATGACGCCGGCATTGGCGGCCGGGCCGCCGGTCTCGGCGTTGATGATGTGAGCGGTGCGATCGGCGATCACCTCGTCGCCCAGGCGGCAGTGCACGCGGATGGCGATCTGGTTGGCCATGGTGCCGCTCGGGAGGAAGACCGAATCCTCCTTGCCGAGAAGCTCGCAGACACGCTCGCGCAACCGGTTGACCGTGGGGTCTTCCATCTTCTGCTCGTCGCCGACCTCGGCGTCGGCCATCGCCTTCCGCATGCCGGGCGAGGGCTTGGATTTGGTGTCGCTGTAAAGATCGATGAAACGGTTTTGCATGGCGTGTCAGGTTCTCCTGCTCCACCATAGCGGCAATCGGCAGGTGGAGGAAACATGAGCCAGTTTGCGGCCCAGCCCGCAGCTTCGGTAATGCCAGAAGAGTTGCTCTATGGCGTCGACGGCGCCATCGCCACCATCACGCTGAATGCGCCGCAGCGCATGAACACCATTTCAGGGCCGATGCTGAAACAGCTGACCGGTGCGCTGGTACGCGCCAACGAGGATCGCGAAGTGCGGGCGGTGATCCTGACCGGCACCGGCCGCGCCTTCTGCGCCGGCCTCAATCTCGATGCGCAGAGCAAGGGCACCGACAATCTTAGTGTCGGCTCTGGCGCCACGCCGACCAACATCGACCTGCGCAACACGCCGCCGCCGGTGCTGCATGCCATGGACAAGCCGGTGATCGCCGCGCTGAACGGCTCGGCCGCAGGCTACGGCCTCGACCTGGCGCTGGGCGCCGACATCCGCATGATGGCGCAGTCGGCCAAGCTCGCGGCGTCCTACGCCAAGCGCGGCGTGCTGCCCGAATCGGGTGGCACCTGGTACCTGCCGCGCATGCTGGGTTGGGCGAAGGCGGCGGAGCTGATCTTCACCGGCCGCACGCTCGATGCCGCGCAGTCGCTGGAGATCGGCCTGGTGAACAAGGTCGTGCCCGACGGCGAGGTCCTAGGCGCCGCCCGCGCGCTTGCGCTCGAGATCGCAGCCAACGCGCCGCTCGCCATCCAGGCGGCCAAGCGCATGATGCGCATGTCCTGGAACGAGCCGTTCAACGAGCACGTCCACCACGTCTTCCTGCAGCTCCTGCCGCTGATGCAGACGGAGGACATGAAGGAAGGCATCAAGGCTTTCCTGGAAAAGCGCGAGCCGCAGTTCAAGGGACGCTAGCCCAAGGCGATGAAGGGAGACCTGCCGTGAAATTCACCTGGTTCCATCTGATGCCCTGGCCGCACATGCCGGACGACTTCCGTGAGAAGCATCGCTCGGTGTGGGTCGACCTGCCCAACCGGATGTACGAGCCCGAGCTCGGCCACATCGCCTATCACCAGTATCTCGACCAGCTCGAATATGCCGAGTCCGTCGGCTTCGACGGCATCGGCGTCAACGAGCACCACGCCAACGCCTACGGGCTGATGCCGTCACCCAACATCATGGCGGCGACGTTGACGCGGCGGACATCGAAGGCGGCGCTCGTCGTGCTGGGCAATTCGATCGCGCTCTACAATCCGCCGCTGCGCGTGGCCGAGGAGATGGCCATGCTCGACGTGCTGTCGGGCGGGCGGCTGGTTGCGGGCTTCCCGGTCGGCACGTCGATGGACACCAACTACGCCTACGGCACGATCCCGGCGCTGACGCGCGAGAAATACGCCGAGGCGCACGACCTGATCCGCAAGGCGTGGGCGGCCGACGAGCCGTTCGCCTTCAACGGCCGCTACACCAAGCTGCGCTACGTCAATTGCTGGCCCAAGCCCATCCAGCGGCCGGCGCCGCCGATCTTCATTCCGGGCGGCGGCTCGGTCGAGACCTACGACTTCTGTCTCGACAACACCTATTCGTATTCCTACCTCAGCTACTCGGGCTATCTCCGCGCCAAGTTGCTGATGGACGGCTACTGGAAGCGCGTGGCCGAGCGCAAGGCCGACGAATCGCCCTACCGCGCGGGCTTCGCCCAGGTGATCTGCGTCGCCGACACTGACGAAGAGGCCGAGCGGCTGTATTGGCCGCACGTGAATTATTTCTACAATCGCTGCCTGCACGTCTATCCGGGCTTCGCCGACGCGCCGGGCTATCGCACGGTCAAGACCATCCAGACCGGCGCGCTGTCGCAATTCACCCAGGCCGCGGCACGCAACTATCCCAGCATGACCTGGAAGGACCTCGTCGACGGCCGCTACATCGTCGCCGGCTCGCCGGAGACGGTGCGCCAGCAGATGGAAGAGCTGATCAAGACCCTGCGCGTGGGCAACATCTTCTGCCTGATGCATGTCGGCAACATGCCCAACGACAAGGTGCGCTACTCGACGAGCCTGTTCGCCGAGAAGGTGATGCCGCACCTGCGCAACCTGTGGCCCGACTGGAAGAACCACGACGACCGCTTCTGGGTGCATCCGATGCACGAACCCGTGCCGCTGAAGGTGGCTGCTGAATGAAGTCGCGTTTCCTCACGCTCAAGCCTTCGGGCGTGCGTATCCAGGTCGTCGAGGCCGGCAAGGGTCGCGACCTTCTCTATCTCCATGGCGCGGGCGGCCATATGCCGGCCGATCCGCTGATCGCGGCACTGGCTACCAAGTACCGAGTCGTGGCGCCATTGCTGCCGGGCTATGGCCAGTCGACGGGCGAAGACGGGCTGCGCGACATGCTCGACATCACCCTGCATGGGCTCGACGTGCTGGAGGCGCTCAAGCTCAAGAAGCCGATCGTCGTCGGCCATTCCATGGGCGGCATGATCGCCGCCGAAATGGCGGCGGTTGCGCGCACCGAGGTCGCCAGGCTCTGCCTGCTGGCGCCGGCGGGCCTGTGGCTGGACGACCATCCGATCGTCGACATCTTCTCCAAGCTGCCCTACGAGCTGCCCGGATTGCTGTTCCATGACAGCGAAACCGGCGCCAGGCTGCTGGCATCGGGCGGCGACATGAACGACCCGGAATTCCTGAAGCAGTTCCTGGTCATGAATGCCCGCCGGCTGGGCATGGCCGGCAAGATTCTTTTCCCCATTCCCGACCGCGGCCTCGGCCAGCGGCTGCAACGAATCGCAGCCCGCACGTTGATAGTGTGGGGCGCCGAGGATGCGCTGATCCCGCCCGTCTACGGCCATGCCTTCAAAAAGGCGATTTCCAAATCGAAATTGGTTAAGGTTGCCAAGGCCGGACACGCTGTGGGGCAGGAAAAGCCAGCCGCCGTGCTCAAGGCGATCAGGGAATTCTTCTAAGGGAGACAAGAGCGATGCTGAAGGGTGCAATCGTCGGCGTGTTGGCCGGCCTGCTGGTCGCGGGCGCCGCCCAGGCTCAACCGGTCGTCTGGACCTGGACCGGTTACGGCAAGAACGTTCCCGGCAGCTCCAAGTGCCCGACCTACAAGATGGTGATCGACGTCACCGTCGACGGCGATTCGGTCAAGGGCAAGTTCCAGCAGGAAGGCCGGCCGGAGCGCGCCTTCGAGACCACGCTCGGCAAGAACGGCGCCATCAAGACGGCCGCCATGGTCGGCGGCGGCGGCATGATGGACGTCATCGGCCAGATCAAGGAAGGCGATTCCAAGATCAAGCTCTACGGCTACTGCGAATTCGAGGGCGCGCTCACCAAGAAGTAGCCGCCAGGATCGACAGTTCAGCCCTTGTCGACGTGAGCGCAGGGGTTGGGGGAATGTTCGGCATCCGTGCTGTCGTTTTGGTCGTCGTAGCCGGCGGAATGGCCGCCGGCTGTGCACAGGCGCCGGTCCAGCCGATCCCAGAAGCGGCCCGGCGCAGCGTCACCTCCATTTCCGGCGACGTTTCCGGTCTCAAGCACGCCGACACGTCGAGGCTCGGCGCGCGCGGCAGCGCGGAGGGCGCACAACTCGGTGCCCAGCAGGGCGCGTCGCTGCTGCCCGGCGGCGGACTCGTGGGTCTCGCCGTGATGGGCGTGGGGGCGATCGTCGGCGGCGTGAAGGGCGCCAACGAGGCCCAATCCGAGGACGTGGTCGACCAGACCCGCGTCTTCCTGCGCACGGCGATCGAGGACACTGACTTCACCGAGCTCCGACGGCGCCCGTGTGCCCGACCATTTTCTCGTGATCGAATTTCGCCTGGGCCTGCAGCGCGAGCACCTGGTCAATCCCAGGGTCGGCATCATCGTGCTGGCGCGGGCCAAGGTGCGCGACCCGGGCAGTAATCGGCAGGTCCATCAGTCGACCTGGGCCTATTGCGGCGATCGTTACCATTTCGTGCAGATGGCGGCCGACAACGGCGCCGCGCTGCGCGCCCAGATCGACCATGCGGCCGCGGTGCTGGCCGAGGCGATCCCTTACGACCTTTATGTCAGCAGGCGCCCGCGGCCTCTGCTGTTCAACAGCACCTGCATGGATTTCGGCGACCTGCCGAGCGGCGTCGGCCGCCGAGCCGTTTCGTCGCGTTCGTGATCTCGGGTAGGCGGCGGCGCGCGGGAAGGCTAACCTTGCACGGCTGAGTGCCGTTGGGGGAGCCGACATGAGATCCGCAAGACTTGCCGCGGCCGCCATTGCCGTGGCGGCGTCCGTTTCCGGCGCGCCCACAGCGATGGCCGCCGACGGCTTCGACCTGGTGGTGCTGGGCGCGCTGGGCGGCATCCAGGACGGCAATCTCAGCGCCTCGCTGATCCATCCGCACGGCGACAATCGCGGCGTGACCTGCGACGCCGGCACCTTGGTGAACGGCCTGCGCGTGGCCGAGGAGAAGGGCGCCTTCGCCAGCGTCACGGTGCCGGCAGATTCACCGCAGAGCCGCGTTGGCTACATGCTCACCAGCGCGATCAAGGGCTACCTGATCAGCCATGCCCATCTTGACCATGTGGCCGGCCTGATCGTCGCCTCGCCGGACGACAGCAAGAAGCCGATCTATGCCTTGCCCTCGGTCGGCAATGACCTGGTCGAGACCTATTTCAACTGGCGCGCCTGGCCGAACTTCAGCGATCGCGGCAAGGCCCCGCAGCTCAAGAAATACGCCATCGCCGAGCTGAAGCCCGGCGAGGCGCTGCCGATCGCCGACACCGCCATGACCGTCACCGCCTTTCCACTGGCCCATGGCGGTGTGGAATCGACGGCCTTCCTGCTGGAGAGCGGCGGCGATGGCATCCTGTGCTTCGGCGATACCGGTCCCGACGCGGTCGAGAAGGGCGCCCGGCTCGCCGACATCTGGGGCGCCGTGGCCGAGCGCGTGAAGCAGAAGCGGCTGAAAGCCATCGTTATCGAGGTGTCCTACACCAGCGACCGGCCGGACAACCTGCTGTTCGGCCATCTGACGCCGCGCTGGTTGATGGAGGAGCTGCGCAAGCTCGATGGCCTGGCCGGCGGCAAGGCCCTGAAGGACCTGCCGGTGGTCGTGAGCCACATCAAATACTCGCTGACCAAGGAACAGCCGCAGCGCCAGCTCCTGCAGGAGCTCGAGGCGGCCAACGACCTGGGCGTGCGCTTCGTCGTGCCCGAGCAGGGCAGCCGCTGGCACTTCAAGTAATGCCGATCTACTGGAAAATCGATTCGCGACAGCAGCTCGTTGTCGCGACGGCCGAGGGCGACATCACCCGTGCCGATGCCGACAGCTATCTCGATGCCGTCGAGGGCGGCGGCGCGCTCGCCTACCGCAAGCTCTACGACGGCCGCGCCGGCAACGTCGTGATGGCCCCCGACGACATAATGGCGGTCGCCTACAGGATGAGGAGCTTCCATCACCAGCCCGTCGGCGCGCTCGCCATTGTCCTGACGGATGTCGCAGAGCCGGGGATGCGGATGCTGGGCATCCTGGCCACCGCCGAGCGGCCGATCAAAATCTTCACCGATCTGGCGCCGGCGCGACGCTGGATCGACAGCCTGACGCCGGCGCCGTGATCCCATCGGAGGCCTGAATTCCGTGAGCAACGACAATTGGGGCTGGCGGGCCCGCATCGGCCTGTTCATCGTCGGCAACGAAGCCGTGCCGGAAGCCGAATGGTGGGCGATGGCCCCGCCGGGCGTATCGGTGCATGCCGCCCGCGTGACGGCGCGCGCACCGTGGCTGCGCTGGCGCGACGATCGCCGCGGGGTCGAGCCGGAGGACGACCTGGTGCGCGGCTGCCGCCAGTTCGCCGCCATGCGGCTGTCGGCCGTGGTGGTCGCCCACAGCTCGAGCAGCCTTTTGGGCGGCAAGGGCTGGGACGAGGCTGCCGTGGTGAGCCTGCTGCCGCTGCTCGGCGACGGGACGATCGTCACCACCAACGGCATCGATACCTGCGCCGCGTTGCGCGCGGCGGGCAGCAAGCGGCCCTTCCTGGTGCTGCCGCCCTGGTTCAACGACGAGACGGTGGTCGCGGGCTGCCGCTACTACGTCGATCACGGTTTCACGCTGGCCGGCCATATGCGCTACGACCCGGGCCGCAAGTGGCGCGACCTGGCGCCGGGCGAGTTGGTCGGACAAGGCGCCGGCTTCGAGCAGGAGATCGAGCCGCTCTACGCCCAGATCAGGGCGGGCTGCCCGGCCGATGCCGACGGCGTGCTCATCGCCGGCACCGGCTTTCGCTGCGTCGGCATCCTCGAGGCGCTCGAGCAGGATCTCAAACGCCCGGTGATCTCGGCCAACCAGGCGAGCCTGTGGCACTGCCTGCGCTCGGCCGGCGTCCAGGCGAAGGTCGACGGCTACGGTGGTTTGTTGAAGTTGTAATGGGAGCGCGGGCCTCTGGCCCGCCTCATGATCATGAGCGGGCCGGAGGCCCGCGCTCCCGTCAAAGCAACGCGTCGTAGCCGCGTTCGTTGAACTGCAGCAGGCAGAAGCCATGGCCGAAGGGATCGGCCAGCATGGCGATGCGGCCCCAGCTCGTGTCCTTGGCCTCGGCCTCGAGCTTGGCGCCCGCCGCGACCGCGCGTTCGACGGCGGCATCGACGTTGTCGACGACGATGTCGGGATGGACCGGTGTCCAGTGCCGGCTGTATCGCCTGGGATCGCCACCCGCACCGATCGTGCCGGCCGCCTTGGTCAGAAGATAGACCGGCGCCGGCCAGCCCAGCAGCTCGACGAAATCGGCGCCGAAGCGGCGGCCGACCTCGAGATCGAAGGCCGTCGTATAAAAGCGCAGAGCGGCCTCGGCATCGGGCACGTCGATATTGAGCAGCAGCGTCATGGCGAGCCTCATGGTTCGGGGGGAACCGCCATAGTTCCATACGCGCCACACCTAGGCTCGCGATTTTCGGACCCCGTCGCTTTCGGCAACCGTTGGACGACGGTCACGTTGCGACTCGTGCCTTCAGGCACCACCCTTCAGGCACCACAAGGAGCCCGCATGAAGTTCGTGATCATCGGATTGACACTGGCCCTGGCCACCGGGGCCTGCACCGTACAGGAGCGCACCACGGTGCAGCCGCAGCCCGCTGCGGCGACGACCACAACCTACAGCACGCCGGCTACCGCCAGCACCACCACGGTGACGACGCCTGCTCCGGCCGCGACGACGACCGTCTACACGCGCTGACGTCCACGCCCGGCGCCCGTCGTCAGCGGGCGCCGTTGGCTCGGATGGGGCGGACTATTGGGCCGGCAGGACCGCCGGTGCCGGCATCGGCTTGGTTTCCTGCGGTCCGGTCAGTAGCCGCCTCAGCAGCCAGATGGCCGCGCGGCGCCAGAGTGGCGGCGGGCCGAAGTGCGAGGCGAACTCGCGGTTGATCATGAGGGGCCGCCAGTATTTGGCGTGCCAGTCCTGGTAGGCCGCGTGGAAGACCTTTGCCTGCTCCGGCCGGGCGCGCAGCAGGGCGCAGTCGCAGAGGGCATCGATCTGGACGTCACCCTCGCTGTCGAAGCGGAACCTGTGGCGACTGCGCGGATGATGAAGCGTGTCGTTGGTGAACTCGAACTCCTCCGGTCGCGCACGAAGGGCCGTGATGGCCGGAGCAAGGTCCAGGTAGTAGGTCATCGGATGCTCCTCTCGTAACATCCATCAATGACCGCGGCTCGGGCTTTAGTTGCACCGAATCACAAGTATATTTTCATCAGCTGATGATCAGCAACAGGCGACGCAGCTTGCGTGCGCCGTCACGCGCCGGCAGTTCCTCCGGCGGGCGCGGCCGCGGCACCGGCTCGCCGGTGATGATGAGGTTACGCAGGCAGTCGCGCACGCTGCGCAGCAGGCGGTCGGCCACTTCCTTCTCGGTCGCGCCGTCGGCGCTGATGCCGGGCAGGTCGGGCACCCATCCCCAGAAATGGCCGTCCTCGCCCCGTTCGATGATCGAGTAGTAGCTGGCGTCCATCGCACCCTCCGGGCGGGCAGGATAGGCGCCGCCCGATGTCGCTCGTTGATCTGGATCAAACGCAAGGGCCGGACGGTTGGCGATCATCGCCGGCGACCAGCGGAGGTGCCGATGACGACCGACCAATTCTACTACCTGCTTCTCGTGATCTTCTCCTTTGTCACCTTCGGCGTGTCGATCGGCATCGCCTATATCCGCTACCGCCGCTGGCTGGCGACCCAGCCGCCGAGACTCCTCTAGGCCCGTCGGATCGCAGGCGCGACCTCGGCGACGCGGAACGGCCGCGCGACGCCGTCGTGCTCGGTGATGGTGACGTATTCGCCGACCACGAAGCGGTGCCGGTCGAACTTGAAGATCGGCTCGTCGTCGTCCTCGCCCGGCGCGTAGGAGAACGCCCAGCTGCCGTTGCGGCGGTGGATCAGCGCGCCGTGCTCGTCGGGCGCGCCGGCCCAGAAGCGACGCACCGTGCAGGCGCCTTTCTGCGTCGGCCATTCCGAAGAGGCGAGGTGCCCCGTGTCGTCGAGCGGCGCCATGAATTCGTAGCCGTGCGACAGGCTGCCGTTGGGATGATCGGGCGTGCGGGCCAGTTCCAGGCGGATGCGCTTCAGGCTCATGACCGTCACTCCTGCTCGATCTCGTCGTAGGCGGTCTTGATCATCCACCAGCAGAACAGGACGGCGTAGAGCGCCAGCGCCAGGCCGAACGCCAGGATGCCGAAGTCGCGCGCCGCGCCTGCCATCAGCAGGCCGGCCAGGCCCAGCAGGCCGGTGAAGATCCCCATGATCCAATGAGACATCGTTCTCTCCTTACTCATCGTCGAACAAGATGCGGCCCGCCGACCCGTCGGGGTCGTCGTACTGGCCGTTGCGCAGCGCCCACAGGAAGGCCGCCAGCGCCAGAAGGCCGAGCAGCAGGGCGGCCGGCACCAGGACGAGCAGGCTATCCATCGGCCTTCCTCCGGGTCCGTGGCGCGAGCCGCAGCGCGTTGCCGATCACCAGCAGCGAGGACGACGACATGGCCACGGCTGCGACCAGCGGCGTCACCTCGCCCAGGATGGCGAGCGGCACGGCGCTCAGATTGTAGAGCAGGGCGAGCGCGAGATTCTGGCGCATCAGCCGGCCGGCCCGGCGCGAGACGTCGACGATCTCGACGACACCGCGCAACGCATCGCCCTGGAACACGGCATCGGCGGCGTTCTGCGTCGCCTCGGCCGCGGTGGAGGGTGAGATCGAGGCATGGGCCGCCGCCAGCGCCGGCGCATCGTTCAGGCCATCGCCGATCATCAGCACGCGCCGGCCCTCGGCGGCCAGCGATGCCAGCCGTGCAGCCTTGTCAGCCGGCGAGACCTCGGCGCGCCAAGCCGTCAGGCCGACCTCGCGCGCGACGCGCGCCACGGCCGCCGGGCGATCGCCCGACAACAGCTCGAGCGTGAAGCCGCGGCTCGCCAGGCGCGCGACGGTGTCGATTGCGTCCGGCCGCAGGCGGTCGGCGAAGGCCAGCCGCACCGGCGTCGTCCCAAGGCGCGTGAGCCACAACTCGGAATGACCGTCGTCCGGCGCATCTTCGATGCCGCAGAAACGGGCCGAGCCCAGCCGGCTCTCGCCGCATTGCAGGCCGAGGCCCGCATGCTCGACCACGCCGTCGGCCGGCGAGGCGTCCGCGACGGCACGGACCAGCGCCTGGGCCAGGGGATGGCGCGAGTTGGCGGCGATCGCCGCGGCCTGCCGCAGCATGGCGGGATCGTGGCCTGTGCCGACGAGCTCGGGCCGGCCCAGGGTCAAGGTGCCGGTCTTGTCGAGGACCACGTGATCGGTGCCGGCCACGCGCTCGAGCGCGGTCGGAGACAACAGCAGCACGCCGTCGCCCAGCAGGCGCGTGCTGGCCACGACCTGCACCACGGGCACGGCGAGGGCCAGCGCGCAGGGGCAGGTGATGATCAGCACCGCCGTGGCGACCAGCAGCGCGCGATCCCAGGCGAGACCGCCCAGCAGCATCCAGCCCAGGAAGGTCAGCAGAGCGGTCAGGTGAACGACCGGCGCGTAGGCGCGTGCCAGCCGGTCGGCGATGGCAACGAAGCGCGAGCGGCCGTGCTCGGCCGCCTCGACCAGGCGGGCGATCTCGGACAGCAGCGTGCGTTCGCCGGCGGCGGTGACGCGCACGCGAAGCGGCGCGCCGAGATTGACCATGCCGGCAAAGACTTTTGCGCCGCACTCGACGGACCGCGGCACGCTCTCGCCGCTCACCAGCGCCGTATCGAGCAGGGAGCGACCGTCGGCGACGATGCCGTCCGCGGCCAGCCGCTCGCCCGCCGCGACCAGGAGCATGTCGCCCGGCACGAGCTGGTCGACGCGGCGCGCTGTCGTGCGGCCGTCGGCCGCGATCACCGTGGCACTGCGCCCTGAAAGCGCCAGCAGCGCCTGCACCGCCTGGCGCGCCCGGCCGCGCGCGCGACGGTCGAGGTAGCGGCCGATCAGCAGGAAGAAGAGCAGGGTGATCGCCGAATCGAAGTAGGCATGCTGCTCGCCGACCCAGGCCTCGTGCAGGCTGACGACCGACGCCAAGGTGACGCCGATCGAGATCGGCACGTCCATGTTGGTACGCCCGACCTTGAGCGCATTGACGGCCGAGCGGAAGAACGGCCGCCCGGCATAGGCGATGGCCGGCAGGGCGATCGCCGCCGACAGCCAGTGGAACAGCGTGCGCGTGGCGTCGCCCATCGAGCCGTCGTGGCCCGACCAGATCGCCACCGACAGCAGCATGACGTTGGCGGCGGCGAACCCCGCGACGCCGAGGCAGCGCAGCAGGTCGCGCGTCTCGCGGTCGTCGGCGCCGATCGTCGCCGACGCCTGGAACGGCGCCGGCCGGAAGCCGAGGGCAGCGACCAGCCCGACATGGCCATTGGCGTCGCTGGCGGGTCCAACCCAGCGCAGCGACAGGCGCCGCGTCGACAGATGGGCGCGGGCGCGCCGGATCGCCAGGTTTTTAGCCAAAAGGCTTTCGAGCAGCCAGACGCAGGCGGCGCAGTCGAGGCCTTCGACGAGCAGATCGAGCTCGCACTCGCTGTCGCCGACGGAGCGCGCGTAGCTTGCGAAATCGGTGTCGAGCGGCTCGGGCCGATGAGCACGCTTGTCCTCGAGCCGCCGGTAGAACGCGGCCAGGCCGGCCGCGCCGATGATGGCATGGGCGCTGGCGCAGCCGGCGCAGCAGAACTCGCCCGCGCCGCGCACGGTTTCGCCGCAATGGGCGCAAGCCTGGGCGGTGCGCGGTGCAGCCGGTGCGATGAGGGCGATGTCGCTCATCTCAGGAACATCCGCCGCGTCAGAGCAAAGCGCTCGCCGTGATGCTCGACCACGATGTCGACGTCCCAGTTGCCGCGCGCCGGCAGCTCGACGTGGCCCACGAAGCGGCCGATGTCGACGGCGGCCATCGTCACCGCCAGCGGCCGCTGCTTCTCGACCGGGCGGATCAATTCGACGGTGATGCGGGCGCCGGCGAGCGGCTGGCCGGCGGCATCGAAGGCCGCGACGTCCAGGCGATTCGCAGCGGGCTGCCACGCCGTGTCGACATGCCAGCCCAGACCGTCACGGTGCTTCTGCGCGTCGATGACGGCGTTGTAGTTCAGGCCGCGGTCGCGCGGCTTGGCGGTGTAGAGGCCCGAGAAGGAGCCGACGGCCAGCCAGATCATGGTGGCGTTCACGGCGACGACCAGGGTGAAACCGGCGACGAACAGCCAGGGGATGTAGCGGCTGCGCAGGGCGAGGGCGGTCATGGGGGCTCCTATCGCTCGGGTCCGATGAACACCGCGCCGTGCGATGCGCGGACGAAGCCCGCGGCATCGCGGGCGACGAAGTCGATCGCGCGCGAGCCGGCCGGCGCCGCTGATGCCGGCACGGTCACGAAGACGCGGAACGTGCCGACGGCGTCGGGATGGACGACCAGGCTCGACAGGGTCTCGGTGCCGATGGTGCCGAGGCGCGCCTCCGGCAAGCCGTCGATCGCCAGCGCGAAGCTCTGTTCGCTCTGCCGCTTGTTCAGGATCTTCACGGTATAGGCGTTGCGGATGCTGCCGTCGGACAGGCGTACGAAGTTCGGGCTGCGATCGCGCTGGACCGTCAGCTCGGCTTCGCTGCGCGACAGGAAGGCGGCGAGCATGAAGGCCGCCACCAGACCGAGCAGCAGGCCGTAGAGCAGGGTGCGCGCCCGCAACGGCCGCCAGGGCGCGCTGGCGCCGCGTTCCTTCGCCTGCTGGTCGGCGAGCGTGTCCCAGCGGATCAGGCCGGTCGGCCGGCCGACCTTGGCCATCGTCTGGTTGCAGGCGTCGATGCACAGGCCGCAGCCGATGCATTCGATCTGCTGGCCGTCGCGAATGTCGATGCCGGTCGGGCAGACCGCGACGCACAGCGAGCAGTCGATGCAGTCGCCGCGGCCCACCCAACCGTCCCCCGCCTTGTGCTTGCCGCGCGGCTCGCCGCGCCATTTCTGGTAGGTGACGATGACGCTCTGCTCGTCGAGCATGGCCGCCTGGAAGCGCGGCCACGGGCACATGTAGGTGCAGACCTGCTCGCGCGCCCAGCCGGCCAACGTGTAGGTCGTGGCGGTGAGCAGGCCGATGAAGAAGTAGACTTCGAGCGACGCCTCGCCGGCGAAGATCCTGGCCAAGGTCGATGGCGCGTCGACGAAGTAGAAGACCCAGGCGCCGCCGGTGGCGGCGGCGATGAAGATCCAGGAAGTGTGCTTCAGTCCCTTGCGCAGCGCCTTGGCAGCCGACATCGGCGCGCGGTCGAGCCGCATGCGCTGGTTGCGGTCGCCCTCGATCACGCGCTCGACCAGCATGAAGAGGTCGGTCCACACGGTCTGCGGGCAGGCGAAGCCGCACCAGATGCGGCCGAACAGCGAGGTCGCAAGGAACAGGCCGATCGAGCCCAGGATCAGGAGGCCGGTGACGAAATAGACTTCCTGCGGCCAGATCACGACATCGAAGAACCAGCCGCGCCGGCCGTCGAGGTCGATCAGGATGGCCTGGTCGGGCGCGCCGGGGCCGCGATCCCAGCGCAGCCACGGCACGAGATAGTAGATGCAGAGCAGCAGCAGCAGGGCGGCCCACTTGACGCGCCGCCACTGCCCGCTGATCGCGCGCGGATAGACCTTGATGCGCTTGAGGTAGAGCGGCACCTCGGCCTTGCGCTCGCGCAGCGAGACCGCATCGTCGTCCTTGAGGTCGGCATCCATCGCGCGCCCGCTGCGTCAGCGACCGCCGCCCAGCGAGTGGACGTAGATCGCCAGCATCTTGAGGGTGGCGTCGTCGAGCCGTCCGCTCCACGCCGGCATGCTGCCGTTGCGGGCGTAGAAGATCGAACGGTAGATCGCGTTTCGATCGCCGCCGTAGAGCCAGATGCCGTCGGTCAGGTTGGGCGCGCCCAGCTCCTGGTTGCCCTTGCCGTCGGCCTGGTGGCAGGCGGCGCACTGCTCCTGCCAGATCTTGGCGCCCTCGGCCGTGGCCTGGCCGCGCCCGGAAAGGCTCATCACGTAGTCCGTCACGGCGCCGACCTGTGCGCCGGTCAGCAGGCCGTCGACGCCGAACTTGGGCATCATCGACTGGCGCGACTTGTCGTCGGCATTGCGGATGCCGTGCTGGATGGTGGCATAGAGTTGGTCGATCGTGCCGCCCCACAGCCAGTCGTCGTCGACCAGGTTGGGGAAGCCGGTATTGCCGGCGCCGCCCGCACCATGGCACTGCATGCAGTTGGTCTGGAAGGCCGAGCGGCCGCCGGCCATGGCGAAGGCGAGCAGCGCCGGATCCTTGCGGATCTGCTCGAGCGAGGCCGAGCGGATGCGCTCGACATAGGTGCCGCGTTCCTTGGCCTGCTGGTCGAGCTCGCGCACCAGGTCGGCGCGGTTGGTCTGTCCGAGCAGGCCCTGGGTGTGGCTGTTGACCCACGGCCACGACGGATAGAGCACGCAATAGACGACGGCGAACACGATGGTGGCGTAGAAGGTGTAGACCCACCAGGTCGGCAGCGGCGTGTTGAGCTCCTTCACGCCGTCCCACTCGTGGCCGGTCGTGTCCTGGCCCGACAGGGCGTCCTTTTCGATCTTGGTCGGCATGGCGTCAGTTCTCGTCGTTGAGCGGGATGTTGGCGTCCTGCTCGAAGCGGCGGCGATTGGCCGGCCGCAAGGCCCAGCGCGCGATGCCGGCGAAGATCAGGACCGCCCAGATGGTCCAGGCCGATGCGAGGATCTGGTGAAGGGCTTCGAGAGCCATGATCGTCTCCTATTGCCGCAGCCGCTCGGGCGGCAGGTCGCCGAAGCTCACCAGCGTGCCCAGCATCTGCAGGTAGGCCACCAGCGCATCCATCTCAGTGAGGCCGTCGGCCTGGCCGTTGGCCTTGCCGACCACCGCGCGCGGATAGCGCTTCAACAAGGCCGTCGGATCGGCGTCCGGATCGGCCTGCGTGAGGAGATCGATGCGGGCGTTGGCGATCATCTCGTCGGTGTAGGGCGTGCCGGCAGCGCGCATCGCCTTGAGATGCTGGGCGATGTCGGCCCAGTCGAGCTTGCGTTCGGCGAGCGCCGGATAGGCCGGCATGATGCTCTCCGGCACGACCGCGCGCGGCGAGACGAGGTGGGCGACGTGCCAGTCGTTGGAGTAGCGGCCGCCGACGCGCGCCAGGTCGGGACCGGTGCGCTTGGATCCCCACTGGAAGGGCTTGTCGTACATGCTCTCGGCGGCGAGGCTGTAATGGCCGTAGCGCTCGACCTCGTCCTTGAACGGCCGGATCTGCTGGCTGTGGCAGGTGTAGCAGCCTTCGCGGACGTAGATGTTGCGGCCGAGCAGCTCGAGCGGCGTGTAGGGCCGCATGCCGTCGACGCGCTCGATCGTCGTTTCGATGGTGAACAGCGGGATGATCTGCACCAGACCGCCGATCGAGACGGTGATCAGGGTCAGCACCACCATCAGGATGACGTTCTTCTCGATCGTCTCGTGACGCATGAACATCGACTGTCTCCTAAGCCGCGATGGCCCGGGGCGTCGCCACGGCGGAGGTCTCGGCCTCGCCGCGTATCGTGCGCCACATGTTGTAGGCCATGATCAGGCCGCCGCTCAGGAAGAACAGGCCTCCCAGCAGGCGGATCATGTAGAAGGGATGCATCGCCGCCACCGTCTCGACGAACGAGTACTGCAGGAAGCCCAGCTCGTCGTAGGCGCGCCACATCAGGCCCTGCATGATGCCGCTCACCCACATCGCGGTGATGTAGAGAACGATGCCGAGCGTGGCGATCCAGTAGTGCCAGCTGATCAGGCGCGTCGACCACATGGCCGGCCGGTTCCACATCTTGGGCGTCAGGTAGTAGAGCGTGCCGAACACGATGAAGGCGACCCAGCCCAGCGCGCCGGAATGAACGTGCCCGATCGTCCAGTCGGTGTAGTGGCTGAGCGAGTTCACGGCCTTGATCGACATGACGGGCCCCTCGAAGGTCGCCATCCCGTAGAAACCGACCGCGGTCACCGAGAAGCGCAGGCCGGGATCGGTGCGCAGCTTGTCCCACGCGCCCGACAGCGTCATGAGGCCGTTGATCATGCCGCCCCAGCTCGGCATCCACAGCATGACCGAGAACACCATGCCGAGCGTCTGCGCCCAGTCGGGCAGCGATGTGTAATGCAGATGGTGCGGGCCAGCCCAGATGTAGAGGAACACCAGGGACCAGAAGTGGATGATCGACAGCCGGTACGAATAGATCGGCCGGTTCGCCGCCTTGGGGATGTAGTAGTACATCATCCCGAGGAAGGCCGCGGTCAGGAAGAAGCCGACCGCGTTGTGGCCGTACCACCACTGGATCATCGCGTCCTGCACGCCCGACCAGGCGCTGTAGCTCTTGCTGCCGGTGATCGAGACCGGCACCGCGAGGTTGTTGACGATGTGCAGCATCGCGATGGTGATGATGAAGGCGAGGTAGAACCAGTTGGCGACGTATATGTGCGGCTCCTCGCGCTTCATCACCGTGCCGAGATAGGCCACGAGGTAGGCGACCCACACGATCGTCAGCCACAGGTCGACGAACCATTCGGGCTCGGCGTACTCCTTGCTCTGTGTGATGCCGAGCAGGTAGCCGGCTGCCGCCGTGACGATGAAGAACTGGTAGCCCAGCAGCACGAACCAGCCGAGCGGCGCGCCGCCGAACAGCCGGGCGCGGCAGGTGCGCTGCACGACGTGGAAGGCGGTGCCGATCAGCGCCGTGCCGCCGAAGGCGAAGATCGCCGCCGAGGTGTGCAGGGGCCGCAGGCGGCCGAACGTCAGGTATTGGCTGTCGAAGGAGAGCTGCGGCCACACGAGCTGGGCTGCGATCACCACGCCGGCGAGGAAGGCGACGACGCCCCAGAACATGGTGAGCACGACGGCGGCGCGGATGACATCCTCGACATATCGCGGTGCGCGACGGTCGGCGTGCGCGACGGCTAGGCTGGACATCTTCTCTCCCGCTTCTGTGTCGCGACGAGGTCTACGAGGCGCGCCTCCGCACCTCCTTGATCTGGGTCAAGGACCGTGGACGCGTGAGGCGCTGAATTCGCAGGCGACGGGAGAAAGCATCATGAGCAAGACGATATGAGCGACACGATCGCCGTGTTCCGCGCGCAGCCGCGGATACGCCAAGTCGCCGTCGACCGCGCCTGGTCATGGCTCGGCGCCGGTTGGCGCGATCTCTGGATGGCGCCTTTCTACAGCCTGGCATTCGGCGCCGCTGCTGTCGTCGCGGGCTGGCTGGTCATCGCGCTGCTGCTGTGGCGCGACTTGCCGTATCTCGTGTTGCCGATCAGCGCCGGCTTCTTCTTCGTCGGCCCGTTCATGGCGGTCGGGCTCTACGAGATCAGCCGCCGACTCGAGAACGGGCTCCTGGTCGACAGTGAATCGACCTTCCTCGCCTGGCGGCGCAATCCCGACCAGATCGCCCTGATGGGCACCGTCCTGCTGCTGCTGCATCTCGCCTGGATGCGCGCGGCCCAGCTTCTGTTCGCCTTGTTCGTCTGGCGCACCGTGCCGTCGTGGGACCAGTTCCTCGACCTCGCCTGGTATTCTGCGCGCAGCCTGCCGTTCCTCGCCATCGGCGTGGCCGTCGGTGCGGCCCTGGCAGCGCTTGCCTTTGCCATCGGCGCCTTCTCGATGCCCTACCTGCTCGACCGTCGCGATGCCAACCTGTTCGAGGCGATCGCCACGTCGGTCGCCGCCGTGCGGCTCAACCTGCGGCCGATGCTGCTGTGGGCCGGCCTGATCGTTGTGCTGGTGGCGCTGGCCATGGTGCCGGGCCTGCTCGGCCTGGTCATCGTGCTGCCCGTGGTGGCGCATGCGAGCTGGCACGCCTATCGCGATATCGTGCGCTTCCCGCCGGAAGCCGCCTGATCATCAGAGGCGCTGGCTCGCCAGCCCCAGCATCACCAGTCCATTCATGACCAAGAGCGGCATTGCGACCCACCGCGCGATGCCGCGCAGGCGGCGGCGCAGCATCAGGCCCAGCCAACCGACGCCGATCAGCGCCGGCATGGTCCCCGCGCCGAATGCCAGCATCGCAAGCGCCGCCTTGCCTGGGCTGCCTGTGCCGGCGGCGGCGGCCAACGCGCCGTAGAGCAGGCCGCAAGGCAACAGCCCCAGCACCACGCCGAGGGCGTAACGCGCTGCCGCATGGCGCGAGGCGCTGAACGGCGCTGCCAGGTGCGCGATGGGACTCGCCAGGGCCGAGCTACCGCCGACCGCCAGGCCGAGCGCCCGCAGGATCATCAGCAGGGCGCCCAGCACCAGCAATGCCGCCGACAGCCAGGCGAAGCCCGTTGTCGCGGCGAACAGCGCCGTCGCCTCACCGGCAATCGCGCCGAGCGCGGTGTAGGTCGTGAGGCGGCCGAAGTGATAGGGGAGGAGTGCAGCACCGGCGAGGCGTTGCCATTCGCCGTATCCGCCGCGCGTGTGTTCGCTGTCGGCGACGACTTGTCCCAGCACGAAGGGGCCGCACATGCCCACGCAATGCACCAGGCTGCCGGCGAAGCCGGCAAGCAGCAGGGCCATCGGCAAGCCTGGCGACAAAGACGCGAGCACCTGCAGCTTCTCGCCGCACAGCGCGGTGAAATAGGCGATCACCTCCATCGTCGATACCTACCGCTCCGTCTCCGTGCCGTTCTTGACCTGGGTCAAGGGCGAGGCACCCGGGTCGCGCCATTCTCCGGCCAATCGCGCCCAACTGGAGACCGCCATGACCTACAAGACGATCCTCGTGCATTGCAGTCCCCGTCCGAAGGTCGTGCAGAGGCTGGCCGTCGCGATCGAACTGGCACAGCGTCACAGCGCCCATCTCGTCGGCGTTCACGTCCAGGAGCCGTTCGTCGCGCCGGCGATGTTCGATGGCACCGCCGCCATGGACGATCTGTTTGCCGCGCACGAGCAGACGGCACGAACCGACCTGGCGACGGCGAAGACCGCCTTCTTCAAGGCGGTGAAGGGCACGCACCTGTCGAACGAATGGCGGTCGGAAAGCGGCTATGTCGCCCATCAACTCGGCATCCACGCCCGCTACGCCGACCTGGTCGTGCTGGGACAGAGTGATCCCGATGCCGGCGACGATGCGCCGACCGACCTTCCGGAAATGCTCACCCTGTCGACCGGACGGCCGGTGCTGGTCGTGCCGCACATTGGCGCCAAGGCGCCGCTCGGCAAGACCGTCATGCTGTGCTGGAACGCCAGCCGCGAGAGTGCACGGGCGGCGTCGGACGCCCTGCCGCTGCTGCGCGGCGCCGACAAGGTGATCGTGCTGTCGATCGATCCGAAAACCACTGCCGACGGCCACGGCGACGAGCCGGGCGCGGATGTCGCGACCTGGCTGGCGCGCCATGGCGTGAAGGTTACGGTGCAGCGCGACGTCGCCGCAGATTCCGACGTCGGCAGCGTGATCCTGTCGCGCGCCGCCGATCACGACGTCGACCTGATCGTCATGGGCCTCTACGGCCATTCGCGCCTGCGCGAGATGGTGCTGGGCGGCGCGAGCCGTACGCTGCTCGCCAGCATGACCGCTCCTGTCTTCATGGCGCACTGAGACCGGCCATGGATGCCCGCACCGTCGCGGCCTACGACAGGCCGGTCCCGCGCTACACCAGCTATCCGACGGCAGCGCAGTTCGGACCGTCGATCGGCCCGGCCGAGGATGCGGCGTGGCTGGCCGGCCTTGGATCGCGTGCGGCCACGTTCTATCTGCACGTGCCGTTCTGCCGGCGGCTTTGCTTCTACTGTGCCTGCCACACGGTCGCGATGAACCGCGAGGATACGCTGGAAGGCTACGCCGACGCCCTGAAGGCCGAGCTCGAGATCGTCGCGCGGGCTGCGCCGGACGTCGTGGTCGGCTCGGTGCAATGGGGAGGCGGCACGCCCTCGCAGCTCGGGGCGGCGCGGCTGGTCTCCGTTGGCCGCAGGCTGTCGGCATTGTTCGACGTCCGCTGTGGTCGCGAGATGTCCATGGAGGCCGATCCGCGCTTCTGCGACGAGGCGCTGGCCGATGCCATGGCGGCGCTCGGCGTCACGCGCGTCAGTCTCGGCGTGCAGGACTTCGACGTCGCCGTGCAGCAGGCCATCAATCGACTGCAGTCGCCGGAAGTCACGGCGGCTGCCCTGCAGCGGCTGCGGCGCGCCGGGATTCGCCACTTCAACATCGATCTCGTCTACGGCCTGCCGCTGCAGACGCTGGAAACCCTGTTGCGCACGCTCGACGCGGCGATCGCGCTCGCACCCGATCGCTTTGCCGTGTTCGGCTACGCCCACGTCCCGTGGATGAAGCCGCGCCAGAGGCTGATCGACGGTGCGACGCTGCCTGACGCCATGGCACGGGCTGCGATGGCCGGTCTGGTCGAGCAACGGCTGCTCGCGGCGGGCTACCTGAAGGTCGGACTCGACCACTACGCCCGGCCGGGCGACAGCCTGGCGCGCGCAGCGGCGGCGGGCAGGCTGCGCCGCAACTTCCAGGGCTACGTCGCCGACGAGCAGCCTTGGATCATCGGCATCGGCGCTTCAGCGATCTCCAGTCTGCCGCAGGGTTATACCCAGAACGCGGCTGAAGCAGGCCCCTATGTGCGGGCTGTCGCGCTGGGTGGCCGGCCGACCGTCCGCGGCATCGCCTGGTCGGAAGCGGACCGGCTGCGCGGCGACATCATCAACGAGCTGATGTGCCACTTCGAAGTCGACCTGGCCGAGGTCTGCCAGCGCCACGGCGCCACGCTGCAGCCCCTGCTGTCCGACGTGACGACGCTGCCGGCGCTGATCGACGACGGGCTGGCGACGTTCAATGGCGCGCGGCTCAGCGTCACCAAGCGGGGACGGCCGCTGGTGCGCTCGGTCTGCGCCGCCTTCGACCGCCACTACACCGGCGGCGAGGGCCGCCATGCCCGTGGAATCTAGCGCGAGGAGAGGGATATGAGCACGCATCAACTGGTCGCCCGGCACGTCGAGGCTGCATTGGCCGAAGCGGCCGAGCGCAGGATCGGCGAGGACGTCGTCGCCCGATGCCTGCTGTCCGAGGCGATCCGGATTTTCAAGCTTGGCCGCTCCAACGACGATATCGCGGCCGAGCTGACGGCGGCGGCGGAGAACCTCGACGAGGACAGTCCGCTGGTATTCATGCGGCCGTGACGCTCGTGCCTCCCCATCGCCAGAGGCGATGGGGAGGAGCGCTAGGAGCCGCCGTCGAACGCCGGCGGCATGACGACGATGTTGTTCGCCACGCGCCGCACGCCGGCCACGTTCTCGACGGCGATGCGCACCGCTTCCTTGGCGGGCGTGGAGTGGACATGGCCCCACAGGCTGACCGTGCCGTTGTCGACGATGATGTTGCTGATGTCGGCGGCCCATGAGTGGCGGGCGAGCTCCTTGTAGACCTTGCCTCTGATCTGGTCGTCGCCCGACGGTGCGTCCGCCGCAAACGGCTCGCGCGCCAGCAGGCCTTGCAGGAGATTGGCGCGGCTGACGATGCCGACCACCTTGCCGTCGCGCATGATCGGCAGGCGTTTGACCCCATGGCGCTGCATCAACAGCGCGACATCATGCAGCGGTGTGCGCTCCTCCGCCGTCACCACCTTGCGGGTCATGACATCGGCAACATGATGGGAATGAGACCGGACATAGTCGCGCGCCAACCGGGCATCGCTGGCGAGCAGGCGCTGCAGCCAGCTCCTGGTCGGCACGGTCCCGGTTTCCGGCCGGTTCATGAGGTCGGCCTCGCTCACGATTCCGACCATCCGCCCGTCGGCGTCGATGACGGGGGCGGCGCTGATGCGCGAGCCGAGCAGGATGTCCGCGGCGGCATACACCGTCGCATCGGCCGGCACGGTCACGACCGATCGCGTCATCACCTGCGAAGCGTGCATGGTTCTCTCCAGGCAAAGGTCTCCCGGCTCGCTTCCTCCCATACGTTCGGCAGCGGCGCTTTGCTGCAGATCAAGCGGGCGGCGGCCGCCGCGGCGCATGCTAGACTGGGGGCGAGAAGTGGCACGATGGACCAATCCCCAGCCAAAACGTCGGATTCCTTCGACGTCGCCCGTTCGGTCTCGCAGTCATGCGAGCCGGAATTGGCGTTTGCGCCGGACCTCACCGTGGTCGGGTGCAACGCCGCCTACGCCTCGGCCCTCGGCGTGCGGTGCGAGGCGATGATCGGCCGGCCGGTTCGCGAGGCCTTTGCCGATGGACCGGCCCTCCAGCGCCTGGTTGCGTCGCTCCAGACCGTCCGGCAGTCGCGCCGACCGCACTGGGTCGCGGCGCCTGCACCAAAGCCTGTCGGAGCAGGCGAGGGGACGGCGGCAGATTTCGCCATGGTGAACATGCCGGTGCTGGGGCCGGATGGCTCGGTGCAGTGGATCCTGCACAGTCTCGAAGCCGTGCCGGTATCGACCGACCGCGCCGCGCTGGAGGCGGCCGAGGCGCGGCTGCGCTCGATCCTGCGGACCGTACCGGATGCCATGATCATCATCGACGAGCGCGGCCGCATCGAATCGCTCAGCACGACGGCCGAGCGCCTGTTCGGCTATTCGATGGCCGAGGCCGCCGGCAAGAACATCAGCCTGTTCATGCCGTCGCCGGACCGCGAGCAGCACGACGCCTATCTCAAGCGTTACCTGTCGACCGGCGAACGGCGGATCATCGGCATCGGCCGCATCGTCGTCGGCCAGCGCAAGGACGGCACCACCTTCCCCATGCATCTGACGGTGGGCGAGCTCCGATCGGCCGAACGGCATTATTTCACGGGCTTCATCCGCGACCTCACCGCCCAGCAACTCACCGAGACCCGGCTCAAGGAGCTGCAGTCGGAGGTGACGCACATGTCGCGCTACACGGCGCTGGGCGAGATGGCCTCGACCCTGGCGCACGAGATCAACCAGCCGCTCACGGCCATCAGCAACTATCTCAGGGGCAGCCAGCGCCTGCTCGACCGTCTCGAGGCCGAGCCCACGCCGATGCTGCGCGAGGCGCTGGGCAAGGCCGCCGACCAGGCGTTGCGCGCCGGCCATATCATCCGCCGGCTGCGCGAGTTCGTGTCGCGCGGCGAGGGCGACCGCCGCATCGAGGACCTGCCGAAGCTGATCGAGGATGCGAGCACGCTGGCGCTTGTCGGCGTGCGCGAGGCCGGGATCACGGTGTCGTTCCGCCTCGATCCCAAGGCCCAGCTCGTGCTCGCCGACCGCATCCAGATCCAGCAGGTCGTGGTGAACCTGATCCGCAATGCCATGGAAATCATGATCGAGAGCGCGAACGATCGGCGTTTGGAGATCGCCACCGTCGCGACGCCCGGCGACCTCGTCGAGGTGAGCGTGTCCGACACCGGGGCCGGCCTGGCACCCGAGGTGGCGCAGAACCTGTTCCGGCCGTTCGTCACGACCAAGCGCCAGGGTATGGGCCTGGGGCTGTCGATCTGCCGGACCATCGTCGAGGGGCACGGCGGCAAGATCTGGGTAGAGAACCGCCCGGGCGGCGGCACGATTTTCCGCTTCACCCTGCGCGCTGCCGAGATCGAGGAGGCGGCCGATGTCGGCTGAAGTCGTTCACGTCATCGATGACGACGCCGATGTCCGTCATTCCCTGGCGTTCCTGTTGACGGCCGCGGGATTCACCGTGCGCGTGCACGAATCGGCTGTCGCCTTCCTGGCGGTGCTGGCCGAGGCGAAGGACGGCTGCGTCCTCACCGACATACGCATGCCGCAGATGAACGGCCTGGAGCTGCAGCGCCGCCTGGGCGAACTGAAGGCCGGCTTGCCGGTGATCGTCATGACCGGCCACGGCGACGTGCCGCTGGCGGTCGAGACGATGAAGGCGGGCGCCGTCGATTTCATCGAAAAGCCGTTCGATGACGAGGTTCTCCTGTCGGCCGTCCGGGCTGCCTTGGCTCGGCGGGCGCGCGAGAGTGCGCGTGACGCCCGCACCCTGGAAATCCAGGGGCGCATCAAGCGGCTGTCGGAGCGCGAACGTGAGGTGCTGGACCGGCTGGTAGCCGGCAAGGCCAACAAGGTGATCGCCTTCGAGCTCGGCATCAGCCCGCGCACCGTCGAGATCTATCGTGCCAACGTCATGACCAAGATGCAGGCCGACAGCCTGTCCGAGCTGGTCCGGATGGCGCTTATAGAAGACCGCCCGTCCTGACCTGATGGTGCGATTTGCGCTAGATCAACGCGGGCCGGGAGGCGGGCGGCCAGACTGCATCGATGTCACCTGTGCCGGAAACCGTATTGGTCGTCGATGACGATGCCGCCGTTCGGGCGGCGCTGAAGTTCGCTCTCGAGGTCGAGGGGTTCCGCGTCCGTCTCTACGACAGTCCTGAAGCGGTCCTGGACGACCCGGAGCTGCCTCAGCGCGCCTGCCTGGTCGTCGACTACCGCATGCCCCGTATCGACGGCATCGAACTGATCGAGCGGCTGCGCGAGCGACAGGTGGCGTTGCCGGCCATCCTGATCAGCGCCCGCGTCAACAAGCAGCTTCACCGCCAGGCCGAGCGCATTGGCCTGGTGGATGTCCTCGAGAAGCCGCTATCGGGCGCCACCCTGGTCGACAGCATTCGCAGCGCTTTGGGGCCGCCGGCCTGACCGGCCACCTACGTAGAATCCCTTAGGTGAAGACCTGAATAGCGATCTCCCGGGCTGAAGGGCTACTCCAGAGTCAGCCGACACCTTTTGAGGGAGACTGCAATGCAAGGCCAAATCGCAACCCGGGTCGCGAAATTCCCCGTAACGGTCGGTCTGCGCAGCCCGATGGCGGGCGGCATCCAGATGATCTTGGGCAAGGGCGAGGAGCTGTTCGCCGAAGGCGATGACGCCGAGTACTTCTACGAGGTCGTGTCGGGCGCCATCCGCTCCTACAAGCTCCTGAGCGACGGCCGGCGCCAGATCGATGCCTTCCACCTGCGGGGCGACATTTTCGGCCTGGAAGCCGGCCGCGAGCATCGCTTCTCTGCCGAGGCCGTGGGCGAGGTCCAGGTGATCGCCTATCGTCGCAGCCGGCTCAGCGCCATCATCGAGGAGGATGCGGCCTTCCGCGACCGCATCATGTCGGCGACCCTGCGCAACCTGCAGCGCGCCCAGGACCACATGCTGCTGCTGGGTCGCAAGACCGCCCAGGAGAAGCTCGCCACCTTCCTGCTCGATATGGCGCAGCGCCTGTCCAACGACGCCGAGCATTTCGACCTGCCCATGCAGCGGTCGGACATCGCCGACCATCTCGGCCTCACCATCGAGACGGTGTCGCGCACGCTCACCCAGTTCACGCGCAGCGGCCTGATCCGGCTGCCGCCCGCCGGCCGTTCGATCAGCCTGTGCAACCGGATGGCCCTGAAGAACCTTGATGCCTGAGGCTTGCAGCAGGCAGCGGAGGATACGATGAGCGAAGCGACCGATTCGGCCGTCACGACGTGGATGCAGGCCGTCGATGGCTACCAGACCTGCCTGCAGGCCTGCATCGGCTGGCAGCAGGAACTGGCGCGGTTCGCCGACCTCAGATTGGCCGGCAACCGACGCACCTGGGAAGCGCTGATGTCCACGCGCGACGTCGCGCAGGCACTGAAGATCCAGCAGGACTGGGCGACGCAGGCCGCCAGCGACTACACCGAGGAGGCCACGCGGCTTGCCCGGCTCGCAACCAGCCTGTCGCTGACCGGTACGACGCCGGACGTGCAGACGGCAGCCACGCTGGTGGCATGACGGCTATCCTCGGGGATCATGTTCCTCTCCCCCCGCCAGGACCCTATCAGGGGAGAGGAGCATGAGTGGTGCTGGCAGCGTCAGGCCGTTGGCGAGTTGGGCCGCATACGGTCGATGGCCTTGAACGCACGGCGGGCGTGATCGAGCAGCTCGCCGTCGGTCGGATGGTCCATGGTCTCGGTGCCCACCAGGCTATGGCGCAGCTCCGGCTTATGCGTTTCGAGGTGCTTCACGAGCTGGAGCTTGGCGGTCGATGGGCCGACCAGCAGCCATTCCGTCGCGCCCTGCAGCCCATCGATGATGTGGTCGAAGAAGCCGGCATCGAGCTCCATGTGGCCGGCGCCGATGACGCCCGCCTTGTGATGGACCTGACGATACGGGTTGTGCGCCTGGATATGCGCCTTCTCCACGTCGGATGCGTTGAAGCGGAAGACACGGGCTTCCTTGGAATCCATCCAGACGATGGCGTGGCTGTGCGACATGCGGGCTCCTCGAGAAGTGTCGCCGGAGAAAATCTACGCTCTGCTAGCGGGCTGCGTTGATGCAGGTCAAGCCTATATGTAGCCGCCGCGGAAGCTGATCAGCGGCTCCTTGGTCGAGGCGCTGTAGGCCACGACACGTCCCAAGGCGATGACCGTGCCGTGGCGCTCGATCAGCTCGTCGAGCTGGCAGTCGATCACGCCGACGGAGTCGATCAGGGTCGGCGCGCCGGTCTTGAGCTCGCCCCAGGCACCGGGCAGGAAGCGGTCGGCACCCTTGAGCGAGCCCTGACCGCCGAATTCCTTGACCAGGGCGTCGGCGCCCTTCGGCACATAGTTGATGGCGAAATGGTTGGACTGCCGCACGGCGCCGAGCGCCGACGTCGTGAGCCCGATCGACACCATCATCATGGGTGGGCTGGCCGACAGATGCGTGGCGGACAGCGCCAGGAAGCCGGCCGGCCCGTCGGTGCCCTTGGCGGTGACGATGGCCACGCCGATCGCCCGGCAGCCGATCGCCTTCCAGAAGGTCTTTGCGTCGATCTCGGTATCCATGTCGTACTCCTATGCTGTCGCCACAGCTTAGGCGAAAAGCGTGCCGATTTGCTGCTCATGCCTCTCTATCGCGCAGCGATGGGGAGCGCCACGAATCGCTGCCGCTCACGACCCCTCCGGCCCTGCGGGCCACCTCCGCGCGCCGGACACGGGGAGGAGAAATTTAGACGAAGAACAGCCCGTCCGCGTTGGTGTGGATGGCGATCACCACGTCCTGGTAGTCGTTGTCGCCGGTCGCCCGGGCCGCGTCCTCGAAGCCGATCTGCATGTCCTTGCCGCCCGGCGCCACGCCGGACAGGACCTGGTAGGCATGGTCGGTGTTGAGCTGGTTGAAGGAGTGGAAGATCGCCGCGCCGTTGAAGTCGCCGAGCGTCGCGCTGGTCAGCATGACCGGCTGGCCGGTATTGAGATTGGCCGTCCCGCCATCGAGCGCCCGGAAGCTGAGATTGTCGGGCAGGTTGGCGAACAGGTCGGCGCCATCCTGGATCAGGAAGAAGCCGATCCTTTCGCCGTTGCCCGGCGCCCCGAGGTCCACGGTCGCCGCACCTGGATTGTGGGTGTTGGCGAACAGGACCTGGACTCCGCCGATCGTGCCGTCCGCCGCCACCTTGTAGAAACCGAGCGTGTTGCTGAAGGCCGAGATGGCGGCTTCCAGCTTGACCGTGAAGCGCACCGAGCCGTCGCCCGTCATGAACAGCTCGTTGGGGACGCCGTTGATCGAGCTGTCGGCGACCCTCACACCCTCGAACAGGTTGGGCAGGTACGGCTCGAACGTCACCGCGGTGTGCGCCGAGCCGCCCGTGCCGCGCGCCACCGCCATGAAATCGCCGCCGGCGAACGCGCCCTTCAGCAGGATCTCCGTGTCGCCCATCCCGAGCGTCGTGTCGCCGCCGGCATGCACGACCGAAACGTGGTTGCGCCCGATCAACACGCCGGTGACGTCGATCGTCGTGCTCTGGCCAAAGTCGAAGACGGTGTCGCCGTCCATGTCGGCCAGCGTGTCGCGCAGGATGTTCAGCCCGCCGCCGGGGTGGAAGGTATCGGGAGCGGCGCCGCCGACCAACGTGTCGTTGCCCGCGCCGCCCCACAGCACGTCGCCGCCGCCGCCGCCCTCGAGCCACGTGGCGACGTCGGACGCGTACATCGTGTCGTGGCCGCTGCCGCCGATACCCTTGTTGACGACGGTGAAGAAGGCAATGCCGATGTTGTTGACCATCCCGTCGGCGCTGCTGAAGGTGCCGGGGTTGAGGTTGATCGTCGCGTCCTTGTCGAACAGCGACAGGTCGAGCGTGTTGTTGTTGCCCGCCGCCCAGATCGTGACGACGGGATGCTGGTTGATCGAGAAGTCGTAGTAGCGGCTGATGTCGCCCGTGATGTTGGCGTTGAAGCCGAAGTGATGGTTGTCGCCGTTGAGCGGGCTTTCGGCCGGCAGCCCGTAGATGCGCTGGACCGCCAGGATATCCAGCATCATCGGCGTCTGCGGCTGCAGCCCGTTCCAGTTCGTGCCCTGCACGGGATAGGAGCCGGACCATGCCGCCGTTTCGCCGGGTTGGACGTACGACATCAGCGTCCACAGCTTCATGTCGTAGGGCCCGAACTGCTGGGTCAGTGGGTCGACGGTGATATCGGTGCCCGGAATCTTCGTGAAGTCGTAGGGCCCGCCATGTCCCAGGCCGAGCATGTGGCCCAGCTCGTGGATCAGTGTCGACTGCAGGTAACTGTAGACAGGGGCGAACTGCGTCGACAGCGGGCCGAAGCCTTCCTGGTCGACCGGGTTCGTGTCGATGCGGATGCGATTGTCCGGGCTGGCGGAAAGGACGGGCAGTTCGATGGCGCCGACCGCCGGGTGGACGAAGCCCATGTTGTTCCAGTCGGCCGCCTTGGAGCCCAACACGCGGATGATCTGGAAATCCGAGTCGGTTTGGTTGGCGCCGGGCTTGATGACGACGTTGGCGACCGCCGACCACAACCCCATGGCGCCCACGAAAGCCGCTTGCTCGTCGCTGGACCAGTTGGATGCAGTGTCGAACCAGTAGGTGATCGTGGCGCCCGTGCCGATCGTCGGCTGGCCCCACTTGAAGAGATCGGCGGTGCCGGCATAGGCCGGGGGTACCGTTGGATAGGGCTGCTTGTCCCGCCACGTGGCGTAGGAGTATTCCGCGACGCGACCATTTGCGTCCACGCCGCTGATGGCGGCGACTTCCGAATCCAGAGACGTTGGCATGACTCTACGCGAACCAGTGCAAGGGCCAGGCTCGGCAGTGACGAGCACACGACCCGTAGGTGGGGCTGAACGCTCCTTCTAGTCGGAGCGCGTCGGCGGCGACTACGCTTTTTTGCGCATGTCAGGTTAGAGTGCGCCGGAAAGAGGCGAGGGGACGACGATGGCGGGGCTTACGCTTTTTCACGGTTGGAGATCGTCGGCGTCGCGCCGCGTGCGACTATGCCTGGCGGAGAAAGGTCTCGCCTTCGAGAGCAAGGTGGTCGACCTCGTGAAAGGCGAGCATCATTCGCCGGAGTTCCTGAAGCTCAATCCCAACGGCGTGATTCCGCTGCTGGTCCTGGAGGACGGCCGCGCGCTCTATGAGAGTGGCACGATATGTGAGTTTGTCGACGAGACCTGGCCCGAGCCGCCGCTTCGGCCGGCCGACGCCTATGGCCGGGCCGAGATGCGCAACTGGATCCGCCATGTCGACGGCCTGATCGGCAACCTGATCATCTTCAACTGGGTGCACGGCATGGCGCAGGTCGCCCAGAAATGGACCGACGCCGAGCTCGCCGAGCGGCTCGCCCGCGTGCCGAGCAAGGAGCGGCGCGAGGCCTGGCTGCGCACGGCGCGCAAGCCCTACACCGAGGAGGAGCGCGCCGAGGCGCGCGACAAGCTCAAGACCGCGCTGCTCGATCGCATGGAGGCGGCGATTGGCCCGAGCGGCTGGCTGGTCGGCGACCGCTACTCGCTGGCTGACATCGGTGCGGTGCCCTTCGTCAAGCGCATCGACGAGGAGATCGCGCCCGACGAGATGACCCGGGCGCGCCATCCCAAGGTGGCCGCCTGGTGGGCCGCCATCCAGGCGCGACCCGCTTTCGCCGCTGCGCGGATAGAGGCGTTCACGGGCTGCGTCTTCTTTACTCATGTTCCTCTCCCCTAGCGGGGGAGAGGAACATGAGGGCAGGTAGGCAGGAAGGCGGGAGCGCGCAGCCTCAGAAGATGTTCAGGAACAGGATGTACAGCGTCGCCGACAGCGTGATGGCGGCGGGGAGCGTCAGCACCCAGGCCATCAGGAGGTTGCGTATGGTCGCCATCTGCAAGCCTGACCCATTGGCCGCCATGGTGCCGGCGACGCCTGATGACAGGACATGCGTGGTCGAGACCGGCAGGCCGAACACGTCGGCCGCGCCGATCGTGCCCGCGGCCACCAGCTCGGCCGACGCACCCTGCGCGTAGGTGAGATGGCTCTTGCCGATCTTCTCGCCTACCGTCACGACGATGCGCTTCCAGCCGACCATGGTGCCGAGGCCGAGCGCGACCGCCACCGCGACCTTCACCCAGATCGGGATGAAGCGCGTCGCGGCGTCGAGCTCCTTCTTGTAGGTGTTGAGGGTCGTCACCTCCTGCTTGGAGAGGGCGTTCTCCTTGTCCTTCATCAGGAAACGCAACGCCTCGGAGGCCAGGTACATGTCGTTACGCACGTTGGAGACGGCGGCCGCCGGGATCTTGGCGACCGAGCCGAACTCGCTCACCTGGGCGGAGATCTCTTTCACGAGAGCTGCAAGCGACACATAGGTGCCTTCGTTCATCTTGCGTTGCGATACGTAGAGCGTGACGGCCGGCCGCGGATTGCCCAGCACGTTGTAGCCCGCCGCCTGCTTCTCGATCACGATTGCCGCCGCGGCCGAGGCTGCCTGGAAGCTCGGCAGCTGTTCGGGCGCGGGCGAGCGATTGAGGGCATAGGCCGTCGGCACCGTGCCGATCAAGATCAGCATGATCAGGCCCATGCCCTTCTGGCCGTCATTGGATCCGTGCGCGAAGCTCACGCCGGTGCAGGTCAGAATGAGGATGCCGCGGATCCACCATGGCGGCGGCTGGTTGCCGTTGGGCTCGGCATAGAGCGCGGGATTGCGCACCAGGTACTTCAGCGCCAGCAGCAGCGCCGCGGCTGCGAGGAAGCCGAAGAGCGGAGACAGGAGCAGCGCGTAGCCGATCTCGGTCGCCTTGCTCCAATCGACGCCGGACGTGCCGTCCATGCCGCGGGCCAGCGCGTTGGCGATGCCGACGCCGATGATCGAGCCGATCAGCGTGTGCGAGCTCGAGGCCGGCAGGCCGAGCCACCAGGTGCCGAGGTTCCAGATGATGGCGGCGATCAACAGCGCGAACACCATGGCGAAGCCCGCGCTGCTGCCGACCTGCAGGATCAGCTCGACCGGCAGCAGCGAAACGATGCCGAAGGCCACGGCGCCGGTCGAGGTCAGCACGCCCAGGAAGTTGAACACACCGGACCACACGACCGCCATCTCGGCCGGTAGCGAATGGGTATAGATCACCGTGGCGACGGCGTTGGCGGTGTCGTGGAAGCCGTTGACGAACTCGAAGCCCAGCGCGATCAGCAGCGCGATCAGCAGCATGGCGAAGGGCAGGAAGGTCGTGACCTGCGCACCCGACGCCTCGACATCGGAGTAGACGCTGTAGATGACGAACAGGAAGCCCGCCGCCAGGACGCCGAAGAAAATGATGGCGGTGAGCGGATTGAACCCCTTGTCGAGGTTGGGCCGTGAGCTCGGCCGTGCCGGCTCGATAGGTGGTGCCTGCAGAGCGGTGTCAGTCATCAATCATCCCCTGGGGTGCGATTGACACCGACTCTCGCGCGGCTTGTTTACCGGGCGATGACGCCGCGATGGCGGCTAGACCAAGGTCCTCCGCCAGGCTTTCGCCTCGGGCTCCGCCAGGCGGTTGTTGAAATAGATGACCGCCGGCCCGCCGCTCAGGCGCGCGTGCAGCGCCTGGATGCGATCCCAGGTCTCGGCGGCCAGCGTGTAGAGCGCTTCCAGCTTACGGACCGTGACGGCATCCATCGGCCGGGCGCGAAGCTCGTCTTCCGCGCTGTCGGCCGCAATGCTCATGCGCTCGAGCTCCCGCTCGAGGAAGTAGATCTGCGCCGCAATCACCGATTCGCTGCGATTCACTGCCTGTCCCCCGCAGCGACCTCCTAAGGCGTCGACGGCCTCGGGGCAAGCTGGCTGCCGTCCCCGGCGATGCTAGAGTGTGGACGGCCCATGACTTCCTCGCTTCTTCCTACATCCTGGCGACCCTCGGCGGCGGCGCTATTGCCGGCCAATCCCGCAACCTACGACGGCCCGCGCTTCGCGACCTGGCTGGCGATGGCTTACCTGACCTTTATCACGGTGCGCAGCCTGATCCATCTGCTGCTGCCCGACGGCGGTGCCCAGTCGATCGCCACGATCGACGTCCACGTCGCTGGCGGCTCCAACATCGTGGCCATGTTCGGCCAGTGGGGCGCCATCCAGCTCCTGCTGGCCGGGCTCCTGTGGGTGCTGCTGTTGCGCTGGCGTGGGCTGACGCCGCTGGTGCTGCTGGTGTTCGCCATAGAGCCCTGCCTGCGCAGCCTGTCGGGCCATCTGAAGCCCGTCACGGCAGTGGGCACGCCGCCGGGCGCGGCCCTCAACTGGTGGGTCTTCCCGGTGCTCGTGCTGCTGCTGTTGATGTCGCTCTGCCCGGCTCGCAGGAATTGACAGCAGCCGTGCGGGCACCTCTTCACATGGAAAGGCGTCGGTTGATTCAGAGCATGCGCAGCCCATATTGGGAGCGACCCCAATGTCTGCCGCATCGCTGTTCCATCCCGCCGTCGCTGCGTGGTTCGAGGCGAGCTTTGCTGCCGCCACCGCGGCGCAGGCTGATGCCTGGCCGTCGATCAAGGCTGGCCGCCATACGCTGATTGCGGCGCCGACCGGATCCGGCAAGACGCTCGCCGCCTTCATGGCGGCCATCGACGATCTGGTGCGCCAGGGTGTCGACGGCGGGCTCGAGGACGCGACGCAGATCGTCTACGTGTCGCCGCTCAAGGCGCTGTCCAACGACATCCAGCGCAACCTCGAGGCGCCGCTTGCCGGTATCCGCGCCGAGCTGGCGCGGCGCGGCCTGCCCGATGTCGACATCCGCGCCTGGGTCCGCACCGGCGACACGACCTCCGGTGAGCGCCAGCGCATGGCCCGCAAGCCGCCGCACATCGTCGTCACCACGCCGGAATCCCTCTATGTGCTCCTGGGTTCGGAGTCCGGCCGCAAGATGCTGGCCACGACCCGCACGGTGATCGTCGACGAGATCCATGCCATTGCCCCAAACAAGCGCGGCAGCCATCTCGCCCTGTCGCTCGAACGACTATCGGCGCTCAGCGGCGATCGCCTGCAGCGCATCGGCCTGTCGGCGACCCAGAACCCGATCGAGTCGGTGGCGCGCTTCCTCACCGGCGGCGCCGACTGCGCCATCGTCGACTCCGGCCATCGCCGCCACCGCGACCTCGCGCTCGAAGTCCCCGAGTCGCCGCTCGAAGCCGTCATGTCGATGGATGTGTGGGAGCAGGTCTATCGCCGACTGGCGACGCTGGTCGGCGAGCACCGCACGACGCTGATCTTCGTCAACACGCGCCGCATGGCCGAACGCGCCACCCGCCGGCTGTCGGAGCTTCTCGGCGAGACGAACGTGGCGGCCCATCATGGCAGCCTCGCCAAGGAGCAGCGGCTCGACGCCGAACAGCGTCTGAAGGCGGGTCGGTTGCGCGCCCTGGTCGCGACCGCCTCGCTGGAGCTCGGCATCGACATCGGCGACGTCGATCTGGTCTGCCAGCTCGGCTCGCCGCGCTCGATCGCGAGCTTCCTGCAGCGCGTCGGCCGCTCGGGCCATGCCGTGGACGGCACGCCCAAGGGCCGGCTGTTTCCGCTGTCGCGCGACGAGCTGGTCGAATGCACGGCGCTGCTCGACAGCGTGCGCCGCGGCGAGCTCGATCGCCTCTCTATCCCCACTCGACCGCTCGACGTGCTTGCCCAGCAGATCGTGGCCGACGTCGCCGCGCGCGACTGGAGCGAGGACGCGCTGTTCGACCGGATGCGGCGCGCCTGGCCCTATCGCGACCTGCCGCGTGCCGATTTCGACGCCGTCATAACCATGCTGGCGGAGGGCTTCCACACGCGCCGCGGCCGGCGCGGCGCGCTGATCCATCATGACGCGGTCAACCACGAGCTGCGTGGGCGGCGCGGCGCGCGGCTGACGGCGCTGACGGCCGGCGGGACGATTCCCGACAATGCAGACTACCAGGTCCTGCTCGAGCCGGAAAACAACATCATCGGTTCGGTCAACGAGGACTTTGCCGTCGAAAGCCTGGCGGGCGACGTCTTCCAGCTCGGCAATCGCAGCTATCGTATCCAGCGCGTCGAGCGCGGCGTCGTGCGCGTCGAGGACGCCAAGGGTCAGGCACCCAGCATTCCGTTCTGGCTGGGCGAGGCACCTGGACGAAGCGACGAGCTCTCGGTCTCGGTATCGCGCCTGCGTGCCGAGGTCGCGGCGGTTCTGACGGCCGATCCGACGGGCGCCGGCGTCCTGCAGTGGCTGACCGGCGAGCTCGGGATCGACGACGCAGCAGCGGAGCAGCTCGCCGACTATCTGCGCGCCGGCCACGCCGCGCTGGGCTGCCTGCCGACGCGCGACACCATCGTCCTCGAACGCTTCTTCGACGAGGCAGGCGGCGCGCAGCTCGTCGTCCATTCGCCCTACGGCAGCCGGCTCAACCGCGCCTGGGGACTGGCGCTGCGCAAGCGCTTCTGCGGCAAGTTCAATTTCGAGATCCAGGCCGCCGCGACCGAGGACAACATCGTCATCTCGCTCACCGAAGCGCACAGCTTCGCGCTCGACGACGTGCCGCGCTACCTGCACTCGGCTTCGGCGCGCGACCTGCTCGTCCAGGCGGTGCTGGATTCGCCGATGTTCACCACGCGCTGGCGCTGGGTGAGCGGCGTGGCGCTCGCCTTGCCGCGCTTCCGCGGCGGCCGCAAGGTGCCGCCGCAGCTTGCGCGCATGGGCGCCGAGGATCTGATCGGCTCGGTCTTTCCCGACCAGATCGCCTGCGCCGAGAACCTCGTCGGCGAGCGCGAGATTCCCGACCATCCGCTGGTCCGCCAGGCGCTCGGCGACTGCCTCGGCGAGGCGATGGATGCCGACGGCCTGGAGCGCCTGTTGAAAGGCATCGAGGCCGGGACGATCCGGGTGGTGACGCGCGACCTGACGCAGCCGTCGCCCCTGGCGCTCGAAGTCCTGACCGCGCGGCCCTACGCCTATCTCGACGACGCGCCGCTGGAGGAGCGCCGCACCCAGGCGGTGATGGCGCGCCGCTGGCTGGCGCCCGAGCAGGCATCGGAGCTGGGTCGCCTCGATGCCGAGGCGATCGAGCGCGTGAGGGCAGAGGCCTGGCCCGACGCGGCGAATGCCGACGAGCTGCATGATGGCCTGGTGTGGCTGGGCTTTCTCACCGAGCAGGAGGTGCAGGCCGGCGTGAATTGGCGAGGCTGGCTCGATGAGCTCGCGGCGGCCAGGCGTGCAGCGCTGATCGACGTTGCCGACGCAAGGCTCTGGATTGCGGCCGAACGCCTGCCGCACTTCCGCGCCCTTTGGCCGGCTCTTGCGACGGCGCCGGCGATCGCCGCGCCTTTCGCCTACGACAAGGAGTGGTCGCGCGACGAGGCGCTGGTCGAGATCCTGCGCGGCCGGCTCGAAGGCCTGGGGCCGGTCGGCCAGGCGGCCCTTGTCGCACCGCTCGGTCTGCAACCCGACGAGATCTCCGGCACGCTGGCGGCGCTCGAGGCCGAAGGCTTCGCGTTGCGTGGCCGGTTCACACCTGGCGCACCGGTCGAGGAATGGTGCGAACGGCGCTTGCTCGCGCGCATCCACCGCTACACGATCAAGCGCCTGCGAGCCGAGATCGAACCGGTCTCGGCCCGCGACTTCCTGTGCTTCCTGTTCCGCTGGCAGCGCGTCGCGCCCGACTCCCAGGTCGAGGGTGCCGCATCCCTCGACGCCGTTGTCGGGCAGCTCGAAGGCTTTGGCGCGCCGGCCGCCGCCTGGGAGAGCGACATCCTGCCGGCGCGGCTGAAGGACTACCGCCCGTCGTGGCTCGACGCGCGCTGCCTGGCGGGCCGTGCCACCTGGTTGCGGCTCGGCACGCGCACCGCGACCGGGCGGCCGACGACGGTACGCACCACGCCGGTCACCCTGCTGCCGCGCCGCCACGCCCCGCTGTGGCGGGCGATGGCGCTGCCGGCCGACGCCGCCGGGCGGCCCAGTGCACAGGCGCAGGCCGTCATCGATTTCATCAGCGCCAACGGCGCGTCCTTCTTCGACGAGCTGCTGCAGCATTGCGGCCTGCTGCGCTCCCAGCTCGAGGAGGCGCTGGCCGAGCTGGTGGCCCTGGGCTTCCTCACCTCCGACAGCTTCGCCGGCCTGCGCGCGCTCCTGGTGCCATTCTCGGAGCGCAGGCCGGGCGGCACGCGCCGCCGCCGCGTCGCTGTGTCGGCGATGGAGGATTCCGGCCGGTGGTCGCTGGTGCGCCCTCCCGCGGCAGCCGGCACGGTCGACGCCGCGGCCGTCGAGCATGTCGCACGGGCGTTGCTGCGTCGCTATGGCGTGGTGTTCTGGCGCATGCTGGAGCGCGAGGCGTCGTGGCTGCCGCCGTGGCGCGAGCTGTTGCGCGTCTATCGCCGGCTCGAGGGCAGCGGCGAGATCCGCGGCGGCCGCTTTGTGGCCGGGTTCACCGGCGAGCAGTTCGCCCTGCCCGAGGCAATCGGCACCTTGCGCGAGGTGCGCCGCCGGCCGGCCTCGGGCGAATGGACCGCGGTGTCGGGCGCCGATCCGCTGAACCTCGCCGGCATCCTGACGCCGGGCTCACGGCTCGCGGGGCTCGCCGGCAACCGCCTGCTCTATCGCGACGGCGTGCCGGTCGCGACCCTGTCGGGCGGCGAGATCAGCTTCGTCGAGCCGCTCGACGCCGCGACCGAATGGTTCGCCCGCAAGGCGCTGGTGCGCGGTACCAGGCACGGCGCGTCGCTGGCTGCAGAGCTGGCGGCACTGCACGACGCTGCCCCGGTCGGCTCCTAGCGAAGCGCGGACCGCGGGCCTCCGGCCTGTTCATGATCCCTGAGGCCGACGAGAGGCCCGCGGTCCGCGCTCTGCGCCGTACGCCACCGCCGCTCGATATCTGCGGCAGCCTGTTTCAAGCTACGCAAGTAGCGCCTGGCCGCGACCTCGGTCGTCATCGCCGAGGTGAAGAACACGATGTTGAGGCTGCCGATCACCGGCCCGACGCCGCCGATCGGCACGGCGATGGCGCTGATGCCCTGCTCGGTCTCGCCGACAGATGAGGCGTAGCCGTCGCTTTTCGTAAGCGCCACGAACCGGCCGACGTAGCGGCGATCGCGCGCCAGGGCCGCGTCCTCGGGCACCAGAGAGGCTGTGATCTCCAGCATCTCGCGCCGCTGCGCCGGGCTCGCCGCCGTCAGCACGGCGCGGCCGAGCGCACTGCGCACCAGCGAGCGGCCCAGTCCGACCATCGAGCGATGGACCGAGAACGGGCTGAAGGAATGCGTGCTCTCGCGGATCATCATCCAGCCTAGCTCGAAGACGGCGAAGTCGCTCGGCCACGACACCTGCTCGAGCAGGCCGAACATCGGCGGCAGGGCGGCCTGCCGCGAGAGGTCCTGCGTCGACAGTCCTTCGCTGAGCCGTCGCACCTGCGGCGTCAGGCTGAACAGGGCGCCGGCGTCGTCGAACGTCACATAGCCTTCCTGCTGCAAGGTCTGCAGCAGCCGGTAGCAGGTCGTGCGATTGATGCCGCTGCGGCGCGCCAGCTGCTGGGCGCTCGACGGCCCGCTGGTGTTGAGCTCGCCGATCAGCGCAAGGCCGCGCGACAGCGCCCGGACGGAGCGATGGATAGTCATGTTCGCGTCGCGAACATTCCAGATTCCGCCATGGAAGCCAAGCCGTCGTTGCCCAAGGATGAGAACGAAGAGGACCGCCATGCCCATCACGACCGGCCAGCAATACATCGACTCCCTGCGCGACGGCCGCAGGCTGTTCATCGACGGCAAGGTCGTGACCGACGTCACCGACTATCCGCCCCTGCAGGGCGTGATCGGCACCATTGCCGGCCTGCACGACGACCAGCACGATCCGGCCCTGCATCACTTGCTGTCGTACAAGTCGCCGACGACGGGCGAGGCGGTGAGCACGACCTATCTCGAGGCGCGCACGCGCGAGGAGTTCGCGGCACTCGCCGGCTGCTTCCACCTGCGCGCCAGGCGCACCTTCGGGCTGATGGGACGGCTGACCGACTTCATGTCGGCCTTCCTGGTCGACCAGGCGGTGGCGTTGCGGGCGCTGGGCAAGAACGAGGCGGCGGCGCGGGCGCAGGGCATGGTCGAACTCTGCCGCGAGAACGACTTCCAGGTCACCCATGCCCTGATCGATCCGCAGTCCGACCGCTCGACGCTCGATGCGCCGTCGCAGGCGGTGCAGGTCGTCGAGCGCACGGCCGAGGGCGTCGTCGTGAGCGGCTGCCGCATGCTCTCGACCTTGGCGCCGGTCGCCAACGAGTGCTACGTCGGGCCTTACTATCCGCGCAAGCCGGGCGAGGAGAAGTTCGTGCTGGCCTTCGTGGTGCCGATGAATGCGCCCGGCCTCTCGATCCTGTGCCGCGAGAGCTTCCATCATGGGCAGAGCGCGTTCGACCGCCCGCTCAGCAGCCGCTTCGACGAAGGCGACGCCATCCTGATGTTCGATCGCGTGCTGGTGCCGCACGAGCGCATGATCATCGACGGCGACCTCGAAGCCTACAACGGCATGCTGGCGTCGCGGCCGGGCTATACGCCGATCCAGGCCACCATCCGCTCGACCATGAAGCTGCGCTTCCTGGCCGGCATGGCGACGGCGATCGCGCGTGCCAACGGCCGGGACAAGCTGCCCCGCTTCCAGGCCGCCATCGGCGAGCTGATCGCCCTGGTCAGCGTCGCCGAGGGCATCCGCGCCGGCGCGGTCGAGGAGGGGCTGCGCCGCGCCGAGGCCTTCGCCCGCGGCGAAACCCGCATCGAAGGCGACGGGCTCACCGGCCCCAGGACCGTCGGTGTCGCCGGCGGGGCCGCCATCAACTTCTTCTTCCCCTACGCCAATACCAAGGCGGCCGACGTGCTGCGCATCGCCGCCGGCTCGGGCGTGCTCGCCATGAGCGGCGCCGACTACGCCAACCCGGAGATCGGCCCATTGATGGACCAATGGCTGATCGGCCCCGGCATCGACGCCAAGCGCCGCCTCGAGCTGATGAAGCTCGCCTGGGATATGACCGGCAGCGAGTTTGGCTCGCGTGCCGGGCTGTATGAGCGGCTCTATTCCGGAGATCCCGAGATCAACGCGCAGCGCTGGTTCAGGAGCGGCATCACGAAAGAGTGCGAAGCGCTCGTGGATGAACTTCTGAAGGCCTGAACGTCGAGCGCAACGACGCTCGCTGCTCACGC
>JAIEOV010000089.1 GCA_019750135.1 Reyranella sp. | reverse complement strand
CTCAGCCTTCTTGTCGGCCATCAGCTGCTCGATCTTCTTGAACGACGCCTGGGTCTGGTCGGCGCTGGTGTTCATCGAGGCCACGCGCTTGTTGTCCCAGTTGTCCTTGAAGTGGATGGCATCGCCCGAAAGGATCAGCCAGCCGGTCTTGGGCAGATGCACCAGCAACGACTGATGCCCGGGCGTGTGGCCCGGCGTCGAGATGATGGTGGCGCTGCCGTCGCCGAACACGTCGAGGTCGCCCTCGAGCTTGCGGATCGGCCGCTCGGCCTTGAACGGCGGCTTCTTGTCGGGAGCGAAGGCGAAGTCGAACTCGGCCTTCTGCATCAACAGTGTCGAGTCGGGGAACATGTCGACATTGCCGATATGGTCGCCGTGATGGTGCGAGACCGCGACGTACTTGATGTCGGCCGGCTTGACGCCGGCCTCGGCCAGCTGCGCCGCCAGCGTCTTGGCCCGCGTTGCCGTGCCGAGCGGGCCGGTGACCGGCTTCTCGGCGATCGCATCGGGGTAGCCCGTGTCCCACAACAGCCAGTCCGAACCATGGCGGATCAGGTAGCAGTTGTCGGACAGTTCGATCGGCTTGCCGACATTGACGCCCGGCGACCAGCGCGACTGGTCGGTCGCGGCATTGTGGCCGCAATCCATGGCGTAGAGCCGATCGACCGTGCCCGTTTGGGCCTGGGCGCTCGCCGATCCGAGCGATGCGGCGAGAAGCAGACCGACAAAAGCCGTCTTCAGCATGGTTTCCTCCTCAGTCGACCGGACGGTAGCGTCGCACCGCCGCAATACCCAGGATGATGAACCCGATCAGCACGAGGCCCTGCACCACGGCGAAGGGCGGCTCGCCACCGGTCGGCGCGAACTTGTTCAGGTACGCAAACTTGTTGAACGACTGGACGATCGCGACGAAGAAGTTGAGATAGAGCGCCGCGACCGCCGTCGCGACATAGACTTTGCGCCACGGACCGAAGAGCTTCTGGCCGTACATCGCGTACAGCGCCACGGCCAGGATCGCCAGCGAGATCGCGCCCACCACATGAGCGGGCGTCAGTCCCTTGATCGGGAAGAAGTAGCCGGTGACGCTGGTCAGGATGGTCGAGATCAGGAAGAAGGCGTTCCAGCCGGCGATCGGTGCGCTCTGAAGCATCAACGCGACGACGATGAAGCCGGTCATGATGCCGACCAGACTGATGACGACGTGCACGAAGGTGAACGTCTCGATCGACATACCCAGAACCATTACGCATTCCCCCTTTTGGCGACGCTGAGCTTAGCGCAGGGACGCTGCAGCGGATAAGGCCTTTCCCACGCCATATTGCTCGGCCACGCAGGCATCCCTTCGAATAATGGAGAGACCATGCCTGCTTCGATCGCGCGCCGCAGCTTCCTCGCGGCGCCGTTGCTGGCCCTTCCAGCCTTCGCAGACGATGCAACATTCCGGCTTGCCGAGCTCGAGCGCCGCAACGGCGGACGGCTGGGGGTGGCGGCGATCGATACCGCCAGCGGCCGTCGCGTCGGTCATCGCGCCGAGGAGCTGTTCCCGTTGTGCAGCACCTTCAAGTTCCTGGCTGCAGCCTTCGTGCTGGCCCGGGTCGATCGCGGCGAGGAGAAGCTCGACCGCCGCGTCTTTTTCACCGACAGGGACCTCGTCACCTATTCGCCGGTGACCAAGCAGCATGTCGGCCTCGCCGGCATGACGATGGCGGAGATCTGCGAGGCGGCGGTGACGCTGAGCGACAACACGGCGGGCAACCTGATGCTCGCGAGCTTCGGCGGGCCGGCCGGGCTGACCACCTATGCGCGGTCGCTGGGAGACCGGTCGACGCGCCTCGATCGCATCGAAACTGAACTCAACGAGGCAAAGCCCGGCGATCCGCGCGACACCACGACGCCCGTCGCCATGCTCGACACCATGCAGCGCCTGCTGATTGGAGATGCCCTGTCCGCATCGTCGCGCGATCAGTTGATCGGCTGGCTGATGGCCAGCAAGACGGGCGCCCGCCGCCTGCGTGCCGGCATCCCCGCGGACTGGAAGGTCGGCGACAAGACCGGCAGCGGCAACAACGGCACCGCCAACGACGTCGCGATCGCCCTTCCGCCCGGCCGTTCGCCGATCCTGATCACGACCTACTACACGGAATCGACGATCCCGGACGACGCCCGCAATACCGTCATCGCCGAGGCGGGACGTCTGGCCGTTGCGGGGCTCGGCTAAAGCAAAGAATTGCTTATGTTTTCGCCGACTGCGCGGCCGCCACTCTGCGCAGCCGCGCGACCTCCTCGACGATTCCGGTCTGGCCGGTCTGCTTGCCGAGATCCTCGGCGCGCTTCAGCAGCGGCGTGGCCGTCGCCGTGTCGCCCTGGAGCAGGGCGCTTCGCCCGGCGCGCAGGAAGAAATCGGCGGCGTCGGCGGCGCGGCCGGATCGCAAGGCCGCATCGCCGGCCAGCGACAGGGCGCGCGCCATGCCGCGGTAGTCGAGCGCCTGCTGGCGATTGGCGGCGGATTGCTCGAACAGGGTCAGCGCTGCGGCCGAATCGCCGGCCAGCAAGGCGGCGCGGCCCTGCAGCTCCTGACGGTCGGCTTCGAGGTCGGCCTGCTTGGTCGGCGGCGCAAGGGCGGCGATCGCCTGGGCGAGGCCGGTGGCATCGCTGCGGTCGGCCGCGACAAGGCCGCGAATGAACCAGGCGCGGCGTATGGCGTCGGGGTCCTTGGCGCCGCTGTCGATCACCTCCTGCGCCGCGCCCGCCGCGGCGCCGAGATCGCCGGTGCGATAGGAAGCGGCGGACTGCACCAGGATAAGCTCCGGCGGCACCGCGGCGCGGCGCCGCACAAGCTCGGCCCGCGCCTCGCGTGCGGTGGCGATGGCCGCTTTCGAATCGCCCGCCTTCATCTGCGCCAGCGCCAGATTGTAGGCGACGTCGCCGATGGCGCCGGCATCGTCGCGTTCATAGGCGCGCGACAGCGCCACCTTGTACTGGCGCACCGCCACGCTCGGCAGGTCCATCGACAAGGCCTGCGTGCCGGCCGCGTTGGCCTGGTCGAGCTTGATGTCGGGCGGCGGACCGGGATCGGCCGGTGTGCCGCCGCCGCAGGCGGCGAGAGCCAGCGCCGACAGCAACGCCAGCGGCTGGCGCATCACGGCCGCACCTCGACCGCGGGCGCGCGGCGAGAGGGCTGAGCGGGCGCGCTGCCGCCGCCGCCGAACAGCCAGTGATGGCGCAACTGCCCGAGCAGCAGCTCCAGCTCCCGCGCGGCGATCTGGGCTTGCAGCAAGGTGGCCGGCATCGCGTCGGTCGTGTCCTGCACACTGCGCGTGATCTGCGGCGTCGTCGCCGCGAGATTGCGGGTCGTCGTCTGCAGCGAGGTCAAGATCGAATCGGTCTTCACCAGGATCTGGGTGATGCGCGGATCCTTGGAGGTGCGCTCGAGCTGGGCGGCAAGCTCGCGCACGCTGACCAGCGTCGCCTCGAGGTCGGTCGACAGCTTGTCGTCGCTGATCAGCCGCCCGGCCAGGCCCTGGCCGCTCTCGACCTTGCGCGCGATGCCGGCAGCGGAGGCCAGCGTCTGCTCCAGCGGCCCCTGCGGATCTGTGATGCGCCTGGCGACGGCGTTGAATGCGAGCACCGCTTTGTGAATTTCGTCGATCACGGGCGTGATCTTGCTGCGCAGCTCGTCGATCATCTCGCCGAGCGAATCGGTCGCCCCACGTTCCGTGGTCGCCGCGATCACGGCGTAGGACCAGTCGAGCTCCGGCCCGACGCCGCGCTGGATGTCGATGAAGGCGGCGCCCGCGACGCCGAACTGGCGGCGGATCGACACCACCGAGTCACGCCGGATGAACGGCCGCATCTGGTCCTCGACGCGCGCCACGGCGTGCATGCGCTGGTTGGGATCGATGACAATGCGGCGCACCTCGCCGGCGCGCGTGCCCAGCACCTGGACTTCGGCGCCCGGTGCCAAGCCGGAGACGCCCTCGTCGGGCAGCAGGATGCGCAGCGTGAAGGAGGGCTGGAACCAGTCCTTGAGCAGGCCGGCATTGATCAGCACCGCGACGAACACGCCGATGCAGGCCAGCACCACTGCGCCGACGACCTCGTCGAACTGGTAGACGCCGAAGATCGAGCGCTTCATCGTGACCTCCGCACCCGGACCAGTCCCTGGTCGCCCAGCCGGAACGCCTGGTTCGGTTGGACGAACTGCGCGGCCTGCGTCGCCAGGCTGGGGGTGATCCACAACACCGTGGCGCCGCGGTCGCACGCCGCCGAGATCGCCTGCGCCATCGGCACCGCGAGGTCGGAAGACTGGTCGAGCACCTGATCCTGTACCACGATCAGGTCGGGCGAGCCGAGAAATCCGCGCACGCAGGCGGCCCGCACCAGGGCGCGCATGGGCGTGGTCTCGCGCCGACCGGCCGGCAGGCCGGGCAGGCCGAACAGCCGCGCGAGCTCGGTGGCGTCGGCGATGGCCTCGGCGCGCGGTTGCTTGAAATGGTAGGAACGGGCCACCAGGATCGATTCCAGCACCGTCATGTGCGACGGCCAGACGTCGGTCTGCACCACGGCGCCGATGCGACGTCGGTGATGGAAGCGCTCGCGCGGCGTGCTGGCGGTCCAGTCGACGCCGAGAAAGCGAACCTGGCCGGCACCGGGATCGGCGAGCCCAAGGCAGAGGTCGACCAGCATGGTGGCGTCGTGCTCGTCCTCGACCTGGAGCAGCGCCACCTGGCCGTGCGGCAGTTCGAGGTCGAGGCGCGCGGTATGGGCGGAGAACTGGCCGTCGGCCAGGGCGACGTCCTGGAGGGACAGGACCGATCGGCCGGAACGCGCTGCCATCAGACCACCAGGTCGAACAAGGTGTTGACCAGCAGGATGGCCAGTGCCGAGCGCACGAAGCCGCGCGGCACCAGCCGCTGCAGCTCATCGGATTCGTCGCGGCGGCCGAGGCCGGTGGAGCAGCAAGTCAGCGCCACCATGTAGCCGATGATGATGCACTTCAGCGGCGGAACGATGAAGTCCTGGATCTTCATCGCCCGCAGCACCGCGTCGGCGAAATCCCAGACCGAGTAGGCGATCAGCTGCAGCCCGTAGGCCAGGAAGTAGCTGGTCAGCATGGTCGAGCAGAGCAGCACGGTGGCCAGGCAGAACGCGCCGATGGCGAAGGCCACGGCGCGCGGCAGCACCAGCAGCGCCAGCGGATCGAGGCCTTGGATCTCCAGCAAACGGAGCCAGCCCTTGGGCTGCGCCTCGCCGAGCTCGATCAGCGTTGCCGTGCCGCTCCTGCCGAACACGATCAGGCCGACCAGGATCGGCACCAGCTCGCGGATCAGCAGGATGACGATCACCGGGCCGACCAGGCCGGTCGTGCCGGTCTGCGCCAGCCAGTAGACGGCCTGCGTAACCAGCGCGAAGCCCACCAGCATGCCGGTCACGATGGTGGTCCACAGCGAGCGCACCGCTACCTCGCGCAGCATGCGGTTGAACTCGATCGACACAGGGCCGCGCCATGCCTCGCGCCGAAACGCCACGAAGGCGACGGTCGTGGCAAACGACATGAACAGCAGCAGCCGCCTGGTGCCGGAGATCGTCGCGGCGCCGAAGGCGGCCAGCACGCGGCGCGGCCACGGGCGCGGGTTGTAGCGCTGGGCGCGAGCGATCATATGCGGCCGACCATCACGAAGGTGCGCATGTTGCCGGTTTCGGGCAGGAAGTAGCTGCCGCGCGGGCGGAACAGGAACTGGTTCGACAGAAGATCGTAGGCCGTCTCGGACGCCGCGATGGTGCGACGCGGCGTGGTGCCGGCCAGCACCTTGGCGATGCCGATGGCGCCGCCCCACAGGTTGCGGCTCGGTGGGTCGGTGCCGACCGTCGAGGCCATGATCGTGCCGATGTCGATGGCGAGGCGGAAGTCGAGACTGGTGCTCCAGCGATCCTCCAGCTCGATCAGGCGGTCGCGCAGCTCGAGCATCGCCGTCGCCAGGCACATCGCATTGCCCTCGACCGACCTGCGGTCGCGCAGAAAGGCCGCCAATACGATCTGGTCGTCGAGCAGGGCCGCGTAGCACACGCCGCTCGTCTCGATGGTGCGCCGCAGTTCCTGGACGATGGCGTCCATCGCCGTGCGCTGGCCGCTGTCGGACGGGCGCTGGGCGACCGTCGTCCAGTTCGGCAGCTTGATGACGCCGACCGTCGCCCGGTCGATCGCGCTCTCGACCAGGCTTTCCATCGGCGCGTTCTGGGCCAGCAGGGTCCGTTCGAGACGCGTCTCGCGTTGGGCGAAGCTACTCTGCACCTCGACGGGTTCGGCCTTTTCCTGGGCCGCTGCCGCAGCCCCCGCGGCGACCGTCGCCTGCGACGCGCCGGGCGTCGGCGCCGCGGCGGCCGTGAAACGCAGCGCCAGCAGGATCGACAAGGCATCGCAGAACGTCGCCAGGCCCGTCGCCTGATCGCCACGCTGCGGATCCTCGATCGTCAGCATGCCGATCAATCGCCCGGTCATCAGGATGGGCGCGACATAGATGCTGCTGATCTCGAGCGGCTTCAGGTAGGTCGCGAACAGTTCCGACGTCCGCTTGTCCTGGCCGGCTTCGGTAGTGTCGATGGCCGTTCCCTGGGCAAGCGCCGAGAAGAGGTTGGGCATCTCGTCGCGATGGAGCGCCAGGCCCATCGTGTGATCGTGCACGTCGCTGTCGAAGCAGTCCTCGCAGGTCAGGGTGCGGCCGTCGCGGCTCAGCCGCCAGATCGCGACGCGCTTGGCCGAGCAGGCGGCGGCGGCGCTCTCGGTCGCCCGGGCGAGGCCGGCTTCCTCCGCGTCGGCGGAGACGGCGTCGTGCGCCAGGTCGATGAAGGTCTGGGTGCGGACTTCCAGCGCCTCCTGCCGGATCGACGCCTCGGCGGCGCGCCGTTCGGCCAGGACGTTGCGCCAGGCCAGCAGCCCGGTCAGGCCGGCGACGATCAGCACCACGGCGATCGACATGACGAGGGCGGTGATGCCGCTGTCGGCGACGAAGCCCACGAAGTCGGTCTCGGGCACGACGATCAATACGATCCAGTCGCGGCTGGTCAGCCGCCGGACCGGCTCGGAGGAGATGATGATGCGCTCATGGTCGAAGTCCAGGATCTTGCGGCCGTAGCCTTCGACCCGCAGCAGGTCGAAGGCGCGCGTCAGCACGGGATCGCCGACCTCGTCGAGTCGCGGCGACTTCGCCTCCGGTTCATTGGCCGGCAGCCAATTGGCGTCCGGATAGGCGACGATGCGGCCCGAAGGATCGACGATCATCGCCCGGCCGCGGCTGCCGATGTGGAGCTGTTCGAGCCAGGCACAGAGCGTGGCGAGCTCGATGTCGACGGCGATGACGGTCTGCAGCTTGCCGTCATGGTCGAAACGCGGCAGCGCCACCGTGAGGCCGGGCTTGCGCACCGTGTAGAAGAGGTAGCTTTCGGTCCAGAACATCTTGCGCGTGCTTTCGGCACCCTGGAACCAGGGTCGCGTGCGCGGATCGAACGTGTCGCCGGGATCCTCCTCGATGGCGATCGTCTTGTTGTTGCCGTCACGCCGTTCCCAGGTGACCCGCCGGCCTTCGGTCCGGTCGATCAGCTTGGTGTCGAACCCGCCCTTCTCGTTGCGCACGACGAAGACGTAGTTCCCCTGGGCGTCGGCGTAGCTGAAGGCCGAGACGGACGGGATGTTGCCGATGGCGTAGCGCGCGAACCGCTCCATTTCGGGCGCCGCCTCGATGGCGTTGCGACCCGCCCCCGCGGCGTCGGCCAGCACCAGGAACTGTTGAGGCGGCGTGAGGTACGAGCGCATCTGGGCGCCGACCCGCCGGTCGATGGCCGTGATCAGGTCGTTGCTGAGGGTACGAGCCCCCTGGCGGTTGGCGTCGTAGACGACATAGGCGATGGCCGAGACCAGCGCGACCACGATGACCACGCCCAGCACGGGCAGACTGTGACGGATCGTCGTGCGCAGGCGCGATCCGGTTCGGCGGCGCGCTGCCGCCTTCGACGGGGCCGTCGAGGCCTGTGCCGCGGCGGCCGGCTGCAACGCGGGTTTACGCAAGAGCGCCATGTGGCGCCCAGTTTAGCGCATCATCTACTATCCGTAGAGGGTGTCAGTGCGCCTTCAATGGGTATTCCTGGGCTCGCCCGGCTGGCGCGGCAGGAAGGCCGTCAAGATTCCCAGCAACAGAAGGAATGGCGTGACCTTGTATACCGTCTCGATGCTGGTCCAGTCGGCAAGCTCGCCCAATGCGGCGGCGCCGAGGCCGCCCAGGCCGAAGGAGAAGCCGAAGAACATGCCGGCCACCAGCCCGACGCGGCCGGGCAGCAGCTCCTGGGCGTAGACCAGGATGGCGGAGAAGGCCGAGGCCATGATCATGGCCACCAGGACCGCCAGCACGCCCGTCCAGAAGAGATTGGCATAGGGCAGCATCAGGGCGAAGGGCAGGGCGCCCAGGATCGAGAACCACATCACCGGGATGCGGCCGACCTTGTCGCCCACCGCGCCGCCGAGGATCGTGCCGCCGACGATGCCGACCAGGAAGGCGAACAGGTAGAGCTGCGCCGTCGCCACGTCGATGCCGAACCGCGACATTAGATAGAGTGTAAAGTAGGAGCCGAGGCTCGCGCTGTAGACGTTCTTCGAGAAGAGCAGCGCCACCAGGATCGCGACGGCAAAGGCGACGCGGCGCTTCGACAAGGCAGGGACTGCCGTTGCGGATGCGGCTTTGCGCGCCGAGGGCTTCCGCTCGGCCTGGCGGCGTGCGTACCAGCCGCCGACCTGGAACAGCACGACCATCGCCACCAGCGCCGCGGCAGAGAACCAGACGATGCTGTGCTGGCCGTGCGGTACGACGATGAAGGCGGCGAGCAGCGGCCCGGCCGCCGATCCCATGTTGCCCCCGACCTGGAACAGCGACTGGGCGAGACCGTAGCGCCCGCCCGACGCCATGCGCGCCACGCGCGAGGCCTCGGGATGGAACACCGACGAGCCCATGCCGATCAGCGCCGCGGCGAACAGGATCATGGGATAGGAGTCGGCGCGCGACATCAGCAGCAGGCCGACCAGGGTGAAGCCCATGCCGACCATGAGGGAATAGGGCTGGGGCTTCTTGTCGGTGTAGAGACCGACCAGCGGCTGCAGCATCGATGCAGTGCACTGGAAGGCGAGCGTGATCAGGCCGACCTGGCCGAAGCTCAGCGCATAGTTCTCCTTGAGGATGGGATAGAGCGCCGGGACCAGCGACTGCATCATGTCGTTGAGCAGATGGCAGAAGCTCAGCGAGAGGATGACCGCAAAGGTCGTGGTGTTGGCCGAAGCCGTCGATGCCGTGGAAACTGCAGGCGTCGCCGCGGGCACCGTTCCCGCCGACAAAGTACTATCGCTCATATTCACACAATAGCAGACGAGGTTCGCGGCAGCACCGCCGCGGGGGCAAGCCAGCGTTGCAGGGCCCTCGGCTATGGAACCTTCAGTGCAGTCGGAATGTTATGTGCCTTCAATGGCGCCAGACCAATCCGTCCGCGGCACCTATACCGACGTGCCGGCCCGGCTCGACCGGCTGCCGTGGAGCCGATTCCATCGGCTGGTGGTGGTGGCACTCGGCATCACCTGGATCCTCGACGGTCTCGAAGTCACCCTGGCCGGGTCGGTGGCCGCGGCGCTGCAGACCAGCCCGCGCCTGCAGTTCACCGCCGAGCAGGTCGGGTTGACCGGCAGCGCCTACCTCGCCGGCGCCGTGATGGGCTCGCTGTTCTTCGGCCATCTCACCGACCGGCTGGGCCGCAAGAAGCTGTTCAACGTGACGCTCGGTGTCTATCTGGTGGCCACCGCGCTTACCGCCTTCTCGTGGGACTTCTGGAGCTTCCTGGTGTTCCGCTTCTTCACCGGCGCGGGCATCGGCGGCGAGTACTCGGCCATCAACTCCGCGATCCAGGAGCTGATCCCGGCGCGCCTGCGCGGTCGCGTCGACCTCGCTATCAACGGCAGCTTCTGGATCGGCGCCGCGGGTGGCGCGCTGCTCTCGGTGGTGCTGCTCGATCCCGCCGTGCTGCCGCCCGACATGGGCTGGCGGCTGGCCTTCGGCAGCGGCGCCGTGCTCGGCCTCGTGATCCTCTATCTGCGGCGCTTCCTGCCTGAAAGTCCACGCTGGCTGATGCTGCATGGCCAGCCGGGCGAGGCGGCGCGCGTCGTCGACGGCATCGAAGCGCGCGTCGTCGCCAGCGAAGGCGTGGCCTTGCCCCCGGTGACGGCGCGGTTGGCGCTCGGCGATACGCATCGCACGACCATGGTGTCGGTGGCGCGCACGCTGCTCCGCGACTATCCCGGCCGCACCACGCTCGGCCTGGTCCTGATGGCGGCGCAGGCCTTCGTCTACAACGCCATCTTTTTCACCTACGCGCTGGTGCTGACGCGGTTCTACGGCATCGAGGCCGACAAGGTCGGGCTCTACATCCTGCCGTTCGCGCTCGGCAATTTCCTGGGCCCGTTGCTGCTCGGCCCGTTATTCGATTCGGTGGGCCGCAAGGCCATGATCTGCGCGACCTATGGCTTGTCGGGCCTGCTGCTGGCCCTCACCGGCTGGCTGTTCGGCGAGGGCCTGCTCACCGCCACGACGCAGACGGCGATGTGGAGCGTGGTCTTCTTCTTCGCCTCGGCGGCGGCCAGCGCCGCCTACCTAACGGTGGGCGAGTGCTTCCCCCTGGAGATCCGCGCGCTCACCATTGCGCTGTTCTACGCCTTCGGCACTCTGCTGGGCGGCGTCGGCGGGCCCTGGCTGTTCGGGGTGCTGATCGCCAGCGAAAGCCCGACCGAGATCGTGATGGGCTACATGCTGGGGGCGTTCCTGATGGTCCTGGCCTCCCTGGTGACCCTGCGGCTGGGCGTCAATGCGGAGTGCCGGCCCCTGGAAGAGGTGGCGCCGCCCCTGTCGATGCGCGTCGAGCTTGAAGATCCCCCGGAAAAACGGCGATAATCGAAACTCTTCCGTCCTCCCGCCGACGAGGTGATGGAATGACTCCTGACGAGCTCACGACCGCCCTTGGGCAGGCCGCCGCCAAGGTTTGGGGCCAGTTGCCGACGTACGTCCAGCATGACCTGTTCGAAGCCGCCGTACGATCTGCCGGCAAGGGAGCGCGCGAGGAACTGGCCGTCTTCCTTCACCGCAGGCATCCGCGTACGACCGAGGGCGAAGATTCCGGCAGAAGAGTGCCTGAGCCGGACAGCCTGGGCGGTTGAGCGTCAATCGATCCGGCGGGTCGTCCAGATCACCACGCCGAGGCCGACGATCACGGCGGTACTTGCCGTGATCATGACGGCGGCTAGGCCGGTGAGGACCAGGTTCCAAATCGTCATGACGACTAAGGCGCGGGCATGCCCGCAGGTTGCTGCTGGCTATGCGCAAAACCCCGCCAGGCAAACAGCAGGGCGATGACGCAAAGCGCTGCCATCGGCAGAAATGTGAGGCCGCCATAGTCGGTATATAGCGTTCCCGACAACGAGGTCAGGGCGGCCGTCACGATGCCGGCGCCGAACGAATAGAGTGCCTGGGCTGTGGCGGCCAGGCCAGGCGGAACGACGTTGCCGATGACGCGCATGCAAACAAGGTGAAGCAGGGCGAAAGTCAATCCATGCAGCGGCTGCAGAATCGCCAGCACGGCGATGGAGTCGGTGAGTCCCATGGCGGTCCAGCGGACGACTCCGGCAACGGCTGCCAGCATCGCCGCGCCGCGAACTCCGAGCCGATCGACCAGCCATGGCCCGATCAGGAAGAACACCACGACTTCGGCGGCCACGGCCTCCGCCCACAGGGCGCTGATGACCGGCGGCTGCAGCCCGGCGGCGCTCCACAGGATCACGGCGAAGGCGTCGTAGAGCGCGTGGCTGCCGTACGCCAGCGCGGAGACGATGATGACGATGCGGAACGGCGGCAGCTTGAGCAGGCCGCGCACTTTGGCGGCGACGAGCCCCGAATGGTCGGTGACAGGCGCGGATTCAAGGCGCGCTCTCGGAAGCAATGCGGTCGCGGCGGCGGCCATCACCAGCAGCATCACGTTGATCCAGATGATGGGATGGAGATCGCCGGGACCAATGAGCTGTCCAATGATCAGAGTGCCCGCGAGGAAGGCCGCTGAGGCCGCACCCCGTATCCAGCCGTATTCGAACGGCTTGTCCGCCATCTGCGGGCGGGCCGCGCTGACGGTCAGCGCATCGGCAAGCGAGGTGGTAGGCGCAAGTGCTGCGGCTTGGACGATCGCGATCAGGAGCACGAGCCAGAACGTATCGGCCGAGATGTATGCCGCCGCCGCTGCTGCGGCGACGACGATACAGCTCGCGAGAACGAGCCGCAGAGAGGCCACCATGTCGGCGAGCCGCGCCACCAGCGGGCCCGCCGCGAGACGCGTCAGCAGCGCGGCGGCGAGAACCCAGCCGATCTGCTCCGGCGCGAGACCCTTGCTTTCGAACAGCTTCGGCCAATACGGAGACGCCACGCCGAACGCGGCGTAGAGGGTGACGTAGAGAAGAATGTACGGCCCGGGCGACTGCACCGATCTTGAACGCGAGGCGTCGGGATGCCGTTGCGATATGCATTTGCAGTCATTGCGTAAAGCTTCTGCTTCAGAATAGGGTGCGTCGGTTCATGTGAATGGAGTGCGCATGTGTAACGCTTGTCGTGCCGCCGGATTGTCTCGACGCACCATGTTGGGTGCCGGCTTGGCAACAATGGCCGCCGCACCGCTAGCCGGTCCGGCGCAGGCTCAACCCGCGAGGGCTGCCGAGACGCCGGAGGCGGCGCTGAAGCTCCTCGTTGAGGGCAACGCCCGCTACGTGTCAAACAAGATGAATGAGCGCGACTTCTCGGCCACTCGGGCGGCCCGTGCGCGTGGCCAGGCCCCATTCGCCGCGATCCTCGGCTGCGCCGATTCCCGGGTTGCGCCGGAACTCGCCTTCGACCAGCCGCCGGGCGATCTGTTCGTGGTGCGCGTCGCCGGCAACTTCGTCACGACCGAGGGGCTCGCCAGCCTGGAGTTCGGCGCCGCCGTGCTCGGCACCAAGGTGATCATGGTTCTGGGCCATACGAGTTGCGGCGCCGTCAACGCCACGGTCGACGCCCTGCAGAAGGGCAATAACCTGCCGGGCCATATCGCCGACCTGGTGCGCTCCATGAAGCCCGGCATCGAGCCCGCCCTGAAGCAGTCGGGCGACGATCTCTATCAGCGCGCCGTCGTGGCGAACGTCCGCTACAACGTCCAGCAGCTGCTCGCGGCCAAGCCTATCTTGGCCGACATGGTGACGGCCAAGAAGCTCAGTGTCGTCGGCGGCGTGTACGACCTCGCGACCGGCAAGGTCACGCAGGTCTAGGCTTCTCGCGGACCGCCGATTTCCAGGCCCACTCATGCTCGTCCGGCCCCCGCTCGCTCATGATTCATCAGCGAGTGGGAATACCGCCGGTGCCGATGCTGACATTGCTGGCATGACTTGTGTCGCCATGACCGCAAGCGCTGCCATGGGTTGGGTCTGCTGCCATCAGCGATAGCGAGCTCGCCGGCTTCTTCGACGTGGCGCCGCGCACCATCGACACCGTGCATCATCCGCCCGACATCCGCGCCTGCATCTTCTGGCTGCGCAACCGCCGGCGTCAGGACTGGAGCAATGATCCGCGGCCGCCGTCCGATGGTCCGGCTGACGGCGAGGATCGGTGGAACGATCTCGACGCGCCCGACGAAGCACGCTGCGAACCGGCGCCGCTTGAGCTGAGGATTCCTGAGGACGACCGGGTCGACGCCCAGCAAGATGTGCGGCCGGTGAAAGCTTCAAGCCCGCCCGGGGAAGATCTTTCGGCTGAGCGGCAAGCTCCATCCGAGATGAAGTGCGACCCACCGGATGGCGTTCTTTCTTCCGGACCACGCGCGGCTCGCGCACTCATATTCATGAGCGAGCGAGGACGCTCGCGATCCGGAAGACATGATGTGCCACCGAAGTGGCGCCCTCCCGACAACTACGCCGGTACCGGGCGGGCGCGCTGGTTGTAGAGCATCTTGCGGATGCGGGCCTGTTCTTCTGGCGGCAGCTTGGTGTTGTCGACCGAGAGGTCGGCGCCGACCGCCATGCCCTTCTGCACCCCAGGCCTGGCGCCCAGTTCCTCGAACCAGCGCTTGAAGTACTTGAACTCCTCGATGTCCTGGCCCTGGAACTTCCAGTTGATGGTCCACGGGTAGCAGATCATGTCGGCGATCGTGTACTGGTCGCCGGCCAGGTACTTGTGCTTGTAGAGCTGGTTGTTCAGCACGCCGTACAGCCGGTTGACCTCGTCGGTGAAGCGCGTGATGGCGTATGTCTGGTCGCCTTCCTTGGCCTGGTCGACGCGACGGAAATGGCCACACTCGCCGCTCTTGGGTCCCTGGTTGGCCATCTGCCAGATCAGCCACTGATTCACGTCGTAGCGCGTGCGCACGTCCTGGGGATAGAACTTCCCGGCCTTCTCGGCGATATACATCATGATGGCGCCGGATTCGAAGATCGTGATCGGCTTGCCGCCACCCACGGGATCGTGGTCCACCATCGTCGGCATGCGATGGTTGGGGTTCATCTCCAGGAACTCTTTGCTGAACTGATCGCCGCGGCCGATGTTGACGGGTACGATCTTGTAGGGCAGGCCGCATTCCTCGAGCAGGATAGTGACCTTCTTGCCGTTGGGCGTGGGCCAGTAATGCAGGTCGATCATGAATGATCCCTCCTATGGTTGGGCGGGAGCTTATCGGGCGGGGCGACATGGGCAATAGCAGTCAACAAAAGATGATTAGCCCGATGATAGGCCAATCGCTGCGCCGGCTCGAGGATCAGCGCTTCCTGACCGGCCGAGGCCGCTACGTCGACGATATCGTGGTTGCGGATTGCCTGTACGGCCACGTCCTGCGCTCGCCGCATGCCCATGCCGTAATCAAGGGAATAGAGGTGTCGGCGGCAGCCGAACTCGCCGGCGTGCGTGCCGTCTACACCCATGCCGACCTCGCCGCCGAGGGGCTCGGCCACATGCCCTGCCTGGCGGCGGTGAAGCCGATGATCGTGCCGCCGCGCCCGGCGCTGGCCGACGGCCGTGCGCGCCATGTCGGCGACCCGGTTGCCTTCATCGTTGCCGACAGGGCCGAGATCGCTCGCGAGGCGGCCGAGCTGATCGAGGTCGACTACGAGGCGCTCGATGCCGTGGTCGACGGCATCGCGGCGCTCGCGCCCGATGCGCCGGCGATCTGGACCGAGGCGCCAGGCAATCTCGTCTACCACGTCCAGCGCGGCGATGCCGACGCGGTGGCGAAGGCGATGGTCGAGGCCGCGCACGTCGTCGAGGTCGATGTGATGAACAACCGTGTCATCGTCACGCCGATCGAGCCGCGTTCCGGCATCGCGCGTTACGACGCGGCCAACGACACGATGGATCTCGAGCTGACCGGACAGGGCGTGCACGGCATCCGCCGCCAGCTCGCCGAGTTCATCTTCAAGCTGCCGCTCGACAAGGTCCGTGTGCATGCGCCCGATGTCGGCGGCGGCTTCGGCATGAAGAACTTCCTCTATCCCGAATGGATCCTGCTGCTGTTCGCGGCGCGCAAGCTCGGGCGGCCTGTGCGCTGGCTGGCCGATCGCGCCGAGGAGTTCGTCATGGGCGCGCAGGGTCGCGATATCGCCGCGACCGCAAGGCTCGGTCTCGCCGCCGACGGCCGCTTGCTGGCGCTCGACGTGAAGATGGTCGCCAATCTCGGCGCCTATCTCTCGGGCAACGGACCGGGCGCCTCGGTGGTCGCCGCTTCGACGGCGCAGGGCGGCGTCTACGACATCCCGGCGATCGCCGTCGACATCCGCGGCGCGCTCACCAACACCGTGCCGGTCGACGCCTATCGCGGCGCCGGCAAGCCCGAGGCCAACTACATCATCGAGCGCGCCATCGAGGCGGCGGCGCGCAAGCTCGGCCGCGATCCCGCCGAGTTGCGCCGCCAGAACCTGATCTCCTCGTTCCCGCATCGGACGGCGCTCGGCATGGCGATCGATTCGGGCGGCTTCGTCGCCAACCTCGACGCCGCCGTGGCGCGTGCCGACGCCAAGGGCTTTGCCGCCCGGCGCGCGGCGGCTAAGGCGCAGGGGCGCCTGCTCGGCATCGGCGTCGCCTGCTTCCTCGAGACGTCGCGCGGCGCGCCCAACGAAGGCGCGGAAGTGCGCTTCGAGGGCGACGGCAAGGTCATGGTCGCGGTCGGCACCGAGTCCAACGGCCAGGGCCATGAGACCGCCTTCGCCCAGATCGCGGCCGACCGGCTGGGGGTGCCGATCGAGGCCGTTCGCTATGTCCAAGCCGACACCGGCCAGGTGAAGAGCGGCGCAGGCCATGGCGGCGCGCGTTCCATGCACATGGGCGGCGCCGCCGTCGTGAAGGCGATCGATGCCACGCTTGCCAAGGCGCGCACGCTGGCGGCCCATCTCTTGCAAGCATCAGAGGATGAACTCGTTTTCGCCGACGGGCGTTTCGCGGTTCAGGGCAGCGACCGGTCGGTCGCATTGCCGACGCTGGCGCGCAGTGCGGAGGATCCGGCCAACCTGCCGGACGGCATGGAAAAGGGCCTGGGCGTGCACGTGATGAACATGACCGACGTCTTCACCTTCCCGAGCGGCTGCCATGTCGCCGAGGTGGATATCGATCCCGAAACGGGCGCCGTGGCGCTGGTCCGCTACACGGCCGTCGATGATTACGGTCGCTTGATCAATCCGTTGCTGACCGAGGGCCAGGTCCAGGGTGGCGTGACCCAGGGCATCGGCCAGGCGATGGTCGAGCACACCGTCTACGATCCCTCGTCGGGCCAGCTGCTCAGCGGCTCGCTGATGGACTACGCCTTGCCGCGCGCCGACGATCTTCCGCTGTTCGACATCGAGCTGATCGAGCGGCCGACAGCCGCCAATCCGCTGGGCGTGAAGGGCTCGGGGCAGGCGGGTTGCATTGCCGCGCCGCAGACCGTGATGGCCGCCATCCTCGATGCGCTGCGGCCGGCCGGCGTCGAGACCCTCGACATGCCGGCGACGCCGGAGCGCGTCTGGCGTGCGTTGCGCGAGGCCGAGCGCCGTTGAACGACAAGACGATCGTCGGTCAGCAACACATCCTGACCGGCATTCTGTTCATCTGCGGCGCCGGCATCCTGTTCCCGGTGATGAACGGCTTCGCCAAGTTTCTGGGCGAGAGCGGCTACGACTCCCTGCAGGTGTCGTGGGCCCGGGCCTTCGGCCACATCCTGTTCATGCTGGCAGCCTTCGTGCCGCGCTTCGGGCTCGCCATGCTGCGCACGCAGCGGCTCGGCACGCAGATCCTGCGCTCGGCGCTGCTGATGACGTCGAACCTGTCGTTCTTCTTCGCCATCATCACCATCCCGATCGCCAAGGCGGCCTCGATCAGCCTGACCGCACCGCTGGTCGTGGCGCTGCTCGCCTGGCCGATGCTCGGCGAGCGCACGACAGTCGGCCGGTTGGTGGCGCTGGGCGTGGGTTTCGTCGGCGTGCTGATCGTGATCCGTCCGGGCACCGAGCTCTTCCAGTGGGCCTCGCTCGGCGTCGTGCTGAGCGCCACCTGCTATGCGCTCTACCAGATCCTGACGCGGCGCATCGCCGGCACCGATTCGCCCGAGACGTCGGCGATCTACAGCTCGATCGTCGGCGCCTTCGGCCTGATGTTCGTCCTGCCGTTCGTCTGGAAGACGCCGGAATCGTTTCGCGACATCGCCTATTTCTGCAGTCTCGGCGTCCTGGGCGCGCTCGGCCACTACTGCGTGGCGCGCGCCCTGCACTATGCGCCCGCCAACATCGTGACGCCGTTCCAGTACATGCAGCTCCTGGGTTCGGTCGTCGTGGGCTACCTGTTCTTCGGCAACTTCCCCGACGTGCTGGGTTGGGTCGGCGCCGCCATCATCGTCGGCGCCGGGCTCTATATCGGCTGGTCCCAGAGGCGATAGGTATCCCCGCGCAAGACGGGTTGTGTCGCACTGGGCAAATTGCCACACTCACTGTCAGAAATGCCACCGCGCGCCAGAACGCGGGGCCACTGGGAAGGAGTCGACGATGGCGGTTACGACCCCGATCGACAGCCCGGCCGCGGCCACGAGGACCGCGCCCCTCGCCGCGCCCTTGGCGCGGCGACGAGGCATCTTTGCCGCCGACAAGCTGTGGGCGCTGGCCTTCGTCACTCCCTACGTCGCGGTGTTCGTCGCCTTCGTGATCTACCCGATCGGCTACGGGCTGTGGCTGGGCAGCGATCCGGCCAGTTATCGCGCCCTGTTCGAGGATCCGGTCTATCCCCGTACGGTGGTGAACACGCTGCTCTACCTGCTGTTCGGCGTGAACCTGAAATTGCTGTTGGCGCTGCTGCTCTCCGGCTTCTTCATGCGCAAGGGCTGGTGGACGAAGGTCCTGCTGCTGATCTTCATGCTGCCCTGGGCGATACCGGCGCTGCCGAGCTACCTCAGCATCAACTGGATGCTGAACGGGCAGTGGGGGCTGATCAACAACATCATCTGGCACATGGCGCAGGTCGATGGGCCGCCCTGGCTCGACAGCCACTACCTCGCGCTGGGGTCGGTCATCTATGGCCATATCTGGAAATGGCTGCCCTTCTGGACCCTGATCTTCCTCGCCGGCCGCATGGCCATCTCGCTCGAGCTGTATGAGGCGGCCGATGTCGACGGCGCGAGCCCGATCCAGAAGTTCACCCACGTGACCCTGCCGCTGATGGCCGGCATGTACCTGGTCTGCACCATGCTCTCCACCATCTGGGCGCTGGGCGACTTCAATGCCGTGCGCTTCATCTCCGGCGGCGGGCCGGCGCTGTCGACGCATGTGCTCGCGACGCTCGGCATCCGCAACGCCTTCGAACTGGGCGATCCCGGCCTGGGCATGGCGACGGTGCTGACGGCGCTGCCCTTGCTGATCCCGTTGGTGGTCCTGCTGATGCGCCAGTTGCGGCGCAGCGAGGTGACGATATGAGCGCGCAGCGCCGGGCCCGCGGGCTCACCGGCATTGGCAGCAGCATCGGCGTGTGGCTGCTGTCGGCGGTGCTGCTGCTTTGGACGCTGCTGCCGATCTACAACATCGTCCGCGTGTCCATGCAGGACAAGGAGGAAGTGCTCAGCACTTCCGTATTCCCGGTCGCGCCCAGCCCGCATGCCTTCAGCATCGTGATCCACCAGGCCTACTGGCTGCTCGAGACCTTCTGGAATCAGATGGGCAACAGCTTCTACATCGGCATCGTCGTCGCGTTCCTGACCCTGGCCATCGGGACACTGACCAGCTTCACCATCAGCCGGATGCGCATCCGCAACGGCTGGATGCTGACCAATGCGGCGCTGCTGACCTACGTCATCCCGATGTCGTTCCTGGCCATTCCCTTCTACGGCATCATGGGAAAATACGGCCTGACCAACAATCCGATCGCGGTGATCGCGGTTCAAGTGACCTTCGCGACGCCCTATGCGATCTTCATTTTCCAGCAATACAGCGCCTCGATCCCGTTCGAGCTGGATGAGGCGGCGCGCATCGACGGCGCCTCGCCGCCGCAGATCTTCTTCCGCATCTACCTGCCGCTGATGGCTCCCGCCCTGGTGGCGATCGGGACCTATGCGCTGCTGCTGTCGTGGAACGAATACCTCTATGCGTTCCTGCTGCTGTCGGGCGGCAAGGTCGTCACCGTGCCGGTGGCGCTCGGCAAGTTCCTGGTCGGGGACGAGGCGCCCTGGAATTACCTGATGGCGGCGGCGATCATCTACGCCATACCGCCCTTGCTGATCTACTACGGTGTCCGCCGCAAGATGCATGGCGGTCTGACCATGGGGGGCGTGAAGGGTTGAGCGGGGGGATTGGCGTCTAGGGAGGAAACAACATGAAGCGCGTTACACGGCGTCGGACATTGGTTGGCGTGGCGGCAGCGGTCACGGCGGGGGCGGGCGTGATGCCGCGCCGCGCCAGGGCGGCCGGAGAACTCACGGTGTGGTGGACCCAGGGCTTCTACAAGGCCGAGAACGATGCCGTGATCGCCTGGATGGCCGACTGGGAAAAGAAGCACAACACCAAGGTCAATCTGACCATCATGAACGGGCCGGACGTGATCACCAAGCTGATCGCCGGCATGCAGGTGGGCGACGTGCCGGATGCGGTGCACACCGTCACCGGCGACCGCTTCCTGGTGCCGCGCGCGGCCTGGAATGATCAGTTGGAGGATGTGTCCGATGTCGTGGAATCGCAGAAGGCCGAGTTCACGGAAACCGCGCTGATCAGCGCGCGCCTCTATAACGCCAAGCAAAAGAAATCTTCGTACTACGGCGTGCCGACCAAAGCCTCCTCGTTGATGAATTCGCACTGGCTGCCGTTGCTGCAGGACGCCGGCTTTGCCGCGACCGATGTGCCGGGCACGCAGGACAAGTTCTACGATTTCTTCCAGACCGTGCAGGACAAGCTGCGCTCCAAGGGCAAGCGGATTTTCGGCCTCGGCTATTCGATGGCGGCGAAGGAGGCGGATGCCGGCAATCTGTTTCACCAGTTCCTGGTCAGCTATGGCGGCGTCGGCATCGTCTTGCCGGATGGCAAGCTGAATATCGACGACCCCGCCGTGCGCAAGGCGGCGATCACGACGCTGGAGAGGCTGACGACGCCGTTCAAGAAAGGATATGTGCCGCCGGGTGCGATCAACTGGGGCGATGTCGACAACAACAACGCCTTCTTTGCCAAACAGATCGTGATGACGCCCAACGCCACCATCTCCATCGCCGCGGCGCAGATGGACAAGCCCGATCTTTACTACAAGGAGATCATTACCACCGGCGTCCCCCTGGGCAACGACGGAAAGCCGGTGCCGAGCGTGCTGGCGATTGCTCCTACCATCATCCCCAAAGGCGCAAAGAACGTGGACGCCGCCAAGGCGTTGCTGCGCGATTTCATCCAGCCGGCAAACCTGAACGCCTATCTGAAGGAAACCCGCGCCCGCTATCTGCCGGTGATGGCCTCCATCGTGAAGAACGACCCGTACTGGACCGATCCGAAGGACCCGCACCGCCAGGTTGCCGTGGATATGGGACTGACCAAGCCGACCGTGCCGTGGTGGATGTCCTACAACCCGGCTTATTCGGCCGTGCTATCCGAACAGGTCTGGCCACAGGCGGAGGCCAACATCACGCAGCGCAACATGACCCCGGAACAGGCCACCGACGAAGCGACCAAACGGATCAAGCAGCTGTTCGAGCAGTATCAGAAGTGATTAGCCCACCGTCACCGGCGAGAAGTCGACGTACCAGCTCTTGGGGTGGACGTAGCCCTTCACCTTGCTCGAGATCGCGTTGGGCCACACGTCGTGGACCACCCAGACGAACACTGCGTCGTCGACCATCTTGGTGTTGATCTTTGCCAGCACCTTGTCGAGCTCGGCGGGATCCGACGTGCTGCGTGCCTCCTTGGCGAGCCGGTCGAACTCCGGATCGTTGATGTAGCCCCAGTTCGAGCCCTTGGGCGGGACCTGCTGGCTGTCGACGAAACGCATGAAGGCGTTGTGTGGGTCCATCGTGTTCCAGCTCACGTTGATGGCGCCGAACTGCTGGCCTTCCGGCGACTTGGCACCCTGGCGCATGGTGTTGAGCAGCGCATTCCAGTCCATCACCTGGAACTCGACGTCGATGCCGACCTCGGCCCATTGCTGCTGGATCGCCTCGTTCATGATCAGGGGATACATCTGTCCCGAGCCCGAGGTCGATATCGCGATCTTGGTCTTGAGCTTCTTCGACGGCCCGTAGCCCGCTTCGGCCAGAAGCTTCTTGGCCTCGGCCGGATCGTACTTGATCTTGAAGGAGGGCGTGCCGAACCAGGGGTGATCGGGCGGCACGCAGCCGACGGCGGGGATGGCGAGCCCGTTCAGCACCTTGACGATGGCGTTGCGGTCGATGGCGAGGTTCATCGCCTTGCGCACGCGGATGTCGGCCGTTGGCGCGCCGGGCAGCATGCTGAGCGTATAGGGCCACATGTGCGGGATGGCGTTGGTCTCGATCTTGCAGCCCGCGGCCTTGAGCTTGTCGAGCGAATCGGGCGCCGGCGCCTCGATCCAGTCGACGCGCCCCGACAGCAGCGCGGCCGAGCGCGTCGAGACGTCGGGGATCGGCAGCAGCACCATGCGCTCGCTCTTGGGGACGCGATCCTTGTTCCAGTAGCCGGTGTTGCGCTCGAGCTCGGCGCGCTCGCGCGGCGACCAGGCCTTCATCTTCCATGGGCCGGTGCCCGAGGGCGACTTGCGATAGGCCTGCCAGTCGCGGCCGACCTTCTCGAAATTGTCGGCGCTCGCGATCATGAAGCGGTTGAGCAGCGACGGCATGATCGTATCGACGCCGTTGGTCTGCAGCTCGACCTTGTAGTCGTCGATCTTGCGATAGCCGACGAGCGGCCACACCGCCGCGATCAGCACGCTGCGGCCCAGCCGATCGAAGACCGGCGACTTGTCGTTCAAGGTGCGGTCCAGGCTGAAGATGACGTCGTCGGCGGTGAACGGCGCGCCGTGATGGAACTTCACGCCCTGGCGCAGCTCGAAGATCCATTTCGTCGGATCGGCGGAATCCTGGTACCACTTGGTGGCCAGGCCCGGCACCAGCTTGGCAGGCTCGGTAGCCGACGACAGGTCCCACGCCACCAGCGGATCGTAGAGCGTGTAGCCCATGAAGCGGATGCCTTCGGTGCCCTGGTCGGGCGCGCCGTCGGTGACGGGAATGTCAGCCAGCGTCATGGCGATGCGCAGAGTGGAAGGCTGCTGTGCCTGGGCAGCGCGGGCGAAGGGCAGGGCGGCGCTGGCAAGCAGGGCGGCACGACGCGTGAGCATGCGGAACCTCCAAAAAGTTCCGTTACACGAAGCATGAAGCGCGCCAGCGTGGACGGGGCCATGGACGCGGCATGTATCTTGCTGTTCCATCACCAACCATGACTGCACCGAACACGCTAAGCGCCACCGAGCTCGCGCAACGACTGGAGGGCGGGACGGTGACCGCCGAGGCGATCGTGCGCTCCCATCTCGAGCGCATCGACCAACGCGACGCCGATGTCCTCGCCTGGTCGCATCTCGCACGCGACGCTGCCCTGGCACGCGCCAGAGTGCTCGATCGCGGACCACGCCAGGGCCTGCTGCACGGCATCCCGATGGGCGTGAAGGACATCATCGATTCCGGCGATCAGCCCACGACCTACGGCTCGCCGATCTACAAGACGCATCAGCCGCTGGCCGATGCCGCCACCATCGCGCTGGCCAAGAACGAGGGCGCGATCCTGCTCGGCAAGACGGTGACCACGGAGTTCGCCAATCGCCATCCCGGCGTGACCAAGAACCCGCACAACCCTGCGCACACGCCGGGCGGCTCCTCGTCGGGCTCGGCGGCGGCCGTCGCCGACTTCCAGGTCGTGCTAGCGACCGGCACGCAGACCGGCGGCTCGGTGATTCGGCCCGGCGCGTTCTGCGGCGTCGTCGCCTACAAGCCGAGCTACGGTCATTTCGCGCCCGCCGGCATGAAGGCGAACACCGAATGGCTGGACACCATCGGCGCCTATGCCCGCACGATCGAGGATATCGCCCTGTTCCGCGCTGCGCTGATGGCCATGCCCTACCGGCCGATCGCCAGGCTCGACAAGCCGCCGCGCGTCGCCGTGTGCTTCACCCATCACAAGGCAGAGTTGTCGGCCGAGGGCACCAAGGCGGTGAGCGATGCGGCGGCTCTGCTCGCCAAGGCGGGCGCGCAGGTCTCCGAGATCGATCTGCCGGCGCCGGTCCGCGACATGACCGAGGGCCAGCAGACGCTCAGCGCCTTCGACGGCCCGCGCGCCCATGCCGACGAGGCGCGGCGCTTTCCCGAGCTGCTGAGCGAGAGCCTGAAGAAGGACAAGCTCGCCGCTGGTGCTGCGATCGACTATGCGACCTGGGTCGCCGCCCGCAAGCTCGGCGAGAAGTGCCGTGCCGCCGTGGACGCTCTGTTCAGCGACTTCGACGTCATCCTGACCGCGCCGGCGCTGGGCGAGGCGCCGGTCGGCCTGCACAGCACCGGGAAGGCGACGTTCAACCTGCTGTGGACCTATCTCTGGATGCCCTGCGTGACCTTGCCGTTCACCAAGGGACCGACGGGTCTGCCGGTCGGCATCCAACTCGTCGGCCGACAACATGAGGACACGACCCTGCTCGACATCGCCGGCTGGGTGAGGAGCGCGCTGTGAAGCCGCTCAGCGCCACGGAAGCCGTTGCTCGCATCGAGGCCGGCACGCTCACCGCGGAAAAGCTGGCGCGCGACTGCCTCGATCGCATCGCCGAGCGCGAACCCACGGTGAAGGCCTGGGCCTTCCTCAATCCCGACCTCGCCATTGCCCAGGCGCGGGCGGCCGACGTCATACGCGACGGCATCCTGCGCGGCGTGCCCATCGGCGTGAAGGACATCATCGACACCCACGACATGCCGACCGGGCACAACTCGCCGATCTTCCAGGGCAAGATCCCGTTCGGCGACGCGGCCTGCGTGGCGCTCTGCCGGACGGCCAACGCCGTGATCCTGGGCAAGACGGTGACCACCGAGTTCGCCAACCGCCATCCCGGACCGACCACCAATCCGCACAATCCCGGCCACACGCCGGGCGGCTCGTCGTCGGGCTCGGCCGCCGCGGTCGCCGACGGCCACGTGCCGCTCGCCTTCGGCACGCAGACCGGCGGCTCGGTGATCCGGCCGGCGGCCTATTGCGGCGTCATCGGCTACAAGCCGACCTTCAACGACTTCAACCGCGTCGGCATCAAGATGCAGTGCCACTCGCTCGACACGCTGGGCCTGATGGCGCGCACGCTGGACGACATCGCCCTGTTCCGCGGCGCCGTGCTGAAGCTGCCGCCGGTCGCGATCGATCGCGGCATTCCGCGGCCGCGCATCGGCTTCTGCCGCACGCCGATCTGGGACGAGGCCTCGGCCGACACGAAGAAGCTGTTGGGAGCCACGGTGAGCGTGCTGGCCGACAAGGGTGCTGCGGTGATCGACGTCGCGTTCGCACCCGCGTTCAACGATATCCTCGACGATCACGGCGCGATCTCGGGCTGGGAGAGCGCGCGCAACTATGCGGACGAGCGGCTGCGCAATCCCGACAAGGTGAGCGGCGAGCTGATGGCCGGCCTGAAGCGTGGCCTCGAGGTCAGCCTGGAGCGCTATGTCGCCGCGCAGCGCAAGTCGGTCGCGTTCAAGGCGCATGTCGATTCCCTGTTCGACAAGGTCGACGTGCTCGTTTGTCCCAGCGCACCGGGCGAGGCGCCGGCCGGTGTCGAGTTCACCGGCGATCCGCGCTTCAACTCGATCTGGACGCTCGCCGGGACGCCCTGTGTTACCCTGCCGGCCGGCACCGGGACCAACGGCCTGCCGCTCGGCATCCAGCTCGTCGGCCTGCGTCATGAGGACGACCGGCTGCTGTCCACGGCCGCGTGGGTAGCGGCGCATTTGAACTGAGGCCTATCCATGCCCCGCATCAATGGCGAACGACTTCTGGCCGACCTGCGCCGCATTGCCGATTTCGGCCGCTACCAGACCGGCGTGCATCGCCCGCACCTGTCGCCGCAGGACGTCGAGAGCCGGCACTGGCTCGCCAAACGGATGAAGGAGGCGGGGCTGGAGCCGGTGATCGACGGCGTCGGCAACGTGATCGGCCGCAGTCCCAAGACCGGGCCGCGACTGCTGATGGGCTCGCACACCGACACCCAACCGCGGGGCGGCTGGCTCGATGGCGTGATGGGCGTGATCTACGGCCTCGAGGTCGCGCGCGCGCTCGCGGAGGATCCCGATACCGCGCATCTCGCCGTCGATGTCGCCTCGTGGGCCGATGAAGAGGGCCACTGGGGCGGCATGATCGGCTCCAAGAGCTTCATCGGCCGCATCACCGAGGCCGACATCGATGCTGCCCGCCATCGCGACGACGGCAGCCACATGCGCGACGCGCTGAAGGCCGCCGGCCTCGACAAGACGCCGCGCATCGAGCTGGAGGACGGGCGCTACCGTTGCTACCTCGAGGCGCACATCGAGCAGGGCGGCGTGCTGGAGCACACCGGCAAGCGCATCGGCGTGGTGACGGCGATCGTCGGCATCTACCAGTATCGCCTGACCTTCAGCGGCATCCAGAACCATGCCGGCACGACGCCGATGCCGATCCGCAAGGACGCCGGCGTCGCCATGATGCGCCTCTACAACGAGGTGATGGAGCGCTTCCCCGCGCTCGCCGGTCCGCGCAGCGTATGGACGGTGGGCAAGATGTCGGTCGAGCCCGGCGCGCCCGCCATCATTCCCGGCAAGGCCGAGATGATCCTGCAGTTCCGCGATGCCGACGTCGCGGTCCTGAAGCGGCTGGAGGCCTGCCTGCTCGAGATCGTCGAGGCGCACAGCAAGCGCGGCCCGTGCGGGATCGAGTGCGTCAACCTCAGCCGCACCATGCCGGCGCCCATGGAAGAGCGCCTGCAGGAAGCCCTCGACGAGGCGGCGGAGAAGCATGCCGCCGGCGACCACATGCGCATGCCCTCCGGTGCGGGCCATGACGCGCAGATCCTGGCTCAGCGTCTGCCGGCGGCGATGATGTTCGTGCCGTCGATCGGCGGCATTTCGCATCATTTCACCGAGAATACGGCGGACGGCGACATCGTGCTGGGTTGCCAGGTGTTCGCCGACGCCGCGGCAAGGATTCTCAAGGGAAACTAGCTGACACAACGGTGTCAGTAGTCGGGCGTTAGCGTCGATGTCTCATGACAGGAGGACATCATGGCTTCGACGCGTGTCGACTACACGACCATGGATTGGACCTCGGGCGTTCCTTTCTATGGACCCGCCGCGGTCTACGACGGCAAGGACATCGTACAGCTCAAGGTGCTGAGCGACCGGCGCGAGGAGGGTGGCGGCATCGCCTGGCTGGTGAAGATGACGCCGCCGGCGGGCAAGCTGATCAAGATCGTGGCGGTTGCCTTGTCCGACGAGCACATCTTCTCGCTGCAGGGCGGACGCAGCACCAAGAGCGGCGAGCGCGCGCAGGGATCGGGCGGCTACGGCCTCAATCCCAAGGGCCAGCCGCACAGCGCCATGATCGCCGAGGAGACGACGGCGCTGGTGATCTATGCCGGCGAGCCTGACGAGATCCGTTCGATGGAGGTTTTAGACATCGCCGAGGCTGCCTAGTCCTCGACCAGCGCCTTGAGTCTGGTCAGCGCGGTATCCCATTGCCGCGACACGTGCTCGAGGTATTCCTGGGCGCTCACGATCGGGCGGGGATCGAGGGCAAAGCGGCTCTCGCGGCCGGCCTTCACCGAGAAGACGACGCCCACCTCCTCGAGCACGCGCAGGTGCTTGGTCACCGCCTGCCGCGTCAGCCGGGTGCCCTCGGTGAGCCGCGCGATCGACAGCGGCTCGCCGTTGGTGAGCTTGGCCAGCAGGCCAAGGCGGGTCTCGTCGCCCAAGGCGGCGAAGACCGAAGCGCGCGTGCGCAGCGCCGCGGCGGCGCTAGGCATGCTGGCCCGGATGCGTATCGAGGTGCTGGGCGATGTTCTGCATCTGAATCGTCCAGCCCTCGCCGTTCCGCTGGAAGGCGGTGTCGCGGCGATGGGCCGGCAGCTTGTCGAAGCCGGATTCGACCACGCGCAGCCGCGTGCCGGTCGCAGTCTTCTCGAGGGTGAACTCGACCAGGGTCGGGGTCTCCTTGCTGTAGTCGGTGCCGGGCTCGATAGCGTAGGGGTGCCAGCTGAAGGAGAACAAGCGCTCGGGCTCGATCTTCTGCACGATGGCCTCCCACTTGAGATGTTCGTAGCCGGGATAGGTGATGTGGCCGGTCGAGCGCGCGCCCGGCGCGAACGGCCCGTCGAGCTTGACGCGGAACCACGTGCCGAACTCGTTGTGGTCGGTCAGCGCCTTCCAGACGCGCGAGACGGGCGCCTTGAGATCCACGGTCTTTTCGATGCGGTCGGTCATAGGCAACCTCCTGGTTGCCTATGGATGTAGGTGATGCCGGGCTGATACGCAACCGAAAAGTTGCTCATTGGAGCGCGGACCTGGAGGTCCGCGCGCCGAAGCTACACCAGCTTCCACTGCACCAAAGTGAAGGGCGGCTTGGCGTCGTCGTGGGGCTCGAAGACGGCCTGGACCTCGGCGCCGATCGGGACCTCCTGCTTGGGATCGCCCAAGAGGTTGCCCAGCATGCGGACGTTGCCGGCGTCGGTTAGCTCGACCAGCACGACGATGTAGGGGCCGTGCTCCTTCAGCGCGGGATGGACCGGGTGCCACGGCCGCTCCCAGCTGTAGATGCGGCCCTTGCCCGACACCTTGTGCCAGTCGATATCGAACGACAGGCACTTGTGGCAGATCCATTCCGGTCCCCACTGGAAGGTGCCGCATTTCTTGCAGCGCTGGACCACAAGCTCGCCGCGGCGCGTGGCGTCCCAGTAGGGTTTGTCGAGCCCGTCATTCTCGGGCACGGGAATCGGCAGGCCAGTCGGCAGGTAGCTGCTCACAGCGTGGCCTCCGTGCCGAAGATCATGCTGGAGACCGGCGTCACCATGGGGCCGGAGATCACCATCGAGACGTCGACCTTGGGCACCTGCGCCGTCGAGGCACCGCGGATCTGGCGCACCGCCTCGATCTGCAGCTCCAGCCCGTGCATGTAGCATTCGGCGAGATTGCCGCCCGAGGTGTTGAGCGGCAGCTTGCCGGTCGGCGCCATCAGGTTCGCGGGCGTGAGGAAGTCGTTCGCCTCCTCGGCCTTGAAGAAGCCGTGCTCGACCAGGCTCATCAGCACGCCGCCGGTGAAGTTCTCGTAAGACTGCACCACGTCGACATCCTTGGGCTTGACCTCGGCCATGTCGTAGAGCTGCGGCGCCACCGTCGTGAAGCTCGAGGTGGCATAGAGCGGCGCATTGTGGCTGCGCGCGCCGTTGCGGTACTCCGAGCCCTGCGCCGAGCCCAGGACGTAGGCAGGCTTGTGCTTGAAGTCGCGCGCTTCCTCGGCCGGCACGATGATCAGCGCGGCCGCACCGTCGTTCTCCTGGCAACAGTCGAACAAGCGCCAAGGCTCGACGATCCAACGCGATTGGTCGTAGGCCTCTTCGGTGAGCGGCCGGCCGTGCATCACCGCACGCGGATTGCTCTGGGCATGGTGGTAAGAGGCGAGCGCGATGGCGCGCTGCGCCGAGGGCTCGATCTTGTTCTCGTGCAGGAAGCGCATCGCCCGCATGGCATAGCGCTGGGCCGGCGACATCACGCCATAGGGCGCGTTGAGGGCGGCTTCTCCCGAGACAACGCCACCCGGCGGCGCGGCGCCAAAGCGCTGGAACTGGCCCTGCGCCAGGGCACGGAACACCACGACGCAATTGGCCATGCCGCAGGCGACAGCCGCCGCGGCATTCCCCATGGCGGCCGATCCGCCGCCGCCTCCGCCGCCCCAGTTCATGTTGGAGAAACGAAGGGCCGGCAGGCCGAGCGCCGCGGCGAGCCGCGATGGATCGTTGCGGTCGTTGGAGTAGGACGCGAAGCCGTCGATGCGGCGCGGGTCGATGCCGGCGTCTTCGCAGGCGGCGAGGATCGCCTGCAAGGCGAGCTTGAACTCGGAGACCGGCGCCTTGCCGTGCCTGTAGTAGGTGGTCTCGCCGACGCCGGCGATCGCCACCTTGCCGCGCAGGGTGCGTTTGCTCACGGGACGTCAGCCTTTCAGTGCCGGTAGCGCTTCGGCACGTCGATGCCGAGGAAACGGGCGCAGTTCAGTCCCAGGATGTTCGCCCGCGCCCCGTCGGAGAGCTGGCCCATGGTGCGCTCGATCGCCTCCGCCGAATGCGGCCAAGTGCCTTCATGGTGCGGATAGTCGTTGGCCCACATGAAGTTGCCGTCGAGCTTGTGGCCCTCGGCGAGATCGAGCCCGGCCTTGTCCTCCTGGAACGACGAGAAGCCGTGCGCGCGATAGTAGTCGCTGGGAAGGTTCTTGAGCTTGGGGCGCACCCAGAAGTGATGCTTCTTGTAGGCCTCGTCCATGGCGTCGAGCAGCCACGGCACCCAGCCGATGCCGGCCTCGATGGTGGCGAAGCGCATCTTGGGGAAGCGCTCCAGCACCCCCGAGGCGCAGAGGTTGGCCACCGGCTCGATGGTCGGCGACAGCGAATGCGAGACGTAGTTCACCACCGCGCCGCCATTGCCGCGCGCCGCGCGCGGATCGCGCCCGGTCGAGACATGGAACGTGATCGGCAGGTTGGCGTCGGAGATCGCCGCCCACAGCGGATCGAAATGCGGGAGGTTGTAGTTCACGTGGCCGCTGTCATGGCCGCCCCAGACCGGCTTGCAGGGGAGGGTGAGGCACTTGAAGCCGAGCTTGGCCAGCCGCTGCACCTCGGCGATCGAGCCCTCGAGATCGGCGGTGGCGATGGCGCCGGCCGGGATCATGCGGTCCTGGTGGTCGGCGAACTGCTCCCACGCCCAGTCGTTGAACACCCGGCACTGCGCCATGGCGAACTCGGGATCGGGCGTGGCCCACATCGCCAGGCCCTTGTTGGGGAAGATCAGCTCGACGTCGATGCCGTCTAGATCGTGATCGGCGAGCCGGCCTGCCGGCTCGGCGCCGGCCTTGCTGCGCAGCTGGTCCTCGCCTTCGAGGGTCGAGAGCCTCAGCCGGTCGGGGCGATGGCCTTCGCTGACGCGCCACTGCACGCCGTCCTTGTCGGTGATCACGCGCGGCAGGCGATCGCGGTACTTGGCGTCGATGCGCTCGACCCACAGGTTGGCGGGTTCGTTGGCGTGGCCGTCGGCCGACACCATGAAGTATTTCTTCGCCGCGTCCGGTCGCGCGCTGCGCGGCCAACTGGAAGCGCCCGGTGTCTCGAGGCGCCAACGGTTCGGTTCGTTCACTACGACTTGAGCCATCGCTTCCTCCTCAATCGTTCTTCTTCGCCTATTCGGCGGCTGGTGCTGCGATTTCCAGCCGCGTGTCCAGTTCACGATCGATCTTGTCGAAGACGGCCTGGCAGATGTCGAGGTCGGCCGGTGAGACCTTGGCAAGCGCGCGCGCCTGGACCTCGGCGCCGACCTTGGCCACGCGCACGGCGAGGTCGCGGCCGGCGCGCGTCAGGTAGATGCCGCGGGCCCGCCGGTCGGTCTCGTCCTCGCGCCGCTCGATCAGGCCGCGGCGCTCGAGGTTGTCGAGCAGGCGGACCAGGGTCGGCCCTTCGATCGACAGCGCCATGGCCAGCTCCTTCTGGCGCACGCCGCCGCCCAGCTTTCCGACATAGGCGAGCGGCCGCCACGTCGCGTCGGTCAGCCCATAGGCGCGCAACTCGGCATCGACAGCCTGGCGCAGGCGCCGGGAAATGCGGGCGACGCGGAAACCGAAATCGATGTGCTTGGTCGGCATCTCAGAAAGTTAGGACGCTAATCATCTATTTGGCAAGTGTCCCGCCTGGGTTCCCCGGCAACCCATTGCCTCGAAACGAGTTCCTCCCTGGAGGAGGGGCGGCATGGCACGAGAGCGCAAGATGAGCGGCATCGAGCCTGAGGATCATGTGCCCGAGGTGCGCGAGCCCGCGGGTTACCGTCATGCGGACGCCGACATCGCCCGCGAGCTGCGCAATTGCCTTGCCGACGATGTCGGCCTCGATTCACACGAGATCGAGGTCGAGATCAGGAACGGCGAGGTGACGCTGGGCGGCACTGTCCGCCATTGCGCCGAGATGCAACGCGCCGAGGCGCATGCCTGCGCCATCCCGGGCGTTCTCCAGGTGCGCAACAATCTGCAGTCAAAGGAGCCGTTGCCCAGCCCGGCGCCCGAAGAACAAGCCGGCGCTGCAGCAAAGATGGGCAAGCCTGGCTACGAGCGCTGATCTAACCGCACTTGGACTGCTTGTATCTTACCGCGGCGCCGTCCTATTAAGTCGGCGCCACGCCATGCCGATTCACGTTCGCATTTCCCATCACGACCGTCTGGTCGTCGCCGTCGGTCATGGAACCATCTCCGCCGAGGAGTTCATGAACGCCGTCCGGGAGGCCGTCGAGCAGGGTGCGCTGCACTACCGGAAGATCCTCGACGTCGCGGCGGCCAATACCGACGCCGATATGGAGCGTCTCAAGCAGCTTCTGGTGATGGCGCGAAATTCGCCACAGGCGGCTCAACGCGGGCCCCTGGCTTTCGTCGTCGACAGCAAGCGTGGCGACACTGTGCGCGAACTCATGGCACTCCCCGAAGAGGGCGAGCGACCCGTGCGGGTGTTCACCAGCCTCCACGAAGCCCGCAAGTGGCTCGACGAGGTCTTCAAGATCGAGATGAAGCGGTAACTTGCGGACCGGAAGATTATTCGAAGCAGCGCGCCGTCTTGATCTTGCAGGAATCGGCCGGGACGTTGGCGTTGCACTCCGCCCAGGCCGGCTGTTCGACTGATGCACGGGTGGGACCGGCGCTAAAACCCTCAGCGCGGCCGGTCTCGCTGAAGGCATAGGCCACGCAGCGCGCCTGCGCCGTGAACTTCACCCGGCAGTAGATGCTGCATTCGCCGAGCGCCGTCTGTTCTGCGGCCTCGCGCGTGGCCATGCCGACGGCGATGCCCCACAGGCCGGCACCATCGCTGGCGACGGCGACCCAGGTCTGCTCCTGCGCCGAGGATGGAATGACGACGGCAGCGGAAAGCAGCGCTGCGAGAGCAAGACGACGTATCATCACTTGGGTGTATTCCTTGCCAGAAAGTCATGCACGCGACGGATCGATTCTTGCAGGAACGCCGGCCCGCGCCAATCCTTCTGGACCTCGATGTTGGGGGCAAGCTCGGCGATCTCGGCGCTTGTGTGGGCCGGATGCGGCTTGTCGGTCCCGGGCTGGAGATAGAGCGGTGTGCGACAGCCCTTCACGAATTCGCGGGTGACCGAGAACACGAAGTCGCCGCCGAACATGTTCCTGCCGAAGGAATCGATGGTCTCCTGGCTGATCGACGGATCGCGCGTGCGCACCGTTTCGCCATAGCCCTTGACCGCGGCGTCCCAACTGTCGCGGTTCTCCCACAGGCCGATCGGGTTCTGCAGCACGGCGGCGGCGACGCGATCGGGCGCCTGCTCGATCGCCTCGAAGCAATAGCTGCCGCCGATGCAGCCGCCCATGACGTGGAACTTCTTGAAGCCGAGATGGTCCATCAGCGCGAGATGGTCGGCGGCGAAGGTATGCCAGCCGTGGTCGGGCTTGACGTCGGCCACCGAGCGACCGGCGTTGCGCTGGTCCATGGCGATCACGGTGTACTTGTCGCTGAGGGCCGTGCGCGGGTCCATCCACGGGAAACCGTTGGGATAAGCGGGTGACGAGCCGCCCCACATGCTCATCTCCGACTTCAATCCGCCCGGCGCATAGAGCAGGACGGGAAAGCCCGCGCCGTGGATCTCGTAATGGATTTCGGCATCGGCGCGTTTGAGGATCGGCATGGGCGGTTCCTTACGGGTTACTGCGTCGGCTTATACCCGATCGAATCGATGATCGTCTTCCAGCGGGCGAGGTCGGCCGTCATGCGCTGGGTGAACTCGGCGGGAGTGGAGGTCTCGACGTCGAGGCCAAGCTCCGTGAGCTTCTTCTGGACGTCGGGCAGGGCCAGCACGCCCTTGAGTTCCTTGCCCCAGGCATCGACCAGCGGCGCCGGCGTCTTGGCGGGAGCGAAGAAGACGTACCAGCCCAGGATCTGCAGCTTGGGATAGCCGAGCTGGGTGGCGGTCGGGATCTCCGGCGCCGAGGTGGTGGGCTTGGTGCCCGAGGTGAAGATGACCTTCACCTTCCCGGCGCGATGATGCTCCAGGAAGTCGGTGATGCCGCCGCAGCCGGCGGCGATATGGCCACCCTGCAGGTCGGCGACCAGCGGCGCGGCGCCGCGATAGGGCACCGGCTCGAGCGGGATGCCGATCTCGCGCCCGGCCATGACGCCGAAGAAATGCGTGAACGAGCCCATCGCCGTGGTGCCGAAGCTCTGCCGGGTCGGGTTCTTCTTCAACCATTCGATGTATTCGGGCAGTGTGTTGACGCCGATGGTCGGCGACACGCAGAAGGCCGTCTGCACGGTGCCGGCCAGCGTGACCGGCTGGATGTCGGTCAGGGGATCGAACGGCACCGATTCCATGGTGAGCTTCTGGACGATGGTGGCCGACGGCACATAGGCGATCGTGGTGCCGTCCGGCGCCGCGTTCTTCAGGGCCTCGACGGCAATGGTGCCCGAGGCGCCCGCCTTGTTGTCGATCAGGACATTGCGGCCGGTGCGCTGCTTCAGCGGCTCGGCCAGGAAGCGCGCCATGACATCGGTGCCGCCGCCGGCGGGAAAGCCGACCAGGATCTTGAGCGGCTTGTCGGGCAGCCCCGTCTGCTGCGCCCGCAGCGTGGCCGGCGGCGCCAGTGCCGCGGCGCCGACAAGGGCGAGCGTCGAGCGGCGGGTGACTTTCTTCATGGCTTCCTCCTAGGACACGAGACTCCACGCAAGCTCGGCGCGCTCGCGCGCGGACCGGCTCATCTTGATCGATTCGGGATTCGACGAATTGCCTTGCAGGCCGCGGCGATAGACGCCCTGGGCGATGGCAGCCAAGCGATAAAGCGAGAAGGCGAGGTAATAGTTCCAGTGCGGGATGGATTGCCGTCCGGTGCGCCGGCAGTAGGCGGCGACGTAGTCCTGTTCGGTCGGCAGGCCGAGGCGGTCGAAGTCGACCTTGGCAAAGCCGTGCGGCGGATCGGGCAGGTGATAGCCCAGGCAGTTGTAGGCGACGTCACACAGCGGATGGCCGAGTGTCGAGAGCTCCCAGTCGAGCACCGCCACGACCCGCGGCTCGGTCGGATGGACGATGAGGTTGCCCAGCCGGTAGTCGCCATGGACGATGGTGGTCGGATCCTCTGCCGGGATGTTCTCGGGCAGCCAGGCCGAAAGCTTGTCCATCGCCGGGATGTCCTCGGTCTTGAGCTCGGCGTACTGCTTGCTCCAGCGCGCCACCTGGCGGGCGATGTACTGGCCATGGCGCCCGTAGTCGCCCAACCCGACCTTTGCCGGGTCGACCTTGTGCAGGCGGGCGAGCATGTCGTTCATGGAATCGAAGATGGCCGTGCGCTCCTCGCGGCTCTGGTCGGGCATCGAGGCGTCGATCAGGATGCGGCCCGGCACGGCCTCCATCAGGTAGAACGTCTGGCCGATCACCGAATCGTCGGTGCACAGCAGGCGGGCGGGCGCCACCGGAACGTCTGTCCGGGCGAGGGCCGAGATCACACGAAACTCGCGATCCACCTGGTGGGCCGACGCCACCAGCTTGCCGGGCGGCTTCTTGCGCAGCACGAAGTCGCGCCGCTTGCCGCCCGACATGTCCGCCGCAATGAAGAAGGTCGGATTGGAATGGCCGGAGTCGAACTGCCGGACCTCCAGCCCACCGCGATAGCCCTCGAGATGCTGCTGCAGGTAGCGATCGAGCGAAGCGCCATCGAAGCGATGGCGCTCCATGACGGGGACGGTGTTGGCATAGGTCGGCATGGTGCGGCGAGCCTAGAGGCCGTCATGCGCGCTGCGCAAACCCCTGTAGCCACAGAGAGAAACGCAATTTCAGAACAAGAGTGCAACCGCGGTGCAGCACGGCCGTTGAAAGTCCATCAATGGAATAGGGACGTGGGCGTCGCGATCAGAGAACCGGGAGAAAAACGCTTTCCCATCGTGCATGTGCAGGGTGGCTCGGCAATCCGACGGCCCCTGATCGTGCTGGCGGTATGCGGCGTCGCGGCCCTCGGCTACGTCGCCCGCGATTTTCTGATCCCCACGGCCGGCGCCATCGTGCTGGCGCTCGTCCTGACACCGGTCGCCAACACCTTCGAGCGCCTGCACCTGCCGCCGTCGATGTCGGCTGCCGCTTCGGTGCTGCTGCTGGCCACGGGACTGGCGGCGTTGCTGGCCATCTCCATTCCCGCGCTCACCAACTGGATCGATCAGACGCCCTATCTGACCTACACGCTGGAGCGGAAGCTCGAGGGCGTGCGCAAGTCGATCGCCGTCGTCCAGGAAGTCTCCAAGCAGGTCGAGCAGGCGGCCTCGGCGGCGACGCCGACCACGCCCACGGTGACGCCGCCCGAAAAGGTGGTGGTGCGCGAGAAGTCGTTGATGGCCGAGCTTGCCAGCACGACGCCCGGCCTGCTGCTGCAGGTGTTCTATGCCGCAGTGCTGGCCTTCCTGCTGCTCGCGCATCGCAACAACTCGCGGCGGCAGATCATGCGCATCCCGGCCTCGTTCAACACGCGCGTTCGTCTCGCCCGGGTGATGCGCGACATCAACGACCGCGTCGGCCAATACCTGTTCTCGCTCGCCGTGATCTATGCCGGCGTCGCTGCCTGCGCGACGGTCGCGCTGGCGCTGCTGGGCTTCCCCAACGCCATCATCTGGGGCGCCTTGATGGGCATCGCGGGCTTCGTGCCGTTCATCGGCTCGGCGGTGACCATTGCGGTCGTCGCCCTGGTGGCGCTGCTCACTTTCGACGACTGGCCGAGCATCGTCGGCGCGCCCGCCGCCTTGCTGGTCATCCACCTCATCGAGGCCAACCTCGTGACGCCGATGTTCGTCAGCCGGCGTTGCGCCCTCAACACGGTCGCGGTGTTCGCTTCCATCGCCCTCCTCGGCTGGATGTGGGGCGCGATCGGCGCCATCGTCGCGGTGCCGTTGCTGATTCTGATCAGCACGATCGCCGCCCACCTGCCGTCTCTGCGCTGGCTGGAAGTCCTGCTGGCCGACGATCGCCCGGTGAGCGACCGGCTGGCGCACAAGCCGTCGCTGGCGTCAGCGGCGCGCCCGCCGGTGTATACGCGCGCCCGTCAGCCGCGCCGGCGGCTGACGACCGTGAAGTAGAGCAGACCGGCCAGCCCCCAGAACCCCCCAAGGATTGCCCAGGCGGCCGCTGGATCGAGGCTGCGGGCAAGAAGGATGTAGGCCGAGCAGGTGAGGCATAGCGCACCGACGCCGATGGCGAGCGCGGCGCCGATGGCCAGCATCGCGCGTGTCGCGGCGTCATGCGCGGCGCTGCGCAGGGAACGCGCGGCGGCGCCAGACGCCGCCACGCGCAGGAGAGGGCCGATCATCGAGGGACGGGGGGCTGCGACTCGCTTGGACGCCGGCCGACTAGTGCCGACGAAAAAGCCAGCCTGCCAGGAAACCGATGCCGGCGATCGCCGCAAAAGTCGTGAGCGGACGCGTCTCTGTGTGCTCGATAAGCGTGTCGGTCGCTCTTTCCTTGAGCTTGGCCGTGTCCTCGGCGAACGCCTTGGCGGTGTCGCCGTACTTGGCCACGAGCTCGCGCGCCGACTTCAACGTCTCCTCGATCGCTGCTTCGCCGCGGGCCACGATCGACCCGCCCGTGCCGCTCACCGTGTCGGCCAGATCGTCGAGTTGCTGGCGCAGAAGCGCGATTTCCCGTGCCAGATCCTTGCCGTTTTGGGCCGCCGAATTGCGCATGATTTGCTCCTGGGCTGGTAGAGGCAGCCCAGACAACGCTTCAGAGCAGGAGGGGTTCCCTCCCTGTGCAAGTCCTTCAGGCACCAGAAAAGATCAGAAGCGGAGCGTCTGCACCAGCTCGGACGGCAGCTCCGACATCCGCACATACTGGGCGAGGATGTGCATCAACGATTGATGCACGTCCTCGACGACGCCGTAGTTCGCCGCGGCGACATGCAGGCTGATGTCGGCCATCTGCGCGCTGCGTCCGCCGGAGAAGCCGGACATCGCGATCGTCGTCATGCCGTTCTCACCGGCCCAGTCGAGGGCGCGGATGATGTTCTCGGAATCGCCGGACGACGAGATGGTGATCAGCACGTCGCCCGGGCGTGCGGCGTTCTTGAGCTGGTAGGCGAAGATCTCGGGAAAGGCCATGTCGTTGGCGATCGCGGTGATCAGCTCGACCGTCGACGACAGGCTGACGACGCGCGGCCGCAGCGTCGTGTTGGAGGCGATGCCCTTGGAGCAGTCGCAGGTCAGGTGGTTCGCGATCGCCGCCGAGCCGCCATTGCCGCAGGTGAAGATCATCCGGTCGGCCTGGATGGCGCGCTTCATCGCCGTCACGGCGCGCTCGAGCTCTGCGGGGCGCACGGAATTGAGCGCCTTGGCCATCGCCGATGCGTAGTCGGCAAGGAACGCGCCGGCTGTGGAGTACTTCTCGCCTGGAAACTTTGCCGTCATGCAAAACGATGGGTAAGCGAGGGCCGTGCCGGCGTCAACCGTCCCACACGTTCTGGGGCATCGGCAGCTTGGCGAAGTCGGTGGCGACCAGCGGCCGGTGGTGGGTGACCCCTTCCTTCTCCAACAACATCATGTATTGACGCACATGCTGGCCCGAGTGCCAGGTCGTCCGCTCCATCAGCTCATGTAGGCTCTGCGGGCCGTAATAGGTCTGCAGCGTCTTCGACGGCGCCGTGTCGCCGGCCTGCCACCAGGCGCGGAAGCGATCGCGGATGTTCGTGCCGTAGGCGACCAGGGCCTCGGTCGTGGCGTCGGCGGCAGGCTCCTCGCGGAACATGGCCTGGACCAGCGTGACGTTCTCGTTGGCATCGAGGAAGGCCTCGACGACGCGGAACAGATGGAAGGCGAGCGTGCGGTAGCTGCGCGGCCGGCCCGGTACGTGCGTGGCGAGCCGGTCGGCCGGCATCAGCGGGATCAGCTGGAGGGCGGCATCCATGAACTTGGTGACGCGGGCCGCCAGCTCATCGGTCGAGAGCTCGGGGCCGGACTTCTCGCCGAGGCCGAGGAACTCGACGATCTGCTTGGTGCTCTGCCCGAACGTGTACTTGTCGCCACGCGACAGCACCGGCACCGAGCGCACGCCGAGCCGTTCCAGCTCCGCCATGCCGGTCGGATCTTCGAGCACATTGACTGATACGAAGTCGATCCCACGGACCGATAGAAACTCTTTGAGTCTCAGACAGCTGGTTCAACCAGGCTGCCAGAACACCTTATATGGTTCGCTCATGCACCACTCCGATAGCCCCGTCCCGAGGTTGTCAATTGGTCGCCTGGATGCCGAGTGTGTCAAGCATCGTCTGCCAACGCGCCATGTCGGCAGCCAGTCGCTTGGCGCATTGCTCGCTGGTCGACGTCTCCACGTCGAGTCCGAGCTGGGTCAGCAGCTCGGTCGTCTCGCGCGCCTCGAGCGTGGCCCGGAGTTCGCCTTCCCAGGCCGCCGCCACCTCCGGCGACAGGCCGGTCGGTCCGAAGAAGGCGTACCAGTTGTGCAGCTCGAGTGCGGGATAGCCCAGCTCGACAACGGTCGGGATGTCGGGCGCCATCTTGCTGCGCTGGTTACCCGAGCTGACGAGGACGCGCAGCCGCGAGCCGCGATGGTGCTGCAACAGCGACGTCAGGCCACTGCTGGCGGCGGGCACCTTTCCCTGTTCGAGGTCGGCCACCAGCGGCGAGGCGCCCTTGTAATAGACGGCCTGCAAACTCCGGCCGAGTGTCTTTCCGATCATCAGGCCGAAATAGTGCGTGAAGCTCTGCAGCGAGGTCGTGCCGAAACGGGCGTCCTCGGGAGGGGCGGCCTGCAGCCACTTGCCGTAGTCGGCCAGCGAAGCAACGTTGAGCTTGCGCGACACCGCGAAGCCCGTCGCGTAGCTGCCCGCCAGCGTGAGCGGCATGATGTCGGTCTGGGGATTGAATGGGAAGGATTTGGTCGTCAGCCGTCCGATCAGCGTCGCCGTCGGGATGAAGCCCAGCACCGAGCCGTCGGTCGGTGCCTTCTTCAGGACTTCGCCGACGGCCGCGCCGGCCGCCCCTGGCCGGTTCTCGATGGTCACGGGACGCGTGATGCGCCGCTGCAGCGCCGCTGCGATGACGCGCGCCATCTCATCGGTGCCGCCGCCGACCGGATAGCCGATGATGATGCGCACGCCGCGCGCCGGCAGGACGCCCTGCGCGCGTGCCTCGGCGCCTCCGAACAGCGCCGGTGCCGCCAAGAGGGTGCGCCGCGACAGGCGAACCATTGCGAAGCCTCGCCTCCGTGGTACTCGTTTCCGTCAGGCTGGCTTGTGGCAGACCACGCAGACCTTGTTGCCGTCAGGATCCCTGAGATAGGCGCCGTAGTAGTTGGAATGATAATGCGTGCGCAGGCCCGGCGCACCTTCATCCTTGCCGCCGGCCGACATGCCGGCCTTGTAGGCGGCATCGACCGAGGGCCGGTCGGTGGCGTCGAGGCCGATGGTGATGCCATTGCCCGTGGTCGCCGCCTTCTTGTCGAGCGGCGTCACGATCCAGAGCTGGGGGCGTCCGCCGGTGCGGCCGTAGCCCGCTGCCTCGGGATAGTCGGCAAGACGCGACAGTCCCAGCGCCTTGCCGACGCCGTCATAGAACGCCTTGGCCTTGGCGACGTCGTTGGTACCGACGGTGACGTGGCTGAACATCAGGCGCTCCCTCGATTGGTCGAGCCCTCAGGATGCCGCAGGCGCGTACACCGAGGCAAGCTGGCGCGACACCAGCCGCGCGTACAGTCCATTTTTCGCAAGCAGTGAAGCGTGTGTGCCGCTTTCCGCAACGCGCCCGCCGTCCAGCACCACGATCAGGTCGGCATCGCGCACCGTCGACAGGCGATGGGCGATGACGATGGTGGTTCGGTCCGACTGCAACAGGTCGAGCGCGCGGCGCACGGCCTGCTCGTTGACGGCGTCGAGATGCGAGGTCGCCTCGTCGAGCACCAGGATGGGCGCGTCCTTCAGGAAGGCGCGGGCGATGGCGACACGCTGACGCTGGCCGCCGGACAGCGCCGTGCCGCGCTCGCCGACCGGCGAATCGAGGCCGTCAGGCAGGGCAGCGACGAGGTCGCTCAGCGAGGCGTGCCGAATCGCCGCCTGCAGCTCGGCCTCCGAGGCGTCGGGCCGGGCGATCAGGATGTTGGCGCGCAGGCTGTCGTTGAACAGGTAGGTGTCCTGGGCGACCAGGGCGACCAGCCGGCGAAGCTCGTCGAGCTTGTAGTCGCGCAGGTCGGCGCCGTTCAGCGTGATGCGGCCCGAGTCGGGATCCCAGAAGCGCATCAGGAGCTGCGCCGTCGTGGTCTTGCCGGCGCCCGACGTGCCGACGAGCGCCACTGTCTTGCCCGCCGGGATCTCGAAGCTCACCTCGGACAGCGCGCGGCGCGTCTGACCGGGATAAGTGAAGTTCACCTTCTCGAGGGCGAGTGCGGCGGCGCCGGCACGCGGCGGCACCCCCGCGCCGTCGCGCACCGGGATCGGCTCGTTGGCCAGCGCGTAGACGCGCCGCGTGGCGCCCAGCGTATCGGCCAGCTGCCGGCCGATCTGGGCGATCTCCGACACCGGCAGGAAGGCTGCCATGGCGAGGATGGTGAGCAGCGGCAGCAGGCCCGCGTCGATGGCGCCCTTCTGCGCCAGCAGGGCGCCGGCCACGACGACGGCGAGGCCGCCCAATCCGGTCAGCACTTCCAGGATGGCGTGCTGCATCGTCAGCTCGCTGAAGAACGGCAGGCGCAGCGAGATGTGGCGCTGCGAAAGCTGGTCGAGCTTGTTGCCGCGCGCATCTTCCTGCTGAAAGGCGACGATCTCGCCCAGGCCCTGCACCGAGTCGACGGCGAAGGCGCCGAGCTCGCCCGCGGCCTCGCGCGCCTGGCTGCCCAGGCGATCGACGCGCCTGCGCATCAGGAAGGGGCTCAAGCCGACGGCGAGCAGGAACGGCAGCAGCGCCGCCGCCAGCCAGCCGTCGGCCCAGGCCAGCACCGCGACGACGGCGGCCGGCACCAGGATGGCGACGAAGGCGGGCGCCACGGTGTGGGCGAAGAAGTACTCGACCAGCTCGATGTCGTGCGTGGCGAGCGCCATCAAGTCACCGGTGCGCCGGCGCACCAGGTAGGCCGGCGCCAGGGCATCGAGCTTGCGGAAGGCGTCGATGCGCATCTCGGCCAGCAGGCGGAAGGCCATGTCGTGCGCCAGCCAGGATTCGAACCAGTGCAGGATGCCCGACAGCGGCGCTACGATGGCGAGCGCGATGGCGAGGCCGGCGTAGGGCTGATGGTTCTTGAGCGCCAGCACGATCAACGCCGACAGCACGCCGACGCCGATGAAGGCGATGACGCGTAGCACGCCCAAGGTGAAGGTGGCGGTGAGCTTGCCCTTCCACGGCATGATCACTTTCATCAAGGCGACGACCACCTGGTACCAGGTGAGGCCTTCGGCCTTGATGATGCCTTCGGTGACGACCTTGAGCGCACCGCCTGGCGTGTCGGCGACGGACTCCACCTTCTGAGGCGCCGCGATGCTGTCGACGACATCCGTCGCCTGCTGCTCGCGCGCCTGCTCGGCCATCAGGCCGGCATAGACGCCACCCTTGGCCATCAGCGCGGTGTGGCGACCCTGCTCGGCGACCTTGCCGCCATCCAGCACGAGGATGCGGTCGCAGTCGATCACGCTCGACAGGCGATGGGCCAGGATCAGCGTGGTGCGGCCCTGCATCAGGCGATCGAGCGCTTCCTGGATGACGGCCTCGTTCTCGGCATCGACGGCGGAGAGCGCCTCGTCGAGTATCAGGATCGGCGTGTCGCGCAGCAGCGCGCGGGCGATGGCGACGCGCTGGCGCTGGCCGCCGGAGAGCTTGATGCCCTTTTCTCCGATGACCGTCGCATAACCCTGCGGCAGGCTCAGGATGAAGTCGTGGATGTTGGCGGCGCGCGTGGCGTCCTCGAGTTCCTGCTGCGTCGCCTGCGGGCGGCCCAGCCGGATGTTCTCCTCGACCGTGCCGTGGAACAGGAAGGTGTCCTGGTTCACCACCGAGATCAGCGAGCGGATCTCGGCGAACGGCAGCGTGCGCAGGTCGTGACCGCCCAAAAGGATGCGGCCGCGGTCGGGATCGTAGAAGCGCAGCAGCAGGCGCACGATCGACGACTTGCCGCCGCCCGACGGACCGACCAGGCCCAGCCGTTCGCCCGCCTCGGCGCGGAACGACAGGCTGTCATGCACGGTGCGGCGCGTGCCGGGATAGGCGAAGCGCACGTCCTCGAACTCGATGGTCGGCGCCAGAGCCTTGTCGAGGCGCGCCGGCGGCGCGTCGGCGACGGTGGGCTTGTCGTCGAGGATGCGGTAGATGCCCTGCGCGGCGGAGAGGCCGACCATGCCCTGGTGCAGCACGCTGCGGAGCTCGCGCATCGGCCGGAAGATCTCGATGCCCAGCATCAGGATGATCAGCAGCGCCGACAGCGACATCGCGCCGGACTCCACGCGCGAGGCGCCGTAGATCAGCGCCGTCGCCGCGCCGCCGGCGATCGCGGTGTCGGTGATGCCGCGCGCCAGCGAGTTGGTGCCCAGCACCCACATGGTGCGGCGGAAGAGATCGCGCGCCTCGACCTCGAGCTTGTCGGCGCGCGTCTTGCCCTGGCCGAACGCCTTCAGCGTCGCCAGGCCCTGGATCGAATCGAGGAACTCGGCGGCGAACGTGGCATAGGCCACCTGTCGGCGCCGTGAGTTCTTGACGTCCCACTTGTGCCACAGCGCCGGCCCCCACAGCGCCACCAGCGCGAAGCCCAGCATGACCAGCGCCACCGGGAGGTCGACGAAGGCCACGACGGCGAAGATCAGGATGGGCGACAACAGCGCGATCAGGAACTGCGGCAGGAACTGGCCGAAGTAGGTCTCGAGCTGCTCGACGCCGTCGATCATCGACAAAGTGAGGCCGCCCGAGCGCTGGCGGCCGACCGTGCCCGGTCCGAGCGATGCCACCTGGTCGTAGAGGATGCGGCGCAGCTTCTTCTGCACCCGTGCCGCCGTGCCGTGCGCCACCACGGCGCGCCAGTGCTCGGCGAGGCCGCGCAGGACCATGACCAGCGCGATCAGCAGAACCGAGGGCACCAGCTCCGCGATCGGCCGGCCGATGAAGACCTGGCCGATCAGCCAGCCCAGCAGGCCAAGGCGAGCGATGCCCAGGCCGACGGCCAGAAGGCCGATGCCGACGGCGCCAGCGATCCGCCAGCGCACCCCTTTGGTGAAGACGAGGAGGCGAGGTTCGATGTGCATGAGAATCATTCTACGGGCGAACATTCATATTCGTCAGTCCACAAAATGAAAGAAGAGGTGTACATTTTTGAACATGGATGCGAACTGGGACGACCTCCGCGTTTTCCTGACCCTGGCCCGCGAGGGCACGCTCAGCACGGCGGCCAAGGCGCTGGGCGTCAGCCATCCCACCGTGTCGCGCCGCGTGCAGGCGCTGGAGCATCAGATCGGCGCGCGCCTGTTCGAGCGCCTGCCCGATCGCTTCGTGCCGACCTCGGCCGGTGAGGAGCTCCTGGCCGACACCGAGGCGATGGAGAAGGCGGCGCTTTCCATCAAACGCCGCAGCGCTGGCCTCAGCGACACGGTGAGCGGGGTGGTGCGGCTGTCGGCCGGCGAGGCCATGGCGGTGCTGGTCGCGCGCCATCTGCCGGGGCTGCGCGCCCGATTGCAGCAGATCGAGTTCGAAGTGGTCGCGAGCCACACCCTTGCCAACCTGTCGCGCCGCGAGGCCGATCTCATGATCCGCGAGCAGGTGCCGGAGCTTGCCGGCATCGTCACCCGCAAGCTCTGCCACGTCGCCTACGCGGTCTATGCGGGGCACCGTCTCGAGTTGCAGCACACGGAGATGCCGGCGCTGGTCGACCTGCCCTGGATCGGGTTCGACGACGACCACGGCTACATGGCGGGCCAGCGCTGGATACACGAGCAGATCGGCCGGCGGCCCGAGATGCGGGTCAACAACTGGCTCGTCCTGCACGACGCGGTGCGCTCCGGAGCGGGCCTCGGCGTGCTGCCTTGTTACCTAGCCGACCAGGACCCGAGGCTGCGGCGCGTCGGAGGCGTGCTGCCCGAGATCACGACCGAGCAGTGGCTGCTGGTGCACCGCGACCTTCGTGCCCTGCCGCGGGTGCGGGCGGTCATGGACGCGCTGGTCGAGCTCTTCCAGCGCCATCGCTACCTTCTGGAAGGGCGCGGAAACGGGAGCGAATGAATGCGGCAGATTCCACTGGGCACCCAAGGAACGGCGACGTTGCGGGTGCAGCCCGAGCACCTCGCCAATCGCTTCAAGGACTCCATGCTGCCGCCGGTGTTCGCGACGCCCATGATGATCCTGGTGATGGAGAACGCCGCGCTCAATGCCATCAAGCCGTTCCTCGACGCAGGCGAAAGCGCGGTCGGCACGGCAATCGACGTCAAGCACTTCGCGGCCACGCCGGCAGGCCTCGACGTGCGCGCGACGGCCGAGGTGGTCGGTGTCGAGGGAAAACGCATCGCCTTCAAGGTGTCGGCAAGCGACGGCAAGGAGGAGATCGGCAGCGGCACCCACCAGCGAATCGTGATCGATCTCCGCTCGTTCAACGAACGCCTGGCGAAGAAGACCGTGCCGTAACCTCGCGCTCCGGTTCGCCCCAGACGCACAGGGCACCGATGATCTTCAGCAGCGAAGACCCGCGGACTGTTGCCGTGTAGACGGGGCGTTGCTTCGCCTGGTCATCCTTGGTGATCAGGCCCTCACGCCGCAGCTCGCGCAATCGGGCTGCGAGGATATGGCCCGACAAATTCGGATGCGTGCGCTTCAGCTCGGCAAACGTCCGGTTGCCGCTGTCGATCGCAAAGAGGACCGACATCTTCCAGCGCAACGAGATACGGCCGATCACCTCGTTGGCCACACACGATTGCGCCAGCTGCTGTTGATTGAGGAAGTTCGACGATCCGAGCTTGCGCGCGGTGCCGCTCATTTTCGAATGAGTATCGACTTGCATCAGGCCGACCCTAGGTTTGCATCCAACATCGACAACACGAGACATCCGCTCATGAACATCGTCAACGTCATCTTTCCCGTCGTCGTCGAAAACCTCGTTGCCCAGAAGGCTGCGACCGACCACTACCGGCGCGCGCTCGGACTGCCGCTCAAGGCGGAGTTCCAGCACGCCGGGTTCACGGTTTCCTGGCTCGGCCCGATGGTCGTGGTCGGCGCCGAAGATCCCGCGGCGCTCGACGTCGCCCGCCAGGTGGACGCAATCTTCGTCGTCGACGATCTCGAGAGCGCCTGGCAACAGGTGCGCCTCGAGTCGGAAGTCCTGGTGGCCCCGGAAACCGTTCCGACCGGGGGCCGATTTGTCGTTCGTCACACGAACGGCGACGGCCGCGTGATCGAATATCTCGATCTCGGGAACGCCGGCGGCTGAGACGATGCGACTCCTCTGGAGGAAGGGCGGGCCAGGCCCTAAGCTCGTCCGTCTTCCTTGGGAGGAAGCGTCATGAAGAAGATCATCATCGCCGCCGCTCTGTTGTTCGTGGCGACGGGGGCGCACGCCGAGAACGGCGTGCTGCCGATGGCCGGCAAGCCCGAGGATGTCGGTCTTTCCTCCGCGCAGTTGAAGCGCCTCGAAGAGGTCACGCAGAAGCACGTCGATTCCGGCCTGGTGCCGGGCGCCGTCATGCTGGTGGCGCGGCGCGGCAAGATCGCCTGGGTGTCGACGCTCGGCAAACGCGACGTGGCGACGGGCGATGCGATGAAGCCCGACGCGATCTTTCGCATCTATTCCATGACCAAGCCGATCGTCAGCGTCGCGGTCATGCAGATGGTTGAAGAGGGCAAGCTGCAGGTCAGCGACCCCGTGTCGAAGTTCCTGCCCGAGATCGGCAAGATGAAGGTGGGCACCGAGAAGGTCGTCGATGGGCGGACGGTCCTGCAGCTCAGCGATCCCGAGCGGCCCATGACGGTGCAGGATCTGCTGCGCCACACCTCGGGGCTCACCTACGGCGCGCGTGGCACGGCCCTGGTCAACCAGTCCTACATCGATGCCAGGATCGGCGATCGCGGCATGAGCAACGAGGAGTTCGTCGCCAAGCTCTCGACCTTGCCGCTGAAGTTCTCGCCGGGCGCGCGTTGGGAGTACGGCGTGTCGACCGACGTGCTCGGCCGGCTGGTCGAGGTGGTCGACGGCAAGAAGCTCGTCGAGGCATTGGGCACGCGCGTCTTCAAGCCGCTGGGCATGGTCGACACCGGCTTCCAGGTCCCGGCTGACAAGCTTTTACGCGCGGCCCAGCCCGGACCGCGGCCCAACAACCAGCCGATGACGGCGCGCTTCGCCGTGAACGATGGCGCCAGGTACGAATCCGGCGGCGGCGGGCTCACCTCGACGATGGACGACTACCTGCGCTTCGCGACCATGCTGGCCAATGGCGGCGCGCTTGCCGACAAGCGTGTGCTCGGCAGGCAGACGCTGGCCTTCATGACGGCGGACCACACCGGCAACCGTCCCGGCCGGCCACCGGGACTGGGCTTCGGCCTCGGCTTCGAGGTGCGCACCATGACGGGCGAGGCGGCCTTGCCGGGCTCGGTTGGCGAGTATGGCTGGGCCGGCAATGCCGGTACGCTGTTCTGGATCGATCCCAAGGAGCAGCTGTTCGCCATCTACATGGTGCAGGTGAGCGACCCCGACCGCGTCGCCTTGCGCAATCAGTTCAGGACGATGGTGCAGTCGGCCATCATCGATTGAGGGGAGAAACGCCATGAGCATGCGCAGTCTTGCAAGCGTTCTCGTGTTGTCGCTGGCGCTGGTTCCAGCGGCGGTCCGCGCCGAGATGCCGGCGCAGATGGCAAACAAGCCCGAGGATGTCGGCCTGTCCTCGGAGCAGCTCAAGCGTCTTGAAGCGGCGACCAGGAAGAACATCGACGACGGGCTGATGCCGGGCGCCGTCATGCTGGTGGCGCGACGCGGCAAGGTTGCCTGGGTGTCGGTGCAGGGCAAGCGGGCGCCCGACGCCGACGATCCCATGAAGTTCGATTCGATCTTCCGCATCTATTCCATGACCAAGCCGATCACCAGCCTGGTGCTGATGCAGCTGGTCGAGGAGGGCCGGCTGCAGGTCGGCGACCCGGTCGCGAAGTACCTGCCCGAGATCGGCAAGATGAAGGTCGGCACCGAGGTCACCGTCGATGGCCGGCCGGCGCTGCGGCTGAGCGACCCCGAGCGGCAGATGACGGTGCAGGACCTGCTGCGCCACACCGCAGGCCTGACCTACGGCGCGCGCGGAACGTCGCTGGTCCACAAGGCCTACGTCGACGCCAAGATCGGCGACCGCACGGCGACCAACGAAGAGATGGTGAAGCGCCTCGCCGGCGTGCCGCTGCTGTTCTCGCCGGGCGACCGCTGGGAATACAGCGTGGCGGTCGACGTGCAGGGCCGGCTGATCGAGGTGCTCACCGGCAAGACGCTGCTGGAGGCCTTCAACGAACGCGTGTTCCAGCCGCTCGGCATGGTCGATACCGCCTTCCAGGTGCCGGCCGGCAAGCTCGCCCGCGCGGCTCAGCCCGGGCAGAAGCCCAACGGACCGCCAATGACGCCGCGCTTCAGGGTGGACGACGGCGCGAAGTACGAATCGGGCGGCGGCGGTCTGCTGGGAACGACGGAGGACTATCTGCGCTTCAGCCTGGCGCTGGCCAACGGCGGCACCTTCCAGGGCAAGCGCATCATCGGCCGCAAGACGCTGGAGTTCATGACCGCTGACCATGTCGGCAACCGGCCGGGCCGTCCCGACGGCTTCGGCTTCGGATTGGGCTTCGAGGTCCACACCAAGCTTGGCGAGTCCGCATTGATGGGATCGGTCGGCGAATATGGCTGGTCGGGCGCCGCGGGCACGACGTTCTGGATCGATCCCAAAGAGCAACTGCTGGCGATCTACATGGTGCAGGCGAACGAGAGCGACACACGCTTTCTGCGCAATCAATTCAGGGGCATGGTGCAAGCGGCGCTCATCGACTAGAAGGACATCGATTTTGGGAGGTGTCCTCATGCTTCGTCGTTCGATTCTAGTTGGCGCCGGTGCGGCGCTCGCGCTGCCGGCCGCGGCCCAGCAGCAGCCACCCATCAAGATCGCGCTGATCTACGGCAAGACCGGTCCGCTCGAGGCTTATGCACGGCAGACCGAGGCGGGCTTTATGCTCGGCCTGGAGTACGCGACCAAGGGCACGATGGAGATCAATGGCCGCAAGGTCCAGGTCATCCTCAAGGACGATCAGCTGAAGCCCGATCTCGCCAAGGCAGCCCTGGAGCAGGCCTATGGCGACGACAAGGTCGACATCGCCGTGGGCACGTCTTCGTCGGCTGCCGCGCTCGCCATGCTGCCGGTGGCCGAGGAGTACAAGAAGGTCCTGATCGTCGAGCCGGCCGTCGCCGACCAGATCACCGGCGACAAGTGGAATCGCTATGTCTTCCGCACGGCGCGCAACTCCACCCAGGACGCGCTGGCCGCGGCCGCAACGCTCAAGGACGAGAACATCTCGATCGCCACCCTGGCGCAGGACTATGCCTTTGGCCGCGACGGCATCGCCTCGATGAAACAGGCGCTGGCCGCCGTCGGCTCCAAGGCCAAGATCGTGCACGAGGAGTATGCCCCGCAGCAGACCACCGACTTCACGGCTTCGGCGCAGCGCATCTTCGATGCGCTGAAGGACAAGCCGGGCCGCAAGATCGTCGTCGTGGTGTGGGCGGGCGCCCATCCGTTGCCGAAGCTGATGGACCTCAAGCCCGAGCGATACGGCATCGAGATAGCGCCGGGCGGCAACATCCTGCCGGTGATGGCCGGCTGGAAGCAGTTCCCCGGCCTCGAGGGTGCGATCTACTACTACTGGGGCTTTCCCAAGAACCCGGTGAACGACTGGCTGGTCGCCGAGTACAAGAAGAAGAACAATGGGGCGCCGCCGGACTTCTTCGTGGCGGGCGGCATGGCCGCGGCCATGGCGATCGTCGAGGGCATCAAGAAGGCGGGCGGCACCGACACCGAGAAGCTGATCGCCGCCATGGAAGGCATGACCTTCGACACGCCCAAGGGCAAGATGACCTTCCGCAAGGAGGATCACCAGGCGCTGCAGGCGATGTATCACTGGCGCATGAAGAAGGACCCGCCGGACAACGTGGATCTGCTCGAGCTGGTGCGCGAGATCCCGGCCGACGAGATGAAGCTGCCGATCAAGAACAAGCGTTGAGTTATCTTCCGGACCGCGCGCGGGGACGCGTGCGGTCCGGAAGAGCATGACGCCATGCTCGCCACCGAAGACCTGACGATCCGTTTCGGCGGGCATGCCGCCGTCGACGGCGTGAGCTGCGCCTTTCAGCCCGGCACGCTGACGTCGATCGTCGGGCCCAACGGCGCCGGCAAGACGACTTACTTCAACCTGATCTCGGGCCAGCTTCCCGCTACCTCGGGCAAGGTGAAGCTGAACGGCGAGGACATCACCGGCTATGCCGCGCCACGCCGCAGCCGGCTGGGCCTGGGCCGCGCCTTCCAGCTGACCAACCTCTTTCCGAACCTCAGCGCGCTGGAGAACGTGCGCCTGGCGGTGCAGGTGAAGTCCGGCAAAGGGCTGGACCTCTTCTCGCGCGCGCTCGGCCACCGCGAGCTGATCGACCGCGCCATGACCCATCTCGCCGCCGTGTCGCTGGCCGAGCGTGCCGAGGCAATCGCCGCGACCTTGCCGCACGGCGACCAGCGCAAGCTCGAGGTCGCGATCCTGCTGGCGCTCGAGCCCGACATCTTCATGTTCGACGAGCCGACCGCCGGGATGAGCATCGACGAGGTGCCGACGGTGCTCGATATCATCGCCGCCATCAAGGCGCGCGGTGACAAGACCATCCTGCTCGTCGAGCACAAGATGGACGTCGTGCGTTCGCTGTCGGATCGCATCGTCGTGCTGCACCAGGGCAAGCTGGTGGCCGACGGCAACCCCGCCGAGGTCATCAACTCCGATATCGTGCGCGAGGCGTACTTGGGCGGGGCAGCACCCGGAGACGCGCATGGCTGAACCTCTGCTCAGCCTGCGCGCCGTCAAGACCGACATCGGACGCTATCACATCCTGCATGGCGTCGAGTTCGACGTGCTCGAGGGCGGATTGACCATGCTGCTGGGCCGCAACGGTGCCGGCAAGACCACGACCTTGCGAACCATCATGGGCCTGTGGCGTGCTGCGGCAGGCGAGATCCGCTTCGCCGGCCGCAACATCGCCGGGCTCGCCACGCCCGACATCGCGCGGCTCGGCATCGCCTACGTGCCCGAGAGCATGGCGATCTTCGCCGACCTCACCGTGCAGGAGAACCTGATCCTGGCAGCGCGCTCGGGGCCACCCGACCAGAAGCGGCTCGACTGGATCTTCTCGCGCTTCGAGGCGTTGAAGCGCTTCTGGACCTTGCCGGCCGGCAACCTGTCGGGCGGCCAGAAGCAGATGCTGGCCGTCGCGCGCGCCATCATCGAGCCGCGCCGGCTGCTGCTGATCGACGAGCCGACCAAGGGCCTGGCGCCCGCCATCATCACGAACATGATCGACGCCTTCCGCGAGCTGAAGGACGGCGAGGCGAGCCTGCTGGTGGTCGAGCAGAACTTCGCCTTCGCCCGCCAGCTCGGCGACACCGTGGCGGTGATGGACGACGGAAAGGTTGCGCACACCGGCTCGATGGCGGCCTTTGCTGCGGACGACGCCCTGCAACAGCACCTGCTGGGAATGGGCATGGGGGAACACCAGTGAAAAAGGACTGGCTGCCGCTGCTCCTGATCCCGGCCGTCGCGGCCGTGGCGCTGCCGCTCGTGGGCTCGCCGACGAGCTGGGTGACGCTCACCGTCGCCGGCCTTGCCATGGGCCTGATGATCTTCGTGATGGCGTCGGGGCTCACGCTCACCTTCGGCCTGATGGACGTGCTGAATTTCGGGCACGGCGCTTTCATCGCCGTCGGCGCCTTCGTGGCCGCCAGCGTCATGCTGGCGCTGTCGCCCTGGATGGCGGTCGATTCGCTGTGGCTCAATCTCGCCGCGGTCGGTCCCGCGGTGCTGGCGGCCATGGCCGTCAGCGGCCTGCTGGGCTGGGGTTTCGAGCGCGTGATCGTTCGCCCGGTCTACGGCCAGCACCTGCGCCAGATCCTGGTGACGACCGGCGGCCTGATCGTGGCCGAGCAGCTCCTCAAGGTGATCTGGGGCCCCGACCAGATCACGCTGGCGCGGCCGACGGCGCTGCGCGGCGCCTTCCTCCTGGGCGATGTCGCCATCGAGAAGTATCGCGTGCTGGCCGTGATCGTCGGGCTGGCCGTCTTCGCCGCGCTCGCCGTTACGCTCAACCGCACGCGCATCGGCCTGCTGATCCGCGCCGGCGTCGAGAACGGCGAGATGGTCGAGGCGCTGGGCTATCGCATCCGCCGCCTGTTCGTCGGTGTCTTCGTCGCCGGCTCGGCGCTGGCCGGCCTGGGCGGTGCCATGTGGGGCCTCTATCAAGAGACGGTGACCGCGGCGATCGGCGCGCAGGTCGCCGTCCTGGTGTTCATCGTCATCATCATCGGCGGTCTGGGCTCGGTCGGCGGTTGCTTCGTCGGTGCGCTGCTGGTCGGGCTTAGCGCCAACTACATCGGCTTCATCGCGCCCAAGGTGGCGCTGGGCTCCAACATCCTGTTGATGGCGCTGGTCCTGCTGTGGCGCCCGCAAGGCCTCTACCCCGTGGCCAAGAGGTGAGCATGTTGCGGGCGATCCTTTCCGACGACCTGCCGCGCAGCCGCTGGCTCGCCATCGCCCTGGTGCTGATCGTGGTCGGCCTGGCAGTGGCGCCATTCCTGTTTCCCGGCGCGAAGTCGTTGAACGTCGCGGCCAAGATCTGCGTCTTCATCGTGCTGGCGGCGAGCTTCGACCTGCTGCTGGGCTACACCGGCATCGTTTCCTTTGCCCACACCATGTTCTTCGGCATCGGCGCCTATGGCGTGGCGATCGCGCTGACACGCATGGGTGCGGAATGGACGGCTGTTGCGGTTGGCATCGTCGCCGGCCTGATCGTCGCCGTCGCGCTCGCCGCCCTGATCGGCCTGTTCAGCCTGCGCGTGCGCACGATCTTCTTCGCCATGATCACGCTCGCGGTGGCCAGCGCCTTCGCCATCCTGGCCTCGCAGCTGCCGGACCTGACGGGCGGCGAGGACGGGCTGAACTACCGCCTGCCCGCCGTGCTGCGGCCTTCGTTCTCCCTCAGCGACGGCACGCTGTTCGGCGTGCGCCTGAACGGCCGCCTGCTCGACTACTACCTCGTCTACGCCGCGTCGCTGGTCCTGGTGCTGGTGCTGCTGCGCGTCGTCAACTCGCCGTTCGGCAGCGTGCTGATGGCGATCCGCGAGAATCCCTTCCGCGCCGAGGCGATCGGCTACCGCACCGTGGTCTACCGCACCATCGCAAGCTGCATCGCCGCGGCCGTCGCGGCACTGGCCGGCGCGCTGCTGGCGCTGTGGTCGAGCCAGACCAATCCCGACACCACGCTCAGCTTCGACATCATGGTCGATATCCTGCTGATGGTGGTGATCGGCGGCATGGGGACGATGTACGGCGCGGTGCTGGGCGCCGTGCTGCTGGTGTTCGCCCAGAACTACCTTCAGGACCTGCTGGGCATTGCCAATCAAGCCCTGGCCGGCCTGCCTTTCGTCGCCAGCCTGTTCCACCCCGACCGCTGGCTGTTGTGGCTCGGGGTGGCCTTCATCCTCTGCGTCTATTTCTTCCCGACCGGGATCGTCGGCAGCCTGCGCAACAGACGCTGAGGGCCTAAGGAGCGGACTCTCACATTCCTCTCCCCCGCTAGGGTCCTAGCGGGGGAGAGGAGCATGAAACGATGTGTCCACTCATGAGAGCCGTCCCTCTCAGATCGCGATCTGCTGGATGCCGCCGCGCGGCTGGCCGGCCTCGATGCTGCGCCACAGGATCTCATGGCCCTGCGGCAGCGGGCGGTTGTTGGCCATGGTGAGCCAGATCCGCAGCAGCAGGCGGTCATGGCCGCTCGACGCCTCGTCCTCGAACGGCGTGCGGCCGTGATAGGTGACGTGGCTGTTGATCAGCTGCAGGTCGCCCGGCTCCAGGGTCATCTCGAAGCAGAGCTCCTGCGCGGTCGCCATCAGGACATCGATCGCTTCCTTCTGCGCCGCGGTGAGCTTCGGCACGTCGGGCGCGAGTTGGGCCGCCTCGATGAAGGTGAGCGAATAGTGCGAAGTGAACTTGCCGTCGCGCACGCCGAAGATCGGCAGCGGATAGGCTGTTTCCTTCGTCGTACTCGAGCCGTCCTTGCCGGTGCCTTCCTCGCCGAAGCGGCTGCGCCAGTAGTCGGTGAACAGCGCGTCGAGCAGGTCGGGACGCTTGGCGAGGATCGCGTTGTGGATGGCGGGCGTGGAGGCGAGCGTGCTCACGCCGCCCTTCATCGCCTGGCGCACGCACAGCAGCCCGACCACGTCGGTGCGATCGGTGTGGAAGCGCAGCCCGCCGTTGGTCAGCGTGCGGGCATAGGAGGAGAGGAAGGTGGTGCCCTTCTGGTCCTTGGTCTGGCCATACGTGCGGCCGACATGTGCACCTTCATCACGGATGGCGCGCATCAGCTCGCCGCTGCGGTTCTGGAACACCGGCGTCCCGAGATGCGTGCCCAGCCCGAAGTAGATCTTCCGCAGGTCGTTCTCGTCGTAGCGATCGACCGGGAAGCCGCGCAGCTTCATGATGCCGACGCCGTTTTCCAGCTCGTCGGCGATGTCGGCCAGCAGTCCGTCGAGCCCGCTCAGCGGGAAATCCTTGCGCGTGATCTGCGACCATTCGAGGCCGGCCTTGTTCACGGCGGCGAGGGCAGTATCGAGCGCAGCTGTGCCCGAGGCCGGGAAGTCACGGATCCAGCGCTTGGAATTCTTGATCTCATCGCCGGTCCAGACCGAGGGGCCGGTGAGCGGGGTGCGATTGGTCATGGCCGGACTAATGAGCCTCCCGGGCGGCGTGTGCAAGCAGCATCACCAGGGTCTTGTGCTGATGGCAGCCGGCGATTCCCGGCCGGGTGACCAACACCGCCGGGAGCCGGCTGCGGTCGGCGCCCATCACGGCCACACGATCGATATGCAGGCCGCCGCAGTCCTCGTCGGAAAGCCGCAGCAGGGCGTCGAGGCTGCCGTCCTTGGCCAGCAGGTCCGGATCGTCCTCGACACGCAGGGCGACGATGTCGGGCGTCTCCTTTCGCGAGACGAGCCGGCGCAGGACCGGGCAGTCGGCGCGGTCCAGCGCGGGCGCGATGCCCAGGCGCAGCTTGCGGCCGCGCAGGCCGGGCGCCGTCGCCTCGGTCGCCGCGGCAATCTCCTCGAAGGCGCGCCGGATCGCCGGCAGGTATTTCTTGCCCTCGGCCGTGAGCGCGATGGCACGCGCCGAGCGCTCGAAGAGCCTGGTGTCGAGCGCGGTCTCCAGCGTCTTCACGAGCTGGCTGACGGCGCCCGGCGTCACGCAGAGCTCGTCGGCGGCGCCGCGGAAGCTTCTATGCCGCGCCGCCGCTTCGAAGGCGCGCAGGCCGTTGAGGGGTGGGAGTCGATAGGTCATGGCAGTCCTCTCCACCGCGCAGATTAGGAGCGGAAGCGGCGGCGCGAGCATCAGGATTTCTATGCCTCGAGCAGCAGATCAGCTGATTTGTCCGCGAGCCCGAGCGGCGCGATGGTCCGGCGCATGACCGACGACATCACCATCACTCACTTGGAGCGGCGCAAGATCGAAGGCCGCGTCCTCATTCCCTTCATCTCCGCCTGCCGCGAGAAGTTCGGCGACGGCCCGACGCGCGATCTTGTTGCCGGCGCGATCCGCTCGCTTGCCGCCGGCGACGGTGCGCGCTGGGCGGCAACGTTCGGCGGCGACATCGAAGGCCTGCGCCGCGTCGCCGAGGAATTGTGGGCGGGCGGTGGCGGCATGGAGCTGGAGGTCGTCGAGCAGACAGCCGATCGACTCGCCTTCAACGTGACGCGCTGTCGTTACGCGGAGTTCTACAAGGAGCTCGGCCTCGATGACCTCGGCGTCCAGATCCATTGCGCCAGGGACCATGCGATGGTCGAAGGCTTCAACGACGGGCTCGAGCTCGAGCGCAGCCAGACGATCATGGCGGGTGGAACCTGCTGCGACTTCCGTTTCCGGAGGAAGGCATGAGCGGCGTCCTCGACGACTACCTGGTCGACCCCGAGGTCTCCCTTCTCGACAAGACGCGCATGCAGGCTCAGGTCCTGGTACCGGTGCTGCGCGCCTTGCGGGCCGAACTGGGCAAGGAGCGGGCCGACGCCGTCGTGAAGCGGGCGCTGCGCGACTGGTCGAAGCAGCTCTTCGCGGCGATCGCCGACGGCATTGAGGGTAGTGCGCGACACAAATGGGCGGGCCTGCAGAAGGCCTTCGGCGAAGTTTCCGGCCGCGAGGTCGAGTTCCAGATCAAGCGGCACGACGAGACGGCGCTCGACATCGACGTCACACGCTGCCGCTTCGCCGAGTTCTTCCGCGAGCTGGGCGAGCCCGAGCTCGGCGCGCTGCTGATCTGCGCGGCCGATTTCGACATCGTGGCCGTCGGTGAGGACTCGGTGGCCCTCGACCGCGCCCAGACGATCATGCAGGGCGCGCCGAGCTGCACGTTCCGTTACCGGTTCGCGCCGCCGTGACAACGGCGTTCCAGGGCATGCGCGGTGCGCGGCGTCGATGGCGACAATGCCGGACCAAACTCTCAGCGCAGAGATTTTGACGGCGATCGACCTCGATCCGACGCGGGTGACAGCATTGCCTGCACATGGATCGAAGGACTCGGGTGTGGTTTGATGGCGGCGAAGGCGTCCAGATATCGGGTCTCCTGGAGCCTCAAAATTCGCAATGAAAGAACCCGGCACGGCGGCCAAGCCACTGCAAAGGGGGGCCCCCTGGTGCTTGGAAAATCGCACCATGGTTATTGACACGGATGAGCACTTGAGTTATCTTGAGCCTGCCGCCGTGCTTTCAGGCGTCCGCTCTATGCATCGTTGATCCGATACCATCGCGCCCGGCGGCAGCCCTGCCGGGCCCCCAGTCTTTCGTCATCCCGCGACGCCGCCGGAAGGGCGGTTCGGTCGACTGAATGAAAACGGCCAGCAAAACTAGCGAAACTCAAAAAGGCCGAAGATTCAATGGCTTTGCCCGTGATCCGGGATCTAGCGAAATCCAGCGAAATTCACGCGACCGGCCCTCGAGCCAAGGAGCCTTAAATGTCGTCTCTTGGGCATTCAGCCCATCAGAACCCCTGTGCAGAGCTACTAGCGGAAATGTCCGAATTGCCAGCAAGTCGATAGAGGCCTGAAAAATCTCGGCTTTTCCTGGTCGAATTAAGACAGGGTGCAACTGTCTTAATTCGTCCGAATTCCCGGCCCGCCGCAACCGCTGCCCGAGCGAAGCGAGGGGCATTTGAGGTACAGGAAAAAATCTAGCGCAACGCTTTGCGCATGTTGATCGAGGTCGGGTGGTCGAAGCCCTCGTGCGCCTCGCGCGAGATCTCGACATAACCCATCGACGTGAACAGCTTCTGGTTCTCGACGAGCACGATGCGCACGCCCAGCTGGACGCCGGCGAGCTCGCGGCGTCGCGCCTCGTCCTCGACCGCCTCGACCAGGCGGCGGGAGATGCCTTGGCCGCGCGCCTCCGGTACGACCGACAGGCGGCCGAAATAGAGGTCGTCCTCCATCAGCTTCACCATGACACAGCCGACCATGCGACCGTTCCGCTCCGCGACGATGGCGCCGGACTCGCGCGCCAGTTCGGCGGCAATGCCCTCCACCGTTTCACGGAAGGCGCCCGACTCGGGTTCGAGCTTGCCGCGATACTGCTCGAAGGAGGCGGCGATGGTGGCATGGATCGCCGCGGCGTCGGCGGCCGTCGCGGCGCGCAGGAGAAGGGTGTTGCTCATGGTCGTTCTCGCGTAGGCTCGCCCTATTAGGTGGGGAAAAGCCAATGGGTTACCAGACCATCGAGGTGAGAAAGCTCACCCCCGCGATCGGCGCTGAGATCTTCGGCGTCGACCTCGCCCGGCCGCTCGGCAACCAGGTCTTCCAGGAGATCCACGATGCGTTGATGGACAATCTGGTGATCTTCTTCCGCGACCAGGAGCTCACTCACGAGCAGCACAAGGCGTTCGGCCGCCGCTTCGGCGAGCTGCACATCCATCCGACGTCGATCCGCACCGAATCAGAGCATCCCGAGATCCTGGTGATCAAGGCCGACGAGCATTCGAAGTTCGTGGCGGGAGAGGAATGGCACTCCGACGTTTCGTGCGATCCCGAGCCGCCGATGGGCAGCATCCTCTACATGAAGCAGCTGCCGCCGGACGGCGGCGGCAACACGCTGTTCGCCAACATGTATCGCGCCTACGACACGCTCTCGGCGCCCATCCAGCGTTTGTGCGAAGGGTTGATCGCCGTCCATGACGGCGCGCAGGTCTATGGCGGCCGCTTCGGTCAGAAGCCGAAGGAGGGTGGCTTCCCCCGGAACGAGCATCCCGTGGTGCGCACGCATCCCGTCACCGGCCGCAAGGCGCTTTACGTCAACCGCAACTTCACGACGCATATCAAGGGTCTGCGCAAGGGCGAGAGCGATGCGCTGCTGGAAATGCTCTATCGCCACAGCGAGACGCCAGAGTTCCAGTGCCGCTTCGCCTGGCAACCCAACTCGGTCGCCTTTTGGGACAATCGCTCCGCCATGCATCACGCGATGTGGGACTACTTTCCGCACAAGCGGCTGGGCTACCGCGTGACCGTCAAGGGCGACAAGCCGTTTTATCGCGCATAGGGAACAACATGGCGCTCATCACTTACCTGACCCGTATCCAGTTCGACTTCGGGGCGCTGAAGCTGCTCGAGTCCGAACTGCAGCTTCTCGGCATCCGCCGGCCGCTGATCGTGACCGACAAGGGCGTGATCGCGGCCGGGCTGTGGGCCAAGGTCAAGGAGCGGCTTCCCGGCAACATGCCGATCACGCTCTACGACGGCACGCCGGAGAACCCGACGGAAGCCGCGATGCGCGACGCCCTCAAGATCTACAAGGAAGAAGGCTGCGACGGCATCATCGCCATCGGTGGCGGATCGCCGATGGATCTCGCCAAGGCGGTCGGGCTGATGGCGACTCATCCCGGCTCCTCGCTGCAGCCCTATTCCTTCGTCGAGGGCGGCGCGGGCAAGATCACCGCGGCGGTGGCGCCGATCGTTGCCATTCCCACGACCTCGGGCACCGGCAGCGAGGTCAGCCGCGGCGGCGTCATCATCATGGATTCCGGCCGCAAGCTTGCCATCGGCAGCCCGTACCTGATCCCCCGGCTGGCGCTGATCGATCCCGAGCTGACGCTCGGCCTGCCGCCGCATCTGACGGCCGGCACCGGCATGGATGCCTTCACCCACAATATCGAATGCTTCCTGGCCAACGTCTTCAACCCGCCGGCCGATTCGATCGCGCTCGACGGCCTGGAGAAGGCGTGGACCTGGGTCGAGCGCGCCACCAAGGACGGCTCGGATCGCGAGGCGCGCTACAACATGGCGATGGCCGCCATGGAAGGGGCCATGGTGTTCCAGAAGGGCCTGGGCGCGGTGCACGCGCTCAGCCATCCGACCGGCGGCCTCAAGGGCTATCGCCTGCATCACGGCACGCTGAACGCGGTCTACCTGCCGGCCGTGCTGCGCTTCAACGAGCCCGCCGTCGGCGAGAAGTACCGGAAGGTGGCGCAGGTCATGGGCCTGCCGGCGAGCGAAGCGAACGCCACGGGCGTGGCCAACGCCGTCGCCGCGCTCAATGAGCGGCTCGGCATCCCCAAGGGCCTGGGCGCCATGGGCCTGGCGCAGGACACTGTCGAGAAGATCGCCGACGGCGCGCTCGGCGATCATTGCCACCAGTCGACGCCGCGTCAGCCGACGAAGGCCGAGTACGTGCAGTTGATCGAGGAGTCGTGGGGATGAAGGTCACGGACAAGGTCTGCGTCGTCACCGGCGCGGCGGGCGGCATCGGCGAGGCGATCGCGCGGCGCTACGCCAAGGAAGGCGCCAAGGGCGTGGTCGTGGCCGACCGCGATGCCGACCGCCTGCGCGCCGTCGCCGACGATATCAGGGGCCTGGCGGTCGCCTGCGACGTCGCGAAGGAGGCGGATATCCAGCAGCTGGTCGCCGAAGCCGAGCGGCGCTTCGGGCCGGTCGACGTCTTCTTCTCCAACGCCGGCATCGGCCGCGGCGGTCACGAGGATGCGACCGACAAGGACTGGGCCGACAGCTGGGCCATCCATGTCATGAGCCACGTTTACGCCGCCCGTGCCCTGGTGCCGGGCATGCTCGCGCGCAAGTCGGGCTATCTTCTCAACACCGCCAGCGCCGCGGGCCTGCTCGCCTCCATGGGCTCGGCACCCTACGGCGTCACCAAGCACGCTGCCGTCGCGCTGGCCGAGCATCTCGCCATCCAGTACGGCGATCGCGGCATCGCCGTGTCGGTGCTCTGCCCGCAGGCGGTCGACACCAACATGCTGCGCATGGCGGGCGCCGGCGCGGCCTCGGTCGACGGTGTGCTGAACACCGACGCCGTCGCCCAGACCGTCATCGAGGCGATGGACGAGGAGCGCTTCCTCATCCTTACACATCCCGAGGTCAAGGAGTACATGGCGCGCAAGCTCGACCGCGACCGCTGGCTGCGCGGCATGCGCCGCCTGCGCGACAAGACGGGCGAGGGACAACAGAGGCGGCGCGCGTGAGGAAGAAGGTCGATCTCTGGCTCGACCTGCGCAGCCCGTTCTCCTTCCTCGCAAAGGATCCGGCCTACGACCTCGAGCGCGACTTCGAGGTCGAGCTGCGGCTGCGGCCTTTCGCCCTCAACATCGCCGGCGCGGTCAATCTCAGCGATCCCGAGGCGATCGCGCGCGGCATGCGCAAGATCAAGTACTTCTATCTGGACGCCCGCCGCTTCGCGAACCAGCGCGGCATCACGCTGCTCGGCCCGAAGAAGATCTTCGACCAGACGCTGGTCCATCTCGCCTGGCTCTATGCCGACAGGAGCGGCCACGGCCGCGCCTTGATCGACCTCGCCTATCCGCGCTTCTTCAAGCGCGAGATCGACTACGAGGACCGCGCTGCGGTCATGGGGCTGCTGACCGATGCGGGCGTCGATACGGCGGGCTTCGATACCTTTGCCTCAGGCGAGGGCCCGGCGGAACTGAAGCGCCATCAGCAGGAGGCCGAGCAGCAGGGCGTGTTCGCCGTGCCGACCTTCGTCGTCGACGGCGAGCTGTTCTGGGGCCAGGACCGCATCGACTTCGTGCGGGCCAAGCTCGCGGCCTGATCAGGCGAGATGGCCGAGCGGCAGCGGCGCCGCGGTCTTGAGCGGCTGGATCGCGATGTTGGAGCGCACTTCCTTGATGATCGGCAGGTCGAGGAGCTTGTCGATCAGGAAGGCCTGGTAGCTCTCGCGGTCGGGGACGACGACCTCGAGCAGATAGTCCGAATCGCCCGACACCATGTGGCAGGCCACGACCTCGGGCATGGCGACGATCGCATCCTGCAGGGCATCCGCCGCCAGGTCGGCATGGCCCTCGATCTTCACGGTCACGAAGGCGGTGAAGCCCAGCCCGACGCGGTCGCGCTGCAGGACGGCGCGATACGATTCGATGTAGCCCTCGCGCTCCAGCCGCTTGACTCGGCGCAGGCAAGGCGAGGGCGAGAGGCCGATGCGCTCGGCGAGCTGGTGGTTGCTCAGCCGGCCGTCAGCCTGCAGCGCGGCGATGATTCGCGTGTCGATGGCGTCGAGTGTCGGTTTTGGCATGTTGGCGCTCCGGACCGCCGCAAAAGTTCGGAAAGTGGCGCGGGAGACTACTGCGGGACCCTCAAATCGCAAGGACTTCGATGGCCTGTCGCGCCGATAGTGCCGCGCATGAAGATACTTCTGGCCGGCGCCGCCGGCATGCTGCTCTCGGCCCTGGTGCTGGCCTGGATCGCCACCTTCTGCCGTCTCATCCGGTTCGAGCCGGTGGCCGGGTTGATCAAGGACTACGGCTCGCTGATCCGCGCGCATACCGATCTGCTGATGATGGCGCTGTTCTGCATGGCGCTCTATGCCATCCGCGTGCCGCTGCCGGTCGAGGCCTGCTGGCTGGTGGTGATCGGTGGCTTCACCAATCCCTCGCTCTTCCTGCTGCGGGCGGTCGACCCGCAGCCGCAGATCGGGCCGCTGCGCAAGGCCTATCGCGTCGCGAGCTTCGCCACGACAACCGTCGGATTTGCCTGGACAGCCTGCGCGATACTGCAGGCTCTTTGATTGACTGACCTCATTGACGGATTGGGGCGGATCGACCAAGGTTCGCGCCCGATGAAGCGGCAGACCCTTCGACTTAAGCGCTGATCCCGCTCCGGCCCGTCCGGACCGCGGATCGCCTGTCGTCGTGTCCGGTTCGTGCTGAGAAGTCGCTTCAATGATCCCCTACATTTCGTCCTTGTTCGCCGGTGTCGGTTTGTGGACCGCGATCGGCGTCACCCTGGTCGCCGGCTTGATGCGCGGCTTCGCCGGGTTCGGCTCGGCCATGCTGATGGCGCCGATCTTCGCGATCCTCTTTGGCTCGGCCGAGATGGTGGTGACCGTGGTGGCGATCGAGCTGGTGGTCTCCCTGCAGCTCTTCCCGCAAGTCCGCCGGCACGCCGACTGGAAGGTGCTGACGCCGATGAGCATCGCCGCCTGCGCCGCCATGCCGCTCGGCGTCTGGCTGCTGGCCAGCGTCGACAAGAGCACCATCGTGACGGCGGTCTCGGCCGTCATCGTGGCCTTCGTCGTGCTGATGTGGACCGGCTGGAAATACACCGGCCGGCGCTCGACCGCCGCCACCGTCGCGGTCGGCGCCGTGTCGGGCGCCATGATGGCCACCACCAGCGTCGGCGGACCGCCGGTGCTGCTCTACCTGCTGTCGGGAAACGATCCGCCGCAGGTCAACCGCGCCAACATCGTCACCTATTACTTCCTGACGCAGTTCCTGCTGATCGTCATCGTGCTGGCGACCGGCGTGGCCGGCGTCGATGCGCTGATCCGCGCCGTGGTGCTGTTTCCGGTCATGGTGCTGGGCGCCTGGGTCGGCGGCCGCGCCTTCCACGGCCTGGCCAGCGAGCGGCTCTACCGCAACGTGGCCCTCACCATTCTGTTTGCCACCGGTCTGTTCGGCCTGCTGCGCAGCTGGTTGTTCTGATATTATCGGGCGGCCTTCGAAGAGGAGTCTCCATGCGTTTCGTCACCTGCGCTCTCGGCTTGGCTTTCGTCTCGGCGCTCGCAAGCGGTGCCCAGGCGCAGGATGCTTTCATGCAGGCCTGCACAATGACGACGCCTCAGAAGATGTGTGAATGCATCGCGTCCAAGGTTCCGGCAGACAAGAAGCAAGCCGCCATCGAGGGCATGCGGAAGTCCAATAAGGCGATGGAGCCGGGCGGCAACCTGCTCGACCCCTCCAATCTCACGCAGGAGCAGATGCAGGGCCTGGACGCGGTGGTCATCGCCCAGGCCAACTGCAATCCCTGAGAGCTACCGCCCGTCGCACGCGCCGAGCGGAACGCGCGCGGTGTAGGCGGCCGTCAGGCAGTCCGCGCGGGTCCGGTACGCGCCGGGCTGGAAGCGCGACATGGTGTTGGCCGCGCTCGCTTCCTTCAGCTCCCAGTCCGCGCGCGCGAGGCACGGCGTCGGCGTGCGCCGGAAGGCGTTGTAGACGTCGCGCCGCTCGCACAGCAGCTCCTTGGCGGCACGCTTGTGCCCGGAACGATAAAGCAACGACGCCGTCTGCACCGTGGTGAGATTACCCGCCGCGACGGAGTCGACCGGCGCGACGTCGCTGAGATAGAGCCGCAGCATGGCTTCTTCCTGGGCCGAGATGGCGTTCGCGACGCTGCTTCCGCTGCCGACGCCGCCGGGACCGGTGCCGACGCTGGCACCCGAGGCGCCGACGCCCACGCCCGAACCGACGCCACTACCGGCGCCAACACCCGAGTTGCCTGAACCAGTACCGACGCTGGCGACACCTCCGGCACCCACGCCGCCGCCGCTCGTTCCAACACCACCAGTTCCACCGCTACCTGCGCCGCCATCACCTGTTCCCCCGCCACCGGCGCCAACGCCGCCGATGCCGATCCCGACGCTCGCATTACCCGATGCCGGTCCGCTGCCGACCGCGGCGGTCGCGCCCGCGCCGCCACTCGTGCCGCTGCCGACGCCACCGACGCCTACCCCGGCGCTCGCATCGCCGGACGTCCCACCGGCTGCCCCGGACGAAGCGCCGCCCGAAGCGCCGGCACCGGCACCGCCGCCGCTGCCACTGCCAGCACCGCCGCCACCTGTGCCGGCACTGGCACCGGCGCTGCCGCCAGCCGACGCGCCTCCCGCCGCACCGGAAC
>JAIEOV010000067.1 GCA_019750135.1 Reyranella sp. | reverse complement strand
CAGCCAGCATCTTGAATCAGACTTCCGATTCCTTGGGAATCCCCTTTCGATTCTTATTTCAAGCTCGATGCTCTAGCTCTTCCGGACCACCGGCGTCTCGCCGGCTCAGGGCTCATGAGGCCGGCGGGACGCCGGCGGTCCGGAAGACAACCCCAGCAACTCGCGCATCCAGCGCCGGACGCCCTGCACCATCGCCTTCGCCCGCTGCCAGGCCGGCAGCGCACGAACGAAGGCGTAGAGCCGGTCGCGCCAGTCGAACACCCAGGTCTCGGCCTTGAGGTACCAGGCCATCCTGATCAGCGTCGGGCGCAGCACCTGGTAGAGCCGCGCCACCAGCGCCGTTGCCAGCATCTTGCCAATGGCAATACTGGCGGCCGAAAGCGCGTAGCGATGGTGAAATGCAAACCAGACAGCGGAAAGTTTGATCGGAATCACCAGCAATGAAGGCGCTACGAAGACCAGTAACGCGCCCCAGGGCGGCAGCCGGCGCAGCCAGGCTTCGAGGGCGGCGACGGGCGGCCACTTGGCGAGCGCCGCCATGGCCAGCCCGAGGTAGCGCAGCAAAGTCTCCTCAATGAACACGATCGCCGCCGCGATCGGCACGAAGAGCAGTTCCAAGGCGTATTTCAGGTGGCGTTTCACGACAGTGATAACTAAAGCTGCAATCCTGGCATTTGGGTGACCACTACCATGTTCTACCGTCGCACTCTTGCCCAACTCATGGCTGCCGCCGCGCTGATGCCGGCCGGCCTCTCGGCGCAGGCCCGGCGTCCGCTGACGCGGATCGCCTTCGGCTCGTGCCCCGAGTAGGCCGATTCGCAACCTGCCTGGGACGCCATTCTCGCCTACAAGTCGGCCCCCTGCGCAAGGCCAGCGCCGGCTACAACAACAGCGTCAGCCATCGCCAAGGAGCCCGGGCCCAATCGCCTCGGCGAGATCTACGCGGCGCCAACCTTCGGCATCGTCGATATCGAGTGGTGGGCGCGCCGGGTGACGCTGGCGTTGCGCGACGAGGGCGGCGCCACGCCGCGGCAGGTCGCGATCGACTTCCAGACGCTCGGCCTGGGGTGACCTTCGTCAGTCGAGCTTGGCTCCGGAAGCCTTCACGACCTTCGCCCACTTCTCGACGTCCGATTTCAACATCGCCCGGAACTGGTCGGGAGTCGTGATCAGTGGCGTGGCGCCCTGTTGCTTGAAAAGCACGCCCACCTCCGGCTCGGCCAAGACCTTGCCGACGTCCGCGTTGATCTTCGTAACGACGGCCGCGGGAACGCCGGCCGGCGCCAGCAACCCGAACCAGGGATCGACGTCGAAGCCCGGGGCACCCGATTCGGCCAGCGTCGGGATGTCGGGCGCCGCCTCGGCGCGCTTCGCACTCGTTACGACAAGCGCGCGGGCCGAGCCCTGGCTGACGAAGGGCAGCGCCGAGGGCAAAGTCGGCACCGCCGCCTGGATCTGCCCGCTGACCAGGTCGGTCATCGCCGGGGCGATCCCGCGATAAGGCACGTGCACCATGCGAATGCCGAATTCGGTATTCACCATCTCGCCGATCAGGTGATTGACCGAACCGTTGCCTGAAGAGCCGTAGGTGATCTCGCCCGGCTTCTGCCGGACGAGGGCGACGAATTCCTGAAAGGTCCGGGCCGGGATCGACGGATGGACGACGATCGCGAAGGGCAGCGAGGCCACTGTCGCGACGGGTTGGAAATCCTCGACCGAGTCGAACGGCAGCTTGGCGTAGAGGCTGGGATTGATCGCCTGCGTCCCGGCATAGCTCATGAGCAGCGTGTAGCCGTCGGCCGGCGCTTTGGCGACGAACTCGGTGCCGACGACACCGCCCGCCCCAGGCTTGTTCTCGATGATGACCGTCTGGCCCCACAGCGCCGCCAGCTTCTGGGCGACGATGCGCGCGAGGATGTCCGAAGCGCCGCCCGGCGTCTGCGGCACCACGATGCGAACGAGCTTTGTCGGGAAGGCCTCGGCGCGTGCCTGCCCCGACATCGCGGCGCCGAAGACGGCGCCGGCAAGAAGCGTCCGCCGTGCGATCACGCTGCCAGTCATCTCCCGAAATCCTCCCTGCTCGTTGTTTCGTATTCGCTCAGGCTGCCGGCCGCACGGCTTCCGGCTGGAAGCCGTATTCCATGATGGTCACGCGCCAGTGGATGCGCGCCTGATCGGGCGGATGGTCTCCCGCAGCGGCGTGGATCGAGGAGCGGTTGTCCCAAATCACGACGTCGCCGACGCGCCAGTTGTGCCGGTAGTCCGCATCCGGCTGAATCATATAGGTGAAGAGCTCCTGCAGAAGCTCGTCGCCCTCGTCCTGGGCCAGGCCGACGATACCGAAGCTGTGGATCGGATTGACATAGAGCGCCTTGCGGCCCGTCTCCGGATGGACACGCGCTATGGGGTGGAAAGCTTCCGGCGGGTTGCGGCGATGCTGCTCGTCGAGCAGCTCGTGGCCATAACGCCTGGCGCCGCCGTAGCGGAAATGGCCCGTCAGCCCCTCGATGCGGGTCTTCAACCGGTCAGGAAGCGCGTCGTAGGCCGCGTACATGTTGGCGAACAGCGTGTCGCCGCCATGCGTTGGGATCTCGATGGCATAGAGCTGTGTGGCTTTGGCCGGCGATTTCGCATACGGCAGGTCGGTGTGCCAGTCGTTGCCGCGCTTGTGCACCGCATCGTCGACTTTGCCGTCCTTGCGGACGGCATTGGCGCCGAGAAGGGTCACCTCGGGATGATCCGGATGGCGCGTGGTGCGTGAGATATGGGGCTGCACGACACCGAAGCGGCGGCTGTAGTTGAGGTATTCCTCGATGCCGAGCTTCTGGTCGCGAATGACGACGACGTTGCGCTCGAGGTAGGCACGATAGATCGCGGCAAAATCGTCGTCTCTCAACCTCGCGAGATCGACGCCCCGGATTTCGGCGCCGATGTGCGGCTTGATCGGGATCACTTCCGCCATTGGTTTTCCTCCACACTTGGCGGCGATAATAGCGACCGATAATGTTGCTGGTATCATCAATATTATTGATAGCGGTCCATGGACTATCGGCAGGTTCACAGCTTCCTCTGCCTCTACGACGAAGGCAGCGTCACGCGGGCAGCAAGTCGGCTCGGCATCGTCCAGCCGGCGCTCAGCATGCTGATCGCCAAGCTCGAGCGCGACCTCGGTGTCGTGCTTTTCGACAGAAGCTCTCGCGGCGTGATGCCCACCGCCGAGGGAAAGCGGTTCTACGAGCTGGCCCTGCCCCTCGCCCGCGGCTTCGAAAACGTCCGTCGCCAGATGATCGACATGGGCGGCGCGGCTTCGGGCACTGTGCGTGTCGGCATCGTCCCGTCCCTCATGCCGGCCGTCGTCCCCGCCGCCCTCCAGATGTACTGCGACCTGCTGCCGGACGTCTCCGTCCAGGTGACTGAAGGTTATAGCGCGACGCTCCTCGCGAAGGTCGATGCCGGCGAGCTCGACTTCGCGATCGTAAATGATCCGCTGCAGCCGGGCGCGCTCGCGGTCGAGCCACTGATTCGCGAGGAACTCGTGCTCGTCACCAGCCGGACGTCGAAGCTTGCCGCACCGGGTCTGTTCGACTGCACCGAGCTGCAGCGTTTGCCGCTGATCATGCCTACCGCCGGACAAGGCCGCTTGCGCATTCCCGTCGAGTCGCGTCGGCGACGGGCCGCACCGATCAGTCCCCGCTTGGAGATGGATGCGATCGCGCCGACGCTCGAACTGGTGAAGTCGGGCCGGTGGGCGACAATCCTGCCGCTGGTCGCCATTGCCCCCGAGCTCGCCCGCCCGGGGCTTCAGGTCAACAGGCTGCGCCGCCCTGGCATCAAACGGGCGCTCGCGCTTCTGCATCATCCTCGGCGGCCGCCGAGCCTCGCTGCGAAGAAACTGCAGGAAGCCCTGGCGGGCGCGCTCAAGGACACGCTCGATCGCGCGACCGAGATCGTCAGGAGCGTCAAATGAAAGGGCCAGCCGAAGGGATAGCAGCTTCAACGAACTACAAATCCAGGGATGGCGGCGACGGCGTATTCGTAAGCCGAGATAAGGCCGTCAAATGATCGGCCGATCGCCCAGCTCATAGGACGTGCATGACTCGTGTGAAGGGACTCGTTTTCGTATCGTTTTTTGCTTTGGTTCTTTCTGCACAGCCGGTGCTTTCCCAGGATCGCAACAGCGACCAGCCTCCGCCGACGACGCGCAGCACCAACGCCGACGCCCCTCCTCTCAATCCGCAGAATGGTCAGGGTGCAAGGCCTCCGCGGCAGCACACCAATGGCGATCAACAGCAGGGCGGGTCATCGCACCGGCGCAAACACCACGGCGATCCCTCGCAGGCCCAGAGCAGCGGCGGCATGACCAACAACGGCAAGCGTCAGGGCCCGCCGCCGGGTGGCCAGCCGCCTCAAGGTGGCGGCGATCAATACGGCGGCTTTGGCGGCAACGGGCCACGCAATTAGCTCATCCTCTCCCACACCGACGCGCGTCCCCCGCGCGCTCATGATCATGAGGCGCGCGGAGACGCGCGCGGTCCGGAAGACCATGAGCGGACCTGGAGGTCCGCGCTCCGGCAAAACGAACAGGGCCGCCCGATGGGCGGCCCTGCAATCAGCGAGTGGAGGTCCCTACTCCGGCTTGACGCCGGCAGCGCGCACGGCGGGCACCCATTTGTCGATCGAGGCCTTGAGCTGCGCGCCCAGAGCCTCGGGCGTCGTCTCCTTGCCCTCGGGCAGGTCGACGGCGAGCTCGGTCAGGCGCACCTTGATCTTGTCGTCGGCGAGCGCGGTCACCAGCGCCTGGTTGAGCTTGGCAACGACATCCTTGGGCGTGCCCTTGGGCGCGAAGAAGCCGTTCCAGATCGTGACCTCGTAGCCCTTCAAGCCGGCTTCATCGATGGTCGGCACGTCAGGCAGCTGCGACAGGCGCTTGGTCGTCGACACGCCGAGCGCCTTGATGTTCCCGCTCTTGATCTGCGGCAGCACGTTCACGGCCTGGTCGACCATGTAGTCGAACTGGCCGGACACGAGATCGTTCAGCGCCGGGCCGGTACCCTTGTACGGGATTTCCAGCACGTCGACCTTCATCATGCTGTTCAGCATCAGGCCGCCGAGATGCGAGGCCGCGCCTATGCCGGCCATGCCGTACTGCACCTTCTTCTCGTTGGCCTTCACGTAGGCCTGGAACTCCGCGAAGGTCTTGGCCGGCAGATCCTTCTTGGTGACCAGCACCATCGGGTTGGTGCCGCCGAGTCCGACCGGCTCGAAGTCCTTCTGGCTGTCGTAGGGCAGCGACTTGTAGAGCGCGATGTTGACGGCGAGCGTGCCCATGTGGGTGAAGGCGATCGTGTAGCCGTCTGGGGTCGCACGGGCGACCTTGGCGACGCCGATCGTGCCGCCGGCACCGCCGACATTCTCCACGATCAGCTGCTGGCCCAGCGCCTCGCCCATGCGCTGGCACAGGATGCGGGCCAAGGCATCGGTCGGGCCGCCGGCCGCGAAGGGCACGACCACGGTGATGGGCTTGCTCGGATAGGCCTGGGCCATGGCGCCAAGCGGCAGGGCCGCCAGGCCGGTGGCAGCGACGCCGCCCAGCAGGACGCGTCTTTTCATCGTAAACTCCCTGAAATAATCAACTTCAGGGAGAGCTAAACCGTCTTCACCAGTTCTGCAATGGCCGCGCCCACGGTCTTAGTGTCGCCGTTGCCGCCCAGGTCGCGCGTCCGGGGGCCACCTTCCACCAAAGACGCGGCAATTGCGCGTTCGATGGCCTCTGCAGCCTCGGGATAGCCGAGATGCCGCACCATCATGGCTCCCGACCAGATCTGGCCGATCGGGTTGGCGATCCACTTCCCGGCGATGTCCGGCGCCGAGCCGTGTACCGGCTCGAACATCGAGGGGAACTTGCGTTCCGGGTTGATGTTGCCGGACGGCGCTACGCCGATCGAGCCGGTCAGCGCCGGGCCCAAGTCCGACAGGATGTCGCCAAACAGGTTCGAGCCGACCACGACGTCGAACCAGTCGGGATTGCGCACGAAGTGCGCGGTGAGAATGTCGATGTGGTACTGGTCGGCCTTGATGTCGGGATAGTGCTTCTTCATCTCGGCGAAGCGCTCGTCCCAGAACGGCATCGTGTGGATGATGCCGTTGGACTTGGTGGCCGACGTCACGTGCTTCTTCTTGGTCTTGCTCGCGAACTCGAAGGCGAACTTCAGAACGCGGTCGACGCCCTTGCGCGTGAAGATCGCTTCCTGGATGGCGAACTCCATGTCGGTGCCCTGGAACATGCGGCCGCCGATCTGGCTGTACTCGCCCTCGGTGTTCTCGCGCACCACCCAGAAATCGATCTCGCCCGGCTTGCGGTTGGCGAGCGGCGACGGCACGCCCTCGAACAGGCGCACCGGACGCAGGTTCACGTACTCGTCGAAGTCGCGGCGGATCGGGATCAACAGACCCCACAGCGAAACGTGGTCGGGAACGCCCGGCCAGCCGACAGCGCCCAGGAAGATGCTCTCGAATTGCTTGAGCTGCTCCATGCCATCGTCCGGCATCATCTTTCCGGTCTGCAGCAGGCGATCGCACGACCAGTCGAAGTCGGTGAACTCGAGTTGGAAATTGAAGCGCCGCGCCGCGGCTTCGAGCACGCGCACGCCTTCGGGCAGAACCTCCTTGCCGATTCCGTCTCCCGGAATGAGTGCAATCTTATGCTTGGCCATGCTTTCCTCCTGCGGCGCCGAACGACGTATACTGGACGGGTGTTTTGGAGCAAGCCCAAGGGGCGCGATGATGGGGCAGCGATGACCTACGACCTCAAGATCACGGGCGGCACGATCGTCGACGGTTCGGGCAAGCCCGGCTTCAGTGGTGACGTCGGCGTCAAGGACGGCAAGGTCGTGGCGCTCGGCAAGGCCGACGGCGCTGCCGATACGACCATCGATGCCACGGGCAAAGTGGTCTCGCCGGGCTTCGTCGACGTCCATACCCACTACGACGCCCAGATCCTGTGGGACCGCATGCTCAGCATCTCGCCCTGGCATGGCGTCACCACCACCGTGATCGGCAATTGCGGCTTCGGAGTCGCGCCGACCAAGGCGATCCATCGCAAGCTCATCATGCAGACCCTCGAGAAGGTCGAAGGCATGAGCCTCGAAGCGCTCGAGGCCGGCCTCGGCATGAGCTGGCCGTTCGAGACCTTCCCGCAATATCTCGATGCGCTCGAGAAGCGCGGCTCGGCGATCAACGTCGCCGCCCTGTTCGGCCACACGCCGTTGCGGCTCTACGTCATGGGCGAGGAATCGACCGAGCGCGCCGCCACGGTCGACGAGATCGCCGCCATGAAGAAGCTGGTGCGCGAGGCGATGGATGCCGGCGCCATCGGCTTCGGCACCTCGGTATCGGTGAGCCACAACGGCTATGCCGGCAAGCCGGTGCCGAGCCGGCAGGCCACCGTCGAGGAGATGGATGCGCTGGTCTCCGTCATGGGCGAGCTGAAGCGCGGCCTGATGCAGATCACCATCGGCCGCGACTTCTCCACGCGCCACATGGCCGAGGTCAGCCGCAAGTACAACGTGCCGGTGACGTGGACCGCCCTGCTCTCCTACCTCTACGGACCGGGCGGCCATCGCAAGCAGCTCGACCTCGCCGCCGAGCAGCGGAAGGCGGGCGCCCTGGTCATTCCGCAGGTCAGCTGCCGGCCGCTCAACTTCGAGTTCGCCTTCGCCGAGCCGTTCATCTTCGACGTCATGAAGTTCATGAACGAGCTCGCCGTCGAAGACGCGAAGACACCCGGCACGCGCCGCCGCGCCTATGCCGATCCGGCGTGGCGCGAAAAGCTGCGCTCCGAAGTGACGCCGCTGTTCCGCAACTGGTGGGACCGCGTGATCATCGCCTGGGCCCCCTCGGCGCGCGAGCTCGAGGAGCAGCCGCTTGCCGCTGTCGCCGCGAAGCTCGGCAAGGATCCGGTCGATCTCGCGCTCGACCTGGCGCTCGCTAACGACCTGCAGGCGCGCTTCCGCATGGCCGTGATGAACTTCGACGAGAAGGAAGTGGCCGAGCTCATCACCGATCCCAACACCATCATCGCGCTGTCCGACGCCGGCGCCCATGCCAGCCAGCTCTGCGATGCCTGCTATTCGACGTACCTGCTCGGCCACTGGGTGCGCGAGAAGAAGACCTTCACGATCGAGCAGGCGGTGCACAATCTCACGCAGCGGCCGGCCGAGATGTTCGGCATCACCGATCGCGGGCTTCTGGCCGAAGGCCGACCGGCCGACGTCGTGGTGTTCGACCCCAAGACCGTCGGGCCGGGACCGCTGAAGCGCGTCTACGACCTGCCGGCCGGCGCCGATCGGCTGGTGTCGGAGGCCAGCGGCATCGATGCCGTCATCGTCAACGGCAAGCTGATCCGTCGCGACGGCAAGGATTCGGTCGCAGCCAATGACAAGCTGCCCGGCCGCCTGCTACGTCACGGCCACGCTTGAGAAACCAGGAGGAGACATCATGATCCACGTCGTCGCCATCATCACCGCCAAGCCCGGCAAGCGGGATGAGATCCTCAAGAACTTCAAGGCCAACGTGCCGGCGGTGCACGCCGAGAAGGGCTGCATCGAGTACGGCGCCACGGTCGACACCGACGGCGGTCCGTTCGCCAAGTTCGGTCCCGATACTTTCGTCGTCATCGAAAAGTGGGAGTCGATGGACGACCTCAAGGCCCATGGCGCTTCGGCGCACATGAAGGCTTACGGCGAAAAGAACAAGGACCTGGTCGCCAACCGCGCCGTCCACGTGTTGCAGAACGCTTGATATCCGGGAGCGCGGGCCTCTGGCCCGCTCATGAATCATGAGGCGGGCCAGAGGCCCGCGCTCCCGTTACGTCTGTAGGATGCCCTTCAGATGGATGTCGAGCATGCCGTCGATCAGCAGCTCGCGGTTCGACCATGGGAAATCGGGCTTCACGATGAAGGCCGAGACCAGGCCATGAAGGCCCATCCAGCACAGCTCACCGCACGTGTCGGTGGGATACTTCAGCTTGGTGCCTGACGCCTGGGCCTCGGCCAGGATCGCCACCAACCGCTTGAACACCAGCGCGCCACCAACCCCTGGCTTCGTCGGATCATCGGTCGCGGCCTTGTGGCCGGTCTTGCGGATTGATTCGGGAACATGGGCGCCCATGAAGACCAGCCGATACTCGTCGGGATGGCTGAGCCCGAAGCGGACATAGGCCTCGCCGAAGCGGCGGACCCGGTCCAGAGGATCGGTGACAGTCTTCTCGATCTCGTCGACCGCGCCCATAAGGTGGGCAAACGTCAGGTCGCACAGCGCCAGCAGGAGTTCGTCCTTGTCCTTGAAGTAGAGGTACAGCGCAGGCGCGGAAATGCCGACACGATCGGCGATTCGGCGGATCGTGGTCGCCTCGAAGCCCAGCTCCAGGAACAAGTCCTTGGCAGCCTGGAGGATCTCCTCCCGGCGGGTATGGCCCTCGCCGCGGCGCTTGCGGCCGGCCGGCAAAATTGTCGCGAACCCTGTCAAAAACGATCTCCTTCCACTTGACTCTTATCTGAACGCCGATAACTTATCAATGTTCAGTTAACGCCGTTCAGGTGGTCTTCTGAACATTGTAAACCTGGGAAGGACGGTTAGCCATGCGTGTTCCGTACGCTCAGCTTATCGGTAAAGTTCCGTTCAAGGCCGTTGCCATCGTTCTGGGTGCGGGCGCCGCCGCCGCGGCAGGCTTTGCCGCGCTTTCCTGGACCACTGCAAACGCCTCCCGACCCGTTGCCGCCAACGAGCCTGTCGTCCGCCCGGCCCGAGTTGTGGAAATCGCCTACCAGCGGCGCAGCCAGTCGCTGGTGCTGGCCGGTACCATCGTGCCGCGCATCGAGAGCACCCTGGGCTTCCGCGTCGCCGGCAAGATCGTCGGCCGCGCCGTCGATGTCGGCGCCACGGTCAAGCCCGGCGACATGATCGCCCAGCTCGATCCATCCGACTATCGCCTGGCCGTCGACAACGCCCGCGCCGCCCTCGCCTCGGCCGAAGCCGACTACGCGCGCGCCAAGTCCGATCACGAGCGCTACCTCAACCTGCGCGGCACCGCGGTGTTCACCGTGCAGACAATGGAGCAGCGCCAGTCGCTCGCCGCCACGGCGCAGGCGCGCGTCGAGCAGGCCAAGAGCCAGCTCGCTTCGGCCGAGAACAACCTTGCCTACACCGAGCTGCGCGCCGACACCGCCGGTGTCGTGACCGCCGTCCAGGCCGAGGTCGGCCAGGTGATGGCCCAGGGCCAGGGCGTCGTGCGCGTGGCGCGCACCGACGAGCTGGAGATCCTGGTGGGCGTGCCCGAGCACCGGCTGAAGACCGTGCGCGAGGCGCGCGCCGCCGCCTTCGAATTGTGGTCCGATCCCGGCCATCGCTATTCCGTCCGCCTGCGCGAGCTCTCGCCAAGCGCCGATCCCATGACACGGACCTATCCGGCCCGTTTCAGCGTGATCGAGCAGCCGCCTTTCATCGGGCTCGGCATGACCGCGACCTTGGCTTTCGAGCGGCCGGATGCCCAGACCGTGGCCGAGGTGCCCCTGTCGGCGATCTTCCAGCGCGGCACGCAGCCTGCCGTCTGGGTGGTCGACAAGGAGAACGGCACCGTGACGCTGCGGGCCGTCACCATCGCGCGCTGGCGCGACGAGACCGCCGCCATCGCCTCGGGCGTGAAGGATGGCGAGCTGATCGCCACCGCCGGCGTCCACAAGCTCGAGGCGGGCCAGAAGGTGAAGCCCATGCAGCCGCAGCAGCAGGCGGCGCGCTGACCGAACGACACTCTCGTCTATTGAGGTCGGGGAGAGACTCATGACCACGCGCACCAACCTGTCGGCGCTCGCGCTGAAGTACAGCACGCTGACCGTGTTCTTCATGATCGCCCTGGTCGCAGCAGGCGTTTACGCCTTCTTCAATCTCGGCCGCGGCGAGGATCCGCCCTTCACCATCAAGCAGATGGTGGTGTCGGCCGCCTGGCCAGGCGCCACCTCGCGCGAGATGGAGCAACAGGTCACCGAGAAGATCGAGACCAAGCTGCAGGAATTGCCCTACTTCAACTTCGTCAACAGCTACACCAAGCCCGGCGAGACGGTGATCTACGTCTCGCTGCGCGACGACACCCCGCCGTCAAAGGTGCCCGACCTCTGGTACCAGGTGCGCAAGAAAGTCGGCGACATCCGGGGCTCGCTGCCGCAGGGCGTGGTCGGGCCGTTTTTCAACGACGAGTATGGCGACACCTACAGCCTGATCTGGGCCTTCGAGGCCGACGGCTTCTCGCCGGCCGAGGTCAAGGAGATCGTCAAGGCGGTGCGCCAGCGCCTGCTGCGCGTGCCAGACGTCACCAAGGCCGACCTGATCGGCCTGCAGGACGAAAAGATCTACATCGAGTTCAGCCATGCGCGGCTCGCCATGCTGGGCGTGCCGGTCGATCAGATCCTGGAGGTCGTGCGCCGCCAGAACGCCATCGTCGCCGCCGGAACGGTCGAGACCAAGGGCGAGCGCGTGTCGGTGCGCGTCGACGGTGCGCCGCTCTCGGCCCAGGACCTGGCAGCCCTGCCCTTCAGCGCCAACGGCCGCACCCTGATGCTGTCCGACGTGGCCGAGATCAAGCGCGGCTACCAGGACCCGCAGCAGATCTCCATGCGCTTCAAGGGCAAGTCGGTGATCGGGCTGGGCGTCGTCATGGCCCAGGGCGGCAACGTGCAGACCCTGGGCAAGGCGCTCGACAAGGTGATGGACAGTGTCGAGAAGGACCTGCCGGTCGGCATCACCGTGCATCGCGTCTCCAACCAGCCCGAAGTCGTCGACAAGTCGTTCGAGGAGTTCATCTCTTCGCTCCTGGAGGCGCTGGCTATCGTGCTGGTCGTGTCGTTCATCAGCCTCGGCGTGCGCACGGGCGTGATCGTGGCGCTGTCGGTCCCGCTGGTGCTGGCCATCACCTTCGTGGGCATGCTGCTGCTCGGCATCGACTTCCAGCGCATCTCGCTCGGCGCGCTGATCATCGCCCTCGGCCTCTTGGTCGACGACGCCATCATCGCCGTCGAGATGATGATGGTGAAGCTGGAACAGGGCGCGAGCCGGCTCGAGGCCGCGACCTACGCCTACACTTCGACCGCCTTCCCCATGCTGACCGGCACGCTGGTCACCGCCGTCGGCTTCGTGCCGGTCGGCTTCGCGCGCTCGAGCGCGGGCGAATACACCAACTCGATCTTCTGGGTGGTCGGCCTGTCGCTGATCATCTCCTGGTTTGTCGCCGTGCTGTTCACGCCGTGGATGGGCTACCACCTGCTACCGACGCCCAAGGTCCATCATCACGATCCGTACGGCGGCCGGCTCTATACCGCCTTCCGCAAACTGGTCGTGTGGTGCGTGACTTGGCGCAAGACCACGATCGCCATCACCGCGCTGGCCTTCGTCGCCTCGATGGGCGCCTTCACCCTGGTGCAGAAGCAGTTCTTCCCGACGGCCAACCGGCCCGAGCTGATCGTCGACCTGAAGCTGGCGCAGGGCGCCTCGTGGGCCGCCACCGACCGTGAAGTGCGCCGCCTGGAGAAGTGGCTGGGCGAGAACCACGACGTCGCCTTCTACACGTCCTATGTCGGCGCCGGCAGCCCGCGCTTCTACCTGCCGACGGTGCCGGAACTATCGAATGCGAACTTCGGCCAGGTCATCGTCATGACCAAGGATCTCGCGGCCCGCGAGCGCGTCGTCGCCGAGTTGAACGACCTGTTCGCCAGCGGCTTCGAGGCGGTGCGTGCGCGCGTCCAGCGCCTGCAGAACGGGCCGCCGGTCAGCTACCCGGTGATGTTCCGCGTCCTGGGCGACGATCCGCAGCAGGTCCGCATCATCGCCGAGAAGGTCCGCCAGGTCTTCAAGGCCGACCCGGCGACCAAGGACATCAATTTCGACTGGAACGAGCTTGCCAAGACGGTTCGTCTCGAGGTCGACCAGAACAAGGCGCGCGCCCTCGGGGTGGACTCCCAGCTTCTCGGCAACACGCTGCAGACCCTGCTGTCGGGCGTGACGGTGACGCAGTACCGCGACCGCACCGAGACGATCGACGTCGTGGCCCGCGCCGTATCGGCCGAACGCCTCAGCGTCGAAGGCCTGGAGGCGATCAATATGCGGACCGGGAACGGCGGCGTGGTCTCGCTCGCCCAACTCGCGACCCTGCGCTTCGAGCTCGAGGAGCCGATCCTGTGGCGCCGCAACAAGGACCTGCTGATGACCGTGCGTGCCGGCGTGATCGACGGCGTGCAGGGTCCCGACGTCGCCGCCCGCATCGACAAGGCGCTGGCGCCGGTACGCGCCGATTTGCCGGCGGGCTATCGCATCGAGGTCGGCGGCGACAGCGAGGAGAGCGCGAAGAGCCAGGGCTCGATCTTCAAGATGATGCCGGTCATGGCCTTCCTGATGATGCTGTTCCTGATGCTGCAGCTGCAGAGCTTCTCCAAGCTGGCGCTCGTGGTGCTGACGGCGCCGCTGGGGCTGATCGGCGTGTCGCTGTTCCTGCTGCTGTTCAACCAGCCCTTCGGCTTCGTCTCGCTGCTGGGCGTGATCGCGCTCGCCGGCATGATCATGCGCAACTCGGTGATCCTGGTCGACCAGATCGACCAGGACATCGCCGCCGGCCACTCGGCCTGGGATGCCGTGATCGACGCCACGGTGCGCCGCGCCCGGCCGATCCTGCTGACCGCCGGCACCGCCATCTTCGCCATGATCCCGCTCTCCCGGAGCGTGTTCTGGGGCCCGATGGCGGTGGCGCTGATGGGCGGCCTGCTGGTGGCGACCGCCCTCACCTTGCTCTTCCTGCCGGCGCTCTACGCCGCCTGGTTCCGGGTCAAGCGTCCGGCCACGCAGCCGACGCTGGTGGAGGCGCCGGCTGCCCACCCGCCGTTGGCGATCGCCGCCGAATAGTCAGGGCCGCAGCACGGTCATCGCGAAGGGCCCGGCACTGGCCGCAGCGTGGGCGATCGCCGCATTCACCTCGTCGAGGCTGAAGCACTTGGCCTCGTGATGATCGAGCGACAGCAGCCCGGTCCGCACCATCGCCACCAACCGGGCAATGGAATCGCGCGAATACATCCACTGTCCGCGGATGGCGATGCAATTGCGCATCAGCCAGTCATACGGAACGGCGATGTCCTGGCGGACACCGCCCATCAGCACCACGCGCCCGTAAGGCCGCGCGGTGAGCAGCGCGGCTCGCACCTGGGCCGGCGTGGCGGCGGGCGGCAGGAGGTCGAGCACGCAGTCTATTGGCGCCGCCGCGGTGTCGAGGATCGCTTGGCGGTCGCGCTCCTCGTCGACGGCCATGCGGACCGGCCGCACGCGTTGGCCGAAGCGACGCACCAGATCGTCGAGGGCCTGGCCGTTGCGGCCGGTGGCGATCACGGCCCGGGCGCCCATCGCCAGCGCCACGGCGACGGCGCCGCTGCCAAAAGCGCCGGTCGCGCCGTTGACCAGGACCGTCTCGCCCGTCTGCAGATTGGCTGCGACGAAGCCGCCGTAGGGCACCACGAAATTGCCGAACGCGCACCATGAGACGGCTTCGGCATCGCTCAGCGGACCGATGCGCACGACGCATTCGGTCGGCACGCGCACCCGCTCGGCCCACGAACCGTCGTGAAAGTACTCTTGCAGGCGCTTGGCGCGCTCGCTGCTGGCGGTCAGGCCCTGCAGGATGATATCGGGCGCCTGCGCATTATCGCGCGAACGCACCGTGGGATCGCAGAACACCCAGTCGCCCGGCGCCAGTTCCGTCGCGTCGGGTCCGACCTCGCGCACGCGGCCGATGCAGCCGGCGCCCGGGATCACCGGCGGCTCCAGCAGATAGCGGCGCTGGCCGCTCAGCACGTCGCCGGCATAGGCGAGCACCTTGGTCGCCGCAACGTCGACGATGACCTCGCCTGTGCCCAGCACCGGATCGGGCACGGTCTCGACGACGAGGGGTGAGCCAAAGGCCTTCAAAACTGCTGCTTTCATGGACGCCTCTTGTTGCGGACAACCATGGATACCGGACCTGACGATCGGCATTCAGACCTGGTATTATCCTGGGATCATGGATGCCACCCTCCCCGATCGCAGCCGCAATGAACTGGGCGACTTCCTGCGCTCGCGCCGGGAACGCCTGACGCCCCGTGCGGCCGGACTGCCGATCGGCCGGCGGCGGCGCACGCCGGGGCTGCGCCGCGAGGAAGTGGCCGAGCTCGCGGGCATCGGCGTCGATTGGTACATCCGCCTGGAACAGGGCCGGTCGGTCAGCCCGTCGGTCACGACGGTCGATGCGCTGGCCCGCGCCTTGCGCCTGAGCAAGGTCGAGCACGCCCATCTGCGCGCGCTCACCCGCAATCCGGGCCGCCGCGTCTTCGTGCGCGAGACCGTGCCCGAGGCGATTAGGCGCGTCGTCGAGGGCCTCAACCAGCCGGCCTACGTCACCGGCCGCCGCTGGGACGTGCTTGTCTGGAACAAGGCTGCCGAGGAAGTCTTCGCCTTCAGCCGGCTACCCGAAGAGGATCGCAACATCCTCATCATCATCCTGACCAAGCCCGCCACGCGACGCGTGTTTGGTGCGGGCTGGAACGAGCAGGCAAGGCGCGTGGTCGCGCAGTTCCGCGCCACCCACGATCTGTGGGCGGACGACCCGGCCTTCGTCGACCTGTTGGCCCGCCTGCGCCGGGAGAGCCCGGAGTTCACGACCTGGTGGAAGGCCCACGACGTTCGCGCCGCCGTCTCCGGCCGCAAGCTGATGAGTCACCCCAAGAAGGGCCTGCTGCGCTTCGAGCATGCGAGCTTTCAGGCCAGCGACGACCCGGCCCTGAAGCTCGTCATCTACACGCCGGTCTGACGGTCCGGACTGCTTGCGCCAAGTGCCGATTGCCGCGCCGCCAGCTTACACTGGCCTATGCGGCCTTCCTCCCTCAGGCGGAGTTCGAGGCCGCCAGTGATGCCGCCATGTGGCCCGACTACACCAGGCTCAGGACGCTCTTCTTTCGTTTTGTCGGTAGAGGCGAAGACTTCTCGGTCGCCCTTGCCCCGATGAATGCTTATGTGGCGCAGGCCATGCACGCATCATCGGGAATGGGCGGCGCTGACGGCGGGTCGGTGGCGATTCCAACTAGGAGATGCGCCCCTCGACCGTGTGGATGTCGACGGTCCGCTCGGCGCTGACTTCGAGGATGATCTCGATGCCGCGCACGATGTCCGCCACCGCCATCGACGGCGCGGCGCCCAGCCGGGCGGCCTGCTCGGGCACATAGGGGATGTGCAGGAAGCCGCCGCGGAAGGCCACGGGATGGTCCTGGGCGATGTCCATCAGCGAATAGAGGATGTGGTTGCAGACGAAGGTGCCGGCGGTGTTCGACACGGCCGCCGGCAGGCCCGCCTTGCGCATCGCCGCCACGCAGGCCTTGATCGGCAAGGTGGCGAAGTACGCCGCCGGGCCGTCCTTCACCACTGGCTTGTCGATCGGCTGCTTGCCGTCATTGTCGCGGATGCGGGCGTCCTGCACGTTGATGCCGACGCGCTCCAAGCAGAGCTCGCTGCGGCCGCCGGCCTGGCCGACGCACAGCACGATGTCGGGCCGGACCTTGTCGATCGCCGCGCGTAGCACGCCGGCCGACTTCGCATAGGAAGTCGGCAGCTCGGCGGTGTGGACGGCGATGCCGGCGATCTTCTTCCTGAGCTTGCCGACCGCAAGGGAAGACGGGTTGACCTCGTCCCCGCCGAACGGATCGAAGCCCGTCACCAAAGCCTTCATGTCGTACTCTCTGCAAACGAAAGGGGCGCCCGATGGGCGCCCCTGACGTTAATCGTTCCTCGAGCCGGCGGCTACTTGTTGGCGGCGTCGACGGCGCGGCGGGCCATGACGTTCACCAGGTGAGCGCGGTACTCGGCGCTGGCGTGGATGTCGCTGTTCAGGCCGTCGGCGGGGACCTTGATGTCCTTGATGGCGTCCGACGAGAAGTTCTTGGTCAGCGCATCCTCCATTGCCTTGACGCGGAAGACGCAGGGGCCCGCGCCGGTGACGGCGACGCGCACGCCGCCCGCCGTCTTGGCCACGAACACGCCGACCATGGCGTAGCGCGAGGCCGGGTTGGGGAACTTCATGTAGGCGGCCTTCTCGGCCTTGGGGAAGCTGATCGAGGTGATCAGCTCGCCGTCGGAGAGCGCCGTCTCGAACAGACCCTTGAAGAAGCTGTCGGCCGTGTGCTTGCCGGTGTTGGTGGTGATGGTGGCGCCGAGCGCCAGCACCGCTGCCGGATAGTCCGCCGCCGGATCGTTGTTGGCGACCGAGCCGCCCATCGTGCCGCGGTTGCGCACCGCCGGATCGCCGATATGGCCGGCGAGATGCGCCAGCGCTGGGATCGCCGACTTCACGTCGGCCGAACTCGCGACGTCGGCGTGACGGGTCATGCCGCCGATCACGACGTTGTTGCCCTCGACCTTGATGCCGGCCAGCTCCTTGATGCCGCCGAGATCGACGACGTCACTGGGCTTGGCGAGCCGCTGCTTCAGTGTCGGGATCAGGGTCATGCCGCCCGACATCGGGCGCGCTTCATCCTTGCCCTTCAGAAGGTTGGCCGCGTCGGCCAGCGTCTTCGGGCGATGGTAGTGGAAATCGTACATCTCAGATCCTCCCGTTACTCGGCCGCCGCGCGTGCGCCATGGATTGCCTGCCACACATTGAGCGGCGTGGCGGGCATCTCGACATGCTTGACGCCAACCGGCGCCAGCGCGTCATGGACGGCATTCATCACGGCGGCAGGTGCGGCGATCGCACCGGCCTCACCGCATCCCTTCACGCCCAGCGGATTGTGCGGGCAGGGCGTGACCTTGTAGCCGAGCTTGAACGACGGCACGTCGTCGGCGCGCGGCATGGTGTAGTCCATGTACGAGCCGCTCACGAGCTGGCCCGTCTCCTTGTCGTAAACGGCATTCTCGAGCAGCGCCTGGCCGACGCCCTGCACGATGCCGCCATGCACCTGGCCCTCGACGATCATCGGATTGATGATGTTGCCGAAATCGTCGACGGCCGTATGGCTGATGACCTCGACCACGCCGGTCTCCGGGTCGATCTCGACCTCGCAGATCTGCGTGCCGGCCGGATAGACGAAGTTCGCCGGATCGTAGAAGGCGTTCTCGTCCATGCCGGGCTCGAGCTCGGTCAGCGGATAGTTGTGCGGCACGTAGGCGGCGAACACCGCCTGGCCGAGCGGCACCGCCTTGTCCGTGCCCGCCACCTTGAAGGTGCCGTTCTCGAAAACGACGTCGGCCACCGAGGCCTCCATGAGATGGGCGGCGATCTTCTTGCCCTTGGCGATGATCTTGTCCGCCGCCTTCATGATCGCCGAACCACCGACCGCCAGCGAGCGGCTGCCGTAGCTGCCCATGCCGAACGGCGTGGTCGCGGTGTCGCCGTGCACCACCTCGATCTGCTCGAGCGGGACGCCGAGCTTGTCCGAGATGATCTGGGCGAAGGTCGTCTCATGGCTCTGGCCGTGGCTGTGCGCGCCGGTCAGGATCTGGACGTTGCCCGTCGGGTTGAACTTGATCTGCGCCGACTCCCACTGGCCGACACCGCCGCCCAGCTGGCCGATCACCTGGGAAGGCGCCAGCCCGCAGGCCTCGATGTAGGACGAGAAGCCGATGCCGCGCAGCTTGCCGCGCGACTTGGCCTCGGCGCGACGCGCCTCGAAGCCCTTGTAGTCGGCGATCTTGATCGCCTCGTCGATGATCGGCGGGTAGTTGCCCGAGTCGTACTGCAGCGCCACCGGCGTCTGGTACGGGAAAGCGTCCGACGGAATGAAGTTCTTCCGGCGCAGCTCCGCCGGATCCATCTTCAGCTCCTGGGCCGCCTTGCTGACGATCGTCTCGACGACGAACGTCGCTTCCGGCCGTCCGGCGCCGCGATAGGCGTCGACCGGCGCGGTGTGCGTCAGTGCCGCCTTCACGTTGGCGTAGATCAGCGGCGTGGTGTACTGGCCGGCCAGCAGCGTGGCGTAGAGGTAGGTCGGCACCGCTGTCGAGAAGGTCGACAGGTACGCGCCCATGTTGGCGATGGTCTCGACCTTCAGGGCGAGGAACTTGCCGTCCTTGTCGAGCGCCAGCTCGGCGTGGGTGACATGGTCGCGGCCATGCGCGTCGGTCTGGAACGATTCGCTGCGCTCGGCGGTCCACTTGATCGGACGGCCGACGCGGGACGCCGCCCAGGTCACCATCGTCTCTTCGTTGTAGCAGAAGATCTTGCTGCCGAAGCCACCGCCCACGTCGGGGGCGATGACGCGCAGCTTGTGCTCCGGGATGCCCAGCACGAAGGCCGACAGGATGAGCCGCAGCACATGCGGGTTCTGCGACGTTGACCACAGTGTGTAGTTGCCCGTGCCCTTGTCGTACTCCGCCGCCGCGGCGCGCGGCTCCATGGCGTTGGGGATCAGGCGGTTGTTGACCAGGTCGAGCTTGGTGACGTGGGCCGCCTTGGCGAAGGCGGCGTCGACATCGGCCTTCACGCCGATCTCCCAGTCGTAGATCAGGTTGCCGGGCGCTTCCGCCGCGTGAACCTCGGCCGCACCCTTGTCGAGCGCCTTGGCGAGGTCGACGTTGGCGGGCTTCTCCTCGTAGTCGACCTTGATCGCCTCTGCGGCGTCCTTGGCCTCGTCCTGGCTGTTGGCCACGACCATGGCCACCGTGTCGCCGACATAGCGTACGGTGTCGACCGCCATCACAGGATGCGGCGGCGCCTTGTGCGGCTGGCCGTGCTTGTCCTTGACCACCCAGCCGCAGATGAGCCCGCCGACCTTGGCGTCGGCGACATCCTTGCCGGTGAAGATCGCGACCACGCCCGGCATCGCCTTGGCGGCCGCGATGTCGATGCTCCTGATCGTGGCGTGGGCATGCGGCGAGCGCAGGAAGTGTGCGTAGGTTGCGCGCGCGAGCGGCAGGTCGTCGACATAACGGCCCGTGCCGGTGAGGAAGCGCTGGTCTTCCTTCCGCTTGACCCGGGCGCCGATTCCGGTTGGCGCGTTCATGGCTACACCCCCGCAGACTTCATGGCGGGCGCTGCCGCCAGGATGGCCTTCACGATGTTGTGGTAGCCGGTGCAGCGGCAGAGGTTGCCCTCGAGCTCACGGCGCACCGTCGCTTCGTCGAGCTGGTAGTCGTGGCGCTTCACCATGTCGATGGCGCTCATCACCATGCCCGGGGTGCAGAAGCCGCACTGCAGGGCATGGTTCTCGCGGAACGCCTCCTGCATGGGATGAAGCTTCTCGGCGCTCTCGGCCAGGCCCTCGATGGTGAGCACCTTGGCGCCTTCGGCCTGGACGGCCAGCATGGTGCAGGACTTCACCGACTTGCCGTCCACATGGACGACGCAGGCGCCGCACTGGCTGGTGTCGCAGCCGACGTGGGTGCCGGTCATGCCGAGATGCTCGCGCAGGAATTGCACCAACAGCGTGCGCGCCTCGACCTTGCCCGAGACGGACTTGCCGTTGACGGTCATGGCGACGGGAATGGTCATGTACTCTTCTCCCTCACATTGTTGGTTTTGCGCAGGCGCGCAAAAAGCACACCCACTGGGCGTTGAAACGACTCTCGCAAGCCGCTCATGCGCCGGTCAAGCGAATTGCGGATGACAACCGACCAGGCGAACGCTGCTAACGGCTCGCAAGGAAAATCACGACCAGGACGGCTGCACCGATGCCGATGACCAGCCAGTGCCGATAACCGCGCTGCACCGCAGCGGGCGGCGGTGACGGCGGAGAAACCGTCTCAGGGGCCGGCCCCGTATCCGACGCCACCCCGGCCACGGCAGCCACCGCCGCAGCCGGCGGCGGGCCGCCGACCATGGTGGCGAACTTGCCGAAGAACTCGTCGGCCAGCTTCTTGGCCGTGCCGTCGATCAGGCGGGCGCCGACCTGGGCGATCTTGCCGCCGACCTGGGCGTCGACGTTGTAGTTCAGCACGGTGTCGCCGGCGTCCTCGCGCAGGGTGACCACGGCGCCGCCCTTGGCGAAGCCCGCAGCCCCACCCTGCCCCTCGCCACTGATCTTGTAGCCGTTGGGCGGGTCGATATCGGAGAGCGTGACCTTACCCGTGAAGCTCGCGCTGACCGGGCCGATGCGCATGCGCACCTTGGCCTTCATCTCGGTATCCGACGTCTTCTCCAGGGATTCGCAGCCCGGAATGCAGGCCTGAAGAACGGCCGGGTCGTTCAGCGCCGCAAAGACCTTATCGCGCGGGGCCGCGATCTTGTACTCGCCCTTGATTTCCATCTGGTAACTCCTGGCTGGCGGCTGCCGCCTACCACTTGCTGGTATAGGAGTCCGGTGGCGGTTCTGCCAGTGGTTCGCGCAGGGACACGTATATGGTCGCCAGATACGGCACAGCCATCAGCACAGCCAGTGCGCCGAACCAGTCGGCCTGGGTGTTCCAGAACAGCGTGCCGATCACCCAGCGGCCGCCGTCGACGGCGACGAAGCCGCCTGCCCCGCCGTCGTGCAGCTTGATGGCCCCCTCGGTGACCACCATGACGACGGCCCAGAAGATCAGCAGGAACGAAAGGGCAATCTCGGGCAGGATCGGCCGCAGGCGGCTGTAGGAGCGGTCCATGCGGACGAAGCCCTTGCTGCCGTCGTAGCCCAGCAGCCGCCCGAACGACAGCGCCTTGGCCCAGCGGTCGGCCCGCGACACCGGCTCGCGCCGCACGATGGTCAGCGTCTTCCAGGCCATCAACACGATGCTCGGGATCACGAAGCTCCAGATCGGGAAATCGCGGTAGCGGCCGTCGATGGCGATCTGGCGATAGAAGGTCTCGCTGAGGCGGATGACTCCGTCGTACCAGTCGATGCTGATGACGATCAGGTAGAAGATGCAGATCACCGTCAGCACCAGGTAAAGGACCTGCAGCATCAGGTCGGCCCGCCTCAGGATCTGGTAGCGCGGCAGCTCGCGCCAGGCTCGCCACGCCTCGCGCACGCGCGCTCCGTAAAGCGACGGATCGGCCATCTTGCCGGTCAGGCTGTCGGCGATGCCGCGCAGCAGGGCGTAGCTGAACAGCCCCAGCAGGACGGCCCAGAAGACCACGCCCACCATCTTCTCGAAGTAGAAGGTGCGCGACAGGTCGATCCAGGTCGCCTGCACGTAGCAGGTAGCGACCAGCTGGGCGAAGACGGCGAAGATCGCGATCCCCTTGCCGCCCGCCCCGCGGCGCATCACGACGAAGCCGCCCAGCATCAGGCCGCCGGCCAGGGTCGACAGGATGAACAGGATCGGCCAGTGCGGCTCGGCCGACACCGGCTTGCCGAGCTCGAACTTGTCATGGCGCTGGGCGTCGAGCAGGCCCCAGGCGGCGCCCACCGTGCCCTCCTGGCGGGCCTTCCAGTACTGGTCGAAGGCTTCGACGACGTTGTAGTCGAACTTCTCGCGATCGGCGATCGAGCGGAAGGTCGAGAAATAGCGCACCTGCTCGACCCGGCCGGGCCGCGCGTCGGAGCGCATGCGGCCGTCGCTCGGCCAGCCGGTCTCGCCGATCACGATCGTCTTGCCGGGAAAGCGCTCCTGCACTTTCTTGTAGATGTCGACGATGTGCTTATCGATGCTGGGCTTGCCGTCGGGCTCGCGGCGATCGAGGCCGATCGGCACGTCTTCCCAGTACGGCAGGATATGGATGGTGATGAAGTCGACCTCGTCGGCCAGCGACGGGTTGCGCATCCAGAATTCCCAGACATCGGCGTAAGTCACCGGCTGCGACACGCGCTGCTTGACCTGGCGGATGTAGCGCCGCAGCTGGTTGGCGGTGAGGTCCTTGCGCAGTAGCACCTCGTTGCCGACGATCACCCGCTCGACCGTGTCCTTGTACTTGTTGGCATGGTCGATCAGGAGGTTGATCTGCTCGAGGTTCTCCTTGTCGTTGTCGTTCAGCCAGGCGCCGTGCCAGACTTTCAAGCCGTACTTGCCGGCGCGCTGCGGCACGGTCTCGAGGTTCTCGCCCGACGAATAGGTGCGGACAGCCCGTACCTTGCCCTGCAGGCGACGCAGGTCGTCCTCGATCTGGTCGGGCGTCGGGAAGGTACGGGTGAGTGGGCTCTGGCCGGGCCGGTAGGGCGCGAACGACACGCTCTGCAAAGGTGCATTGGTCCAGCCGGCAATCTCGACCGGCCTGTTGGGCCACCACCACCACAAAAGATTGAGCGCGGCGACAGCCACAAAGGCGATCAGCGCCACAAGGACACGCATGGGAGGCTTGTAGCAGGATCGATTGCGCGGCGTGTGGCTTTTCGCGGGCGGTTTGTCCCCAGAATGTTCTTCTTAGAGCGGCCCGCGCTGCACTCCGGCAATGGCCTGTCGAACGATCTGGTGGCCGCGGAAGAGGACTGCTTCCTTCCAGTCGTCGGTCTCCGGATAGAACTGCCGGCGCATTGCCGCCCGCACCGGCCCCGCCTCCTTGCCCAGAGGATCGCCGTACTTGTGCAGCCAGTGGTCGGCCCGAAAGGCCTTCTGGCCGCTTTCGCGGTCGAAGGTGCCGTACTCCAGGGTGCACATGGTGAGCCGGGTCTCGGGCTCGGTCAGCACGCGGTTGAGACCGTAGTGGCCGAGCCCATCGCGCGCCTGCGACGCCGTCTGGCCGCGCTTGGACTCCGTGACCGATTCACCCCAGAAGGCGCGCACGCGGCGCGAGGCCGGCGTGTTGATGTCGAAGTGGGTGATGGGCTCGCCGTAGCCGTAGGGGCCGAGCCCGGTGTGGAAATCGATGACGGCCACGTCCTGACGTCCCTTTAGGAAGCGGTCTGTGATGGCATGCAGGGTGCGGTTCGACCAGGAAGGCCCGCCGCCGCCGAAGAACATGCCGTCGGGATGGCTGTATTGGCCGGCCGACACGGCGCGAAAATAGGCGATGTCGCCCACCTTCTTGCGATAGGCGGCAAGCTTGGCGTCGGCGGCGTCGAGGGTCCCTTGGTTGAGGTCTCGCGGCACCAGGAAGTCGGCGATCTCGAGATAGCCATCGTTCGCCGGATAGGGCTTGCTGTGGTCGACGTAGTTGCGGTTGAGGTCGTTGCCCTCCTCCGTTACCCGTCGCGTCCAGGCAAAGCCGTAGGGATTGATGGCGTGCACCAGTACGGCCGCCGTGTCCTTGGGCAGGCCGGCGGCGCCCACGCTGGCCAGCCAGTCGACCTGGAAGCCCGAGCCGCAATAGCCCTCCACGCCGTGGGTGCTGGAGATCGTCACCACCACCCGCGAGGCATCGTCGGGCCCCAGCCGCGCCACGTCGGTCGACAGAGACTCGCCCTTGGGGCCCTTGTTGGGATTGTCGAAGCGATAGGTCGTGGCGCCGGCGAGGCGGGCCGCCGCCAGGAACTTGTCGCGCGCCTCGCCATAGGAAGCCGCGAAGGAATGGATGTTGGTCATGCTGGATACTCAGGTGCGCAGGGTGAGACCGCCATCGACCACGAGCTCGTGACCAGTGATGAAGTCGGCCTCATCGGACGCCAGGAGGAGCGCGCCACGGGCAATATCGATCGGCTGGCCGAGCCGGCGCAAGGCCGCTTTCTTTTCCCAGACCGCGCGGATTTCCGGATTGTCGAAGTTGGTGCGCGTCATGCCGGTGTAGATAGCGCCGGGACAGACATAGTTGGCGGTGATGTTGAACTTGCCGAGCTCGAGCGCCAGCGTGCGCGTCAGCCCGCCGACACCCGCCTTGGAGGCGCAGTAGGCAGCCAGCCCATAGTCGGTGTCGAAAGCCATCACCGAGGCGGTGTTGACGATGCGCGCTGAGAGCCGGAATGGCCTCGCGACACATCCTGAACATCGCGCGCACATTGACGCCGTTGACGTGGTCCCACTGCGCATCGGTCATCTCCTCGACGAAGGCCCGTCCACTGACGCCGGCATTGTTGAACAGGATGTCGACAGCGCCGAACTTGGCCAGCGCCTCCGCCACGATCCTCTTCGGTGCGTCGTCCCCGGTGATGTCGCAGCCGAAGGCGGCGATGGCATTGTTGCGGGCATGCGCCTGGTCGATCGCCGATTCCGGCCGGTCGACCGCCAGCACCTGCGCGCCCTCGTCGGCGAAGAGTTTCGCCGACGCCGCGCCGATGCCGGACGCGGCCCCGGTCACGATCGCGATCTTGCCTGTGAGTCTGGTCACGATGTCACTCCACCTTCACGCCCGACGCCAGCGCCACGCGCTGCCACAAGGCCAGGTCCTTCTCCAGCACCTCGGCGAAAGCCTTGGCGCCGCCGCCGACCGGATCGGTGCCGAATGCAACCAGGCGTTCGCGTGTCTCGGGCGCCAGCGCCGCTTCGACGAAGGCGCGCTCGAGCTGGCGGATGACGACGCGCGGCGTGCCGGCCGGCGCCATGACCCCGGCCCAAACCACGACCTCCGCGGTTGGCCAGCCGGCCTCGGCCATGGTCGGCACGTCAGGCAGCAAGGGCGAGCGCGTCCTGGTCGTCACGGCGAGCGGCCGGAACTTGCCTGACGACACCATGGGCGCGGCCGAGGCCGTGCTGGTGAACATCGCCTGCACCTGGCCGCCATGCAGGTCAGCCAGCGCCGGCGCGGCGCCGCGATAGGGTACGTGGACGATGTCGATGTCGGCCGCGAGCTTGAGGCACTCCATGACGAGCTGAGAGATAGTGCCGACACCGGTCGAGCCATAGTTGAGGCCGCCCCGATTGGCCCGCGCCATGGCCACGAAGTCGTTGACGGTCTGCGCCTTGGAGCTCGACGAGACGATCAACACCATCGGCGTGTCGGCAAGATGCGCCACGGGTACCAGATCGCGCGGCGGATCAAACGACAGCGACCGGTTGATCCAGGGCGGGATCGTGACCTGGGCAGCCGACGCCATCAGCAGCGTGTAGCCGTCGGGTTCGGCCTTGGCGACCGCCGCCGCGGCTATGAGGCCGCCGGCGCCGCTGCGATTGTCGATCACGATCGGCTGGCCGAGCGTCGCCGACGCCTGCTGGGCGACGAGGCGCGCCAGCATGTCGATCGAACCGCCCGGGGTGAACGGCACCACGAGCGTGATCGGCTTCATGGGAAAATCATCGGCGCGTCCCACCGTCGGCAGGAGAGACGCGCCGAAGACGGCGGTAATCCGACGCCGGCCGATCATCGGCTCCTCACGCCACGGTCAGGACGACCTTGCCCGTCGCCTTGCGCGAAAGCAGCGCATTCATGGCTTCGGCGCCCTGCTCCAGGGGAAAGCGCATGGAGATGTGCGGCTTGAGCTTGCCCTCGCTGTACCACTTCAGCAGCTCGTCGAAGTTCTTGCGCGCCTCGTTGGGTTCGCGGGCGCGCCAGGCGCCGTAGAACACGCCGCGCACGTCGCAGCTCTTGAGCAACGCGAGATTGGCCGGCAGCGAGGGGATGCGGCCGGCAGCGAAGCCCACCACCAGCAGGCGGCCGTACCAGGCGATGCAGCGGATCGATTCGTCGAAGGCATCGCCGCCAACCGCGTCGTAGATGATGTCCGCGCCGTTGCCGCCGGTCAGCTCCTTGACCTTGTCGCGCATCTTCTCCTTGGCGTAGTTCACGAACATGGTGGCGCCGTACTTGCGGCAGATCTCCATCTTCTCGTCCGAACCGACGGCGGCGATCACCTTCAACCCCATCAGCGCGCCGAGCTCGACCGCGGTCAGGCCGACGCCGCCCGAGGCGCCCGTCACCAGCAGCGTCTCGCCTGGCTTGTAGTCGCTCCGCTGCTTCAGCGCGTAGTAGGACGTGCCGTAGGTCATGGTGAAGGCCGAGCCGTCCTCGTAGCTCATGTTCGGCGGCATCGGCAGCAGCGCGCCCTGGTCGACGACGGCCTCCGAGGCGTAGCCGCCATGGCCGATCATGCCGATGACGCGATCGCCGTTCTTGTAGCCACTCACGCCCTCGCCGACCTCGACGATGTCGCCGGCGATCTCGTGGCCCGGCGCGAAGGGGCGCGGCGGCTTGAACTGGTACTTGTCGGCGATGATCAGCGTGTCGGGGAAATTGACTCCCGCGGCTTTCACAGCGACGCGGACCTGGCCCTTGCCCAGCGGCTTGGAGGGCAATTCCATGAGCTTCAGGCTTTCGGGCCCGCCCGGCGTTTCGCTCATCATTGCGCGCATCGGTTCCGCTCCGTCCTCGATGTTTCGTCCTGTGGCCGCATTGATACGATGGTGGGCCGGGCAGCGTCCATCCGTGCTAGAAGGGCCTGTTCGCGGGGAGGAAGATGGCAGGGCTCTATTACGAGGAATTCACGGTCGGCCGGGTGTTCGACCATGCCTGGACGCGCACGGTCACTGAGATGGACAACGTGCTGTACAGCTCGCTGACCATGAACGTGCAGCCCCTGCATCTCGACGAGGAGTTCGCCTCCAAGACCGAGTTCGGCCAGCGCATCGTCAACAGCCTGTTCACGCTGGGCCTGATGATCGGCATCACCGTGAACGACACGACGCTCGGCACCACGGTCGCCAATCTCGGCATGACCGACGTCAAGTTCCCCAAGCCCGTCTTCCACGGCGATACGCTCAGGGTGAAGACCACGGTGATGAGCCTGCGCGAAAGCAAGTCGCGGCCGGACGCCGGCATCGTCGAGTTCGGGCATGTCGCCATCAACCAGCGCGGCGAGACCGTCGCGCAATGCACGCGCCAGGCGCTGATGCGCAAGAAGCCGAAGGACTCCTGAGACCCATGCGTTCGTTCCTGTTCGTGCCCGGCGATTCCGAGCGCAAGCTCGCCAAAGGCCCCTCTTCCGGTCCCGACGGCCTGATCCTCGATCTCGAGGATTCGGTCGCGACCGACCGCAAGAAGATCGCGCGCGACATGGTGCTGACCTACCTGCAGTCGGCCAATCGCGCCGGACCCAAGCTCTATGTCCGCGTCAACGCGCTCGACACCGGCCTCACCCTGGGCGACCTCGCCGTCGTCATGCAGGGCAAGCCCGACGGCATCGTGTTTCCCAAGTGCGTCGGCCAGGCCAATGTCGACCTGCTGGCCACTTACCTCGATGCCCTGGAAGCGCGCGAAGGCATCGAAGCCGGCGCCACCCGGATCCTGACCATCGCCACCGAAAGCGCGGCGGCCGTGCTGGCGCTGACGGCCGCGCCCGCCAAGCATACCCGGCTGATCGGCCATTCATGGGGTGGCGAGGATCTCATGGCCGATCTCGGCGCGCTGGCCAAAGGCGCAGCGCCGGGCGAGTACGACGACACCTTCCGGCTGGCGCGCACCGTCAACCTGATGGCGTCGGTGGCGGCGGGCATCACCGCCTACGACACGGTCTATCCCGACATCAAGAACGTCGCCGGCCTGCGCGCCGAGGCGACGGATGCCAGGCGCATGGGCTACGGCGGCAAGATCGCCATCCATCCCGACCAGGTCGCCGTGATCCACGAGGTGTTCACGCCGACGGCGCAGGAAATCGATTGGGCCAAGCGCGTGGTCGACACCTTCGAGAGCAATCCCGGCTCGGGCGTGCTGACGCTCGACGGCAAGATGCTGGACAAGCCGCATCTCGTGCTCGCCCGCCGCCTGCTCGGCCGGATGGGGGGATGAAGGACAATTTCGGTCTCCTGCAGACGCTCGAAGAGCTCTTCGCGGGCGACCGAAAGTCGTTACTCACTCTCGACGAATTTTTGGGCGGGCTCCACGGCCGCTCCTATGCCTTCGCCATCGCGGCGCTCAACGTGCCGAACTGCATCCCGACGGGCATTCCCTGGCTGTCGACCATAACCGGCCTGCCGATGGTCGTCCTGCTGGTGCAGTTCTTCGCCGGCCGCGAGGTGCCAAGGCTGCCCTCGCTGGTCGGCCGCCGCGGATTGCAGCGTGGCAAACTGCAGACCTTCCTAGGCCGGGCGCGCCGTTGCATCCAATGGCTCGAGAACACCGTTCACGCGCGGCAGGAATGGCTGGTCAACGGCATGCCACGGCGTGCGCTGCTCGTTGCGTGGGCCGCCAACATCGTGATCCTGGCGTTGCCGATCCCGTTCGACAATTTCCTGCCGGCATGGGCGATCATGTTCATCTGCCTTGCCTTGATCGAGGATGACGGCGTGATGGCCATGCTCGGCTGGCTGTTGACCGTCGCCACCGCAATATGGACGGTATTCCTGCTGATGGTCGGGCACGCCGCCGTGATGATGGCAATCGCAACGATCAAGCGCGCACTCTTCCAGGACTGACCATGACCGACAGCCCATCCGACCTGCTCTCTGCCCTCGATCGGGGCGAATCGCTGCCGGCGAGCTTTTATACCGACCCGTCGATCGTCGAGCAGGAGATGCTTCGAATCTTCCGCAAGAGCTGGAACTATGTCGGGCCGGCGGCCGAGCTCGCCCAGACCGGCGACTACGTCACCGGCCATGCCGGCAACGTGCCGGTCGTGGTTGTGCGCAACGACAAGGAGTTGGCGGGCTTCGTCAACGTCTGCCGCCATCGCCGGCATCAGGTCATGAAGGGCCGCGGCAACGCCCGGCTGATGCAGTGCGGCTACCATGCCTGGACCTACGACCTCGCTGGTGGCCTGCGGCGCGCCCCTCGGGCCGAAGCCGAGCCCGACTTCCGGCTGGACGACTTCCCGCTGCTGCCGATCCGCGCCGAGGCGGTGGGACCGCTTGTGTTCGTCAACCTCGATCCCGAGGCGCCGGCGGCCAACGACTGCTACGGGCCGGTGCTCGACCTCATCGCCAAAAGCGGTATCGATCTCGCTACCCTCACGCTGCACAGCCGCAGCGAGTGGCAGGGCCGCGCCAACTGGAAGGCGATGCTGGAGAACTACCTCGAATGCTACCACTGCGCCGTCGCCCATCCCGGCTTCAGCGCGGCGATCGACGTGCGGCCCGACGTTTACACGTTGGCGTCACACGGCTGGTTCTCCAGCCAGGCCGGCCGCGTGCGGCCTGCCGCGCTCGAAGGCAAGAGCAAGGTCGAGCTCTACGACGTGCGCGGCGAGGTGGCCGAATCGCAGTACCACTTCCTGTGGCCCAACCTCACCATCAACATCAATCCGGGCTTCCCCAACCTCTCGGTCGATGTCTGGCTGCCGGACGGCCCCAACGCGACTCGTGGCTTCTCTGAGCAGTTCTTCGGGCCGGGCGTCGACGAAGGTTTTGCCCAAGCGCTGATCGCCTTCAACAAGCAGGTCGCCCAGGAGGATGACGATTTGACCGACTCCGTTCAGCACGGCCTGGTCGGCGGCCTGCCCGACCGCGGCCAGTTCCTCACCAAGAGCGAGCAGCTGGTGATCCAGTTCCAGAAGATGATCGTGCGCGCGCTGGACGGCCAGTCACCGGTCTAAGGGAGCGCGGGCCTCTGGCCCGCTCAGAGGCCCGCGCTCCCTTGATCAATACGACCGCGGCAGATCCAACACGTGCTCGGAAATGAAGTTCAGGATCATGTTGGTCGAGATCGGCGCCACCATGTAGAGCCTGGTCTCGCGGAACTTGCGCTCGATGTCGTATTCCTCGGCGAAGCCGAAGCCGCCGTGGGTCTGCACGCACATGTCGGCGGCGGCCCACGCCGCTTCCGAGCCCAGCATCTTGGCCATGTTGGCCTCGGCGCCGCAGGGCAGGCCCGCCTCGTAGAGCGTCGCCGCCTTGCGCACCATCAGGTCGGCGGCCTCGGTCTGCGCGTAGGCGCGCGCAATCGGGAACTGGACGCCCTGGTTCTGGCCGATGGCGCGGCCGAACAGCTTGCGGTCCTTGGCGTAGGCGGTCGCCTTCTCGATGAACCAGCGGGAGTCGCCGATGGTCTCGGCGGCGATCAGCACGCGCTCGGCGTTCATGCCGCTCAGGATGTAGCGGAAGCCCTGCCCCTCCTCGCCGATGAGGTTCTCCGCCGACACCTCCATGTTGTCGAAGAACACTTCGGTGCTGTTGTGGTTCATCATCGTGCGGATCGGCTTGATGGTGAGGCCCTTGCCCAGGGTCTCGCGCATGTCGACCAGGAACACCGACAGGCCCTCGGTGCGCTTCTTGGCCTGGTCGCGCGGCGTCGTGCGCGCCAGCAGGAGCATCAGGTCGGAATGCTCGGCGCGGCTGGTCCACACCTTCTGACCATTCACGACGTAGGTGCTGTTGTCCTTCTTCACCGCCGTCGTGCGCAGCGCCAGCGTGTCGGTGCCGCTGGTCGGCTCGGTGACGCCGAACGCCTGCAGGCGCAGCTCGCCGCTGGCGATCTTGGGCAGGTACTTTGCCTTCTGCTCCTTGCTGCCGTGCCTGAGCAACGTGCCCATGATGTACATCTGGGCGTGGCACGCCGCGCCATTGCAGCCGGCGCGCTGCACCTCCTCCAGCACGGCCGCCGCCGCCGAAATGCCGAGGCCCGAACCGCCGTACTCTTCCGGGATCAGGATCGCGAGCCAGCCGGCTTCGGTCAGCGCCTGCACGAACTCCGTCGGATAGCCGCGGTCGCGATCGAGCTTGCGCCAGTAGGCGCCGTCGAACTTCTGGCAGAGCTGGCGGACCGCATCGCGGATTTCAGGATGTGTCGGAGCGTAGGGGTTTTCCATGGCGCCGGACCCTAGTCCGCCGCCTCTCCCCGTGCAATGCGACCGAGCTCATCGACCAGCGGACCGTGGATTTCCGGCCCGAAGCCATCGACCGTCGCCTCGCGGCGCGCCGTCACGCCATCGACGGCGCCCGTCTTGTCGACGATGGCGCGCGTCACGGCGAGGTCGCGTTCCGCCGTAAGGAAGCGACTGACAATTGGCGACCACTCCGGGCGCACGACCGACAGCGCCGCCATCAAGCCGTAGGCGCCCCAGTTGGAGACTCCGGCGACGACGAGATGATCGCACGACGTGACGCAGGCAATGCTGGCGCCGTTGGGCACGAAACGGGCGATCAGGCCGGCCGGCAGCTTGCCCATGCCGATCTCGTTGCCGCCGTCGCCGACCGCGAGCTTTCGCCACGGCCCACCCAGGAACAGATCATCGAGCGGCGCCGTCCAGGCCGAGACGTCGACACCACGCATGTTGCGCGGCCGACCATCGGGGCTGCGGCCACAGCGCTCGATGGCGACGGCATGGCTGATGCCGGCCTTGCGCCAGCGCGCCGCCAGGCCCTCCAGACCCATGCGGTCCTCAACGCCGATCTCGTCGACCTCCACGCCCTCGCCCGCCTGGGCAACGGCCGCCCGCACAGCGCTCGCGCACGGCGTGTCGACGGCGATGCGCGCCGGCACGCCGCAAGCCGCCAACGCGGCCGCGAGCAGCGCCGCGCCGACCGGACCGTCGGTCTCGGGCGCGGCGACCTCGCCGCGCGGCACGAAGAAGCCGGTGATCAGGCCGACGCTCGTGGCACTGCTCAGCGATCGCGCGGCGGCGGCAAGCCCTCCGGCGCTTGCGGCGATCAGCTCCGCCGTCTTCCGGCCGACATCGCGACAGACCAGCGCTTCGATGGCGGCGATCCGATCGGCATCACTTTTCCTTGGCGACATACACTCCCGTCCAATCGGGCGGCGAGTCGTCAATCAGCCCGTCAACGCGCGCACGCATGATCTCGTAGTAACCCTGGTTCCAACCCAGCGCATCGGCCGCCTCCTGACAACCGGGAATCAGCTCCAACGCTTCGGCGAAGGCAGCCGTCCGGTAGAGCGCCAGGAATTCGGCCTGCCGACGCACCAGTTCCTGATAGGCGGGTGTCTGGGCCATGGCAACGTCGCCCAGCAGCGCATGGGCGCGCTCGGGCTCGGTCTTGCCCTTGAGCGTGACGAGGTCGAGCTCGAGCGTGGCGTAGCCCTCGGCCTGCTGGCGGGTCTTGTCGCCGATGACGATGCCGACCCGGTAGGTCTTGCACTGCCCTTCCAGCCGCGAGGCGAGGTTCACGTCGTTGCCCAGGCAGGAATAGGTGAGCCGCTGCGCCGACCCAAAGTTGCCGACCGAGGCCAGGCCGGTGTTGAGGCCGATGCCGATGGCCAGCGGAATGTGCTCACGCCCGTCCGTTTCGGCTTCCGCGCGTAGTTCCTCGTTCAACAAGTGCAGCTGCGCCTGCATGGCGAGCGCGGTGTCGCAGGCGAGCGCCGCATGGCCCGGGACGTCGAGCGGGGCGTTCCAGAACGCCATGATCGCGTCTCCCATGTACTTGTCGATGGTGCCCTGGTGGCTCATCACCAAGTCGGTCATCGGCGTCAGGAAGCGGTTCATGAACCGTGTCAGGCCATGCGGATCGAACTGCTCGGAGATGCGCGTAAAGCCGCGCACGTCGGTGAACATCACGGTGATCTCGCGCTGCTCGCCGCCGAGCTGCAACAGCTCGGGATGACGGGCGACCTGCTCGACCCGGTCGGGGGAGAGGTAGAGGCTGAAGGCGCCACGAATCGCCGCCCGCTCGCGCTCGGTGCGCATGAAGGCGAGCGCCGTGCCGCTGACATAGATCGCCGCCAGGGTGAGCGGTGGATAGATCGGGTCGAACAGCAGGTGGTATTCCGAGAAGGCGAACCACGGCACGGCAAGGCCGATGCCGATGAAGATGGCCGCCACGATCGCCGTGCGGCCGGCCGACAGGCGCGGCAGCAGCAGCACGAGCAGGATGCCGATCAGTCCGAGATAGAGGAATTCCGCGCCGTCGGCGAAGTCCGGCCGGGCGAGAAAGTCTTGCGTCAGCATCTGCTCGGCGAGCTGGGCATGGACTTCCACGCCGGGCACGGCATCGTCGACCGGCGTGCTGCGGATGTCCTTGAGCCCGATCGCGCTGGTGCCGATGAAGACGACCTGGCCGTCGAGCTTGGCCGCGGGCGCCGTTCCCTTCAGCACCGCAGCCGCCGAGACGTACCGCTCTTCGCGATGACCTGAATCGTAGAGGATCAGTCGGCCACGCGCATCGGTGCGTACCTCGAGGTCGCCGGTCTTGATGGCGACGATGCCGCTCCTGGTGCCGAACGCCTCCTCCTGGTTGGCGCCGGACGACTTGATCACGTAGCTGTTGGCGCCCTGCGCCACGCGCAGCGCCTCGATCGACAGGGCGGGAAACACACCCTCCTGATTGGCCAGGCGGAACAGCATGGGTACGCGGCGGATCACGACCGTCTCCAGGTCGGTGTTGACGCTGCCGTTGCCCTTGGCCGCCGCCTCCAGGATCGGAATGGCCTTTACCGTCCCCTGCTGCACGGGCAGGAACTGCAGGGGATTGTCCCCGGCGAAGGCCATGCCGTGATAGCGCTTGGGCGGCGTCTGGACGCCCTTGAGGTCGAAGCCGAAGCCCAGGACCACACGCGACTGAGCCATCGCGTCGGCCAGGACCTGGTCGTTGTCCTGCACCGCGGCGACGAGCTTCTTCACCGTCTCGGGATCGGTATAGGCCACCAGATCGCGCACCATGCGGCTGATCGACGAGCGGTCGGGCTCGGCGAACACCACGTCGAAGGCGATCACCGTGGCCCCCTGCTCGGTGAGCTTGTCGATGAGGCGCGCCACGATGGTGCGCGGCCACGGCCACTGGCCGAACTCGGCGAGCGCCTCCTCGTCGATGTCGACGATGCGCACCGGCACGGCCGGATCGTAGACGCGCGGCTTCACCCGCTGATAGCTGTCGAAGGCAAAGTCACGCAGGCGCGAGAGTTCTGGAGGATCGATGGCGCGCAACAGCAGGGCGTTGATCAGCACGAGGATGGCGACGATCCACGGCGCGCGCACATTGCCTCGGCCAAACAACCATCTCATGCGCATTCGGCAGTGGTCCCCCTGCTGCCGTCACTCTACTAAGGATGCCGCCCGAGCCAAATAGCGCACATTGTCGATCATCCCCAAACACGCGGCACTTCTCGGTATCTACCTCAAGCTGGGATCGCTGGTTCTGTTCTGCACCATGGATGCCATGGTGAAGGCGCTGGGGAGCACCTACGACGCCTTCCAGCTGATGCTGTTCCGGAGCGCCATCGCCATGGTGCCTGTCGCGGTCATCATCTGGCGCGCCGGCGGGCTCAAGTCGGTGCGGCCGAACCGGCCGTGGCTGCAGGCCCTGCGCATCGTCGTGGCCTTCGGCAGCACGCTGGGTTTCTTCTACGTCTTCCCGCGCATGCCGCTTGTCGACGCCTATGCGATCTCCTATGCCGCACCGTTGTTCATGGTGGCGCTGTCGGTGCCCATGCTGGGCGAGCCGGTCGGCTGGCGGCGCTGGACGGCGGTGGTCGTGGGGTTCCTGGGCGTGCTCGTCATGCTCGACCCCTGGGGCATGGAGATCCACGCCATGTCGGTGGTCGTGCTGGGCGCCACCTTCTGCTACTCGCTGTCGACGGTAATGCTGCGCCTGTTGAGCCGGCATGATTCCGACGTCGTCGCCCTCTTCTGGCTGTCGCTCATCACCAGCGCAGCCTCGCTGGTCGGCGCCGTGCCCGCCTGGGTCTGGCCGACGTCCATCGACTGGGTATGGCTGATCGTCATGGGCCTGCTGGGCGGCATCGCGCAGATTCTGAACACGCGGGCCTGGCGGCTGGCGCCGACCGCGATCCTGGCGCCCTTCGACTACACCTCGATCGTGCTGGCCGTGCTGTTCGGCTACCTCTGGTTCAAGGAGGAGCCTTCCTGGACGGTCTGGTTCGGCCTGCCCCTGGTGATCGGGTCGGGCCTCTACATCCTGCACCGGGAGCGCATCCGGGCACGCGAGCGGGCCCTGGTTTCCCTGCCGTAAGGGGCGCTAAGGCCTTGCGGGCCCGGGATAATTGTCCGCAGGCGGTTTGGGGGCATTTCGCGGCTGGAGCATTGACGAAGCGGCTCTTCAACCACATCTTGTAGGCATGACCGACACCACCTTTTCCGTGACCGAGAGCGCGGCCAAGCGGATCGCCTTCCTGGCCTCCAAGGAGGCCAAGCCCGTCATGATGCGGGTGGCGGTCCTGGGCGGCGGCTGCTCGGGCTTCCAGTACAACTTCTCGTTCGAGGACCAGCGCAACGACGACGACCTGGTGATCGAGCGCAGCGGAGCCTCGGTGCTGGTCGACAGCACGTCGCTCGAGCTGCTCAAGGGCAGCGAGCTCGACTATGTCGAGGAGATGGTCGGCGCGTCCTTCCAGGTGAAGAACCCCAACGCCACCTCGTCCTGCGGCTGCGGCAACTCCTTCAGCGTCTGATCCACAGCGTTGTCGTCCGGAGCGTAGCAAGGGACCTTTCCTGCTGCGATAAAGGGGCCATGAAAATCGCGACCTGGAACGTCAATTCCGTCCGCAAGCGGACCGGAAACCTTCTGGCATGGCTGGAGCAGGCCAAGCCGGACGTCGTGGTGCTTCAGGAGATCAAGGCGCAGGAGCCGCAGTTCCCGCGGCTCGAGGTCGAGGCCGCGGGCTACAAGGTCGAGATCGTTGGCCAGAAGGGTTTCAACGGCGTGGCCATGCTCTCGCAGCATCCGGTCGAGATCACCGCCCGCGCCCTGCCCGACGCCGTGGCCGATGAACCGGCGCGTTACATAGAAGGCCGCGTCGAGACGCCCAAGGGACCGCTGACGGTGGGCGGCCTCTACCTGCCCAACGGCAATCCCATCGGCACCGAGAAGTTCGCCTATAAGATCGCCTGGATGGACCGCCTCAACCAGCGCGCTCGCGAGCTCCTGGCCAGGGAGGAGATGTTCGTGCTGGGCGGCGACTACAACGTCTGCCCGACCGAGATGGACGTCTACGATCCGAAGGCCTTCGCCAACGACGCGCTCTGCCAGCCGCAGTCGCGCGCGGCGTTGCGCAGCCTGCTCAATCTCGGCCTGACCGATGCGGTCCGTGCCTTCCATCCGGACGAAACCGTCTACACCTTCTGGGACTACCAGGCCGGCGCGTGGGCCAAGAACTGGGGCCTGCGCATCGACCACCTGCTGCTGTCGCCCCAGGCCGCCGACCGCATGACCAACGTCGGCATCGACAAGCCCGAACGCGGCCTGCCGGATCCGTCCGACCATGTGCCGGTGTGGTGCGAGCTGGACCTGGCTTGACGGGAGCGTGGGCCTCCGGCCCGCTCATGAATGCGGGCCGGAGGCCCGCGCTCCCTTATTCCGCCCCTGACCCGATCACGCCGCCGTCGGCGATGATGCATTGGCCGCAGACGAAGTTGCCGGCCTTGGACGCCAGGAATACCGCGACGCCGCCGATGTCGTCGGGCTGGCCGATGCGCTTCAGCGCGGCCTTGCTCTCGTTGGCGCGGCGGATGTCGGGGTTGTCCCACAGCGCCTTGGCGAAGTCGGTCTGGATCAGGCCGGGCGCGATCGCATTCACGCGGATGTTGTGCTTGCCCCACTCCATGGCGAGCGACTTCACCAGGGAAAGATCGGCCGCCTTGCTCATGTTGTAGGCGGCGATGTGCGCCGAGCCGATCAGCGCGCCGATCGACGACACGACGATGAACACGCCGTCCTTCCGCTCCGCCATCTCCGGCCCGACCATGTTCATCAGCCACAGGTTGGACATCACGTTGTTCTGCATGATCTTGGCGAACACCTCCTCCTTCAGCCCCGTCAGCGGGCCGAAGTAGGGATTGGAGGCGGCATTGCACACCATGATGTCGATCCTGCCGTAGGCCTTGCGGGCGGCAGCGACCAGGTTCTCGAGCTGCGCCTTGTCGGAGATGCTGGCGGCAACCGCTGTCGCCTCGCCACCCTTGGCCTTGATGCCCTTCACGACCTCCTCGCAGGCCGGCAGCTTGCGGCTCGACACGACGACCTTGGCGCCATGGGCGGCCATCTGCTCGCAGATCGAGCGGCCGATGCCGCGGCTGCCGCCGGTCACCACAGCCACCTTGCCGGTCAGATCGAACATCATCGCGCCGTCTCCTCGCCTTCAAAATCTCTCAGGTCTTGGCCGACCTTAGCGGCGGGCGCGTGAACAGCGCAATCAGCTCGACATGCGCGGACCACAGGAACTGGTCGATCGGCAGCAGTTTCTCCAGCCGGTATCCGCCCTCCTGCAAGGCACGCGCATCGCGCGCGAAGCTGCCGGGATCGCACGAGGCATAGACGACGCGCGTCACCTTGGAGCGCGCCAGCTCGGCCGACTGCGCGGCGGCGCCGGCGCGCGGCGGATCGAGCACCACGGCGTCGAAACCGCCCAGCTCGGCTGCCGTCAACGGATTGCGGAAAAGATCCCGCCGCTCCACGCTCACCCGACTGCCCAGACGGCGGGCCGCGGCTTCTGCCGCGGCAACGGCCGGCTTGTCGCTCTCGAACAGCACGACTTTCCCCGGCCGGCCGATCGACAGCGCGCCTACGCCGGCGAAGAGATCGGCCAGGCGCGAGACATCGCCGGCCCATTCCGCGACGGCGGCGCGCATGGCCTGTTCGGCGCGCTTGGTGGCTTGCAGGAAGGCGCCGGGCGGCGGTTCGGCCCGTGCCTCGCCGAACAGAAGCAGCGGCGTACGGCGCACGACCACGGGCTCGGCGGTTGCGCGGTCGCCCCAGCTCAGCCGCGCCAGGTCGGCGCGCTCGGCCAGCGCCACCAGCCCCTCGCGCCGTTCCAGCGTCAGGTCGAGGCGCTTGTGCGGCCTAAGCAGCAGGTCGACGCCGCTGTCGGTCTCGTTCGCCACGGCGTCGGCCGCCCCACCCTCGGGCAGGATCGACGACAGAGCCGTGCGCAGCGGCTCGAGCAGCGCACCCAGCGTCGGCCGGGCGATGACGCAGACGCCGACATCGACCACGCGCTGGCTCGTGCGCTCGTGGAAGCCGGCCAGCACGCGCCTGCCCTGCCGGCGCAGCACGAAATCGACACGCCGGCGCTCGCCCGGCGCGCCGACCAGCGGCGCCTCGAAACGTGGCGCATCGACGCCGCGTTGCGCCAGGGCGCGGACGATCAGCTCGACCTTCCAAGCCGTGTAGGCATCGCGCCGCCAGTGCTGCAGGGCGCAGCCGCCGCAGACCTTGAAGTGCGCGCAGGGCGGCGGCTCGCGATGGCGCGACGGCGCCAGGACTTCCACGAGCTCGGCGGCAATCCCCTCTCCTCGCTTGTCGCGCGGCTCGGCCTCGACGGTCTCGCCGGGCAGGGTGAAAGGCACGAAGTAGCGCCGGCCCTCATGCTCGGCGATGCCGTCGCCGCGGGCGCCGACCTCCAGGATGTCGAGTCTCACCCCAGCCAGCTCTTCGCCGGACGCATCTCGCCGACCAGCAGGCCAACCACGTTCTTCACCGGCGGATGCACGATCTCCTCACGCTGGCCGGCCGGCAGCACGCCGAGATGATCGAGCAGCGTTGCCATCGCGACCTCGGCCGCGCGTCCGGCGCCATCCCACATCTTGAGCGCCACGCCGAGGCCGAGCGTGGGCAGCATGCCGCAGAACACGCCTTCCGCGCCGGTCTTGATCTGCGCCACGCCCGGCAGTGCCGAGTTGATGCGCGTGCAGAACCGGCCGGTGCCCGCCATCATGAACGGCTCGGCATTCATCGCGCCGCGGATGCGGCCAGCCGCTTCCGCATGCTTGTTCGACAGCCTTGAGGGCTCGGCCATGCTGGCCATGGCCCGCGCCAGGCTCTTGAGCGGCGTGGCGAGGGTCGGGATGCCGCAGCCGTCGGTGCCATAGGGAAAGCTGTTGGCGTCCGTGCCGCAGAGATCGGTCATGACCTCGCGCAGGCGCCGCTGCACCGGGTGATTGTACTTGATGTAGTCCTTGGTCGGCTCGCCGTACTGCACCGCCGTGGTGAGGAAGCCCGTATGCTTGCCCGAGCAGTTGTTGAACGCCGGCGTCGGCATCTTGCCGGCGCGCGCCAGCTCCTCGATGATGCCCTGCAGGCGCGGCGCATGGGTGCCGCATTCGAGGTCAGCCTCGCTCAGGCCCACCTTGGCAAGCCACGCCTGCACCGTCTCGACATGCCGCTTCTCGCCGCTGTGCGAGGCGCAGGCCAGCGCAATGTGCTCGTCGCCGAGACCGAAGCGCTCGACGGCACCGCTTTCGACGAACGCCATCGCCTGGATCGGCTTGTTGGCCGAACGCGGCAGGATAAGTGAATCGATGTCGCCCCACGACGCCACCACCGTGCCGTCGGGCTTCACGACGGCGGCGATGCCCTCGTGGCGGCTCTCGACCACCGGACCGCGCGTAACCTCGATGACGACCGACTTGCTCATCGCGCGCGCTCCAGCTTGACCACCGTGACGTTGTCCTGATGCTCCTTGGCCGCGTCCAGCACGGCCTTGATCACGCCGTCGACCGGCTTGATGGCGCTCGCGGCGATCTCCGCTTCGCTGAGCGACTGCACGCCGTCGCTGCACAGCAGCAGCTTGACGTCGGGACCGAGCTTGCGGCTGCCCTTGTCTATGAGGCTGAGCGGCTGACCCATGACGGCTTCGCGCAGCGTATGGCGGCCGGGATGATGCTCGGCCTCGTCCGCCGTCAGCATGCCGCGCCTGACCAGGGCATCGATCTGCGGCGCCATCGAATGGTCGGCGTTCAGCCGCTCGATCGTACCCGTCGACACCAGGTAGAACGGCGAATCGCCGACGCTGATCCAGCGCACCTCGTCGCCGCGCACCTGCGCCGCCACCAGGGTCGCGCCCATGCCCGAAAGCTCAGCCTTGCCGGCCGCGGTCCTGCCGACCGCGGCATTGGCCTCCTGGAGTCCGTCGGCCAGGCCTCCGCCCTGCTCGATCGCATGCACGAACGCCTCGACCGCGACCTTGCTGGCCACGGCGCCGCCGGCGTGGCCGCCCATGCCGTCGGCGACCACAGCCAGCAGCGAGTCGTCACCGAGCGTGCGTAGCGCCCAACTGTCCTCTTGATAGGGCCGCGCGCCCTGATGTTGGCCGCCCTCGCCCCGCCACCGTCCTGCCATGTCAGATGCCAATCCCTAGTGCCACACCGCCGGCAGCTTGCTCAGCCCACGCAGGGTGAAGCTGCGCCGCCACGCCGGCTTGTCCTTCTCCGGCAAGGTGAGGTTCGGCATGCGTTCGATCAAGGCGGCAAAGACCAGCTCGGCCTCGAGGCGGGCAAGCTGGGCGCCCAGGCAATGATGGATGCCGCCGCCGAACGACATCGGCCGGATATGCTCACGGCCGACATCGAGCCGGTCAGGATCGGGATACTGCGCCGGATCGCGGTTCGCCGCTCCCAGCAGGACGACGATACTTTCGCTTCCGCCGAGCTTGACGCCGCCGATCTCGACCTCGGTGTTGGTGACGCGGCCGGAGAGCTGTACCGATGAATCGAAGCGCAGCACCTCCTCGACGGCATTGGGGATCAGCGACGGGTCGGCCTTCAGCCGCTCCCACTGCTCGGGCTGGCGATGCAGCGCCAGCAGGCCGTTGCCGATCAGGTTCGTGGTGGTCTCGTGGCCGGCGCCGAACAGCAGGCCGATATTGGCCTCGAGCTCCTCCGCCGTCAGCTTGTCGCCCGCTTCTTCGGCGCGCACCAGCTCCGTTGTAAGGTCGTCCTGCGGTTCGCGGCGGCGCAGGTCACAAAGCTGCTTGAAGTAGACGCTCGCCATCTGGGTGTTGAAGTTGGCCTGGTCCATCTCCTCGCGGGTCATCGGGACCGGTTCGAGGATGCGGCCGTTGACGTTGCTGCCAGCCAGGAACGGCGCGCGGTGCTCCTCGGGAATGCCCAGCATGTCGCAGATCACGATCACGGGCAGGCGATGCGCGAGGTCGCGCATCACGTCCATCTCGCCCTTGTCGGCGACGCGATCGAGCTGGTCGTCGACGAGCTTCGCGATGCGCGGGCGCATGTCGGCCACCCGGCGCGCGGTGAAGGCCTTGTTGACCAGGCCGCGCAGCCGCGTGTGATCGGGCGGATCCTGCACCAACATGGTGCGGGCAAGGCTGGCGACGGCCGGCTCGCTCATGCGGTCGATGTTGCCGTAGCGGCGCTGAATATTGCCGACGAAATCCTTGCCGAAGCGCTTGTCGCGCAGGACGAACGCCACGTCCTCGTAGCGCGTGATCAGCCAGAACCCCTGCGGCGTCTTGAAAACGGGCGCCGTCTCGCGCAGGCGGCGATAGAACGGATAGGGGTCCGCGATGAAGGCCGGATCGAGCGGATTGAACTCGAGCGGCACGCCGTCCACGACGGGCGGGGTCATGTCGTTCATGGCCGTTTCCTTAGCACGAAGGCCGTGGCAGCGCGAACGAGCGGAGCCCCCGACGCATGCACATCTCAGACGCGCTCTTCCCCGTCAGAGGAGGAAAACTGGTTCAACGTCCATGAACGGTGCTCTAGCATCCCGGCATGTTCGCACTCACCCAGGGACTACGTCGCGCCGCCCAGACCAAACCCGACGGTGTGTCGACCCACTTTGCCGGTCGCCATCGGACCTGGCAGCAGACCATCGACCGGGTGAGCCGGATCGCCGGCGCCCTATTCGCGCTGGGCGTGCGACCGGGCGACCGCGTGGCGATCCTGGCCCTGAACAGCGACCGTTACTTCGAGCTGATGTACGCCATCCCCTGGATCGGCGCCGCCATGGTGCCGATCAATACCCGGCTGGCGGCGCCGGAAATCGAGTACATCCTGGCGGACTCGGGCGCCGTGGCGCTGTTCATCGACACGGCCATGTCACACCACCTGACGCCGCTCGAGGACAAGATGGCGGCCGTGCGCGAGGTCGTCTGGCTCGACGACACGTCGGGGCCGGAAGGCCTGCTGCATTTCGAGGATCTCACCAACTACGATCCGGCGCTCGACGTCGGCGCCGCCAACGATGATCTGGCCGGGCTGTTCTACACCGGCGGCACCACTGGGCGATCAAAGGGCGTGATGCTCACCCACACCAATCTGGTCGTGAATGCGCTGAACGGCGTCGCCGGTATCGGCTTCAATGCCGATACGACCTACATCCATTCCGGGCCGATGTTCCATCTCGCCGATGGCGCCTCGACCTTCGGCGTCACCATGGCGGGCGGCCGCCATGCCTTCGTGCCGCGCTTCGAGCCAGTCGACGTCCTGCAGACCGTCCAGACTGAGAAAGTGACGCACGCCCAGTTCGTGCCGACCATGATCAACATGATCGTCAACCATCCGCGCTTCGCCGAGTTCGACATCCGCACGCTCGCCTTCATCCTGTACGGCGCCTCGCCGATGCCCGACGGCATTTTGCGCAAGGCCATGCAGGTGATGCCGCACGTGAAGCTGATGCACGCCTACGGCATGACCGAGGCATCGCCGATCGTCACCCTGCTCGACCCGCGTTACACCACGCTCGACGGGCCGTTCGCCGGCAAACTGAAGTCGTGCGGCCAGGTGGCGCTGGGCTGCGAGGTCAAGGTGGTCGACGCCAACCGTGAGGAAGTGCCGCGCGGCACCGCGGGCGAGCTCGCCATCCGCGGCGCCAACATCATGAAGGGTTACTGGAACAAGCCAGCCGAGACCGAGGCCGTGCTGAAGGACGGCTGGTACTATTCGGGCGACGGCGCCTACATGGACGACCAGGGCTTCGTCTTCATCGTCGACCGCCTGAAGGACATGATCATCTCGGGCGGCGAGAACGTGTACTCGGCCGAGGTCGAGAATGCGATCTCGCTGCTGGCCGGCGTCAGCGAAGTCGCGGTGATCGGCGTGCCCGACGAGCGCTGGGGCGAGCGCGTGCATGCCATCATCGTCCCCAAGCCGGGCGTCACGCTCAACGCCGACGACGTGATGGAGCACTGCCGCGGCCAGATCGCCGGCTACAAATGCCCGCGCAGCATCGACTTCCGCGGCGCGCCGCTGCCGCTGTCGGGCGCTGGAAAGGTCCTGAAGCGCGAGCTGCGAGAGCCCTACTGGAAGGGCTTCACCAAGTCGGTGAATTAGGAGCGCCGTCAATCCGCGATGCCCACCATCCCCTACTTCGACTGGATCGCCCATCACGCCGGCCGGCGCCCGACCAGGCTCGCGATCCACGACCTCCAGACCGCGCGCAAGTTCACCTACGCCGACCTTCACGCCCGGACCGACAGGCTGGCGGCGGCCCTGGCTGCCCGCGGGATCGGCAAGGGCGACCGCGTCGCGCTGCTGGCGCCCAACTGCGCCGAATACTTCGAGCTCCAATTCGCCTGCGGGCGGCTCGGCGCCATCATGCTGCCGCTCAACTGGCGGCTCGCCGTGCCGGAGCTGCAATACATCCTCTCCGATTCGACGCCGTCGCTCCTCATCCACGAGAGGAACTTCGCCGATCAGGCGCGCCAGCTCTCCACCCCGCTGCTCGAGATCGACCACGATCGGCCCGACAGCGCGTACGAGCGGGCGCTGGCCACCGCACCGGCGCCTCGTCCGCCGCTCGCGCTCAGCCACGACGACATCGCCATGGTGATGTACACCTCCGGCACGACGGGGCACCCGAAGGGCGCCATCATCACGCACGGCATGAACTTCTGGAACTGCGTGAATCTTGGCATTCCGGCCATGATCACGCCCGAGACCGTGCAGCTCGTGGTCCTGCCGCTGTTCCACACCGGTGGGCTCAACTGCTACGCCAATCCCGTGCTGCATGCCGGCGGCACGATCCTGGTGATGCGCACCTTCGACCCCGGCGCCGCCCTCGACTGCATCGCCGATCCCGCGCTCGGCATCACCCACTTCTTCGCCGTGCCGGCGCCCTACCAGTTCATGATGCAGCATCCCAGGTTCCAGGGCGCCGATCTCTCGCGCCTCCAGATCGCCGGCGTCGGCGGCGCGCCCTGTGCGCTTGCCATCCTGGAAGGATGGAGCGCCCGCGGCGTGCCGCTGGTGCAAGGCTGGGGCATGACCGAGACCAGCCCTGCCGGCACCATGCTCGATGCCGCCGACGCCATCCGCAAGGTGGGCTCGGCCGGCAAGGCGCTGATGCATACCGCCATCCGCATCGTCGACGACGAAGGCAACGATGTGCCGGCGGGCGGCATCGGCGAACTGCTGATCAAAGGGCCCAACATCACGCCCGGCTACTGGAACAAGCCGGAAGCGATGGCGAAGGCCTTCACCGACGGCTGGCTGCATACCGGCGACGCAGCGCGGCAGGACGAGGAAGGCTTCGTCTATATCGTCGATCGCTGGAAGGACATGTACATCTCGGGCGGCGAGAACGTTTATCCGGCCGAGGTCGAGAACGTGCTGTTCCAGATCCCGGGCGTCGCCGACGCGGCGATCATCGGCGTGCCCAACGAGCGCTGGGGCGAGGCCGGGCTGGCGATCATCGTGCGCAAGACAGGCGCGGCGCTGGAGGAAGCCGACGTCATCCGCCACTGCCTCGGCAACCTCGCGAAATTCAAGGTCCCGCAGTCGGTCGCCTTCGTCGATGCCCTGCCGCGCAATGCCACCGGCAAGGTGCTGAAGCGCGAGCTGCGGGCTCAGTTCGTCGGTTCCGACAAGCCAGCGATCACCTGAGCAAAGGTCCCCCGCTACGCTCGGGACCTTTCGTCGATCTAATCTAAACCAGCGGCACGTAGTCGTACTCGCCGATACCCTGCATGATCAGGAAGGTGAGCGAGGTCTTACCGACGTTGGTCACCAGGTGCGGCCGCCCAGGCGCCGCCACGAACGTCTCGCCGGGCTTCAGCCGCACCTCTTCCTTGGGCTGCTGCAGGAACAGGCGCATCTCGCCTTCCAGGACATAGAAGGTGTCGCTGATGTTGGTGTGGAAATGCCAGGGCACGGTCTGCGTCGGCGAGAGCTGCAGCTCGCTGATGCGGAAGCCGGGACGCTCGGCATGGCGGTCGCGGCGCTCCACCTCGTAGAGATGGCTGGCGTCCTTGACGGGCTGAAGTCTGCGTTCGGCGTTCATCGTCGATCCATCCTTTCGCAAAGGACCAGGACCGATTATGAACCTCGCCATGATCACGATCTACGGCGTCCACCGCTCCCGCGCGTCGCGCAACATCTGGCTGGCCCACGAGCTCGGCATCCCTTTCAAGCTGGTCCCGGTGATCCAGCGCTACCGTCTCAAGGACCCGATCCCGGCGGATGTCGTGCACACCAAGTCGCCGTCGTTCCTCAAGGTCAATCCCAACGGCCACATCCCAACCCTGGAGGATGACGGCCTGGTGCTGCACGAATCGCTCGCCATCAATCTCTATCTCGCCCGCAAGCATGGCGGGCCGCTCGCGCCGGCCAACGTCGGCGAGGATGGCTTGGTGAGCATGTGGTCATTGTGGGCCGCGACCGAGGTCGAGCCGCACTCGCTGTCGATCGCACAGAACGGTCCGACGGCCGCAGCCGTCGACGCCCTGCGCGCGCCCTTCGCGGTGCTGCAGGAAGCGCTGGCAAGCGGCTTCCTTGTCGGCGATCGCTTCACTGTCGCTGACATAAACGTCGCGGAGGTCGTTCGCTATGCCGATGGCGCCACAGATCTCTTCAAGGAATTCCCCAGGGTGAAGGCCTGGTTCGAAGCCTGTCGCGCCCGTCCTGCCTACCGGAAGATGTGGGACGCACGCGAGAAGGAACCGGCCTAGCCCGCGGCATTCCGCCCCTCGGGGGCTGTAGTCATGATGCAACGCGAAAAGCCGATTCCCTCGAAGCAAGGCATGGCCTAGGCTTGGCCACGCGGCAAGCTCTCGAGGCCGCCGCGGACCAGGTCTATGGCGGCCAATGGCAGGCTCGGCGCGTAGCGCCGTGCGGTCGCCGACTAGGGGCAGAACGTCTATGAGGATTCTCGCGGAAACGGCGGAACGCAGCATCGTGACGGTGCTGGCGGTAGATACCGTCAATTCCACCGGCCATATCGCCGGCGACGATCCCGACGATGCCCAGGAGCTGCTGGACCGCATCTACGAACACCTCGACGGCACCGTCAGACGCGCCGGCGGCCTGATGGTGAACTATTCCGGAGACGGCGGTATCGCCGTGTTCGGCTGGCCCACGTCGATGGAGGATCACGCCGATCGCGCCTGTGAAACGGCGTGGCTGATCCAGCACCCGGGCAGCAAGGCTGGCCACATCCGCGACATGCTTGGTCGGCCGATTCGCTTCCGCGTCGGCATTCATTCCGGACTCGTCGGCTTGCGACGCATGGACATGCAGATCGGGTCGCGGCTCGATCCGGTGGGCGGCACCGTTCACATCGCCGCCGGCTTGCAGAAGCTGGCGCCGCCCGACAGCATCGTCGTGAGCTCGAAGACCGTCGAATTGTGCCGCTCGATGCTCGAGCTCACGCCGCTCGAAGACGTCAAGGTCCTGAAACAGATCAACGCCAGCGCCTACAGTCTCGGCGGCCCGCCGCGCGCGCCGGGCATCGGCGACAGCGGGTCGCGCAACTACCGCACCCCGCTGATCGGCCGCCAGCGCGAGCGCGACGCGGTGCGGCACGCGCTGGCCAGGCAGGACCGTGGTTGCCGCGCCATCGCCGTGATCGGCGAGCCGGGCATCGGCAAGAGCAGGCTGGCAGCCGCGGCGATCCAGGATGCCCAGCAGAGCAGCCGGCTTGTGCTGATCTTCCGCGGCGATTCGCAACGCCGCACGACGCCATACTCGGCCGTTCGCTCGCTCATCCTGGCGGCCTCCTCGCTCAGCGAGGCCGCGACGGATGACGAAGTGATCGGCGGACTGGCCGCGGCCGGGGTCGAGCGCGTCAAGGATGGCCCGCTGGGTACCGTGCTCTTGGCCAGACCCAGCGGCGACGACGCCGTGGCGAGCCACCCGACCCGGACTCAGATCGCCCGGGCGCTCGTCGACGCCCTGACGAAACTGACGGCGGGGACTTCGACGCTGATCGTGATCGAGGACTTGCACCTTCTCGACCTCGAAAGCATCTACTGCCTGCGGCTGCTGGGCGAGAACACCGTCTGCGAACCTTGTACGCTGCTGGTGACCGGGCGACCGGAATCGCTCGCAGAGGCTCGAGACATCGCCGCCACGGTCCTGCGGCTCGATCCCCTGCCGCGCGCCGAGATGCGGGAACTCGCCCATCACTTGTGGCCGCCAGGCGCGCCGCCGCCGTCCATCGTCGACAAGCTCCTCGACAGGGCGGACGGCGTGCCGTTCGTGCTCGAGCAGATCGTGCTGTCGATCGAAGACGACCCGGGCGAGAGCGTCAACCTCGTGCCGCAAAGCGTGCAGTCGGTGATCCATGCCCGCCTCAACCGCCTTTCGCCGAGCGCCAAGGAGTGCGCGCAGGCATTGAGCGTTCTCGGCAACGAAGTCGAGGTCGAGGTCGTCCTCCAGGTCTTGAACAAGGATAGCGAAACGCTCGTGCGCGACTGCGCCGAACTCGAACGTCTCGATATCGTGCAGCCGTCGATCGGCACGTCGATCCGTTTTCGCCATGCCATCGTCGCGGAAGCCTGTTCAGAAACAGTGCCGGGGCCGCGGCGCCGGGACCTGCACCGCGCCGCGATCGCCGCCGTCACTGCGACCTACTCCGACCTCGGCGGGCAGCTCGAGCGCCTCGCCTTCCACGCCGAGAGCGCGCGCAACGACGAGCAGGCGCTCGAATACCTATGGCTGGCCGGGCTGCGCGCCAGGCGTACCTCGGCGAACGGGTCGCTCTTCCTCATCTTCCAGCGCGCAATGGTGTGTGTCGAAAGGATCGGCGAACCGGCGGAAAGGCGGTTCGTCGACTTCGTGCTGATGGCGTTTGCGCAGCTCGTGTCGATCGGTGAATTCATCAAGATGAATCCCTACCTGCCGCGCGCCCTGGAGCTGGCACAGCGCCAGAACCGTGCGGGCAAGGTCTGCGCTGCCTTGTGCCACATGGCTTTGATCAGCTGGTTCAAGGGCAACTACGTCGATTGCCGAGAGCAGAGCGAAAAGGCACTCGAGATCGCCAAAGAGCTCGACAATCTTCCTCTGCAATTCAGCGCCAAGTTCATGCTGGGCAGCGCCCTCTACGGCACGGGAAAGATCGAGCGGGCGATCGACGTCCTGCGCGACCTGCGCGATGCCTTCAGCGGTCCGCTCGAGACGACGCGCCTGGGCGCCGCGGCAATTCCTGCATCGCTCATCCGCAGCTTCCTGGGCTGGCTCCTGATGGAGGTGGGCCTTTACGAGGAAGGGCTGGGTCATGCCGAGCATGCGCTGAAGATTGCCACGCGAGAGGGCGAGCCCTACTCCGAGCTGCTGGCCCGGATGGGGCTGGGCCGCAATCTCCTGAAGCTGCGGCGCGACCGTGACGCAGCGGATTGCCTGGAGGTCGCGATCAATCTGGTCGATCAGTACGGCTACGACCCGGCACTGCCGCACGTCGTCGGCTTGCTGGCGAGCGCGTTGGCGCGGACGGGACAAGCGGCAAAGGCCGTGTGGGCCGTCGAGGCTTGGTTGGCGCGCGGGCTGCAGGACCGCACCGGCCGACTCGAGCTCTACTACCTGAACGCGGGCTACGCCGAAGCATTGGCCCACCTGGGCTCATCGTCGGATGCCCTGGCCGCGATCAATCGCGCGCTCGACGTCGCGCGCAGCATCTGCAATCCATGCCTGATCGTGCAAGGGCTCGGCGTGCGTGCGAGCCTGCTGACGGCTTTCGAGCCCAGCTCGACACAGATATCCGCTGACCTTGCCGAGCAGACGAGCCTCTGCCGGCAGTACGGCTTGGTCGCCGACCAGCTGCTCAGGATTTCTTTGGCCAGTCCGGCAGAATAGTGGCGAACCGCGTCGACAGCCCGACATTCACCTGCGCGATCTTCTTCAGCTCGCCGGCGGCGCCCGCGACCTTCTTCAATCCCTTGAGCCGCCCCGCTGCCTTGAGGCACTCGGTCAGAAGATAGAGCGCGAGCTTGTCCCTGCCCCAGCAAAGCCGGCCCGGCGCCTGGGAGTCGCCGAACAGCAGGTAATCCTCGAGATTGCGCTTCGGCCCGGGAAGGATGGGATCGAGCGAGAACTGCCTGGGCTGGTCGAAGGCCACGGGATCGAAGCATGCCGCGCCGACGAGGGCGGCAATCCAGTCGCCCTTCCTGACCATGTCCTTGCCGTACTGCTCATCCTGGTTGGCGTGTCGCATCAACAGCTTGACGGTGGGATTGAGGCGCCAGGTCTCGTAGAGCAGTCGCTGGATGCCTTCGTCGAACTTCGCCTGCGACGGCGTCACCTTCATGATCAGCTGGATGAGCGACGACAGATCGATGCCGGCAGTCAGCGCGGTGTCGACGACCGCGCCCAGCGTCGGCGCGATGACAATCGCCGAGCTCGCCACTTCGAGCAGCAGCATGCGGACGAGGGCGTAATAGACCTCGGCCGAAAGAGCATTCGGGTTGGCCGGGTTCGTGAACGCGGCCTCCAACGACACGAACGCCGCCAGCAGGTTCGTCTGCGGCGGAAGGCGCTGCTCCTTGGCCTTTACGATCAGCATATCGATATGCGTCAGGAACTCCCGGCCCGCCTGCACACCGAGTCCCTTCAGCTCCGCCTGCTGCAGGTAGTTGCCGACGATGTCGACGAACATCAGGATCGACCAGACCTGCCATGTCGCCAGGCCGACGTCGTCGGGTTTGCTGGCCTTGATGGCGGTCAGCCACTCCGGATCGATCTGGGTCAGATGCTGCCGGGAGAAACGCAGGGCGATGGCCATCTCGGTCAACCAGTCTGGACCGGGCGTGCCGAACAAGTCGCTGATGACGTTGTAGGTCGTGACCGCTCCCAGGTCGTAGACGATGTCGATCGACCGGTGGGACGCCGTCCGCCGCAGCGTCGCCTCGATGTTGCGCTTGGTCACGCGCGCCAAGCGCACATAGACGGACTCCTGCGGGGTCGACAGCGCCGCCCAGCCGGCCTCCAGGATCTTGATCATGAGCGCACGCTTCGGCCCCGTGACAGGGTCGGGCTGCGTGCTGACGATCATGTCCAGGCCCGTGCTGATGGTCCGGACGGCGTCCTGGTAATGAGGGACCGAGGTGACCATCTGGTTGGTGGCGGCGTCGAACCGCATGCCGAGCGCCTGCTTGACGTGCGCGACGCGGGCCACGAACGCGACCGGTGCGGCGCCGGGGTCGCCGGCCGCCGCCGACGGCATCCCGACGCGCACGACGTCTTTCAGCCCTGCGAAGATCTGCCCGGCGTATCCCTTGACCCGCCTCTCGTCGAGCAGCGAGGGCGCCGTGGCGTCGCCCATGCTGTAGCCCTCGTAGGGCAGCTCTGCCGCATCGACGGCGAACTTCTCGCCGTGCGCGAGCGCCTGCATGGCCTTGACGCCCGGGGCGAAGAAGTAGTCGCCGCCGCGCGTGATGACGAAAGGCGGCAGGCCCGTCACCGGCGCCACCGCGCCGCTTTCGAGGAAGGAATCGGTCGGCTTGCCGAGATTGGCGCCGGTCAATGGGCAGCGATTGAGGCCGGCCTGGCCCAGGATCTCGCCCTTGTTGATCCAGTCGCCTTGGATCACCTCGAACTGCAGATCCAGCCGCGAGTTCGCGGCGATGAACAACAGGCCCCGCTTGCGACCGTCACCGGGCGAATCCATCGGCAGCAGCGCGCCGCCATAGGCCATGCCGCGGCGTAGGATCCGATGGCGGCGCACGTCGTTGGTGCCGCCGATGTCGCGCGGATTGGTCCGGCGGATATGCGATCCGAGCGGACACTTCCGACCCTGCGGATCGTCCGCGGCGTAACGGAAATCATTGAGAAGCCCGTCCGGATCGCTTCCCAGATCGCGTGACGCATGGGGCGCCACCGCCAGCGGCGTGCCGTTGGGCCAGCGTCCGACGAACTGCGCGGCGAGCTTGTCCTGGGCGGCATGGTCGTTGGGGCGCTGGCTCGCCAGATAGGCACGAAACGCCGCGACGTCCTGCTCGAGCTTGCGGAAGACCAGGAACGTGCTGCCCTCGCGCAGCAGCTTGTGAACGGGCAGCTGGTGCTCGTTGCCGTCCTCGTCCCGCTCACTGAGGTAGATCTCGCCATGCGCGACCGGCGTCCAGGTGCGGTTGCGACCCGGCGTACCGCCGCCCGGCAGCGGATCGCCGAGATTCATGTCGACGAACGGCTGGCTGATGCCGTCGCGAAAACCGAAATGCTCCATGCGGTACGGCGGGCGAATGACTCGTCCGTTCCGGTCGGTGTGATACGGATCCTCGCCCAGCTCGACGTGCAGGATCTCGATGCCCAGCGGCAGGCACAGCAACGTCATGATGGTGCGCAGCGTCTCGCCCCAGCCGTTGGTGCCGGTGCTGTCGTTGAAGGCGCTTACATCGTCGCGCAACCGCCGGCGCGCATCCTCCGAGATCGTCTGGTCGTCGCCGTCGACGAGGTAGCCGCCGGTGAAGTAGCCGTGCACGCAGTCGAGGCCGAGGACGCCCTCCCAATTCTCCGGCGCGCTCGGCCCGATGTCGCCGAGCCGGTCGGCACGTGCCGCCATGCCCTGCCTGAAGGCTTCGGGGAACGAAGCGAGCGTCGGCCCGCTCAATTGCAGCGCCTTCAGGCCGGGAAACGTGAAGGCGAAGTTGATCGGAACCGGATCCCACTGCTTCTCGACCTGCTCGCGGTCGCGCGTCAGCCCGATCTCCACGGCCTCGCTGCGCAGCACTGCCGGACGGACGACGCCGTCCTTCGGTCCGGCCTGGGCCGGCGCGAATTGCCGGAGCAGTTCGTAGGCGAACGCCCCCAGCAAGCCGCCCGACAATGCCTTGCGGCCCGCGGCAGCGGCGGTATTGCCGAACTTCGCCACGAAGGCATTGAAGTTGTCCGGGTTCGACAGCGTGGCGAATGCCGCACGCGCGACTTCAGCCTTGATCGGCGTGGTGAAGCTCGCCGGCAGCCCGGCGAATGCCCCGTTCGAGAAATCCTCGATGGCCTGGAAGAGCAGCTCGTACGCTTGCTGGTCGGGGCCGGCCTGCGCCGGGATCTGGATACCGGCCTTCTCGCACTCCGTCTTGAAGGTCTTCCAGAAGTCGTCCGACTTGGCCTCGGTGAGGATCTTCAGCCAATCGAGGAAGAGCTGGGCGGGCGCCTGCGGGTCGTCCAGCTTGGCCGGCGGGACGCCGGCTGCAGCCTTGGCATCGAGCGCCAGCGCGATCTGCTTCAGGTTTGCCGCCAGGCGGGCCGTCGACAGAATGCGGAAGAAGAAGAACAGCGACCAGTTGCGTGTCTTGCCGTCGACAAAGCGCGAAGCCCGGCCGAGATGGGCCTGCACGGAGGTTGCGAGCCCCGAAGATACACCATCGTATGCCATCGCGGTCCTCGTTCAGCTCTTCGACTTGTAGACACCGCCGGGCGACGGGAAGTCGCTGGCGTATTGCTGCGTCTGCGCCAGGAACTGGTCGAACAGATCGTCCATGGGCTTCCCGCGCGATCCGTTCGCCGGCCGGACCTCGGCGACGAACTCGTCGAAGCGACGCTTGAAGTCCTGGAGCTGCTTGATGCGCACCAGCGTGAGGTCGCCATAGCGCGAATAGAAGAGATTGCTGTCGATCTGATACCGCTTGATCCACGACCAGAACGCCTCGAAGTTCCGCGTCGTGCCGTAGTCCTCGCAATTGCGGAACAACGCGTCGAAATCGTCGGCGATGAACTGGGCGATGTCGCGGAAATAGACGCGGATGTCGCCGTCGAACTCCACGAGCGTCAGGAGCCACGAGCGAAACGTCGGTGGCGTTGCGTCGGGCGCGTCGAGCAGGACGTAGTCGTCGAACGGCTTCGGGACCTTGCCCTTGGCGGTCTGGTCGTACTGAACCCCCGGCACGTCGGAGTAGACCAGATACTGCTCGGGGCGGATGATCATCATCCTGCCGAAGTGAATGGTGCGGATCCGGTCGAGCTCGATCGGGATGCCTTGCTGGACCCGGGCCGTGAGATTGTCGATCGCGAAGCGAAGGCGCTCTTCGTAGGTCCTGCGCTCGCCGGGCACACGGCCGAGCTTGATCGGCGCCAGAACGGCGATCTCCGAGACCTGACCCGCCGTCTTGGACTTCACCCAGTTGAGTGGCGTGGGAGGAGACATGCTTCGACCTACCCTGCTGTTGGCATCATCAAACCGTCGAAGGACGAGGGGATGCTCCGAACTGCAGTGATCATGATCGTGCGCGCCGCATCCCCGCTCCCCAGCGGCGCGGCGCGCCCCGGTTGAAGACCGGGCACAGCCGCGACTACCTATACGGTAGTCGCAACTCTAGCGACGCTCCAGAACTCATCTGTGCGAAAAATCACAGAGGCGCGTTAATCGACCGATCTCACGCCGCCAGCACCAGCCGATCGTCGGCCGTGGCAAAACCGAAACTTTCATAGAAGCGCCGGGCGTCCCTCTCGCCGACGACAGCCTCGACCTGGGCCGCGCGGCGCTGGCGCGCCCATTCCACCACGGCCGCCAGCAGGCGCCGTCCGATCCGCTGGCCGCGCTGATCGGGATGGACCACCAGGTTGTCGACCTCAACCACCTTGTGCATGCCGCCACCCGGCTTGGGCATGATGCGCGTCAGAAGCACGGCGACGCCAAGCACACCCATTTCGCTCTGGGCGACCAGAAGCGTCGTGCCCGGCGTCTCGAGCCACGTCAGCACCTGTTCGCGCGCATGCGCCGGGTCGTCGAGCAGTGCGACGAGCGCTTCGCAGTCGCGCGGGCCCGCCAGGCGCACGCGTATCGACGGCGGCAGCGCCGTTCTGATCTCAGCTTCAATGATCGACATCTCGTCCTCCGTTTGCGGTCCCGCCGCGGCCCGGAGGCCCTTTCCAGAAACACAGAAGCCGCCGGGAAGCGGCGGCTTTGTCAGGTCATAACCCTTCGCGCCGCCTATTTCAGCAGCGTAAAGTACCAACCCTTCTGGAGCAGGTTCGTGGTCATGGACATTGTATAAGCCCGCGACTGTGGCGCTGTCAACGCAGCCTCGACTATCGTCTTGCCCATGAATGCTTCCCTCTCGACGGCCGCGCCCTGGTGGCGGCCCAACACCGGGCACAGGTTGATCATCCGCGGCGGCCGTCCCCTCGCCGGCAGCTACCCGGTCAGCGGCGCCAAGAACGCCGTCCTGCCGCTGATGGTCTCGGCCCTGCTGACGCCACACCTGGTGACCCTGAGAAACGTGCCGGCCAATCTCGATGTCGCCGTGCTGGCGGCACTGCTGCAGCGCCTGGGCTGCGACATGCATTGGTCGACAGGCGAGCAGAGCCTCGCCGTCACGATCGCCGCCGACCGCGTGCAGCCGCAGCGCATCGATCCCGAGCTGGTCACCCGCATGCGCGCCTCGGTGCTGCTGCTCGGCGCGTTGCTCGCGCGTTGCGGCGAGGCGGCGCTGCCCCTGCCGGGCGGCGACGCCATCGGCCTGCGCGGCATCGACTTCCACATCGCCGGCCTACGCGCCATGGGCGCCGCCATCGAGCTGGCCGACGGCACGATCCGCGCGACGGCGCGCGGCGGGCTCCGCGGCGCCGATATCCTGCTTCCCCAGCCGTCGGTCGGCGCCACCGAGAATCTCCTGCTGGCGGCCGTCGTTGCGGCGGGCACGACGACCATCCGCAATGCCGCGCGCGAACCGGAGATCGCCGACCTCGCGACGTGCCTGATCGCAATGGGCGCCAGGATCGAAGGCCTGGGCACGCACGTGCTCTCGATCGAAGGCGATGCGTTGCTGGGCGGCGCCGTGCATACCGTGCTGCCCGACCGCATCGAGTTCGGCACCCTCGCCTGCGCCGCGGCGCTGACCGACGGCGAGTTGTCGCTGCCGAACGGGCGCATCGAGCTTCTCGGCACGGCCGCGCCGTCCTTCGAAGCAGCCGGCGTCGCGTTGCAGGAAACGGAAAAAGGCGTCATCGCCCGCCGCGCCGCGACGGGCCTTCGCGGCATCGACATCACCACCCAGCCCTATCCCGGCTTCGCCACCGATCTGCAGGCGCCGGCAATGGCGCTGCTCACCATGGCAACAGGGGCGAGTGCCGTCACCGAGACGATCTTCGAGCAACGCTTTCGCCACGTCGACGAGCTGCGCAAGATGGGCGCCGACATCGTCGTGCGCGGCCGCACGGCGCGGGTCCGCGGCGTCGAACGTCTGTGCGGCGCTTCGGTCACCTGCACCGACGTACGCGCGGCGGCAGCGCTGGTGCTCGCCGGGCTTGGCGCGACAGGAGAAACCGCGCTGGATGGCCTCGACCATCTCGATCGCGGGTACGACGGCATGGCCTCGAAGCTCGCGCTGTGCGGCTCCGACATCGAGCGTCAGTAGAGGCCCGGCACGAGCCGCCACGTCCGAGCGCGATAGTCGTCGTACTGCGCGCCGAACTGCGAACGCAGCAGCGCTTCCTCCGCACGGATGCGCGCCACCAACGGTATGAGCATCAACAGGGCCAGCAGCACGCCGACCAGCGAGCGGAAAGCGAGCGCCCAGCCGAGCGACAGCACGAGCATGCCGAGATAGCTCGGATTGCGCACCGTGCGGTAGATGCCGTCGGTCACCAGCTCGTGGCCCGGCTGGATCGCCACCAAGCCGCTGAAGCGACGCCCGAGGACGAACACGGGCCACATTCGCAAGGCCCCGCCCGCCGCATACAGCGCCACGCCGATCCAGCGAATGACGTCGCCGTCGATGGTCAGGAAATCCCGCCGGTCGGTATAGGCCGGAAGCCACGCCGACAAGAGCCCGAGGACAGCGAATGCGGCGAGCACCCACCGGTTCCCGCGATCTTCGCGTTCACCCGAGCTGAGATTTCCGGACGTGAACATTGCCGCCACGACCATCAGGATCGTGACGACGAGCAGCGCGATCAAAAGCGGATGCGCAACGAATGCATCCACGCCGCCGATCCCGAGCACCGCGAGCCCGAGATAGGCGGCGACCGCTACGATGGACACCAGCCACATCCCAGGCGTGGACATGCACGCTATGTGGGACGCGGCGGAAGGATTTCAAACGGTGGTCTTTACTCTGCCGCCACCGCCATCGCCTGCTTCAGCCCCGGCATGGTGAAGCCGAGCTGGTCGAGCTTGGCGATCATGTCCTTGCCGGCCTTCTCGTCGGTCTCGACCAGCGGCGGGCGCACCGGCGTCCAGGCGGCATCGCTGCCGTAGTGGGCGACGCAGTACTTCAGCGCCGGGATCATGACGTAGCCCTGCATGACGCCGCGCACTTCGTTGATCCAGCTCTGCAGCTTCTCGCCCTCGGGCGTGGCGTACTTCTTGTAGGTCTCGGCGATCTTGCCCGGGTTGATGTTGGCGGTGGCGCTGATGCAGCCCGCGCCGCCCGACTTGATGTTGTCGATCAGCGGCTTCTCGTTGCCCGAGAACACGTCGAAGCCGTCCTTGGCGAACGCGTCGATCATGCTCTTGGTGTGCGCCCAGTCGTCGGCGCTGTCCTTCATGCCGGCGATCTGCTTGGGGTACGCCTTCATCAGCCGCTCGACCAGCTTGTGCGTGATCGGCACCGCCGACACCGGCGGGATGTGATAGAGGTAGACGCGCAGGCGGTCGTCGCCGACGCGCTGCACGACCTCGGAGAAGAAGCGGAACAGCCCCTCTTCCGGCACGCCCTTGTAATAGAACGGCGGCAGCATCAGCACGCCGCCAACGCCGAGCTTGGTGGCATGCGCGCTGACCTCGGCCGCCTCGCTGATCGAGCAGGCGCCGGTACCCGGCATCATGCGGTCGGTCGGCACACCGGCCGACACGATCGCCTCGAGGAGGCCCATGCGCTCCTTGGCCGACATCGAGTTGGCCTCGGAATTAGTGCCGAACACCGCGAGCCCGCAATCCTGGCTCAGCAGCCACTTGCAATGCGCGATGAAGCGGCCGACGTCGGGCGACAAGTCGCGCTTGAAGGGGGTGACGACGGGCGAAAGAACGCCTTTGATCCGCGCTGCGGCCATGATCTTGTTTCTCCCGGAGGGCTGGCGCGCCTGTTCTGCAACGAAGCGCCCTGGACGTCCAGTCACTAATTATCGCGTCTTCTGCGGCCTCATTGGAGGCCCGGCTTCCATTCTCGAAGGATCTTCTGCGTCTGCTCGATTTGCGCCGGAGTCATCGTGCTCTCGATCGCTTTGCGCGTCTGGACGGCTTTCTCACGTTTGCCCTTGTCGGAGGCCGGATACCGCTGGATCGCCAGGATGATCCACCGATCAGCCTGGACAACGTCCAGCGGCACGCCTCGGCCCTTTTGGTACAAGAGGCCGAGGGCGTACATCGCATCGACGCTTCCGTCATCGGCAGCCTTGCGATACCAGTTGGCCGCCTGCGCCGGATCCTGCGGCACGCCACGGCCAACGTCGTAGGCGTTACCGAGGGTGGCCGCCGCGAGGGCATGGTCCTGGGCGGCGGCCTTGCGGTACCACGCCATGGCTTCGCGATAGTCCTGCGGCACGCCTCGACCACTGCTGTACAGCTTGCCGAGATTGTACTGGGCCACGGCGTTACCTAGATCGGCAGCCTTGCGATACCAGTTGGCCGCCTGCGCGAAGTCCCGCGTTACCCCGTGACCTGCTTCGTAGGCGGCGCCGAGGTTGGTCTGCGCGCCGGGGTGGTCCTGGTCGGCAGCCTTGCGATACCATGCGAGGGCCTGGGTGCGGTCCAGCGGCACGCCTCGACCCTCGCCGTACAGGTAGCCGAGATTGAATTGGGCCGCCGCGTAGCCATGATCGGCAGCCTTGCGAAACCATTCGGCAGCCTGTCCGTAGTCCTGCGGCACTCCCCGACCGGTTGAGTACATTTTGCCGAGGATGTACTCGGCTGCCACGTGGTGCTGGTCGGCAGCCTTGCGATACCAATCAGCCGCTCGCCTCAGGTCCTGCGCCACGCCGCGGCCTGTCTCGTAAGCAGCACCCAGGTTGGTCTGCGCGCGGGCGTCTCCCTGGTCGGCAGCCTTGCGGTACCAGGTCACGGCCTGGGCATCGTCCTGCGGCACGCCCTGGCCATTGTCGTACATCACGCCGAGATAGGTCTGCGCCCTTGTATTCCCGGCATCGGCCAACGGCCTCATGAGCTGCAGCACGGTCGCATAGTCGCCGCGCTTGTAGGCCTCGTCTGCTGCAGCAAGGTCCTGAGCCTCGGTTCGAGGCAAGACGACCTCGGGTCTTGCCGCCGCCTCGGTTTCCTCCGTGGGTGGTGCTTCCGCTTCGCCGACGCCCGGCATCGTTAGACCAACCGGCTTCGCCTCCTCGCCCCCGACGTCCTGAAGCCATGCGGGCGGGTTGCTGTGCAGGTGCAGGGCCGCTCCGGCTGCGGCCACCACGGCCAGCGAGCCGATAGCGGCAAAGACGACTGTCCGCCATCCGACCGCACGCGCCGTTGGCGCCACTGGCGCATCGGCCGGCGCGTGCGCCGAAAACAGGGCGGCGCGCCACTGCTCGATGGTTTGCGGCCTGTCGGTCGGCCGTACGGCGAGCCCACGGTCGATGCCGCTCAGAAGCTGGAGCGGAAAGCCCGCGGGTTTCAAGCCGGCAAGGGGCTGGTACTCGTCCCCCAGCGCCCGTTCCACGGACCTCGGGGGCATGCGGCCCGAGATGGCGCGATAGAATGTAGCTGCCAGCGCGTAGATGTCGGTCCACGGCCCTTGCTTGCCGTCGACGAACTGTTCGACGGCCGCGTAGCCCGGCGTAAACACCGCCGTCATGGCGGCAGTGCGCGCGGCCATTGCAGCCCGCGCGGCGCCGAAATCGATCAGGACCGGGCGTCCTTCCTTGTCCAGCAGGATGTTCGCGGGCTTGATATCGCGATGCACGAAGCCCGCCTGGTGCACTGTGGCCAGCACGTCCAGCAAAGGAGGGAGCAGGCGGTCCACGTCTTGCGCGGAAAGCGGCCCGTCCCGGCCGAGTTTCTCGTCCAAGGTGGAGCCGTTGACCAGTTCCATGACGATGTAAGCCGTCCCATTGTCCTCGACCAGGTCATAGACGTGGACCATGCCGGGCTTGCCGCGAAGGCCGGCAAGCGTATGTCCCTCCTCGATGAAACGTTCGCGGCCCCAGGTGAACTGCTCGGCGACCTTGGTCGAGTTCGGGACGACGGCCACGCCATTGTGCCGGACGGCAAACGCCATCGGCAGGTACTCCTTGATGGCGACATCGCAGCCGAGTTGGCCATCGTGAGCAAGATATGTGATGCCGAAGGAGCCGTGACCCAGTACGGACCTGACAACGTAGCGCCCGATGCGAGTCCCGGGGGCGAGTGCCACATAGTCGTCCTCGAAACGGACGACGACGGTGTCACCCATTGCTACCTCGCCCGCGATGCGGTTACCACGGCCAGCCCCTCACGGCTCCCTCTCATGGCTCTCCCAAGCTATTCCGGGAGAATGAACCGCCGGAGTCGAAGGAACCAGATGAATCTGAGATCGACCATGCTGGTCTGTAGTAAGCTTCACCCGCTATGAGCGGATCGATTTTTGTGGAGACGTCCAGTGCCAGCTTCGACCAATGACATCCTGCCTGAAGACGGCACCGCCGGGACCTTGATCGGCCGTGTCTGGCGCAAGGGCAATCCGGCCGGGCCGAGCGTGATCGCGGTGCGGGCCGACGGGGTTTTCGACATCACGGCGGCTGCGTCCACAGTGGCCGACCTCTGCAGCGCCCCCGATCCGGTGGCGTTGGCCCGGACTACGGGCGAGCGCATCGGTGCGCTCAAGGACGTCATCCCGCACCTGCTCGCGCCGATCGACCTCCAGGCCATCAAGGCGGCCGGCGTCACCTTCGCCGTCAGCCTGCTCGAGCGGCTGATCGAGGAGCACGCCAAGGGCGACCTCAGCCGCGCCGACCAGGTGCGCAAGGAGCTGAACTCCCTGATCGGCGCCGACGTCACGACCATCAAGCCCGGCTCATCCGAGGCCGAAGCGCTGAAGAAGACCCTGATGGCCCGCGGCGCCTGGTCGCCGTACCTCGAGGTCGGCATCGGCCCCTATGCCGAGATCTTCACCAAGGCGCCGCCGATGGCCGCCGTCGGCTACGGCGCGGAGATCGGCATCCGGTCGGACTCCGACTGGAACAACCCCGAGCCCGAGGTGACGCTGGTCGTCAGCGCCAAGGGCACGATCGTCGGGGCCACGCTCGGCAACGACGTCAACCTGCGCGACATGGAAGGCCGCAGCGCGCTGCTGCTGGGCATCGCCAAGGACAACAACGCCTCCTGCGCCGTCGGCCCCTTCGTGCGCCTATTCGACGCGACCTTCACCCTCGACGACGTGCGCAAGGCCAAGGTCGACCTCGAAGTCACCGGTCCCGACCAGTTCCGCCTGCGCGGCTCGAGCGACCTTTCCAAGATCAGCCGCGATCCGACCGACCTGGTGCGCCATGCCATGGGCGACACGCACCAGTATCCCGACGGCATGGTGCTGATGACCGGCACGCTGTTCGCGCCGACCGAGCAGCGCAAGCCCGACGGACACGGCTTCACCCACATGGTGGGCGACCTGGTCTCGATCAGCTCGCCCAAGCTCGGCACGCTGACCAACCGCGTCAATCATTGCGACAAGATCGCGCCGTGGACGTTCGGCGTGTCGGCGCTGATGCGCAATCTCGCGTCCCGAGGGCTCTTGAAGTGAACGATCTTACCCGCCTGCCCGCCTCGGTCTTGCGCGAGCAGATCGCGACCAAGAAGGTCTCGCCGGTCGAACTCACGGAGGCCGTCCTCGCCCGCGCCGAGAAGCTGCAGCCGGCCCTGAACTGTTTCATCACCATCGCCGCCGACCAGGCGCGTACTGCCGCGAAACAGGCCGAAGACGCCGTCATGCAGGGCAAGCCGCTCGGCCTGCTGCACGGCATCCCTTTTGCCGCTAAGGACCTGGTGAACACCGCCGGCGTGCGCACCACCTTCGGCTCGCTGCATCACGACGACAACGTGCCGAAGGAGGACGCCGTCTCGGCGGCGCGCATGAAGCAGGCCGGCGCCATCCTGTTCGGCAAGACGACGACCCCGGAGTTCGGCCACAAGGCGCTGACCGACGCGCCCTTGTTCGGTCGCACGCGCAATGCCTGGAGCGCCGAACGCACCTCCGGCGGCTCGAGCGGCGGCGCGGCGGTCGCGGTTGCCGCCGGCATCGGACCGATTGGCATCGCCACAGACGGCGGCGGCTCGACGCGCATCCCCGCGGCGGCCAACGGCATGGTCGGGCTGAAGCAGAGCAACGGCGTCATCCCGCACAGCCAGGTCGCCGACGCCTTCGGCAACTACACCTACGTGACGCCGATGACGCGCACAGTGATGGACACAGCGCTGATGCTGGAGGCCATGGCCGGCCCTCACCCGTCCGATCCCTGGTCGATCGGCGTGCCGCCGCAGGACTACATCGCCGCGGCGCGTGCCGACGGCGACTTGTCGGGCAAGCGCATCCTGTTCAGCGTCACCCTCGGCAACACCTCCGTGGCCGAGGACGTGCGCAGGTCCTTCGAGCAGGCGTTGGGCAAGCTGAAGGACCTCGGCGCCGAGCTGGTCGAGCTCGAGGACGAGCTGCCCAACATGGAGCCGATCTGGAAGGTTCTCAACCACACGACCTGGCGGGCGCGCTTCGACCATCTGCTGCGGCGCGAAGACAACCGCTTGTCGCCCTCGCTGGTGCGCCAGGTCGCGATGGCGGCGGACTGGAGCGGCGCCCACTACCAGCACGCCATGTTCCAGCGCACCGAGCTCTTCCGCCGCATCCAGGGCTGGTTCGAGACGGCGGACTATTTCGTGACCCCGACGCTGTCGCGCACGGCGCTGCCGATCGACCAGGATCTGTTCGAGCCGATCAAGATCGACGGCGTCGAGGTGGGCGAGCTCCGGCGCAACTGGTTCCCCTACACCATGCCGTTCAACATCACCGGCCATCCCGCCATCACCGTGTGCTGCGGCTACGACGGCGAAGGCCTGCCGATCGGCCTGCAGTTCGTCGGCCGCTTCCGCGACGAGGCCTCGGTCCTGCGCGCAGCCGCCCTCTACGAAGCGAGCGAGCACTGGCTCGACCGATGGCCCAACCTTTAGTCATCGCTGGGGGCGCGCCACTCCAGTGGCGCGTCATGGTCTTCCGGACCGCGAGCCTCCGGCTCGCTCATGATTCTTGAGCGCGCAAGATGCGCGCGGTCCAAAAGAACATGAGCAGACGCGCCACTGGAGTGGCGCGCCCCCAGCAAAGAAGGCCGCCGCTTTCAGGCGCCGAGATCCAGGCGCGCGTGCTTCATCGCGATGGCCTGATCCTGGTGATCGACAAGCCGGCGGGGCTTGCGGTGCACGCCGGCCCCAGCAAGGCGCCCAACCTCGAGGAGTGCTTCGATGCCCTGCGCTTCGGCCTGCCGCGGCCGCCGGCGCTCGCCCATCGGCTCGATGCCGACACATCGGGCGTGTTGGTGCTGGGGCGCCATCCCAAGGCGCTCAGCAAACTCGGCCGCCTGTTCTCCGGCCGCGACACCGAGAAGACTTACTGGGCCGTCGTGCGCGGCGCACCTCCAGCCGGCGAAGGCGTGTTCGACCAGAAGCTCCTGAAGGTGAACACGCGCAGCGGATGGTCGGTGAAGGTCTCGGACAAGGGCCAGACGGCGGTGACGCGCTACAAGGTGCTGGGGTGCGGGCCGGACATGACCTGGCTGGAGCTGAAGCCGGAGACCGGCCGCACGCACCAGATCCGCGTGCATTGTGCGGCCGCCGGCTGCCCGGTGATCGCCGACCGGCTCTACGGCACGGCCGAGCCCGGCCAGCAGCTCCACTTGCACTCGCGCGGCATTGTGCTGCCGTTGTCGAAGACCAAGCCGCCCATCGTGGTCACCGCGCCGCCACCGCCGCACATGCTCGAAGCATTGAAGGCCTGCAGCTGGGTCGCTTGACCGGCCGTCTGAGCAGAACCACGGCGATTCCACCAAGCATTGCCGCAGACGCGATCAAAAGCCGAGCTGTGAGAGCTTCCGCCAGGAACACGACGCCCCCGAGCGCGACGATCGCGGGCATCGAAAGCTGAACGGTCGCCGCCTGCAGCGACGTCAGATGGCGGAGCGCCAAGTACCAGACGACATAGCCGAACCCCGTCGCACCGCGCCAGAGACGACGGACAAACCGACCCCCAGCCACGTTGCATGAAATGCGCCGAGCCAGAACAGGCTCCCAGCACCGCCGGCAACAGGCAGCACAGCATGTTGCTGGCGTTCGTCTCCTCGGGACAGGCGAGGCCAGATGCCTGTCGACCTCATCGTTCTCGTCGGAAGGATCCTGCTCGGCGGCATGTTCGTCGTCGCC
>JAIEOV010000042.1 GCA_019750135.1 Reyranella sp. | reverse complement strand
CGTCGCCCCACGAGGCTCTGACAATGATCAACCAGATGTCCGCATTATTGCTGTCTCACCCAAGGGGTGCAGTCCAGCAGTCCACAACGGCCGACCTGCCAAAAATATGCAGAAAATGCCGAAATTCACGAGCGCGGCGACGGCAGTCGCGACCCTAGACGGGCTCCGTCCCCGCTACGATCACGCGGTGCATCAGCCGGCGCTCGCCCTCGGGATAGTCCGCGTTGGCCTTGTGCATGGTGCAGCGGTTGTCCCAGATCACGATGTCGCCCTGCCGCCAGACATGACGGTACTGGTATTTCATCTGCGTCGCGTGTTCGATCAGCTCGTCGAGCAGGCGGTCGCTCTCGTCCAGCTCGAGCCCGACGATGCGCTCCATGCGATTGGGATTGAGATAGAGCGACCGGCGATGCGTCTCCGGATGCGTGCGCACCAGCGGATGCGTGGCCTCCGGCATCGCCGCCATCTCGTCGGCCGGCCGCGTCGAGACGTAGGTGAGCTTTCGTCGCGAATGGTACTTGTGGACCACCTTCAACGGATCGATGCGCCGCTTCATCTCGGCCGGCAGGTCCTCGTAGGCGGCGTACATGTTGGTGAACTGCGTGTCGCCGCCCGTCGAGGGCACGACGACGCCGTAGAGCATGGTGAGCGAACAGGGCGCGCGCATGAAGCTGTCGTCGGTGTGCCAGTTGGCGCCGTTCACGATCTTGCGGCCGTCGCCCAGCGTGTCGCGGTCCTCGCTCGAGATGATGTTGACCTCGGCGCATTCCGGCGTGCGCTCGAGCTGCTTGCGCAGCATCGGCGTGCCGAACAGCGCCATCGCGTCGCGAAATGCCGGCGGCGCCAGCGTCTGGCCGCGGATGCACAGCACGAGATTGTCGTGCAGGACGTCCTGCAGCGCGGCCTGCGTTGGCGCATCAGGCAGCTGATTGAGGTCGATGCCGCTCACCGCCGCGGCCATGTGGCCGCCGAGATTCTCGGTCTGAAAACTCATGGCGCTACTCCCAGGATGCGCGATAACGTGCGCGCCCAATCGATGAATCTCAAGAGGGGGAACCCATGAAGCTCGCCTATTCACCCGCCAGCCCCTACGTCCGCAAGGTCAATGCCTGCGCCATCGCCCGCGGCATCGACAAGCAGATCGAGCGCTGGAAGGTCGGCACGACCGACCCCGCGCTGCTCGACTTCAACCCGCTCTCCAAGGTGCCGACGCTGATCCTCGATGACGGCACCAAGCTCTACGACAGCCCGGTGATCTGCGAGTATCTCGACAGCGTCGGCAGCGCGCCGAAGCTCTTCCCGGCGGCCGGCCCGGCGCGCTGGAAAGCGATCACCCAGCAGGCGCTGGGCGACGGCATCCTCGACGCCACGCAGCCGCGCCGCCGCGAGATCGCGCTGCCGCAAGATGAGGGTCGCAAGTCCTACATCGAGCTGCAGCAGGGCAAGGTGAAGCGCTCCCTCGCCGAGCTGGAGAAGGACGCGGACTCGTTCGGCGATCTCAAGACCATCGGCGAGATCACCATCGGCTGCGCGCTGGGCTATCTCGACTTCCGCTACGCCAACGAGCCGTGGCGTCCCGGCCATCCCAAGCTCGACGCCTGGTACGCCAAGGTCGTGAAGCTGCCGCCGCTCGCCGAGACGATGCCGGTCGGGTGAGTCTTTGTCTTCCGGACCGCGAGCCTCCGGCTCGCTCTTGGCTGGGGGCGCGCGACTCCAGTCGCGCGTCTTTGTCGAGGCAAGCGATGATCGCGCCACTGGAGTGGCGCGCCCCCAGCTATGAACATGAGCGAGCCGGAGGCTCGCGGTCCGGAAGAGCATGAGGCGTAAGTGGCTTGCCCGTGTTGGGACATCGGACAAGACTCCGACGCACGTCAGACACAAGGGGCGACGATGCCGGCAAGAACGGGCGAGCAATTCCTGAAAGGCCTGCGCGAGCCGCGCGAGGTCTGGGTCGACGGCGAGCGCATCAAGGACGTCGTCGACCATCCCAAGCTCAGCGGCGCGGCGCATGCGCTGGCCGAGGTCTTCGATCTGCATCACCAGCATCCCGACATCCTGCTGATGCCGGATGAGGAGACGGGCGAGCCGATCCCGGTCAGCCACATGATCCCGCGCTCGCGCGACGACCTTCTGCGGCGCGGCAAGGCATTGCGGAAGGTCGCCGAATATTCGGTCGGCTTGATGGGGCGCACGCCCGACTACATGAACGTCACCTACGCCGGTTTCGCCGGCAATCGCGGCGGGTGGGCCGACCACGGCAACGAAGCCGGCGCCGAGCGCCTGGTCGCCTACCAGAAGTTCCTGCGCCGGGGCGACATCTCGCTCACCCACACCATCGTGCAGCCGACCGTCGACAAGGCGATGGGCGATGCGCCGCAGGCTGGCAATCCCTATGCCCTGCGCAAGGTCGGCGACACCGAGCACGGCATCGTCGTGCGCGGCGCGCGCATCCTCGCCACCCTGGCGCCGTTCGCCGACGAGATCGCGGTCTATCCCGCGCTGCCGCTGCCCGCCGGCGCCGACGCCTATGCGCTGTCGTTCTGCATCCCCATGAGCGCGCCCGGCCTGAAGTTCCTGTGCCGCGACAGCGCCTCGGCGTCGGCCAACCGCTTCGACCATCCCCTGTCGAGCCGCTTCGACGAGCAGGACGCCTTCGTGATCTTCGACGACGTCGAGATCCCGCGCGACCGCCTGTTCATCGACGGCAACCTCGCCGCCTACAACTCGGTGATGACGACGAGCTGGCCGGCCAACATCCAGCAGCAGACCATGATCCGCGCGTCGGTGAAGCTCGACTTCGCCTGGGGGCTGGCGCTGCGCGTGGCGGCGGCCATCAATGCCGCCGATCCGGAGACCAATCGCATGATCGGCGAGATCTGGAGCTACGCCGAGTTCACCCGGTCGGCCGTCGTCGCCGCCGAGACCGAGGCGCGCGAATGGCCGGGTGGCCTGTGGACGCCGGCCATCGCGCCGATGCACGCGCTGCGGGCGACGCTGCCGCTGTGGTTCCCGCGCGTGAACGAGATCCTGCGCCTGATCGGATCGCACAACGTCTTCGCCACGCCGACCGCCGCGCAGATGGCCGACAAGGACCTGCGGCCGCTGATCGACCAGTACCTGCCCGGCGCCAAGGGCATGGCGGCCGAGGAGCGCATCCGCATCTTCCGGCTGGCCTGGGACTTCGCCGGCAGCGCACTGGCCAGCCGCAACGAGCAGTACGAACGATTCTATCTCGCATCCTCGCCGCGCAACCTCGCGCGCCATCTCGTCTTCACCGATCGCAGCCGCGCCGACCGGCTGGTCGACCGCTTCCTGAAGGAACCGCTTTAGCAAGCGGCACGTTCGCTGGGCATGCGCCCAGGCGAAGTCCGCATCGGCCTTTCGGGATGGACCTACAAATCGTGGCGCGGCCGGTTCTACCCCGAGGGCCTGCCGCACAAGCGCGAGCTTGCCCACATTGGCGCGATCTTCCCGACAGTCGAGATCAACGGCACCTTCTACAGCATGCAGCGGCCCGACTCGTTCGCGCGCTGGGCCGAGCTGACGCCCGACAACTTCGTCTTCTCCGTCAAGGGACCACGCTTCCTGACGCACATGAAGCGTCTCAACGACCCGGTGGCGCCGCTCGGCAACTTCATCGCCTCGGGCATCCTGCGTCTGGGCCGCAAGCTCGGGCCGATCCTGTGGCAGCTGCCGCCCAATTTCCATTTCAACGCCGACAAGCTCGACGCCTTCTTTCGGCTCCTGCCGCGCGACACCCATGCAGCTGCCGCCTGCGGCCGGCGCCACGATCAGCGGCTGAAGGCGCGGGCCTGGCTGCGCACCGGCCCGCGTCGCCAGACGTTGCGGCATGCACTGGAAGTACGGCACCGGAGCTTCTGCGTTCCAGAGTTCGTCGAATTGCTGCGCCGCCACGACATCGCCCTGGTCTGCGCCGACACCGTCGACTGGCCGCTGCTGATGGATCTCACGTCCGATTTCGTCTACTGCCGGCTGCACGGCTCGCGCGAGCTCTATCGCAGCGGCTACAGCGCCGCCGAGCTCGGGCGCTGGGCGAAGCGCATCCGCGCCTGGCGCGACGGCACGCCGATGCATGACGGCACCTTCGTCGGCACGCCCGCCAAGGCCGTGCCGCGCGACGTGTATGTCTACTTCGACAACACCGACAAGCTGATGGCGCCGCGCGATGCGCAGGCGCTGATGCGCCGCCTCGAGGCGGCCTGACATGCCCGCCACCGCCACGCTGCTCAAGACCGTCGCCAAGGAGGCGGCGTCGTGCACGCTCTGCCCGCTCTATCGCAACGCCACCCAGACCGTGTTCGGCGAGGGGCCGGCGCGGGCGGCCATCATGCTGGTGGGCGAGCAGCCCGGCGACCAGGAGGACCTCGCCGGCCATCCGTTCGTCGGGCCGGCCGGCAAGGTGCTCGACCGCGCCATGGCCGAGGCCGGACTCGATCGCAGGAAAGTCTGGCTGACCAATGCCGTGAAGCATTTCAAGAACGAGCCGCGCGGCAAGAAGCGCCTGCACAAGCGGCCCAACCGCTACGAGGTGGAAGTCTGCCGCGTCTGGCTGCGCCAGGAAATCTCCCTGGTGAAACCGCAGCTCATCCTGGCGCTTGGCGTCACGGCGGCGGTGGCGCTCGCCGGCCGTCCGATCGTGCTGTCGCGCGAGCGGGGAAAGGTGATCGAGCTGGAGGATGGCCAGCGTGGCATGGTGACCACCCATCCCTCGTCGATCCTGCGCATGCCGGACCAGAAGGCCCGCCATGCCGCCTTTGCGGCCCTGGTGAAGGACCTCAAGGCGGCGGTCAGGCAGGCCGCCTGAGCAGGCATTCCGAGTACTTCATGTGCGGCTGTTGCCGGTTCCGCATGCGGGGCGGAAGATAAATATAGTTATTGACACGTGATAACTATGATTCTATTATAGGACGACTTTCTGCGCCGTCCCCTTTGAACAAATGGAAGGCGGCGAGAGCGGCTGTAACGCCTGCGCTGTTGGACTCGTCTGGGAGTACACGGGAGCACCTGCATGAAGGCGATCTGCTTCGACAGTGGTGTTGTTGAAACGCCTGAGCAGGCGATTGCCAAGGCATATGATTCGATGTCTTGGCTGGAGCGGCCCGCGTTCATCCCGCGCTGATCCGCGATGCCTCGTGGGCTATTGCATCGCAATACGGATGGGCCAATCTATGGGTTGGTGACAGGAACCCAGGAGACGGCCGATGAGCGATATCGACGTCAAGCCCGATACCATTGCCAAGCCCAAGATCGAGCAGCCGCGCCTCTACAAGGTGATCCTGATCAACGACGACTACACGCCCCGCGAGTTCGTGACGGCGGTGTTGATGATGGTGTTCCACATGAGCGAGGATCAGGCCCATCGCGTCATGATGACGGCCCACCAGCGCGGCGCCTGCGTCGTCGCCGCCTTCACCCGCGACATCGCCGAGAGCAAGGCGACCGAAGGCACCAACGCCGGCCGCCAGAACGGCCATCCGCTGGAATTCACGACCGAGCCGGAGGAGTAATCTTGCCGGACCGCGGGCCTCCAGGCCCGCTCATGAATCATGAGGCGGGCCTGGAGGCCCGCGGTCCGGCAAGAAGTTATCCGTGCACCAACCCGGCCGCCTCGACGCCGGCGATGCACACCGCCTCGTCCTCCTCGCCCGTGCCGCCGCTCGCACCCGCGGCGCCCAGCACGTTGCCGTCCTTGTCCTTGATCACCACCGCACCGGTCTGCGGCAGGAACTTGCCCTGCGCCGTCGCCGCGAGCGCGCCGAAGAACTGCGGGTTCTCCTTGGCGCGGGACAGCAGCGTACGGCTCGCCACGCCCATACCGACCGAGGCGTATGCCTTGCCAATGGCGACGTCGCAGCGGAACATGCTGGCACCGTCTTCGCGCTGCAGCGACCTCACATTGCCCGACTGGTCGAGCACCGCGACGGCGAGTGGCTTGATCTTCATCTCGCGCGCCTTGGCGAGAGCCACGTCGATGATCTTGTTGGCCTGGGCCAGGGTCAGGTCGGGCATGGTGCGTTCCGTTCCAGTACGTGTTGCAGCGAGTTGAGCACAAATTCGCGTGGCATGCATTTTGCTGAAATTCGAGACAGCAAACGGGGAAGAGGAGGGGGCACATGCTGAACCGGATGATAGTGGGGTTGGCGCTGGCGGCTGCGGTCGCGTCGGGCGCCATTGGGAGCGCCGCAGCGCAGGATCTGCCCAAGACTCAGTTCAAGGTGATCGGTCTCAACAGCCCGACGCCGGTTTCGATCCACGACGAGCTGCCGTTCTGGCGCAAGACCATTCCCGAAGCGTCCAAAGGCGCGATCACGGCCGACATCACGCCGCTCGACCAGATGAGCATCGACGACAAGACCATGCTGCGGCTGCTCAAGCTCGGCGTCATGGACTTCGCCGCCATGGACATCTCCAAGATGGCCGGCGATGACCCGCGCTTCGAGGCCTGCGACCTCGCCGGCCTCACCCTCGATCCTGACAAGGCCCGCGCCGCCTGCAATGCCTATCGCGCGGTGATCGATCGCCAGATGCAGAAGAACTGGAACGCCAAGCTTTTAGCCTTCGGCGGCAACACGCCCCAGGTCTTCTGGTGCCGCGACGTCGTGAGCGGGCTCGGCGCTTTCAAAGGCAAGAAGATCCGCGTCTTCAACAACACCATGCGCGACTTCCTGGCCGGCGTGGGCGGCACCTCGGTCAGCATGGCCTTCGCCGAGGTCGTGCCGGCATTGTCGGCCGGCGTCGTGGACTGCGGCGTCACCGGCAGCCTGTCGGGCAACACCGCGGGCTGGGCCGAGGTCACCAAGTCGATCTATCCAATGTCGCTCGGCTGGAGCATCAACGTGCTGGCGGTGAACATGGACAGCTGGAAGCGGCTCGACCCCAAGGTCCAGGCCTTCCTCCTCGATCAGTTCAAGGCCTACGAGGACAAGATGTGGGCGACCATCAAGACGACCACGTCGGAGGCCGAGAACTGCAACCTCGGCCAGCAGCCCTGCACCATGGGCAAGCTCGCCAAGACCACCATCGTGCCGGTCAAGCCGGAGGAGATGGAGACCCACAAGAAGCTGGTCGAAGGCGCGGTGCTGGCCGGCTGGGCCAAGCGCTGCGGCGCCGAGTGCACCAAGGAGTGGAACGAGACCGTCGGCAAGGCGCTCGATCTCAAGGCTCCGACGCCGTAGGTCATCACATGAAGCGACTGCAGGCGGCAGCCGAGGGCATCAGCCGCGTCGGTGCGATCGTGGGTGGCGCGCTCCTGCTGGTGGCGTCGGTGCTGGTCTGTATCGACATCACCACGCGTTACCTGTTCGCCTGGACCCTGGGCGGCGCCGACGAGCTGTCGGGCTATGCGCTCGCGATCGCCAGCGCCTGGGGGTTCTCGGCGACGCTGTTCCACCGCTCCCACATCCGCATCGACACGGTCTATGTCCGTGTGCGGCCCGGCATCCGGGCGTTCCTCGACCTGGTGAGCCTCGCGGTGTTCGCCTTCTTCATCGCCCTGGTCGCATGGTACGCCTGGGGCGTCGTGCTGCAATCCTGGCAGTCGAACTCGCATTCGTTGTCGGAGATCGAGGCGCCGCTGGTCGTGCCGCAGGGTCTGTGGTTCGCCGGCCTGGTGTTCTTCGTGATGGTCGCCCTGCTGCTGCTGGCGCGCGCCGTGGCGGCGTGGCTGCGCGGTGATCTGCCGACGCTGTTCGCCCTGATCGGCTCGAAGTCGGCGGTCGACGAGGCCCAGGAGGAGGTCCTGAACGTCGAGCACGCGTTTGCGCAGGAGAAGAAGGAATGACCGCGGCCGTCTCGCTCTTCATCCTGCTGTTCATCCTGGGCAGCTCGATCGCCGTCGCCGCCGGCATGGGCCTGACCGGCGTGGTGCTCAACCAGCTCTACTCGTCGATGCCCATGCAGCGCATCCTGGGCGAGCTCACCTGGTCGACCACCAGCAACTTCATCCTGACCGCCATCCCGTTCTACATCCTCTTCGGCGAGATCCTGCTGCGCTCGGGCATCGCCGAGCGCATGTACGCCGCGCTGACGCAGTGGCTGTCGTGGCTGCCGGGCGGGCTGATGCATTCCAACATCGGCTCGTGCGCGCTGTTCGGCTCGGTCTCGGGCTCGAGCGTCGCGACGGCCGCCACCATCGGCGTGGTGGCGATGGGCGAGATCGAGAAGAACAAGTACAACGAGCCGCTGTTCCTCGGCACCCTGGCGGCCGGCGGCACCCTCGGCATCCTGATCCCTCCGTCAATCAACATGATCATCTACGGCGTGATGACCGACACTTCGGTGCCCAAGCTCTATCTCGGCGGCTTCATCCCGGGCTTCATCCTGACGGTCCTGTTCAGCCTGGTCGTGCTGATCGCCTGCTGGTGGCGGCCCCAGTGGGGCGGCCACAAGGTCGAGACCAGCTGGCCCGAGCGGATGCGCACGCTGCCCGACCTGCTGCCCCCGCTGGTGCTGCTGCTGATCGTGATCGGCGCGATCTTCTTCGGGATCGCGACAGCGACCGAATCGGCGGCCGTCGGCATCGTCGGCGCACTGGCCATCACTGCCTGGCGCCGCAGGCTGTCGTGGGCGATGTTGCGCGACTGCTGTGAGGCGACGACACGCACCACGGCCATGGTGGTGGCGATCCTGGTCGGCGCCTTCTTCCTCAACGTCATCATCCAGACGATCGGGCTGACGCAGCAGCTCAGCAAGCTGATCACCCAGTACCAGATGACGCCGGTCCAGGTCCTGTCGGCGGTGATCGTGCTCTACCTGGTGCTGGGCACCTTCATGGAAGAGCTTTCCATGATGATCTCGACCATCCCCATCACCACGCCGCTGGTCGTGCAGGCGGGCTACGACCCGGTGTGGTACGGCGTGCTGATCGTGCTGCTGATCCAGACGGCGATGATCTCGCCGCCCTTCGGCATCAACCTGTTCGTCATCCACGGCATCCGCGGCCGCGGCCGGCTGACCGACGTCGAGCGCGGCTCGGCACCGTTCGTCGTGGCGTTGTTGGTCATGATCGCGATGATCTGCCTGTGGCCGGATATCGTGATGCTGCTGCCGAGGTGGTTCGGCTAACTCAAAGAGTGATCACGATGTTGCCCGCGACGTCGCGCTCGGCACGGGCGCCGGGCGGGACGACGCAGGTCGAATCGTATTCCTCGACGATCAGCGGACCGTTGCGCGCGCCGTCGAGATCGGCGCGGCTCAGCACCGGGGTCTCCAGCCAGCCGTGCTCGTCGCCGAACCAGGCCCGGCGCGACGCCGGCTTGGCGCCGTTGCGGCGACTGGGCGCCACGCTCTGCGGCACACTGGAACCCTCGCGCAGGCCGGCGCCGACGAGCTGGATGGCCACCAGCTCGACCGGCTCGTCCGGCCCGGCGCGATGGCCGTACATGCGCTCGTGTTCCTCGGCGAAGGCCTGCTCCAGGTGCGTCGCCATGCGGGCGTCGATCGGCCCGTCGGGCACGGGCACGGTGAGCTCGTAGCTCTGGCCCTTGTAGTGCAGGGCGGCCGAGCGGCGCAGGCGGGCGCTGGCGCCAGTGAAGCCCTCGGCCGAGAGCTGGTCGCTGGCCTGCTTCGCCAGCGCGTCCCAGGCGGTGCCGATCTCGCCGAGATCGGCCTGCCTCAGCAGGCGACGGAAAGTGCGGGCGTAGTGGTGCTCGACGTCGGCATAGAGCAGGCCGAACGACGAGAACAGCCCGGCCGACGGCGGCACGACCACGCGATTGATGCCGAGCGACGCCGCCATGCCGGCGGCGAACAAGGGCCCGTTGCCGCCGAAGGCAAACAGCGCGAAGTCGCGTGGATCGCGGCCGCGCTCGGTCGATACCGCCTTGATGGCGCGGATCATGTTGGAGGCCACGATCAGGTGCGCGCCGTAGGCCGCGCGCTCGAGCGGCATGCCGAGCGGCCTGGCGATCTTCTCCTCGAAGGCTGCACGCGCCTTGTCGGCATTGAGCTTCAGCGCCCCGCCCACCAAGTGCCCGGGATTGATGTAGCCCAGCAGCACATTGGCGTCGGTGATGGTCGGCACCGTGCCGCCCTGGTCGTAGCAGACCGGGCCGGGCGAGGCGCCGGCGCTCTCGGGGCCGGCCTGCAGGGCGCCGCCGCCGTCGATCCACACATGCGAGCCGCCGCCGGCGCCGACCTCGGCGAGGTCGATCGCCGGCACCTTCAGCGTGTAGCCCGCGCCCGTCAGCAGGCGCGACCCGATCATGATGCCGGCGCCCACGGCATATTCCTGGGCGCGCGCCACCTCGCCATGCTCGACCATCGAAGCCTTGGCGGTGGTGCCGCCCATGTCGAAGGTGATGATCCGGTCGAGCGACTTGGCGCGAGCCAACGCCTGCGCGCCGACCACGCCGCCGGCCGGCCCGGATTCGATGATGTTCATCGGCCGCTCGGCCGCGGCGGCGTCCGTGGTCAGGCCGCCGTTCGACTGCATCAGCAGCAGGCGCGCCGGGATGCCGCCGGCGTCGAGCCCCTTGCGCAGCGCCCGGAGGTACGTGGCGACGATCGGCATGACATAGGCGTTGATCACCGTCGTCGAGGTGCGCTCGTACTCCTTGATCTCCGGCAGGACCTCGAACGAAAGGCTTCTGGGCAGGCGAGGGGCCTTGCGCTCGATCACGTCCTTCAGCATCGCCTCGTGGACGGGATTGGCGAAGGAGTTGAGCAAACAGACCGCGATCGCCTCGACCTTCTCGGCCAGCAGCGCGTCGACGGCGCGTTCGGCGTCGGCCGGATCGAGGGCGCGCTCGACGTGGCCGCGATGGTCGATGCGCTCGTCGACCACCTTGCGCAGGTAGCGCTCGACCAGCGGCTCCGGCTTGGTCCAGCCGATGTCGTAGAGCTTGGGCATACGGAGCGTGCGGATCTCCAGCACGTCGCGGAAACCCTTGGTGGTGATGAGGCCGACGCGGGCACCCTTGTGCTCGAGGATGGCATTGGAGGCGACGGTGGTGCCGTGGCGGATCTCGTCGATGACGGCGCCCGAAAGGCCGGTCTCGCCAAAGACCTCGCTCAGCCCGTCGACGATCGCCTGGGCGTAGTTGCCGACGCTGGACGAGATCTTCTTGGTGTGGACGGTGGCGTCGGAGCCCAGCAGCACGATGTCCGTGAAGGTGCCGCCGATATCGACACCGGCGCGATAGGTGACAGGCATGGCTTATTCGGCGGCGCGGCGCAGCAGTTCGGGCTCGTCCCACTGGACCTTGGGCGTCTCGGTCCACCCGCGCGCCCGGCGGATGTCGTCGCGTCGTCGCGCCGTTGCCGCGGCATCGACCGTCCAGGTCGCCGTGTCGACGACCACGCCGTAATCGGCGAGGGCCTTTTGCGGCGACAAGAGCTCGTTCCTGACATCGCGCAGCACCGCGGCCGGATCGCGCTCCAGCGGATCGCCCCAGCCGCCGGCACCCGCCAGGACATGGCGGAACACCTCGCCCTTCCGGATGGTCATGGTGAGCTTGGACGGCAACAGGCGGTTCTCGCCGTCGGGGTTCATGTAATTCTCCGACGGCGCACCGGGACTGCCGCCGTAGAGCCCGAACGGCCGATGGTCGCGCCGGTCCGAGCGGACCTGCAGCATGCCTTCGTCCTCCAGGAACCGGTAGTCGCGCCGGAACGGCACGCCGCCGCGATACTTGCCGGCGCCGGCGCGGTCGGCCTCGAACTCGTAGGCGAGAAGCTGCATCGGCTGCTCGGCCTCGGTGACCTCGATCGAGTGCGACGCCATGTTGGCGAACATGTGCGAGTTGCCGTCGAGCCCGTCGGCCCACGGCCGGGCGCCCCAGGCGCCGCAGGTGAAGTCGACATAGACGAACGGCTTGCGCTCGGCATCGTAGCCGCCGATCGAGATGCCGGTGTTGCCGCCGTCGCCCGCCGCCTTGACCTTGTCGGGCAGCATCATGGCGAGCGCGCCGAACATGCAGTCGACCATGCGGAAGCCGGTCAGGCCGCGCGCCGCGCAGGCTGCCGGCAGCACGCCGTTGCCCACGGTGCCAGGCGGGCAGATGACCTCGATGGCGCGGAACACGCCTTCGTTGTTGGGAATGCCGGGCGGCAGCACCGAGCGCACGCCGGTGTAGGAGGCCGCCTTGGTGAAGGAGAGGGTGTTGTTGATGGCGCCCTTGACCTGCGGATTGGTGCCGGTCCAGTCGACCACCATGTGACCGCCCGTCTTGCGGACGGTGACGAACAGCCGGATCGGCTTGCCGTAGTCGACGCCGTCGTCGTCGATCCAGTCCTCGAAGCTCCATTCGCCGTCGGGCAACTTCTCCAGCGCCGCTCGCGTCAGCCGCTCGGCGTAGTCGATGACCTCCTTGAGGTAGAACCTGGTCTTGTCGGCGCCGTAGCGCGCCACGATCTCGGCGAATTGCGTCTCGCCGATGTGACAGGCAGCGAGCTGGGCGCGCAGGTCCCCGAACAGCTGGACCGGCAGGCGGACGTTCTTCTCGATGAACGTCATGATGGTCTTGTTGAGCTTGCCGGCCTCATAGAGCTTCATCGGCGCGATGCGCAGGCCCTCGGCGTAGATCTCGGTCGAGTCCGAGGCGTTGGAGCCCGCGACGCGGCCGCCGACGTCGATGTGGTGGCAGACGGTGCAGGCGAAGGCCAGCCGCTCGCCCTCGTGATAGAGCGGCTTGAAGACGAAGATATCGGGCAGGTGCATGCCGCCGTCGAACGGGTCGTTCATGATGAAGACGTCGCCCGGCGCCATGTCGTCCTTGAAGTGGCGCATGATGGCGTCCATGGCTGTCGGCACCGAGCCGAGATGGCCGGGCAAGGTCAGGCCCTGCGCCGCGAGCTTGCCGTCGGCATCGGCGAAGCCCGTCGAATAGTCCATGTTGTCCTTGAGGACGCCGGAGTAGGTGGTGCGGAACACCGTCAGCGCCATCTCGTCGGCGATCGAGAAGATCGCGTTCTTGAACAGCTCCAGCTCGATCGGATCGGAACTCAAGGCCACGGATCTACTCCCCTTTGTCCAAAGCGACGCAATAGTCGTGCCGCGTCATTCCGGTGCGCGGATGTTGGCGCGCTGGATGACCTCGCCCCAGCGCGCGGCCTCCGACTTGATCAGCGCGTCGAGCTCCTCGGGCGAGCTCGGCGTCACCGACAGGCTGAGCTCGGCGAAGCGCTGCTGCAGGTCGGGTGCGGCAAGGGCCTTGCGCACGTCGGCATTCAGCCGCTGTACGATTTCGCGCGGCGTTCCGGCGGGTGCGGTGAGGCCGAACCAGGTTTCCACGTCGGCGCCCTTGATGCCCGCCTCGGCGAGGGTCGGCACGTCGGGCAAGCCCGGCGCGCGCTTGGGTGAGGTGACGGCGAGCGCCCGCAGCGTGCCCGCCTTCACCTGGCCGGTCACCACCGAGACATTGGCGAACAGCAGCGGCAGCTGGCCCGCAAGCACGTCGGCGATCGCCGGCGCCTCGCCGCGATAGGCGACGTGGGTCATGCGGATGTCGGTCGTGAACAAGAAGAGCTCGGCGGCCATGTGCGGCGTCGTCCCCACACCGCCCGAGCCGAAGTTGATGGCGCCAGGCCTGGCTTTGGCCATATCGATCAGCTCGCCGACCGACTTCGCGGCGAACGATGGATTGACCACCAGCACCAACGGCGAGGCGCCGAGCAGGGAGATGCCTGTGACGTCGCGCGGCGCATCGAACGTCACCGACTTGTAGAGCTGCGGCGCCACGACGTAGGTCGTCTGCGCCGCCACCATCAGGGTCGTGCCGTCGGGTGGCGCCTTGGCCAGGATGTCGGCGGCGATGAGGCCGCTGGCGCCGGTCTTGTTGTCGACCAGGACCTGGCCCGAGGAGCCTTCGCCCATCTTCTGCGCCACCAGGCGGGCGATCACGTCGTTGCCGCCGCCGGCGGCGAAGCCCACCAGGACCCGGATCGGCTTGCTCTGGGCGAGGGCGTGGCCGGCGAAGCCGACCGCCGCCGCTCCGCCCATGAAATGTCGACGCGATGTCCTGATCATGCAGCCCGCTCCCTCGGACGTGGAGGCCGCACTCTAGCGTGATTCGCGGCGAATGGGCGGGCTTGACGGCGCGATCTGCCATCCTATATAGCCAAACTAGAATATAGCCAAATGGCGATATAATAGAACGATCATGCAGCAACTCGATCTTGTGTTCTCGGCCCTGGCCGATCCGACACGACGCGCCATCCTGGCGCGACTGGCGGAAGGAGAGGCGACGGTGAACGACCTGGTGGGGACGTCCGACCTCAGCCAGCCCACGATTTCCAAGCATCTGAAAGTGCTGGAGCGAGCAGGCTTGGTATCGCGTGGCCGCGAGGCCCAGTTCCGTCCGGTGCGCCTGAACGCGGCGCCACTGGCGGGCGCGGCCGAGTGGCTGGGCGACTATCGCCGCTTCTGGGAGGAGAGCCTCGACCGGCTCGACGTCTATGTGCAGGAACTCAAGCGCAAGGAGGCACGACATGTCAGCAAACGCAGGCGCCGGTGAGGCGGAGGCCGATCGGGAACTCATCATCGCCCGCAGCTTCGACGCGCCGGCCCGGCTGCTGTTCGAGGCCTGGAGCAAGCCCGAACATCTGAAGAAGTGGTTCGGACCGGTCGGCTACCCGGTGACGATGTGCGAGATGGACTTCCGAGTGGGCGGCTTATGGCGCGCCGCCATGACCGGGCCGAGCGGCACGCAGCAGACGCCGTTCGGCGGCGAGTATCTCGAGATCGTGCCCAACCGGCGGATCGTGTTCTCCAACGGCTTCGAGCTGCCCGGTGCGGAGAAGATGATCATGACCATCACCTTCGACGAGAAGGGCGGCAAGACGCTCCTCACCATGCGCACGCTGTTCGCCTCGATCGCCCAGAAGGCGACCCATGTCGGTGCCGGCATGGCGGAAGGCATCGCCTCGGGCCTCGATCAGCTCACCGACCTGGTGGCCGCTCTGAAGGCTGCGGCATAGGGTCCATCCTCTTGATGATCTGATATCTTTGTTATAAAGATAAACGATCATCGAGAGGAACCCCGCCCATGCTGATCGTCGTGGCGGTCGCCGCCGCGCTCGCCTGTGCCGGCGTCGGCGGCGGCCTCTATGAATTCTCCGTCATCGATCCGTTCTGGCCGCGCCGCCCCGACCTGGTGCAGCCGGCGCGCGGCGGCATCTCTCGCAAGCGCTTCTGGATCGCCATCCACGTCGCCTTCGAGGTCGTGCTGATCGCGGCCCTGGTCACCACGTGGCCGCAGCCCTCCGTGCGGACATGCCTGCTGGCGGCGCTGGCGAGCCACGGCGTCATGCGCCTGTGGTCGGCCTTCGACTTCATCCCCAAGGCGCAGGCCTTCGAGAGGGCGCCGCCCGGCACGGTCAGCGAGGCCGCGGCGCGCGCCTGGACGGCGCGCAGCCGCCTGCGCCTGCCGCTGGATCTCCTGACTTGCGGGGCCCTGCTGTGGGCGTTGGTCCTGGCAGCCCGGACGTCCTGACGGAGGATTTCTAATCGACTGATGGATAAAGTTTCATCATCGTCGCGCGACCAGGCTGCGCGACAACGCGTTATGCTGGGGTCCAATCAAATTGGAGGGACGTGATGAGCCTTCTCGAAGACGCCAAGAGCAACTTTGCGCCCTATGTGCCGACGCTTCAGCGTACGGAAGGGCAGCCGCCGCCGATCGCGGCGAACGGCGGCCTGTCCTACATGTCGTTCGACCGCGACGGCGACGCGGGTACCGCCAAGGCGATCGAGGATGCGCTTGCCGAGATCGCCGGCGGCGAGGGCCAGCGCGTCGTCGACATGATCGACAAGGCGCCCTCCGGTCCGATCAAGACAAAGTGGGGGCTCGCCTTCCACGACTACGACGAGTGCATGAGGTACATCCGCGAGTCGAACAGCCTCAAGGCGCCGGAAGGCGGCGTGGTGCTGCCGCTGGCCTATACGGTCCACGAGCGGCCGAGCTATTCCATCGTTCCGTCCAACATCATCTGGCGCGACCCGGCACACGCCGACCTCGCGGCGAAACTGCGCAAGAACGAGGAGGACAATCGCCGACGCAACCTCTACTTCCCGCACGTGCTGCGCGACGCGCGACGCATCGGCGAGTACTACCCGGGTCTCTCGCCCAACAGCCCCGAATGCATGGACAAACTCGGCGTCTCGCTGGCGCATCTCGAATCGAAGTGCTCGAACTTCTACGATTCGGCCGAGGTCGAGCGAGTCTTTTATCCCGAGATCGAGAAGCTCCTGCTCGATTTCTTCCCCGGCGCCACCGATGCCCTGGTCTACAATCACGACGTCTTCGACAAGGACTATGCGGGCGACCGCACCGAAGACCAGGACAACAAGAACCCGGGCGTGAATTCCCGCTACGTCAACCTCGTGCACAACGACCTGAACGACAATTCGGGCCGCGTACGCTGCCGCGAGTTGCTGACGAAGAACCTGCGCAACTTCGGGCGTCCGCAGAACTACACCGAGGCTGAGGCCGACGCGAAGATGTCGCGGCGGTTCATGTCCTTGAACCTCGCCAAGCCGATGGAGACGGTCGAGCAGTTCCCGTTCGTGCTCTGCGCCTGGCCGTCCTTCGCCGACCAGCCCTACATCAACAACTACCGGATCTACGACGACCGTGTCGGCGAGACCACGCGCTTCACCTACCGTCCGAACCACGAGTGGTACTGGTTCCCGCGGCAGACCTCGACCGAGGTCTCGATGCTGAAGTGCTACGATTCCGTCACCGACGGCTCGGTCTCGCGCTGGTCTTTCCACACCGCCTGCATCGATCCGACCGCCCCGGCCAATGCCCGTTGCCGCAAGAACGTGGTGGTCCGGTCCTACGTCTTCTTCTAGGGGAACAGGGGGCAGGACCGGCCGCTGGCCGGGTCCTGCCCACATCCCGCCCTGCAAGCCATTATGATCATTGATGTATTTTAGGTCGGCGGTGGGTTGACGCGGCGCTTCCGGGTCCTTATTTTCCGCGCTCTTTCGGAATTCCCCCGGCCCTGCCGGGGCTTTTGTTGAGAAGAACCATGAAGATCCGCCATTCGCTCAAGTCCGTGAAGCTGCGCCACAAGGACAGCCGTATCGTGCGCCGCAAGGGCCGCGTCTACGTCATCAACAAGACCAACCCGCGCTTCAAGGCTCGCCAGGGCTGAGACGAAGGGCTTTGTCTTCGAAAAAGCGGCGGGAGCCTCGGCTTCCGCCGCTTTTTCATTGGGCGCGCAGCAGTGCGGAGAGGATACGCCGCGCCTGGGTAAGGTGTGGGGCGTCCAGCATCTTGCCGTCGAGCTCGAGCACGTTCGAGCCGGCCGCCTCGAAAGCGGCGACGACGCGCTCGGCCCACAGCCGCTCTGCCTCGGTCGGCGTGAAACGAGCGTTGATGATCCCGACCTGGGCGGGATGGATGGCGGCCTTGGCCGTGAAGCCGTCGCGCCGTGCGGCGTCGGTTTCCCGGGCCAATGCATCGCTATCGCGGAAGTCGGTGAACACCGCATCGATCGCGGCGACTCCGGCGGCGTGCGCCGCCAGCAGGCAGAGGTTGCGTGCCAGCGCGAAAGGGGCGGTGTAGTGGCCGCTGGCGTTCCGGTTGGCCGTGGCGCCGATCGCCGCCGACAGATCCTCGCCGCCCCAAAGCAGGCCGGCAAGCCGCGGGTGCCGCCACGACCGCGCAGCAAGCGACAGCGTGGCCTGCGGCGTCTCGGTGCAGACCGCGACGATGCGGGTTTCCGCGGCCTTTCGCGGCAGCTCCCAGCGGGCGATCAGTGTGTCCAGTTGATCGAGATCCTCGGGGCCGGACACTTTCGGCAGCACGATCCCGTCCGGTGCGGCCGGCAGGACGGCCTGCAGATCGCCCTCGCACCACCGCGTGTCGAGCGCATTGACGCGCACGTAGCGCAGGGGCCGCGCGGGCTGGGTGCCGGCGAGGGCGGTCGCGACCAGCGGCCTCGCCGCCTCTTTCTGGTCGGGATGGACTGCGTCCTCGAGGTCATAGATGACGACGTCGGCGCCCGAGGCGTCCGCCTTCGCCATCATCCTGGCGGAGCTCCCCGGGACGAAGAGAAGCGACCGCATCAGGCCGCTGCGGCCGGCCGCTTGCGCATGAGCGCCGCGCGCTCGCAGGTCGCGACCACCAGCCCGTCCTGGTTGGTCATCTCGTGGAAGAAGTTGACGATGCCTTCGTTGGGCCGGGACTTGCTCTCGCGCTTGGAAAGCACCGTCGTACGCACCTTCACCGAGTCGCCGGGGAACAGCGGTTTGGGGAAGTTCACTTCCTTCATGCCGAGGTTGGCGAGCGTGGTGCCGAAGGTCGTGTCGTTGACCGACATGCCGATCAGCAGCCCGAGCGTGAACAGGCTGTTGACCAGCGGCTTGCCCCATTCCGACTTGGCCGCGTAGTGCGCGTCGATGTGCAGCGGCTGCACGTTCATGGTCAGCAGCGAGAACCAGTGGTTGTCCGTCTCGGTGATGGTGCGGGACCATTCGTGATTGAACACCATCCCGTCCTTGAATTCCTCGAACCACAGCCCGGCCATCAGCGTTTCTCCTCGTCGGCTTCCGGCGTGATTTCAACGAGGACGGCACCCGCCGGGACAGTGTCGCCTTCCGCGCAACGAATCGATTGGATGCGCCCGGCCAACGGCGCCTTGAGCGTATGGACGAGCTTCATGGCTTCCATCTGGAGGACCGGAGCGCCTTTCTCGACGGCATCGCCGACCGCGACGCAGAGCTTCGACACGACGCCGTGAAGCGGCGCGTCGACGACATTGCCCGACCGCTCGAGCTGACCGGCCGCGCGCGGCATGTCGATCCGCGGCTGCAGCGTGGCGGTGAAGGCGAGGCCGTCCTGCGCGATGGCGACGGTGGCGCCGTGACGGCGGTGAGCGAAGCCGGCGAGGGGATCCCCGCCTGCGGGCGACCGCCGAAACTCGACTGTGGCTCCGTCGAGTTCGACGGCGATACGGTCCTGGCCTACCTGCAGCTCGGCCTCGGCAGCGCCGTAGTCGTCGGCGACGTGCAGCGAGACCCGCGCGGGGCGGACGGCCGTGGTGACCCGCACGGCACTGCGCCGGCTCCATGGGCTGATCCAGTCGTCGCCGCGATCGGCCGTCTCGGGCTCCGCCCAACGCACGGCGGCGGCGGCGCGTAGGCGGCGCAGCCCATCGGCCTGCGGCTGCCAGCCGCCGGGAAAGGCCGTCTCGATGAAGCGGGTCGTGGCCTTGCCGTCGGAGAACAGCGGATGCCTGACCGCGTCGCGCAGGAAGGCCTGGTTCGTCGGCAGGCCGAGCAGGGTCAGCTCCGCCAGTCCGTCAGCCAGACGGGCCAGCGCTTTGGCGCGATCGCCGCCATGCGCGACGAGCTTGGCCAGCAGCGAATCGTAATACAGGCCGATGCGGGAGCCGGCCGCTATGCCGGAATCGAAGCGCAGGCCGCGCGGCGGCTCGACCGCCGTGAGCTCGCCGGTGACCGGCTGGAAGGCGCGATCCGCCCGCTCTGCGGTGATACGGGCTTCGATCGCGTGGCCACGCTGGACGATGCGGTCCTGGCCGAGCGGCAGCGGCTCACCGGCGGCTGCGAGGAGCTGCCACTCGACGAGGTCGATGCCGGTGATCAGTTCCGTCACCGGATGCTCGACCTGCAGGCGAGTGTTCATCTCGAGGAAGTAGGGGCTGTCGCTGCCCTGCTCCATGATGAACTCTATCGTCCCGGCAGAATCGTAGCCGATGGCGCGGCCGAGGCTGAGCGCGGCATCGAAGAGCTTGCGCCGCACAGTATCGGGAAGGTTGGGCGCCGGCGCCTCCTCGAGGACCTTCTGGTTGTTGCGCTGGACGGAGCAGTCGCGCTCGAACAGGTGCACCAGGCCGCCCTGGCGGTCGCCGGCGAGCTGCACCTCGAGATGCCGCGGGTTCAGGATGAATTTCTCGAGCAGCACGGCGTCGTCGCCGAAGGCCGAAAGCGCCTCGGCCTTGGCGCCGGCCAGCGCTTCCTCGAACGCCTCCGCCTGGTCGACGCGCCGCATGCCGCGTCCGCCGCCGCCGGCCGAGGCCTTGATCAGGACAGGAAAGCCGATGCGTTGCGCAGCCTGGAGGAGGCTTGCCGGATCCTGGGCGGCGCCGTGATAGCCCGGCACGACCGGTACGCCCGCGGCCTCGGCGATGCGCTTGGACTCGATCTTGGAACCCATCTTCTCGACGGCGTCCGCTGAGGGCCCGACGAAGATCAGCCCGGCGTCCTCGCAGCGCCGCGCAAAGGCGGCGTTCTCCGACAGGAAGCCGTAGCCCGGATGGACGGCGTCGGCACCGGACCGCTCGGCGGCGGCCAGGATGGCATCCATGTCGAGGTAGCTGGAACGCGCCGGCGCCGGCCCGATGTGGATCGCCTCGTCGGCGGTCCGCACGTGTACGGCGTGTTCGTCGGCGTCGGAGTAGACGGCGATGGTGCGCAGGCCAAGCCTCTTGCAGGTGCGCATGATGCGCACGGCGATCTCGCCGCGGTTGGCAATCAGGACGGCGCGGATGGGGCGGGGGGAATTGAGAAAGCGCAAGGCGGCGGGTCCTACATGCGATAGACCGGCCGCGGGCCGGTGACAGGCGGTTCCATCGCGCCGATCGCCAGGCAGAGGCCCAGCACGTCGCGGGTGTCGGCGGGTTCGATCAGGCCGTCATCCCACAGCCGGGCCGTGCAGTAGTAGGGATCGGACTGCTCGTCGAACATCCCGCGCAGCTTGGCCTCATGCTCGGCGAGCTCGGCTTCGGTGGCGGGATTGCGTGAAATGCTGGAGCGCCGCAGGTCCATCAGCACCGAGCTGCCGACGTCGGGGCTCATCGTGCCGAGCCGGGCGTTCGGCCACATGAACATGAAACGCGGCCGGAAGCCGCGGCCGCTCATGCCATAGTTGCCGGCGCCGTAGGAACCGCCGGTGACGACCGTGTAGCGCGGCACGCGGGCGTTCGACACGGCGTAGACGAGCTTGGCTGAGTTCTTGGCGATACCGCCGCGCTCTGCGTCGGAGCCGACCATGAAGCCGGTGATGTTCTGCAGGAAGACGATCGGCACGTTGCGCTGGTCGCAGAGCTCGATGAAATGGGCGCCCTTTAGCGAGGAATCGGAGAACAGCACGCCGTTGTTGGCGAGGATGCCGACCGGCAGGCCCTGGATATGGCCGAAGCCGCACACCAGGGTGGCGCCGTACAGCGGCTTGAACTCGTGGAACTCGCTGCCGTCGACCAGGCGCGCGATGACCTCGCGCTGGTCGAACGGCCGCGTCAGGTCGGCGCCGACGATCCCCGGGATCTCGGCTGGGTCGAACAACGGCGGCCGCGGCGGGCGGATGTCGCCGTGGGCACGCTGCACGCGATTGAGCGCGCCGACGATGTCGCGGGTCTTGGCGATTGCCTCCATCTCGTCGCGCGCGAAATGGTCGGAGACGCCCGAGACGGTGCTGTGCATTTCCGCGCCGCCCAGCGTGTCGCGGTCGACGATCTCGCGGATCGCCGCCTTGACGATCTGCGGTCCACCAAGATGCACGCTGCTGTTGCCGGCGGTCATGACGACCTCGTCCGCGAGGGCGGGGATGTAGGCGCCGCCAGCCGTGCACTCGCCGAACACGGCCGCGATCTGGGGGATGCCGGCCGCCGACATCCGGCACTGGCGGTAGAAGGCGCCGCCGAAATGATCCTGGTCGGGGAAGACCTCGTCGCCCTGCTGCAGGTTGGCGCCGCCGCAATCGACGAGATAGACGACGGGCAGGCGGCTCTCGAAGGCGATGTCCTGGGCGCGCACGTGCTTGCGGATGGTCTCCTTGAAGAAGGAGCCGCCCTTGGTCGTGGCGTCGTTGGCGATGATCATACAGGTGACGCCGCGGATCGTGCCGATGCCGGTGACGATGCCGGCAGCGGGAACCGCGTTGCCGTAGAGGCCCCAAGCGGCCAGCGGCGACAGCTCCAGGAACGGGCTGAGCGGGTCGACCAGCAGGTCGATGCGCTCGCGCACCGGGATCTTGCCGCGTTCGCGGTGGCGCTGGACCATGCGTTCGCCGCCGCCGGCCATCGACCAGGCCTGCCGTTCGCGCAGGGTCTTCAGCAGGCCGTCATAGACGGCGGCATTCGCACGGAAGGTCTCGGATGCGGGATCGATCGCGCTGGTCAGCGTCGCCATGTCTGGTGCTCCGGAACTAGCGAGCCGCCTCGGGGCGGCGCTTCATCAGCAGCACGATGGAGCCGGTCTCGACGATCTCGTCGCGCTGGTTGAGGACTTCGAAGCCGAGCGTCAGCACGCCGCGATCGGGCTTGGTGGAAGACGGCCGAGCCTCGAGCGGCGTCACGCGGGCAGTGATCGTGTCGCCGAGCTTCACCGGACGGTCGAACTTCCACGACAGTCCGAGCAGCCCCATGGCGGTGCCGTCGATCCAGTTGAGCTGGGACATGAGGCCGATCGCGGTCGACAGGATGAGCGGGCCGTGCGCGACACGGCCGCCGAAGAGACTCTGGCGGCAGAACTCCTCGTCGACATGCAACGGGTTGTGGTCGCCGACCAGGCCAGCGAAGAGCGAGACGTCGCCTTCGCCGATGGTGCGGCCGCGCGTGTGATGCGCGATGCCGATTTCGAAATCTTGGAGGTAGAGGCCCAAGGGTCGTTTCCCGTTCAAGCGCGTGGCGGAACATCCCGCCTGGCGATGTTAACTAACCGTACGGTTAGCAAACCGTCTTGTCAGATAGGAAGCTACCGGCTATCGTTTTTGAACGCAAGACGGACCATTCCGCGAGGCAGGTATGTTCCCAACCAAAGAAGATATTCACGGGATCAAACGCCGGGCGGTGCTGCAGGAAGCGGCGGCGTCCTTCAATCTCAAGGGCTTCCACGGCACCTCGATGAACGAGATCGCCGCGAGCCTCGGCGTGACCAAGGCCGCGCTCTATCACTATTTCCCCAACAAGAACGCGCTGCTCGCCGGCTGCTTCGAGTACGCGATGGAGGCGGCGTTCGCGAGCCTCGAGCGCGGCCGCAAGCAGGGGCGCAACGGACGCGAGCGGCTGATCCTCACGATCGCAGGCTACGTCACCGAGCTGCTGGACGAGCTCAATTGCTGCGTCGTGCTGATGGAAGAGCATGCGCTCGAGCCCGACGACAAGGCCAAGCTGGTGCAGCAGCGCGACAAGTTCGAGCGTGCGCTGCGCGCGCTGGTGCGCGAGGGCATCGCCGACGGCAGCGTGGCGCCCTGCGATCCCAAGCTCGCGATCTTCGTCATTCTGGGTGCCATGAACTGGGTGCCGAAATGGTTCAAGCCGTCGGGCGCCTGGAAGCCCGAGCAGCTCACGCGCGCGCTGAGCGATATCTTCGAGCGGGCGATCTCGTCGTCGCCGACGACGGCGATGGCCAGCAATGTCGGCGATCTGCCGCTGCGTGCGCCGTCGGAGCGCCAGCGCGGCGATGACGTCTCCCGGGCGCCTGCGATCAGGCAGTCGATCAAGGCCGTGCGCGGCGAAGCCCGACCGCAGCGGCCGGCGCGACTGCGCGCCGTCGGCAAGGGGCGGGCAGGGCTGCGATGATCGCCAATCTCATCGTCGGCGGACTCGCCGCGGGTTGCCTCTACGCGATGGTCGCCATCGCCATCGTGATCGTGCTCAACATCACCGACATCGCCAACTTCGCGCAGGGCGAAATGGCGATGCTGACGACCTTCTTCGCCTACTGGCTGCTCGACGACCTCGGCCTGCCGTGGTGGCAGGCCGTGGCGATCGCTGCGGTGTTCGGCCTGGTGCAGGGCGTGATCGTGCAGCAGGTGATCATCCGGCCCCTGATCGGCAGCCCGGTCCTGTCGGCCATCATCGCCACGCTGGGCCTCAACGTGGTGTTGAACAGCGTGGCCGGGCTGATCTGGGGACACCAGACCTACACCTTTCCCTCGCCCTTCGCCTTCTCTCCGCCTTTCCATATCGGCGGCGTGGCGGTGCCGGTCACCAGTGTGGTCAATATTGCCGTCGGGCTGGCGATCATCGTCGGCATGACGCTCTTCCTGCGCGCCACCTGGACCGGTATGGGGATGCGGGCGGCGAGCCAAAACCAGACCGTGGCGCGCCTGATGGGCGTGTCGATCACCAAGTCCTCGGCGATCGCCTGGGGCCTGGGGGGTCTGGTGGGCGGCATCTCCGGCATGCTGGTGGCGCCCGCGGTCTTCCTCGACACCAACCTGATGGGCGCCCTGCTCATCAAGGCCTTCGCGGGCGGCGTCCTGGGCGGCCTCAACAGCCTGATCGGCGTCTTCCTCGGCTGCCTCGCACTCGGCGTCGCCGAGAACCTGACGAGCGCCTACCTGTCGCCGTCGTTCGGTGAGGCGATCACGTTCCTCGTCATCATCGCCGTGCTGATCGTGCGACCGGAAGGCGTCTTCGGTCGCGTCAAGGTCCGCAAGGCGTGACGAACGCGACCGACATCGCCGGTCTGCCCGGCCGGCGCGGCGCGTATGGCTCCGAGCTGATCCTCGTCGGGCTGGGCTTCGCGCTCGCCTGCGTCGCGCCGGTCTGGCTGAACGGCTACGGCCTCTATCTGCTGACCCTGACCGCGATCTTCGCCATCGTCGCGCTCGGCCTCAACCTGCTGACCGGCTATGCCGGCCAGATCAGCCTCTGCCACGCGGCGCTCTTCGGCGTCGGCGCCTACGCGACGGCGTTGCTGACCAGCAAGGCAGGATGGCCCTACCTCGTCGCCTTGCCGGCGGGTGCGCTCCTGACGACGGCCATCGGCGCGATCGTCGCCGTGCCGGCCTTGCGCCTCAAGAACCTCTATCTCGCCATCGCCACCCTGGGCTTCGGCGTGGTGCTGCAGAAGACCATCTTCGAATGGCGCAGCCTCACCGGCGGAGGCGGCGGCCTGTCGCTCACGCCGCCGACCATCGCCGGCCGCGAGCTCGGCGCCACCGGGCTCTACTATCTTGCCCTGGCCTTCCTCGTCCTTGGCTTGTGGGGTGCCTGGAACCTCAGCCGCGGGCGCACCGGCCGGGCGCTGCGCCTGATCAAGGAAAGCGAGATTGCAGCAGCGTCGCTCGGCATCCACATCGCCCGCTACAAGGTGACGGCCTTCGCCGTCAGCGCCTTCTATGCGGCCATCGCCGGCGGGCTGTTCGCCTACCTCGTGCGCTACATCAACCCGGAGAGCTTCAACGTCGGCCTGTCGATCGGATTCCTGAGCATGATCGTCATTGGCGGCCTGGGCACGATCGGCGGCTCGATCGTGGGCGCGATGTTCTACGTCGTCGTTCCCGAGCTGCTGCGCGGCATCAAGGATGCGCCGGGGCTGGTCTTCGGCGTCGTGCTGGTGGTCGTCATGGTGTTCATGCCGCAGGGACTGTGGGGCATGGCGCGCCGCTTCCTCGGGAGACGCTGAGATGGGGCGCCTTTCGATCGAGAACGTGTCTGTGGATTTCGGCGGCGTGCACGCCCTCAAGGACGTGAGCTTTGCCTTCGAGTCCGGGTCGATCGTCGGCCTGATCGGCCCCAACGGCGCCGGCAAGAGCACCCTGCTGAACTGCATTTCCGGCATCACCCGCCCGACCACCGGCCGCGTGCGGCTCGACGAGACGGCGCTGTCGGGGCGCAACGCCTCGAACGTGGCGGGCCTCGGCATCGGGCGGGTGTTCCAGCATCCCGAGCTCGTGCTCGACCTGTCGGTGCGCGAGAACCTGATGATCGCCTGTCATCGCTGGCTGGGCTACGGGCTGGTGAGCGAGCTCCTGATGATGCCGTCGGTGTGGCGCCGCGAGCGCGAAGCGGTGGGGCGGGTGGCCGATGTCCTGCGGCGACTGGGCATTGCCGACAGCGCCGATGTCGAGGTCCGCAACCTGCCTTACGGCCATCGCAAGCTGATCGATCTCGGGCGGGCGCTGCTGATGGATATCGGCTTCCTGCTGCTCGACGAGCCGATCGCCGGCCTGAACGATCCGGAGATTGCCCACCTCACCGAACTGCTGTTCGAGCTGCGACGCGAGTTCGGCTTCGGCATCCTGGTGGTCGAGCACAACATGCCGTTCGTGTCGCGGCTGTGCGAGCGGCTGGTCGTGCTCGATCTCGGCCAGCTCATCGCCGACGGCCGGCCGGCCGATGTGCTGGGTGACGCCCGCGTGATCGCCTCCTACCTCGGCGAGGCTGCCGATGCTTGAGGTCAAGGATCTCTCGGTGCGCTACGGGTCGGTCGAAGCGCTGCACGACGTGTCGATCAGGGTCGAGAAAGGCGGGCTCGTCGCCATCCTGGGCGCCAACGGATCGGGCAAGTCGACGCTGTTGCGCACGATCAGCGGCATCGTCAAGGCAGGGTCGGGCAATGTCGTGCTCGACGGAGCGGCGATCACCGGCCTGCGTCCGGAGGAGATCGTGCGGCGCGGCATCGCCCATGTCCCGGAGGGCAGGGGCATCCTGCCGGACTTCACGGTGCGCGAGAACCTGATGATCGGCGCCTATGTGCGGCGCGGCCAGGATGTCTCGCAGGACTACCGCCGGGTGATGGCGATGTTCCCGCCGATCGAGCGGCGCGAGCGCAAGCTCGGCTACACGCTGTCCGGCGGCGAGCAGCAGATGCTGGCGATCGGCCGTGCGCTGATGGCAGCGCCGCAGGTGCTGCTGGCCGACGAGCTCAGCCTCGGCCTCGCCCCGATCGTCGTTCGCCAGGTCTTCGCCACGCTCGACGAGGTGCGCCGGACCGGCGTCACGGTCCTGGTCGTCGAGCAGAACGCGCGGCTCGCCATGAAATTTGCGGACTACCTCTACGTGCTCAAGTACGGGCGCGTCGTCATGGAGGGACCGCGCGAAACCTTCGAGAGGTCGACCGACCTCGTCGATGCCTATCTCGGTGCCTGAGCCATGAAGGACTATTCCCTTAAGCAACGCACGATCGGCCATGTCCTCGCCGACAAGGCGGCGCGACTTGGCAGCAAGACCTGGCTGATCCATGGCGCCGACCGTTATGGCTACGACCAGGCGCACGATCTTTCCAACCGCTACGCCAACGGCTTCCGGGCGCTCGGCATCGCCAAGGGCGACCATGTCGCGGTCATGCTGCCCAACTGTCCCGAGTTCATCTGGACGATCTGGGGACTGGCCAAGCTCGGCGCCGTGGCGGTGCCGCTGAACACGGCGGCCCGCGGCGAGCTCCTGCGCTATTTTATCACCCAGTCCGATTCCGTGGCGGCGGTCGTCGCGGCGGAATGGGCGCCGCGAGTGGCTGAGGCCCTGGCCGGCGACCACAAGCTGCGCGCGTTCGTCGCCCTGGGCGACGGTGAGGCCCTGGCCGCGCTCGGTCGCCCGGTGGCCGATCTCACCGCCTTCGCATCGGCTTCCGCCGAGGAGCCCGACCGCGACGCCGTGCTCGCCAGCGACCCGCAATACATCATGTACACGTCCGGCACGACCGGGCCGTCGAAGGGCGTGATCAGTCCGCATTCGCAGGCGCACGGCGTCGGCCGCTCGCTGGCGCTGAACTTCGGCTACCGGCCGGACGACGTTCTCTACACCTGCCTGCCGCTCTTCCACGGCAACGCGCTCTGGTATTCCTGCTACGCCGCCCTGTGGGCCGACGCGGCGCTCGCGGTCTCGCCGCGCTTCACGGCCACCGGCTTCTGGGACGAGATCCGCGCCACCGGCGCCACGCAGTTCAATTCGCTGGGCGCCATGACCAACATCCTGCTGCGCGCTCCGGCGTCGCCGCGCGACCGCGAGCATCGCGTGCGCCAGGCGATGATCGTTCCGCTGTCGCCGCAGACCTATCGCGAGGTCTCCGATCGCTTCGGCGTGCAGGTCACCTCGCTGTACGCCATGACCGAGACCTTCGCCGTGACCATGTTCACGCCGGACGATCCGGAGGCCAAGGGCGCCTCGGCCGGTCGGCCACGCGGCCTGGCAGAGCTGCAGATCGTGAGCGACGAAGACGAGCCGCTGCCGACCGGTGAGGTGGGCGAGATCTGCGTCCGGCCGCTCGAGCGTGGCATCGTGATGGCGGGCTACTACAAGATGGCCGAGGCCACGGTCCGCGATACGCGCGACCTCTGGCTGCATACCGGCGATCGCGGCTGGCTCGACGAGGATGGTTACCTCTTCTTCGTCGACCGCAAGAAGGAATCGATTCGCCGTCGCGGCGAGAACATCTCGGCCTACGAGGTCGAGATGCTGATCTCCCGGCATCCGGCCGTGATGGAGGTCGCGGCCGTGCCCGTCACCTCCGAGCTCAGCGAAGACGAGGTCATGGTCTACGTCGTCTGCCGCGACGGACACAGCATAAGCGAGGAAGAGCTGGTCCGCTTCGCCAACCGCAACATGGCGCACTTCATGGTGCCGCGCTTCGTGCGCTTCATCGACGCGCTGCCCAAGACGCCGAGCGAGAAGATCGAGAAGTACAAGCTCAAGGTCTGGGCCGAGCAGAACCGCCAGGCACTGTGGGACCGCGAGGTGGTCGGGCTGAAGCTCGAGCGGTGATCACTTTCAATGGGGCAAGAGAGGAAGAGGAGACATCCATGAGGGACAAGTTCGCGGAATCGGTGCTGTCGCGGCGCACCGTCTTGCTGGCGGCGGGGGCAACGGCCATCGCCGCGGTGCCGGTGCGTGCCGAGGAACCGCCGGTGAAGGTCGGCATGAGCGGGCCGTTTTCGGGCGGCCTGTCGTTGCTGGGCCAGAGCGTGCGCGACGGCGTCGAAGTAGCCTTCGCCGAGATCAATGCGCAGGGCGGTGTCGCCGGCCGCAAGCTGGTGTTCATCGCCGAGGATGACGGCTATGAGCCGATGCGCACCATCGCCGCGGCGCGAAAGCTCGTGGAGCAGGACAAGGTCGCGGCCCTGCTCGCCGTCACCGGCACGGCGCCCTCTGCGGCGCTGCTTCCCTTCGTGACAGAGAGCAAGACGCCGCTGCTCTTTCCCTATGCATTCTCGCATTCGCTGACGACGCCGCTGAAGCGGGACGTCTTCACCACCCTGCCGGAAGTGCGCGTGCAGATGCGCGTGCTCGCCAACTACATCCTGAAGACCTTGAAGCAGACCAAGGTGGCGGCGATCTACCAGAACGACGATTTCGGCCAGGATGCGGTGGCCGGTCTCGAAGAGCGTTTCGGCCGCGACAAGGTTCCGCTGGTCAAGCTGCCGTTCGACCGCGGTACGACGAACTTCAGCGGCGTCGTGGCTCAGGCCAAGGCTGCCGGCGTGGAGCACATCGTCTTCCTCGGCATCCCCAAGGACGCCGCTCTCGTCATGCGCGAGGCCAACAACCTCGGCTGGAAGCCGCAGTTCAGCGGCCACAATGCGCTGGGCGACCCGCAGACCTTCCAGCTCGCGGGACCGCTCGCCGAAGGCGCCCTGGCCGTCGCGGTCATGGAGCCGCTCGATTCGGACAAGCCGGCCGTCAAGGCCTTCATCGAGGCGCAGAAGAAGTACAAGTCCAGCACGAAGCCCACGACCTACAGCATGCACGGCTACCAGTCGGGCAAGCTGTTCGCCGAGGTGCTGAAGCGCTCGGGCGGCAAGTCCGACGAGCCGTCGCTCGTCGCCGCGCTCGAGGGCATGAAGGGCTACGACACCGGCCTGATGGCGCCGATCACTTTCTCGCCCCAGCAGCATGCCGGCGCGCTCGCCGGCGCGATCATGAAGGCCGAAGGCGGCAAGTGGAAGCTGATCACCGGTTGGCTCGAAGCCGACTGAGCGGTCTCCGCCCATGCGCGCCGTGATCGCCGAAAGGACCGGCCCGTCGTCGGTCCTGCGCGTCGCCGAGGTGGCGGCGCGCGAGCCGGGGCCTTACGAGGTCCGGATCGCGGTCGCGGCCTGCGGCGTGTGCTTCCACGACGTCGTGGTGCGCAACGGCACCTTCCGGCGTGGCGTCGAGATGCCGGTGATCCTCGGTCACGAGGTCGCCGGCACGATCGACCGCCTGGGATCGGAAGTGACAGGCCTGCGCGTCGGCGACCTGGTCGCCACCACGATCCACAGCCATGTCTGCGGCCAGTGCCGTCACTGCCGCCGCGGCCACGAGAACTCCTGCCCCGAGCGCGTCTTCCTGGGCGATGCCGGGCTGAACGGCGGCTATGCCGAGCTGGTTTGCGTCGATGCCGACGCCGCGCTGCCGGTGCCGGCCGGAGTCACGGCGGACGAAGCGGCCATCGTCGCCTGCACCATCGGGACCGAATTGAACGCCGTGCGCGATGTCGGCCAGGTCCGGCTGGGCGAGCGCTTGCTGATCACGGGAGCGGGCGGTGGGCTCGGCCTGCACGGCGTGCAGCTTGCGCGTCTGGCGGGCGCGTTCACCATCGCGGTGACGACGCACCCGTCCAAGGCGGCACGTATCCACGCGGCGGGCGCTGACGAGGTCGTCGTCATCGGCAAGGGCGAGGATTTCTCGACCGAAGTCCGCCGCCTGACCGGCGGGGACGGCGTCGATGTCGTGATCGACAATGTCGGCAGTCCCGTGTTCGAATCGGTCCGCCGCAGCGCCGCCTACGACGCACGAATCGTGCTGGTGGGCCAGCTCACCGGCGACTTCGTGACGTTCAATCCCGCCCAGCTCTTCCTGCGCAACGTCTCGATCCTGAGCGCCAAGGGCGTGTCGCGGTCGCAGCTCGAGGATGCTCTGGAGCTTGTCGCGCGGCGTCGCATAAAGCCCGTCGTCGAGCGAGCCTATCGGCTGGAGGATGCCGCCTTGGCGCATGATGCGGTCGAAGCGGGCCTCGTGACGGGCCGCTTGCTGCTCAAGCCGGCGCTCTAGAAATTCTCTACCCAGAAGGGAAGTAACCCATGTCCTCGACACACGACACGGCGGGCGGCGCCGGCCAGGCCGTCACGCTCGCCTGGCCCGAGTCCGATATCGCGCTCGCCACCATGGTCCGCGAGCGGGAGATGAACACGCTGAGCCTCGAGCTCCTGGACGAACTCGGTGCCGCCCTGACGGCCAGCGTCGTGGGCGGCGCGCGCGCCCTGATCGTCACCGGCCAGGGCCGCGCCTTCTGCGCCGGCGCCCACCTGCGCTATTTCACCCAGCCCGACCCGCGCATCGGCACCGGCGGCTTCGCCCTTCGCGACAAGTACCTGCAGCGCATCGCCGAGCTGTTCGATCGCATCGAGACCCTGCCGATTCCGGTGATCGCGGCGATCAACGGCTTTGCCCTGGGCGGCGGCTGCGAGATGTCTTTGGCCTGCGACCTGCGCGTCATGGCGGACAACACGAAGATCGGCGTGCCGGAGACGCGGATCGGCGCCCTGGCCGGCGCCGGCGGTGTCCAGAAGCTTCTCCGCTTTGTCGGGCGCGGCAAGGCGCTCGAATGGGTCATGCTCGGCAGCCACGCGAGCGCGCAGGAGGCGCTCACCCATGGCCTCGTCACGTCGGTGCACGCCTCGGCCGATCTGCTGCCTGCGGCAATGGAGCTTGCCAAGCGCTTCCGGACCCTCGGTCCGAGGGCTGTGGCCCAGTCGAAGGCCGCGGTGCGGCTCTGCGGCGACACCGATCTCACGACCGCCCGCAGCGTCGGCCTTGAGGCGCTGGCCATGCTGATCGACGGCGAGGAGTGGCAGGAGGGCATGAGCGCCTTCATGGAAAAGCGCCCGCCACGCTTTCCGCCGCTTTGACGGGGGCGGCGATCGATTGGCGACGTGAGGCGCCAAGTATGTGATATTTTCCGCATCATGCAGATGCCGCCGCTCGATCCCGCCATTCTCGCCCGTCGGTCCGAGATCGTGGCCGCCTTGCGGGCGATTGTGCCGGGCGAGGGGGTGATCGACGATCTCGACGGCATGCGGCCCTACGAGTGCGATGCGCTGTCGGCCTACCGCCAGATGCCGCTGGTCGTGGTCCTGCCCGAGACGGTGGCCCAGGTCTCGGCCATCCTGCGCTACTGCCAGGACAACCAGGTCAAGGTGGTGCCGCGCGGCGCCGGCACCTCGCTGTCGGGCGGCTCCATGCCGGTGGGCGACGCCATCCTGCTGGGCTTGGGCAAGTTCAACCGGGTGCTCGAGATCGACTACGCCAACCGCTGCGCCCGCGTGCAGCCCGGCGTCACCAACCTCGGCATCTCCAAGGCGGTCGAGCACGAGGGCTTCTACTACGCCCCTGACCCCAGCTCGCAGATCGCCTGCTCGATCGGCGGCAATGTGGCGGAGAATTCGGGCGGCGTGCACTGCCTGAAATACGGCCTCACCACCAACAACCTTTTAGGCATCGAGATGGTGCTGATGACCGGCGAGGTCGTGCGCCTGGGCGGCAAGCATCTCGACTCCGGCGGCTACGACCTTCTGGGCCTGATGACCGGCTCCGAGGGCCTGTTGGGTGTCGTCACCGAGGTCATGGTTCGGCTGCTACGCAAGCCCTCGACGGCGCGCGCCGTGCTTTTAGGCTTTCCGACCGAATCGGGCGCAGCCGACTGCGTCGCCGCCGTGATCGCCTCGGGCATCATCCCCGGCGGCATGGAGATGATGGACAAGGACGCGGTGAAGTGCGCCGAGGCCTATGTCGGCGCGGGCTATCCCATGGACGTCGAGGGCCTGCTGATCGTCGAGCTCGACGGCCCGGCGATCGAGGTCGACTACCTGGTCGAGCGCGTCGCCGAGATCGCCCGCGGCCGCGGCGCCACCACCATCCGCGTCAGCCGCGACGAGCAGGAGCGCGTGCTGTTCTGGGCCGGTCGCAAGGCCGCTTTCCCCGCCGTCGGCCAGATCTCGCCCGACTATATGTGCCTCGACGGCTCGGTGCCGCGCGGCCGCTTGGTCGAGGTGCTGGCCGAGATGCGCCAGATGTCCAAGAAGCACGGCCTCAGGGTCGTCAACGTCTTCCATGCCGGCGACGGCAATCTGCATCCGCTGATCCTGTTCGATGCCAACGATCCGAGCGAGCTGAAGCGCGCGGAAGATTTCGGTGCCGACATCCTGCGCCTGTGCGTGCGCGTCGGCGGCGTGCTGACCGGCGAGCATGGCGTCGGCATCGAGAAGCGCGACCTGATGGGCGAGCAGTTCACCGAGATCGACCTCGACCAGCAGATGCGCGTGAAGTGTGCCTTCGATCCCGACCACCTGCTCAACCCGGGCAAGGTGTTCCCCAAGCTCCGGCGCTGCGCCGAGCTTGGCCGCCTGGTCGTGACCCAGAACAAGATCCCGTTCCCCGACATCCCGCGGTTCTGACGCATGGGGTCTTATTGATGGGGGGCACGATCAAGCCGCGTTCGGCCGCGGAACTGCGGCAGGCGGTTGAATGGGCGCTGAATGACGGCGTCACGCTCGACGTGCGCGGCGAGGGCAGCAAGCTCGCACTCGGCAAGCCGATGATCTGCGATCAGGTGCTCGACCTTTCCGGCATCTCGGGCATCGTCGACTACGCCCCGGAGGAGCTGGTCATCACCCTCCGCGCCGGCACGCCGATGCGCGAGGTCGAGGCACTGCTGGCCCAGCGCAACCAGATGCTGGCCTTCGAGCCGCCCGACCTCGGCCCTTTGCTCGGCCGAGAACCGGGGCAGGGCACCCTGGTCGGCGCGGTGATGGGCAACCTTGCCGGTCCGCGCCGGGTCTCGGCTGGCGCGGCGCGCGATCACCTGCTGGGCTTCAGCGGCGTCAACGGCCGCGGCGAGGCTTTCAAGTCGGGCGGCAAGGTGATGAAGAACGTCACCGGCTACGACCTTTCGAAGCTCCTGGCGGGCTCCTGGGGCACGCTCGCCGTGCTCGACGAGGTGTCGGTGAAGGTGCTGCCCGCGCCCGACCAGACGCGCACGCTGGTGCTGCATGGGCTCTCCGATGAGGCGGCCGTGAAGGCGATGTGCGCTGCCATGGGCAGCCCGCACGAGGTCTCCGGCGCCGCCTGCATCAAGGACAGGACGGCCTTGCGTCTCGAAGGTGTCGAGCCGTCGGTCGAAGCGCGTCTGAAGGGCCTGCGCGATCTCCTGGCGGCGACGGGCGCAACGATGGAGGAATTCGGTACTCTCGAAAGCCGCGCCTTCTGGCGCGATGTGCGCGACGTGGCACCATTGTCGAGCGCGCGAGACAGCGTCGTGTGGAAGATCTCCTGCCCGCCGACCGAAGGTCCGGCCATCGTCGCGCGCATCAGGGCCGAACGGCCCTCCGTCGATGCCTTCTACGACTGGTCGGGCGGATTGATCTGGCTCGCCTTGCCGTCGAATGCCGATGCCGATCAGGCGATCGTGCGCGGCGCTCTCGGATCGACCGGCGGACATGCCACGCTGATCCGCGGGACGGACGGGGTGCGCGCCAGAATACCCGTGTTCCAGCCGCAGCCGGCAGCGTTGGCCGCGTTGGCGTCGCGCGTGAAGGAGAGTTTTGATCCGAAGGGGCTCTTCAACCCGGGGCGCATGGGCTAGCGATGCAGACCAACTTCACCCTGGCCCAGCTCAGCGATCCCGAGACGGCGCGCAGCGAGCACATCCTGCGCAAGTGCGTGCATTGCGGCTTCTGCACGGCGACTTGCCCGACCTTCGTACTGTTGGGCGACGAGCGCGACAGCCCGCGTGGGCGCATCTACTTCATCAAGGCGATGCTGGAGGGTGACCGCGCGCCGACGGCGTCGGAGGTCCGCCACGTCGATCGCTGCCTGTCGTGCCTCTCGTGCATGACGACCTGCCCGTCGGGGGTGCATTACATGCACCTGGTCGATCATGGCCGGCATCACATCGAGGAGCGTTTTGAGCGTCCCCTGCCGGATCGGCTGATGCGCGGCCTGCTGGCCTGGTTGATGCCGCGGCCGGCATTGTTCCGCTGGACCATGATGCTGGGCCGGCTCGCCAAGCCGTTGGCGACGATGCTGCCGGCGCACGGCGCCGATCCCGGCGGGGCGACGTTCCTGCGTCGCCTGCGGGCGATGCTCGAGGCCGTGCCCGACCGGCTGGCCGGACCCTCGCCGGTCGACCGGCCACAGACCTTTCCGGCGCGGGGCCTGCGCCGCAAGCGCGTGGCGCTGATGCCGGGCTGCGGCCAGCAGGTGCTGGCGCCCGAGGTCAACGAAGCGACGGTACGGCTGTTGACTCGGCACGACATGGAGGTCGTGAACGTCGCGGGATCGGGCTGCTGCGGCTCCTCGGTGCTGCATGTCGGGCGCAACGAGCAGGCGATGGCGCTGGCCCGGCGCAACATCGCGGCCTGGATGCGCGAGATCGACGGTGCGGGCCTCGACGCCATCGTCGTCAATGCCTCGGGCTGCGGCACCACCGTCAAGGACTACGGCGCCATGTTCGCCAACGATCCCGCCTGGAAGGAGAGGGCCGAGCAGGTGGCGCGGCTGGCCAAGGACGTCAGCGAGATCATGCTCGATGTCGGTCTCGCGAACGTGACCACGCGTCCGCTCACCGTGGCCTATCATTCGGCCTGTTCCATGCAGCACGGCCAGAAGGTGATCGAGCAGCCCAAGAAACTCCTCAGGGACGCCGGCTTCGTCGTCAAGGACGTGCCCGAGGGCCATCTGTGCTGCGGGTGGGCCGGCACCTACCAGGTGCTGCAGCCCGAGCTGTCGCGCCGGCTGCGCGACCGCAAGGTCGCCAACATCGAGAGCCTCGCGCCCGATGTCATCGCGGCCGGCAACTTCGGCTGTATCGGCAACATCGCCGCCGGCACCGGCATCCCGATCGCGCACACGGTCGAGCTGCTCGACTGGGCGACCGGCGGGCCCAAGCCTGCTGCACTGCAATGACTCTTCTTCGGACTTGCCTTGCCGCGTTGCTCGGCGTGATGCTGGGGACGAACGCGTTGGCGCAGAACGGCGGGAGCGGCACCATGCTCGACACCTTGTTTGCCAAGCTACAGACCGCGACCGATCCCGTGGCGATCCAGTCGCTGGAAACGGCGATCTGGGAGCAGTGGGTCATGGTGCCCGAGGGCCCGCCGCGCGAGCTGATGCTGCGCGGCATCGGCGAGATGCAGCAGCATCAGCTGAAGCAGTCGGTCGAGACCTTCAGCAAGCTGATCGAGATCGCGCCCGAGCTCTCCGAGGGCTGGAACAAGCGGGCGACCGCCTACTGGCTGCTCGGCAACTTCCCGGCGTCGTTGTCAGACATCTGCGAGACGGTGAAGCGCGAGCCGCGCCATTTCGGCGCCTATTCCGGTCTCGGCATGATCCGCGGGGAAATGGGCGAGTATTCGCGCGCGGCCGCTGCCTTCGAGCTGGCCAAGAAGTACAATCCGCACATCGTGGGAATCGACGACGAGATCGAGCGCATGAAAGCGATGGGCGGCGATACGCCGGCCGATCCGCTGGGCTGCACGCAGCGCACGGCGGGCCGCTGACGGGCGCACTTGCGGCGCGGCAGGCGCGCGGGCAGAGTCCGGGCCAATCTACAACTTCAAGGATGGATCAATGGCCACGTTGTATGTCGGCGGTCGCGTATTCGACGGTGAGAAGGTGCTGGACGGCCAGGCGGTCCTGGAGGAGGACGGCAAGATCAAGCGCATCGCTGCGGCGGCCGAGTTCACGGGCTTCGCCGGCGACAAGGTCGACACGGCCGGCGGCACGCTGATCCCGGGCATCATCGACTGCCATGTCCATTCATTGAGCGGCGCCGAGGGCAACCCGGGCGCGGTGCAGGACCGCATGTCCGCGGCACAGATCGCGGTGCGCGGCATGGAGCTGATGCGCAGCACGCTTGAAGGCGGCATCACCGCCGTGCGCGACTGCGGCGGCAAGGACTATATCGAATTCGCAATTCGCGACGCCTACAACAGCGGGCGCTTCCTCGGACCGACCATGCGCTGCGCCGGCCGCATGATCTGCATGACCGGCGGCCACGGCAACCGTACCGGCCGTGTCGCCGACGGTCTCGACGAGGTGGTGAAGGCCGTGCGCGAGCAGGTCCATGCCGGCTCCGACCTGATCAAGATCATGGCGACCGGCGGCGTGATGACCCCGGGCGTCAATCCCGAGGACGCGCACTACTCGGCCGAGGAGATGAAGGCCGGCATCAGCGAGGCCCATCGCTTCCACAAGTGCTGCGCCAGCCATGCCCAGGGCGCGCTCGGCATCCTGAACGCCGTGCGCGGCGGCATCGATTCGATCGAGCACGGCATCTTCATGACCGAGGAATGCATCACCGAGATGAAGGAGCGCGGCGTGTGGCTGGTGCCGACGCTGGCCGCGGTGAAGAACATCCTGAAGGGCTACGACGACGGTGATCGCTCGATCCCCGACTACGTGATCGAGAAGGCGCGCCGCGTGTTCGACCGCCACATCGCCTCGATCAAGATGTACTACAAGGCCGGCGGCCGCATCGCCATGGGCACCGACGCCGGCACGCCGCACAACCGCCACGGCGAGAATGCGCGCGAGCTCGAGTACATGTGCGACATCGGCATCTCGACCCGCGATTCGCTGTTCTTCTCGACGGCGAGCGCTGCCGACCTGATGCGCCTGGCCGACCAGGGCCGCATCAAGGAGGGCAACAGCGCCGACTTCGTGCTGTGCGACGGCGATGTCCTGGCCGACATCAAGTGCGCCGCGCGCAAGGAGAACCATCGCCTGGTAGTGAAGCGCGGCCTCGTCGCCAAGGACAACCGCGCCGCCTTCGTCCGCCAGGCCGCCCGGGTCGCCGCCGAGTAGCCGACCGACGCGGCCGACGGCCCATGGAAGAGATCTTCCTGATCCTGGTGGGGATCGCCTGGGCCGTCGGCACGCCGATCATCGCCATCGTGGCGCTGGTGCGCACGGGACGCCTGCGCGCCCAGAATGAACGGCTGATCGCCGACCTGGCCCGGCTCAGGCGGCAGATGGCCGAAACGCCGCTGCCGCCGCCGTTCGTCGAGCAGCCGGTAGCCGAAGCCGTCCCGCCGCCCGCCGAGCCTCTGCCAGAGCCGCCACCGGACGTTCAGCAAGCGCCGGTGATCGCACCGCCGCCGGCCTTCGAGCCCGAGCCGATGCCTCTGCCGCCGCCGATACATGTGCCGGCGGCGGCGCAGGTCGGCTGGGAGCAGCGGCTCGGCGCGCGCGTCTTCCTCTGGGTCGGCGCGGTCACGCTGGCGTTGGCGGCCGTGTTCCTCGTGCGCTACTCGATCGAGGAAGGCTACCTGTCGCCAGAAGTGCGCGTCATCCTGGCGGCGCTGTTGGGCTTTGCCCTGATCGGCGTCGCCGAGCGCGTGCGCAGCCGCGACGACCGTGTCGCCCAGGCGCTGGCGGCGGCCGGCGTTGCCGCGCTCTACGGCGCGCTGTTCTCGGCCGTGGCGCTCTACGACATGATCTCCAAGGTCGCGGCCGGCGGTGGAGCGGCGGCGCTGACGGCCTTCGCGATCGGCGTCTCGCTGCGCCACGGCATCTTCGTGGCAGGACTCGCCTTCGTCGGCGGCTTCGTCAGCCCGGCCATCATCGGCAGCGAGACGCCCAACACGCCGGTCCTGTTCGGCTACCTGCTGGCCATCGCGGCGGGCACGCTCTGGGTCATCCGCCTGCGCGGCTGGTGGCCGCTGGGCTGGGGCGTGCTGGTCGGGTCGGCGCTGTGGACGCTGCTCTGGATGCAGTCGCTGGCCGGCGGCCTCCACTGGGTCGGCCTCTTCCTGGTCGCTGTGGCGGGGCTCTTCGTCTGGGCGACGTGGCGGCGGCTGCGGGAAAGCGACAATCCGACGGACGACGTCGCGCTCATGGTCTGGCTGTCGCTCGGCGCGACCGGCGTGCTGATCGTTGCCCTCATCATCCAGGACAATGGCCGGCAGGCGGCCGGCTGGCTCGCCCTGGCGGCGCACGGCCTCGGCCTTTTCGTACTGGCGCGGTGGACGCCGCGCTTCCAGTACGTCGCTGCCCTGGCGCCGGTCCTGTCGATCGTGGCGCTCGCGGCGTGGTGGGCAGACTCCCTGAGCGGCGGGACGGGCCTGGATGACGAGAGCTTCGCCTGGCGCGCCGCCTTGTTCGGCGGCTTCTATGCCGCCGCCGCTTTTGCGCTGCTGTGGAACGCGGCCCGGCCGGGCTTCTGGGCAGCGCTGGCCGTCGCCGCGACGCTTGCTCACTTCCTGCTCTGCTGGTTCGTGCTGCGCAACGCCACCGTCGGCACGCCGTGGGGCCTTTTGAGCATCGCCCTTGCGCTGCCGTTCCTGGTCGGCGCCGAGCGGCTGGCGCGTTGGCGCGATAGCATGCCCGGCGCCACCGAGGCCCTGGGCTACTGCGCGGCGGGCGTCGCCTTGTTCATCGCCATCGCCATCGCCCTGGAACTGCGCCGCGAATGGATCACGGTGGCCTACGCCGTCGAGTTCGCCGTGGTCGCGGGCATCGCCGCCCATCTCGGCCTCCATGCCATGCGGCGCCTGTGCTGGCCCCTGCTCGCCGCCGTGATCGTGCGCTTCGTGCTCAATCCCGAGGTGCTGAAGTATCCGCTGGGCGTCACGCCGATCTTCAACTGGATCCTGTGGGGCTACGGTCTCGCGATCGCAGCCTTCGTCGTCGGCCTGCGCTTCCTGCGGCCGACCGGCGATCTGCCGCTCGTGCGCGCGACCGAAGCGGCCATCGCGCTGCTCGTTTTCGTGCTGCTCACCCTCCAGGTGCGCAGCATCTTCCGCAGCGACGCCATGATGGCCCCCGACGCGCGGTTCATGGAGCGCGCGTTCTACGTCCTCGTCTGGGGCGCCTTCGCGCTGGCCGCTCTCTGGCTGGCGCGCACGCGCCGCGACGTCGTGGCGCTGTGGGCGTGGCGGGTGAGCGGCGGCCTGGCCGTGGCGCTGGTCCTGATCGTGCAGGTGCTGCTCGCCAATCCGATCTTCGACAAGGCCGATGTTGGCCGCCTGCCGATCGCCAACGGCCTGTTCCTGGCGTACGCACTGCCTGCCGTCATGGCGGCGGCGGCGCGGCGCTGGATCGACGTCGAGCCCAACCGAAACGTGGCTCTGTTCGCCGAAGCGGCCGCCTCGATCCTGGCGTTCGTCTATGTCTCGTTCGAGGTCCGCCATCTGTTCGACCCCGGCTTCGACCGCCGGGGCCTCGGCGCGTCCGGGGTGGAGCTCTATGTCTATTCGGCGGTGTGGCTGCTGTTCGGCGTGGCCCTGCTGGCGCTGGGCTTCCTGCGCAGCACGGCGGCGCTCCGCCATGCCGGCATGGCCCTGGTCTGCATCGTGGTCGCCAAGGTCTTCCTGATCGACATGGCGGGCCTGCAGGGCCTGCTGCGCGTCTTTTCGTTCCTCGGCCTGGGTGCGGCGCTGATTGGGCTAGGCTACGCCTATCGTCGCTTTGGATTCAGGTAGAGCATGTTTCCGGAAACCGCCGTCTCGCTCGATGCCTTGCGCGCGCTGCAGCTCGAGCGCCTGCGCGGCGCGGTCCGCCGTGCCTACGACAACCAGGCGCCGTATCGCGCCAAGTGCGTGGTGGCGGGCGTCCATCCCGACGACCTGCGGCGGCTCGAGGACTTGCGGCGCTTTCCCTTCACCTCGAAGGCCGACCTGCGCGACGCCTATCCTTTCGGCATGTTCGCCATCCCGCGCGAAAAGTGCGTGCGCATCCACGCCTCGAGCGGCACGACGGGGCGGCCGACCGTGGTCGGCTACTCGGCGCGCGACATCGACCTGTGGGCCGACCTGATGGCGCGCTCGCTCTACGCCGGCGGCGCGCGGCCGGGCGACATCATCCACAACGCCTACGGCTACGGCCTGTTCACCGGCGGGCTGGGCGCCCACTACGGCGCCGAACGGCTGGGTTGCACCGTGGTGCCGATGTCGGGCGGGTTCGGCGAGCGGCAGGTCCAGCTGATCCGCGAGTTCGGCGCCCGCGTGGTGCTGATGACGCCGAGCTACATGCTGGCGATCGCCGACGAGTTCGAGCGCCAGGGCATCGATCCGCGCGACACCGCCATGCGCGTCGGCATCTTCGGCGCCGAGCCGTGGACCGAGGGCATGCGTGCCGAGATCGAGCGCCGGCTCGGCATCGACGCCGTCGATATCTATGGCCTCAGCGAAGTGATGGGGCCCGGCGTCGCCTGCGAGTACGTCGAGAGCAGGGATGGGCCCACCATCTGGGAGGATCACTTCTATCCGGAGATCGTCGATCCCGAGAGCGGCGAACCGGTGGCCGACGGCGCGCCCGGCGAACTGGTCTTCACCTCGCTCACCAAGGAAGCGATGCCGGTCATCCGCTATCGTACCCGCGACCTCACGCGCCTGCTGCCGGGCACGGTAACGGCGATGCGGCGCATGGCCAAGATCACGGGCCGCAGCGACGACATGCTGATCGTGCGCGGCGTGAACCTGTTCCCCAGCCAGGTCGAGGAGCAGATCCTGCGCGACCCGGTGCTGACCGGGCACTACGTCATCGAGCTCAGCCGCACCGGCGCGCTGGACGACTTGCTGGTCCGGGTCGAGGCGCGGACGGTGCTCGAAGGCGACGCCGCGGGGCGTTCAGAGGCCGAGCTCGTGCAGCGCCTGAAGGGGATGTGTGGCCTCAGCGCCACAGTGGAAGTGGCCGTCCCCGGCGCCGTCGAACGCTCGATGGGCAAGGCGCGGCGGGTGATCGACAGGCGCTAGGGGGCGCTTCTGGCGACTACACATTGCCGCCACAATCCGACGCGCTACCGGTTCAGCAGCGCGATTCCAATTCTTGCCTTAATCAGGTCGGCGTGGGCGGACGAGTTGCCGGTATCCATCGAGAAGGTCGGCGGATCGGTGTAGTCCGAGGCCTTGGCGCGGCTGGCGGTGCTGGCGATCGCCACGAAGGTGAGGGCGATGGCCGCAATCACCAGGAAATCGATCCAGGTCAGGGCGTCCGGTCGGAAGGGACGGGCGGTGGTCCGCGCTTTGCGTTTCACGATCGCCTCTCGATGCACTGCTGCTTGTGAAAAATTCTACGAGTGCACCTTCGGCTCCATCCCCGATCTTTTGAGGGTTACACTAGGGCGATTCCAAGGACATTCGCCCCGTTTCGTATCGCTTGTTTCGTGTTGCCCAACGGCAACAGCGAGCGGTGGCGTTCAGACGTAGGCGATACGCAGGATGTTGGTGGCGCCGGGCGTGCCGAACGGCACGCCGGCGGTGATCACCAGACGTTCGCCGGCCGCGGCGATCTTCTGCTGCCGGGCGACGCGCACGGCGCGCGCCACCATGTCGGCGAAGTTGTGCGCGTCCTCGGTCTGGATGGGATGCACGCCCCAGGTCAGCGCCATGCGCCGCGCCGTGTCGAGCACCGGCGTGAGGCAGAGGATGCGCACGTCGGGCCGCTCGCGCGCCGCGCGCAGCGTCGTCGAGCCGGTCGTGGTGTAGGTGACGATGGCCGCGGCCGACAGCGTGTGGGCGCATTGGCGCGCGGCGGCGCTGATCGCGTCGGCGGTCGTTGCCTCGGGCTCGTGGCGGCTCGCATCCATCAGCTTGCGATAGAGCGGGTCGTGTTCGACGCTCTTCAGGATGCGGTCCATCATGGTGACCGCTTCGATCGGATAGTCGCCCGACGCCGACTCCGCCGACAGCATCACCGCATCGGTGCCGTCATAGACCGCGGTCGCCACGTCCGAGGCTTCGGCGCGCGTCGGCGTCGGCGAATGGACCATCGAATCGAGCATCTGGGTGGCGACGATGGCGGGCCTGCCAGCGACGCGGCAGGCCGCCAGGATGCGCTTCTGCAGGGGTGGCACGGCCTCGGGCGGCATTTCCACGCCGAGATCGCCGCGCGCCACCATGATGCCGTCGCTCTGCTCGATGATCTCGTCGAGATGGTCGATGGCCAGCGGCTTCTCGAGCTTGGCCATGACGGCGGCGCGGCCGGCCACCAGCTTCTTCAGCTCGGCGATGTCGTTGGCATGCTGCACGAAGGACAACGCCACCCAGTCGACGCCGAGCGTCAGGCCGAAGGTGAGGTCGCGATGATCCTTGGTCGTCATCGGCGACATGGGGATCACGAGGTTCGGCAGATTGACGCCCTTGCGGTCGCTGATCTGGCCCGGCACCTCGACCTCGGTGTCGATGGTGGCCTCGTTGTGCGCCACGATGCGCAGCCGCACCTTGCCGTCGTCGATCAGCAGAATGCCGTCGGGCTTGGCCGCCCTGAAGATCTCGGGATGGGGCAGGGGCACGCGCTTGGCCGTGCCCGGCGCCTCGTCCATGTCGAACCGCAGCTTCTGGCCCTTCTTCAGCTCCAGCGGCCCCTTGGCCAAGGTGCCCAGCCGGAGCTTGGGGCCCTGCAGGTCCATCAGGATGGCGATTGGGTGCTTGTACTCCTTCTCCATCGTCCGCAGCAGGTCGACGCGCTGGCGATGGTCGTCCGGCGTGCCGTGGCTGAAGTTGAGACGAAACACGTCGGCGCCGGCCTCGAACAGCGTGCGCAGGCGCTCGCGGCTGGAGGAGGCGGGACCGAGGGTGGCGACGATCTTGGTGAAGCGGTCGCGATACATCCTGAAAGTCTACTTCTTGGGCGACGACACTTTGAAGTCGCCGGCCTGCTCGTAGACCTTCACGACCGCTGCGTCATCGAGCCGCCCCCAGCCGGCGCCGGCGGCGGCGAGGAAGAGCTGGTGCGCCGCTGCGGCCATCGGCAGCGGCAACCGATGTTCGTGACCGGTGTTCAGCACCAGCCCGAGATCCTTGACGAAGATTTCTACCGCCGACAATGGCGAGAAGTCGTCGTCCAGCATGTGCGGCACGCGGTTGCCGAACATCCAGGAATTGCCGGCGCTGGCCGAGATCACCTCGTAGACGGCGCGCGTGTCGGCGCCGGCCTTGGCGGCGAGGGCCATGGCCTCGGCCGCGGTGGCGATGTGCACGCCGGCCAGGAGCTGGTTCACGGTCTTGACCAGCGAGCCGATGCCCGGCGCATCGCCCAGGCGGAAGACCTTGGCGGAAGTCGCCGACAGGATCGATTCGGCGGCGGCGAAGGCCTTTGCGGCGCCCGAGGCCATGTATGTGAGCTCGCCCGATTCGGCGCGCGCGCGACCGCCGGACATCGGCGCGTCGAGCAGTTCGTGACCCGACTTCGCGAGTCGCTCGCCCAACGCCTTGGCAAAGGCAGGGGGGACGGTGGCGCATTGCATGACCAGGCCGCCCTTGCGCAGGCTCGCCACGGCGCCACGCTCGCCGAACAGCACCGCTTCGACCTGCTGGGCGTTGACCACCGCTACGACCACGGCATCGGCTTCGGCCGCAGCGATCTCAGGCGACGACGCCACGGCGCCGCCGGCCTCTGCGAATGCCAGCTTTGCCGGCATGCTGGGATCGACGCCGATCACCTGGTGGCCGTGCTTGAGCAGGTTCTTCGCCATACCGAGGCCCATCGAGCCCAGGCCGATGAAAGCGACGACGGGAGTGTTCTTGTCGGCCATGACCTTTATGCCTTGATGCCGTACTTCGCCGCCCAGCCCAGCCCAGCGCCGGTCGTGGTCTTGGGCTTGTATTCCAGGCCGACATAGCCCTGGTAACCCAGGCGATCGAGCACATCGAGCATGTAGAGGTGATTGGCCTCGCCGATGTCGGGCTCGTTGCGGTCGGGGTTGCCGGCGATCTGGACGTGTGCGGTGATCGGGAACAGCCGCTCGGTGCGCTTGGTCAGGTCACCCTCGGTGACCTGGCAGTGATAGAGGTCGAGCTGCAGTTTCAGATGCGGCGCGCCGACCTCGCTCATGATCTGCTCGACCTGCGCGGTGGTGTTGGTGAAGTAGCCGGGAATGTCGCGATGGTTGATCGGCTCCAGCACCAGCGTGATGCCGCTGTTGGCCGTGCGGTCGCAGGCCTTCTTGAGGTTGGCAAGGAAGGTCTTGTGCATCGCCTTCACGTCGGCGCCGGGCGCGATCATGCCCGACATGACGTGCAGCGTGGTGCACTCCAGCACCTTGGCGTAGTCCAAGGCCTTGTCGAGAGCGGCCGCAAAGTCGGCTTCGCGGCCGGGCAGGGCGGCAAACCCGCGCTCGCCCTTGCTGGCGTCGCCGGCCGGCAGGTTGAACAGCGCCTGGGTGAGCTTGTGCTTCTTGAGCTCGGCCGCGATGTCGGCGGCGGGCGCCTCGTAGGGGAACAGGATCTCGACCGCCTTGAAGCCATGGGCGGCGGCGGCGCCGAAGCGCTGCAGGAACGGCACTTCCTGGTAGATCCACGAGAGATTGGCGGCGAGCTTGGGCATGGCTTGAATTCCGATCAGGAAGGAAAGGCTTCTTCGACTTCACGCACCTGCGTCTCCGACAGCAGGCGCACCTTGAACCCCTGCAGCAGCAGGTGGAGCTTGGCAGTCTCCTCCAGCTCTTCGATCGAGGCCGAGGCGGCCGACAGGGAGGTGCCGGCGACGACGGGGCCGTGATTGGCCAGCAGGACGGCGCGATGGCCCTTGGCGTAGTCGCGGATGGCGTCGGCGAGCTTGGGGTCGCCCGGCTTGAAGTAGGGAACGAGCGGCAACTTGCCGACGCGCATCACGAAGTAGGGCGTGATCGGCGGCAGGGTCGTTTCCTTGTTGTGATGGCACGACGGGTCGAGGCAGGAGATCGCCACCGCGTGCGTGCAATGCAGGTGGACGATGGCGCCGTCCTTGGGCCGCACGTCGTAGACCGAGCGATGCAGTAGCGCTTCCTTGGTCGGCGGATCGCCGCCGACATGCTTGCCGGAAAGGTCGAGCTTGGAGAGCTGGCCCGGCTCGAGCTCGCCCAGTGACGAGTTGGTCGGCGTCATCAGCCAGCCGTCATCGATGCGGGCGCTGATGTTGCCCGACGTACCAGGGCAGAGGCCGCGCGCGGCGAGCTTGGCGCCGAGCGCGCAGATCGCCTCGCGCGTCTTGGTTTCCTTGGTGCTCATAGAAGCTGGAACGCCTTGGTGAAGAAGTCGGGCGCGCCGAAGTTGCCGGACTTCAGCGCGAGCAGCAGCGGCTTGGCGCCAACCGATGCCGTCCACGGCACGCCGGGATCGATCTCCGGCCCGATGCGCAACGCCGTCACGTCGAGCGCACCGACCACCGCGCCCGAGGTCTCGCCGCCCGCGACGACCAGCCGGCCGACGCCGGCGGCGACCAGGCCCTTGGCGAGCCTGGCCATGGTCTTCTCGATCGCCTGGCTCGATTTCTCGACGCCGTACTTTGCCTGCAGCGCCTTCACCGATTCAGGGCTGTCGCTGGCCGACAGCAGGATCGGCCCGTTGCCGATCTTGTCCTTCGCCCATTCGAGGGCGGTATCGCCGACCGCCTCGCCGCGGCAGATCGCGTCGGTATCGAGATGCAGGTGCGGACCCCTGAACGCCGCGATCTGTCCCAGGGTTGCCGCCGAGCACGAGCCCGCCAGCACCGCCGAGGCACCGGAGATCTTGGGCAAGGTGTCGGCATTGGCCTTGTGCGCCAGCAGGCCGCGGCGGCGATAGGCGGCGGGCAGGCCGAGCGCCACGCCCGAGCCGCCGGTGACCAGAAGATCGTCGCCGACCGCCTCGCCGATGATGCCGAGATCGGTGTCGGCGACCGCATCGACAACGACATGGCGCACGCCATCCGCCGCGAGCTTGTCGAGCGCGGCCCGCAGGGCGGCCGAACCGGCCTGCACCTGTTTCAGCGGCACCAGTCCGACCTTGTGCTTGGTCTGGCACGCCAGCACGCGCACCAGGTTGGAATCCGTCATCGGATTCAGCGGGTGATGCCGCATGTGGGAGTCGGACAACAGGATGTCGCCGACGAACAGATGGCCGAAGAAGATGGTGCGGCCGTTCTCCGGAAAGGCCGGATTGTAGATCGCCTGCTTGGCGTCGAGCGCATCGAGTAGGGCGTCGCCCACCGGGCCGATATTGCCCGCGTCGGTCGAATCGAAGGTCGAGCAGTACTTGAAGAAGAAGCGCTTGCACCCCGCCGCCTGCAGGGCATCGAGCGCGGCCAGCGACTGGGCGATGGCGTCCTTCGCCGCGATCGAGCGCGTTTTCAGCGCCACGACGACGGCGTCGACGTCGTCGGGGATCGCGCCTTTTGCCGGAACGCCGATGGTCTGGATGGTGCGCATGCCGTTCTTGACCAGCATGCCCGCGATGTCGGTGGCGCCGGTGAAGTCGTCGGCGATCACTCCGAGAATGGCCATGTCGAAACCTAGGCGATCACTGTCGTCTTCATCCAGAACTTTCGCCGCCGGGCGCGCCGGCGCGCCACGTCCTCGCCGTCATAGACGTGCAGGGGCGGGGCGGGATCGAAAGTGTCGCGGATGTCGAGCGCGTTGACGTTGACGATGCCGATGGAGCCATTGTCGTCAGGCATGACGGCGCCGACATAGGTGCCGCACTTGGCGCACAGCAGGTAGTCGGTGATGCCGAGGCCGAAGCGATAGCGGCTGAGGTTGTCGGGTGCGGCGCGGAACTCGAGTGAGCCCGCGGGATCGCCCGAGGTGCGGGCGCCGTGGCGGCGGCAGAACGAGCAGGCGCAGCGGCCGACGCGCATCGCTTCGGGCGCCTTGTCCGTCGTGTAGGCGATCTTGATCGCGCCACAGTGGCAGGATCCGGGGTAGGTGGTCATGGTGCGATCAATGTTGCCCTGAAATCGTTGACGTTGGTCTTGGTCGGACCTGTGACAATGCTGTCACCCAGCATCTCGAAAAAGCTGTGTCCGTCATTGTCGTCCAGCATCGCCTTGGGGTCACGGCCCATGGCGCGGGCGCGGGCGAGAGTCTCGGGGCCGAAGAGGCCGCCCGCGATGTCCTCCGCGCCATCGACGCCGTCGGTGTCGGCGGCCAGCCCCCAGATACCCGGGGCGCCGTTGGCTTCGATCGCCTTGCCTAAAAGATACTCGACGTTACGGCCGCCGCGGCCCTTGCCGCGCACCGTGACGGTGGTCTCGCCGCCCGACAGGATCACCGTCGGCTTGCCGGCGCGCTTGGAATGCTCGATCGCCTTCCGCGCATGTTCGGCGCCGAGCTCGCGCGCTTCGCCCTCGAGGTTGTCGCCCAGCAGCACCACCTCGACGCCGCGCTGGCGGGCGACGGCAGCGGCCGCCTCGAGCGAACGCTGCGGCGTCGCCACGACAATGGTCTCGACGTGCGCCATACGCGGATCGCCGGGCTTCGGCGTTTCCTCGACGCCGCCGGCCGCGCCCTTCTCGAGATGGGCGTGCACGGCTGCCGGCGCCTCGATGCGATACTTGGCGAGCACCGCCAGCGCATCGGCGAAGGTGGTGCGGTCGGGCACGGTCGGGCCGGAGCCGATGACGCCGGGGTCATCGTTCGGCACGTCGGAGATCAGCCAGCTCAAGACGCGCGCCGGCTGGGCAGCGATGGCGAGCCGGCCGCCCTTGATGGCCGAGAGGTGCTTTCGCACCGTGTTCATCTCGACGATGTTGGCGCCGGACTTCAGCAGGGCGCGGTTGACCTCCTGCTTGTCCGTCAACGTCAGGCCGGGCGCGGGCAGGGCCAGCAGGGCCGAGGCGCCGCCCGAGATCAGGCAGAGCACGAGATCGTCCGGCGCATGGCCCTTGACCCGCTCGAGGATGCGGCCGGCCGCGGCGCGGCCCTTCTCGTCAGGCACCGGGTGGGCGGCTTCGACGATCTCGATCCTGCGGCAGTCCTCGCCGTAGCCGTAGCGCGTGACCACCAGGCCTTCGATTGGATGCGGCCACTGGTCCTCGACCGCCTTGGCCATGGCGGCGCTCGCCTTGCCGGCGCCGATGACGATCGTGCGGCCTTTCGGCGGCTTCAGCGTCTCGATGTAGGGGGCGAGGCAGGTCGCGGGGCGTGCGGCGGCAAGCGCTGCATCGAACAGGTCGCGCAACAGCGCACGGGCTTCGGCATCTTTCATTTGCGCGATCTTCGCACTATAGGGGCGCGATGCAACAACTGCTCGTTCCCGGCGATCCGCCGCCGTTTTCCGTCCACAACGAGCAGGGCAGGGCGCCATTGCTGCTGCTGTGCGACCACGCCAGCAAGGCCGTCCCCAGGGCTTTGGGCGATCTCGGCATCACCGAGACCGAACTGTCGCGCCATATCGGCTGGGACATCGGCGGCCTCGAGTCCGCGATCGCCCTGGCCGAGGCGCTGGACGCACCGCTCGTCGCCTCGGGCTATTCGCGCCTGGTGATCGACTGCAACCGCTGGCCGGGCGGCGAGGGCTCGACGCCTGAGGTCAGCGACGGCACGCCTGTGCCGGCCAACAAGGGGCTGACCAAAGAGCAGATTGATGCCCGGGCCGAGGCCTGCTTCTGGCCCTATCACCGCGAGGTCGACCGCCATCTCGACCGCATGACCGCGAACGGCGCCCAGGTGGCCCTGCTGGTGATGCATTCCTTCACGCCCCAGATGAACGGCTTCAAGCGTCCGTGGCATGTCGGCGTGCTGTGGAACGACGATGCACGGCTGCCCGACCCGCTGCTCGCCGAACTGCGCCGCGATCCCACGCTGGTGGTCGGCGACAACGAACCCTATTCGGCGCGCGCCTCCTATGAATACACGCTCAACGCCCATGCGCGGACCCGCAAGCTGCCGCATTGCTCGCTGGAAGTGCGCCAGGACCTGATCGACGCATCGGATACAGCGCGCGACTGGGGCCGCAGGCTGGCGCCTGCGATAGGCGCTGCGGTGGCAAAGGCATTGTCCTGAGCTTCCAACACGCCTTACTTTACCACAGTCATTGCTATTTGACCAGGGTAATTTTATTTGTTTTTGGCGGACCATAGACCGCCAAAAAACGATCTGCTGGCAACGAGCCGGCAAGGCCATCGCGCCGTCGGCGTTGATGGTGACCTTGGTGCCTAGCGGGTTTGCCGCAGTTGTGGCAACATGTTATAACGCCTGCATGAAGGTCGCTCTTCGACGTATCGGGAACTCCCTGGGCGTGATCGTCCCAAAGTCGATTCTCGAGGCATGGGGAGTCAGCGAAGGCGATCAGCTCGAGGTGACGGCACGCGGCATCCGTCCGCGATCGCGTCCAGGACTGTCGCATCAGGCGCTGGACGAGCTTAAGCGGTCTATTGCTCTAGCGGTCGTCCGCCAATTCACGCCCAACCAGATACGAGCGCAGATTCTTGCCAATCTCCATCGTTGGCGCCACCAGGATGCATGGGTGTCAGCCTATGACGAATGGCTGGATATCGCCGAACGCGCTGATGACGGTGAGCTCTTCGCGGCCATGCTGGGTCGCGACGACGGTGCAACAAGGCTGCGCCAGTCGATGCCGTTTGTCGGCCTGCTGTCGCAGGAGGAGGTACGGCGACTCCATGAAGAAGCAGCAGGTTGATCACATTCTTCGCGCCGCTGGGCGGATCACGGGCGAGAGGCGGTTCGTGATCATTGGAAGCCAGTCCCTGCACGGGAAATACCCCGACATGGCTGATGAGATCGTCAAGTCGGCCGAGGTCGATCTGATCGCCATGAAAAATCCGAGGCTCACGGACCTCCTGAACGAGATCGGCGTCGATTCGCTGTTTCATCAGAATTACGGGTACTACGCCGATCCAGTCGATGTGACGACGGCGATACTGCCCAAGGGATGGCAGGGCCGGCTGGTGAACTTGCCGGAAGGCGACACCGAAGGAGTCAGGGGATTGTGCCTGGACCCGCATGATCTTGCGATCGCCAAGCACGTTGCCCGTCGCGAAAAGGACGTCGCCTTCACCCGCGAACTTGCACGACGCGGCCTCGTCTCGCGCGACCGGCTGTTGGCTTTGGTCGGTCAGACTGCCGTCGCATCCGACATACGCCAGCGTATTCGTGGTGACATCGCGAGCGACTTCGATGGTGCCTAGTGGAGGTACCTGTCCATCCGCCGGCGCGCCTCCTCGACGCCGCGGTGGATCTTCTCTTCTTCCGGTTTTGGCGGCTTTATCAGCTTCGTCAGCCATACGACGGCAGGCACGCCGAACCCAATGACGAACAGCACGCTGATCACCAAGGCCGTATACATGGGCGCCTCCCCAGGACGTCGAGCATCGGGTCCCGCCGGCCGATCAGACGCTGGAAAGGCGCCCGGCTCAAGACCGGGTATTTGCTTGCCGCTTCAGAACTTCTTGCGCAGCGTCGCCAGCACCAAGGCGCCCTGGCCGTACAGGCAGTTGGTGGCGTTGCTGCATTCTGAGACGTACTGGGTATTGAGGATGTTGGTCGCGTTCACCGCGGCCGTCACACCCTGAAGCTTTGGCGAGACGGCGCCGAGATCGTAGCCGATCATCGCATCCACCAGGCTATAGCCAGGGATCAGGAGGTCGTTGGCCGAAGTGGCGTAGGTGAAGCCGACATAGCGCACGCCGCCGCCGAACTGGAGGCCTTTCAGGGGCCCCGACTGCAGGGTGTAGTCGGTCCACAACGATGCCAGCACGTTCGGCACGAAGGCCGGCATGTGGTTGATCTCACTCGCAGCGCCCTGGGTGATCTTGGGATTGTTGTAGGAGAAGGCCTCGACGATGTTCAGCCCCTCGGTCGGCACGATGGTGGCGCTGAACTCGATGCCCTGCGACTTGACCTCGCCAGTCTGCGTCTGGAAGAGCACGTTGACCGGATCGGTGGTGAGCATGTTCTGCTGGGTGATCTGGTAGACCGACCCCATGAAGAAGGTCTTGTGGCCCGGCGGCTGGAACTTGATGCCGGCTTCGAATTGCTCGGAGGTGACCGGCTTGAAGGGCGCGCCGGTCCGCGTGACGCCGATGGTCGGCTGGAACGCCGTCGAGTAGCTGAAGTAGGGCGCGATGCCGTTCTCGAACTCGTAGACCATGCCGGCGCGCCAAGACACCTTGCTGTCGGACTGGGTGGTCGAGGTGAAGGTCATGCGGTTGTCGTTGACCGTCGTCGTCCAGTCGTTGCGCACGCCCAGCAGCAGCGAGAGCCTTTCGAACTTGATCTGGTCCTGGGCGTAGAGGCCGGCCTGGGTCAGCGTCTGGCCGGCGATCGTCGAGGGCGTCACCCCGCCGATCCGCTGGTAGTAGGTCGGCGCGAAGATGTTGATCGACGGCACGTTGAAGCCGAGGCCGAGCCACTGGTTGAAGTAGTTCCACTGGTAGTCGACGCCGGTCAGCAGGCGATGCGACAGCGACCCGGTGCCGAAGGTCGACTGGAGCTGCGTGTCGACCGAGAGGGTGCTGGTGTTCTCGTTCACGCTGGCATTGAAGCGGTTCAGCGTGTAGCCGTTGGCCGCCAGTGACGACGGCAGCACCTGGTTGAGCTGGCCGTCGTCGTACATGTAGCGGGCGTTCTGCCGCAGCGTGAACATCTCGGAGAGGCGCCGTTCGGCGATGTAACCGATCGACATCTGGTTGCGGCTGTAGGTGTTGTAGTTGGGATCGCCGGCGTAGAAGCTGCGCGGGATCGTGCCGTTGGGATTTGACAGCACCGAGCCGGCCGCCGGCACGAAATTGTAGAGGCCGACATAGGGATCGTACTGGTAGTTGAACATCACCGTGACATTGGTGTCGGCATCCGGCCTCCAGGAGAGGGAAGGCGATATCGACAGGCGCTGCGATTTGTTGAACTGCACCTGGTTGTCGGCGGTGCGGGCGACGCCGGTCAGGCGATAGAACAGCGTGTTGCCGTCGTCGATCGGCCCTGAGACGTCGAAACCGGCGGCGAAGTTGTTGAGGTTGCCGCCCTGCGCGAACATGCCGTACTGCGGCGCTGTCGTCGGCATCTTGTTGACGAGGTTGACCAGGCCGCCCGGCGAGGCCGCGCCGTAAAGCACCGACGCCGGCCCGCGCAGCACCTCGATGCGCTCGAGGTTGTAGACGTCGATCTGCGGCGTGATGTAGCCCGAGCCGCCCTGCAGCTTCAGGCCGTTCAGGTAGCGGTCCATGATGAAGCCGCGGCCGAAGATGATGTCGGCGCCGCCGACCAGGTTGCCGCGGCTCTCGGCCTCGATGCCGGCGGTGTAGCGCAGCGCCTGCGGCACGTTCTGGACGTTCTGTGCAACCATGAGGTCGCGCGGCACGACGCTGATCGATTGCGGGATCTCGATCAGCGGTGTGTCGGTCTTGGCGCCGGTGGCGCTGCGCGTGGCGATGTAGCCGTTGACCGGCCCCAGCGCGGTTTCCGCGGCCGTGCTCGCCACGTTCTGTCCCTCGACCTTCACGGAGCCGAGCTGGACCACGCCGGGCGGCAGCGCGCCGGACTGCGCGAGCTTCTCCAGGGTGACCGTGTTGCCGCCGACGATACGGTAGCCGAGGCCGGTGCCGGCGAGAAGGCGCGACAGTGCCTGGTCGGGCGACATCGTTCCGCTGACGCCCGGCGAGTCAATGCCTTGAACAAGGGCGGGGTCAACAGAGACCTGCAGTCCGGCTTGCCGGCCGAAGGTGGTGAGGGCGTCGGCAAGCGTGCCGGCGGAAACGCTGAAGGTGCGCTGTTGCTGCGCCTGCGCAGATTCGACGAAGGGTCCTTCCTGCGCGCCGGCCGGGCCGGCGATCGCGCCGGCAGCCAGCACCGCGGTCGCGATCAGCACACGATATCCCGTCGCCCGTCGCGTGTTGCGCGACGCGCCCACCGCATCCTTTTCCACTCGTGTTCTCCCCCGTTACGCCTACGCGCCGAGCCTGCGGTTGCGTCGCACTCTCAGCTTTCAGGGGGAGAACGACGGCGACGGTTGTTCTTTCAAAAGAAAATGGTGGGCGGACCGATTTTTTCGCGAGGCCTCAGCCGCCGGAGACGACCACCAACCAGGGCAGCAGGCGCGTGACCGTAATGTCGGCGTGCGCACGTCCAACCGCGCGCAGCGCCTCGACCGGTTCGCGCAAGTTATAGACGCCGGTAACGCGTCGGCGGCCGACGCTGTCGCTGGCGATCACGATCAGGCCGCTGAAATAGGGGCGAAGCTCCTCGACGATGTCGGCGATCGGCTGGTTGTGCGCGACCAGTTGGCCCTGGCGCCAGGCGCCGACCTCGTCCGGCGGGTTGTGGCCGGAGGCAGCCTGGCCGGACCGGCTCACGCTCAGCCAGGCGCCGGCCTCGAGCCGCCGCGAGGTCCGCGGCGTCGTCGAAACGGAGTCGACCTGAACGAGGCCATGGCGGACGGCGACGTCGGCCGTATTCCGGCCGAGGCGCATGGCGAATCCGGTGCCGAGCACGGTGGCGGTCACGCCCTGGCCTTTGACCTGGAAGGGTCGCGCGGCATCCGGCGTCACTTCGAAGAAGGCCTGTCCCGCCAGCAGGCGGATGTCGCGGCGATCGGCAGCCAGGACGACGTCGATGGCGCTTCTCGGCGCGAGGTCGATCACGCTGCCGTCGGTCAGGCGCACCTCGCGCCATTCGCCGGTCGACGTCGCGTAGTCGGCGCCCAGCCGCAGCATCAGGCCCGGCAGGAAGACGAGGGCGACGCAGGCGGCGATCGCCGTTGCGGCGGCCGCCAGCCACCATCGGCCCCTCGATTGGCGTGCCGACGCCGGCATCGGCAGCGGATCCTCGGCCGGCAGAGCCTGCCCGATGAGGTCGAACGTCTCGGTAACCTCCGACCAGGCGAGCGCATGTGCGGGATCGGCGCGCCGCCAGCCCTCGAAAAGCGCGCGCAGCCCGGCGTCGTCCGGCTCCTCATGCAGTCGGATCAGCCATTCGGCCGCTTCACCGGATGCCCGTTCGCGCTCCAGCTCGGTTATCGCTGCCATCCCGTTCTCCGGCTTCTGCCTTTTGCTTGTTTCACGATCGGCATCATGATCGCCGCCGCAGCTGTCGCTGGCAGTGCCTGATGCCGTCGGTAATGATGTAGTGCGCGAGAGTCACCGAGATTCCGAGATGGGCGGCGACTTCCTTGAGCTTGCGACCCTCGAGTCGGTACATGCGGAGCGCGACGCGCGTGCGCTCCGGCAGACCTTCGAGCGCGGCCCGCACCAGGGCGACCTGCTCGCGCCGCAGCGACCGCGCCTCGGGTGAGGGGCCGCCGGTTGGCTGCTGGTCCACCGCGTTGTCCTGCGTGTTGACGAGGTAGCGGCCTTCGCGCGCCATCTTGCGGCGCCAGTCGAGGGCGATGTTGCGGACGATCCGGTAGAGATAGCCTAGCGGATGCTCGAGCAGTCGGCCTGCGGTGGCGTGGCTGAAGCGCAGCCAGGCCTCCTGAACGACGTCCTCGGCCCCGGCGCGGCTGCCGACGATGGCGCTGGCATAGTCCACCAGCTCGCCGCGATGGGCCATGAAGAGGCCGAGTTTCGACTTGTCCTGCGCCACGGTGGGCTTTCCGTCTAGATTCTTCGGCGGCGGCGAGCCCGTGATCCGTGGCGATCGGCTAGGTCATCGATATTCGGCAGCCAGTTGCGAACCATTCGCAATTGGAAACGTAGCGCCTCAGTGCCGCTCGTGCAATGTCGGGGAAGACATTCTTCTTGATGGCGGGCGTCGGAGCTCGTCATTGTGCGCGCCAGCTTCCGGAGGGTGGCTCGCATGCCCGACAATCAGACACGGCACGTTACGGCTTCTGTGGAACAGCGCGTTGACGCCATCGAGGCCGCGATGGAGGAACGTGGCCTGAAGGCGGGCGCGTTCATCGACGACTTCAAGCGCACCGTCGAGGAAGACTGGATTCCCCAGAATGGCGCGCGCGTCGTCGCCAAGGCCTGGTGCGATCCGGCTTTCAAGCAGCGCTTGCTGGCCAATGGGCGCGCCGCGGTGAAGGAGCTCGGCCTGTCGATGCCGCCGCACCACCGCCACCTGGTCGTGTTGGAGAACACGCCGACGCTGCAGAACGTGATCGTCTGCACGCTCTGCTCCTGCACGGCGTTCTCGATCATCGGCCTGCCGCCGGACTGGTACAAGGACCTCGAGTACCGGGCGCGCGTCGTGCGCCAGTCGCGCACTGTGCTGAAGGAGATGGGGCTCGAGCTGGCCGCTTCGGTCGACATTCGCGTCTGGGATACCACGGCCGACACCCGCTACATCGTTCTGCCCGTGCAGCCGCCCGAGACCATCGGCTGGCCGGAAGAAAAGCTGGCGGAGATCGTCACCAAGGATTCGATGATCGGCGTCGCCCGCCTGGAAAAGGAATACGCGCATGGACGGCATTCATGACATGGGCGGCCGACAGGGGTTCGGCCGCGTCCGCCACAGCCTGAAGGCCCTGACGTTCCATGAACCGTGGGAGCGGCGCGTCAACGCGCTGTACTCGCTGGCGGTCAAGCTCGGCATCTTCAACATGGACGAGTACCGCCACGCCATCGAGCGCATGGAGCCGCGGCATTACCTCTCCGCAAGCTACTACGAACGCTCGCTGACCAGCCTCGCCACCCTATGCGTCGAAAAAGGCGTGATCCCGCGGGAAGAACTGGAACGGCGCGCGGGCGGCGATTTTCCGCTGTCGATGCCGAGCGCAGTGGGCCGCAGCAATGCCGCCGACCGACAGCGCTTCAAGCCTGGCGACAAGGTCAGGGTGAAGGTGGAGCACATACCCGGTCACGTCCGCGCTCCCGGTTACGTTCGCGGGAAAACGGGAGTCGTCGTGAGCGAGTCTCCGGCCTATCCGTTCCCGGACGCCCATGCCCATGGCATCCACGCAGAGGACGAGCCGACCTACGACGTGCGCTTCCAGGCGGAAGAGCTGTGGCCGAACTCCGCCGATCCCGCCCAGGTGCATGTCGGCGTGTTCCAGAGCTACCTCGAACGCGTGGACTAGGACGTGTCGCTGCAGCATCGTTAGTGCGAAGCGTGCGGGCGCTACTTGGCGCTCGACGATGCTTCGTCTATGGGGGGCACAGAGGACATTGCCATGTTGCGTGACTTGCTCGTCGACCATATTCGTGACCCCCACGCGTCGTGGGCCTGTGGGCGCTTCGGCGCCATTGCCGAATTCCACCGCGATCCTGACGAGCCGGTCGACATCTCGACGGAGGCGGCGATCACGGCGGCGACGGACCGCGGCGCCATTCGCCTGGAAGTGTTGCCTGAGCTGCTTCCGGTCGCCTACGAGACGATCAGCTCCTGCATCGAGAGTTGGGGGCAGGGCGTCGTGCTCTGCTTGCCGCGCGACGCCGCGGCGATGAGTGGCCGGACAGTCGTGACCGAGCTCGGCGCCGACCGTGACGCCGTGCGATCGCAGGATCGCGATGCCATCCTGTTCGACCTCGGCCTCGGCGGCGAGCAAGCCGACATATGCGTGCGTACGGCCAATGCCGAGGCGATCGAGCTGCTGCGTGCCGCCTGTGGCCGTCCGATGCTGGAGAACCAACAGCTGATTCACCGCTTGCCGGCGCTCAGCCCGCATCGTGTGTTCTGTTGCCGCTTGGGCCGCGTCGAGGTCTATCAGCCGATCCCCGCATCGGACGGCAAGTCACCCGAAGGGCCGCACACCCACGTCCTGCCGCGCCTGCTGGCGCACGGCCGCCTCAATGCCGCGACGGTTCCCGTGCCCGAGGGGTGGCTCGCCGGCATGTCGTTGTTTCCGGCGCATCCTTTGCGGCGCGCCGACGGCCAGCGGACATCGTTCGACGCCGCGCGCTACCACGCCTTCCAGTCACTCATGAAGCAGTTCGGTGATCCCGCCCTGGTCGCCGGCAAGCAGGCGGCCTTCGCCGATGCGGCCGCTGCTGTGGACGACGCCGACGAGCGGCGTCATGCCCTGGGCTTTCGCATCGGCCAGCGTCAGCGGCGATGGCTGGATTCTTGACGTAACGAATCAGCGCGATAAGAATGTAGCCATCGTCGGTCCTCCCTAGCCGGAGGCGAACAGGGAATGCCGTGTAGCCCGAAAGGGTGAATCGGCGGCTGTACCCGCAGCTGTGAGCGGCGAGCGACTGCCCATCAGGCCACTGGGTTTCGACCTGGGAAGGCGGGCAGGAGCGATGACCCGCAAGCCAGAAGACCTGCCGCCGATAGCGTCGCTCTTCCGTGGACGGGATGTTCCAACGGGACGGTCAACCGAGCGGTGACGCGCCTTGTGCGTGTTGCTGCCTGGAGGACCGTCTGATGACGCCGTTCCGTCGATTCCTGCTTGTCTTGTTGCTTCTCTCACCCGTGTCCGCCTTGGCGCAAACCGAACCGGCCGGCACGTTGCCGACCACGGTCGTCACCGCGGACCGCTTCCCGACCGATCCCGACAAGGTCACCTCGAGCTACACCATCGTCCCCCAGGAGGAAATGCAGCGGCGTCAGCTCAGGACAGCCGGCGAAGTGCTGAAGACGGTGCCTGGCATCTCCGTGCAGCAGTCGGGTGGCCCTGGCACGCAGACTTCAATCTTCGTTCGTGGCTCCAATTCCAACCACGTGCTGGTGCTGATCGATGGGGTCACCGCGAACGATCCTTCGACCGCCAACGGCGCGCCGGACTTCGCGCATTTCCTGACCGAGAACCTCGAGAAGATCGAGATCGTGCGCGGGCCGATGAGCACGATGTACGGCAGCCAGGCGATCGGCGGCGTCATCAACATGGTCACCAAGGCGGGCAAGGGACCGATGAACGGCCAGGCCTTCACCGAGCTCGGCACGCGGCTGTGGAGCAACAGCGGCGCCTATGTGCGCGGCAGCGAGGGGCGCTTCAACTACAACCTCACCTTCGCCGGCACGTTCACACCGAACGACACGCCGGTGCCGGCCCGCTTCACGCCCAACGGCGGCTTTGTCGACATCGATCCCTACCGCAACCTCACCTTCGCGGCGCGGCTCGGCTTCGAGATCAACGAGAACACCCAGTTCAACTGGTTCGGCCGCTACATCGACACCAAGCTGAACTACGATCAGGTCGGGCAGGAAGACCCGAACGCCAACGGCTACACGTCGCAGTTCTATACGCGCGGCGAGATCGAAGGGAATTACTTCAACGGCCGCTGGAAGCCGGTCATCGGCATCAACTACAGCACGATCAGCCGGCACGACCTCGACTACGCCAGCCCGCAGGTGCCGTTCCCGTTCACTGTCGATTCCTGGTTCAACGGCCGCCGCCTGCAGGGCGACTTCAAGAATCTGGTGACCATCACCGACCAGGTCGACGTCATCGCGGGCGTCGACTACGACCGCCAGTGGGCCTACAGCAATACGCTGAGCTCGGTGGCGCCCGGGACGCTTGCGGCGCTGGCCTGGGGCACGATGTCCCAGACCGGGATTTACGGTCAGATCCGCCTCAATCCCTTCGAAGGCTTCAACCTCAATGCCGGCGGCCGCGTCGACTTCAACGACATCTACGGCAGCGTCGGCACGTGGCGGGCCGGTGCGTCCTACCTTTGGGCGACCGACACCAAGGTCAAGGCATCCTACGGCACGGCCTTCAAGGCGCCGTCGCTGTTCGAGCTCTTCGGCACCGGCTTCTTCTGCGGCGGCAACAGAAACATCCAGCCCGAGTACAGCCGCGGCTACGAGGTCGGCGTCGAGCAGGGCATCTTCGACCGCAAGGTCAAGGCGGGCATCACCTACTTCTTCAACACCTACTCGAACCTCATCCAGTGCCCGCCGCCCTTCACCTCGCTTCAGAACGTCGCCAACGCGCAAAGCGAGGGCTTCGAGAGCTTCGTGCAGATCAGCCCGTTGAAGTGGTTCGATCTCTACTTCGACTACACGTTCACGATCGCGCGCAACGTCGACGCCAACCAGCCGCTGGTGCGCCGGCCGCAGGACATCTTCAACATCCGCGCCGAGGTGCGGCCGTGGGAGAACACGATGTTCGGCGTCGGCGTGCTGCAGGTCAGCAACCGCACCGACTTCAACGCCACCACGGGCGCGATCATGAACCCGTCGCCCTACACATTGCTGCGCGTCACGGCGCAGTACGACGTGATCCCCGCCGTCCAGCTCTTCGCCCGTGCCGAGAATGTCCTGAACCGCGTCTACGAGGAGCCGGAGGGCTTCCAGGCGCCGTATTTCCAGGCCTTCTTCGGCGTGAAGGCGAGGTTTTGACGGTATAACCTGGCGACGGAGGCAGAAGACGTCGTGACGCCCGAGAAGGCAGTTGCATCGACCGTGGCGCTGCTTCACCTGGCGCCGCGGCCGGGCGACATCCCCTACAACAAGCGCCTGGTCGAAGATGCCGTGCGTCGTGCCGCAGCGATGGGTGCGAAGTTCGTCGTGACACCCGAACTGATCATGAGCGGCTACGGCTTCCGCGACAGGATCGGCACGGCGTGGATCGCCCGCGACCAGCCGGCGCTGCTGGCCTGGGCGGGCGAGCTCGCGCGACAGGCGTCGGTGTTCCTGTTGCTGGGGACGCCGGAGGCGGACGGCCGGCTGTTCAATAGCCAGATCCTGTTCGCGGCCGACGGCGCTCGCAGCGGCCATCATCGCAAGATCATGGTGCTCAAGACGGGCTCCGAATCGTGGTCGACCGCAGGGGACCGCGCGACAGTGATCGCGGTCGACGGCATCGGTCGGCTCGGTCTGTTCGTCTGCGCCGACATGTATTCCAAGCGGCTGGTCGACGAGACGGTGGCGCAGGGTGTCGACCTGCTGCTGTCGTCGGCGGCCTGGGCGCCGGGAGAGCACGGCCCGAACGGCGAATGGGAGAGGGCGTCGCTCGACACCGGGCGGCCGGTGCTGGTGTGCAATCGCACCGGAGAGGACGCTATGGACTTCCGAGGCTCGCAATCGGTCGCGGCCGTCGACGGCAGGATCGTGTCCTCCCACAGTTCGCGGCAGTCGGCGATCGTCCTGGTCGACTGGACGCTGTCCACGCGGCAACTTGCGAACTGGCGAGTGGTGCAATGACCGGCTGGATGCGTTGGCTGGTCGCCATCATGTGCCTCGCCGGTTCGCCGGCCTGGGCGCAGGCGCCGCAGCGTGTCGTCACCGTGAATCTCTGCCTCGATCACATCGCGCTTCGCTTGGCGCCCGGACAGCTCGTCGGCCTGAGCTACCTGTCGCACGACCCGCGCCTCTCCGTGCTGGCCGACCGGGCGCGCGCCATTGCGCCGGTGCGCGCCAAGGTCGAATCGATCCTCGAGCTGCGCCCCGACCTCGTGATCTTCGACCGCGACGCGCACGCCAACCTCAAGCGGCTGGTGCGCAAGGCGGGCGTGCCCATCCTCGAAGTGCCGTGGGCCTCATCGCTCAAGGATGCCGAGGGGCTGATCGCGCAGATCGGTACCGCCCTCGGGCGCGAGGCCGAAGCCAGCGCGATCATCGCCGACATGCAGGAACAGCGGCGACGACTCGGCCCGGCGGGACCGCCGGCCGCGCTCGCTGCTGTCCTGCAGGCCAATCGCGGCACGGCCGGCAAGGGCAGCCTGATGGACGAACTGTTGCACGTGTCGGGCTATCGCAATCTCGCGGCCGAGCTCGGCATCCCGGCCTATGGCCGCCTGGCGCTCGAATCGGTGCTGGCGGGCCGGCCCGACCTGCTGGTACTGGACGGCAACGCCAACGCGCATCCGGCGCGGGCGACGGAGTTCGTCGACCACAATGCGCTGCTGGCGCTGGCGGGCAGCACGCGGCTGGTGTCGATCCCGCTGAAATACACCGTCTGCGCCGGGCCGGAGAACTTTCAGGCCCTGAAACTGCTGCGCGAGACACGGCGATGAATCGCTGGCTCGTCGGCCTCGTGCTCGTGCTCTACCTGATCTCGCTCGCGGTCGGTCCGGCGCTGTGGCCGTGGCGGCTGGGCAACGAGGTCGGCTGGGCGATCGTCTGGGAGCTGCGCGTGCCGCGCGCCACGCTCGGCCTGCTGATCGGCGGTGCGCTCGGACTCAGCGGCGCCATCCTGCAGGGCTGGCTGCGCAATCCGCTGGCCGAGCCCGGCGTGATCGGCGTGTCGGCCTGCGCGAGCTTCGCCGCGGTCTGTGCCTTCTACAGCGGGCTAGCGGCGGCCTTCACGCTGGCGCTGCCGCTGGCCGGTATCGCCGGCGCGGCGATCGCGGTCGCGCTGCTGATGACGGCGATTCGCGCGGGCACCGGGACGGTGACGCTGCTGCTGATGGGCGTGGCGATCAATGCCATCGCCGGGGCGCTGATCGCGCTGGTGCTGGCCTCGTCGCCCAATCCGTTCGCCTACCAGGAGATCTCGCTGTGGCTCGCCGGCTCGATCACGGATCGCGATCTGCGTTATCTCGCGATCTCGGCTCCGTTCATGATCGCGGGCGCGCTGCTGGTGCTGGGCGCCGGGCGCTGGCTCGACGCGCTGTCGCTGGGCGAGGATGCCGCGCGCAGCCTGGGCGTCGACACCGGTCGGCTCGGCCTGCGGCTGACCTTGGGAGTCGGCCTGATGGTCGGCGCGGCGACGTCGGTGGCGGGCGTCATCGGCTTCGTCGGCCTGGTGGCGCCGCATCTCGTACGCGGCCGCGTCGGCTACAAGCCGGGCGCCACCCTGGTGCCGTCGATGCTGTCGGGGGCGGCGCTGGTGCTGGCGGCGGATATCCTGGTGCGCCTGCTGCCGACCGCCTTCGAATTGCAGCTCGGCGTGTTCACGTCGCTGGTCGGTGCGCCGTTCCTGGTCTACGTGGTGCGCCGTGCGCGCTCGGCCTGGCTGGCGACATGAGCACGCTCGCCGCTCGCGCTCTCGGCTGTCGCAGAGGGACACGCACCGTCCTCGAAGCCATCGACATCGTCTTTGCCACCGACCAGGTGACGGCGATCGTCGGCCCCAACGGGTCGGGCAAGACCACGCTGCTGCGCCATCTCGCCGGGCTCGACAGCCCGGCGGCGGGCCGGGTCGAGCTCGACGGCATACCGATCGGCGGGCTCGGCGCCGGCGTTCGTGCGCGGCGCATCGCCTATCTGCCGCAAGGCGCGTCGGCCTATTGGCCGCTGCTCGGCCGCGATCTCGTGGCCCTGGGCCGGTTGCCGCATGGCGCCAATCTCGAGCGACCCCTGGGCGCGCCGGATGCCGACGCGGTCGAGCGCGCGCTGCGGCGGGTCGACGGGTTGGCGTTCGCCGACCGCACCATCGACGCCCTGTCGCAGGGCGAGCGCGCACGCATGATGCTGGCGCGCGTGCTTGCCACCGAGGCCGACATCCTGCTGGCCGACGAGCCGGTGGCGAGCCTCGACCCGGCCTATGCGCTGGACACGATGGCCGTGCTGCGCGCCGAGGCCGAACGCGGCGGCTGCGTGGTGGTGAGCCTGCACGACCTCGGGCTGGCGGCCCGGTTCGCCGATCGCGTCATTGTCCTGGCGAACGGCAGGGTTGCAGCCGACGGGCCGCCCGA
>JAIEOV010000124.1 GCA_019750135.1 Reyranella sp. | reverse complement strand
ATCTACACCGAGCAGGAGTGTTGGAACTACCTCAAACACGCCGGATACGCTTCCGATTAAGCGCTCGCCGCTCTAGTTGAAGATCGCCACCTCGTCGACCGTGATCGGCTTGGCGAGCAGGTTCAACGACTCCAGCGTCTTGATCGTCGCCTCCCAGCCGGCGCGGGTCTGGACGCCGGTCGGCGGTCCGGACAGCTGCTGCGCGACCGTCACCATGCTGCGGTCGACGAAACGCGGCGCCAGCCGCGGGAACAGGTTGGAGAACTGGGTGGCGGCGTCGGCCGGCCGCTCCTTCACCGTATTGTAGCCCTCCTGCACGGCTTCGACGATCTTCTCGGCAATGGCGCGCTTGGCCGGATCGGCCCAGGCCGCATCGTTGACGATCAGGTCGAGGCTGTAGGCGCGCACGCCGAAGTCGCTCAGCCGGATCATGGTGATGCGGCGGCCCTCGGCGATGAGCTCGGACGGCGCCATCTCGTCATAGTCGATCAGGGCATCGACTTTCTTGTCGACCAGCGCATAGGCGTTCCACTCGACCGTGGTTTCCTTGATCTTGCTGCGATCGAGCTTGTTGGCGGCGATGAGCGCGCGCAGCTCCTCGTTGGTGATGCTGCCCGGCACCAGGCCAAGCGTCTTGCCGTAGAGGTCGCGCGGATGGGCGATGCGGTCCTCGGTGCGGGTGAAGATCACCGTCGGAGACTTGGGATAGTAGACGGCGAGGCTCTTGATGGGCTGGCCTTTGGAGCGGCCGATCGCCGTGGCGATGCCGCTCGACGAGCCGATCCAATATGGCTTGCCTTCGCCGATCATGGCCGCAGAGCTCATGGCGCCCTGCGTCTCCCCGAACGTCACCTCCAGGCCGCGGCGCTCGAAGGCACCCATCTGGCGCGCGAGATAGAAGCCGGCGTAGGTCGGCAGCGCCTTCCAGTCGAGCAGGATCTCGACCTTCTCGAGCTTGTCTTCGGATTGGGCGTGGGCCGCGAATGGAAGGAGCGCGGACGCGGCAAATGCGGCGGCGATGATGGATCGGCGATGAAAGGGCATGCCGGCATTATGGCCGGTGATTACCTCCGACGAAATCGCCTGCCCGTCGCTTTCGCGCTCTTCTTCGATCGTCGCAACGCTTGAAGGAGACCGTCATGTCCAACATCGAATCCGTCGTCGAGAGCTACATCGCGAGCTGGAACGAGACCGATCCCGCGCGGCGCAAATCTGCCTTGGCGGCTTCGTGCGCGGCCAATGCCAGCTATCGCGATCCGGTGATGGTAAGCGACGGCCACGCCGGCCTCGACGCCATGCTCGCCGGCGTGCAGGCGAAGTTTCCCGGCTTCGTGCTGAAGCGCATCTCCAAGGTCGACAGCCACAACAACGCCGTGCGCTTCGCCTGGTCGCTCGGGCCGGCGGCAGGGCCGTCGGTGGTCGAGGGCGTCGACTTCGCCACCCTGTCGACCGACGGCAAGTTCGTCTCGATGGTTGGCTTCATCGACAAGATGCCGGGCTGACCGGCCGTCCGATGGCAGCGGAGACACCACCGCTTGTGTCTCCGCCGCCTTCGGGAAACCCCCGAAAAATACGGCCTGGAGCCCTTGAAATACAACTAACTGACCAGTAAGTTAGTTGTATGAAAGCCGTGAAGCAACGCCGCGCCCCGACCGAGCGTCCGGGAGAGATCCTCGACGCCGCGCTGGCCCTCTTCGTCGAGAAGGGCTTTGCGGCGACGCGGCTGGACGACGTCGCTGAACGCGCCGGCCTGTCGAAGGCTGCGATCTACCTCTACTTCGAGGACAAGACCGCTCTTTTCCAGGGCGTGGTGCGCCAGGCAGTGGCGGTCAATCTCGGCACGGTGGCGGCGATGGTGAGCGCGCATCGCGGTCCGGTCGCGCCGTTGCTGCCGCGCATCCTCGAATTCATGGCGAGCCGCATCGAGGAGACGCCGATGGCCTCGGTCGCCAAGCTGGTGATCGCCGAATCGCGCGCCTTTCCCGAGATCGGCCGCTTCTATCTGAAGGAGGTGATCGGCCGCGGCATCCCGTTGCTCGAAGGCCTGATCGCGCGCGGCATCGACCAGGGCGAGTTCCGCCGTGTCGATCCCGCGCTGACGGTGCGCTCGATCATGGGCGCCATGCTGCTGGCCGGCGTCTGGCGCACGGTGTTCGAGCCGATCGGTGCCGAGAAGCTCGACGTCAAGGCGCTCGCCCGCCATCACGCCGACCTGATGTTGCACGCGTTGAGGCCCGACAATTGTCTAGAGAAAAAGGGCCCGGAGAAAGCCGGTGCGTCATGAAAGCCCCGCCCAAACGCGCGATCTTTATCGTCCTGGTCGTGCTGCTCGCCGCCGGCCTGGTGACGCGCAGCTACTGGCAGCCGCCGTTGCTCGGCCTGCTGGGCATCCAGGAAGATGACGGCCGCTATCTCGGCTATGTCGAAGGCGAGACCAGCCTGATCGCCCCGCCGGTCGCCGGCCAACTGCTCGAACGGCCGGTCGACCGCGGCGGCCACGTCAGGAAGGGCGATCGGCTGTTCGTCATCGATCCGACGGTGGCCAAAGCCGAAGTGGCGCGCGCCGAGGCGGCTCTGGCCGAGGCCAAGGCGCGGCACGAGAACCTGCTGACGGGCAAGCGGCCGGAAGAGCAGGACGTGATCCGCGCCCAGCGCCGCGAGACCGAGGCAAGCCTGGCGATGGCCGAGACCGAGTTGAAGCGCCAGACGGAGCTGCTGCCGAAGGGCTTCTCGACACGTCAGGCATATGATCAGGCCGAATCGCAGGTCAATCAGTTGCGCGCGCGGCTTGCCTCGCTGGCGGCGCAGGAGCGTGTCGGCGACCTCGCTGCGCGCCAGGCCGAGATCGCCGCGGCCGCCGCCCTGATCATCCAGAACCAAGCCAATCTCGAGCAGGCGAAAAAGAAGCTGGCCGACCTGATGCCGGTGGCGCCGGACGATGCACTGGTCGAGAACACCTTCTTCAATGTCGGCGAATGGGTGCCGGCGGGCACCCCGGTGGTCTCCTTGCTGCCGGCTTCGCGCGTAAAACTGCGCTTCTTCGTGCCCGAGGAGGATGTCGCCAAGGCACGCATCGGCCGCAAGGTGAGCTTCACCTGCGACGGCTGTCCGCCCGACATGAAGGCCAGCATCATCTACGTCTCGCCGCGCGCGGAATTCACACCGCCCGTGATCTATTCGCAGAGCGCCCGGACCAAGCTGGTGTTCCTGATCGAGGCGCGGCCCGACAAGGTGCCGGACAACATCGCGTTGGCGCCCGGCCTGCCGGTCAGCGTGGCGCCCTTCGGGGAGGGCGGATCATGACCCCCTCGACGAATCTGGCAATCGATGTCCACGACCTGGTGAAGCGCTACGGCCCCCGCACCGTCGTCGACCATGTGAACCTCGCCGTCGAGCAGGGCCGCATCTGCGGCTTCCTGGGACCCAACGGCTCGGGCAAGACCACGACCTTGCGGATGATCTGCGGGCTGCTGACGCCGGACGGCGGCGGCGGCACCTGTCTCGGCTACGACCTGGTGCGCGATCGCGAGGCCATCAAGCGCCAGACCGGCTACATGACGCAGCGCTTCGGTCTCTACGAGGATCTCACCATCCGCGAGAACCTGGAATTCGTCGGCCGTGTCTATGGACTCGACCGGCTGAAGGAGAGGGTCGATGGCTCGCTGGAGCGGCTGGAACTGACGACGCGGCAGAACCAGCTGGCCGGCGCCTTGTCGGGAGGCTGGAAGCAGCGGCTGGCCTTGGCCGCCTGCGTACTGCACGAGCCGCGCCTGCTGCTGCTCGACGAGCCGACGGCCGGCGTCGATCCCAAGGCGCGGCGTGCCTTCTGGGACGAGATCCACGCCTATGCCGCGCAGGGCATCACCGTGCTGGTGTCGACGCACTACATGGACGAGGCCGAACGCTGTCACGAGATCGCCTACATCGCCTATGGCGAGCTGATGGCCCGCGGCACCGCCCAGGACATCATCAAGGAGTCGGGCCTGATCGCCTTCGTGGCCTCCGGCGCGGGCGCCGACCGGCTGGCGGTGAGACTGCGCGACGCACCCGGCGTCACCGCCGCGGCCGCTTTCGGCACGACGCTGCACGTCTGCGGCCCCGAGCGCGAGGCACTGCTCAAGGCCATTGAGCCCTATCGCGCCGATCCCGCGATCAAATGGGAGGAAGCCGAGCCGACGCTGGAGGATATCTTCATCCATCTCATGGGAAAGGCGCGCGACAATGCCCTCGATGCCTGATCCCAAGGGCTTCCTTCGTCGCCTCGGCGCCATCATCACCAAGGAGGTCCGCCAGCTCAGCCGTGACCGGCTGACCTTCGCCATGATGTTCGGCCTGCCGATCATGCAGCTGCTGCTGTTCGGCTACGCCATCGACACCGATCCGCATCGGCTGCCGACCGCGGTGGTCGCGGCCGACCAGAGCCAGGTCACGCGCACCATCCTGTCGGCGCTCGCCAACACCGGCTACATGCGCTTCACTCACCAGCCCAAGAGCGAAGCCGAGGCCAACGAGCTGCTGCAGAGCGGCGAGGTGCAGTTCGTCGTCACCATCCCGTCCGACTTCACGCGCCGCCTGGTGCGCGGCGAGCGCGCCCAGGTGCTGATCGATGCCGACGCCACCGATCCGATGGCGGCGGCCAATCCGCTGGCGGCCGCCAAGCCCGCCATCGAGCAGGCCTTGGCGCGCGACCTGGTCGGTCCACTCAGCCCGCTGCGCAATGCCGCCGATTCCATCGATGTCGTGCTGCAGCGCCGCTACAACCCCGAAGGCAAGTCGAACCTGAACGTGGTGCCGGGCCTGCTGGCCGTGATCCTGACCCAGACCATGGTGATGATGACGGCGCTCGCCGTCACCCGCGAGCGCGAACGCGGCACCATGGAGAACCTTCTGGCCATGCCGGTGCGGCCGCTCGAGGTGATGGTCGGCAAGATCACGCCCTATATCGCCATCGGCGCGGTCCAGGTGACGGTGATCCTGCTGGTGTCATGGCTGCTGTTCGGCGTCGGCGTGCAGGGCAGCTTCCTGCTGTTCTGCCTGGGCACGGCGCTGTTCATCACTGCGAACCTCGCGATCGGCTTCACCATCTCGACGGTGACCCAGAACCAGCTTCAGGCCATGCAGGCCTCGGTGTTCCTGCTGCTGCCCTCGATCCTGCTGTCGGGCTTCATGTTCCCGTTCCGCGGCATGCCGCTCTGGGCGCAGTGGATCGGCGAGATCCTGCCGGCCACGCATTTCATGCGCATCGTGCGCGGCCTGATGCTGAAGGGCGCGGGCTTCCCCAGCATCTCCACCGAGCTGGCGGCGCTGCTGGCGATCCTGCTGGTCGTGTCGACCTTGGCGATCAGCCGCTATCGAGTAACGCTCGACTGAGCGTCAGGTGATGGCGAAGATGGCGAGCAGGCCCAACGTCCCGCCGATACCCAACAGCGTTGCGAACAGCGGGACATTCCCGAGGAAGGCCAGCGCCAGGCAGCCCAGCACCAAGCCGATATGCAGGATGGCGAACAGGACGAGCTTGCTGAAGCCGTGGAAGGTTTCCTGGTGGGCGCGCAGATCCTGGTCGATGAGCCGCGGGTCCTGGATGATGTCGGCCATGGCGCTTTCCTCCGTGGATTTCCTGCCAACGTCAGGTACCGGCGCGGGTTGCGGGCTCCGGTTGCGTTGGCGGCACGGCCGGGCAATATCTGAGCGTATGAAATTGATCGTCTCGGCCCTGGCGGCGCTTCTCCTCGCGTCGTCTCCTCTCGCTGCCCAATCCCTCGAAGCCGACATGAAGAAGGCCGCCGGCGCCTACGAGCAGAAGGACATGGCGACAGCCGTGCGCATCTGGAAGGTGTGGGCCGGCAAGGGCAATGCCGAGGCGCGGACGCTGCTCGGCGCCATGTACTGGAGCGGCGAGGGCGTCCCGCGCGATCACAAGGAAGCGGCCAGGCTCTATACCTTGGCGGCGAACCAGGGCTATGCCCGCGCGCAGAACGACATCGGCTTCATGCTGGGCTTCGGAGAGGGCGTCCCGCCGCCGGACAATGTCGAGGCCTACAAATGGCTGACGCTGGCTATCAAGGGTTATACCGCCAAGAACCAGGAGCGCCTCGACCAGGCCCGTACGGACCTTGCCGCGCTCGCCAAGCGCATGAGCCCTGCGCAAATTGCCGAGGCCGAACGGCGCGCAAAGGCCTTCAAGCCGACCCCCTGACTGTGCCACAGTCGCACAGCGGCCCGCTTGGTCACGAAAGATCACTGGCGTCGGGAGCGATTTCGTCGCAGACAGGGAGTCCATGAAGAAGGCCTCGCACGCCGCGGCGTTCGCCGCTTCGTTCTTCCTCAGTTCCATGTCCCTCGGTCTGGCCGCCAACGGTGCGCTGGCCGACGAGGCGCGCGTCGCTGAGGAGCGGATGCTGGGCGCCGTCGATGAAGAGGCGCGCTTTCTCGATCTCCAGCCTTTCACGCGCGAGGTCGCCTCTAGCGTCGTCGTGTCGACGTCGCTCGATGAGGCATTGGCCAAATCCGGCGTGCCGGCCACCGTCGCGCTGGAGGCGACGCGCGCGCTCTCGGCAACCGTGAACTTGCAGCGCGACGTCAAGCGAGGCGATCGTCTTTATCTGCGCTACGAACAGACTTTCACGGCGGAAGGGGCACCGATCGGCGTCGGCCGCGTTCTGTGGGCAGAGATGACGCTGGCCGCGCGCGCTCCCGTCGCCGTTCACCGCTTCCGCACGCGCGACAAGGTCGAGCGCCTGTGGTTCACCAACGGCCTGTCGGCGATGCCGCCGTCCATGCGCATGCCGCTCGACACCATCTCGGTCTCGTCGGGCTTTGGACTGCGCGCCGATCCCTTCGACCAGCCGCCGCCGCTCGCCGCGACCGGCAAGTCCGCACCGATGGGGGGGCCCATGCGCAGCAGGTCGCTGCCGCCCGGCCTGCCGACCGGCGGCACCAGCGGCAATGGCGGGTCGGTCAACATGGCGACGCCGCTCGGCTCGTCGTTCGGCCTTGCGACCTACGGCGGCTTCGGGTCGGCGGCGCCCCAGGCCAAGGGTGTGTCGCGGGGGGCGCTGTTCATGCATGAAGGCATGGACCTCGTGGCGCCGGCCGGCACGCCGGTCTACGCGGCGGCCGACGGCGTGGTGGTAGGGGCGGCGCCCAACGGTCGCTACGGCAACTGGATCCGCATCGAGCACGGCGGCAAGCTTGCCACGGTGTACGGCCATCTCATGGCCTTCGCGCCCGGCATCGAGCCCGGCGAATCCGTGGTGCGCGGCGAACTCATCGGCTTCGTCGGCAGCACCGGCCGTTCGACCGGCGCGCATCTGCACTTCGAGGTCCAGGAGAACGGCAAACCCGTCAACCCGATCAATCATCCCGAGCTCAAGGCCATGCAGTTGCGCGGCCTCGACATGGATCGCTTCAAGAAGCAGGTCGCCCGCTCGCTCGAGGAACGCACGCGCGAAAGCAAGGTCGCGGCGGCCGGGCTCTAGCGGTATCCTTCCGAGGATGCCCAGCTACGACGTCATCGTCATCGGCGCCCGCTGCGCCGGCGCGCCGTTGGCGATGCTGCTGGCGCGCCAGGGCCGGCGCGTGCTTGCCGTCGATCGCGCCGAGTTCCCCAGCGACACCGTCTCGACTCATTTCATGTGGCCCCGGACCACGGCGTTCCTTGCCAAGTGGGGACTGCTCAAGACGCTGGCGGCGACCGGCTGCCCGCCAATCGAGAAGGTGCATATCCATTTCGGCGACGCGCGCCTGCAGGGCCGGCCCGAGCCGGTCGACGGCACGGCGATCATGTACTGCCCGCGCCGCACCGTGCTCGACGCGCTGCTGGTCGACGCCGCCCGCCGGGCCGGGGCGGAGATACGCGAGCGCACGCTGATGCGCGAGCTTTTACGCGAGGGCGACCGCGTCGTCGGCGTCCGGCTGGCCGGGCCGGATGGCGTGCGCGAGGAGCGGGCGACGCTGGTCGTCGGCGCCGACGGCCTGACCTCGGGTGTCGCCGAGGCGGCGATGGCCGGCCTCGAACGCTCGCATCCGTCGTTGACCTGCGGCTTCTACGCCTACTGGGAAGGCGTGCCGACCGACGGCGTCGAATTCTACCTGCGCCACGGCCGCGACGTGCTGGTCTTCCCCACGCACGACGATCTCACCTGCATCTGGGTCGGCCGGACCAACGGCGAGTGGCCGGCCTACAAGGCCGACATCGAGACGGTCTATCTCGCGGGCCTCGATGCGCCGCTGCTCGATCGCGTGCGCGCCGGCCGGCGGGCGACGCCGTTCAAGGGCACGCATCGCCTGCCCAATCGCTACCATCGCTGCGGGGGCGAGGGCTGGGCGCTTGTGGGCGATGCCGCCTATCACCGCGATCCGCTGACGGGCATGGGCATCGGCGACGCCTTTCTCGGCGCCGATCTTTTAGCCGACGCGATCGATGCCGGCCTGGATGGCGACATGGCCACGGCACTGGCCGGCTACCAGCAGGCGTTGTGGGAGAGGACCGGCCCGGTGTTCGACTACACGGTGCAGTCGGCCTCGCTCAAGGATCCGGCGCCGCTGGCGCCGCTCTATGCCGAGATCGGCCGGCGGCCCGAGTTGGTCCAGCAGCTGATGAACGTGCTGGCGGGCAGCGAGCCGTCCAAGAACCTGTTCAACGCCAGGACCATCATGCAGCTCACTGGCGGGAAGCCTCGATCGCGAAGGCCTCTTCCGGCGCCTTGACCAGGCGGTTCTGGCCGACGAGGGCGAACCAGATGATGCCCAGCACGAACCACACGCCGACCCAGAAGAGTCCGGCGGCGAAGATCGGGTCGAGGAGCTGAAAGACCAGCGTTACGATCGCGATCACCAGCGTGAGCATGGCGCCGACGATGCCGAGCGGCGAGCGATAGGGACGTTTCAGGCCGGGCAGGCGTCGGCGCAGCACGATGAAGCTCACCGCTTGCAGGAGATAGGAGAGCATGGCGCCGGCAACCGCCATGTTGAGCAGCATGCCCTGGATGGCGGCGGCGCCCTTCTCCGCGCCCATGCCGAACCACAGCACGAACATGATGACGAGCGCCAGCGCCGAACCCGCGATCAACGCGACGTAGGGCGTCTTGTGCCGCACATGGGTGATCGACAGGAAGCGCGGGAAGTAGCCGGCGCGCGACAGCGAATAGATCTGCCGCCCCTTGGCGAACAGGATGGTGTGGAAGGAGGCGATCAGCCCGATGCAGGCGACCAGCGCCAGAAGCTTGGCCAGCCCCTCGCCGAAGGTGGCGCGAAAGCCGTCGAGCAGCGGGTCGCCCGAGGTCGCGAGTTTGAAGGCGCCGGGCGCCACCGACGGGTTGAGCCACAGGATGAGGCCGGCCGAGACGAACAGCGTCAAGAGACCGGCGATGATGCCGCGCGGCATGTCGCGGCTGGGATCCCTCGATTCCTCGGCGGCCAGCGGCAACTGCTCGATGGCGAGGAACAGCCAGACCGCGAAGGGCATCGCCGTGAACACGCCCTTGAGCCCGAACGGCAACCAGGGGCCGTTGCCCTGCGGCAGCTCGACGGCCGAGCCGTCCGGTCCGACACCGATGTTGAGCGCGTAGCGGCTGAACTCGGCCACTGGCAGTGCCGAGACCCAGAACACCGCGAGGCAGGCCAGGGCGGCGAGGGTGACGATCACCGTGACGCGGAAGGAGAGCTCCACGCCGAAGACGTTCAGCGCGACGAACACGACATAGCCGCCGACCCAGTAGGCCGGCAGCCAGGCCGGCGGCGTGTCGAACACGGCGGCGAGATAGGTCGCGAGAAAGGACACGACGACGGCGGGCGTCAGCACGTATTCGACGTTTTCGCAAAGGCCGGTGATGAAGCCGCCCCATGGTCCCATCGAGGCCCGGGCGAAGGAGTAGGCGCCGCCGGTATGCGGCAGCGCGGCGCCCATTTCGGCGATGCAGAAGACGAGGCCGAGATACATGGCGGCGATGACCATGGCGGCGAGCGCGAGGCCGCCCCAGCCGCCCGCCATCAGTCCGAGATTCCATCCCGAATAGTGGCCCGAGATGACGGCGCCGACCCCCAGCGCCCACAGCGAGGCGACGCCGGCGTAGCGCCGCAAGCCGCGCCGGGCGAAGTAATCTGCGGACACACTGTCATAGGATTGTTGTTCGGCGGCCATGGCGCGGGAGCTAGTCTATAATGCTGCACGGATCGAAGGGGAGCGGAAGTTGGCCGTCATCGTCGCCTTGGTGTCGTTCGCGCTGATCCTGGTCAGCATCGTCGGCGGCCTGATCCTGCGTTACCGGCTGCCGGACTCCCATCTCAGCGGCGATTCCAAGGACGTGATCCGACTGGCGACGGCGCTGATCGGCACCATGGCGGCGGTGGTGGTGGCGCTGCTCTTTGCGTCGACGCGCGGCAGCTACGAGGCGACCAACAGCCATGTCGCCCGCCTGACGGCCGGCACCGTCGAGCTCGACCAGCTGCTGAAGGAATATGGCGGCCCTGAGAGCGTCGATCTGCGCCGCGCGTTGCGCACCGATACCGATTCGACGATCGCGGCGATCTGGCGCGACGATGCACCGGTCACCGGCCAACTCCTGCGGCCGGTGACCCAGGAAGACACCGTGCTCTACAAGCTGCGCCAGCTCGAGCCGAAGACGCCGGTGCAGAATGTCCTGAAGACCCGCGCGCTGGCGGTCAGCAACGACATCGAGCAAACGCGGCTGACCTTGCTCTCGCAGCCGGCCGATACGCTGTCGAAGCCTTTCATAACCGTGCTGGTCCTGTGGCTCTGCTTCATCTTCGCGAGCTTCAGCATGTCGTCCAAGGCCAACCCGACTCTGGTGGTCGTGTTGCTGGTCTGCGGCTTCACAGCCGCGACCGCGATCTACCTCATCCTCGAGCTCGGCCAGCCCTTCGACGGGCTGCTGCAGCTGTCGAACAGGGCGCTCCGTAACGCCCTGCCGCCGCTCAGCTGATCAGTCCCAGGCGCCGTCGACGATGCGGCCGTCCTCGGACAGCAGCAGGGTCAGGCGGTTGGGATCGAGGGCATAGCTCGGGATGCCGTCGGTCGGCTTGATGATGCGCAGCGTGTAGGGCAGGTCGGCCTCACGCACGACGCTGTCGGCAGCCGCGCCAGCCGGCGGGTTCGCGCCCTTGGCGACGAAGAACTTGCCGATGCACTTGGCGCAGTCTTCCTTCGGCGCCGGAGCTTCGGCGTAGCCCGGGATACCCTTGAGCGAGATGGCATTGTTGCCGCCGCGCACGCGCACGCCCTTGTAGGGATGGCCTGTCTCGACCGGCAGGATGGCCTCGACGGGCATAAACGGTCCCAGCCCGGCCGCACCTGCCGGCGCCTGGGCCTGGAAGATGAGATCGAGCATGCCGTCACGCGGCTCGCCCTGGGTGATCGGGATCAGGTGGGGCGTGGTCCAGCTCGAGCCCGTCACGAGGCCGCGCACGCGCACGACATCGAGGCCGCCATTGCGGTCGGAACGCAGCACCTCGACGCTGGTGACGAAGACCACCGGCGCCGGCGGTCCGCCGATCGTGCCCGATGGCTGGCCGGGGCCGGGACCGCCGCCATAGCCCTGTTGGCCCTGTTGCTGACCTTGCCCGGGCGGCGGCCCGCCGGCCGACGGCGGTTGCTGCTGCGCGTGAGCCACCGAGCCGATCAGGCCGGCGGCGAACAGGGAAGCGAGCGCGACGAATTTCGATTGGGTCATGGCATCCTCGGTGACAGCGCGGCCGCCTCGGCCGTTGTTGGAGAACTGGCTGGGACGATGGTGGCCGGATCGTTGTCGATCCAGGTTTGCTCGAGGCGGTCGTAGGCCTCGAGGATCAGGTCGGCCGGCACCATTTGGGTGAGCGTGCAGAACGACGTCGTGGTGCCGGTGAACGATCCGTTCTCGAACAGCTTGTTGACCGGCGAGCCGCCGCCGCAGATCGAATAGTACTCGCACGCCTGCTCGCAGGCGCGCGTGCCGGCGCGGACGTCGCGCCACAGTGCCGACTCGAGGCAGGTCGCGTAGATCTCGGCCAGCGAATTGATCGTGATGTTGCCCAGCAGGAAGTCGCCGTAGTCCTTGTTCTTCATGCCGAGAAGCTCGGGCGAGAAGCTCGAGACGTTGCCGCGGCTGTCGACATTCAGCATGGCCAGCGGATCGCACTGGATGTTGCGCGCCGGCATGCCCTCGGGCCGGAACATGCGCGGCACCGCCTGGTCGATCTCGCGCACGAACGTCACCTTGCCGCTGGCTCGCGCCCGGTGCCAGAAGCGGCGCAGGAAGGCGGCGAACAGTGTTCTCAGCTCGGCGCGCGGCGTGTCGAACAGCTCGGAGACATAGGTGCCTTCCGATTCCTCGACGTTGAAGCAGACCTTGTCGATGTTCTCGCCGATGTAGAAGGCCAGCATGCCGTCGGGATCGGCCAAACTGTCGCTCGACAGCACCGACAGGACATGGAACGGCACGCCGTTCTTCTGCAGGCAGCGGATGCCCGCCATCGTCTTGTCGAAGGTGCCCTTGCCGCTGCGGGTCTTGCGGTTGCGGTCGTGGATCTCGCGCGGACCGTCGACGCTGACGCCGATGCCGACATTCCATTCCTGGAAGAGGCGGCACCAGTTGTCGTTCACCAGGGTGCCGTTGGTCTGGAACGAGTGCTTGACGACGACCGACGAGGGGCGCAGCCGCTCGATGGTGGCGAAGGCCTCGCGATAGAAGGAGACGGGGGCCGCCATCGGCTCGCCGGCGTGCCACAGCACGATGATCTCGTGCGCGCACCAGCCCGAGGCGAACACCTCGCTGAACAGCCGCGTCACCGTCGACTGCGCCATGACATGCTTGTCGTTGCGGTCGGGCAGGTAACAGTAACTGCAATTGATGTTGCAGAATCCCGTCGGCTGCAGCACCACCATGCCGATCTCGGGGCGTGGGGCCCCGCGGGTCGGCGGCTGAGCGCTGAAGGGCTCACCCGTCATCGGTGCTTACCAGTTATGCCAGCCGTTGCCCCAGCCGCCATTGTGCCAGCCATTGCCCCAGCCGCCGTTGTGCCAGCCGTTGCCCCAGCCGCCGTTGTGCCAACCGCCGTTGTGCCAGCCCCAGCCGCCGTTGTGCCAACCATTGCCCCACCAGGCGAGCTGCTTCTCGGGGTCGACGGCCACGAACGGCTCGCCGTCCTTGGCGTATTGCTGCAGTGCATCGGAAACCGAGAGGCGGATCGATTGCAGGCGTTCCGCGACCTCACCGGGCCTCTTCGGTTGGGCGCCGGTATCGGACGTCGTCGCGGCCGCATCGGCGGAGGCGAGACTCACCGAAAAGCCGAAAGCGCCCGCCGGCAATAGTGCCGCCAGCGCGCGGACAGAACGACGATCCTGGGCCATGCAACCTCCTGTGACGAGGGTACACGTTACCCAGACATGCGATCTGCTCGCAAATGAAAAGAGGAAGTCAGTTGGGCAAGTTGCACGCCGCGCGGCCGATCATGAGACGATCGGAATCGATCCAGACGCGGTGGAAATCCGCATCGTCCGCCGGCCGTGGAACAGCGGGCTCGACGGCAAAGCCGATCGAGCGCAGCAGCTCGATCGCCCGGACCTTTCGCGAATCGACGTAGTTCTCGAGCCGCGGGAACTGGCCCAGCATCTCGCCGAACACCAGTCGCGACAACGATCCGAGCTCGGCCGGATCGTTGTCGAAGGTCTCGCACGCCAGCATCCACAGATGTCCGACCTCCGGGTCGTCGGACACAGGCGTGACACCCCATAGGGCGGTCGGCGTGCCGTTGCTGTCACGGGCCGCCCACACCTGGGTGCTGCAGGCACAGGTCTGCAACAGGCGATCGATCGGAACGGCGCCGTCGTCGGCGTTCCACTGCCCGCGATCCTCGTCGATCACGGCGGCGAGAAAAGCGACGTCTACCGAAGTGGCGAGCTGAATATGGTAGCGCATTATCGTACAGCGTTGTGGATGGTCGAATGTTCCGCGAGGGATTGGTGTTTCTTAAGTGCGGACCAGGCGGAACAATTGGGTGGGCAGCACGTTGGGCGCGCCCTGCTTGAACCACGGCATCTCGTGCAAGTGTGAGGCCGTCACGTAGATCGATCCGTCCGGCCCTTCCGCCAAGCTGTCGGGCCAGGCCAGCCTGTCGTCGGCTATCACGGTCTCCGACCGCTCACCGGTCCATATCCGGACCTCGTTGTCTTCGGGTGCGGTGAGATAGAGGAGGCCGTCGCTGCTCATCAGCAGGCCGTCGGCTACGTGGGTGACGCCGACCTTCTCGATCTTGCGCGCGGCGTCCTCCGGATTGTCCGTGTTCAAGGCCGCGGTCGCGATGCGGTAGAGCGTGCGGCCGGTGAGCGCCTGCCAGTAGAGCGTGGCGCCGTCCATCGACAGCGCAATGCCGTCGGCCGCCACCTGGAACGGCCGGCCGTCCGGCCGCTTGAGCTTCTCGCCCTTAACGGCGACCGCGACACCTTTTTCGGGCTGCGTGCTGGGATGGCCGTCGAGACGGGCATGTGCGTTGCCCGACAGCAGATCGACGACGACGATGGCGCCGCGGGCGCCGGAATCGGTGATGAAGGCGGTCGCGCCGTCGGGATGGAAGCGGACATCGTTCAGGTAGCTGCCCTGCAACGCCACGTCCTCGCCGAAATGGATGACCTGGGCGACCTTGTTGGTGGCGAGCTCGATGCGCACCAGCTTCGGTCCGCCGGGAACGACCTTGTCGATGCCCGGCGAGGCCGGATCGAGGACCCAGAGATTGCCGCGATTGTCGGCTACCACCGACTGCACGCACACGAAGTGGTCACGGGGCGAGGGGGCGGAGCCGCCGGCGTTGCGCCACGAATTCCAGGCCTCGTCGGGATAGGGCTTCAGCGTTCCGTCGGACGCTACCTCGGCGACCGAGATCGGACTGTCGTCGGTCCAGCGCGGAAAGTTGACGAAAACACGACCGTCGGCCGACACGGCCGCGCCGGTCGCCTGGTGGTCGAAGCGCGCCACCTGTTCCAGGCGGAAGGCGGGTCGCTTGCCGCCCGGCGCCAGCGCCTGTTGAGGCGGCGTCGGCTTCTGGGCGCGGGCCAAGCCGGTCGACAGCATCGCCAAGCCGCCAGCCAGGATGAATCGACGGTGGACCATCGGTCTTCCTTGGGAGGACACTTGGGAACCCAACGCCGGCTGGGCCAGCCGGTTGCGGATTTTGCCATCCGGGAGACGGCCGATGACCGAAGTGCGCGCCTTTCGCTTCGAGGATGACGGCGAGACGCCCAACAATCCTCGCCTGCCGCTGATCGTCTATCGCGCGGCCTTTGCGCTGGAGCGGGAGAAGGATCCCGCCGTGCCGTTCGAACGGGCCTTTGCCGCGCATGGCTGGGGGGACGGCTGGCGCAACGGCATCTATCCCTTCCTGCACTTCCATACGGGTACGCACGAGGTCCTGGGCATCGCGCGCGGCCGGGCGACGGTTGAGTTCGGCGGCGCCAAGGGTCGCAGGCTCGGCGTCGAGGCGGGCGATGTCGTCGTCCTTCCCGCGGGCACCGGCCATCGCCGCATCGACGCGAGCGGCGACCTGCTGGTGGTCGGCGCCTATCCGCTGAACGGCTCGCTCGACCAGAAGCGGCCGGGCGAGATCGACCACGCCGAGGCCGTCGACAATGTGGCGAAGGTACCGCTGCCCGAGATGGACCCCGTGCACGGCAAGTCGGGCCCGCTGATGGAGCTGTGGAAGTAGTCGCTGGGGGCGCGCCACTCCAGTGGCGCGTCATGATCTTGCGGACCGCGAGCCTCTGGCCCGCTCATGAGCGCGCTGGAAGCGCGCGGTCCAGAAGAGCATGAGAAGACGCGCCACTGGAGTGGCGCGCCCCCAGCAGTCAATTGAACCCGCGATAGACCACGGTCGCGAACATGCCCGCCGCCATGTGATAGAGGTTGTGGCAGTGAAAGGCCCATATGCCGGGATTGTCGGCATCGAACACGACCTTCACTGTCGTGCGCGGCGGCACCAGGACGACGTCGCGCACCGCGCCGGGGAAGGCCTGGCCATTGATCTCCGTGACCTGGAAGGACGGGCCGTGCATGTGCATGGGATGCGCCATCATGGTGGTGTTGCGCATCACCAGCTCGACCCGCTCGCCCTTTTCCACGGTGACCGGCACGCCTTCCATGCCGTGCACCGCCATGCCCCAGACATAGGCCGACATGTTGCCGGTGAGATCGACGGGCACGGAGCGATCGATCGGGCGTGACGGCAGCGGCTGGGCAGCGCGCAGCTTCATCTCGTCCATCAGGCCGAGCGCCGGTGCCGCCATCTCGGCCGTCTCGGCAATCTTGGTCACCGCCGCACCGCGCGGCCGCAAGATCACCCCTGTCTGCATGGTGAGGCCTTCGCCGCGCGCCAGTATCGGCAGCGCCGAGCCGTCGGCCGGCAGGCGCACGACGATGTCGACGCGTTGGGCGATGGCCAGCGGGAACTGGCGGACTTTCAGCGGCACCACCGGATTGCCGTCGACGGTCAGCACCGTGCCCTCGACGTTGCCGAGCTCGATCATGAAGTTGGTCGAGGCCGCCGCGTTGATGATGCGCAGCCGCACCTCGGCGCCTTTCTCGACGTCGAACACCTGCGGATCGGCGAGCGTGCGGTCGTTGGCCAGGAAGGCGTCGTAGGTCACGTCGTTCAGGTCCATGCCGTGGCCGGACGACATGTTCATCCCCGGCATGTTCATGCCGCCGCGCGACAGGGTCGACATGCCGCCCGACATGTTGCCGCCCGTCATCGCCGCCATCGGCTTGGGCTTGCGCAACTCCTCGAAGATCAGGCTGGGCTTCCGCCAGGAAAAGTCCTCGAGCAGCATCACGACTTCCTGCAGGCCGCTGCGGATGGCGCTCTGCTCGCGCAAGATCAGCGGTGCGGCCAGCAGGTTCTGCTCCTGCAGCCCGAAGTGCGAATGCATCCAGCGCGTGCCCACGGGCTGGGCCGGGAAGCTGTAGTCGGCAAATTTGCTGGGCGCGATCGGCGGGCCGGAGATGTACGGCACGCCGTCCTGCCGCCACGGCGGGTTGAGCCCATGCCAGTGCAGGCCCGACAGGACGTCGAGCTGGTTCTCCAGGCGCACGTCGAAGGTCTCGCCTTCATTCAGGCTGATGCCCCAGGCGCCGGAAGGCTGGAAGGCGCCGTAGCGCGTCGCCGGCTTGCCGTTGACCTCGATCACCCGGTTGATCAGGCGCAGGGTCTTGCGCCCGGACGCCTGGGCGAGAGCTTGCGTCGACGGCAGGCCGGCAGCGAGGCTGGCGGTTGCCGCGAGCAGGGTTCGACGCGACAGGTGCATAGAGGTCTCCGGGAGCTCCGTCGGATGCTTGGCATGTTCGCGTACTTGACGTCGTGAAGCCACTGCCTGCTGACGCCCTGGGCCTGCCACGATGGTGTTATCCGCGGCTACTTCGGTCAGGCAACGCGCGGAGGGCCTCGCTTCATCGGGTCCCCGGGAAGGCTTGGCGCGCCTTCTCCTGTTCTCTGAGGCAGCCTCTGAATATCGGGGCACAGATGCCCTCCCTGCCGATCATGTCGTCGTTGTCGCCCGTATAGGTGACGCCGGCGACCCGACCATCGATGATACGCACAAGAGCATGACAGTAGGAGCCGCTGCCGCCCAGGCTGAAGCCGCCGCCGATGATCGGAAAGGTCACCTCGGCGCCGCCCGTCCTTTCGTACTTGTTTTCGTAGGAATAAAGCGTAGTGCGCGGGTCGAGCTGCTCGGTCCGGGTTGGAATGCCGGCGCATGATTTCAAGGTGGTGCTGTCCATGCCGATCACCGCCTCTCGTCCCCGGTCGGCGATGTAGTGCGCCGGCGAGCACCCGCCGATCAGCAAGAGAGCTGGCAGGGTAAGCAAAGCGCGCATCAGTCTGTAGGCCGCGAATGCCGCCGGCGGTCCTGCCAGGCACGGTAGCGCGTGACGGCAAAAATCATGGCGCCGGCCAAGGCTGCAGCCCCCAGCGTAAGCACCGCCAGCCAGGCGAGGTCTGGCCCGTCGTTCATGTCGGCCTCACCATTCCCGACCAATCCGCCGGCTGCGAATCACGGAGCTGGGAGGCCGGCCCAGGAAGTCGCCGGCGGGTCGAGACCCGTGCTCTGAAGCGTTCACTACCCGCAACGCGCAGGCGAGCCACGTAGCGGGAAAAACTCTCTCGCGCTTGGACCGCGATGGAAACCGGTGACATCGCCAAGGCGGAGGCGGGCGCTTCGTGCCCCTGCAGCCCGAACATCGCGTCCAGATCGCGCGGCAGCAACGCCGCTGACAATCCGACATTCAGGCTTTGCAGGAGAACTTCGCGACCGTCGGCGAAGCGCACGCCATCCGGGTGTACGTTGCCCCGACAGGGCAGGCGCATCATTGTGACCTCTGCCGACTGTTCCACGGCGAAGGCTAGCTGCAAACGCTCGCTCAATCCTTCCAGCAGCAGGCGCGCGCCTGGCGGCATGCAGATGGCCGTCGAGCAGTCGGCGGGGTCGACGAAGCCCCGGCTGCCGCTGCGGAAACGGTGAAGCACATACCGTTCGCCCGCCGTGGCGGGCCTGGACCAGTAAAGTTCAAGAGAGTAGTCGCACATTGAGGTCCTCCGCTGAGCCAATGCCGGAGCAACGCAGGCCTGGGCTCCGCGGGGATGTGCGGGACGCGATTTATCAGGGGATGGTACCTCGAAGCCGACAAGGTATCTGCGCCGCGAAAACCTCGCCTCGGACGCTACATCTGTTTCGGGAATCTCCAGACGGCAAGAATCAGTGCGACCGCAAACGCCGCCAGAGCGGCCTGCGACAGGATATTGAGCAAGTCGGTGCCGAAGACCAGGTCAATCACCGCGCCAGGGAACAGCAACGCCGCTGCAACGAGGCCCGCTATTTGGCAAGCAGCCAGAAGCGCATCCGATGGTTCTTCCACGATACCTCCCCACGACCTTTCCCAGACCACACGCCAGAAACTCCCGATCGCTCCCCACGGTTTCACCTTTGAACTTTTCTAGTCTTCAGGCCTGTACCGCGGTCGGGGCGCGCGCGGGATCGCGCCACAGGTAGCCGGCGCTTTCCACGTTCTCGATCTCCGCAAAGCCCGGGTCGATCGCCAAAAACTTCTTCCGGATCCGTTTCACCATCGACCGCACATTGACGTGATGTCCGAGCTCCCCGGTGCCCGCGACGAAACCCGTATAATGGGCAGCGTCGTAGATCGCCCGGTAGGTCAGGAGCTTCCCTCTGTGCGATACCAGAAGCATGACGATCTTGTATTCCGTCATCGTCAATTCGACGTCCTGCAGCCGCCAGCGAGCGCGCGCCGTACCGGGGAACAAGGTCAGGGAGTCGTAACGCTGTGCTTTTGCCTCCGCGTCCAGAGGAAAGCCGCGTTGACCCGCAATGACGACACGCATCCGGTGAGCCAGGACGTCCACACCCCCGAGCCTTGTCGACAAAGTCGGCGGCGCCGTCATCGAGCGCCTGCAACTCGCGCTCGATCACGGCGTACCCTGTCAGAAAAACGACGGGAAGCTTTATGCCGCGCTGCCTCATTGCGCGCAGCAGAGCGAGCCCGGATATGTCCGGCATGGCCCAGTCGAGCAATGCGGCGTCGGGCGCGAGGCCGCTGTTCAGGGCATCGAGAAACAACGAGCCGCCGGCAAAAGCCGAAACCACAAATCCGCGGTCTGACAAATCCGCTGACAATGCCTCGCGATAGAGCTCGTCATCGTCCACCAAGGCTATATCGCGCACTCGGAACGTTCCTCCTGCGGAGAGCGACGAGCCAGCCCTTCATCAAGATCGAGCACGACACCCGGGTTGCGACGAGGAGTCGATTTGCGGCGCCGTAACCGTCCTTTCGCTTTCAGCCGGCAGAAAGAACGACCTTTGGGTTCAACGCGCGCTTTCCTTGCGGCAAGGCTGCAAGCAGCTCGGCCCGCCACCGGTCGAGCACAAGACGCCCAATGCTTCGAAGGCATAGTCGGGCGTCCAAGAGGCTACGCTCAACCGCGCGCGCCATCGCGCACGGTTCGGAAGATCATGAGCGGGCGTGTCAGCGTGATGGCGTCTACCCCGCGATGTTCAACAGCTTTGCCGCCGTGCCGCCCAGCACCGCGACCTTCTGGTCGTCGTTGAGCGAATCGCAGGCGAAGATGTGGTCGACCGGCTTCAGCTGCCAGGGATAGGGATAGTCGCTGCCCAGCACGATCTGGCTGGCGCCGACCTGGGCTGCGAGATGGCGGATGGCTTCGGGCGAGAAGATCAGCGAATCGAAGTAGAGCTGCTTCAGGTACTCCGTCGGCTTCTTCTTCAGCGCGACATCGGACTTGCAGCCGGCCGGGCCGACCATGCAGGCATGATCAGAACGGTCGGCGTAGGACGGCAGATAGCCGCCGCCGTGGGCGGCGATGACCTTGAGGCCGGGGTACTTGTCGAGCGTGCCCTCGAAGATCAGGTGCGACAACGCGATCGTGGTCTCCAGCGGATTGCCGATGGTGTTGCCGAGCCAGCCGTTGCCGGCCAGCCGCTTGCCGATCTCCGGCACGCCCTGCGGATGGATGAACAATGGCACGCCGAGCTCCTCGGCCTTGGCCCACACCGGATGGAACTTGGGATCGGAGAATTCGGCGCTGCCAACGGCGCCGCCGATCGCCGCGCCCTTCAGCCCCTGCTTCTTCACCGCGGTCTCGAGCTCCTGCACGGCGAGGTCGGGCGCCTGCAGGGTGAGCGAGGCGAAGGCGGCGAAGCGATCGGGCTTGGAGGCGCAGAGCTCGGCCAGCTTCTCGTTCTGCAGCTTCACGATCTGGCCGGCGAGCTCGCGGTCGCGGCCGTACCAGAACGGATTGATCGACAGCACCTCCATGTCGACGGCCTGTCCGTCCATCGCCTTCAGGCGCTTGTCGATCTCGATGAAGGCCTCGGCCGCACCGTTCACCGGCGGCAGCTGCACTGCGGCGGCGTCGGCGCCCAGCAGCGCGCCGGCCTCGCGGAAGTGGCAATGCGCGTGGACGTCGATGGTCTTGACCTTCTTGCCGTTGACGGCGACGGGCAGGGTGCGCGACGCGCCCTGCGCATGCGCGCGCTCGAGCAGGCCGCAGCTGCAGAAGACGATTCCGGTTGCGGCGGCGGTGCCGCCTTTGAGGAAGTTTCGGCGTGTGGTCATGGGGCGTCCCTCCGAGGACTGGCCGGCGTTTCTCGCCGGTACGCCGCCGACTCTAGTCCCGCCGCGCCACCCATGGAACGGACGGCGCGGCGATCACTTCGTGATATGCAAATCTGTCAGGGCGCGTAGGACAGGCCCGGCGTCACGCCGCCATAGCCGCTGCTGAGCCGGCCATTCCAGCCGAAGCCGACATAGCCGCCGGCGGCATCGTAGAGATAGTCGAAGCCTTCGAGGAACATGCGGCCGGTGTTCACGAACACGCCGCGGTCGTGCACGACCTCGACGCGTTCCGGATGCATGGGATTGCCGCGGGCGCCGACGGTGAAGCCGTAATAGGCCGGCTGCGGGTTGCGCTGGTCGGGCATGAAGAGGGTGATGCGGCTGCCCTCCGGCGCCCGCCGGCCGCGCTCCAGACCGGTGCCGTCGGGCGGCGACAGGAACATGTAGTTGATGCCGGTGTCGACCAGCACCGTGCCGCTGCCCGTCACGCCATTGACCGAGACGGCCATGGGCGTCGCCATCCATTCGGGCACGCCGGGCCGCGACGCCGGGTTGGACGCGAGCTTGATGAAGGCGAAGCCGCGCGTGCGCTCGGCCGACATGCCGAGATGCACACCCTCGCGCGTCACGATGTAGCCCGGCCGCACCAACGACAGAGACGCGCCCGAGGCCAGCGATACCAGGCTGATGAAGGGATTACGCGCCACGCCGGGCTCGGTACCCTGCGCACCGGTGCGGTCGAAGCCCACGCCCATGAAGGCGACGCCGCGCGGATTGTTCTCCGGCCGGCAGTCGCGCGCCCGCTCCAGGCAGGTGATGTAGGTGACGCGCAGCACCTGGACGCGCGCCGTGGCAACGGGCGTGTACTCGTCGCGCTGGATCTCGACCTCGGTGGTGTAGCGCTCGCCGTGCAGGATGCGGCCGCTCGAATTGTAGACCAGCCGGCCGGGGCCTTCGCTGACGTCGTTCGGCCCCGGCGTGAAATGCTCGGCGGCGACGACGATGCCGGTCGAGCCGGTATCCATGCCGAAGCGCACCGGCCGGCTGCCGCGCAGCTTCAGCCAGACATGGGGCACCCGATCCATCGCGATCGGCCCGTTGGCGAAGGGGATGTCGAGGGTCTGCAGGCCGCGATATTGGGTCCACGGCGCGTCCTGCGCGGCAGTGGGACCGGCCGCAAGCAAGCTTACAGCAACCAATGCGGCTATAACCTTTTTGTAATCTATTGTCATAGGTTGCGACCCCCAGTTCGCTTTCAACTTCAACTGCTATGTGATAGTTTGCCGCGAAGCATGAAGAGAGTCAGCCCACTCCTGAGTGCAGTGGCCGTCGTCGCCGTTATGTCGTGTCCGGTTGGTGCGCAGACGCCTCCGGTCGCCATTCCTGCCAAGGATCTCGGTCCCGTGTGGACCGGCTTCTATGTCGGCGCCGGGTTCGGCGCCGGCGGGTCCTTCAATCGGCTCGATGCCGGTGGTCCCGGCCTGAACACCAACGTACATGGCGGCGGCCAAAGCGGCGTCCTGGGTTCGATCTACGGCGGCGTCGACTATCAGATCACCCAACGCGGCCTCGTCGGCCTGATGGCCGAGGCGAGCTATGCCGGTTTCAACGGCTCGGTCTCCGCGAGCGCTCCAGGCGCCGTCGCCCAAGTCAATCAGAACACCGGTTTCGGCTGGGCGGTGCTCTTGCGCGCCGGCTTCCTCGCCGATCCCTCCACGCTGCTCTACTTCACCGGCGGCTACGCGGGCCAGATCATCAACACCAACGGCACCGCGACCGTACCGGGCGGTACGGCGAGCTTCTCGACCAACAATACGATGAACGGGTGGACGTTCGGTCCCGGCTTCGAGACCATGCTGACCAACAAGCTGTCGGCCAAGCTGGAGTACCGCTACAGCCAGGTCGGCCGCCAGTCCATCGGCAGCACCGGCATCTCGATGGAGCCGTCGACGCACGCGATCCGCGCCGGCCTCAGCTACCGGTTCGGCGGCTTGGGCGTGGTGTCGTCCGACCAGTCGTTCGCCGGCAGCTCTCAGCCCTTCAACTGGACGGGCGTCTATCTCGGCGGCGCGGTCGGCGGCGGCATGGGCTTCGCCCAGACCAACACCTTCGCGGGTCCGGCCTCCACCAGCTTCAACAGCGGCAGCCAGGGCCTTCTTGGCGGCTTCTTCGGGGGCGCCGACTGGCAGTTCTCGCCGCAGGCGCTGGTCGGCGTGATGGCCGACTATACGTTCCAGGGGATCACCGGCGGCATCAATCTCAACACGCCCGGCGGCAGCGCCTACGCGACGGCGGAGCAGAATCGCCCGTGGAGCGTGATGGGCCGCGTGGGCTGGCTGGCCGTGCCGTCGACGCTGCTCTATGCGGCCGGCGGCTACAGTCAGCTCAATGTGCGGGCGTCGGCCGGTGCGTCGCTCGGCGGTGCAATGGCCTTCGCCCAGCGCGACACGAGCTTCAGCGGTTTCACGGTGGGGCCGGGTATCGAGACGGCGGTGACCGGCGGCTGGACGACGCGCCTGGAGTATCGCTTCAGCCAGTATGAGCAGAAGGAAGTGACGCCGGGCGTGACCTACGAGCCGTCAAACCATACGATCCGTGCCGGGATCGCGTACAAGTTCGGAGTCGGAGGGAAGGACTAGGGCCGACAAGAAGGCAAACCGACAGGGGGCACCATGCATTCGAAGAGTCTGGCAGCAGCGATCGTCATCGCTACAGGGTTCGCGCCGAGCGCCCCGCAAGCGCAGCAGGGCAACAGCATCAACGTCGTGGTGAGCGGCATCAAGGACAATACCGGCAGCATCCGCTGCGGATTGTTCAATTCGGCCGATTCATTCCCCAAGGACGACAAAAGATTGATGGGCGTCGAGGCGCCGATCGCCAACGGCCAAGCGACCTGCACGTTCACGAACGTTCCCGCGCCCGGGACCTATGCGGTGGCTTACTTCAAGGCGGCGCCCGGCCAGACGAAGATGAACACCGGCTTCATGGGCATGCCGCAGGATCCCTACGGCTTCTCCCGCGATGCCACGATCGGCATGGGCCCTCCGTCCTTCAATTCGGCGGCTTACGCCTATAATGGCGGCGCGGTGACCTTCCCGACCACCATCCAGTATCCGTAGAGCACCATCAGGTACTCATCCCGCGTGGGCCTCGCTTCGGCTTCGGCCCTTCCAGGTCGGCGTTCTGGCTACCGGGCAGCGCCGCCTTGTTGCGGCGGCGCGTGCGCGGCGGCTGTGGCTGGGTCGTGCGTTGCGGCTCGCTGCCGGGCTCGAGGCGCTCTTTCTCCCGCGCCTGGTCGGGATCGATCGGGCGCGGCTTCATGACTTCTTCTTCCGCGCGCTCTTGCGCTTGGGCACCTTCTTGCCCTTCTTGCGGGCCTCGCTGAGCCCGATGGCGATCGCCTGCTTGCGGCTTTTGACCGTGCCGCCCTTGCCGCCTTTGCCGCTCTTCAGCGTGCCCTTCTTGCGCCGGCGCATGGCGCTCTTTACGTCCTTGCCGGCGCTGCGCGAGTATCTGGCCATGGTTCCTCCGTGGAACTGCTTCCAGGCAACGCAGCCCGGCCACGGAGGATGCGTCTATTCGTGGGCGTGTGGCGGGTTGCCCTTCAGCCGGTAGACGACGCCGGTCTTGGTGGCGCCGAGCTGGATCCAGTCACGCGCCTCGGCTTGCAGGGCCAGGAAGAACGCCTCGCAGCGACCGAGTGCCTCGTCGGTCAGCTCCTCGCGGCGGCGGAACTTCAGCTGGAACGCGAACTCGCCGATCAGTGGCGCATGGTCGCCGCGATTGCGCCACAGCGCGACGTTGCACATCGCCGACATGCGGTTGCCGAAGTCGAGCACGCCGATGTCCTGCAGCACTTCCTCGACGATGGTGCCGCCGACCAGCTCGGCGCGCTCGTCCTTCTCCCAGGGGATGCACTGCAGCGCCGGCAGCGCCTGGGCGATGCGATCCATCGACATGCGATCGCTCATGATCGCGCTCTCCATGTGGAACTCGACATTGTGCGAGTAGAGCATGCGCATGCCGCCCAGCCCGTCCTTCAGCGGCAGGGCCTCGGCCTTGAACTTGATGCGGTAGTCGCCGTTGATGTGCGGCCGCATGTCCATCTCGGCCGTCTTCTGCGGATCGCTGTGGCGGTACTTGAAGACGATCTCCGGCGCGCCGGTCGGAAAGCCGTCCTGGTAGGGAATGCGGCGGCGCAGGATGAAGGCATTGTTGTACAGCCGGAAATCTTGGGTATCGACGAACAGCACTTCGCGGATGGCGAGCGGCCGCTCGGTGAAGGTCACGGGATCGAAGATCACGCCGGTCGCCCGGGCCGGCCGGCGCAGCACCTTGGCGAAGTCGAAAAGGCTCTGCCGCGAGCTGAAATGATTGGGCTTCAGGATCAGCTTGCATTCGAGATAGCGGATCTCGTCATAGGGCATCCCGTCGGCATATTTGCCGGCCTTGATCGCCGGCAGGTGGTGTACCCGGATCGCGGGTTTGGCCACCGGCTTGGCCGTTTCCTTGGTCTTGTTCTTGTCTTTGGTCTTCTGTCTCATGGGAACTCCCCCTGCTCGCCCGACTATAGGCGAGAACGGGGGCTCATGGCTCGCATTTTGGCAGCATGCCGCCTGGACATTCGATGTCGCCGGCCGTGCGGACGATGAAGCGTCCCATCTCGTAACCCGGCAGCACCGGCTCGGTGCCCTCGTCGACCGCCGCCAGCACGACCATGACCTGGCCGCAGGCCGGGCAGGCATAGGTCGTCTCGCGGCCGGCCGAGATGGTGTAGTGCGAAAGGGGCAGGCGGCTGTTGCAGGTAGCGCAGGTCGTCGTGAGGTCGGAGTCGCTCACCGTGACGCGGCTCAGCATGGCATTCAGCACGTCGCTCAGCGTGATGGCGTTGACCTTGCGCGCGCCGGGACCGCGCTCCAGCACGGTGTCGAGCATGCGCACCATCTTGCGGCGCAGGCGTTCGCGCTCCTCGGCGTCGCTCGCGCCGCGCGACGATTCGATCCCGGCCAGCACGTCGTGTGCAACGCCCTCGAGCCGGCTCACCGGGTCGACCGCCACCGGCTCGAACACGGGATCGATCATCGACAGCGCCTGGTAGGCTTCCTCGATGGTGCGCACCAGGAGCGGCTCCTCGCCCTGTCGGAAGAGGCGGTGCGCGGCGAAGATGCGGTTCATCGCCCACAGGGGTTCACGCGGCGCCACGATCACCCGTGCCTGGCCGCGCAGGAGCCCCGGCTTGGACGAGCGTTCGACGACGACCTCGATGGGGATGTCGACCGCTTCGACGGCGGAGTAGTCCATGATGCCGCGCGCCAGTCCGTGGCGCGCCACGAAGCGGCCGACCGCCTTGTCGCGCAACGAGATGTCCGTCGCCACGTAGGCGCCGGAGAACCGAGTCAGCAGGACGTTGTGGCGTGCGTCGTGGAGGAGCTGGAACACCATGGCCTCTCGCGCATAGCTTGCGCCCGGAATGCGGGCCCGTCCATGGCTACCAGCGGCCGAACGGACCGAAAGGACCGAACGGAAAGCGCCGCCGCGGTGAGTCGTCGAACAAAACGAGGAAAAGCTGGGCAAAAAGCGCCTGCACTTGCGGATCGTTCGGACCTGCGGCGTTGTTCCAGGCGGTGGTCTGGGACAGGGCGAGGTCGTTGCGGCAATAGATGGCGAACACATTGAACGACCGGCCTACAACCGGTGGTTTATGGCGGATCGTACCGGCGCAAACGCTCGCCGCCGTCAGGTCGTTGGCGGCGTCGAACACCAGCACCATGCGGTAATAGGGGCGCGGCAGCTCGGGCGGGTCGGCGTAGGTGAAGGTGAGGTTGGGGCGCGGCTTGGCCGCCTGCATGACCGGCAGCAGCTCGCGCTGCACCTGGGCGGCCGGCTGGTTGGGGAAGGGGGTGCCGGCCATGACGACCTGGAAGTTGCGCCCATCGGTGACGGCGAAGAACTCGGAATAGTCGTAGGCCGGATCGTAGTAGGCGCCGCCGATCGTGCCGCTGGCGGCGCAGCCGGCCAGCGTCAGGACGGACAGGATCTTGGCGAGGCGCACGAAGGACAACGACGGCCTCCGATCGGCGTTGCGGGCTTCAGCTCACCATGGCGTAGGCGGGTTGCCGGAAGTCGGCGCCGGCGCGCAGGAAGCCGGTGCGGCTGTCGAGCAGGATCGCCTCGACCGAGCAGGCGCGGCGGGTGAGCGCCGGCCACATCTCGACGTCGTGGCCGCGCCGGCGCAGCTCCTCGATCGTGACGGCCGGCAGCCGGTCCTCGATGTTGAGCCGGCCCGGCAGGTGGGTATAGGGCGCGAAGGAGTTGGGAAAGCTGAAGGTGGCGAAGCGCGGCTGCTCGATCGCCTCCTGGATATCCATGCCGAAGTGGAAGCTGTTCAGGAAAACCTGCAGCATGGCCTGCACCTGGACGTCGCCGCCCGGGGCGCCGAATGGCATGACGCTGCCGTCGTCGCGCACGGCGATGGCCGGGTTCGGCGTGAGCCTCGGCCGCTTGCCCGGCGCCACGCCCGAAGGATGGCTGGGGTCGGGCCGCGATTGCGTGCCGCGGCCTGACGGCACGATGCCGAGGCCGGGGATCACCGGCGAGCGCCACGATCCGTCGGACGGCGTCGCCGACAGGACGTTGCCCCAGCGGTCGACGGCACAGCAGTAGGACGTGTCCGGTTCGACGACCGCGTCACTCCTGGCGCTCGAGGCCGCGGCGGCCGGCGGCATGTTGCCGGGATAGCGTCCGATGGGCGGCGGCATGTCGGGCATGGCGCGCTCGCGGTCGATGGCATTCACGCGCGCCGATACGTGGGCGTCGGACAGAAGGTCGTCCATGCCGACATCGACGAACAGCGGATCGCCGTAATGGTATTCGCGGTCGGCGCAGGCAGCCTTCATGATCTCGGTGACGAGATGGATGTAGTCGGGGCTGTTGTGCGCCAGCCCCTTCAGCCCGCCGGCCGCCTCGATCATGCGCAGCGCCTGGGCCAGCATCGGGCCCTGGCACCATGGCCCGCAGGTGAAGACGTCGAAGTCGCGCCAACGCACGCGCACCGGCTCCTCGTAGCGGCAATGGAAGTTGGCGAGGTCGTCGCGCGCCAGGTAGCCGCCGTTCTCCTCGTGATAGCGCACGATGGTCTCGGCGATGTCGCCGCAATAGAAGGCGGCGCGCGCCGCGGCGAGACCGGCCAGCCGCCCGCGCTTCGACACTGCGCGCTCCTGGTCGATCATGTATTGCAATGTGCCGGCGAGATCGGTCTGGACGAAGCGATCGCCAACCTGGGGCAGCTTGCCGCCGGGGAGGAAGATCGCGGCATTGGACGGCCACGAGCGATAGCCGTCCTCGTACTGCTTGATCATGGTCGCCATGTACTCGAACACCGCGAAGCCTTCGCGGGCGTAGCGCACGGCGGCGCTCGCCACGTCGCCGAACGACAGGGTGCCGTAATCGCTGAGGGCGGTGATCCAGGCGTCCGGCGCCGCCGGCACGACGGTGCGCAGGATGCCCAACGGCATCTTGCCGCCATGCTCACGCATGAAGAGATCGGGCGGGAAACGTTTCGGCCAGTGGCCGAGTCCGGCGATGGTGACGACCTTGCCCGGCTCCTTCGCTTGAGGCCCGGTGCGGATCATGATCGGCGCCACGCCGGCGACATTGACCTCATCCGGGTGCAGCACGGCGAGCGCGATGCCTGCGGCATAGCCGGCGTCGATGGCGTTGCCGCCGGCTTCGAGGATGGAAAAGCCCGCCGCGGCGGCGAGGTAGTGGCCGGCGGAGACGGCGTGTCGGCTGCCGTAGAGGGTGGGGCGCGTCGAGGGCATGGCGGATTCCCTGGGAAACGAGGGACTTTACATGCCTTTTTGCACCTTATTCAAAGAACGCGCGCAGTTTGGAGATCGTCTCCCCGGGCTACTCGGGAAAGAAATGGCCGCCGGCAATGGCGCGGCCGCTCACGTCGGTCGCCCATTTTGCGCCAGATGCAGCGGTTGGCGGCGCGATGACAACCGCGCCGGACAGCCCAGGGTTGCGGCAAGGGTTGCGGCTATATCGGCTTGCCCGCGCTCGTGCTCCAGCGCGTCATCAGCCCGTTGCTGGGCAGGGCGTTGTTCGCGACCTTGCGCGCCGTCTCGATGCCGGCGACCGGCAGGCCCTTGGGATCGAGCAGGCCGACCTGCACAAGCACTGACGCCTGGTCCCAGTAGATGTGCTCGTGCGCGACCTTGTCGCCTTCGAAGCGCACGATGGCGACCAGCGGGACTTCGACGCGCTTTCCGGTCGGCGGGATGCCGGGCAGCATCCAGTCGATCTCGCTGGTATGGGTGAAACAGAAAAGCAGCTCGTCAACGAGCTGGTCGGCGCCGACGGTGCGGCTGATCGGCTTCAGCTCGGTGTCGGGGGGATTGCCGCCGATGAAATGGTACTTGTAGAAGCGCTTCAGCTGGTCGTGGCCGACGCCGCCGGTCATCGTCGGCACGTGGTTGACGTAGGGCCGCTGCACCATGGTCGCCATCGTGGCATCGGCGTCCCGCGTCTCGAACTCATGGCGGCAATGGGCTTCCCAGAGGGCGACGAGATCGGCTGGCATGGATGGCTGACTCCTGCGAGAGGCGATGACGCCTGCGAGCGTAGCCGATCCCATTACAATGTTCATGATCGGTCGTTTGCCAGCACTGCTGGCAAACGAGGCACGGCCTCGGACTTATTGCGCCGTTTAGCCCCTTATGGCACGCAATAATAGCACCGCAGTTGACTCGTTAGGACACTTGAGTTATATGTGCCGCGTGTCGCCTCCCGCGGCTCTGCTCTATGCATCGTTTATCCGATACCCATCGCGCCCGCTGTCGCGGGCCGGGCTCTCCGGCTGTCCGGCCGAGCGACAAACTCATCAGCGAAGCCTGCGTAACCGTCCAAATTCAGACCCCAGAGCTAGTGGGTCGACTTCCAGCCACCACAAAACGGCTCGGGGGGGAATGCCGGAAATGCCGGAAAATCATCCTCACCGCGCCGATGAAACGCGCAGGTCGTTGCTGTCGACTTTCAGCGGATCGCAAGCGTCGCCTGCGCGCGCTCCTCGGGCGTCACGAACAGGCTGAGGCGGCGGGCCGCCAGCCCCATGGCGCGGCGGCTGGACAGCACGGCGAGCGGCACCGACAGCAGCAGGCCGGCCACCACGGGGAGGATCCACGGCACGTAGTCGGGAACGATGGCGCCCAATGCCGTGAGGGCGGCCATGCCGAACAGCACATGGCCGACGTGGCGCTGCAAGGCCTGGCGCCAGTCCATGCCGCGATCGCCGCGCGGCTGGGGCGGCCATCCAACCGCGTTGCCGGCCAGGATGCGGATCAGGAACGTGGTGTGGAACAACATCATCACCGGCGCCAGCAACGTCGAGAAAGCGGTCTCGACCAGGAAGCTCGTCGTCATGGCGAGACGGCCGCCGAAGCGGCGGGCGCCGCGTGTCGACCACAGGCGCAGGGTGAGGGCCAGGAGCTTGGGTCCGAACAGCAACACGAGCGTCATGCCGAGCAGGCCATGGATCTCCGGCCAGTGATACTGCGGCCATTGCGGGAAGAGACTGCGCGTCGGTCCGAAATAGACGTCGCCGACGATGCGATGGTCGACCACCATGGCCGAGCTCAGCATCAGCATGGCGAGCCACAGGGGCGAGGCGACATAGGCGAAGATGCCCATGCCGAGGTGCAGGCGGCTCATCCAATGCAGGCCGCGCTGGCCGATCAGCCTTGCGTGCTGCAGGTTGCCCTGCATCCAGCGCCGGTCACGCACCGCGTAGTCGAGCAGGTTGCTGGGCAGCTCCTCGTAGCTGCCGCGCAGTTCGGGCAGCAGCCAGCAATACCAGCCGCCGCGCCGCAGGAAGGCCGCTTCGACGAAATCGTGACTGAGGATTTCACCGCCGAGCGGCGGCCGGCCCGACAGCACCGGCAGGCGGCAGCACTCGGCGAAGGCCGCGACGCGCAGGATGGCGTTGTGGCCGAAGTAGTTCGCTTCGCTGGTCTGCCAGAAGCTGTTGCCCATCGACAGCACGACGCCGGTCATGCGCGACGAGAATTGCAGCGCACGGGCGAACAGCGTCTCGCGGCCGGCCGGCACGATGTGCGTCTGGATCAGGCCGGTGCACGGATTGGCCTCCATCAGCGCAGCCAGCCGCACCATCGTGTCGCCGCTCAGAAGGCTGTCGGCGTCGAGCACGATCATGAAGGCGTAGTCGGGCCCGCGTGTGTCGATCCACTCGGCGATGTTGCCGGCCTTCTTGCCGGTGTTCTTCGCGCGCCGGCGATAGACCAGGCGCGTCTCGTCGGCGAGCCGGTCGCGCAGTTCGCGGTAGAGACGCTCTTCTTCCGCGGCGATCTCGGCGTTGGTCGTGTCGCTCAGAATGAAAAAGTCGAAGGCCTCGGCGTGCCCCGTCGCCTGCAGGGAGCGCTGCATGACGGCGACGCGGCCGGACACCTCGACGGGATCCTCGTTGTAGACCGGGACCAGGATCGCGGTGCGCTCGCGAAGCGGCGGGACGTCTCCCGCTGCAGGTCCTTGTCGCCCCAGAGTCACCGGATGGCGTCGCAGCACGCCCAGCATGAACCCGAACACGCCGCTCCAGAAGGAAAGTGCGATCCAGGCGAAGAGCAGCGCGAAGCAGGGCAGGAAGATCGGCTTCAGGATCTCCGGGCCACGCGCGGCCACGATGCGTCCCATGAGCACCAGGCCGACCGCCGTCGTGACCAATACCAGCACCAGCAGCAGCCACCGCCGCCAGCGCGCGCGTCCTGCGTGGGGATCGAGCCGCCAGTCTCCGTTCACGGGCGGTAGACGCTGGTCCAGGTCTCGGTCAGGGTCTGGCCGCGCAGCTGCAGGACCGCACGCAGGTCGACCACCTTCTTGCCGTCGGGTTCGAAGTCGATGAAGAGCCGCCATCCTCGTTTCCACGGCAGGGCTTCGACATAGCTGCGCTTGAGCTTGGCATTCGTCAGCCCAACGTCGGACGTGACGGGTTGTTCCGGCTCGAGCGAGGCGAGCTCGCCGCCCGCGAACTCGACCACCATGCGGCGCTGCTTGGGCTGCCCGGGCACCGCGCCGACACGCGTCGCCACCGTGCGGCCGGCCGGCGACAAGGCCGCCTCGTCCGAGAGGGCATAAAGACGATAGGCATATTCCTTGCGCTCGCCCTTCTTGGCCGGCCAGCGCGACACCCAGAAGGCCACGATGTTGTCGTTGGTCTCCGCCTGCGTCGGGATTTCGACCAGGCGCACCTCGCCGTCGCCCCAGTCGCCGTTGGGCTCGACCCACAGGCTCGGTCGCGCATGCAGGCCGGCCCCGGTGTCCTGGTAGCGGTCGAAGTCGCGCTCGCGCTGCATCAGCCCGAAGCCGCGCGGATTGCTGTCCTGGAACGCCGAGCCCCCAAGAGAGCTCGGATTGTCCAACGGCCGCCAGATGCGCTCGCCCTTGCCGGTGGCGACGTAAAGTCCGTCGGAATCGTGGATCTCCGGCCGATAGTCGTCGCGCGGCGGCGACGCCTTGCCGGCGAAGAACATCGAGGTCAGCGGCGCGATGCCGAGCAACGTGATGTCGTTGCGCATGAACAGCACGCTCCTGGTGTCGACCAGGGTGCGCGCGCCCGGCCGGATCGTGAAGGAGAAGGCGCCGGTCGCGCCGGGCGAATCGAGCAGCGCCCAGACCGTCATCTCGGTCGCACCTTCCTCGGGCTTGACCAGCCAGAAGCTGCGGAAGCTCGGGAACTCCTCGGGCTTACCGATGGCGGTGTCGATGGCGAGCCCGCGCGCCGACGCGCCGTAGATCTGTCCGCGGGCGATCGGCCGGAAGTAGCTCGCGCCGAGAAAGGAGATGACCTCGTCGAACTTGTCCGGACGGTTCAGCGGATGGCGGAGACGGAAGCCGGCCGGCGTGAGGCTCTGCGGCGGTGCCTTCAACCCCGTATCGGAGAAGTCGAACTGGTCGGGAGAGAGGGTGATCGGCGTCGCGTTGCCGCCGTCGACCACATGGATCTGCACCGGCTTCTCGTAGATGAAGCCGGCGGGAAAGAATTCCACATGGAAGAGGCCCTTGCCCTCGCGCCACAAGGCGGTGTCGGGACGCGGCCGCAGGGCGCGATATTGATCGTAGCCCAGGCGACGCATGTCGCCTTCGATCGACGGTGGCTCGCTGTAGGGCTGGCCGGCCAGCTTCTCGGCCATCGCCTCGACGGTCGCGAAGGTCGTCGGCGCCTCCTGCGCGCGTGTCGATGCCGCGACGAGGCAGAACAACAACGCGAGGAGGCCGGCCGTACGCATTGCCCCCTAACGACACGCCGGCACCGAAGTTGCGGCGCGGACGATTCGCCGCGCCGGTCTGCCCTACAGCATGCCGAACATCTTTGCGACGCGCTGCACGGCCTGCCAGGCCGGATCGAGGATGGTGAAGGTGCGGACCATCTCGTTGGCATCGGCCAGCAGCGCCTTGAGCTTCACGCTGTCGGGTTCGTCCTTTTCCGCTTCCTTCTTGGCTTCCGCGAAGAGCGAGCGCAGTTCGCGCATCTCTTCCTTGTAATCGTCGTCGATCGCCTTGAGCGAATGGCCCAAGGCGGCAACGAGATCCTGGCGTTCGGCGGTCATGCTGCTTACGCCGCCTTCTTCTGCCGATGGGCGGCGATGATCGCCCACAGGCTTGCCGCCGTCGCCGGCATGTCGACATGCTTCACGCCGGTATGCGGGTAGATCGCATCGACGATGGCGTTGATCACCGCCGGCGGTGCGCCGATGGCGCCGGCCTCGCCGGCGCCCTTCACGCCCAGCGGATTGGTCGTGCATGGGCTGTGATGCGTGTCGAAATGCACGTGCGGCACGACGTCGGCGCGCGGGAACGCATAGTCCTGGAAGCTGCCGCTCAGCAGCTGCCCCGAGTCGTGGTCGTAGACCGTCTTCTCCGTCAGCGCCTGGCCTACGCCCTGGCCGATGCCGCCATGGACCTGGCCCTGCAGCAGCAGCGGATTGAGGGCTGCGCCGAAGTCGTCCATCACGTTGTAGTTCACGATCTCGATCACGCCGGTGTCGGGATCGATCTCGAGCTCGCAGATGTGGCAGCCGTTGGGGAAGGTGTCGGCCGTCGGCGTGCGCGTGAACTCGTCGTCCAGGCCGGGCTTCTCGCCGGGCGGCACGTGCTTGGGATCCTTTGCGGCCTTGGCCACGTCGAACAGGCTCATGCTGCGGTCGGTGCCGACGATCTTGAAGGCGCCGTCGCCGTACTCGATGTCGGCCGCCGAGGCTTCCATCGCGCTCGCGGCGACGAGCTTGCCCTTGGCGATGATCTTGTCGGCCACGCCGATGGTCGCGGTGCCGGCGACCGAGACCATGCGGCTGCCGCCGGTCATGCCTTCGGGCACCACGTCGGAATCGCCCTGCACGAAGTGGATCTGGTCGGCGTCGATGCCGAGCCGCGCCGAGGCGATCTGGCGGATGGCCGTCTCCTGGCCCTGGCCGTTGGTTTGGTTGCCGACGAAGATCGTGACCGTGTTGTCGTCGTTGAACTTGGCGACGGCCGTCTCCGGCGGGCCGCCGCCGCACTTCTCGACGTAGGTCGCCATGCCGATGCCGCGCCACTTGCCCTTGGCCAGTGCCGCGGCGCGACGGGCCGGGAAGCCCTTCCAGTCGGCCTTCTCCATGCCCTTGCGCATCACCGTCTCGAAGTCGCCCGAGTCGTAGGTGTCGCCGAGCGCCGTCGCGTACGGGATCTGGCTGGGCTTGATGAAGTTGCGCGCGCGGATCTCGTCGGGCGTGAGGCCGGTCTCGCGCGCGATGTGATCGACGAAGCGCTCCAGCAGATAGGCCGCTTCCGGACGGCCGGCGCCGCGATAGGCGTCGGTCGGCACGGTGTTGGTCATCACGCCCTTGACGTTCACGTAAGCCGTCGGCGTCTGATAGAGTCCGACCAGCATCTGCGTGCCCGCCAGCGTCGGGATGAAGACGCTGAAGTGGCTGAGATAGGCGCCGAGTGCGGCGTAGGTCGTGATGCGGCAGCCGATGAAGCGGCAGTCCTTGTCGAGCGCCATCTCGGCGATCGAGACATGGTCACGGCCCTGCACGTCGGACTGGAAGGCCTCCTGGCGGTCGGGGATCCACTTCACCGTGCGCTTCAGCAGGCGCGAGGCCCATACGATCATGGGATATTCGGGGTGGACGAAGATCTTCATGCCGAAGCCGCCGCCGACGTCGCCCGTGCGCACGCGAAGCTTGGGCGAGCCGATCTTGAGGATCATGTCGGCGACCACCGGCCGGATCATGTGCACGCCCTGCGAGGAGAGCCACAAGGTCGAGCGGTCGTCCTTGGCGTCGTACTCGCAGATCGCGCCGCGCGGCTCCATGGGATTGGCGACCAGCCGCTGGTTGACCAGCTCCAGCTTGACCACGCGGTCGGCCTTGGCGAAGGCCGCATCGGTCTTGGCCTGGTCGCCCATGTGCCAGTCGAAGACGATGTTGTCCTTGATGTGGTCGTGGACCAGGGGCGCGCCGGGCTGGGCCGCCTCGAAGGTGCCGACGACGTGCGGCCGCGCCTCGTAGTCGACCTCGATCAGCTCGGCGGCGTCCTTGGCCTGCTCCAGCGTCTCGGCCACGACCAGCGCCACCGGATCGCCGACATGGCGCACGCGATCGAGGACCAGCATCGGCCGCGGGGTCTCCGCGCGGGGCGTGCCGTCGCGATTCTCCAAAGGGACCAGGCAGGGGACGTCGCCGAAGTCGGCCTTCTTCACGTCCTGGCCGGTCAGCACCAGCAACACCCCCGGCGCCTTGGCGGCGGCCGTCGTGTCGATCTTCTTTATATCGGCGTGGGCGTGCGGGGAGCGCAGCACATACATCCGCGCCGCCGGCGCATTCAACTTGGTGTCGTCTGTGTAACGTCCGCCGCCCGTCAGCAGGCGGGGATCTTCCAGCCTGCGCACCGATTGACCGATACCGAACTTCGCCATGAATTCCTCCGTTCGGGCGGAGGTTAGCAAGCCATGGTGAAGCGGTCATCAGGTCCAGAAAGTCCACAGCACGCATATCAGGACGATGGCGACGGCCGCGCCGACCACGCGAAGCCATTCTCGTGCGGACGGTATTTCTGCAGGCGTCGGTTCCTTATCGAGGTCGTTGGCCTTCATGCGCAACCCTGGAATTACAACACCGTGACCATTGCAACGCCGCAGAGGCGGTGGCGTTGCCCTGCGGGAAGACCTCCGAAACATGTCCAGCGCCGCCCCTCCGCCCATAGACAGCCCGACGAAGGTCGACTACGTGGCGTTGCCGGCAGGTACCCGGATCGGCCGTTACGAGGTCGTGAGCATCCTGGGCCACGGCGGCTTCGGCATCACCTATCTTGCGCGCGATACGCAGCTAGGCCGCGATGTCGCCGTCAAGGAATACCTGCCCGCGGCCCTCGCCGTGCGCCAGGACGGCAGCTCGGTGCTGCCGCGCTCGACCGAGGTGGCCGACGATTTCGGCTGGGGACGCAGCCGTTTCATCGAGGAAGGCCGCACGCTCGCCAGTCTGCACGAGGCGCCGTCGATCGTGAAGGTCTTCGATTTCCTCGAAGACAACGGCACCGCCTACATCGTCATGGAGCTGCTGGGCGGTCGTACGCTCGACGACCGGGTCAAGGCCGGCGGCGCGCTGTCGCCGCCCGTGCTGCTGGCGATGCTGCAGCCGTTGCTCGCGGGCCTGCAGAAGGTGCATGACGCGGGCTTCCTGCATCGCGACATCAAGCCCGCCAATATCATGCTCGGTGACGACGGCCGGCCGACCTTGATCGATTTCGGCGCCGCGCGCGCCGCCATGGCCGGGCGCACAGGGACGATGACGGCGATCTTCACACCGGGCTATGCCGCGCCCGAGCAGTTCACCTCGTCGGCCAAGCAGGGACCGTGGACCGACATCTATGGCCTTTCGGCCACGCTGTACTACGCGATCACGGGCCACGCGCCGCCCAGCGCCTTCGACCGGCTGATGGCCGATACCTACGAGCCGCTCGCGGGCTTGTGGCCGCGCGGCTTCGACATCCGGCTGCTGCGCGGCATCGATGCCGGCCTGTCGCTTGCCGTGGAGCAGCGCCCGCAGAGCATCGCCGCTTGGCGAGAACTGTTGCACCAAGCGCCTGCCGACAGCGCACCGACGCTGGTGATGAAGCCGACTCCGCGTGCCCCCTCTCATCGATCCGCCGTGCGCCGCGGTTGGGCGGCGGTCGCTGCCGGCATCGTCCTGGCCGGGCTGGCCGGGGCCTATGTCACTTTCGCGCCGGCACCGATGCCTCAGGTGCAGCCGACGTCCACAACGACGACGGCCGATGCGACACCGCCGTCGCCGGAGGCCACGGAAACTGCCTTGAACCTCTCGGCGACGGACCGTCGGCGCATCCAGGTCGCGCTGACGGCGCAAGGCTTCGACACGCGCGGCACGGATGGCGCGTTCGGGCCACGGTCGCGCGAGATGATCACGGCCTGGCAGCAGGCCCACAAGCATCCGGCCACGGGCTACCTGACCGCCGCCCAAAGCCAGGCGTTGCGCGACGCCAGTCCGCCGTCGCCGCGACCGTCAACTGAACAGGCGGCGCCATTCGCCAGCGGCGGCCTGTTCGTGGGCGCTCTGTCGGGATCGGCGACGGGAGGAGGCGCCACGGCGCTCGCGCCCATGGACGCCGACTTGCGCTTCTCCGGCCGCCAACTCGTCGGCCGCATCGTTCATCCGGCTTGCGGCAGCCTGCCGATTTCATTGGTAGTCGATCCCGGCGGCACCGTCAGCGGCAGCCTGCGCTTGCCCGAGGCCACGGGGTGCACGACAAACGCGGCTTCGGCGAGCGGCCACCTCGCGGGGAGCACGTTGACGCTCGACCTGCGCGGCGCGGACGTCAGATTCCGCGGTACACTGTCGTCGCAGGCCGAGCGGCGGCCGGCGAACCCTTCGTCGGCACCCGGCCAGCGCATCGACGTGCCGTAAGCTGTTACGGCTACGACTTCGGCGTGATGGCGATGACGGCCACGCTGCTGTTGATCGCCGTCACCGAATCGCCCGGCTTGACGCGCGGCAGCTGCGCCCGGCCTTCCGGCGTGCTGACATTGTAGGTGCGGACTTCGCCGCCGCCTGGATTGATCAGCGAGATCGTGCCGGCCGACGGGTTGACCCCGGTCACCCACCAGTTGGCGACGGCCTGGCCGGCCGAGGCGCCGGCGACGCCGGCGCCGCCGCCACCCGCGGCGACCGTCACGGTCGTGTCACGGTCGCGCGGCGTCTGCGTGTTCGGCCCGGACAGCACGAAGGTCAGCCGGTCTTCGAAGGCGAGCGAGACATTGTCGCCCACCTTGGTCTGCGCGAAGTTGGCGACCGACGGACTCACCTGGCGCACGGCGGTGGCGCCGTTGGTGAAGGCGAGCGACACGGTGCGGGCATTGGGATCGACGGCGGTGATACGCGCATCTGCCGAATAGGTGGTGACGGTCGAGATGCCGACGATCGGCTGGCCTTGCGCGAAGGCCGAGCCGGCCGCGACCATCGAGCCGGCCAAAGAAGCGGCGATGAGAATTCTTCTGGTAAGCATGGTGTACCTCCTCCTGCGTTGGAAAAACGGTACCACAAGCTTTAATACTTCAGGAGTCTCCCGTCTCGCCGTCGAAATAATCGGCGGGCGTCACGCGGCCGAGCGCCTTGTAGGTCGCTTTCGACAAGTCGCCGGCCGGCACGCCGGCCGCCATCCCGACCTTCTCCGAATCCGGATACTCGACGATGTCCACCGTTTCGATGTCGGAGAAGGCGAGGTACCGCAGCTCGCTGGTGCCGGTGTTGATGATCTGGTGTGCTTCGGCGCCTGCCGGGTTGGCGATCAGGTCGCCGGCGCGCACCGGCAGGGTGCGGTCGTCCAGCCGCACCTCGCCGCTGCCCGATACGATATAGAAGAGCTCGTCCATGACGTGATGGCGATGGAACGGCCAGGCACGCTTGCCCGGCGGAACGATGGTGAGCGAGCAGCCCAGCTTCTTGAGGCCGAGCAACGGGCCGGCGCTGCCGAGCTTGGCCTGGAAGCCCTTGCCGTTCCCGCCGTCGCGCAAGGCGAGGTCGGCGATGTTGACGATACGTTGCGGGGCGCTCATCGCGAAGCCCGCCGCGCGCTCTTCCGCCGCGGCGAGCGCCGCGTCGTCGTCTTGGCATTCTTGCCACCCATGGCGCGCGAGCTTTCGCGCTTGCCGCGGGCGCCGACGCGTGCCTTGCCCTCGCTCTCCTGCTGCGCCGTGCGGCCGGTCGCTTCCTTGGCCTTGCTGCGCGCGAGGTTGCGCCGGTTCTTCTCCTTGCTCTCGTTCTTGGAGGCGCCGGCCTCCTCGAGCGCGATGGCGATGGCTTGGCGGCGGCTCTTCACCTTGCCACCTCTGCCGCGCGGCCCGCTCTTCAACTCGCCATGGGCATATTCGTGCATGACGCGTCCCATCGTCTTGCGCTGGGACATCGATGTCTTGGCCATGATGTTCCTCCGGAATTCCTTGCCTGCGAACGGCCGGCGGGGGATTAGGTTGCCGTCATGAGCACCGCGTACCTCGCCGCCGAGGGCTTCGCTGACCAGTTGCAGGAAGAGTTGCAAAGGGCTGGCGTCGCCGTCTCGCATCGGCACGAACGACTGTTCGTGTGTGAAGGTGCTGCGGTCGCCGCGGCCTGGGCCGCCAATGTCTGGCACGACTGCCGCGAGCTTCCCGTCGAGTCGATCGGCAGCGCGGCCAAGGCGCTGCGCGACATCCAGCGCAATTGGGCGATGTATGCGCCATTGCATCATCGGCGCGCGGCGCTGATCCAGGAGCGCCTGCCGCACGTTTCGGCCAAGCCTGTCGTGTTTCCTGCGCCAGCGCCCTCTGCACCGCTTGGATCGTGGACCTTGTTGTCGCCTGACCGTCTGCTGGCGGCGGCGCGCTGCAGCTCGCCCTTTGCCAATGGCGAAGTGGCGTTCGTCGAGGACAGGACCGGCCCGCCCAACCGCGCCTACCTGAAACTATGGGAAGCGCTGGTCCGCCTCGGGCATTGGCCGGGGCCGGGCGAGCGCTGCCTCGACCTCGGCGCGTCGCCGGGCGGCTGGACCTGGGTGCTGGCGCGCCTCGGTACCGCGGTGATTGCGATCGACAAGGCGCCGCTCGATCCCCGGGTGGCAGCGATGCCGGGTGTCGCCTGGCGCGGTGAAAGCGCCTTCGCGCTGGCGCCCGAGAGCGTCGGCGCCGTCGACTGGCTGTTCTCCGACATCGTCTGCTACCCGACGCGGCTGCTGCGACTGGTCGAGACGTGGCGGGCGTCCGGCTTGGTGCGCAACTTCGTCTGCACGATCAAGTTCCAGGGCGAGACCGATCACGAGGCGGCGGCCGCGTTCGCGGCGATTCCCGGAGCGCAGGTCCTGCACCTGCACCACAACAAGCACGAGCTGACCTTCCTGCTCGCCTCAGCGCGGTAGGCCGCGCTGCCGCAGGTCGCGGGCGAGATGGTCGACGAACAGGCGCACGCGCGAGGCGAGCAGCCGGTTGGTCGGATAGACGGCATAGATGCCGCTCGACGGGGTCGCGTGCTCGCCGAGCACGCGCGTGAGCTGGCCGGCGACCATGGCATCAGCGACCAGCCACTCGGGCGCGGCGGCGAGGCCCAGTCCCGCCAGCGCGGCGGCGCGCACCGCTTCGGTGTTGTCGGTGAGCACGCGTGGCCGCACGGTAATCGTCTCCTTGCCGATCCGCCACGTGTCACGCCAAGCGATCGGGCTGAAGCCGATCAAGTGATGTTTCAGGATGTCGCGCGGCTTGTGGGGCGCGCCCATCGCCGCCATGTAGATCGGCGACCCGACAATGACGGTTCTTGAGGTCGCGATCCGGCGTACCACCAGGCTGGGCTCGGGCTTCTCGGCGATGCGTATGGCGAGGTCGAGACCCTGCTCCACCAGGTCGACGGCCGCGGCGGCCTCGACCAGCTCGATCTCGATGGTCGGATATTGCAGCAGAAAGAGCCCGAGCCCCGGGATGATGTAGCGTTCGGCGAAGGCGTCGGGCGCGGCGATGCGAAGCCGGCCCGCAGGCTGCTTTTGCGCGGCCTGCGCCTCGTTGCGCGCGCTCGCCACGTCGTCGAGCAGCCGGCGGCAGTGGCGATAGAAGGCGGCCCCGGCCTCGGTCGGGCGGACGCGGCGCGTCGTGCGCTCGAGCAGGCGCACGCCCATGCGCTCCTCGAGCGCCCGCACCGTTTCGCTGACCGACGACTTCGCGGTCTGCAGCGCCGCCGCGGCGGCGGTGAAGCTGCCGCGCTCGACGACGGCGGCGAAGGCTTCGATGCCGGCAAAGCTGTCCATCGGGCGATTGTTCGCCAGGGCGAACGATCTGTCCAGAACCGCCGTCTCTGCGCGAGCCGACGTCTGGCGTATCTCGGGCCTGCCGCAAATGGAGGCAATCATGATCGAGACTCTGGACGTACTGGGCGCGCCAATGACCGTGCAGCGCGACGCCGGCCTGTTCCTCGCCGAGCAGCCGATCCCGCCGGGCTATTTCGTGCCGCCGCACCGCCATGCCGACGACGAGGAGATGCTCTACGTCGTGGAAGGCGAGCTGACCCTGATCGACGAGACGGGCGAGAGGCAGGCGGCCGCCGGATCCTGCGTGCACTTCGAACGCGGCCATCTGCACGGCTTTCGCAACGACAGCGGCGGCACGGTGAAGCTCCTGGTGATCGCCAAGCCGGGCGTGCAGACGGCCGAGATGTTCCGCCACTTCGACCGCGCCGCCAAGGCCCGCCCATTGGCGCCGCCCGAGGTCGTCGCCATCGCCGCCGAATACGGCGTCAGCTTCGGTTAGGCCGAGGCTAACGCCACGGCCCACGCCGCAGGAACTGGGCGACGTGGGCCTTGAAGCCGTCGATGAACTCGCGCGCCACCGGCGGCACGCTGCGTTGCGCCGGCAGCAGGGCCGCGAACTCGAAGTCGATCTGCGGCTCGAAGCGGCGCACCACGATGCCGCGTGTCGAATACTCCGTGGCGGTGAAGGGCTCGCACAGCACCACGCCGGCGCCGGCCCCCGCCAACGCGCAGGCGATTTCAGACAAGGGCGTCTCGATGCGCAAGATGCGCGTCACGCCATGCTCGGCGAAGACGCGATCGATGCGGAAGCGCGACAGCGTCGAGGGCCCGAGCGAGATGAAGTTCTCGCCCTCGAAGTCGGCCGGCCGCAAGAGCTTCTTGCGCGCCAGCCGATGACGCTCGGGCAGCACGGCGACGAAGGGCGCGGCCGGCATGGCCTCGCGATCGACGTTGGCGTGCTCCATCGAGGCTTCAGCGAAGCCCAGGTCGCTCTGGCCCTGCGCCACCGACGCCAGCACGGCATGCGACACCAGGCCGGACAGCACGATGTCGAGCTTGGGCCGCTCCTTCAGGAATTCGCCCACGAAGCGCGGCAGGAAGCCGTTGGCCAGCGCGGGGAGGGCGGCGATGCGCAAGAAGCCGGCGCGACGGGTGCGCAGCTCGGTCGCCATCTGCTCGATGCGCTCCAGGCCGACAAAGGCCCGCTCGACCTCGGCATAGAGCGACAGCGCCTCGCTTGTCGGCACCAGCCCGGTGCCGCGGCGCTCGAACAGGGTGAGGCCGAGATGGCTCTGCAGGTCGCGCAGCATGCGGCTGACCGCGGGCTGGGTGACGTTGATCAGCGACGCCGCCGCGCCGACGCCGCCCGTCAGGATGACGGCGCGGAAGGCTTCGATCTGGCGGGGATTGAGGCCACGCATGGCCTTTCATAATATCTTGTTATGAAGGTGGCAGATATTTCGAATTTGACGCCACCGTGACAGCGCGAAACCATTGGTCTCGCGGCAGAACCGTGCCGCGACAGGAGGGGTTATGGGGCGTTCGATTCATGGCGCCGCGCTGGCGGGCGCGGCGGTACTGCTTGCCGCCGGGGCGGCATTCGCGCAATCCAAGACGCTGACCGTGGCGGCCTATGGCGGCTCATGGGAGCAGACCTTGCGCAAGGAGATGATCCCGGCCTTCGAGCAGAAGCACGGGGTCAAGGTCGAGTACGTCGCCGGCAACTCGACGGACACGCTGGCCAAGCTGCAGGCCCAGAAGGCCAATCAGGTGATCGATGTGGCGATCGTCGATGACGGCCCGATGTACCAAGCGATCCAGCTGGGCTTCTGCGCCAAGATCGACGGCCTCGACAAGAGCCAGCTCTATCCCGCCGCGCTGTTCAAGGACGACCGCGCGGTCGCCGTCGGCCAGACCGGCACCGGCTTCATGATCAACACCAAGACCTTCAAGGACAAGGGCTGGGCCACGCCGACCTCGTGGAACGACCTCAAGGACCCGAAGTTCAAGAAGCTGCTGGTGATCCCGCCGATCAACAACACCTACGGCCTCTACACGCTGATGATGTTCGCCCGCATGAACGGCGGCGGCGAGAAGAATATCGAGCCGGGCTTCAAGGTGATGAAGAACGACGTGAACCCCAACGTGCTGGTCTACGAGCCCTCGCCGGGCAAGATGACCGAGCTCTTCCAGTCCAACCAGGCGCAGATCGCGGTGTGGGGCACCGGCCGCGTCCAGGCCTTCGCTAATACCGGCTTCCCGGTCGACTTCATCTATCCCAAGGAAGGCGCGCCGATCCTGCTCGCCTCCGCCTGCCCGGTCGCCAAGGCCAACATCAATCCGCTGGCGCACGAGTTCATCAAGACGCTGATTTCGGCGCCGGTGCAGACCGTGCTGGCCAAGGACATGGGCAACGGCCCGGTCAACACCAAGGTCGACGTCAACATGCCGGAGCTGAAGATGGCGCCGGTCGGCGAGCGCGCCAAGCTGATCATCTCGCCCGACTGGGATGTCATCAACGCCCAGCGCGAGGACTGGACCAAGCGCTGGAACCGCGAGGTGGAGCGCTAGGCATTTGGCGTTCCTCTCCCTCGAAGGCCTGAGCAAGCGCTTCGGCACGCATGCCGCGGTCGACGGGCTGACGCTCGCGGTCGAGAAGGGCGAGTTCGTCTCGCTGCTGGGGCCGTCAGGCTGCGGCAAGACCACGACCCTGCAGATGATCGCGGGTTTCGTCGAGCCGAGCGGCGGGGCGATCAAGCTGGAAGGTCGCGATCTCCTGGCGGTGAAGCCGGCCAAGCGCGGGTTGGGCATCGTGTTCCAGAGCTACGCGCTCTTCCCGCACATGACCGTGGCGGAGAATGTGAGCTTTGGCCTCGAGATGCAGGGCGTCGCTGCCGCCGAGCGTACCCGGCGCGTCGGCGAGACGCTGGAACTGGTCGGGCTCGGCGCCTTCGCCGGCCGCTATCCGCGGCAGATGTCGGGCGGCCAGCAGCAGCGCGTGGCGCTGGCCCGCGCGCTGGTGATCCGGCCGCAGATCCTGCTGCTCGACGAGCCGCTCAGCAATCTCGACGCCAAGCTGCGCGAGGAGATGCAGATCGAGCTGCGCCAGATCCAGCGTACCGTCGGCACGACCACCATCCTGGTAACGCACGACCAGGCCGAGGCGATGGCGCTCTCCGACCGCCTGGTGGTGATGAACCATGGCCGCGCCGAGCAGATCGGGCCGCCGCACGAGGCCTACGAACGGCCGGCGACCCCGTTCGTCGCGAGCTTCCTCGGCCGGACCAATCTCGTGAACGGCGCCACCGTGCGCCCGGAGAAGATCTCGTTCGCGATGTCGGGTCTCGCCGGCAAGGTGCGCACGCGGATCTTCCAGGGCAACCACTGGCTCTACCAGGTCGAGACCGCTGACGGCCTGCTGACGGTGATCCGCCAGAACACCGGCGAGGGGATGCCGGCGGAAGGCGAGGCGGTGCACCTCGCATGGTCGGCGACATGAAGTCGACTCCCTACCTCCTCAGCCTGCCGGCTCTGCTGCTGTTCGCGGCCATCGTGATCGTGCCGCTGGTGATGACCGTGCTGCTGTCGTTTCACGACTGGGGCCAGTACAAGGGCATCGAGCCGGTGTTCGTGCTGAAGAACTGGCACGAGGTCTTCACCGACTCCTATTTCCTGGAAATGTTCTGGCGGACCTTCCGCATCGCCTTCTTCGTCACCCTGCTGGCCGCCGTCCTGGGCGCGCCCGAGGCCTACATCCTGAACCGCATGAAGAGCCCGTGGCGCGGCCTCTTCCTGCTGGTGATCCTGGGGCCGCTGCTGATCTCCGTAGTCGCGCGCACCCTGGGCTGGGCGCTGCTGTTCGGCGGCAATTCGGGACTCGTAAACAAGGCGCTGGTCTCGATGGGCGTGATCTCCGCGCCGTTACCCTTCATGTTCACCGAGACCGGCGTCATCGTGGCGCTGACGCATGTGCTGATGCCCTACATGGTGCTGGCCGTGTGGGCGGCCCTGCAGCGGCTCGACCCGCAGATCGAGAACGCGGCGGTGGCGCTGGGAGCGGGGCCGTTCACCGTGCTGCGCCGCATCGTGCTGCCGCAGGTCATGCCCGGCATCCTGTCGGGCGCCATCATCGTCTTCGCCCTGGCCGCCAGCGCCTTTGCGACGCCCGCCATCATCGGCGGCCGCCGCCTGAAGGTCGCCGCGACCTTGGCCTACGACGAGTTCCTCAACACCCTGAACTGGCCGCTGGGCGCGGCGGTCGCCGTGCTGCTGCTGGTCGCGCTGGTTGCGATCGTGGTCGGCGCCAGCCGCCTGGTCGAACGCCGCTACGCACAGGTATTCGGATGAGCCGCAATGGTCCGATCGCACTCATCTACCACACGCTGTTCGTCATCTTCATGCTGGCGCCCATCCTGGTCGTCTGCTTCGTCGCCTTCACCCCCGAGGGCTATCTCTCGTTCCCGACCGACCGCTGGTCGCTGCGCTGGTTCTACGCCATCGGCCGCTATCCCGAGTTCATCTCGGCCTTCTGGCGCAGCCTGTGGCTGGGCGCGCTGAGCTCCGCCATCGCCGTCGCCTTCTCGGTGCCGGCCGCGCTCGCCATCGGCCGCCATCGTTTCCGCGGCCGCGACGCCATGACGGCGCTCTTCATGTCGCCGCTGATGATCCCGCACGTCGTGCTGGGCATCGCCTTCCTGCGCTTCTTCACCGAGCTGGGGCTGGGCGGCACCTTCGTCGGCCTGGTGCTGGCGCATATCGTGGTCGTGCTGCCCTTTGCGCTCAGGCTGACGCTCGCCTCGGCGGTCGGCCTCGACCGGTCGATCGAGCATGCCGCCGTCTCGCTCGGCGCCTCGGAGGGCACGGTGCTGCGGCGCATCACCCTGCCATTGGTGCTGCCCGGCCTGATCAGCGGCTGGGCGCTCGCTTTCATCAACTCGTTCGACGAAGTGACCATGACGGTGTTCATCGCCGCGCCCGGCACCGAGACGCTGCCGGTGCGCATGTTCCTTTACATCCAGGACAATATCGATCCGCTGGTCACGTCGGTGTCGGCCGTCGTCATCGCCGTCACCGTGGCCGCGCTGATCGCCCTCGATCGCGCCTACGGCCTGGAGCGCCTGCTGGTGGGAAGGAGCGCCGATGGCCGATAGCGAGTTCGACGTCGCCGTCGTCGGCGGCGGCCTGGTCGGCGTCGCCACCGCCTGGGGCCTGGCGCGCGAGGGCTGCCGCGTCGTCGTGCTCGACGAGGGCGACCGCGCCGTGCGCGCCAGCCGCGGCAACTTTGCCCTGGTCTGGGTGCAGAGCAAAGGCCTCGGCCTCGCGCCCTATGCCGGCTGGACCATCCGGTCGTCGAACGCCTGGGGCGGCTTCGCCGAGACGCTGAAGGAGGAGACCGGTCTCGACGTCTGCTTCCAGCGGCCGGGTGGCTTCCACCTGTCGCTGTCGGAGCGCGAGCTTGAGGCGCGCGCCAACAGCCTGAAGCGCCTGCACAACCAGCCCGGCATCGTCGACTACAAGACCGAGATCCTGGACCATGCGCAGGTAGCCAAGATGCTGCCCGACATCGGCCGCGAGGTCGTGGGCGGCAGCTTCTGCCCGCTCGACGGGCACGTGAATTCGCTGCGCCTGTTCCGCACCCTCCACACGGCCATCAATGCGCGCGGCGTCACCTACCTGCCGAGCCATCGCGTCGAGACCATAACGCGGGAAGGCGGCGAGTTCCGGCTGAAGACTCCCCATCGCGAGATCCGCGCCAACCGCGTGGCGCTGGCGGCCGGCAACGCCAACATGCACCTGGCGCCGATGGTCGGGCTGGAATGCCCGATGAAGCCCGAACGCGGGCAGATCGTCGTCACCGAGCGTCTGCGGCCGTTCCTGCGCCATCCGGTCGTCACCCTGCGCCAGACCGACGAGGGCACGGTGATGATCGGCGATTCCAAGGAGGAGGGCACCGATCCGGCCGGCCTGACCATCGGCGTCAGCGCCACCGAGGCCGAGCGCGCGGTGCGCCAGTTCCCGTTGCTGGCCAATGTCAATGTCGTGCGCACCTGGAGCGCCATCCGCGTGATGACGCAGGACGGCTTCCCGATCTACGACGAATCGGAGAGCCATCCCGGCGCCTTCACGGTGTGCTGCCATTCGGGCGTGACGCTCGCGGCCAACCATGCCCTCACCATCGCGCCGATGATCGCGCGCGGTGCCCTCGACAAGTCGCTGGTCGCTCCCTTCAGTGCGCGGAGGTTCCATGTTCAAGAGGCTGGCTGACGCCGGCGCAGCCGTCGCGCTCACGATCGACGGCAAGCCTGTGCAGGCGAGGAGCGGCGACACCGTCGCCGCGGCCCTGCTGGCCGCCGGCATCGATCGCTGCCGCACCACGCCCGTGACGGGCGCGCCGCGCCTGCCGTACTGCCTGATGGGCGTCTGCTTCGACTGCCTTGTGACCATCGACGGCGTCGGCAGCCGCCAGGCCTGCCTGGTGCCGGTGCGCGAGGGGATGACGGTGGAGACGCAACAAGGCAAGCGCGAGGCCGGACGATGAGTGCTGCTGACCTCGCTTCTTCCTACGATCTCGTCGTCATCGGCGGCGGGCCGGCTGGCCTCGCCGCGGCGTCGCTGGCGGCGCGTGCCGGCGTAGCCACCGTCCTGTTCGACGAGAATCCCGGCGTCGGCGGCCAGATCTATCGCGGCATCACCTCGACGCCCGTCACCAACCGCTCGATCCTGGGCGAGGACTATTGGGCAGGCGAGGCGCTGGCCAACGAGGCCAAGGCCAGTGGCGCCGTGATCGTGAACGGCGCCACCGTATGGAGCCTCGACCCGCAGCGCATCGTCGGAGTCTCGATCGACGGCAAGGCGCGCATGATCGAAGCCAAGCGCGTCATCATCGCCACCGGCTCGCAGGAGCGGCCGTTCCCGATCCCGGGCTGGACCTTGCCTGGCGTGATGACGGCGGGCGCGGCGCAGACCGTGCTGAAGGCGCAGGGCCTGCTGCCCGACGGCCGCACGATCATGGCCGGCACCGGTCCGCTGATGTGGCTGCTGGCGGCGCAGATCCTGCGCGGCGGCGGCAGGCTCGACGCCGTCCTCGACACCACGCCGCGCCGCAACCTTTTGCGCGCGGCGCCTTACCTGCCGGACTTCATGCTGTCGCCGTACTTCGCGAAGGGCCTGGCGCTGCTGCGCGAGGTGAAGGCCAAGGTCCCGGTCCGTCGCGTCTCGAGCCTCGAGGCGGTGGGCGACGACAGGCTGCGCGAGGTCGTGTCCGACCGCGGTCGGATCCAGGCCGATCTCCTGCTGCTGCACCAGGGCGTGGTGCCCAACGTCAACCTCGCCCTCGCTGCCGGCGCGGCGCACGAATGGAGCGAGCGGCAGCTCTGCTTCCAGCCCGTGCTCGACCAGGATTTCGGCAGCTCGGTGCCCGGCATCGCCGTGGCGGGCGATGGTGCAGGCATCGCCGGCGGCACGGCCGCGGCCGAGCGCGGGCGGCTCGCCGCCATGGCGGCCGTGCGCGCGCTCAAACCCGAGGCGCGCCTGCCCGATCCGCAGAGCGTGCGCCAGCGCCTGCAGCGCGAGGAGATGGGACGCGCCTTCCTCGACTGGCTGAACCGCCCGGCCGAGCCCTTCCGCCAGCCCGTGGGTGATACACTGGTCTGCCGCTGCGAGGAGGTGACGGCGGCGCAAGTCCGTTCGACGGCGGACCTGGGCTGCGAGGGACCGAACCAGATGAAGGCTTTCCTGCGCTGCGGCATGGGACCGTGCCAGGGCCGCCTGTGCGGTCTCACCGTCACCGAGCTCATCGCCGTCCAGCGCAAGTCCACGCCGGCCGCGGTGGGCTACTACCGCCTGCGCCCGCCGGTGAAGCCGATTACACTCGCCGAGCTCGCGTCGCTGCCGATCAGCGAAGCCGAGCGCAAGGCGGTGGAGCGGTAGGATGGCCCGCACCGCCGACGTCGTCGTCATCGGCGGCGGCCTGCATGGCTGCTCGACGGCCCTGCATCTGGCGTTGCGCGGGCTGAAGCCGGTCCTGGTGGAAAAGGACTACGCCGGCCGCCACGCCTCGGGCGTCAATGCCGGCGGCGTGCGCCAGCTCGCGCGTCACATCGCCGAGATCCCGCTGTCGATCGCCTCGATGGCCATCTGGGAGAACATCGAGGAGCTGGTCGGCGACGATTGCGGCTTCTCGAGCCACGGCACCGTGCTGGTGGCCGAGAGCGAGGAGGAGCTGGTGGGCTTCCGTGCCCGCGTCGACGATCTGCGGCTGAAGGGCTTTAACCATGAAGAGCTGGTCGACCGCGCCGAGCTGAAGCGCCTGGTGCCGGCGGTGTCCGAGCACTGCCCGGGCGGCGTGGTCTCGCGCCGCGACGGCGCCGCCGATCCCTTCCGCACCACCCAGGCCTTCCGCCGCCGCGCCGTCGAGAAGGGCGCCGAGGTGCTCGAGGGTGTCCGGGTGACCGGCCTCGCGCGCAACGGCTCGGTGTGGCGGGTCGAGACCAGCGACGGGCCGATCGAGGCTCCCAAGGTGGTGAACGCCGCCGGCGCCTGGGCCGACCGCATCGCTGCCCAACTCGGCGAGCCGGTGCCGCTGGAAGTGATCGCGCCCATGCTGATGATATCGAGCCGCGTGCCGCCCTTCATCGACCCGGTGGTGATCCTGCGCGGCCGCAAGCTCTCCTTCAAGCAGCTGGCCAACGGCACCGTCGTGATCGGCGGCGGCCATCTCGCCCAGCCCTATCGCGACGAGAACCGAACCGTGCTCGACTGGACCAAGCTTGCGACCAGTGCCCGCACTGTGTGGGAGCTTTTCCCGGTGATGCGCGAGGCCACCATCGTGCGCGCCTGGGCCGGCATCGAGGCGCGCATGCCCGACGAGATCCCCGTCGTCGGCCCGAGCCGCACGTCCGAGGGCGTGTTCCACCAATTCGGCTTCTCCGCCCACGGCTTCCAGCTCGGTCCCGCGACCGGCGCGGTGATGGCCGAGTTGGTCGCGACCGGCGCGACCAACCTGCCGATCGATGGCCTCGGCATCGAAAGGTTCAGGGCTTGAGGCAGCGGCTGCTTGCCCATGCCGGGCTGGTCCGACCGTATCGTTTCGAGCGCACGCTTGCTGTCCTGACGACTCTCGTGCTGGCCATCGTGCTCGGCGCCGCGGCGATCCACTTCTGGGCGGCGGACAGGCTGCCCTTCGATTCGCCGCGTTATTGGTACTTCGTCTACATGGCGGCCTTGACCGTGCTGGCCCTGCTGCTGGTGCCGTGGCCGCGCTTTGCCACCGTCGTGTTGTCCCTTGCGACGCTGGAAATGGCCTTCGGCCTCGGCACGGCCTACCTGTACAAGGTCCGACTGCTCGACCACACCGTGTTTCCCGGTGTGGACGAGGCCGCGCACCGCTTCCGTTGGCACCCCCTGTTGCAGGGTGTTCCGATTCCGTCCGACGGCGATGACGTCCACCACAATGCGCTCGGCCAGCGCGGGCGCGAGCGCACGCCGCAGTCGCTCGACGGCAAGGCGACGATTGCTCTGTTCGGCGGCTCGACGACCTACGACGTCGGCAGCGGCGAGGGCGAGACCTGGGGCGATCGCCTGGAGGAGCTGCTGGGTGCCGACCGGTTCGCCGTCATCAATCACGGCGTGCTGGGCTATTCGACGGCCGAGCACGTGATCCAGACCGCCTTCTACGAACGCACGCATGGCATCGAGCCACGCTGTTCGATCTACTACGTCGGCTGGAACGATCTCAGGAACAGTCACGTCCGCACCCTCGATCCGGGCTATGCCGATTTCCATCTGCCCGGCCAGATCGACAACTTGGAAGTGCGCCGGCTGCGCCAATCGTACGTGTCGTTCTCGCCGTTGCTGATGCTCGCGAGGTACTTCCTGATGCTCGGCGTCGAAACCGCCCGCCCGGTCGACCGGCCGTCCGGCGAGGTCTCTTCGGAACCGGATCCGACGATGGAGAAGATCTTTCAGAGCAACGTGCGCACCATCTCGGCCATCAACCGCCAGCGCGGCATCAAGACCGTGTGGGTGGGCCAGGTCATGAATCACCGGCGTCTGCTGACCGGTGACTCCTGGCGTTGGGTGCCGTTCTTGCGTGCACAGGACGTCTCGCCCCTCATCCTGCGTCTCAATGATTTGCTGAAGCACGAGGTCGAGAGGCTCGGCGACGTCTACGTCGACATTTGGCCGCAGGACTTCGCGTCCGACGACTTCTTCGACGACGGCCACTTCACGCCGGCGGGATCGCGCAAGTTTGCGGCGCGCTTGGCGCCGGCCGTGGCGGCCGCCTGCCGCTGAGCGCCGCTCAGGCCCGCCGCCAGTCGTAGCCCAGCCGCGGAAAGTGCACCGCGACTCGGCCGACCCGCGGATCATGGCGCAGCAGGGCGATCTGATGGGCGTCGACAAAGCTCACCTCGCCCTCGACCCAGTCCTTGGCGTTGTCGCCCGGCCGCACTCGCGCCGTTTCGCCGGGCTGCGGATCGCCATCCTCTGGTTGTGACGGCCGCGGCTGCACTGGCTCGGCATCACGCGCAGCATCGAGCGCCTCGGCGGGATCGATGTCGGTGCGCTCGCCATGCCCGATCGCCGCCATGCGGTCGCGCCAGGCGAGTAGGCGCGGGTAGGGCAAGAGCTCCTGCCGGCAATCGATGTGCCGGCCCTTGAAGAACCACACGACATGATAGGCGGCGAAGTCGGCGATGCAGGGCGTGCCGCCGAGGAGAAACGGCCGGCCGTCCTGCAGCATGTCGGCGAGCCAGGCGATCTGCGGCCGCACCAGGTGCAGGTTGCGGGTCGCCGCATTGCGCACCGCCTCGATCGACGGCGGCGGCAGGCCGTGCAGGCGCGCGCGATCCTCGTGCAGGCCGGCCGGCATGTGGTCGGCATTGATTCCCGACACGAACAGCGCCACCGGCCGCATGAACTGATGCTCGGCCCACCAGGCGATGGTCTCGGCAAAGCCGCGCGTCTGCTCCGGAAACAGGGTGGGCGAGGGCACGCGCCGCTCCAGCTCGCGCGCGATGAGGCGCGTGTCGCACCACAGGTCGGCGCCGTCCTGCAGCACCGGGATGCGACGATAGCCGCCGGTCAGGGGCGTCAGGTCGGGCTTGGGCAGGATCGGCGGCTGCTCGACGCTGCACCAGGCCAGGCGCTTGAAGCCCAGCATGAGGCGCGCCTTCTCGGCGAAATTGGAGAAGTCGTAGTGATGCAGGATCAGGCCGCTCATCTGCCGGCGAATTTCCTCAAATCCTCGCCGACCAGCCGATAGAAGCGCTTGTCCTGGCGCGGCACACCCAGCCCGTCATAGAGGCGTTGGGCGCCCGTGTTGGTCCCCTCGGTCGTCCAGTCGATGCGGCAGTAGTCCTCGTCGACGGCGATACCGGCCATGGCCACCAGGAGCGCGCGACCGACGCCAAGGCCGCGCGCCTGCCCGGTCACGTAGAGATCCTTCAGGAACAGCATCCACTGGTAGGCGCCGCCATAGAGCATCGGGCTCAAGGTGGCGAAGCCTACGACCGTGCCCTGGTGCTCGCCCAGCAGGGCAAACGGTAGGCGCTCGCCCTCGCGCGTCAGCAGCCGCGCCATTTCCTGAGCGCCGCCCGGCGGGTCAGGCGACTTGTAGTGCGCCTGCATGTCGGACAGCAGGCGCGCCAGCACGGCCTGGTCGGCCGCTTTGGCGCGGCGGACGGTGACGGTACTCACGCCGCCTTCAGCACGCCGTCGTCGGCTTCGAGGGGCAGCGCGTGCCAATTGCGCGACACCACCCAGTCGGGACGCGGATTGTCGGAAAGCTGCGGCTTGTTGGCGACGGTGTTGCACGACACGTAGATGTGCCAGCGATCCTCGGCCGAGAGATTGTGGCCCGAGGCGTGCAGCACGTTGCAATGGAACAGCACCGAGGTGCCGGCGCGGCCGGTGACGGCGACCGGCTCGGGCGAGCTCTTCAGGATCTCGATCATGCGCTGCTTGGGCATCGCCCAGAACTTGTAGGAGGTCGATTCATCCCACACCGGCTCGATGCGGCCAAGCTTGTGACTGCCCGGGATGAGATAGAGCGCGCCGCCCATCTCGGTGGTGTCGGTCATCATCACGTTGAATGTCGCCATGTCGGGCCGCGCGCAGCCGTCGCGCATCCACGAGCCGTAATCCTGGTGCCACTGCCACACCGTGCCCTCGATGGCGGGCTTGGTGTTGATCTTGGTGTGATAGACGTAGACCGAATCGTCCTTCAGCACCTGCTGCACCGGCCGCAGGAGACGTGGCGTGCGGACCAGGGCGCGGAACGGTTGCGAGCGGGTCGGGCCGTCGGTCTCATGCACGCGGAAGATGGTGCGCACGCCGCCGGTATGCTCGCGCACGACCTCGTCGCTCTCGACCTGGCTCAGCCGCGCCACTTCGCGGCGCAACACCGCCACCTCGTTGCGCGAGAACAGGTCGGGAAAGACCAGGAATCCGTCGCGATCGAACTGTTCGAGCTGTTGGCCGCTGAGCTCCATGGCGCTTCCTCCTTGCAGGAAACGCTAACTCACGCGTCCATCCGGGAGTAGGGCTTTTTCCAGCGACGCATGCCCGGCGGTTTTGCGTGCCTGATCTGCATGGCGGCTTGCCTAACAGCGCTGGCAGGCAGCGGCAAAGACCGGCAAAATCCGGGCAACGAACGACCAGGAGGAAGATGCGCGCCTTCGCCGTGCTGGCGATCGGATTGTTGCTGTGCGGCACGGTTGCACTGGCGCAACCGAGGTCGGCTGGCTCGCCGGATCCCAAGCTGGTCGATGACCTGGTCGCGGCGAGCCGCGTGCTCGCCGACCTCGGCGTGGTCGACGGCTTTGGCCACGTCTCGGTGCGGCACGACAAGGATGCCGACCGTTTCCTGATGTCGCGCAGCATGGCGCCGGCGCTGGTGAAGGCCGACGACATCCTCGAGTTCGACCTCGACGGCGTGGCGGTCGACGCCAAGGGCCAGGCCGTGTTCCTCGAATGGTTCATCCATGGCGAGATCTACAAGGCGCGGCCCGACGTGAAGGCCGTCGTGCACAGCCATTCGCCGTCGGTCATCCCGTTCGGCGTGTCGAAGACCCGACTGCAGCCGATCTATCACATGAGCTCGTTCATGGGCGTCGACGTGCCGGTGTTCGAGATCCGCGACGTCGAGGGCCTGGGCAGCGACCTCCTGGTGCGCAACCAGAAGCTCGGCGCCGCGCTCGCCAAGGTGCTGGGGACCAGGACGGTGGCGCTGATGCGCGGGCACGGCTCGCTGACGGTCGGCACTTCGCTGCCGCAGGTCGTGTTCCGCGCCTACTATGCCGAGATGAATGCGCGCCTGCAGTCCGAGGCGATCAAGCTCGGCGAGGTGACTTATCTGACGCCCGACGAGGCAGCGGCTGCTGCCAAGACCAACGATGCGTTGGTGATGCGGCCCTGGGAACTGTGGAAACGAAAAGCAATGAAGCCCGAGTAGGAGCGGACGACAATGGACGGCGTGGTGAACATCGAAGACCTGCGCAAGCTCGCCAAGAAGCGGCTGCCCAAGATCGCCTATGACTTCATCGAAGGTGGCACCGACGACGAGGTCGGCCTGGTCACCAACGAGCAGGCATTTCGCAAGGCACGCATCGTGCCGCGCTACCTGGTCGACGTGTCGGTGCGCGACCAGTCGACGACCCTGTTCGGCCGGAACTACTCCAGCGTCATCGGCATCGCGCCGACCGGCTTGGCGGGCCTGTTCCGGCGCGGCGCCGACCTGATGCTGGCTGAGGCGGCGCGCGACGCCAACGTGCCCTTCATCATGTCGGGCTCGAGCACGGGCTCGATCGAAGCGCTCGGCAAGCTGGCGCCCGATCATGGCTGGTACCAGCTCTATTCCGCCAAGGACCAGGCGATCTCCGAGGACATGATCAAGCGCGCGGGCGATGCCGGGCTGAAGACGCTGGTCTTCACCGTCGACGTGCCGGAGGGCTCCAACCGCGAGCGCAACACGCGCAATGGCTGGGGCCGGCCGCTCAAGCTCACCTGGAAGACCAAGTTCGAGGCCCTGCGGCATCCGGCGTGGATGATGGAATGGATGAAGCACGGCACGCCCTATTTCGACAATTGGGCGAAGTATGCCGGGGAAGGCGCCGATGCCGAGAAGATCGCCGATCTCGTCGGCTACCAGAACCGCGCCCCCATGACCTGGAAGCACGTCGAGCGCTACCGCGAGCTGTGGAAGGGCAACTTCGTCCTGAAGGGCATCATGCATCCCGACGACGCGATCCGCGCCCATTCGCTCGGCGTCGACGGCCTCATGGTGTCGAACCACGGGGCGCGCCAGCTCGACAACGCGCCGTCGCCGCTGGAAGTGCTGCCGGCGATCAACAGCGCGGTCGGCGACAAGATGACCCTGATGCTGGATGGCGGCGTGCGCCGCGGCCTCGACGCCCTGATCGCGATCTGCATGGGCGCCAAGTTCGTGTTCGTCGGCCGGCCGACGCTCTATGGCGTGACCGCGGGCGGCATCCCGGGCGCCAAGATGGCGCTCAACATCTTCCGCCGCGAGATCGACCTCAGCATGGCGCAGATGGGCGCTCCCAAGATCTCCGACCTCGGCCCGCAGTTCCTGATGTGGAAGGACGAGGAGGATCTGCGCCGCAATCGGCGCTGATGCGGACGGTTGATTTCTACCTCGGCCTGGGGAGCCGCTACTCCTACTTGGCGGCGAGCCAGGTCGAGCGAATCGAGAAGACTTACGGTTGCCGATTCATCTGGAAGCCGATCGCGAGCGGCGCGTTGATGGACAGCCGCGGCGGCAACCCGTTCCGCGGCGAGCCGCTCTCGGGCCAGTACGACTGGCGCTATCGCGAGTACGACGCCAAGTGCTGGGCGGACTACTACGGCATCCCGTTCCGCGAGCCCGTCGGCTTCCGAGTCGATCCCGACAGGCTGGCGCTCGCCTGCCTGGCGGCGGACGGGCAGGGCGCTTTGGTGCCGTGCTGCCGGTTGTTGCAGCAATTGATCTTCGTCGACGGCGTCGTGATCGACAACGATGTGATCGCGGGCGTGCCGAGGAAGCTGGGGCTGGATGCGGCAACGTTCCGACGAGACCTCGACACGGCGCGGCCTCGCCACGAAGCCCTGCTGGACGAGGCGAGAGCGCGCGGCGCCTTCGGTGTGCCAACCTTCTTCCTTGGCGAGAAGATGTTCTGGGGCAATGACCGTCTGGTGTTGCTGGAAGGGGCGTTGAGCGGCGTAAGATAGGCCGTGCTTTCCTGGGAACCGACCTTTCTGCGCCTGCTCGAAGAGGCCGCCGTGCCGGGTGCGGCGGTGGCGTTCGTGGCGGCGAATGAGCCCGACTGCCTGGTGAATGGCGGTGTGCGCGGCGGGCTGGCCGCGGGGCCGGTCGACGCCTTCACGGTCTTCGACGCGGCATCGCTCAGCAAACCGGTCTTCGCCTACCTCGTCCTGCAGCTCGCCGATCGCGGGACATTCGATCTCGATTCCCCGATCGAGCGCTACTTGCCGGGTTACCTGCGGATGGACGCCAGATCCGCGTCGATCACGGTTCGCCATCTGCTCAGCCACAGCGGCGGGCTGCCGAACTGGCGCAACGCCGACTATCCGCTGCGCACCTGGTTCGTGCCGGGCGAGCGCTTCAGCTACTCGGGCGAGGGCTATCTCTACCTGCAACGCGCTGTCGAGACCGTCACCGGCGAGAGGCTCGAGGCGCTGGCCGCGCGCCATGTGTTCCAGCCGCTCGCCATGGAGCGGTCGAGCTTCGTCTGGCAGTCGCGTTTCGACGACAACCGGGCGTGGCCGCACGATGCCTTCGGACTGCCGGCGCTCGGCAACAAGCCCGCCGAAGCCAACGCTGCCTGGTCGCTGCAGACCTGCGCCGCGGACTTCGCGCGTTTCCTGCGGGCCGTGCTGGCGGGCTCACGCCTGCAGCCCGAGACCGCGCGGCTGTGGCTGTCGCCGCAGGTCGAGGTGAAGCACTGCGGCACCCAGCGGCTGGAGGCGAGTGCCGAGGACGATGTCACCGGCGTGGCCTGGGGACTTGGCTGGGGACTGGAGCTCGGCCCGGAGACCTTCTTCCAGTGGGGCGACAACGGCCCCTACACCGCCTTCGTCCTTGGATCGCTGCAGGAGCGGCGGGCGGTCGTCGTGTTCACCAATGCCAATTCAGGCATGTCGATCATGCCGGAGCTGATGGCGAGCCTGTTCCCGGGAGAGCGGCCTTCGTTGAAGTTGCTCGGCTATGTGGCCAACGACGCGCCGGTGCGGCGCCTGCTGCGCGCCGCACTCCTTCACGGTGTCGAAGCGACGTGGCCTGAGATGCAGCGCAGCGGACTCACCCAAGCCGAACTGCGGTGGATTGCCCAGGGGCTGAATGCCAAAGGGCGCGAAAAAGAAAGCGGCTGGCTGCGATCGCGTAGCGACGATCAGCCAAAGGCCTCGTGAAGGCGACATCATCGTTCGGGCATTTGCCATGGACGCCGTCGACTGCCACAGTGCGGGCTTCAGGCAAGGATTCCCCCAAGTGAGTCAACGCTAGTCACACGGTCCGAAGCCGGCAGCTGCCGACCTTCATGACCGGTTTCGATCTCCTGTCGCCCGACGGGAGAAGGCACGGCCAGCCGTGCAGCCGCTGACTTCCGGAGTCCTCCTTGTCCCATCCCCTCGTCACCGCGCCGATCGGCCGGACGCTGCTTCGATTGGCCGGCCCCACCATCGGGCTGATGGCGGTGCACATCGTGGTCGCGGCGATCGACGTCTACTTCGTCAGTCGCCTGGGCACCGATGCCCTCGCCGCCATGGCGCTGGTCTTCCCCTTGCAGATGCTGATGCAGAACATCGCTTTCGGCAGCATCGGCGGCGGCGTTGCCTCATCGTTGGCGCGCGCTCTGGGGGCAGGGCGTCACGATGATGCGCGCGCTCTGGTCCTGCACGCGATGGTCATCGCGATGGCCATTGCACTCGCCTTCACGGCCTTTGCTTGGACAGTGGCGCCAAGGCTCTACGGTTTGATGGGCGGCATCGGCGGAGCGCTGGAACAGGCCGTCGTCTACAGCAACGTTTGGTTCGCGGGCTCGACGCTGCTCTGGATCTTCGCCGTGCAGTCGTCGCTGCTGCGTGGCGCGGGCGATGCCGCGACACCGGGCATTTACGGCGTCGGCGGCGCGCTGTGCTACGTGCCGCTTGGCGGCGTGCTCGCGCTCGGCATTGGCTCCTGGCCCGGACTTGGGCTGGTGGGCCTGGCGCTGGCAGGCATGGTCACGACGGGAGCCAATGTGCTGTTGCTCGGCCGAGTGCTGTGGCGCGGCCGACTGGGCTTCGTGCCGGCCTTCGCCGGCGTGCACCTGCAGCGCCGGCTGTTCGCCGAGATCCTGCGCGTCGGCCTGCTGAGCTCGCTGACGACGCTGATGTCCAATGCCACCGCCATGGTGATGGCGGGCCTGGTGGGTCGTTTCGGCATCGCGGCGCTGGCGGGTTACGGCATCGGCGTGCGCCTGGAATTCATGGCGACGCCGATCGCCTTCGGCATCGGTATTGCGCTCACGACGATGGTCGGAGCCGCCGTCGGCGCCGGTGCCTGGCAACGGGCCATCAGGGCGGCGTGGCTGGGCGGCCTGCTTTCATTCGGCTCGATGGGACTGATCGGCTGGACAGCCGCGCTGGTGCCGGAGGCCTGGGCCGGCCTGTTCGCCACCGACGCCGCGGTCATCCACGCCGGCGTTGGCTACATCACGTACGTCGCGCCGTTCTATTGCCTGTTCGGGCTCGGCATCACGCTCTACTTCGCGAGCCAGGGCGCGGGCCGCATGGCGGTGCCGGTGTTCGCCTCTGTCCTGCGCATGGCCGTGACCGTCATCGGCGGCTGGGTTGCCGTCGAGACTCTAGACCTGGGCTTGGAGGGCGTGTTCGTGGCGATTGCTTTCGGAATGGTCATTCATGGCGGCCTGATGGCGGGGCTGCTGCTGGTCGCGCCGTGGCGACCCCGCCAGGCTTGAACGAAGGAGGAGGAACAATGTCTCAGCTTTTTGCCGGTCGGGTGGCGCTTGTCACGGGGTCGGGACACGGCATCGGCCGCGCCACGGCGCTGAAACTCGCCTCGCTCGGCGCCACGGTGGGCATCAACGATCTCAAGCCTGAATTCGTCGACAAGGTAGTGGGCGAAGTGGCTGCTGCCGGCGGCAAGGCGATCGGTGTCACCGAGAACGTCGCGAGCCGCGACGGCATGCGCAGGGCCGTGCTCGGCCTGGCGGAGCGCGCGGGGCGCCTCGACGTCCTGGTCAACAACGCCGCCTGGGTGCGTTACCAGGCGATCCCGGACGTCGCGCCCGAAACGATCGATCGCATGGTCGAGATCGGCTTCAAGGCGGTGATCTGGGGCGTCCAGGCCGCCGCCGAGGTGATGCATCCCGAGCGCGGCGGGGCGATCGTCAATCTGGCTTCCGTCGCGGGCATCGTCTCGCAGCGCAACAGTATCGTGTATAGCGGCATCAAGGCCGGCGTCATGGGGATCACGCGCGCGGCGGGCGCCGAGCTCGGCGCGCGCAGGATCCGCGTCAACGCCGTGGCGCCGGGGGCCGTGCCGACCGAAGGCACGCAACGTAACCGCAACGCCGAGCGCGATGCCGGTCGCATCGCGCGCACACCGCTCGGCCGCCTCGGCACGGTCGACGACATCGCTCGCGTCGTCTGCTACCTGGCGAGCGATGAAAGCGGTTTCCTGACCGGCCAGACGCTGACCGCCGACGGCGGTTTCACCACTGCCAATCTCTAGCGATGACGCCGGCCCTCAATGCGGGCCGGCAGACACTTCCCGCCACGAGACAAGGCGGGAAGCCGATCGGCAAACAGTGTCTTAGTGCACGACCTCGAACAGGCCGGCCGCGCCCATGCCGCCGCCGATGCACATGGTGACGACGACGTTCTTGGCCTTGCGGCGGCGGCCCTCGATCAGGGCGTGGCCGGTGCAGCGCGCGCCGGTCATGCCGAAGGGATGGCCGATCGAGATCGAGCCGCCGTTGACGTTCAGCTTCTCGTTGGGGATGCCGAGCTTGTCGCGGCAGTAGAGCACCTGCACGGCGAAGGCCTCGTTCAGCTCCCAGAGATCGATGTCGTCCATCTTGAGCCCGAAGCGCTTGAGCAGCTTGGGGATCGCGTAGACCGGGCCGATGCCCATCTCGTCGGGCTCGCAGCCGGCGACGACCAGGCCCTTGTAGATGCCGAGCGGCTTCAGGCCGCGCTTGGCGGCTTCGGCGTCGCTCATGATGACCGCGGCCGAGGCGCCATCCGAGAGCTGGCTGGCGTTGCCGGCGGTGATCCACTTGTCGGCGCCCATCACCGGCTGCAGCTTGGAGAGGCCCTCGATGTTCGTGTCGGGACGGTTGCCCTCGTCCTTGGTGAGCTTCACCGTCTTCTTCGACACCTCGTTGGTGTTCTTGTCGGTGACCAGCATCGTGGTTTCCATCGGCACGATCTCGTCGTCGAACTTGCCGGCCTGTTGCGCCGCCGCGGTGCGCAGCTGGCTCTGCAGCGAGTACTCGTCCTGGTACTGGCGGCTGATCTTGTAGCGGGCCGCCACCGTGTCGGCGGTCTGGATCATGCTGTGGTAGATGCCGGGCACGTGCTCCTGCACCCAGGGATTGACCAGGCGGTTCTTGTTGCCGCCCGGCGGGCCCTGCACCAGCGACACGGATTCGAGACCACCGGCGATCATCACCGGCACCTTGTCGACCAGCACGCGCTGGGCCGCCATCGAGATCGTCTGCAGGCCCGACGAGCAGAAGCGGTTCACGGTCACGCCCGAGACGCTGACCGGCGCGCCGGCGCGGATCGCCGAGACGCGGGCGACGTTGGAGCCCGTCGTGCCTTCCGGCGCGGCGCAGCCCAGGATCACGTCCTCGACCTCGCCCAGCTCGACCTTGGCGCGCTCGGCGGCGTGCTTGATCACATGGGCGCCCATGTCGGCGCCATGGGTATCGTTGAAGACGCCGCGAAAGGCCTTGCCGATCGGCGTACGGGCGGTTGAGACGATGACGGCATCAGCCATGGGATTTCCCTCCTGAATTCAATTGTCGTAACCCAAAACACTTTCCGTCGCCCTGAGCGTAGCCACGCGAAGCGTGGCGAAGTCGAAGGGCCTTCTCTCTTCCGGGCGATGCCGGATCGTGGAGAGAAGGCCTCTCCGCGCGGCCCTTCGGGCCTTGGTCGAGGCGACGGCTCCTCTCAAACCGTAGAGAACTTCTTGCCTTCCTGCACCAGCTTCTTGAGCAGCGGTGCCGGCTCCCAGAACGGGTCGCCGGAGGCGTCGCGGTATTTCAGCAGGGCGTCGTGGATGGTCTTCAGCCCGACCACATTGTCGGCCCACCACATCGGGCCGCCGCGATAGACCGGCCAGCCGTAGCCGTTGACCCAGATCACGTCGATGTCGAG